>NZ_JAHKRT010000009.1 GCF_018863195.1 Sphingomonas quercus | reverse complement strand
TGGGTGGTCGCAGCGGGATAAACGCCCCGCCACAGGGTCTTGGACGAACTCATTTTCCGGAAACCTCCGTTGAAAGCACAGATCGTATACGGTATATCAGACCGCGTGCAAACCGAAAATCTCGCCCGGAGCCACCTCGTCCGTTAGCGCAACCATCATCGTGAGCGGGCAAAATCCCGGCCTCTCGCGGACCGCGCCGAGAGGCTTGTCGACCATCCGCTCGCGAGCAGGAATCTCCCGCCGAGCGACCCGCCCGCCGTAGCGGGAGCCACCGCAAATGGCTATTGCTGCATCCGCGAAAGGGACGGGCGATGCGAGAGACGGCAAGGGCGCCAACCGATAAACCGGGCGCGGCGGCAAATGGCACGGTGTTCGGCGTGATCATCGCGATCAGCTTCTGCCATTTGCTCAACGATATGATGCAATCGCTGCTGCCGGCCATCTATCCGGGGCTCAAGGCCGATCTCGGCCTCAGCTTCGGCCAGATCGGGCTGGTGACACTCGCCTATCAGATCACCGCCTCGATCCTGCAGCCGCTGGTCGGCCTCTATGCCGACAGGAAGCCGACGCCGCTCGCCCTGCCGGGCGGCACGCTGTTCTCGCTCACCGGGCTCACCATCCTGTCGATGGCGCACAGCTATTGGCTGGTGCTGCTGGGCGCGGCATGTCTGGGCGTCGGATCATCGGTGTTCCACCCGGAATCCTCACGGGTGGCGCGCATGGCGGCGGGCTCGCGGCATGGCCTCGCCCAGTCGCTGTTCCAGGTCGGCGGCAATGCCGGCCAGGCGCTCGGGCCGCTGGCGGCGGCGCTGGTGGTGGTCCGCTGGGGTCAGTCCAGCCTCGCCTTCTTCGCGCTGCTGGCGCTGCTCTCGGGCACGGTGTTGTGGAACGTCGCGACATGGTATCGCCATCATGGCCTGATCCGGCTCAACGCCAGCCGCAAGGCAGCGGCCGGCGATCAACTGCCGCCGGGCCACGCCAGGCGCGGCATCGCCATCCTGCTGGCGCTGATCTTCTCCAAATATGTCTATCTCGCCAGCCTGACGAGCTACTTCACTTTCTACCTGATGCATCGGTTCGGGCTGACCGTGCAGAATGCCCAGTTCCATCTGTTCGCCTTTCTGGCGGCGGTGGCCGTCGGCACGGTGCTCGGAGGGCCGCTCGGCGACAGGTTCGGGCGCAAATATGTCATCTGGTTCTCGATCCTCGGCACGCTCCCGTTCACGCTGCTGCTGCCGCATGCGAGCCTGTTCTGGACCGGGCCGCTCACCGTGGTGATCGGCCTCATCCTCGCCTCGGCCTTCCCGACGATTGTCGTGTTCGCGCAGGAACTGGTGCCCGGCAAGGTCGGCATGATCTCGGGCCTGTTCTTCGGCTTCTCCTTCGGAATGGGCGGGCTGGGCGCGGCGGCGCTCGGCTGGCTGGCAGACCGCACCAGCATCGAGACGGTGTACCAGCTCTGTGCCTTCCTGCCGGCGATCGGCCTGCTCACCGCCTTCCTGCCAAGTATCGAGCGCAAACATGGTTGATATCGAGCCAGCCGATCAGCCTGTTCGCTTTTAATGCGCGAATATTCGTCGTTAACGGCGTGCCGAAGTCTGGCACCTCTCGCGCTTCTCCTACAATGGATCAGTAGCCGCCAATGGCGGATCACCGGGCCAAGGATTCATTCCGCATGTTGCGTTCCCTTTTCCTCACCGGGGCAGCCGCCTCGGCCGTACTCGCTGCACCCGCGATGGCCGGCACCAAGCTCACCGACTATGCCGTCCAGACCAGCGGCAATTATTCGAGCCGCGGCGGCAACGATATTTACGGACGTGTCGCAGTCGGCGGCAACGTCAACGCCAATGCCGATCGCCTCGGCACGCACCTGAGCGCGGCCAACGCCAACAGCCCGGCGCTGATCGTCGGCGGCAATTTCCACTATGGCAATTCGACGCTGTCGCAGGGCGACGCGGTCTATGGCGGCATTAACACCAGCCCGCGCTACAACCAGATGGCGACCCCCAATGGCCGCCTCTATCAGGGCACGCCGGTCGATTTCACCGCGCTCAACGCCAATGCGCTGACGCTGTCGCAGCGGTTCGGCGCGATGGCGACCAACGGCAATTTCACCAGCCAATGGGGCGCGGGCACGCTCACCGCCACGCACAGCGGCCTGAACGTGTTCTCACTCACCGGCGCCCAGTTCAACTCGCTCTACCAGCTCAATTTCGTCGGCCAGGCGGGCGATGTCGCGATCGTCAACATCCTCGGTTCGGTGAATGACTATCTGAACTTCAACCTCGGCAATTTCGATGTCGGCTCGGTGCTGTTCAACTTCGTCGACGCGACCTCGGTCGCTTCCGGCGGCATCGACTGGAAAGGCTCGATCCTCGCGCCCAAGGCGCTGGTGTCGCTGGAAGGCGGCACGGTGCGCGGCAGCGTGGTCAGCGCCGGCTTCTCGGCGGCCGGAGCGTCCGTGCAGGGCAACGCCTTCACCGGTGTGCCTGCGCCCGTCGCGCCGCCCATCTCGGCCGTGCCCGAACCGGCGACCTGGGCGACGATGATCGCGGGCTTCGGCCTGGTCGGCTTCGCGCTGCGCAGCCGCCGGCGTCTGCCTGTCGTCGCTGCCTGAATGCCGGGCGGGAGGCCCCGGTCGCCGGGCCTCCCGCCGGACATCCGGCCCTAGAAGACCAGCTTGCAGCCGACGATCGCCAGCGTCGCGGCGAGGACGAGGCGCAGCACCCCATCGGGCACGCGCACCGACAACATGCTGCCGATGACGATCCCGGGCACCGATCCCACCAGCAGCGACACGAGCAGCCCGAAGTCCACCGCGTCCATCGCCCAATGGCCAAGCCCGGCGACCAGCGTCAGCGGTACGGCATGCGCGATATCGGAGCCGACCAGTCGATTGGTCGGCAAATGCGGATAGAGAACGAGCAGCGCCGTCATGCCGATCGCGCCCGCCCCCACCGAGGACAGCGACACCAGCACGCCGAGCATCCCGCCGAGCGCCACCGTCAGCCCCGCCACCCGCCGGTCGGACAGTCGCGTGAAGAACAGGGCGTAGCGCGCGCGGATGCGATCACGAAACACCATCGCCGCCGCCGTCAATATCAGCGCCACGCCGAGCGTGCCGGTGATCGCATGCTCGATCCCTTCGACGCGGGTTCGCGCATAAGCGAGCACGAACAGCGTCGCCACCGTCGCCGGAACACTGCCGAGCGCCAGCCGCCGGACCACCGCCCAATCCACGGTGCGGTTAAACCCGTGGACGGCGGTCCCCACTGTCTTGGTGGCGGATGCGTAGAGGAGGTCGGTGCCGACCGCGGTCGACGGATGGAAACCGAAGGCGAGGACGAGCAAGGGCGTCATCAGCGATCCGCCGCCGACGCCGGTGAAGCCGACGAGCAGCCCGACGGCGACCCCGGCCAGCGAATAGAGCGGGTTGATCATCATATGGGCCGCCCTCCCTGCCATTCTCAGCCATCGAAGATCAGGTCGATATCGCCCCTTCCCCCTCCTGCGCCAGCCCGTTCCGCGATTTGTCCATGATCGCCGCGTCGGCCCGGCCCGTTTCCCGGTCGTTCCGGCTCCGTGTCGAGCCGGGTAGACAATGGCGAGGCGCCAGCGACCCGCGCGCGTCGGCGTCGCCGACCGGTTGACCGGCATCAAGGTGGCGCAGATGGCGCGGCCCGCCCGATTGATTGTCGTCAAGGCAGCCACACGCGCCGTGGCTCATGGCTACCCCCTCAGAAAGAGGGAACGACCCATGCAGGACAAGTTTATCAAAACTGTGATCGCCGCCACCGCCAGTATGTTCGCGGTCGCGCCGGCTCAGGCTGAGCAGGGGGACCTTCTGGTCAGGCTGCGCGCGATCATGGTCGCGCCGCAGGAAACGCACAGCCACGTCATGCCACTCGGCGACGGCTCGCGCGTCAAGGTCAGCAATGACGTCGTGCCCGAACTCGACTTCACCTATATGTGGACCAACAATATCGGCACCGAGCTGATCCTCGCGACCAGCAAGCACAATATTTCCGGCTTCGGCGCGGAGACGACCACCGCTCGCCGGCTCGGGAAGCTCGCCTCCACCTATGCGCTGCCGCCGACGCTGATCCTGCAATATCATTTCAATCCCGACGGCGCCTTCCGCCCCTATGTCGGCGCGGGCGTCAACTATACGATCTTCTATTCGCGCAAGCCCTCGAAGGCTCTTGAGGCAGCGGTCGGCGACACCGATGTCAAGCTGAAGAACAGCTTCGGCTATGCCTTGCAGGGCGGCTTCGACATTCCCGTCGGCAAGCGCAGCTTCGTCAATGTGGACGTCAAGTTCATCGACATGGACAGCAAGGCGAGGCTGACCACCGCCGGGGCCGGGGTTCTCCGTGTGAATTCCCACATCGACCCCGTCGTCGTCGGCATCGGCTACGGCCTGCGCTTCTGACGATCGGATCCGTTGCCTTGGGCAGGAGGGGCGTCCCCCGCCCCTCCTGCCCTATTCTCGTCATCGATCAGGATGCGGACGGCGGCGCCGTCGAGATCGTCGAACTGGCCGGACGACAGCGACCAGAAAAAGGCCCCCAGCCCCGACAGGCCGAGCAGCAACGCCACCGGGATCAGAAAGGCTAGACCGTTCATCGCGCGCAGCGGGTGAGCCGCAGCGCATTGGCCACGACCAGGATCGACGAGCTGGACATGGCCACCGCCGCGACGAGAGGCGTGACATAGCCGGCGATCGCCAGCGGCACGGCGAGGATGTTGTAGCCGATCGCCAGCGCGAAATTCTGCTTTACCACCCGCATCGTCCGTCGCGCCGCGACGACGGTTACAGCGACGGGCATCAGGCTGTCGCCGAGGAACACGCAATCCGCTGCGGTCTGCCCGACGTCGCTGGCCGAGGCCGGGGCCATCGAGGCGTGCCCCGCCGCCAGCGCCGGCCCGTCGTTCAGCCCGTCGCCGACCATCAACACCTTATGGCCGGCCCGCGCCAGCCGCCCGATCATCTCCAGTTTGTCGGCTGGCGTCAGGCGCACCGCGGCCGGGATGTTCAGCGCTCGCGCCACCGGCACGACGGCCTCCGCACGATCGCCGGACAGGATCGCGGCGTGCATGCCCATGCCGTCGAGGCGGGCCACCGCCTCCACCGCATCCGGACGCAGCCGATCGTCGAAGGCGAGCATGCGCAATGGCTGATCGTCGAGCCGGAAGGCGACGACCATTGATCGGCCGCTCCAGGCCGTCGCGCCCACCCAGTCCGGCCGGCCGAGCCGCACCGGACGGCCGTGCCACAGGCCGGACAGGCCAAAGCCGGGCTCCTCGTCGAGATCGGTGATGTCGGCCGCGCTGACGCCCTGTCGCTCCAGCGTGCGGGCGATGGCGCCGGCCAGCGGGTGGCGGCTCGCCTGCGCCAGCGCCAGCGCGATCGGTGCCTCCTTGGGAGAAAGCGCTAGCGGCCCGATCGGCTCCGGCCGGCCGAGCGTCAGCGTGCCGGTCTTGTCGAAGCGGATGCAATCGGCCTCGGCCATGCGCTCCAGCGCCGACCCGTCCTTGACCAGCACGCCGCGCCGCATCAGCGCGCCCGCCGCGACCACCTGCGCCACCGGCACGGCAAGGCCGAGCGCGCACGGGCAGGTGATGATCAGCACGGCCACCGCGATCAACAGGGATTGATGCCAGCCCGCCCCCGCCGCCATCCAGCCGGCGAAGCTGGCGAGCGCGAGCAGATGCACCGCCGGCGCATAGAGGCGCGCCGCACGATCGGCGATGCGGACATAGCGAGACCGTCCCTGGGCCGCCGCCTCCATCAGCCGGGCCATGCCGGCGATGGCGGTGTCGGCGCCGGTGGCGGTGACCCGCACCAGGAGCGGCGCGTCGAGATTGAGCATGCCCGCAATCACCGGATCATCCTCCGCCACCGGCTCCGGCCGGCTCTCGCCGGTGATCAGCGAGCCGTCGAGACTGCTCCTGCCGCGGATGACGACGCCATCGGCGGCCAGCCGCTCGCCGACGCCGACAGCCAGCGTCATGCCGCGGCTGATCACGTCGGAGCGCACCCAGGCCGAACTGCCGTCGGCCTGCAATACCATGCCGCCCGGCGCCGTCTGGCGCATCAGCGCCCCGGCGGCGGCGCGGGCGCGATCGCGCATCGCGCTGTCCAGAACCCGGCCGGCAAGCAGGAAGAAGAGCAGGCTGACCGCGCCGTCGAAATAGGCGTGGCGGCCACCGGTGATCGTCTCGAACAGGCTGAGGCCGGTGGCGAGCAGCACGCCGATCGAAATCGGCACGTCCATATTGGTCCGCCCATGGCGGAGCGCGCCCCAGGCCGAACGGAAGAAGGGCTGGCCGGAATAAGCCACCGCCGGCATCGCGATCAGCGCCGACAGCCAGTGGAACATCGCCCGCGTCGCGCCTTCGGCGCCTGACCAGATCGCCACCGACAGCAGCATCACATTCATCGCCGCGAAGCCGGCGACGCCCAGTGCCCGGAGCAGCGCGCGGCTTTCCGACGGGGGGCGGCCCCCGGCCTCTGCCACCACCGGCTCGGCGGTGAAGCCGAGGGCGCCGATGGCGCGGCGCAGCGTATGCTCGTCCAGTTCGGACCCGTGATCGACCGTCACCCGCCTGGCGGTGAAGTTGACGCGCGCCGCCGTCACACCCGGCACCTGCGACAGCCCTTGCTCAATCCGGGCGATGCACGCGGCGCAACGAATGTCGGGCAGGGAGAACTCGCTGCTTGCCGCTGCCGGGGTCACGCCCCGACATCCTCGATGAAGCGCGCCACCTGGGCCCCGCGCCGTACCTCGACGCGCAGCCTCCAGCGCCCGCCCGGCAAGGGCTCGACCGAGCGATAAGCGCCGGCGCCCGTGCCCCGGAAGCGCAGCGGCCGATCCGGGAGCCGGCCCAGCGGATGCTCGGCGACGGCGGTGACGCGCGCGCCGTCGAGCGGCCGGCCGGCGATATCGAGCCTGATCTCGGCATAGGCACCGACGCGGCTGATCCCCGCCCTCCAGCCGAGCGACTTCTGTCGCCCTGCCTCGTCCAGCCAGCGGTTGAAGGCCTGGCTGGCGACATAGCTGTTGTCGACGATGGTGCCGCCGAAGCTGCGCGCCGCCAGCACCGCCATGACCATGTTCACCGCGATCACCACGCCGAAAAAGCCGATCATGGCGAAGAGCATATGGCGCCCCTTGAAACCTCCGGTCATTGGCCTGCCTCCGGACGGTCGAAACGGGTTTCCTCACGGTCGCTCGCCGGCTCGTCGTCGAGCGCGCGGACGACGAAGACGAAGGGCTCTTTGGCGCCGCCCTCGCCCGGCGCGCGGACATAGAGCCGATGCTGCTCCACCTGATCCGGCGCGATGGTCAGTCGCAGCGTGCGGCCCGCGCCGGCCTCGCCGGACATGGAATCCCACATCACCCCGCCCGGGAGGCCCTCGATCGAGAGGCTCACGTCACGCGGCCGCGCCTCCATGTTGCGCAGCTTCACCGTGTAGGCGTTGCGCAGGGATCCGTCGGACAGGCGCACCCACAAGGGATTGCGATCATGGGCGACCTGCAGGTCGAGCCGGGTGCGCGCGCCGAGCGCGAACGTCATCGCCAGCCCGACCGCGCCCCACAGCCCGAAATAGAGGAATGTCCGCCCGCGCAGCAGCGTCCGGCGGATCGGCACCGGCGGCGCGCCCGCCGCCTCCTGCTTGCAATCCTCGAGCGTGGCATAGTCGATCAGCCCGCGTGGCCGGCCGATCTTCGCCATGATCTGGTCGCAGGCATCGATGCACAGCGCGCAGGTGATGCAGGCGAGCTGCGGGCCGTTGCGGATGTCGATGCCGGTCGGGCAAACCTGCACACAGGCCATGCAGTCGATGCAATCGCCCACCTTCTCCGTCCCGGCCTCGGCGCGCTTGACGCCATGGCTGCGCGGCTCGCCCCGCCAGTCCTTGTAGGTGACCGTCAGCGAGCGTTCGTCGAGCATCGCGCCCTGGATGCGCGGCCACGGGCACATATAGATGCACACCTGCTCGCGCATCAGCCCACCGAGCACATAAGTGGTGAAGGTGAGCACGCCGATCGTCGCATAGGCGATGCGCGGGGAAGTGCCGTCGAACAGGCTGCGCGCCAGCGCGGGTGCATCGGCGAAGTAGAAGATCCACGCGCCTCCCGTGATCATCCCGACCAGCAGCCAGGCGCCGTGCTTGACCGCGCGCCGCGCGATCTTGCCCGGGCCGAACGGCGCCTTGCGGAGGCGGATCTGGGCGTTGCGGTCGCCGTCGACGAAACGCTCGATATGAAGGAACAGATCGGTCCACACCGTCTGCGGGCAGGCATAGCCGCACCACGCCCGGCCCACCGTGGAGGTGACGAGAAACAGGCCGACGCCGGCCATGACGAGCAGTCCGGCGACATAGTAGAATTCGTGCGGCCAGATCTCGATCGAGAAGAAGTAGAAGCGGCGATGGGCCAGATCGACCAGCACCGCCTGGTCCGGCGCATAGGGGCCGCGATTCCAGCGCAGCCACGGCGTTACATAATAAATGGCCAGGGTGATGACCATGATCGCCCATTTCAGGCGACGGAAACGGCCATCTATCTTACGGGGGAAAATGTCCGGGCGGCGGGCGTAGAGCCCGGCGCGCCGCCCGCCGGGTCTCTCGGGATGGGCCATTATTGTTCGCCGCCTCCCAGCGAATGGACATAGGCGGCGAGCATGTTGATCGTCGCAGCATCCAGCCGCTGCCCCCAGGCCGGCATGACGCCGGCACGCGCGGTGGTGACAGTGGCGGTGAGCGCGTCGCGATCCCCGCCATAGAGCCAGATCTTGTCCGTCAGGTTCGGCGCGCCGAATTCGCGGCTGCCCTTGCCTTCCGCACCGTGACAGGCGGAGCAATTCTCGGCGAACAGGACCTGGCCACGCGACGCTGCGGCGCTCGGCCCATCCTGCTGCGAGATCAGCCGGATATAGGAGACTACGTCGCTGATCTGCGCGGGATTGAGGATGCCGTCGCGCCCGAAGGCCGGCATCAGCGAGGCGCGGGTCTCGGCATCGCCGGGCTGGCGGACGCCGTGCAGGATCGTCCGGTGGATGGTGGCAAGGTTGCCGCCCCACAGCCAGTCATCGTCGTTGAGGTTGGGATAGCCAACGCTGCCGGCGGCGCCCGAGCCGTGACACTGCACGCAATGGACGCGGAACGCGGCGCGCCCCCCCTCGATCGCGGCGGCCATCAGCGGCGATTTGGGATCGACCTGTTCGATCGGCGTGGTGGCCAGCGCCGCCGTGACCTTTGCGCGCGTCGCTTCGGCTGCCGCCATGTCGGTGGCGAGCTGGCCGCGGCTGGTCCAGCCGGACGTGCCCCGCGTGGCGCTGTTGAGCAGCGGGATCGCCGGGTAGACGACGCAATAGCCGGCGGCGAAGACGATCGTGGCATAGAAGACCCACAGCCACCAGCGGGGCAGCGGCGTGTCCAGCTCGCGGATGCCGTCCCACTCATGGCCGGTCGACGGCGTGGTGGTCGCGTCCTCGGGGCGGTCAATCATGCGCGCGGCCCTTCATCGTCGAGAGGAATGAGGCTCGCCGCCTCCTGGTCGGCGCGTGCCGATGGGCGCAGCGCCCGCCACACGGCGAACAGGAACAGGATGGTGAGGCACAGCAGGCCCCAGCTATCTGCCGCATGGCGCAGCGCGTCATAGCTCATCGCGGCTGCTCCATCGGCTCGGCGGCACGGGTGTCGACCAGCGTGCCCAGCATCTGGAGATAGGCGACCAGCGCATCCATCTCGGTCAGCGTCTTGGGATCGCCGTCGAAGTCGCGGGCCTGGGCCTTCGGATAGCGGGCGACGAGGTCGCGCGTGTCCGCCTCGGGATCAGCCTGCGCCTTGAGATCGTCGAGCGCGGCGTCGAGATCGGCATCGCCATACGGCACGCCCACCCGGCGCAGCGCCACCAGATGATCGCGGATCGCCGGCAGGACCAGAGGACGGCTCTTCAGGAAGGCATAGGGCGGCATGATCGATTCCGGCACCACCGAGCGCGGATCGACGAGATGCTGGACATGCCATTCGTCGGAATAGCGGCCGCCGACACGCGCCAGGTCCGGCCCGGTGCGCTTCGATCCCCATTGGAAGGGGTGATCGTACATGCTCTCGGCAGACAGGCTGTAATGGCCATAGCGCTCCACCTCGTCGCGGAACGGGCGGATCATCTGGCTGTGGCAGTTATAGCAGCCTTCGCGGATGTAGATGTTGCGGCCGGCCAGCTCGAGCGGGGTGTACGGCCGCATGCCCTTCACCTTCTCGACCGTGGAGTCGATCCAGAACAACGGCGCGATCTCGACGATGCCGCCGATCGCGACGGTGATCAGCGCGAGGACCAGCAGCAGCGTGACGTTGCGCTCGATCTTGCCGTGATCGAGGAGTTTGGAAGCCATGTCTCTATCCCCTCAGGCGGCGGCAACGGGCTGGAGCGGCTTGTCCAGCGCGGGATCATAGGGTGCGTCTGACATCGGCGCCTCGTCGCGCAGCTTGCCGCGGATCGTCTGGAACATGTTCCAGGCCATGATCAGCGCGCCGAGCAGGTAGAGCCCCCCGCCGGTGGCGCGGATCAGGTAATAGGGCTTCATCGCGGCGACGACGTCGGAGAAGGCGTAGACGAGATAGCCGTCCGCCCCATATTCGCGCCACATCAGCCCCTGCATGATGCCGGCGACCCACATCGCCGAGGCGTAGAGCACGATCCCCAGCGTCGCGAGCCAGAAGTGCCAATTGACCATGCGCTGCGAGTAGAGCCGCGAACGACCCCACAGACGCGGCACCATGAAATAGACGCAGGCGAAGGTGATCATGCCGTTCCAGCCAAGTGCGCCTGAATGGACATGGCCGATCGTCCAGTCGGTATAGTGGCTGAGTGCGTTGACGGTCTTGATCGACATCATCGGCCCCTCGAAGGTCGACATGCCGTAGAAAGCCAGCGCCAGCACCATCATGCGGATGATCGGGTCGGTGCGGATCTTGTCCCAGGCGCCGGACAGCGTCATCAGGCCGTTGATCATGCCGCCCCAGCTCGGCATCCACAGCATGATCGAGAACACCATGCCGAGGGTCTGCGCCCAGTCCGGCAGCGCCGTATATTGCAGGTGATGCGGACCCGCCCAGATATAGAGGAAGATCAGCGACCAGAAATGGACGATCGACAGCCGGTAGCTGTAGACCGGCTTTTCCGCCTGCTTGGGCACGAAGTAATACATCATGCCGAGGAAGCCGGCGGTCAGGAAGAAGCCGACCGCGTTATGACCATACCACCATTGGGTGAGCGCATCCTGCACGCCTGCGAAGGCGGCGTAGGATTTCGACCCGAAGATGCTCACCGGCAGCGACAGATTGTTGACGAGGTGGAGCATCGCCACGGTCAGGATGAACCCGAGGTAGAACCAGTTGGCGACATAGATATGCGGCTCGCGCCGGCGCACGATCGTGCCGAGATAGACGGCGAGATAGGAGACCCAGACGATCGTCAGCCAGATGTCGACATACCATTCCGGCTCGGCATATTCCTTGCCTTCGGTGATGCCGAGCAGATAGCCCGTCGCCGCCAGCACGATGAACAGCTGGTATCCCCAGAACACGAACCGCGCGAGGCTCGGGAAAGCGAGCCGCGCCCGACAAGTGCGCTGCACGACCCAGAAGCTGGTCGCGATCAGCGCGTTGCCGCCGAACGCGAAGATCACCGCGGAGGTGTGCAACGGCCTCAGCCGCCCGAAGGTTGTATATTCCAGCCCGAGATTGAGCGCCGGAAAGGCCAGTTGCAGCGCAATATAGAGCCCGGCGAGGAAGCCGGCGAGGCCCCAGAACATCGTCGCGATCACGCCGAAACGGATCAGATTGTCGTCATAACCCGTGCCCGGGCCGGCCGGCGGCGCGAGGCCTGACATCGCGCGATAATCGGCCGTCCTCGCCATCGCCCAGGCGGCGATCAGCGCGGCTGCCGCGACGATCCCCATCTGTATGGCAAAGGCCGAGTCGGCGGCCATCAGCGCCCAGAAAATCGCCAGAAATGCCGCGATCAGGCAGGCTCCAACCTTGGCAACCAGCAGGGTCATCACAGTTCCTCGATGCAGTCGGTCGCTGATCGGGCCCCGGCGGCCCCAGCGCTTTGACATCCGTCAAACAGAGGGCGAGGCGCGGCGATAATCATGTCGCGCAGGTTGCAGGTGCAACGCCCTCACTGTTGTAGACCTGGGTGAGATCGCGCTTTTCGCGGGTGCGGAATGCAGCCATTTCGACGATGCGATTGCCAGCGTTCCAGAAATGGCCGAACAACGGGCGATATTCATAGGCGACCTCTACGAACATCAGGGCTGCGTCCGGAGGCGGCTGGCTCCCGGGCTGGGAGGCGGAGCCGCCGATGGGTGGCGGCAGCGGCGGCGGCTTCACGCCGGTCACCCCCATTCCCTGAGGCCGGACATCGCCTTCATGTCCCTGGCTCGAATCATAGGCCAGCGCGCCCGCGCAGCGCTGCCATTTGATCACCAGCCTTGCGCCGTCCCATCGCTCGTAGCTGGAGAGGATAATGCGGCCGCGCTGCGCCATGTCGAGGCTGCCGCCCTGTTCGATCCCGCCCTGCAACAGGTCGATGATCGCCGCCTCGCTCGCCTTCTTGATGTCGGCCGGATCGTCCTCGCCGATGCGCGAGGCATTGTCGGCCGTCATCCGCGCCACCGAAGCGACCTGCTGGCGGGTGACGACATACCAGGCATAATCGCTGCCGAGCAGCACCGCGACGAGGAACAGCGGCAGGATCGTCGCAAACTCGATCATCGCCACGCCGCGCTCGTCGGGAAGGATCGACCATCGCCGACGCCCGTGCCAATGCGCTTGCCGGCCGCGCGATGCGGAGGCGGGTTGGGCGCGACGGGCCGGTGGGAAACGCCGGCTCACGCGCAGACCCCGCCCTGCGCGACGCTGCCGGCGGCATAGGGCTGGTTGCGCAGCCGCGTAGCGGTGTGAACCGTGAAGGCATCCGCGCCGAGCAGTTGCCGCGTCATCGGAAACAGCGGCGGGAACTCGATGCTGATCTCGTAGACGTTGATCGCGCGCGCCCCGCCGCCGCCCTCCTCGCCCACCTCGGCATCCCATTGGCCGTTGCCGTTGAGGTCGGCGTACGACTCCCCGCCATCGCAATGACCGCTGCCATTGGCGTCGGTATAGGGCTCGGCCGTCCTGTGGGTGTCCGCGTAGCGGCGATAGGCGCGGCGCACGAAGCGGGCGGTCGCGCCCGGCGCCACCCGTGCCACGACCTGGTTGACGCGGGTGTCGATCGACGCCGCGGCGTCGGCGGCGATCTCCAGCGAGGAGGCACGCGCGGCCTTATCGACCTCCCCGAACAGGACATTGCGCATGTAGAGCATGTGCCCGATCTCTGCGCCGCCCAGTACGAGCACCAGGAACACCGGCAACAGCAGCGCGAATTCCACGGCCGCCACGCCGTCGCGCGCATCCCGGAACAGGCGTGCGGGCGGGCGATGGCCGAGGCGGGCAAACCGATGGAGCGCGCCGGAAATCCGCCCCGATATCGACGCGCCGAACACCAGCAGACTGCCGCGCCGGCCGCGCGAAGGGGAAATCGGGCGCATCATGACCCCTTATTCAATGCATAGTGGTAAATTATGTATTGAGTTTGCCTCGACGTGGATCGAATAACGCGCGAAAGGCCCCGCTTCATTCCGACAGGGCGAGCGGGGTCCGGAACAGGCGAGGCGTCCGCGCGTACACGCGCCATGGATGAAACGCCCCTCGCCCGCTTCGCTCGCCCGCTTCGTCAGGCGATCGTCGGCGAGGTGAGGGCAATCTTCAACGATCAGGCACGCGGTCAGAAGCCGGTCGCGCGCAGCGACGACAGCCTGTTCGGCCCCGGCTCGGTGATCTGGCGCGTGCATGGCGACGTCACGACGATGATGGTGGGCGGAGTGGCGGCCTTGCTCATGCAGATGCTGCACCCGGCCGTTCTGGCGGGGGTATGGGATCATTCGGATTTCCGCGAGGACATGCTCGGCCGGCTGCGCCGCACCGCGCGCTTCATCGCCATCACTACCTATGCGAGCCGCACCGAGGCCGAAGCGGCGATCCAGCGCGTGCGCGCGATCCACGATCATGTCGCCGGCGTCCTGCCCGGCGGGCGGGCCTATCGCGCCGGCGATCCGCGGCTGCTCGCCTGGGTGCATGTGACGGAGGCGCGATGCTTCCTCGACGCCTGGATCCGTTATGCCGAGCCTGACATGTCGATGATCGATCAGGACCGCTATTTCGCCGAGTTCGCCCGTATCGGCCGCGCGATGGGCGCCGACCCGGTGCCGCGCACGCGGCGCGAGGCGGAAGAGCTGATCAACGCGATGCGGGGCCAGCTCCGCGTCGATCAGCGGACGCGCGAGGTGGCCGGGATCTTGCTCCGCCAGCAACCGCGTTCGATGGCGACGGCGCCGGCCCAGGCGATCAGCTTCCGCGCCGCCGTCGATCTGCTGCCAGAATGGGCGCGGCGCATGCATGAGCTGCCGACGCGTCCGCTGGTCCGCCCGCTGATCCGGGCCGGGACATGGGGCATGGCGGGCCTGCTGCGCTGGGCGTTCAGGCGCCCGGTACGGCCGATGCGGACGGGGGGCTAACCCCGCCCGCTCCGATCGCTTCGCACCCTGCCGGGAGGCTGCCGCGTCCTCCCGGTGGGCGCGCTGCGGCTTCCCGACAGGCGCGCCCCGTTCGGCGGGGCGCTACGCCTCCTCGACCAGCTTCAGCGCGCTGGGCTGGGCCGGAGGCAGGCCGCCGGCCTTCGCCTGGGCGACCAGCTCCTCCTTGCGGCGAGCCATCTCGTCGCGCAGCACCACGAGATCGACGTCGGTCTTGCGGCACTGGGCGAACATCCCGGTGGAGCGCTCCTCCTCCTCATGGACGTGGTGCTCGATCTCCTCGGACAGCACCTTCACCTTGGCGTCGTAATAATGCTCATCCGGCTCGGACGATTCGATCTCGTTGATCAGCACCTTGGCGCCGTCATGCTCGACGACGGCCTCGTCGATCATGTCGTCCTCGATCTTGCCTTTGAACGCCGGGTAGAAGATTTCTTCCTCGATGATCGTGTGGATCTTCAGCTCGTCGCAAATCTGATGGGCCAGGGCCTGCTTGCGATCGGAAGAGCGGGCCTTCTCATATTGCTCGAACAGCTCCTCGACAGTGCGATGGTCAGCCTTGAGAAGGGCGATGGCATCGGTGAATTGTTCCTGCGGCACGGCTGGCCTCCCTTGTGAAAAACGCGAGGGCTAAAGCGCGCGAGCTTCCATGCAGGTTCCGGAAACTCACCCGTCGAGCCCGCCGAGCGCGGCCTCCACCACCTCAATATCCTGATCGACGGTGCCGCCGCTCGCGCCGACCGCGCCGATCACCACGTCCCCTGCCTTCACCGGCGCGCCGCCGCCGAAAATCACGATGCGCTCATGATTGGTGGCGTGGATGCCGAACAGCGGCTTGCCCGACTGGGACATCTTGGCGAGATCTTCGGTCGACATGTCGAAGGCGCGGGCGGTGAATGCCTTGTGGATGGCGATGTCGATGCTGCCCAGCCACGCGCCATCCATGCGGACATGGGCGATGAGGTTCCCGCCATCGTCGACGACGGCGAGATTGTAAGGCACGCCGATCTCCAGCGCCTTGGCCTCGCCGGCGGCGATCAGGCGGCGGGCATCGTCGAGGGTCAGCGTCTGCCGGGCGGTGGGCATGGGGGTTCTCCAGGTTGGCAAGTGTGCGGCCCACAACGCACGAGCCCGTCCGTTCAGTTTCCTTTGTGTCAAAATATTGCTGGAACCATGTCGTCATCCGACGTGTTCGGCGGGCAGATCAGGACCGGGATTATCCATGTCGGCAGAGACCGTCCTTCCCTATTGCGGTGCGCCCCCGGCCGTCGGAACGCTCGCCGAACGGTGGAATCTCGACCCCATGCTGCTGGCGGCGCTGGCGATACTCGCCCTCGTCGCCCTGCTGCGGGCGCCGGCGGGGCGCCGCCCGCTGGCCGCGGCGGGCTGGACGGTGGCGGCGCTGGCGCTGATGTCGCCGCTCTGCGCGCTGTCGGTGTCCCTGTTCGCCGCGCGGGTCAGCCAGCACATGCTGCTGGCGGTGATCGCAGCCCCGCTGATCGCCGCCGCGATGCCGGCACCGCGCAGCGACCATGGGTTGTGGCCGGCGACCTTCGCCTTCTTCGTCGCCTTGTGGTTCTGGCACATGCCGGTGCCCTATGACGCGACTTTCCATTCGACCGTCATCTACTGGGCGATGCACATTAGCCTGTTCGGAACGGCGATCTGCCTGTGGCGGGCGCTGCTCGGGCATCGGCCGCACCACGGGCTGCGCGCGCTCGCCGCCGGCACGGTGACGGCCCTGCAGATGAGCCTGCTCGGCGCGGTGCTGACGTTCGCCAGCTATCCGATGTTCCCGTGGCATTTCGCGACGACCGCGGAATGGGGCCTGACGCCGCTGGCCGACCAGCAATTGGGCGGCGTGGTGATGTGGGTGCCGGGCTGCCTGCTGCTGCTCTGGGCGGGGCTGCGCTCGACCCGCGGCCTTGCGAGCGCGATGAAGGCATGAACGGCCCGCTCGCCTATCTCGACGGCTTCGGCAGGCGGGCCGACATCGTCGTGCCGCTGACCTGGGCGGTGACGATCATCTCGATCGCGGTGTGCATCGTCATCGCCGCGCTGCTGTGGATGGCGATCCGCCGCGGGCGCGAGGCGGCGGGCGTCGATGCGATGGCGGTGCGGCGCTCGGAAGGCGGCATGCGCTTCATCACCATCGGCCTTGCAGTGTCGCTGGTGCCGCTGCTCGTCACGCTGGTCTGGACGATGAGCGCGCTTGCCGCGATCGGCGCGCCGCCCCGCCGTGCGCGGGTCGAGATCGACGTGACTGCCCATCAATGGTGGTGGCAGGCGGATTACGCGGGCGACCAGCCCTCGCTCGGCCTGCGGACCGCCAACGAGATCCACATTCCGGTCGGCGAGCCGGTGTTGCTCAGGCTGCGCGGCGCGGACGTGATCCACAGCTTCTGGGTGCCGAAGCTGTCGGGCAAGACCGACCTCATCCCCGGCCAGACCAACCTCACCTGGATCGAGGCGAACGCGCCCGGCCGCTATCGCGGCCAGTGCGCGGAATATTGCGGGCTGCAGCACGCCCATATGGCCTTCGAGGTGGTCGCCGACACGCCGGCCCAGTTCGCCGCGTGGCGGCAGGCGCAGCTACAGACCGCACCGCCCGCAGCCACGCCGCAACAGGCGCGCGGCCGCGCACTGGTCGAATATCGCTGCGCCCTCTGCCACACGGTACGCGGCACGATCGCCGGCTCCAACGTCGGCCCCGATCTCACCCATCTGATGAGCCGCAGCATGATCGCGGCCGGCACTCTCCCCAACGACAGCGCGCATCTCGCCGGCTGGATCGTCGATCCGCAGAGCTTCAAGCCCGGATCGCTGATGCCCGCCCAGGCGCTCACCGGCGACCAGCTCGCCGACGTCACCGCCTATCTGGAGACGCTGAAGTGACGCCAGCACGCAGCCAGCGCATGATCGCCGACACGCCCGAGATCGGCGAGGTCACCCAGGCCCTTCGCGACAGGCTGGAGGCGATCTGGGAGACCAAGCCCGGTTTCGTCGGCTGGCTGGCGTCGGTCGATCACAAGGAGATCGGCCTGCGCTACATCGTCACCGCCTTCCTGCTGCTGGCGATCGGCGGGGTGGAGGCGCTGGTCATGCGCCTCCAGCTGATCGGACCGGACAGGCATCTGCTGACGCCCGAGCAATATAACCAGTTCTTTTCGACGCACGGCATGACGATGATCTTCCTCTATGCGTCGCCGATCCTGTCGGGCTTTTCCAACTACCTCTTCCCGCTGTTCCTCGGCTCGCGCGACATGGCCTTCCCGCGCATGAACGCGCTGAGTTACTGGGTGTATCTCGCCTCGGCCCTGTTTCTTTATGCGGGCTTCGTGGTCGGCGCCGGGCCGAATGACGGCTGGTTCAACTACGTCCCCTATGCGTCGCGCGAATATAATCCCGGGCTCAACATGGATATCTACGCGCTGGGCATGATCCTGCTCGGCATCTCGACCAGCGTCGGCGCGGCCAATTTCATCGTCACCGTGTTCCGCTGCCGCGCGCCGGGCATGTCGATCAACCGCATGCCGGTGATCATCTGGGGCACGCTGACCGCCAGCGTCGCCAATCTGGTGGTGATCCCGGCGGTCAGCCTCGCCTTCTTCCTGTTGTGGCTGGATCGCCAGTTCGGCACCCATTTCTTCGATCCGGCGGGCGGCGGCCAGCCCTTGCTGTGGCAGCATCTGTTCTGGATGTTCGGCCACCCGTGGGTCTACGCGATCGTGCTGCCGGCGATGGGCATGGTGTCGGACGGGCTGCCGGTGTTCTGCCGCCACCCGCTGGTCGGCTACACCGCGGTTGCGCTGGCGACGGTGGCGACGATGGTGCTCGGCTTCGGCGTGTGGGTGCATCACATGTTCGCGACCGGCCTGCCGGGCCTCAGCCTGTCCTTCTTCTCCGGCGCATCGATCCTCATCGCCATTCCGAGCGCGGTTGCGATCTTCGCCTGGATCGCGACGATCTGGCTGGGGCGGCCGATCCTGACGACCGCCTTCCTGTTCTTCGCGTCGATGATCCTGCTGTTCGTGATCGGCGGCGTGTCCGGCTTCATGACCGCGAGCGTGCCGGTGGACTGGCAGCTGACCGACACTTATTTCATCGTCGCGCACATCCATTATGTGCTTATCGGCATCAACGTCTTCCCGGTGGTCGGCGCCACTTATTTCTGGTTCCCGAAGATGACTGGCCGGCTGATGGACGAGCGCCTCGGCCGCTGGAATTTCTGGACGATGTTCGCAGGCTTCAACATCGCCTTCCTGCCGATGCACCTGACCGGCCTGATGGGCATGCCGCGCCGCGTCTACACCTATCCGGCCGGGATGGGCTTCACCACGCTCAACCTGATCACCACCATCGGCAGCTTTCTGTTCGCCGCCGGCGTGCTCATGTTCTTCTGGAACGTGGTGAAAAGCTGGCGCGGCGGGGCGGAGGCGGGGCCCGACCCGTGGAAGGGGCCGACACTGGAATGGGCGATCCCCTCGCCACCCCCGCCCTATAATTTCGCGGTGATCCCGACCATCGCCACCCGCCACCCGCTATGGGAGGACGATCTCGACGAGGGCCGCGCCCGCTCGACCCTCGATCGCGGCATGACGCTGGCCCATGGCAAGGAGGCACTCGCCACCACCAGCCTCGACGGCGAGCCCGACATGATCCTGAAGATGCCCGAGGATACGCTGGCGCCCCTGATGCTGACGCTGGCGCTCACCCTGTTGTTCGCAGCGATGCTCGGCAAGCTGTGGTGGCTGGCCGCCATAGGCAGCGGTGCGGTGCTCGCGGCGCTGATCTTCTGGACATGGCCGCGCCGCCAGTTGCTCGAGCGGGAGGCCGCCGTCCATGGCTGAGCAGGTGATCAGCGCCCCGCGATCGCTGCCCGTCGGCCCGGTGGAGAGCCACGGCGTCGGCTGGAACGGCATGGCCTGCCTGATCGCGTCCGAGGCGGCCCTGTTCGGCTATCTGCTGTTCTCCTATTATTATCTGGGCGCCAGCAATCCGCGCGGCTGGCTGATGGAGCCCCATCCGGACCTCCACCTCGCGCTGCCCAACACGCTGCTCCTGCTTGCCTCCAGCGTCGCCGCCTGGTGGGGCGAGCGCGGCGTCCGGCAGGAGAGCAAGGGACAGGCCCTGGCCGGCCTCGCGCTGGCGCTGGTGATGGGCACCGTGTTCGCGACCGTGCAGGTCTATGAGTGGCACGCCAAGACCTATGCGCCGGGCACCTCCTCCTACGCCTCGCTCTATTTCATCACCACCGGACTGCACATGGCGCATGTCGTGATCGGGCTGGCGGTGCTCGCCATGCTGATCCTGTGGATCGCGTTCGGCTATTTCAGCCCGCTGCGCCGCCTGCCGGTCTCCAACGGCGTACTCTACTGGCACTTCGTCGACGCCGTCTGGCTGTTCGTCTTCACCACCTACTATCTCACCCCGTTGCTGGGATTTGCGCGATGAGCACCCATCCCGCCCCCCACCGCCATCGCACGTCATTGTGGGAGCTGGGCTTCGCGCTGACCGGCGGCTGCATCGCCTGGGGCGTGCAGTTCTGCGCCAGCTTCGCGGTGGCGAGCCTCGCCTGCTTCGATGCCGGCGAACGCAGCCATCAGGCCGAGCGCCACGCCCAGCCGGTGATCCTGTGGATCACCATCGCCTGCCTGCTGGTCGCGCTCGCCGCGACGGGCGTGTCGTGGCTGGTGTGGCGCCGCACCCGCGAGGAAGCCGAAGGCGGCCATCGCGAGCTTCTCGAAAAGGGCGGCGGGCGGACCCGTTTCCTCAGCCTGTGGGGGCTGCTGCTCGGGCTCGGCTCGGCGCTGACGATCCTCGCCAATCTCATCGGCCTGCTGCTGGTGCCGCCATGCGCCGGCTGAGCCCAATCCGACACTGGACCCATGCGATGAACCGCAAGACCCTTATTGCCGCCGCCGCCATCGTCGCCGTACCGGTCGCCGCGGCGGGGATCGCGCTGTTCCCGGACCGCGAGGGCGCGAGCCCGCCCGTCCCCGAACCCGTCCCCGCCGAAGCGGTGTTCACGCGCGCGCAGATCGGCCGCGCCGTCGCCGCGCCGACCCCCGCCGCCGGCCGCACCGTCGCGCCGCAAAGCGCGGCCCCTGCCGATGACGGCCAATGGGTGATGCCGGCGAAGGATTATGCCGCCACCCGCTTCTCCGCGCTGGGCGAGATCAACCCGGCCAATGCGAAGAACCTGCAGGAGGTGTTCAGCTTCTCGCTAGGCGTCGACAAGGGGCAGGAAGCAGCGCCGCTGGTCGTCGGCTCGACCATGTATGTGGTCTCGGCCTTCCCCAATTATGTCTACGCCCTCGATCTCAGGCGCAACGGCGCGCTCAAGTGGAAATATGCGCCGAAGCCGCTGCCGGCGGCCGCCGGCGTCGCCTGCTGCGACGTCGTCAACCGCGGCGCCGCCTTCGCCGACGGCAAGATCGTGTTCAACACGCTCGACGGCCAGACCATCGCCCTCGACGCCGAGACCGGCAAGCCGCGGTGGAAGACCAGGCTCGCCGACATCAACAAGGGCGAGACGATCACCATGGCGCCGCTCATCGCCGGCGGAAAGGTGCTGGTCGGGGATTCGGGCGGCGAGTTCGGCGTGCATGGCTGGCTGACCGCGCTCGACCTCGGCACCGGCAAGATCGCGTGGCGCGCCTATCATACCGGCCCCGACGACCAGGTCCTGATCGGCAAGGATTTCCATCCCTTCTACGCCGCCGATCGCGGCAAGAATCTCGGCGTCTCGACCTGGCCGCCCGATGCCTGGAAGATCGGCGGCGGCTCGATGTGGGGCTGGATCGCCTTCGATCCGGCGGCGAACACGATCTATTACGGCACCGCCAATCCCGGGCCGTGGAACGCGCAGCAGCGGCCCGGCGACAATAAATGGACCGCCGGCATCTTCGCCCGCGACATCGCCACGGGTCAGGCGAAATGGTTCTACCAGTTCAGCCCGCACGACCAGCATGACTATGACGCGATCAACGAACAGATCCTGCTCGACATGCCGTTCGCGGGCAAGATGCGCCCCGTGATCTTCCGCGCCGAGCGCAACGGCTATGTCTACATCCTCGATCGCAATACCGGGCAGGTCCTGTCGGCCGACCCGTTCGGCCCGGTCAATTCATCGAAAGGCGTCGACCTCAGGACGGGCCGGCTGGTCGTCAATCCGGAGAAGGAGACCAAGCTCGGCCAGGTCATCCACGACATCTGCCCCACCGCCTCCGGCGCCAAGGACTGGAACCCGAGCGCGTTCAGTCCACGCACCGGCCTCATCTACATCCCGCACGAGAATCTGTGTATGGACTGGATGAACCTGGAGGTGAACTACATCGCCGGCACCCCCTATGTCGGCGCCGAGGTGAAGATGAAGCCCGGGCCGGGCGGCCATCGTGGGGTGCTGACGGCGTGGGATCCGGTGATGCGTCGGCCGGCCTGGGAAGTGAAGGAGGATTTGCCCGTCTGGTCCGGCGCGGTGGCGACCGGCGGCGATCTCGTCTTCTACGGAACCATGGACGGCTCGTTCAAGGCGCTCGACGCGCGCACCGGCAAGCTCGTCTGGCAGAAGAAGCTGCCGAGCGGCATCATCGGCCAGCCGATCAGCTATCGCGGTCCCGACGGCCATCAATATGTCGCCGTGCTGTCGGGGGTCGGCGGCTGGGCCGGGGCGATCGTCTCGGGCGCGCTCGATCCGCGCGACGGCTCCAGCGCGCTCGGCTTCGTCAACACCATGACGGACCTCGTCCGTCGCACCACTGCGGGGGGGACGCTCCATGTCTTCGCGCTTCCGCACTGACGCGGCCCTCGCCGCCGTCCTGCTCCTCGCGCTCGCCGGGTGTCACAAGCCGCCCCAGGCCGAGCCCGCCGCGCCCGGCGGCCCCGGTGCGCCGGGCGTGCCCGTCTCCGGCCTGATCCCGGCCGGGGGTGGCCCGCCGAGCGCACCCAATCCGCGAGCCCTGCCCTATTATGACAGCAACGAGGCGGTGGCGCAGGGCATGCGCGCCTACAAGCAGTATAATTGCGGCGGCTGCCACTTCAACGGCGGCGGCGGCATCGGGCCGGCCTTGATGGACGATGTCTGGATCTATGGCGGCCGGCTCGACCAGATTTACGCCACCATCTATCAGGGGCGGCCGAACGGCATGCCCGCCTGGGGCGGCAAGATCCCGGACCAGCAGATCTGGCAGATCGCCGCCTATGTGCGCTCGATGTCGCTGCCCGAGACGATCGCCGCCAACCAGGGCGGCACCCCCTCGCAGCACCCCGCCCCGGTACCGCGTGCGGCTGACGAGCATGGCGGCTGGCAGTTGCCCGAGGGTACGGTGGAGAAAGTGCCTTGAAGGCTGGCCTGCGGGCCGTCCTGCCGGTGCTCGCGCTGCTCGCCGCCTGCTCGCCCGAGCGCAAGGGGGACGACCTCGTATTCGTCTCCGACGAGGAGGCCAATGTCGTCCATGTCATCGACGGCGCCTCGGGCGCGAAGGAGGGCGATCTCGTCACCGGCGCACGACCGCGCGGCCTCGCTCTCTCGCCGGACGGGCGGACGCTCTATGTCGCGGCCAGCAACGCCAATCGCATCGAGGCGTGGGACGTCGCCGGGCGCCATCGCCTCCACGTCTATGACAGCGGCAGCGATCCCGAACGCTTCGCCGTCAGCCCGGATGGCCACACCCTCTATATCGCCAATGAGGACCACAGCGCCGTCTCCTTTCTCGATCTCGCCAGCGGTCGCATCACACGGGAGGTGAAGGTCGGCCCGGAGCCGGAGGGCATGGGGGTGAGCCCGGATGGCAGACTCGTCATCGCCACCTCGGAAGCGGCGAGCACCGCACATTTCATCGACGCCGCCACGGGCCGGCTGATCGACAGCATCATCGTCGGCTCGCGACCGCGCGACGCGTTGTTCGTCGGCGGCAAGCTGTGGGTGTCTTCCGAGCAGCGTGGCACGATCAGCATCATCGATCCGGTCAGCCGTCGGATTGCCTCGGTGATCGATCTCGTCGCCGCCTTTCCGGATCTGGACAGCGCGCAGGCCGTCGAGCTGAAGGCGACCCGCGACGGCAAGCGCGCCTTCGTCGCCATGGGCCGCGGCAACCAGGTCGCGGAGATCGACCCCGCCAGCTTCCGCATCGTCCGCAGTTTCCCCACCGGCACCCGCAACTGGGGCATCGCGCTGTCGCCCGACGACGGCCGGCTTTATGCGGCGAGCGGCCTGTCCGGGGATGTGACGATCATCGACCTCAAGGCGAATCGCGTCCTCCGCCGCGTGACCTTCAAGGGCCGGCCGTGGGGCGTGGTGGCGGCGCGGCGATGAAACGGCCGGCGCTCGCCTGCCTGCTGCTGCTGGCCGCCTGTTCCGGCCAGCGCACGCTCACTGTCTGCGCCGATCCCAACAACCTGCCCTTCTCGAACCGGGCCGGCCAGGGGTTCGAGAACCGCATTGCGCAGCTGATCGCCGACAGCCTCGGCGCGAAGCTGGATTATGTCTGGTGGGCGCAGCGGCGCGGCTATGTCCGCAACACCCTCGGCGAGAAGAAGTGCGATCTCTGGCCGGGCGTGGCGAGCGGCGTCGAGATGGTCGCCACGACGCGGCCCTATTACCGGTCGAGCTACATGTTCGTTACCCGCGCCGACAAGCCGCTGGCCGGGCTGACCCTGGACGATGCCCGGCTGAAGACGCTGAAGCTCGGCGTGCAGCTGATCGGCGACGATGCGATGAACACCCCGCCGTCCCATGCGCTTGCCCGGCGCGGACTGACCACGAACGTCACAGGCTATATGCTCTACGGCGACTATAGCCGGCCCAATCCCCCGGCCGCGATCGTCGAGGCGGTGGAGAAGGGGGATGTCGACGTCGGCCTCGTGTGGGGACCGCTTGCCGGCTATTTCGCGAAGACGTCGCCGGTGCCGTTGCGGCTGGAGCGGGTCACCCCGTGGCTGGACGATGCACAATGGCCGATGGTCTATGAGGTCTCGATGGGCGTGCGGAAAGACGATCCCGCGCTGCTCCGCCGCATCGAGGCGGCGCTTGCGCAGAACCGCGCGCGCATCCGCGCCACGCTCGGCGACTATGGCGTGCCGCTGATCGACTGAACGGCATGGACCGCGGTGCGTTCACCTTTTCACACAGTGAGAAGGCAGCGCCGATGTCCATCCACAAGATGATCGCTCTCCACCCGCAGACCGGCGGCGATCCGAACGAGCCGCTCGCTACGGCGGCGCGCCACGCCATGTTCTGCGCGGAAATGTGCACCTCCTGCGCCGACGCCTGTTCGGCCGAGGAGATGGACATGCGCCAGTGCATCCGCACCTGCCTCGACTGCGCCGATGTCTGCACCGCAGCCGCCCGCCTTGCCGTGCGCCGCACCGGGCAGAATGACGAGGCGGTCCGCGCCATGCTCGAGGCATGCGTCCGCGCCTGCGAGATCTGCGCCGAGGAATGCGCCCGTCACGATCACGGCCATTGCCGGCTCTGCGCCGAGATGTGCCGCGAATGCGCGAGCGACTGCCGCGCGGCGCTTCAGGCCGCCTGAAGCGCCCGGTCCAGCGCGGTGACGATGCGGGCGAACAGTCCGTCCGCGTCATTGTCGAGCTTGTGCCCGCCCGGCATCGTCTCGGTCCGCACATTGGGCTGATGGAGCAGCGGGCAGAGGCTGTCGGTCTCCTCCTTCCCGTGAACGCAGAGCACCGGCAACCAGTCCAGCCGGCGCGCGCTGTCGACGGCGGCCGCGTCCGCGGCCACCCAGCCCAGCGTCTCGGCCGGCGAGGCGCGGAACATCACCGTGTCGGTCGGCACCACCAGCGCGACCATCGCCAATTTCTCGCGGAGCGCGCGCGGCAGCCCGATAAGCCCGACATGCACCATGTCCGCGCCATAGGACTGGCCGACCAGCAGCAGTCTTCGCGCATGGCCGAATGCGAGGCCGCGGCGCACCGCATCGGCAAGCAGCGCCTGCGCTTCGGCGGGCGTGCGCCGCTCCCGGAAATAGACCAGCGAATTGACCGCCAGCACAGGGATGCCGTGATCGGCCAGCCGCCGGGCGATGCGGGGCCCCATGCCGACCTTGATGCCCATGTCTCCGGACACCAGTACAGCTGCCAGCCCCTCATGGCCCGGCGCAGGGGCGGCGGTGGCCGGCATCGGCACGTAAAGCGCGCCGCCGAAATAGCCGAGCCACGTCGCGAAGCCGAGCATGCCGGCCGCGACGAGGAGCAGCAGGGCGAGCATCAGCGTCCGGAGCCTCGCGCCCGCGCCATGCCGGGATAATTTCAGCATCCACTCATCCTCCGCGCCCGCGCGCCTGCGGCGAGGTCGATGCCGGGACAGGTTCGGCATGACCGGAGAGGAACAACTCCACCCGCAGACCCGGCCGATTGTCATGCAGCCTCAGCGTCCCGCCATGCAGCCGCGCCACCGCCGCCGCCAGCGCCAGCCCCAGCCCCGCTCCGGCTTCGGTACGCGCCGCGTCGAGGCGGCCGAAGCGACGCAGCGCCGTGGGACGCAGCGCCTCCGGGATGCCGGGCCCCTCGTCGCCGACGCTGATCGCCACACCCTCGCCGGTTTCCCGCGCCGCCAGCAGGATGCGGCCGGCGCCATATTTCATGGCGTTGTCGATGAGGTTGGCGATCGCCTGGCCGAGCAGCTCGCGATGCACCCGCGCGCGAAGGCCCGGCGCCGCATCCGCGGCAATGGCGAAGCCGCGGTCCTCGGCAATCGGCCCGTAAAGCTCGACCATGTCGGCGATCAGCGCCGAAAGATCGGTGTCGACGAGATGCTCACGACCCAGCCCCGCCTCGGCGCGGCTGATGCGCAGCGCCGTGTCGAGCATCGCCAGCAGCCGGTCGCCTTCCTCGATGGCACGGCCGATGGCGGCGCGCGCCATCTCCCCGTCGCTGGCGAGCAGCGCCCGCTCCAGCGTCGAGCGCAGCCTGGTGAGCGGCGAGCGCAGGTCATGGGCGAGGCCGTCAGTCGCGATCTTCAGCTCGTTCATCAACGCCGCGATGCGATCGAGCATGGCGTTGATCGTGTCGCCGAGCGCGGCGAAGGCGTCGTCGCCGCCCTCCGCCGGCACGCGCTGGTCGAGGTCGCCCGCCGCCACCGCCCGCGCCGTGCCGACCGTGGCGGCCAGCTTGCGCACGATCAGCCGCGCCGAGATCCACGCCGCGAAGGCCGCCAGCGCCACCGCCACGGCAAACGCGCTGGCCATCGCCTCCTCGAGGATGACGGTGAAGCGCTGCTCGCTCTCCACGACATGGCCGGTGAGCAGCCGGCCGTCGGCGAGCGGCGTCGCCACCAGATACATCTGCTCCGATGCCTCGTGGCCGATGCGGAACAGCTCGATGGTTTGCGCCGGCGCGTCGGGCGGCACCGAGGGCGGCCAGGCGGCGAGGTTGCCGGCCACCGCGTGGCCATCACGATCGGCGAGCAGCACCACCGCGCCGGCGGCCTTGCCCGGCCCCGCCTGAGCCGCCACCGCCCTGGCCAGCACCGCGAACCCGCGCTGGCGATAATGCGGCAGCAAGGCGTCGCGCAGCGCCTCGGCGCGGGCGCGCGCCTCGCCGCGAATCTGATTCTGGGTGAGCTGGTGGACGATGCCGAGCAGCAGCGCGGCTCCGGCCAGCTGGAGCAGGAATACCAGCCCGGCGAACCGGAAGGTCGTCGACCGCCAGTTCAACCGTCGAGCCCGAGCCGATAGCCCGATCCACGCACGGTATGGAGCAGCGGCCGTGCCTCGCCCTCGTCGATCTTCTTGCGCAGCCGGCTGACATGCACGTCGATGACGTTGGTGCCCGGATCAAAATGATAATCCCACACCCCTTCCAGCAACATCGTCCGCGTCACCACCTGTTCGGCGTGGCGCAGCAGGAATTCGAGCAGGCGGAACTCGCGCGGCTGCAGATCGATGGCGCGCGGGCCCCGGCGCACCTTGCGGGACAGCAGGTCCATTTCGAGATCGTCGCAGGCGAGCCGCGTCTCGACGCCGGCCCCCCTTCCCTGGGCGCGCCGGATCAGCAGGCGCACCCGCGCCAGCAGCTCTGCAAAGGCGAAGGGCTTGGTCAGGTAATCGTCCGATCCGCCCTCCAGCCCGCGCACGCGATCCTCGGCCGAGCCCAGCGCGGAAAGCACGATCACCGGCGTCTCGATGCCGGCGGCGCGCAGCGCGCCGAGCACTGCCATGCCATCCATGCCCGGCAGCATGCGATCGAGAATGATGCAGTCATGGCTGGCATCGGTGGCGTGAAACAGGCCATCGCGGCCATTGTCGGCGCGCTCGACGAGGAAGCCATGCTCGGCAAGGCCGGCGGCGACGAAGTCGGCGGTGCTGGCATCGTCCTCGACCAGCAGGATCTTGTGGCTCATCCCAGCCCGTTCCCACGCATGCGCTTCATATGGATGTCGATCAGCGCCTGTCCGCGCAGGACATGCAAGTCGAGATTGTCATGCGGGGCGCCGGCCACCTCGCGGTAGAAGGCGGCGGAGCTCGGCGCGGGCAGCCCGTCCACGTCCTCGATGCGGTCGCCCACCCGCAGGCCCGCCCGCGCGCCGGGTCCGCCGGTCCTGAGGCTGGTGACAGTCAGCCGCGCGGCGTCGCCGGTGCCGGTCACCGCCAGCGTCGCGCCGATCGGCCGCTGGCGGGCGACGATCGCGGGCGTATGCCGAAAGGCGTGGGCGAGGACCAGCATCGCCGCCACCGCCGACAGCGCCGCCCCCCACCCGATCCATGACAGGAAACGCATCATGCCGGCCTCGTCCGTACACCTCCGATGATGCGCATCGATAGCGCCGACCGTCCTACCCCGGCATGGGCGCAATATGACTTATTGGTCATCTTGTACCCAAGCCCCGGTTCAGCTTCGTTGCGCTAGAGGGGATCATCACGCCGCGACCAGCGGCGCACGGAATGGAGTTTTGACATGCGCAAAGCGGCCCTCGTCCCGATGCTTCTCGGCACCGCCCTGCTCGGCGCGGGCGTGGCCCAGGCGGCGCCCCGCGGCACCCCGGACACACAGCTCGCCAAGGCCCTGCAGGGTCGCACCGCCGGCAAGCCGGTGAATTGCATCCGGCTGATGGACATCGACACCTCGCAGATCATCGACAAGACGGCGATCCTCTACACGACGCGCAACGGCACGGTGTACGTGAACCGTCCCACCTCCGGCGCGGAGCAGCTACGCAGCTACTATACGCTCGTCACCGACACGCACACCAATCAGTTGTGCAGCATCGACACGGTGAAGCTCTATGATTCGGCGTCCCGCATCTCTTACGGCTGGGTCGGGCTGGGCGATTTCGTGCCCTATGCCAAGCCGCGCAAGGGCTGAACCTCGCCTGATCCCGGGGAGGCCGCCGGCCTCCCCGGGACATTACCAATAATTTACTTGCCGACCACCGCGGCGCCATCCGGCGGCGGCTAACAATCGCCCCCGACGCGCCGAAGGGGGTTCGATGATGAAGACGATGCTGCCGATCCTCGCCGCGGGCGCGCTGCTCGCCGCCGGGCCGGCAGCGGCCTCGCGCGCCGTGCCGACCGACGGACTATGGCTCAATCCGCGCGGCACCGTCGCGGTGCGTACCGGCGATTGCCAGGGTCGGCTGTGCGGCTGGATCGTCTGGGCCGATGGCCAGGCGATGGCCGATGCGCGCGACAGCGGCATCGATCGGCTGATCGGCGTCGAGCTGCTGGAGGATTATGTGCCGCGCGGGGCCGGCCACTGGTCCGGCTCGGTCTATATTCCCGACATCGGCCATCGTTTCGCCTCGACGATCACCCAGATCGGCACCGATGCGATGAAGGTGCAGGGCTGCCTGGTCGGGGGCTTCATCTGCAAATCCCAGATCTGGCAGCGCATCGCGCGGTTGCCCAATGGCTGAGGTCCTCGGTCTGCTCCGCCGCTACCGGACGTTGCTGTCGATCGCGCTGGTCGCGGCGATGATCGGCCTCGGCTTCACCGCGCTCCACCAGCTCACCGAGCGGCTGAGCCTGCACGATGTACGCGCCGCGTTCCACGCCATCGCGCCGGGCCAAGTGCTGCTCGCCTTCGCGCTGACTGCGGCGAGTTATCTGGCGCTGACCCTCTATGACGCGCTGGCCCTGCGCATCATCGGCCGCCCGCTGCCGTGGCGGACGGCGGCGCTCGCCTCCTTCACCAGCTACACGATCAGCCACAATCTCGGCCTGTCGCCGATCACCGGGGGATCGGCCCGCTACCGCATCTACAGCAGCGCCGGCCTCGACGCCGGCGAGGTGGCGCGGATCGTGGTGATCGCCTCGGCCACCTTCTGGATGGGCGTGCTGGCGGTGACCGGCGCGGCGCTGGCCGGCCATCAGGGGCCGCTGTCGCTCGCCGGGCTGGCGCTGGGCGCCGACGCCGCGCATGTCACCGGGCTCGCGATCATCGCCGCGACCGCTGCGCTGGTCCTGTTCTGCGCGCTCGGGCCGGGTGAAGCGCGGTTGTTCGGGGTCCGCCTGCCCCTTCCCGGCGCCGCTCAGGCCGCGGCCCAGATCGCCATCGCCGCCATCGATCTTGCCTGCGCCGCGGCCGCCTTGTTCGTGCTCATCCGCGGCGCCGCGCCGGCGTTGCTGCCGACGTTCATCCTCGCCTATGCGCTCGGCATCATCGCCGCCCTGGTGACCCATGTGCCCGGCGGCCTGGGCGTGTTCGAGGCGGTGGTCATCGCCACCGTGCCGGCGGACCGGCCGGCGCTGGCAGCCGCCCTGATCGCCTATCGGCTGATCTATTATGTCGTGCCGCTGGCGCTCGGCATCGCTGCGCTCGGCCTGCACGAGGGGCGCGAGCGCCGCCTCGCCCGCGCCATCGCCGGGGTGCGGGTGGTGGCGAACGGCATCGCGCCGCTGCTGATGAGCGCCGCCGCCTTCCTCAGCGGCACGCTGCTACTGCTCTCCGGCTCGACGCCGGGGGTGCCGGCGCGGCTCAAGGATCTGCACAGCATCCTCCCCCTGCCGTTCATCGAGGCGTCGCATCTCGCCGCGAGCCTCGCCGGCACCTGCCTGCTGCTGCTGGCGCCCGGTCTCTATCGGCGGCTGGACGGCGCCTTCGTCTCGGCGCGAGCGCTGCTGCTGGCGGGCGCGATCTTCTCGCTGGCCAAAGGCATCGACTATGAGGAGGCGATCATGTGCCTCGCCGTCGCCGGCCTGCTGCAATGGACCAGCCCGGCATTCTACCGGACCACCGCCTTCACCGCGCGCGCCTTCACGCCGGTCTGGTTCGCCTGCGTGACGGCGGTCGGCGCGCTCAGCCTGTGGGTCGGGCTGTTTTCCTACAAGCACGTCCTCTACCAGAACAGCCTGTGGTGGGATTTCGCGTTGCACGGCGATGCCTCGCGCTATCTGCGCGCCAGTCTCGGCGCAGCGGTAGTCCTCGCCGGCGCGGCCTTGTGGCGGCTGTTCGCGCCGGCTGCGCCCCGTGCCCGGGCCACCGCGCTGCCGCAGCCTCTCCTGGCGGTGCTCGACACCGCCGGCCGCACCGACGCGATGCTGGCGCTGACCGGTGACAAGCGCTTCCTCTTCTCCCCCGCGGGCGACGCCTTCCTGATGTACCAGATCCGCGGTTCGAGCTGGATCGTCATGGCCGATCCGGTGGGCCCGCGGGAGGCGTGGGCCGGGCTGATGTGGACGATCCGCTCCATGGCCTATGCCGCGCAGGGGCGGCTGATGCTCTACCAGATCAGCAGCGACATGCTGGAGATCGCCATCGCCCTGGGCTTGCAGCTCGTCAAATATGGCGAGGAAGCGATTGTCGACGTGCAGCATTTCCGGCTGGAGGGCCCGGCGATGCGCTCGATCCGCCACACCGTGCGCCGCGCGGAGCGGGAGGGCGCAAGCTTCGCCGTCGTTCCAGCCGCCGAGGTGCCGGCGATCCTGCCGGCGCTGGCCGCGCTCTCCGGGGAATGGCTGGAGGCCAAGGGCCAGCGCGAGAAGGGCTTCAGCCTCGGGCAGTTCGATCCCGATTACGTCGCTCGCTTCGACTGCGCGCTGGTGCGTGTGGACGGGCGGATCGTCGCATTCGCGAATGTCTGGAAGACGGCGAACCGCCGCGAACTGTCCGTCGACCTGATGCGCCACGGCGCCGGGTCGCCGCCGGGCGTGATGGACTTCCTCTTCGCCAGCCTGATCCTGTGGGGCAAGGATCAGGGCTATGCGCGCTTCTCGCTCGGGCTGGCGCCGCTGTCGGGAATGGAGGCGCATCGCCTGTCGCCGCTGTGGGTCAAGGCGGCAGCGACGATCTTCCGCCACGGCGAGCGCTTCTACGGCTTCCGCGGGTTGCGTGCCTACAAGGAGAAGTTCGCCCCCTCCTGGGAGCCGCGCTATATCGCCGCGCCGCGCGGGCTGGGCCTGGTGCGCGCCCTCCACGACCTCAACCGGCTGATCGGCAACCCCCGCTCGCTCGACACCCCGCTCGATGAGGAGGGGATCATCGCCGGCCCCGCCGCAGCGCCGCCGCATCCGACGACGCCCCTTCTCGCCGCCTGAACCGCCCCCCTCGACGATGATATCATGCCGCCCCGGGGGCTTTTCGCGCCGTGTCGCGGGCGAAGGGTCGTTGCGGCAGGGGGCTTCTCATGGCAGTCACCGCACAAGGGGTTGAGGGGGATAAGACCATGGGCATCTGGGGGCGGTTGCGGCGGAAGTTCGGCCTTGGCGGACTTGTCGTCGGCGGCATCATCATCGCCGCCCTGGCCTTCATCGGCGCGAGCGCGCTGTTCGACCTGTCGCCCGAAAGGGTCGACACCGCCAATGGCAGCCGGTTCCCGTGCACCGTGCTCAGCGTCTATGACGGCGACGGCCCGATCAATTGCGCGGAGCGCGACCAGTCCGGGCAGCAGGTGAAGGTGCGTCTGCGCGGCATCGAGGCCCGCGAGATCGACAATTCGTGCAGCCGGCCGGATATCTGCCCCAAGGCCACCGGCGCCGAAGGCAAGGCCGCGCTGCTGCGTTACGCCTATGGCAAGCTGACCTGCACATCCTTCGGGCCGTCCTACTCGCGGGTCAACGCGACCTGCGTCAACCCGAAGGGCTTCAACCTCAGCTGCGAGATGCTCCGCAGCGGCACGGCGATGCGCTGGGCCGAATATGACCCGGAAGGCAGCCTGCTCGCCTGCCTGCCGCCCGGCAAGACGTGAGCGGCGGCGGGACGATGCTCGATCGGCTGCGCGCCGGGTTCAGCCATACCGCCCTGATGCCGGCTGTGGTGATCTGGGGCTTCGGCTATGTGCTGGTCGATCTCTTTGCGTTCCTCAGCGGACATAGCGCGCCCGGCCTGACCTTCGTCTTCTCCCCGCCGATGTTCGCGCTGGGCGTGGGGCTGACGCTGGCCCTTGACCGGCTGCGCCTCGAGATGCTGGCCCGCCCGCCGGGGCTGCGCTGGCCGCTGCTGGTGGCCGCGATCCTCGCCGCCGCCGCCGTCCAGTCCTTTTTCGATCTCTACTGGATGCGCTGGGTGGCGACGGTGATCCTGCCCGAATGGCAGGCCTGGGCGCTGGTGTTCGATCCGCAGCGGCTGGCCACCATCGGCATTATGTATCTGTGGACCTTCTGCCTTGCCCTCACCTTGCTGTGGGCGACGCGGGTCAGCGGCGCGGCGGAGGTGACGGCGGCCCGCGCCGCCTCGGCCGAGGCCGCCGCCGCCCGCGCCGAGGCGGCAGTGTTGCGGCTGCAGCTCAACCCGCATTTCATGTTCAACACGCTCAATTCCATCTCCAGCCTCGTCCTCTCCAACCGCAAGGCCGAGGCCGATCGCATGATCGACCGGCTGTGCGAGTTTCTGCGCGGCTCGCTCTATTCCGATCCGACCGCCGACGTGCCGCTCGCGCAGGAGATCGACAGCATCGACGCCTATCTCGGCATCGAGGCGGCGCGCTTCGGCGACGATCTGGACATCGACATCGACACCGCGCCGGACGTGTCCGAGGCGCAGGTCCCCAATTTCATCCTCCAGCCTCTCGTCGAGAATGCGATCAAGCATGGCGTGTCGCTGGCCCGCGGCCGGGCGACGGTGCGGGTGACGGCGTTGCGTGAGGCGGACATGCTCGTGCTCGGCGTATGCAACAGCGTCGCCCGGCGCGACGGCGACCCTGTGGCCGCGCCGGAAGAGGGCCAGGAAGGACATGCCCGGCCCCGCACCGGCATCGGCCTTGCCAATATCCGCCAGCGCCTCGCCAATCGCTACGGCAGTGCCGCGCGGCTGGAGACCGGCCCGACCGATGAGGGCTTCCGCGCCGTGATCCGCCTCCCCTTCGTCGCCTAGGCTGAATCCTATCGACCCAAGGAGGACCCCTCCCTGGCCAGCCGGTCTGCGAGCGCCGCCGCGAAGCGCCCGGCATAAGCGCGGCAGGCTCGGGCATCGACGAACGGATTCGTCTCGGGCCGCGTCGCCAGCCGGGCATGGCGGAGGTCGCCCCCGGATTGGTCCGGATGCGAGGATAGCAGCACGTCACACGGCAACGCCCGCATCACCTGGAAGCTGCGCCGGTAGCTTTCGACCACTGCGCGATGCGCCGGATCGGAGAAGCGATAGCCCTCTCTCGAAACCGGGTTGAGGCTGGAGGCGAACACCATGTTCAGGCAGCGGCCGGCCTCGCAGGAACGCCATGTCCAGCTCATGCTGCCGGCGGTGTGGCCGGGAGTGGCACGAGCGGTGACGGCCACTCCGCCGAGCCGGATCACCTCGCCATCGCGGACGATGCGCAGCCGCCTGACGCCAGGGAAATCGATGATCTCGCCCGATTGCGGGTCGGATGCGTCATTATGTCCGACGCGAAGCGCCGCCGCGCCGGCGCTGCTGGCGACGACCGTCGCTCTGCTGTCACGGGCCACGGCGGCAAGACCGCCGGCATGATCCCAATGGGGCTCGGTGCTGAGAATGAGCCTGATGTCCTCGACCCGGAAGCCGAGCTTGCGGATATTCGCCTCCAGCGCGGGCACGGCCTGCGGCACGGCGGCGTCGATCAGGATCAATCCCGCCGCCGTCCGGATCAGCGCGACATTCAGCCCCGCAAAGCCCACAATATAGCTATTGCCATAGACCTTTACCGGCGCCTGCTCGCCCAGCCAGCGGGCGGCATAGTCCGGCTCGATCGGCCGGGTCAGCGGGTCGACCGGCCCTTGGGCAACCGCCGCGGCACCGCTGCATATCGCCGTAAGCGCCAACATTGCAGGCTTCATCCGTCACCCTCCCTTGCCGAACCGGGGGCGAGGATGGGGCGGCGGCGGCGCCCGCACAAAGCATCTTATCTCGACAGAGCCATGAGCAAAGCTCATGGCGGGCCGATGGATCGTCCGCACCTGCCGCTCAACGCGCTGCGCGCCTTCGAGGCTGCGGCGCGCCACCTCAACTTCACCCGCGCCGGCGTGGAGCTGTGCGTCAGCCAGGGGGCAGTCAGCCATCAGGTCGCCCAGCTCGAACGCCGGCTCGGCGTGCCGCTGTTCCGGCGCCTGCCGCGCGGTCTGGCGCTGACCGACGAGGGGCTGGCGCTGGTGCCGGTGCTGGCGGACGCGTTCGACCGGGTGGCGGCGACACTCGATCGCTATGCGGAAGGCCGGTACCGCGAGGTGCTGACCCTCGGCGTGGTCGGCACTTTCGCCGCCGGCTGGCTGCTTGAGCGTCTCCCCGATTTCGCCCGCGTCCATCCGCAGGTCGATCTGCGGGTGATGACCAACAACAACCGCGTCGATCTCGCGGGAGAAGGGCTGGATCTCTCCATCCGCTTCGGCGACGGCGCCTGGCAGGGGACCCATGCCGAGCCGGTCCTCCCCGCCCCGCTCACCCCGCTCTGTGCCCCGGCCGTCGCCGCGCGTCTCGCCGATCCCGCCGATCTGGCGCGGGTGACGCTGCTGCGCTCCTATCGCGCGGATGAGTGGCCGCGCTGGTTCGCCGCGGCCGGAGCCCACTGCCCGCCACTGCGCGGCCCGGTGTTCGACAGTTCGATGCCGATGGCGGTCGCGGCCGCCACGGGCCTCGGCGTCGCGCTGGCGCCGGCGACGATGTTCGCCAGGGAGCTTGCCGCCGATCGCCTCGTCCGCCCGTTTGCGATCGAGGTGGCGACAGGGCGCTACTGGCTCACCCGCCTGATGTCGCGGCCGGACAATGCGGCGATGGCAGCGTTCCGGGCTTGGCTCTCGGAAACCGTTGCGCTAGCGGAATGACAGGGCCTGCATCCTCAGGAGGTCGACGCCGATGGCGCTCGCCATGTTGCTGCTCGCCGCCGCGCAATCGCCGGTGCGGCTGGTCCAGGGCACCGATCCGATCACCGACCGCCCCAGTGCCTGGGCGGTGATCGGCGATAGCAGGAATCACATCGCGGTCGGCTGCGACGGCGGCAAATCCTATCGCCCTGAGGTGATCATCCGCTTCCCGGTCCAGCTTGGTGCCTCCCGGCCAGGGCTGCTCACCGGCGGCCACCCCGTCACCTATCGGTTCGAGGGCAAGTCCGCGGAAACCGTGCGCTGGTATTCGTGGAAGGCGCAGGCCCAGGCCGGCGAAGCGCCGACCAGGGCAACCGGCTTCATCAAGGGGCTGATGGAGAGCCGCCGCGTCTCGATCCGCACCACCGCGCGCTCAGGCGCGCGGCTCGACCAGACCTTCGATTATGACGATGCCGGGGGGCTGATCGCCAAGGCGCTGATGATCTGCCATGTGCCGCTGCCCTAGGCCCTAGCCGGCATCGCTCCAGCCGAGCCCGAGCGCCTTCTGGATCGCGACGAAGTCGCCCGCCAGCCCTGCCTCGGCGAGCGACAGGCTCTGCGCCGCGGCGACCTGCTGGCGCTGCGCGTCGAGCAGGTCGATCAGCGTCGTCGTGCCGGCCTTGTAGCGCTCGGCCGACAGTCGCACCGCCTCGTCGGCGGAGGCCTTGGCGCGCGCGAATGTCGCCACCTCGACCCGGCGATAGCGGAAACGCGACAGCGCGCTTTCGGCGTCGCGCAGGGCGGCGAGCACGGCGGCGCGATAGCGTGCCTCAGCCTCGTCGCGCACACCCTCGGCCTTTTCGATATTCGCCCTGGCGCGGCCGAAGTCGAGGAAGCTCCAGCTGAGCTGTGGCGCGGCGATCGCCGCGAAATCGTCGAGATGGCTGAGCGCGCTCAACGAGGTGCCGCCGATGCCGATCAGCCCCATGAAGCTGAGCTTGGGGAAGCGCGCCGCCTCGACCGCGCCGATTCTGGCGGTGTCGCTGGCGAGCGTGCGTTCGGCGGCGCGGATGTCCGGCCGACGGCGAAGCATCGTCGCCGGATCGCCGATCGCGACCGTCGCCGGCGGCAGCGGCAGCTTGCCCTCCGCGCCGAGCGTGGCGTCGAGGGCGCCGGGTTCCTCGCCGGTGAGGATGGCGAGCTGGTTCAGATAGGCGTCGCGCTCGGCGTTGAGCGGCACGATCTGGGCGCGGGTGGTGTCCAGCTGGCCTTCCAGTCGGGTCACGTCCAGCCGGGACGCGGTGCCGCGATCGAGCCGCTGCCGGCTCAGCGCCAGCATCTGCTCCTGCATCGCCACCGACGCGTTGTTGAGCGCGATGCGGGTCTGCCGGTCGCGCAGATTGACATAGGCTTGCGCGACATCGGCCGAAAGGCTGACCTGCGCGTCGGCGAGGCTCGCCTCCGCCGCTTCGGCCGAGGCGCGCGCCGCCTCGACGGTGCGGCGACGGCCGCCGAACAGGTCGATTTCCCAGCTCGCGTCGAAGCCGAGATTGTAGAGGTTGAGATTGCTGGTGCCGCCGCCGTCGCTGTCCCCGCTGTCGCCATTGTCGTCGCCGCCGAAGTCGAAGCCCGGAATGCGCGCGTGGGCGTAAAGCGCGGATGCGCTGACCGAAGGCATGCCGTTCGCCTTCTCGACGCGAAAGGTCGCGCGGGCCTGGCGCAGGCGGGCGCGGGCGGTGGCGAGATCAGGGTTGGCGGCGAGCGCCTTGACGACCAGCGCGTCGAGCGCCGGATCGCCCAGCGCCTCCCACCAGCGGGCGGCGGGCGCCTCAGGCGTGAACTGGCCCTCGTCGGCGCGGACGAAGCCCGCCCCGCCCGCCGCCTTGGGAGCGGCCGCCGGCGGGCCGGCATAGTCGCGGCCGACGGTGCAGCCGCCGAGCATGATCGCGAGGGAAAGGAGGGGAAGGATGGGACGCATGACGTTCCTCAATGGGCCTGGACCGGCTTGGCGCCCATGGGCAGCGGCCGGAGGAAGAACACGAGCGGCAACATCAGCACGATGCCGACGGTGAGGATCCAGAACAGATCGGCATAGGTCATGGTCAGCGCCTGCGCCTGGATGGTGTTGCCGAGCGACTGGAAGGCGGCCGCCTCGCCGCCCAGCCGGGCGGCCTGCCCGGCCATGTAATCCTGCACCATCGCCGAATTGGCGTGCAGCGATTCCTCCATGCGCCGGCTGTGCAGCCACAGTCGCTGGTCCTGGATCACGGCGATGCCCGCCAGCGCGAACGAGCCCCCGAGGTTGCGCGCCGCGTTGTAGAGGCCGGCCGCGTCCGCCGCCTGCTGCGGGGGCACGGATCGGATCGCCGCCTGATTGAGGAACATCATCACGCAGACGGTGCCGACCCCGCGCAGCAGCTGCGAATCGACGAAGTCCGCGCCGTCCGAGAAGACGGTGATCGAGGTTTCCATATAGGCGCTCACGGCCAGCAGGACGAGGCCGAAGATCACCGAGATACGGATGTCGACGTGGCGCAGCAGCAGCGGCGTGATCGGCATCATCATCAGCATCGGCACGCCGGACAACAGCACCACCCAGCCCGACTGGAGCGAGTTGTAGCCCGAGATCGTGACCAGGAATTGCGGGATGACGTAGGAGGTGCCGTAGATCACCATGCCGATGACGACGACCATCATCACCACGCTGCCGAACTGCCGATCCCTCAGCAGGGCCAGCCGGATCACCGGCTTCTTGGCCAGTATCTGGCCCGCCGCGACCAGCGCGAAGCCGACCATGGAGACGAGCGTCAGCCAGATGATAAGCGAGGATGAGAACCACTGCTCCCGCTCGCCTTCCTCCAGCACCACGGTCAGCCCGCCGAGGCCGAGCGCCATGCCGGCGATGCCCAGCCAGTCCGCCTCGCGCAGCATGCCGAAATTCGGCTTCTGATGCGGCATCGCGACGAGCAGCAGGGTGAGCAGCATCGCGCCCACCGGCAGGTTGATGAAGAAGGCATAGTGCCAGCTGACATTCTCGGTCAGCCAGCCGCCGAGCACCGGGCCGGCCACCGGCCCGAGGATCGCCGTCATGCCGAACAGCGTGTTGCCGATCGGCTGCTGGGAGCGCGGCAGGCGGGTGGCGATGATCGTCATCGCCGTCGGGATCAGCGCCCCGCCGGTGAAGCCCTGGCCGACGCGGCCGACGATCATCATCGGCAGCGTCGTCGAGATGCCGCACAGCATCGAGAAGATCGTGAACAGACCCGCCGCCACCAGCAGCAAGGTGCGCAGGCCGAGCACCTTCTCCAGCCAGCCTGACAGCGGGATGATGATGATCTCCGCCACCAGATAGGCGGTGGCGATCCACGTGCCTTCGGTGCCGCTGGCGCCGATCTCGCCCTGGATGGTCGGCAGCGACGAGTTGACGATGGAGATGTCGAGCGTCGCCATCATCGCGCCGAGCGTGCCGGCCACCACCGCCAGCCAGGCGGCGGCGTCGGCTTTCTGCTCGGGCTGCGCGGAGCCCGCGGAGCCTGCCGGGGCGCTCACTTGCCCGCCTTCCTCCGCGCCTCTTCCTGTTCGGCGAGGCGATCCATCTCGCCCTTGGCGGCGATGGTGTCGACATCGACGGTGACGGAAAGGCCCGGCACCAGCAGCTTGCGCACCTGCGGGCCGGCATCGATGGCGATGCGGACCGGCACGCGCTGCACGATCTTGGTGAAGTTGCCGGTGGCGTTCTGCGGCGGCAGCAGCGAGAATTGCGCGCCCGTGCCCGGCGAGATGCTCTCGACATGGCCGGCGAGATCGACGCCATCCAGCGCATCGACATGGATGCTGGCCGGCTGGCCGACGCGCATCAGGCCGATCTGCGTCTCCTTGAAGTTCGCCGTGATGTAGAGCGTGCTTAGCGGGACCAGCGACATCAGCCGGGTCGCCGGCTGCACGAACTGGCCGGAACGCACCGTCTTGTCGCCGATGCGGCCGGCGACGCCGGCGCGCAGGATGGTGGACCCGACATTGACGTTGGCGGCGGCGAGCTGGGCGCGGGCCGCCTCGCCCTGCGCCTCGGCCTGACGGATCTGCGCCTTGAGCGACGCGATGCGGCGCTCGGCGCTGAGCACGGTCGCGCGCTGGGCGGCGACATTGTTGTTGGCCTGCGTCGCCTGGCTGCGCAGCGTCGTCAGCTTTTCCTGGGTCTCGGCGCCGGCAGCGGCGAGTGGCGCGTAGCGCTCGACCTGGCTGTTGGCGTAGTTCGCGTCGCTGACGGATACGGCGAGCTGGGCGCGGGCCTGCGCGATCGCCGCCTCCTGCTCTCCGATCATCGCGCGGACATTGTCGGCATTGGCGGCCGCGACGTCGATCTGCGCCTGATATTGCGACGCCTGCGCGCGGTAGTCGCGCGGATCTATGCGGACCAGCGGATCGCCGGCCTTCACATCCTGGTTGTCGACGACATAGACCTGCTCGACATAGCCGCCGACCTTCGGCGAAATAGTGATCGCGTCGGCCTGGATATAGGCATCGTTGGTGCCTTCATAATATTTGCCGCGCGTCTCGTAGCGGATGAAGAAGGCGATCACGCCCACCGCGATGACGGCCGCCGCGATCAGCAGGTTCCGCTTGATCCGCGCGCCCCGCGACCCCTTGCCCGCGCTCTCGGAATTCTCGACCATCGCTGTCCCATATCCTGGCAGTGCAGAGGCGGCCCTTGCACCTTCGCGACGGATAGGGCAATGGCATATCTTATGGTACCATTCTTTTTTTCGCGCTGCGGATGAGCGCCGACAGCCTCGCGCTTGCCGAGGGACTCAGGGAATTTTACCTGAAGGCCCATCGCCTGCTCGATCAGGCGATGAAGCGCGAGGGCATCTCCTTCGCGCGTCTCAAGCTGCTGCTGTTCATCCATCGCAGCGGCTCGGTGCGCGCCACCGATATCGCCGATTTCTTCGGCCATGCGCCACGCACGGTGACGGAGGCGGTGGACGGGCTGGAGCGCGAAGGGCTGGTTGCCCGCGTGCCCGACCCCAATGACCGCCGCGCCAAGAATATCCGCATCACCGAAGCCGGCAACGCCATCATCCTGCAGGCCGAGCCGGTGCGTGATTACTGGATGAAGCGCGTGTTCAGCGCGCTTGAGCCTGCCGAATATGCGCTGATGCTCGACATTTTCGACCGGCTGCGCGCCCATATGGAAATGATCGCCTCCGACCTGCCGGAGCCCGAGGATGTGGCTGGCTGCTCGCCCGGCTTCCTCGGTGATCCCGCGCGGCGCTAGGGGGCGGGTTCCGCGCCCGGCTGGCCGGGGCAGCGGCTCAGCGTGTCTTTCAGTCGATCGATCAGCCAGCGGCCGGCCGGCCCCGGCGGCGCATCGCTGCGATGTACCGCCAGCATCGGCATCATGAACCCGTCAGGCCAGCCATCTTCCAGCTCGAGCTCGACCAGCCGCCCGGCGGCGAGATCGGATGCGACCATCGGATAGGGCATGCTGCCCCAGCCGAGACCGGCGCGCAGGAAGGAATGCTTGGCACCAAGATCGGCCAGCCGCCATGTGCGCCGCGACAGCACGCCGAACTCCTGCCCCTTCGACAGGTCCGAACGGTCGGTCAGCACCAGCTGCACATGGTCCGCCAGCGCGGCGCGGGGCACCGGCGCTGCGAGGTGGGCGAGCGGATGGCCCGGTGCGGCAACCATCGTCAAACGCACCGACAGCAGTCGTTCCTGCGCCATGTCGGCCGGCACCAGCGGCAGCGAGCCCATCACCGCGAAGGCGCACCGCCGGTCGATCACCGGCTGCAACACCGCGCCCAGTGCCTCGACATGGACGCGCAACGGCGTGTCCGGGAACCGCGTCTGGAAATCGCCGACGGCGTGGGTGAACAGCTCTATCGGCAGCATCACGTCGATCGCGACCGACAGCTCGGGCTCCAGCCCGCGGGCGAGATCGCGGGCACGCGCCTTGAAATGATCCATCCGCCCTGCCACCGCCCGCGCCTCGGGCAGCAACGCGGCACCGGCCTCGGTCAGCGCCGGGTAACGGGCGGTGCGATCGAACAGCCTGACGCCGAGCTGCCCTTCGAGCTGGCCGAGCGTCTGGCTGACCACGGATTGCGCCCGTCCCAGCCTGCGGCCGGCCGCGGAGAAGCTCCCCTCGTCCACCGCGGCGATGAAGGTGCGAAGCTGATCCAGGGAAACGCCGTCGAGCATATATCGGAAATCCAGACGCTACCTATCGGTATATATAGGCTTCTGCGCTGCATCACCAGATCCTAACTCCGCTGGCGAGCAAAGCTTTCAGCGAAAGGGATCATGCGATGAACCTCCTCCATGTCGACTCCAGCATTCTCGGCCCGGGCTCGGTGAGCCGCCAGATCTCCGCGGCGATCGTCGCGGCCGAGCAGGCGCTGCACCCCGGCCTGACGGTCGTCCGCCGCGATCTTGCGGCCGAGCCGGTCGGCCACCTCTCCGGCCTCCACCTCGCCGCCGCGCAGGGCGCGGTTCCGGAAACGGACGCGCTGCGCGACGATGTCGCCGCCGGCCAGGCGGCGCTCGAGGAATTCCTCGCCGCAGACATCGTCGTGGTCGGGGCGCCGATGTATAATTTCGGCATCCCCAGCCAGCTCAAGGCGTGGATCGACCGCCTTGCGGTTGCCGGCCGCACCTTCCGCTATGGCGCCAACGGCCCCGAGGGGCTGGCTGGCGGCAAGACGGTGATCATCGCCTCGTCGCGCGGCGGCTTCTACGGCGCCGAGACGCAGGCCGCCTTTCTCGATCATCAGGAGACCTACCTGCGCGGGGTGTTCGGCTTCTTCGGCATCACCGACATCCGCTTCATCCGCGCCGAGGGCGTGGCAATGGGCGACGAGCAGCGCCAGCAGGCCCTCGACAACGCCAATGCCGAGGTCCGCGCGCTGGCGGCCTGATCAATCGGTGCGGGCGGGCTCGCCCGCGTAGAGCGTGAACTGCGCGTTGAGCCCGCCGACCGACGATTGCCCGACCCACAGATCGAACACCCCGGGCTCGGCGATGGCCTTGTTGCCCGAGCCGATAAAGGTGAGGTCGGTCCGCGACAGGCGGAAGCGGACAGTGGCGCTCTCTCCCGACGCCAGCGTCACCCGCTGCACGCCCTTCAGTTCGCGGATCGGCCGGGTGCGGCTGGCCACGCGGTCGCGCACATAGAGCTGCACCGTCTCGCTACAGGTGCGCTGGCCGGCGTTGCGGATGCGCGCGCGGATCTCGATCATCCCATCCCAGCGCAGCGCGGTGTCGCTCAGCCTGAGGTCGTCGAGCACGAAGCGCGTGTAGGTCAGCCCGTGGCCAAAGGGATAGCGGGCACTGTTATCGGTGGTGCGGAAGCGGGCGCGATACTCGGTGGCGCCACCGGGGTCGGCGGGCCGGCCGGTCGATTTGCGGTCGTAGAAGAACGGCTCCTGCCCCGATTCCCACGGAAAGCTGACCGGCAGCTTCGCCGACGGCGGTACGCGCCCGAACACCACATCGGCGATGGCATTGCCCGCCTCGCTGCCGAGGAACCAGGTGGCGAGGATCGCCGATGCCTTGCCGAGCGATCCGCCCAGCGCCAGCGCCCGGCCGTGGCGGAGCAGCACGACCACCGGCTTGCCCGCCGCGATCACCGCCTCGGCCAGCGCCTGCTGGGCGGGCGGCAGGTCGATTTCGGTGCGGGACTGTGCCTCGCCGGACATCGCCTGCGATTCGCCGATGGCGAGCAGCACCACGTCCGCCGCCCTTGCCACCGCCACCGCCGCGGCGATGCCGCCGTCGATCGGAGACTCGACGTCGCAACCGCGCGCGATCGTCAGGCGGGCAGCGTCGTCGAGCGCCGCCCGCAGGCCGCTCGCCACATCCACGCCCTTGCCGGGATCGCCATAGAAGGCCCAGGGGCCGTAGAGATTGTCGCGATCCTCGGCGAACGGCCCGATCAGGGCGATGTGCTGGCGGCCCTCGCGCGGCAGCGGCAGGATGCCGTCATTCTGGAGCAGCACGATCGAGCGCACCGCCGCCTCCCGCGCCAGCGCGCGCCGTCCCGGCGTGCCGATGCGCGATTCCGCCGCCGGATCGAGCGAGCGCCAGGGATTGTCGAACAGGCCCAGCGCCGTCTTCACATAGAGGATACGGCGCACCGCGACGTCGACCGTGCCCATCGGCACCGCGCCCGCCTTGACCAGCGCCGGCAGATAGCGGGTGTAGAGGCCGCTCTGCATGCTCATGTCGACGCCCGCCAGAACGGCGAGGCGCGCCGCGTCGCGATCGTCGGCGGCATAGCCATGGGCGACCAGTTCCTCATCGGCGGTATAGTCCGAAAAGACGAAGCCGCGAAAACCCATCTCGTCCCGGAGGACGCCGGTCAGCAGGTCGCGATCGGCCGTCGCCGGCACGCCGTTGATCTCGTTGAATGCAGCCATGACGCTGAGCGCGCCGGCCTCGAACGCCGCCTGAAAGGGTGGCAGGTGCGTCTCGCGCAGCGTTTCGTCGGAAATGTCGACGCTGCCATATTCGAGGCCCGCCGCCACCGCGCCATAGGCCGCGAAATGCTTGACGCAGGCGGCGAGGCTGTCGTCGCGGCGCAGGTCTCGCCCCTGGAAGCCGCGCACGCGCGCGGCGGCGAAGCGGCTGCCGAGCCACACATCCTCGCCGGCGCTTTCCACCACCCGGCCCCAGCGCTGATCGCGGGCCACGTCGACCATTGGCGCGAAGGTGAGGTGGAGGCCGGCGGCGGTCGCCTCCTCGGCGGCGGCGCGCGCGGTGCGCTCGGCAAGGGTCGGGTCGAAGCTGGCGGCCTCGGCCAGCGGCACCGGGAAGATCGTCTTGAGGCCGTGGATGACGTCGCCGGCGAACAGCAACGGAATGCCGAGCCGGCTCTGCTTGACCGCGATGTCCTGCGCCCGCCGCGCACCGGCCACGCCGATGCCGTTGAACAGGCAACCGACGCGCCCGGCACGGATCTCGGCGGCGAGGCGGCGCTCGTCCTGGATGCCGACCTGCGGGTTGGGCGGGTTGAACGGGCGGAAGCTGTCGGCAAGGCATGTCATCTGCCCGGCCTTCTCCTCGATCGTCATCCTGGCGATGAGGGCGTCGACCCGCTCCACCTCGCCTGCCGCCAGCGCGCGCGCCGGGCGCAAGGCCGCGAAGGCGGCAAAAGCGGAGGCGAGGAGTTCGCGGCGATCAATCGGCATAGGGCGAGGGCTTAGCGGCGAAAGGATGAACCTGGGCCGACGGGAACGGCGCTCAAAAACCGAAATCGCTCAGCGCCGGATGATCGTCCGGACGGCGGCCGAGCGGCCAGTGGAAACGGCGATCGGCCTCCGCGATCGGCGCATCGTTGATGCAGGCGAGGCGGCGGCGCATCAGCCCGTCGGCGTCGAACTCCCAATTCTCGTTGCCGTAGGACCGATACCAGTTGCCGCTATCGTCGTGCCATTCATAAGCGAAACGCACGGCGATGCGATGCTCGGCGAAGGTCCACAGCTCCTTGATCAGGCGATAATCCAGTTCGCGATGCCATTTGCGGGCGAGGAAGGCCCGGATTTCGGCGCGGCCGGAGATGAATTCGGCACGGTTGCGCCATTGGCTGTCAACCGTATAGGCCAGCGACACCCGCTCCGGATCGCGGCTGTTCCAGCCATCCTCGGCCAGCCGCACCTTCTCGATGGCGCTCTCGCGGGTGAACGAGGGAAGCGGGGGGCGCTGGCTCATTTCGATCCTCCCTTCGCCTGCCGGCTGCGCATGATCAGGAAGGCGCCGCCAAACAGGATGGTGATGACGAGGCTGGAATAGAATTGGCTGGCGAGATCGGGCGTCAGCGCCATCGCGACGAGCACCGCGATCATCGCCGCCACCGTCGCATAGCTTGCCCACGGGAACAGCCACATGCGGATCTGCAACCGCTCCGGCGCCTCGCGCTCGATCTGCCGGCGCAGGCGGATCTGGGCCAGTGCCAGCATCAGATAGATGATCAGCATCAGCGCGCCGGAAGCGTTGACGAGGAAGCTGAACACCAGCGTCGGCGACAGCACCGATGCCGCCAGCGCCGCATAGCTGAACAGGCTGGCGACGAGGATCGCGCGCGCCGGCACCTGCCGCCGGTTGACGGCGACCAGCCCGCGCGGCGCCTCCCCGCGCGCGGCCAGCGCGAACAGCACCCGCGAGGTGACGTAGAGACCGGAATTGAGGCAGGACAGCACCGCCACCAGCACCACCGCCGTCATCGCCGTCGCGGCGCCGGGAATGTCGAGCCGGGTCAGCGCGGTGGCAAAGGGCGAGACGCCAGGCTGGATCGTGTTCCACGGCACGATGGTCACGATCAGCAGGATCGAGAGCACGTAGAAGATGAGGATGCGCAGCGCCACCGTGCTCGTCATCCGCGCCACCGTTCTGCCCGGCTCGGCCGATTCCGCCGCCGCGATGGTGGCGATCTCGGCCCCGGTCAGCGCGAAGATGACGCTGGTGATACCGGCAAGCACGGCGCGAAATCCGAATGGCATGAAGCCGCCATGCGCCGTCAGATTGGCGAAGCCCCCGCTGCCCGCGCCACTGCCAAGCCCCAGCACATAGCTGCCGGTGAGCAGGATGAAGACGAGGATCGCCGCGACCTTGATCGAGGAGAACCAGAATTCGAACTCGCCATAGGAGCGCGTCGACATCAGGTTGACCGCGGTCAGCACCGCCATCAGGGCCACCCCGATCAGCCATACCGGCAGGCCGGTCCAGCCCTGGATGATGACGGCGCCGGCGATCGCCTCGATCGCCACCACCACCACCCAGAAATACCAGTAGAGCCAGCCCGACAGGAAACCCGCCCAGCGGCCAAGGCCGGCACGGGCGAAGTCGGGGAAGGATTGCGTGCCGGGGATCGCCACCGCCATCTCGCTCAGCATGCGCATGACGAGCAGCACCACCAGCCCGGCCAGCGCATAGCTCACCACCACCGCCGGCCCGACGGTGGCGATCGAGGCGCTCGAGCCGACGAACAGGCCGGCGCCGATGATGCCCCCGATCGCGATCATCGCGACGTGGCGCGATTTCAGCGAGCGGCCGAGATCGTGCGGCGGCTCGCCGGGATAGAGCTCGGCGCCGGTCTGGGGCAGGCCTTCGGGGTAGGTGCTCGACATGGCCGCTCCTGGCAGGGCGTGTGGAACGACAGGCTGGCGCATCCCTGGCCCCGCGGTCAACCGGCGAGCACGGCGCCGGCCCGCCGCAGCACCGCGACCGGGGAGGCGTCGAGGTATCTGCGCATAACGCCGCGATAGTGCGGGGTCGCCCCCTCGCCCGCCCGCCCGATCCAGACCAGCGCCTCGTCCAGCCGCCCGGCTTCGGCGAGCAATCGGGCATGATTGAAGGCGCCACGAAAGTCGCCGCGCTCGGCCGCCTGCCGGTAGCACAGGGCCGCCCCCGCCATGTCGCGCGGCACGACACGCCCCTCCTCCAGGAATGTGCCGACAAAGTTGATCGACTTGGCATGACCGAGCGCTGCTGCTCGCCTGAACCAGTCGAGCGCCGTCGCCTCGTCCTTCGCGACCCCGGCCCCGAGGCCGAGCGCGCTGCCATAATTATACATGCCCCAGTCGAGCCCGGCCTCTGCCGCCGCCTTGTACCAATGGGCGGCGGCAACGCGGTCCTCGGCGACGCCCCAGCCCTTCTCATAGCAACGGCCGACCATGTTCATGCCCATGCGGTGGCCGGACCGCGCAGCCTTGCGGAACCAGTCCAGCGCGGCGCGGGCATCCTGGCGGACGCCGCGGCCGTCGAGCAGCAGCTGGCCATAGGCCGCCTGCGCCTCGGCGAGGCCGGCCTCGGCACCGGCGCGCAGCAGGGCGGCGGCCCGTTCCGGCGTGCCGGCGAGCACGGCCTTCATCTCCTCGGCCGGGAGGGCGAGCGGGTCGGGTTGATGTTCGGCCATGTTGTTGCGAGCCGTTATCAGCAGCGCGCGGGCTTGGCCAGCCTCGGGCGAGGTCGGCAAAGTCGATGATATCGTGCACGGCGCGCTGCTCCGGAACGAGCTGTCCGGGCCGATTTCGGCGGGCTGGCGGGCGCGATCCTATGGGCAAGGGAAAATTGGCCCGGCGCGGCGGGAGGGCGGATCGGCCTCGATCGGCTACGGGAGGGTAGGCTGGGTGACGAGGTATCTTGGGGGCAGGCCAGACCCGCGTGACGGTGACGGCGACCGCCCCCGTGGACCTGAGCCCGGTTACGGCCCGTGCCGTGCCCTCGCCTTCACTTCTGCACGATCGCGCCGGTGGTGCGGCCGAGGAGCTTGAAGGCGTAGAGCATCACGCGGGTGCGCGCCGTCGCGGACGGGACCGGCGTCTCGGGCAGGCCGAGGGGGCCGAGCTGGCGGGCGGCTGCGTCGTCGCCGTCATTGGGGTGGGTGGCGATCCAGTAGAGAATCTTCGGCAGGTCCTCGCGGGGGATGTCGGCGCGGAGCCGCTCATAGACCAGCCAGGGGAGAAAACGCTCCAGCCCCTCCATCTGCAGCGCGTCCGGCACGGCGGCGACGAACAGCAGGTTGCGCGCGCGCTGCACCGGATCCGCGGCTTTACCCGGCGTCCAGTTGGCGAGGGCGGCGCGGACCTCGGCGACCTGATCGGCAACGACCGGGTCGGGTAGTTCGTTCAAGGTCGCAAAGGGCGCGATGATGCCCTGATCATTGGGCAGGCGGAGGAAGTCGACATTGGCGATGTCGGCCGGCGTCACCGCCTGCCACGAAGCAGGTGCGGCCGGGGCCGCGGCGGCGGGCGGGGCTGACGGGCGGGCCTCCCCGGTGGCCGCCGGGGCGGCGGCCGGGGCGGCGGGCGCGGGCGCGGGCGCGGGCACGACCGGAGCAACAGGCCGCACATATTCGCGACCGGTGCTGACCTCCTCAGGCACGGGCGGCGGCGCGACGACGCGGCCGCGCCACTCCGCCACCAGGCCGACCGCCACCCACATGGCGAGCGCTAGCATCAGCCAGCCCTTGCGCGTCCGGCCGCGCTTGCCGGCGTCCCAGCGAAACATCAGCGCCGCCGCGATCCCCGCCGAGAGGCCGATGAGCAGCAGCGCCGCCAGCGCGAAGCCCGTTCCCGCCAGCCCCCGCCCGGTGGCGGCGGCCTGGATCGCCTCCACCGCATAGCGGCCGGGAAAGAAGGCGGAGAGGTGCTGCGCCCAGTCGGGCAGGCTGGCGAGCCGCACCGCGACGCCGCCGATCATCAGCATCGGCAGGAAGATGCATTGCCCCAGCGCCTGTACCGCCGGCACGCCGTCGGCGAGCTGGGCGATGACCAGCCCGAGGCCCATGAAGGCGATCGCGGCGCAGGTGAAGGCGATGAGCAGGCCAGCCGGCGCGGCCGGCATCGGCATGCCGATCGCCAGCGCGAGCGCCAGCTGGATCAGCGCGGCGCTGAGCAACAGCAGGTAACGGGTGACCAGCGTCGAGGCGAGGAACGCCCAGCCGGGCAGCGGCGTCAGCCGATAGCGGCGCCAGACGCCGCGCTCACGCTCGCTGACCATCGTCGTCGGCAGGCCGAAACAGGCGCCGCCAAGCACCGTGACGGTGAGCAGCTCGCCGAGATGAAGCGCGATCGGCACCCGGTCGGCGCGATAGATCGCCCAGAAGGCGACGAGGAAGATCAGCGGAAACAGATAGCCGTAGATCATCGCCATCGGGTTGCGCAGATTGAGGCGCAGGCTGAGGCCGATATGGTGGAGGATGGCGCGGACCACGGCCTCAGCCTCGCGGATCGCGGCCGGTGAGCTGGACCAGCACGTCCTCCAGCGTCGCCCGGCCAGCGCGCATCGCGGCGATGGCCAGCCCCTCGCCGTCGAGCAGCGCGATGATCCCGGCCAGCGCGCGGTTGAGATCGCCGGTGGTGAAGCGCAGCTCCGCCCCCTCCCCGGCCAGATCGTGGATGTGCGGCAGCGCCGCGGGCCAGCCGCAGGCCGGCGCGGCGCTCGCCTGCAACCAGACGCGGATCGCGGCGCTTGGCTCGGCGATCAGCGCCGCCGGCGTTCCCTCGGCGACGATGCGGCCGCGATCGAGGATGAGGATGCGGTCGCAAAGCTGCTCGGCCTCGGCCATGTCATGGGTGGTGACGAGGATCGCGCGGCCTTCGTCGCGCATCGCGCGGACATGATCATGGACTTCGCGGCGGATATGCGGATCGAGGCCGGTGGTCGGCTCGTCGAGCAGGACCAGCTGCGGGGCGCCCACGAACGCCAGCGCCAGCGCGAGGCGCTGGCGCTGGCCGCCGGACAGGGTGGCAAAGGCGGCGTCGGCCTTCTCGTCGAGTCCGAAGCGGGCGAGGAGCGGCGCCGGGTCGGCGGCCGTGCCGTGCAGCCGGGCGAACAGCGTGATGGCCTCGCGCGGGGTGATCTTGTCCTGCAGGCCGGTGGACTGGAGGACGACGCCGAGCTTCTGCCGCGCCGCGCCAGGCCGCGCGCGGGCATCGATGCCGCAGATCGTGATCACGCCTTCATCGGGCTCGATCAACCCGGCGATCGATTCGATCACTGTCGTCTTGCCCGCGCCATTGGGGCCGAGCAGGCCGACAATCTCCCCCGCGTCGACGGCAAAGCCGATATCCGCGGCCGCCTGCACCGCGCCGTGGCGCCTGGCGAGGTGGGTCACTGTGAGGCTTGCGTTCATCATTGGATCATGCCGGGACCGGGGCCGCAGCACATCCCCTTCTTTGCAACAGCCAGTGCCGCACCACGCTCCGTTCGCTCTGAGTGGCTGACCTCGTCGAAGCCTCGTAGCGAAGGGTCAGCCCGCGCCGGCCCTTCGCTACGGCATTTCCGAAGCTCGATGCCTGGCTCATGCCGAACGGAGCGTGGTGGATAGCGGAACGTCCTACCGGTTGCTGCTCGCCTTCAGCTCCTCGTCGGTCCAGGGCGTATTGCGGGAGGCGTACATCGCCTTCCATTCCTCGACCTCGGCCGGCGACACCGGCGGCGCGGTGTTGCCCCAGCTGCCGCGGATGAAGGTGAGGATCGAGGCCAGCTCCTCGCTCGACATGGTGGCGCCGGCGGGCGGCATCAGGCCGATCGAGCCCTCCTTGCCATGGGTGAGGATGCGCACCACCGCGCTCGACGAGCGGGCGTTGACGTAGGGCGAGCCGGCGAGCTTGGCGCCGACATGCTCGGCGCCCTGACCCTGATCCATGTGACAGCCCGAGCACATCTGCTCGTAGATGGTCTTGCCGGCCTGGAACATCACCTCCTGCTGCGGGGTGCGGGCGGTCGCCTGGACCACCGGCTTGCCCGGCCAGCCGACCAGCGCGACGATCTGCTTGGCGGCTTCGGCGGCCTCGCCGCTGCCCTTGGAAAGGGTGGTGATCGCGGTCGGCTCGGCAGAGAGATCGACAGCGGCGCTGGTCGGGCGGCGCGGGCCGCCAAAGCCGCCGCCGCCGGCGCGGCCGCCGGCGACCTGCGCGGTCTGGGCGCCGCTGGCGCCGCTCAGGCCGAGGCTGACACCCTTGAGGATCGCCAGCCGCACCGCCTCGGGCTGGCGGGCGTCGGTGCCGAGCGCGAGCAGCTCCTGAGTGGTGGTGGCGTCGCGGCGCTTGCCGGTGGCACCGGCGAGCACGGTGACGGCGTCGATATTGGGCCGGGGATGCTTGACCAGCTGCTCCAACACCATCGCCTCCTGGCCGCGAAGGCCGCTGACGGCGATGTCGACGACGATCTTGTCGGTGCCGTATTTGTCGAGCATCGCCATGATCGGCGCGACGCGGGCGTCGCCGGGCAGCTCGCCGAAAGTGGCGGTGAGCTGGCGGCGGACAAACCAGTTGGGATCGTCCATCTTCTTCATCAGCGCCGCGCGGAGCGGGCTGCCGGCATCGGCCAGCCAATGCTCCGACAGGCGCACGGCGGCGGCGCGGATATCGGGCGACTGATCGTCGAGCGCCTTCAGCACGATCTGGGGGTCGCTGGCGCCGAGACCATCCAGCGTCCACATCGCCTGCAGGCGGGTGCGCGGGTCGGGGGCGCTTGTCGCCAGCTTCTTGAGATCGGGCACCACCGACTTGTCGGCGCGCTGGACGAGAAGCTGCTGCGCGGTGTCGCGCCACCAGCCATTGGGGTGGGACAGATGGGCGACGAGCTGCTTCGGCGTCTCGTTCAGCATGTTGGGCTGCTTGTCGAAGGTCATGCCGTCGCGCACGACGCGATAGATGCGGCCCATGTGGATGCCCTCCCACAGCTTGTGCTTGAGCACATAGCTGCGGAGGTAATCGGTCTGCAGCGGGCCGTCCTGCGAGACGCCGCGATACATGTCGACGATGTAGAAGGTGCCGTCCCAGCCCGGGGTCAGCGATACCGGGCGGAAACGCTCGTCAGTGGAGGCGAGGAACTCGCCCTTCTTGTAGAAATCCTCGGCGGAAAGGGTGCCGGTGCCGTCGTCCTGGCGCTTGAGCAGGTGGACGATGTTGGTCGGCCCGTCGACGACGAAGGCGTTGCCGTGGATCTCCCTGGGCAGCTTGTCGGCGCGATAGATCATCGGCGACGACACGCCCTGATAATAGGAGGCCGAGCCGTCCTCGCGGGTCACTTCCTTGCGATAGCCGCGGTTGACGCCGAGCGTCGGGTGGGCCGGCCAGATCTGCGTCTTTTCCTGATCGACCAGCGACTCATAAAGGCCGGAGGTGCGCACCAGGTTGGGATTGCGCACATAATAGTGCGACGCGACATAATCGACGAACAGCGGATCGGTGTTGACGTTGCGGTAGATGCGGCCGCCATCATCCTGGGTCACGCCCCACTGGCCGCGGCTCAGCGTCGGCGTGGTGGTGAACTTGCCGTCCTTGAAGGCGACGTTCCAGGTGTGCTCGGCGACGGTGATCGAATTGTCCATGCCCCAGTAGAGGCCGTTGGCGCCATGCTCGACGACGCCCTGCGTGGCGAAGGTGTCGGCGATCAGCTCCTTGCTGTCAGCCTTCAGATCGCCATTGGTGTCGCACATCTTCCACAGCTTGGGCGGCTCGCCGATCAGCGCGCAATTCTTGTCGAGGATCTTGAACGCGCGCGGCATGATCAGCTTGTCGGCGAAGACGGTGCGCTTGTCGTAGACGCCGTCGTGATTGGTATCCTCGAGGACGACCAGCGTGTTGATCGGCTCGAAGCTGTTGTCGATCTTCTCGTTGACGGCGAAGCCGGGCATCTCGAGCACCCAGAGGCGGCCATTGCCGTCGAACTCGGAGAGGATCGGATCGCGGATCAGCGGCTCGGCAGCGACCAGCTCGACATGCCAGCCGGGCGGCATCGTGAAGGTCTTGAGCTCATCGGCGGGCGACAGGGCGGGCGGCGCGTCGACCTGCTTGGCGAAAGGCGCCGGCCACGGCAGATTCGACGCGGATTTGAGCGGCCCCCCGCCCTTCGTCGTCTGGCCATGCACCATCAGCGGGGCCAACACGGAAGCAAGTGCCAGTCCAGCTATCACCTTGACGCCAAAGCGCATTTTACCGTCCCTCTCCAGAATACCGATCCTGTGGTTCACCCCGGCATCGGCGGGCCGCCGCCCCTTGCGGCCCGTGGCACCATTAGGAGGTCCACTGTATACAGGACCTCCCCCTAGCGCGTCAGCTTCGCCGCGTCATCGGAAATTTTCGGGCGCCCGAGCAGAGGGTTCGCGCCATTCGGCGCAGGCACGGCGCCTGTCGCGGACTGTCTACTATCAGAGCTTGCGCGTCGCGTAGACATGCACCTGATAGGGGAATGTGACGCGGTTCTTGCCGCGCAGCTCGGGTGTTTCAGCGATCAGCACGCGCACCCGCGAGGCGAAGCGATCGCGTGCCGCCTCGGGCAGCGCCGCGATGAAGCTGGTGGAGAGCGTGCGATCGACGATGACGCGCTCGGGCGGCCCTTCATGGCCATTGGCGAATTGCGCCGCCTCGAGCGGTCCGAAGCCGTCCGCCGGGAAGGCGTTGCGCCACAGACCGGTGGTATATTGCGGCGTATCGCCCTGGAACGGCGCCATGATCGCCTCCAGCTCGGCCACCCAGTCGACGCTCTCGTCACGAACGTTCCAGACAAGCGCCAGCACCCCGCCCGGCTTGAGCACGCGGCGAATCTCGGCGAGCGCGGTCGCCGTCGCGAACCAGTGGAAGGATTGCGCGCACAGCACCGCGTCCGCAGCGCCGTCCGCGACCGGGATGGCTTCGGCGGTGCCGTCGCGCGCGTCGATCTCCGGATAGGCGCGGGCGAGCTGCTCGCGCATCTCCGTTACCGGTTCGATGGCGATCACCCCGGCACCAAGGGCGCGGATATGGGCGGTGGACTTCCCCGTCCCCGCCCCCAGCTCGACGACCAGCTTGCCCGGGCCGATGCCCGCCACGTCGCGCAGCCAGTCATCGACGGCCGGCGGATAATCCGGCCGGCCGCGCGCATAGACGTCGGCAGCCGATGAAAAGCCCTCCTGGGCGGTCTGGTGCAGTGCCCCCGGCTCGGTCATCGGCGCTTCGCCCGATCAGCAGAAAGGACGGAAATCGCCATCTTCGGTCACTCCGGTGAACATTGGCCGGGACTATATCGCCCGTGCTCGGCCGGCGCCATCCGGACTCCCGGCTCCGCCCGTCCCGACCGTGCATTTCGCCGGAGGCACCTGCCGCAGGACAGCCGGATCACGCCAGCGGTGAGTTCTGGCGTGGGCGGGCGGGCGGACCCGCCGGCCCGGCCCTATGCCTCGTACACCGTCCTGCCGCCGGTGACGGTGCGGACGATCTTCACGTCCTTGATCTTGTCCGGCGCGATGGTGTGGATGTCGTCGGCGAGCATCACGAAATCGGCGAGCTTGCCGGGGGTGATCGAGCCCTTGATGTCCTCCTCCTGCGAGGCATAGGCGCCGTTCAGCGTGTTGATGCGCAGCGCCTCGGCCACCGTCACGCGCTGGTTGGCGCCCCACGTCTCGCCGTTCCAGCCGGTGCGCGTCACCATGCCCTGGATGCCCATCAGCGGCGCGAACGGTCCCGGGCTGAAATCCGATCCCGCGCACACCGGAATGCCCGCGTCGAGGAAGCTGCGGAACGGCATGCAGTTCTTCATCCGCTCGGCGCCGTAGAAGTGGAACTTGTCGGAATTATAATATGCGTAGGTGGTGAAGGCCGCCGGCACCACGCCTGAGGCCTTGATCCGCCGCAGCAGATCGTCGTTGATCATCGTGCAATGGGTGATCTTCGGCCGCGCAGCTGGAGCCGGCATCATCGCCAGCACCCGCTCATAGGCTTTCAGCACCATGTCGATGGCGACATCGCCATTGGCGTGGCAATTCATGCGGATGCCGGCGCGGTGGACCTTCTCGGCCCAGGCGTTGAGCACGTCCTGCCCTTCGGTGACATTGCCCTTGTAGGGCGGGCTGATGCCCTCGTAAGGCGTGCTCATCGCCATCGTCCGCTCCGAGAAGGAGCCGTCGACGGTGTGTTCGGAAGTGGCGCCGAGCTTGATCCATTCGTCGCCGAAGCCGGTGCGGATGCCGTTGGCGATCATCGCGTCGAGCATCGCGCCGCTGGTCTCGAAGCTGACCCGGTGAAGCAGGTCGCCATTGGCGCGGACCTGCTGGAGCGCGAAGAAGTCGCCGCCCTGATGATGCACCCCGGTGAGGCCGTAGCGGACGAACGCCTTGGAAATATGCGCGAGGCCGTTGCGGCTGCGCTCGGCGCGCTGGGCAGGCGTGTAGCTCGGCCGCGTGCCGACCTTCTCGAACACCGCGCGGGCGCGATCGGTGACGCGGCCGCTCAGCTTGCCGTCCGGCCCCTTGTCGAAAGTGCCGCCGGGGGGATTGGGCGTCGCCTCGGTAAGGCCGGCAAGTTCCAGAGCGCGGCTGTTGTAATAGGAGGTGTGGCCGCCGCGATGGCGCACGACGACGGGGTGCTGGGTGGAGACCTTGTCGAGGTCGTAGCGGTTGAGCTCGCGGCCGTCCTTGACCTTGGTATCGTCGAAGAAGAAGCCTTCGACCCAGGTTCCCGGCGCGGTTTCGCCGGCCTTCTTCCTGAGCTTGTCGACGATGCTCTGGATGGTGACGAACTCGACCTCGAACGGATTGCCGACCAGCACCTCGTAGACGAGCACCTCGCCGGTGGCGTGGTTGTGGCAATCGATGAAGCCGGGCACGATCGTCATCTGCTTGGCGTCGATCTGCTGGGTGCGCGGGCCGACCAGCGCGCGGGCCAGCTCGTTGCTGCCCACCGCCACGAAACGGCCGTTGCGCACCGCGAAAGCCTGGGCGCGGGCCATATGATCGTCGACGGTGTAGACCTTGGCGTTGAAGACCACCAGATCGGCGTCCCCGCCCTCCGCGGCGAGGGCGGCGTCCAGCCAAGGCGTGCCGACCAGCCCCGCCATGCCGGCCCCGGCGAGACCGATGAATCCTCTGCGGCTGTGCTGTCGCGTCATGTTCAGAGCCCCCTTGTCCCCGACCCCGCCTGTTTTTGCGTCGCTGCGCTGCGGCGTCGGCATCATTGATCACGCGAGTCGGGAGTCGTCAAGGGTGGCGGGAAGCGGGCCGGAGCGCCTATGGAGGACCAACCCGCGACGTGAAAAAGGAGCGCCATGACCAGCCCTTCCCCCTCCCCGGATCTGGCGGACCTGCTGGCGCGGCGGCGATCGGCGGCGCCGGATGCGCTCGCCGCCCCGGGGCCGGACGCCGCCGCGATCGCGCGGCTGATGGAGATCGCGCTGCGCGTGCCCGATCACGGCCGGCTGGCGCCGTGGCGACTGGTGCTGATCGAGGGCGAGGCGAAGGCGCGCTGGATCGAGCGGCTGATGGCGATCGCCGAGACGCGGGAGGATGCGCCCAAGGCACGGGTGTCGACCCGCAAACTCGCCGACGCGCCGCTTGTCGTGGCGGTGATTTCGGCGGCGGTGCCGGGGCACAAGGTACCGGAGTGGGAGCAATGGCTCTCCGCCGGCGCCGTCGCGATGAATCTGCTCAACGGCGCCGAGGCGCTCGGCTTCGGAGCGAACTGGCTGACCGGGTGGCATGCCTATGACGATCGCGCGACGGCGCTGATCGGCGTCGCGCCGGGTGAGCGCGTCGCCGGCGTCGTGCTGATCGGCACCGCCGCCGAGCGCGCGGCGGAGCGGGAGCGGGTGCGCCCGGATCAGGTCGTCACCCGCCTGTCGCCCTGACATCACCATCCGACCGGAATCACCAGGGTCATGCCCCCTGTCCAATTGTGCGCCTTGACGAAGCGCGGGGGGTCGACCGATTGTCCGGGCTTGGGCCGGAATTGGGGGGAATATGCGGGTAATCAGTTATTTCGCGACGATAATCGCCGCCGGATCGGCCCTGGCCGCGCCGGCGTTCGCCCATAATGACCGGCTGGCCCCGAACGTGCCGGGCACGCTGTCATGGGACACGCTGGAGGAGACCGAGGCGGTGGAGTGGACGGACGCCCAGGGCGCCAGCCATCTGAAGCCGAGCTTTCCGGGCGACGTCGCCGCGCTGGACGGCACCAAGGTGAAGCTGGTCGGCTTCCCGATGGCGCTGGACGAGGCCGACGCCAAGCAGCATCGCATGCTGCTGTTCGCGGCGCAGCCGGACTGTTTCTTCCACATGTCGCCGGGGCCGCAGCGCTTCGTCGAGGCGCGGCTGTCCGGGCCGGTGAGCGCGGGCAGTGAGCCGATCATGCTGAGCGGCCGCATGGAATTGGTGCGCGCAGATCGCGGCGGCGTGTTCTATCGCCTGATCGACGCGCAGCAGGTGCCGATACAGCCATGAACGACATCCTGGAAAATGGCGGCAAGCTGGATCGCATGGACGTCCGCATCCTGCGCACCCTCAGCGGCGACGGACGGATCAGCTGGCGCGACCTTGCCGAGCGCATCGGCCTGTCCCTCACCCCCACGCTGCGGCGCGTGAAACGGCTGGAGAACGACGGCTATATCGAAGGCTATACGGCGATCCTCAACGAGGAGAAGATCGCCGGCCGGATCAGCGTGTTCGTGTTCGTCACGCTGGAACGCCAGGCGGAAGCGACGATGAGCGCCTTCGAGGCGGCGGTCGAGAAGCTGCCCCATGTCGTCAGCTGCTACATGATGACAGGGCGGTCGGACTATCTGCTGCGCGTCGTGGTGCGCGATCTCGACCATTATCAGGTCGTGCTCGGCGAGCTGACCCGCATCACCGACGTGGCGCACATCCAGTCGAGCTTCGCGCTCAAGGCGGTGGTGCAGCGACCGTCCGTGCCGATCTGACGGAAACCGGGGCGGGCTGCCCCCCGTCTCCTCTCAACTTCGCGACGGAGCTGGATCGCCTCGCGGCGCCGCATCGCCAGCCCCTTCAGGAGACGCCGGCCAATGCGCATGTCCATCACCCTGCCGATCGCGATGGCGGCGGCGCTCACCCTCGCCGCACCGGCGGACGCGGCCACCCCGGTCTATCCCGACCGCGGCGTGGAAAACCCCGCAGTCTATGATTTCAACGCCGTCAGCGATGGCCCGATCTATGCCTATTTCATGGGCGCATCGGCCGGCTTCCAGATTTCGCTCGGCCTGAAAGTGAACGGCGTCGAAATCGCGCAGGGCGTGTTCCCGATCAACGGCTTGGGGCCGAATCCGGCCATCTACAGCGTTTCCGAACTGGGCATGGCGCGCGCCGGCGACACGCTGGAATTCTTCATTGACGTGGTGGGCGGCGGCGACAGCTTTCGCCTGTCCAGCGATGCGTCGCTCAATGCCGGCGGCTTCAACCATGTCTATTCCGCCGCCTATGCCTATGATCCGCTCGTCCCGGACGTGCCGGCGGGCGTGTTCGTCAGCTTCGAGGACGATCCGAACCTGGGCGACCGGGATTATAACGACCTGACCTTCGTGTTCATCAATGTGGCCACGGAGCGGCCGAGCCCCGCCGCCGTGCCGGAGCCGGCGAGCTGGGCGACGATGCTGCTCGGCTTCGGCGTCGCCGGCGCGGGGCTGCGCCGCTGCCGCATCCGGCCCGCCAGCGCTAGCGCCTGACTGCAAAAAAAGGGCCGACCTCCACGACGGAGGCCGGCCCTTCTTCCTCCCGGGCGGGCGATCAATCCTCGGCGAGCATCGCGCCGTTCTGCTTGTAGACCTTGCCGCCCTTCATCACGAACTTGACGCGCTGCAGCTCGGTGATGTCGCCGAGCGGGTCACCATCGACGGCGACGATGTCGGCATAGCGGCCCTTCTGGATCGAGCCGACATCCTGCGTCTTGCCGAGCAGGTCGGCGGCGTTGCGCGTGCCCATCATGATCGCGTCGAACGGCTTGATGCCGGCGGCGACGAGATATTCGAACTCCTTCGCATTCTCGCCATGCGGGCGATAGCCGAGCTGATCGGTGCCGAGCGCCATCTTGACGCCGGCCTTATAGGCGTTGGCGGCGTTGTGCTTCATCGTCGGCGTGACGGCGATGGCCTTTTCAGCGACGGTCGGCGGCAGCTTGTCCGGGGACTTCACCGCCATGTCGTAGATTTCCTGCGCGGCGAACAGCGTCGGGACCATGTAGGTGCCGCGCTCCTTCATCATGCGATAGGTCTCGGCGTCGGAATAGGTGCCGTGCTCGATGGAATCGACGCCGGCCTTGATCGCCGCGTCGATGCCGGGCTTGCCATGGGCGTGGCTCGCTACCTTCAGGCCGAGCGAGTGGGCGGTGGTCATGATCGCCTTCAGCTCATCGTCGCTGAGCAACTGGAGGTTAGGATCGTCGCCGACGCTGGCGACGCCGCCCGAGGAGTGAATCTTGATCACCTGGGCGCCACGCTTGCGCAGCTCGCGCACGGCGCGGATCGCCTCGTCCGGGCCGTCGATCACCGTCATCTTCCAGTCGTCCGCACGCTCCCAGCGCGGATCAATGCCGTTGGTCGGATCGGAATGGCCGCCGGTGGGGCTGATCGCCGGGCCGGAAATGGTCAGGCGCGGGCCGGGGACGAGGCCGCGATCCACCGCATCCTGCAGCGCCGCCAGCACCTCGATATTGCCGCCGACATCGCGCACCGAGGTGAAGCCGCCCTTCAGGATGGCGCGCACGTTCCACACCGACTGCATGCCCGCCTGCTCCGGCGTGCCGCGCAGCCGGTCGCGCCGGGCGCCGCCGCCGGTGACGTGATCGTGAACGTCGATGAAACCGGGGAGCACCGTCCTGGTCGAAAGGTCGATGACCTCGGCGCCCTGCGGCGTCACGAAGCCGTCCCTCACATCGGTGATGCGATCGTCATGGATGATGATGCTGACCTTGCTGCGCGGCGCATTGGATACCGCGTCGATCAGCCGGCCGGCGTGGATCACCACATCCTTGGCGAGCGCGGGCGTGGCCGCGGCCAGCATCATCGCGGTGGCACTCAACAAGCTGGTAACGATGCGCAATTCCTGTTCCCTTCTTCGTGTCGTTCGTCCGTCCGTCCGTCCGCGCTGGCTCAGTCGCGGATCACCATCCTGCCGCCGGTCTTCAGCACCTCGCCGCCCTTCATCACGAAATCGACCTTCTGGAGCAGCTTGATATCGGTGAGCGGATCGCCGCTGACCGCAACGATATCGGCGAAGCGGCCGGCCTGGATCGAGCCGATATCCTCGGGCGCGCCGATCAGCTCGGCGGCGTTGCGGGTGCCGGCGAAGATCGCGTCGATCGGGGTCAGGCCGGCCCTGACGAGCAGCGCGAACTCCTCCGCCTTGTTGCGGCCGGAGAGCCCGGTGAGATCGGTGCCGAGGGCGATCTTGACGCCGGCGCGATAGGCGCGTCCGGCATTGCCGATCATTGTCGGGGTGACGGCGATGGCCTTCTCGGCGACGGTGGGCGGCAGCCGGTCCGGGGTCTTCACCGCCGTCTGGTAGATCCAGTCGGCGACGAGCAGGGTCGGCACGAGGAAGGTGCCATGCTCCTTCATCAGCCGGTAGCTCTCGTCGTCGGCATAGGTGCCATGCTCGACGGAATCGATGCCGGCCATGATCACATGGTCGATCGCCTGCTTGCCATGGGCATGCGCCGCGACCTTCATGCCCAGCGCGTGGGCGGTATCGATCGCCGACTTCATCTCGGCGTCGGTCATCGTCATGTGATTGGGATCGTCGCCGATCGAGGCGACGCCCCCCGAGGGCATGATCTTGATCAGCATGGCGCCGCGCCGGCGATGCTCGCGCACCTTGTAGCGGGCGTCGTCCGCGCCATCGATGATCGCCGCGTCGCGCTGGGCGAAGCTGATGTCGCCGCGCATGCCGTTCTGCGCGTCGGAATGGCCACCGGTCGGCGCCAGCGCTTCCAGCGCCGTCCAGATGCGCGGGCCGATGATCGTTCCGGCCTCGATGCCGCGGATCAGCGCCGGCGCCTCGAGCGGGCCGGAGCCGACGTCGCGCACGGTGGTGAAGCCGGTCTCGATGTCGCGGCGGGCGTTGCGCACGCCGGTGAGCACGGCATCGCCGTCGGTATGGGTGAAGCGCGCCAGCGTGCTCCAGTCCTCGCTCATCGAGATATGGTCGTGCGCGTCGATGAAGCCGGGCAGCACGGTCTTCGCCGACAGGTCGATGACCTCGGCGCCCGGCGGGGTGACGAACCCGTCCTCGACGCGGACGATACGATCGTCGTGGACAAGGATCGAAACCTTGGTGCGCGGCGTAGCGCTGGCGCCGTCGATCAGCCGGCCGGCATGGATGACCACGTCCCTGGCGTCGGCCGGGGTGGCAGCCGTCATCACGGCAAGGGCGAGGCAGGAGGCGGCGAGCAGAGTCTTCATGACCGATCCTCGGACTGGAATTGGAATGGCGCGGGCGTCGCGCCGGAACTAGCGGAGGAGCTTGCCGTCGCGCTTGACGGTCTCGCCGCCCTTCATCACGAACTGGACGCGCTGGAGAACCGTGATATCGGCGAGCGGATCGCCCTTCACCGCGACGATGTCGGCGTAGCGGCCCTTCTGGATCGAGCCGATGTCCTGCGGCGTGCCGATCAGCTCGGCGGCGTTGCGGGTGGCCGCGAAGATCGCGTCCATCGGCGTCAGCCCGGCCTTGACGAGCAGCGCGAACTCCTCCGCCTTGTTGCGGCCGGAAGTCGCGCCCTGATCGGTGCCGAACGCGATCTTGACGCCGGCGCGATAGGCGCGGCCGGCATTGCCGACCATCGTCGGGGTGACGGCGATGGCCTTCTCGGCAACGGTCGGCGGCAGCCGGTCCGGGGTTTTCACCGCCGTCTGGTAGATCGCGTCGGCGACGAGCAGCGTCGGCACGAGGAAGGTGCCATGCTCCTTCATCAGCCGGTAGCTCTCATCATCGGAATAGGTGCCGTGCTCGATGGAATCGACGCCGGCGAGAATGGCGTGGTCGATGGCCTGCTTGCCATGGGCGTGGGCGGCGACCTTCAGGCCGAGCGCGTGGGCGGTGTCGATCGCCGCCTTCATCTCGGCGTCGGTCATCGTCATGTGGTTGGGATCGTCGCCGATCGAGCCGACGCCCCCGGACGGCATGATCTTGATCACGGTGGCGCCGTTGCGGCGATGCGCGCGCACCTTGACCACCGCGTCCTCAGGCCCATCGATGATCGCATCGTCGCGGCCCTCGACGCTGATCGCCGGGCTGAGGCCGTTGAGGCGATCGGAATGGCCGCCGGTCGGGCCCATCGCCTGCAGCGCCGTCCAGTAGCGCGGGCCGATGATCTGCCCGGCCTCGATGGCGCGGATGATCGCCGGCGCGGTGAGCGGGCCGGAGCCGAGGTCGCGGACGGTCGTGAAGCCCTCCTCGATCTCCTTGCGGGCGTTGGCGACGGCGGCGATCACCGCGTCGCCCTCGCTCTGCACGAAACGGTTGAGCGGGCGGCGGTCGCCGCTCGACGAGATATGGTCGTGGCACTCGATGAAGCCGGGAAGCACCGTCGCGCCCGACAGGTCGATCAGCTCGACGCCGCGGCCCGGCCGCACGAAGCCGTCGCGCACCTCGGCGATGCGATCGTCATGGATAAGGATCGACACTTTCGAGCGCGGCGTGGCGCTCGCCCCGTCGATCAGCGTACCGGCATGGATCAGCACATCCTTGGCAGCGGCCGGCGCCGGCGCCATCATCGCAGCGAGAGCGCCCAGCGCGACACCCAGAGAAATGGCCTTGGCGGCCCGGTTGCGGATCATGCGTCTCACCCCTGTTCGATCGTGACGACCTCGCCCCACCCCGCGCGAGCGGAGTTGGAGGAATCCCTGGAAATAGATGCGGAAAGCCGGTGCGGATGCCCCCGTGGCGCGCTTCTGTTCTTCGGATAGGGCTGACGTTAACTCCTGAGACCCGTTTGGCAATACCAAATTCGGCCCGCCTCGCCCGGCTATCCGTATGATCCACATCGGATTAGCCGAAGGGCGTGGTATCTTTGCGCTAAGAATCGGGCGGGCGCCCGGCATCGCTTCCCCAGCCCCGCCGACGGCGCTAAGCCGCGCGCCATGAACGACCCGATGACGATCCGCCGCCTGTACGGCCGGCGGCAGAACCATGCGTTGCGCGCCGGCCAGTCCGATCTGGTCGAGCAGTTGTTGCCGGCCATCGCCGTCCCCGAACAAGGGCCGGTGGATGCCGTCACGCTGTTCGGCGACGATCGCCCGCTGCATTTCGAGATCGGGTTCGGCGCCGGCGAGCATCTCGGCTATCGCGCGGACCTGCTGCCCGACCATGGCTTCATCGGCTGCGAGCCGTTCCTCAACGGCGTCGTCGGCGCGCTGGCGCAGGTTCGCGACCGACATCTGCCCAATGTCCGTATTCACATGGGCGACGCGCTCGACGTATTGGAGCGTGTGCCCGACGGGGCACTACGCTTCGTCTACCTGCTCCATCCGGACCCCTGGCCGAAGGCGCGTCACGCCAAGCGCCGCATGGTCAATCCCGGTCCGATGGCGCTCATCGGCGCGAAATTGCAGCCGGGCGGCGAATTTCGCCTCGGTACGGATGATCCGGTCTATTGCCGCTGGGCGATGATGGTGATGCAAAATCAACCCGAGTTCGAATGGCTTGCCAACGAGCCCCAGGACTTCCTGGTGCGTCCGGGCGGCTGGCCCGAGACCCGTTACGAAGCCAAGGCCCGTCGCAAGGGCCATGAGGTCTGGTATTTCCGCTACCGGCGCCGCTGATCGCGGCAATTGCGCAACAGCTTGAAACATTGCGGCAACGATAAACCGTGACAGCCGTGGCTTGCGTGTTGACGCGGCCCTGGGTTGCATACAGTATTCATGTAGGGGTGAGGTCCTGACACGCATCTGCGTGGCCGGACTCCCATAACTATAATGAAGGGAGAGAGACATGGCTTCTAGCACGATTCTGCGTGCTGTGCTTCTGGTCGGCACGGCGGGCTTCGCCATTGGCACCGCGAATGCGCAGTCCGTTGCCATCCCGGCGGGCCAGGGCCCGGCGGTGCAGAGCAATCCGACCGCCGGCGCCCAGCCGGGCGACGCCGCGGCACCGGCCGACAGCGCCCGCGTCGCTTCGGCAAGCGCCAGCTCCGCCCAGGCCGGCGACGACATCGTCGTCACCGGATCGCGTATCGTCGCCAACGGCTATCAGGCGCCGACGCCGGTGACGGTGGTGTCCACCACCGAACTGCTGAAGCAGGCGCCGGAGAGCCTTGCCGCCGGCCTCGCCCGCCTGCCCCAGTTCGTCAACACCGCCGGCGCGAACGTCACCAGCAGCCAGGCCGGCACGCCCAGCGCCGGCAATTACCTGAACCTGCGCCGCCTCGGCGCCATCGAGACGCTGCTGCTGCTCGACGGCCAGCGCCTGCCGCCGACCAGCTTCGACGGCACCACCGACGCCAACATCATCCCGCAGGCGCTGGTTCAGCGCGTCGACGTGGTGACCGGCGGCGCATCCGCGGCCTATGGCTCGGACGCGGTGGCCGGCGTCGTCAACTTCGTGCTCGACACCAAGTTCGACGGCGTGAAGGTGAATGGCCAGACCGGCGTGTCGAGCCGCGGCGACAATGCCCAGCAGAAATTCGCCATCGCGGTCGGCAAATCCTTTCTCGACGATCGCCTCCACCTCGAGGCAAGCTTCGATTATTTCCACCAGCCCGGCATCGTCGACAATGGCCAGCGGCCCTATGGCGGCAATTATGACGGCGGCTGGGTGAATGTCGGCAAGAACCCGCTCCGCGTCGACAGCAACGGCAAGCCGTGCGCGGCCGGCGTGTGCCCGGAGAACGCCTACACCCCGGTCTATAATGTGCGGCTGGCCAACGGCACCTATGGCACGCTGATCAACTTCGGCCGCACCGCCGCCCAGTCGGAGCTGCGCAGCGGCCAGACGCCGTTCAGCCTCGCCGGCTACACTTTCGAGCCGACGCTGGTCGGCGGGCCGGTGTCTGCGAACGGCGTCCACCGTGCCGATCTCGGCACGCCCACCGGCACGCCGAACTTCAACGTCGGCGGTGCCGATACCGCCGTCACCTTCGGCACCACGCTGACCTCGATGGTGCGCACCAAGCAGGCCTTCGCGCGTGCGGATTATGATTTCGGCGGCGGCATCTCCGGCTTCCTGCAGGGCAGCTATTCGGATTCGGACAACAGCTACGTCACGGTCGGCGCCGGCACGCAGTTCCAGTCCTTCCAGATCTTCGCGGACAATGCCTTCCTCCCGCAATATGTCCGCGACCAGATGGCCGCCCAGAATGTGGCGTCGTTCGTCGCCAGCCGCGTCGAGGCTGATCAGGAACCGAAGCGGGTCCTGACCAACAACAAGGCGTTCACGATTCTCGGCGGATTCAAGGGTTCGCTGTTCGACAATTTCAAGTGGAACGTGAACTTCTCGCACGGCGAATCGAAGCTGAAGACCGAGCATCGCGGCAATTTCGACCAGACGAAATGGTTCGCCGCGCTCGACGCCGTCGACGAAGGGCGTTTCCGCACCGGCACCGCCAACGGCAACATCGTCTGCCGCATGAACCTCACCAATCCGGGGTTGCTGCCGGGCTGCCTGCCGTGGAACCCGTTCGGCAACGGCTCGCCGTCGCAGGCCTCCTATGATTATTTCCAGACCAGTTCGCGCTACTCCGTCACGCAGAAGTCGAACGACATCGCCGCCAGCCTCACCGGCTCGCTGTTCGACCTGCCGGCCGGCCCGGTGAGCTTCGCCGCCGGCGCGGAATATCGTACGCAGAAGCTGGTCCAGACCAGCAACGCCAATCCCAGCCAGCCGATCCCGCTCTATGATCCGGGCGTTTCCGAGAGCGGCAAGAATGATCCGACGAAGCTCAACGGCCAGGCCGACGGCCTGCGCACCGCGGCGGGCGTGTTCAACAATCTGTGGAACTCGACCAATGTCGGCGCTTCGTTCGGCAAGCAGAACATCAAGGAAGCCTATGGCGAGCTCGCCGTGCCGATCCTGGCCGACGTGCCGTTCTTCCATCGCCTCGATCTGAACGGTGCCGCGCGCTACGTCGACTACAGCGTCTCGGGCAGCATCTGGGCATGGAAGGTTGGCGGCAGCTGGTCGCCGATCGAGGAGCTGCGGTTCCGCGGCACGCTGTCGCGCGATATCCGTGCGCCAACCCTCTACGAGCTGTTCAAGGGCGTCAGCTCGCAGCGCGGCACCTTCACCGATCTGCATACCGGCGCCAACACCAACCTGATCACGCTCAGCACCGGCAATATCAACCTGAAGCCGGAAAAGGCGCGCACGATCACCCTGGGTGGCATCTGGCAACCGCGCTGGATCCCGGGCTTCAGCGTGTCGCTGGATTATTACAATATCCGCATCAAGGACCAGATCACCACGCTCAGCAACAACACCATCAACCAGCTCTGCGAGGATTCGAACGGCACCAGCGCGACGTGCAACTTCATCATCCGGCCGCTGCCGTTTGAGAATCGCACGCCGGACAACTTCCCGCTGTCGATCTCGACGACGCCGTTCAACCAGGCCTATGCCATCCAGAAGGGCCTGGATTACGAGGTGAACTACCGGCTGCCGGTCGGCAATGGCGAGCTCGACCTGCGCTTCCTCGGCAACCACGTCTTCAAATATGTCCAGGCCTCGGACCCGAACGCCCTTTACCCGAACTATCTGGCGGGTGCGGCGGCCGGCGTGCCGAAGGACTCGATCACGGTGTCGGCCGATTATTCGATCGGCCGGTTCAACATCGGCGCCAACGTTCGCTATGTCGGCGCGCTTTATTATACCAAGCAGCCGAACGTGTTCGTGGACAACAACCGGATCTCGCCGGTCGCCTATCTGAACGCCAACATCTCCTACGACATCGTCGGCGGGGCCAAGCCGATCACGATGTACTTCAACGGCTCGAACCTGCTCGACAAGTTCGTGTTCGCGCCGCAGAACAACGCCCAGCCGACGGAATTCTACCCGTCCTTCCAGTCGCAATATGACGTGGTCGGCCGCTACTTCGTGGTCGGCGTCCGCGCCCGCTTCTGAACCTTCCATATTCGGGCTTTCGACCCCGGAGCCTCAGGGCTCCGGGGTTTTTTTGCGTCCGCCGGAATTGCCGGACCGGCGCCGATGTTCGCCGCGACATAGCCGCGGCCGACCTTGCGCGACGGCTGCCGCATGCGTCCCGCATGCAACACGTCGCCGTATTGTATTAACTATGACGGCTTTCTCGTTGATCGCTCGGCCTCGTCTGAATACAATATCCAGATCAAAGGGCGAGCCGCCGCGCACGACGGCGGCTTAAAAAAACGACGAGGGAGACAGACATGACACCGAGAACGATCCTGCGCGGGGCGCTCCTTGTCGGCACGGCGTCCTTGGCGGTCGGCACCGCGCTCGCGCAGCCCGCTGCCGCGCCGGCGAGCGACAGCACCGAGGAGGTCGTCGTCACCGGCTCGCGCATCATCACCAACGGCTATCAGGCACCGACGCCGGTGACGGTGGTCTCTACCGCCGAACTGCTCAAGAAGGCACCGGAGAGCATCGCCGAGGGCCTGCGCAGCCTGCCGCAGTTCAGCGGCGCCAACACAGGCGCCACCGTCGCCATCAGCCAGGGCAATTCCGCGAGCGCCGGCAACTTCCTGAACCTGCGCAATCTCGGCTCCATCGAGACGCTGGTGCTGCTCGACGGGCAGCGGCTGCCCGCGACGAGCAACAACGGCGCCACCGACACCAACATCATCCCGCAGGCGCTGGTCCAGCGCATCGACGTGGTGACTGGCGGCGCGTCTGCGGCCTATGGCTCGGATGCGGTGTCCGGCGTGGTGAACTACATCCTCGACACCAAATTCACCGGCATCAAGGCCAATGGCCAGCTCGGCATCTCCAGCCGCGGGGACGCCGCGCAGCAGAAACTTTCGTTCGCAGGCGGCATGTTCCTGGGGGAGCGCCTGCACCTCGAGGCGAGCGTCGACTATTTCCACCAGGCCGGCATTCCCGATAATGGGCAGCGCCCCTGGGGCGGCAATTATGAGGGGGGCTGGGTGAATGTCGGCGCCAATCCCGCGCGGCCTTGCGGCGCGGGCGGCTGCCCGGAAAATCCCTATACGCCGGTAGAGAACATCCGCCTCGCCACGGCCACCTATGGCACGCTGATCGGCGTCGGCCGCACTGCGGCACAGGCCGAACTGCGTCAGAGCGCGACCGCCGGTTCCGCCTGGGCACTCACCGGCTACACCTTCGAGCCGACCCTTCAAGGCGGCCCGGTTTCGCAGCTCGGCGTCCACCGGGCCGACCTCGGCACGCCGACAGGCACGCCCAACTTCAATATCGGCGGCGAGGATACCTCGGTATCCTTCGGGACCACCCTGACCGCCAGTCTGAAGACGAAGAACGCTTTCGCTCGCGCCGATTATGATTTCGGCGGCGGCATCACCGGCTTCGCGCAGGGGAGCTTCTCGGAATCCGACACCAGCTTCGTCACGGTGGGCGCCGGGACCCAGTTCAATGCCTGGCAGGTCTTCGCGGACAACGCCTTCCTCCCGGACTATGTCCGGGATCAGATGAACGCTGCCGGGGTCGCGTCCTTCGTAGCCAGCCGTGTCGAGGGGGACCAGCCTTACAAGCGGGTGTTCAACAACACCCAGGCATGGACGGCGCTGGCCGGCATCAAGGGGTCGCTGTTCGACACCTTCCGCTGGTCGCTCAACTATTCAGGTGGCCGCTCAAGGCTGAACACCAAGCATTTCGGCAATTTCGATCAAGCGAAATGGCTCGCCGCCTCCGACGCGGTCGACGAAGGCCAGTTCAGGACAGGCATGCCCAATGGCAATATCGTCTGCCGGGTTGACCTGACCAATCCGGGAGCGCTGCCCGGCTGTACGCCGTGGAACCCGTTCGGCAACGGCTCGCCCTCAGCGGCCTCCTACGACTATATCGCGGGCACGCCCTCCACCTGGCGGCTCGTCCAGCAGGTCCATAATTTCGCGGCGAATATCTCGGGCGGCCTGTTCGATCTGCCGGCCGGAACGGTGAACATCGCGCTTGGTGCCGAATATCGCACCCAGAAGCTCAATCAGACCAGCAATATCGGCAATGTCTATGTCGATCTGATGGAGCCCGGCTTCGATCCGACCAATCCCCCTGCCTCGACCACTGCCAGCGGCCTCAACGGCGTTGCCGAGGGCCTGCGCGCGGCCAACGCCGCCTATTACGCAACCTTCAACTCGACGAACGTCGCGCCCTCCTCCGGCAAGCAGAACATCAAGGAGCTCTACGGCGAGCTGGCGGTGCCGCTGCTCGCCGACATGCCCTTCTTCCAGCGGCTCGAACTGAATGGCGCGGCCCGGTATGTGGACTACAGCGTCACCGGCACTGCCTGGGCGTGGAAGGTGGGCGGCACCTGGTCGCCGATCGACGAGCTACGGCTGCGCGTCACCAAATCCCGCGATATCCGCGCGCCTACGCTCTACGAGATGTTCCAGGGCGGAGGTTCGACGCGCGGCAACTTCAACGACATCCACACCGGCACAAGTTCGAACGTGGTCAACATCTCGTCGGGCAACCCCGACCTGAAGATGGAGAAAGGCGACACCTTCACGGCAGGCGCTGTGTGGCAGCCGCGCTGGATTCCAGGCTTCAGCATGTCGGTCGACTATTACAACATCCACATCAAGGATCAGATCACGACCCTCAATTCCACCAACGCCAATCAATATTGCGAGGATTCGGGTGGCACCGGGCCGACATGCGCGTTCATCATCCGGCCGCTGCCGTTCAGCGATCGCTCGAGCGAGAACTTCCCGCTGATGACCTATTCGAGGCTGTTCAACCAGGCCTATGCGATCCAGAAGGGGCTGGATTACGAAATCAGCCAGCGGCTCAATCTCGGTGCGGGCCGACTCACCCTGCGTCTGATCGGCAGCCACGGCTTCAAGGCGGTGTCCGCCTCCGATCCGAACGCCCCGATCCAGACTTTCCGCCTGGGGGCGGCAATTCCGAAGGATCAGGCTACGCTGTCGGCGGATTACACGCGCGGGCCGTTCAGCGTCGGGGCGAACGTTCGCTACATCGGGCCGATGCACCGCACGATGCAGCCGCAATATGTGAATGGCTTGCCGCAGGCCGGCACCTTCTATGAGGGCGACGGCAACAACATCTCGCGGGTCGCCTATCTCGGCGCCAACATCTCCTACGACATCGTCGGCGGGGGCAAGCCGATCACTCTTTATTTCAACGGCTCAAACCTGCTCGACAAATTCGTCTTCTGGCCCGCCAATAATGGCCAGCCGACCGAATTCCCGCCGATCAATCCGGGCCTCTACCCGATCATGGGCCGCTATCTGGTGGTGGGCGTCCGCGTCCGCATCTGACCATGACGGTCGGAGTTCGACCCGGGGGCCTGCCGGCCCCCGGGTTTTTTTGTCGCCGCGCGGAAAGGCGCACAAATCGGCCGGACCGATTCGCCGCTGTCGCCCGCGGCGCGGCGATCTTCTGCGCACAAAAAATTGCTCGCGATGGGCAGGGCCCATCGCGAGCAGGATCCGCCGCAGGATCTGGGGGCTGGCGGCGGGAGGACCGAATCCTCGAAACTCTTCGCAAACAAGCTGGAAACTGAGCCCCGCGCCGCCCCACCCGGGCCCGCGCGATTTTCAGCCTGCTTCAGCGTCGCTTGCCGATAACTCCACTCATACTAATCTCTGACCGATATGGGTTCTGGTCATACCAATGTCAAGCACCCGGGTGTTCTGTACCAAAGCCGAACAATTACATTTCAAACGCCTATCCAGCCTATCACCGACCCGGCAATTGGTCAGCCGGAAAGCTTCGCGTCAGATAGACGGTGATCTCCGCCAGCTCGGCGTCGGTGGCCACGGCGCCGTTATTCGCCATCATTTCCACCAGTTCGTGCCATCCGTCCGGGGTCAGCCGCTGCTGGGCGGCGATATCGGGCGCATGGCAGCCCGAGCAGACCCGGACCATCGTGTCGTGCCCCGGGCCCGGCGGCAAGGGCGACCCGCCCTGCGCCGCCGCGGCCGCCGGTGGCGGCGCGGGAGGTGTCGGCGCCGGCGTTGGCGTCTGCGCGACGAGCGCCGCGGCGGCGCCCAGCGCGGGCAGCAGAAGCAGGGAGGGAATCAGTTTCATACGCTCGCTCTTTACCGGTGCCGATGGGGCACGTGACACCAACTCGAATTACGGCAGCGTGAACGCGACCAGCTCGTCGCTGGTCAGCTCCGCACCGACCTGCCCGCCGCCGGTGGCCATCACCGCCACATATTGCTTGCCGTCGCCGCCGCGATAGGTGACCGGAGTCGCCACCGCCGAACCACGCAGCTTGTGGGCCCACAATTCCTTGCCGGTCTTCGTGTCGAACGCGCGGAAGCGGAAATCGTCAACGGCGCCGACGAATGTCAGGCCGGCGGCGGTGACGATCGCGCCGCCGAGGCCGGGACGGCCGGTATTCTGCTTCCCCGCCGGCAGGCTCTCAGTGATGCCGAGCGTCGAGCGCCAGGCGATCTTGCCGGTATTGACGTCGACCGCGACCAGCTGGCCCCACGGCGTCGGCCCGCACGGCAGGTGGTTGTCCGGGTTCCAGAAGCGCCGGGTGCCGGCGAGCGGGCCGGAATTCACGTAGCTGCCGTCGGGCTGCTTCACCATGCGCATCGGCTGGGCGAGGTTGTTCACATTGACGATGAACAGGCCCAGCTTCGGGTCGAAGGCGCCGCCATAATAGTTCACGCCGCCCTGCGTGCCGGGCAGGTTGACGGTATAGCGATCGACCGCGATCGGCGTGAATGGCTGCTCGCCGAGGAGCATGTTGTTGTCGTCGACCAGCCGCTCGCACCATTCCTTATGCTCGGGCGTATCCTTGTAGAGATTGTCGCGGCGGAGCGTGTTCTGGGCGAGCGGCTCGGGCAGCACCGGAAAGGGCTGGGTCGGCGACAGCTGGTCGCCGGGCACGCCGCCCTGCGGCACCGGCCGCTCCTCGACGCCGAAGATCGGCTCGCCGGTGACGCGGTTGAGGATGAACATCAGCGCGTTCTTGTTCACCGTGGCGACGGCAGGGATCACCTTGCCGCCCTTTTTCACGTCGAACAGGGTCGGCGGGGACTGGGTGTCGTAATCCCAGATGTCGTGATGGACGACCTGGAAATGCCACAGATATTTGCCGGTGTTGGCGTCGATCGCGACCAGCGAGCTGCCGAACAGGTTGTTGCCCGGACGATCGACGCCGGAGCGATCGTTATTGGGGGCGCCGAACGGCAGGTAGAGAATGCCACGCTGGGCGTCGGCGGTCATATAGCCCCAGACGTTGACGCCGGCGCGATCCTTCCAGCTATCCCCGCCCCACGTCTCATGGCCCTTCTGGCCGGGCAGCGGCACGGACTGGAAGGTCCACATCAGCTTGCCGGTGCGCACGTCCCAGGCGCGGATATTGCCGTTCGGCCCGAGCTTGGCGGCGGCATCGGGGGAGCCGCCGGCGGTGATCACCAGATTCTTGAAGATGAACGGGGTCGCCGCCACCACATAAGGCTTGTCGAGGCCCGTGGTCATGACGTCGGGCGTCTTGAGGTTGAGCATGCCATTCTCGGCGAAGCCCGCGCTCGGACGGCCGGTGGCGGCATCGAGTGAATACAGGCGGCCCAGGCGGGTGGCGAAGATCACCACCGGCCTGGCGCTGCCCGCCCCCGGCCAGTAGGCGACGCCACGCGCGTTCGGGCGATCATTGTCGGGAATGGTGAAGGACCATTTCTCGGTGCCCTTCGCCGCATCGAGCGCGACGACGCGGCCGAACGGCGTCGAGATGAACATCGTATCGCCGATCACCACCGGCACCGTCTCGGCAGTCACCAGCCGTGTGCCGCCGGAGCCGTCCGCCGGCTTCATGTGATAGACCCAGGCCTCGCGCAGCTGCCCGACATTGCTGGCGGTGATCTGGTTGAGGCCCGAGAAACGCTGGCCGCCGGGATCCTGGCCGGCGCTCGGCCAATCCGTGGGCGCCGCCGGGGCGCCCCCGCCCAGGGTCGCCGCGACCAGACCGGAAACGACTAGCGCGGCCATGCGGCGCGCGGCCATCTTCCTCCCCATGTTCACCGATATCTCTCCCAATCCGTGATTTTTCTGGCGCCTTCGCATGGCCGACGAGGCACACCCCAATTACCATGCCTGGGGGTGCATACAAGGTCAGAATTGCATTCTGTATACGATTGAGATGCGTTCCGGGGCGGATCGCCAGCGTCGTCGGGACGCGTCGAGCGGCCTTGCCGGATGTCGCGGCCTGGATTATATGGCCACCATCTTCTCTCGACATTGGTAACTTTGCCGAGGTCGGCGCCGCTGGCGCCGGCAACGAAGGCGCACGATCTTACCACGGGAGCGGCATGGCCGACATCGACGCGATCACCCAGCTTATCGAGCCCGAGGCCAGGGCGCTTGGCCTCGATCTCGTGCGCGTGGGCATGTACGGCGGCAAGTCCGACCCGACGCTGCAGGTGATGGCGGAACGGCCCGACACGCGCCAGCTCGACCTTTCCGATTGCGAGGCGCTGTCGCGGCGCATCTCGGAAGTGCTCGACGCTGCCGATCCGATCGAGGAGGCCTATCGGCTGGAAGTCTCCTCGCCCGGCATTGATCGCCCGCTCACCCGTGCGCGGGACTATGAGGACTGGAAGGGCTTCGAGGCGCGCATCCGGCTCGCCGTGCCGCTCGACGGGCGCAAGCAGTTCGACGGCGCGCTCCTCGGGCTGGAGGGCGACGCCGTCCTCGTCCGCACCGCCAAATCCGGCGACATCGCCATCCCGCTTGCGTCGATCGGCAGCGCCAAGCTGCTCTTGACCGACGCGCTCATCAAGGCCACCGCGCCGCTTTCGACCGAAGGCGCGGACAGCATCAGACAGGAAAGGTAATCCCGCCATGGCCACCGCCATCTCCGCCAACAAGGCCGAGCTGCTCGCCATCGCCGATGCCGTGGCACGCGAGAAGCTGATCGATCGCGACATCGTCATCGAGGCGATGGAGGACGCGATCCAGCGCGCCGCCCGCGCCCGCTACGGCGCCGAGAACGACATCCGCGCGAAGATCGACAGCAAGGGCGGCGATCTGCGCCTGTGGCGCGTCGTCGAGGTGGTCGAGGAGGTCGAGGATTATTTCAAGCAGGTCTCCGTCACCGACGCGCAGAAGCTGCAGAAGGGCGCCGCGATCGGCGACTTCATCGTCGATCCCCTGCCCAATTTCGAATTCGGCCGCATCGCCGCCCAGGCGGCCAAGCAGGTGATCTTCCAGAAGGTCCGCGACGCCGAGCGCGACCGCCAGTATGAAGAGTTCAAGGATCGCGCCGGCGAGATCATCACCGGCGTCGTCAAGCGCGTCGAGTTCGGCCACGTCGTCGTCGATCTCGGCCGCGCGGAGGGCGTCATCCGCCGCGACCAGCAGATCCCGCGCGAGGTGGTGCGCGTCGGCGACCGGGTCCGCTCGCTGATCCTCAAGGTGGTGCGCGAGACGCGCGGGCCGCAGATCTTCCTCAGCCGCGCCCATCCGGACTTCATGAAGAAGCTGTTCGCGCAGGAAGTGCCCGAAATCTATGACGGCGTGATCGAGATCAAGGCCGCCGCCCGCGATCCGGGCAGCCGCGCCAAGATCGGCGTGATCAGCCGTGACAGCTCGATCGACCCGGTCGGCGCGTGCGTCGGCATGAAGGGCAGCCGCGTGCAGGCCGTCGTGCAGGAGATGCAGGGCGAGAAGATCGACATCATCCCCTGGTCGCCGGACACCGCCACCTTCGTGGTCAACGCGCTCCAGCCCGCGCAGGTCGCCCGCGTCGTCATCGACGAGGAGGACAGCCGCATCGAAGTGGTCGTCCCCGACGACCAGCTGTCGCTCGCCATCGGCCGCCGCGGCCAGAATGTGCGCCTCGCCAGCCAGCTCACCGGCCACGCCATCGACATCCTCACCGAGGCCGACGCCAGCGAGAAGCGCCAGAAGGAGTTCGTCCAGAATTCCGAGATGTTCCAGCAGGAGCTGGACGTGGACGAGACGCTGGCCCAGCTGCTCGTCGCCGAGGGCTTTTCGAGCCTTGAAGAGGTCGCCTATGTCGAGGCCGACGAGATCGCCGGCATCGAGGGCTTCGACGAGGAACTCGCCTCCGAGCTTCAGTCCCGCGCCAACGAGGCGCTGGAGCGGCGCGAGCAGGCCAATCGCGAGGAGCGCCGTTCGCTCGGCGTCGAGGACGCACTGGCCGATCTGCCCTACCTCACCGAGGCGATGCTGGTGACGCTCGGCAAGGCGGGCATCCGCACGCTCGACGACCTCGCCGACCTCGCCACCGACGAGCTGATCCAGAAGAAGCGCGCCGAGCCGCGCCGCCGCGCCGAGGGTGCCGCCAAGAGCAAGCCCGAGGACAAGGGCGGCGTGCTCGCCGAATATGGCCTGAGCGAGGATCAGGGCAACGAGATCATCATGGCCGCCCGCGCCCATTGGTTCGCCGACGAGGAGCAGCCGGCGGCCGCGGAGGGCGACGCCTGATGCCGTTCATCGACATCCGCCTCGCCGGCTCGGTCACCCGCGAGCAGCGCTCGGCCATTGTCGCCGACGTCACCCGCTCGATGGTCGAGCGGCTCGGCAAGTCGCCGGCCGCCGTGCAGGTCTGCATCGTCGAGGTGCCGACCGACAGCTATGGCTCTGGCGGCATCCTCATCGCGGACCGCCCGGCGGCCGCGCCTGCGCAGGGAGACGCTCCCGCGGATGGCAAAGGATGACCAACTTCTCGCTCTAGACGACGACGGGCATACGCCGGAGCGGACCTGCGTCCTCACCAGGACGCAGGGCGAGCGGTCGCGCCTCGTCCGCCTCGCGCTGTCCCCGGACGGGGTGGTGGCCCCGGATGTGCGCGCCAAGGCCCCCGGGCGCGGCGCGTGGATCGGCGTCGATCGCGCCACGCTCGAAAAGGCGATCGCCAAGGGCAAGCTGCGCGGCGCCCTCCTCCGCGCCTTCCGTACCCAGACGCTGACCGTGCCGGACGATCTCGCGCAGCGCATCGAGGATGCGCTGGCCCGCGACGCGCTGGACCGGCTGGGCCTCGAGGCGCGCGGCGGCACCCTGCTCACCGGCGGCGAGCGGATCGCCGAGGCGGCCCGCGCCGGGCGCGTCCGCCTCCTTCTCCACGCCCGCGACGCGGGCGACGGGCGGCGCAAGCTGGATCAGGCATGGCGCGTCGGCATGGACGAGGAAGGTTCCGGCCGTCAGGGTCTGGTTATTCCGACCGAACGCGCCATATTGTCGTTGGCGTTGGGCCGCGAGAATGTGGTATCTGTCGCTATCGTCGACGGGCGAGCTGCCGTGCGCGTGGAAAACGCGGTCGGGCGGTGGCGCCATTACATCGGATGCGATACGGACACGCGCCCTTGCGACGCTGTTGCAGGGGCCGCCGGTGCTGACCGGGTTTTTGATTGAAGGTACGGGCGTTTAGATGAGCGATCAGGACAAGCCGAAACTGGGTATGCGGGCGCCGCTGGGCGTCCGGCGCACGGTCGAGACGGGCAAGGTGAAGCAGAGCTTCAGCCATGGCCGCTCGAACACCGTGATCGTCGAGACGAAGAAAGCGCGCGTCTTCCGCAAGCCGGGGGAGGCACCCTTGCCGGATACGCCCGAGCCCGTGGCGGAGGCCCCGGCCCCCGCTCCGCAGCCGGCGCCCGCACCGGCCCAGGCGCCCGCGCCCCCGGTCGCAGCCGCCCCTGCCCCCGCCCCGCGCCCGGCGCCGCCGCCCGCGCCGATGCGCCCGATGACGCCGCTGGAGCGCCGCGAGCAGCAGGAGCGCCTGCTGCGCGAGGCCGAGGAAGCGCGCATGACGGCGCTCGAGGAAGCCCGCCGCCGCGAGGAGCGCGAGCGCACCGAGGCGAATGAGGAAGAGCGCCGCCGCATCGAGGAAAATCGCCGCGCCGAGGAAGAGCGCCAAGCCCAGGCGGTGCGCGACGCCGAGGAAGCTGCCGCTCGTGCCGCCGCCGAAGCGGCAGCCGCCAGCACGGCGCCCGGCGCCCCCGCATCCGGCGCCGAAGAGGCGCGTCCGGCCGCCGCGGCGCCCGCCGCGGGTGGCAGCGCCGCCGCCGCGCCGCCGCCGCGCCGCTTCACGCCAGTGATTCCGCCCAAGCGCCCGGAGCCGGCCCGCCCGACCCGCGACCGCAAGGGCGATGATCGCCGCCAGTCCGGCAAGCTCACCGTCACCCGCGCGCTCGACGACGACACCGGCGGCGCCCGCGCCCGCAGCCTCGCGGCGCTGAAGCGCGCCCGCGAGAAGGATCGCCGTTCGCACCAGATGGGCGGCCCCGCCCTCAAGCAGGTGCGCGACGTCAACGTGCCGGAGACGATCACCGTCGCCGAGCTTGCCAACCGCATGGCGGAGCGCGGCGCCGACCTCGTCAAATCGCTGTTCAAGATGGGCATGCCCGTCACCGTCAACCAGGTCATCGATCAGGACACGGCGGAGCTGCTCGTCACCGAATTCGGCCACAACATCAATCGCGTGTCCGACAGCGATGTCGACCTCACCACCCATGACGATGTCGACGCCGACGAGACGCTGCAGGCGCGCCCGCCGGTGGTGACGATCATGGGCCATGTCGACCACGGCAAGACCAGCCTGCTCGATGCGCTGCGCGGCACCGATGTCGCCACCGGCGAGGCCGGCGGCATCACCCAGCACATCGGCGCCTATCAGGTGACGCTGAAGTCGGGCGACAAGATCACCTTCCTCGACACGCCCGGCCACGAGGCGTTCAGCGAGATGCGCGCGCGCGGTGCCAACGTTACCGACATCGTCGTGATCGTCGTCGCCGGCGACGATGGCCTGCGCCCGCAGACCATCGAGGCGATCAACCACACCAAGGCCGCCGGCGTGCCGATGATCATCGCGATCAACAAGATGGACAAGCCCGGCTCCAACCCGCAGCGCGTCCGCGAGGCGCTCCTCCAGTATGACGTGCAGGTGGAGAGCATGGGCGGCGAAGTGCAGGAGGTGGAGGTGTCCGCCCTCAAGCGCACCGGCCTCGAGGAGCTGATCGACAAGATCCAGCTGCAGGCCGAGATCCTCGAGCTGCGCGCCAATCCCGAGCGCGCCGCCGAAGGCACGGTGATCGAGGCCAAGCTCGACAAGGGCCGCGGGCCGGTGGCGACGATCCTCGTTCGCCGCGGCACGCTGCGCGTCGGCGACGTCTTCGTGGTCGGCATGGAGAGCGGCAAGGTCCGCGCCATGGTCGACGATCGTGGCCAGCAGGTGAAGGAGGCGCTGCCCTCCATGCCGGTCGAGGTGCTCGGGTTGACCGGCGTGCCTCATGCCGGCGACCAGCTTTCGGTCGTCGAGAATGAGGCCCGCGCCCGCGAGGTGGCGGAATATCGCCAGTCGGTGGCGACGGCGAAGCGCACCACGTCGGCGCCCGCCAGCCTGGAATCGATGTTCGCCGGGCTCAACGCCTCCAAGGCCGCCGAATATCCGGTGGTCGTGAAGGGCGATGTGCAGGGCTCGGTGGAGGCCATCGTCGGATCGCTCACCAAGCTCGGCAATGACGACATCCGGGTGCGCGTGCTGCATTCCGGCGTCGGCGGCATCACCGAGAGCGACGTGACGCTGGCCGCCGCCAGCCGCGCGCCGATCATCGGCTTCAACGTCCGCGCCAACGCCAAGGCTCGCGAGATCGCCCAGCGCGACGGCGTCGCCCTCAAATATTACGACGTCATCTATGACCTGATCGACGAGATCCGGGCGGCGATGGCCGGCCAGCTTGGGCCCGAATATTTCGAGACAGTCGTCGGCCGCGCCGAGGTGCGCGAGGTGTTCTCCGCCGGCAAGCACGGCAAGGCGGCCGGCCTGCTCGTCACCGAGGGCTATATCAAGAAGGACCTGCGCGCCCGCCTCACCCGCGACGACGTCATCATCTACAACGGCAAGATCGCCTCGCTGCGTCGCTTCAAGGACGATGTGGCCGAGGTCCGCGCCGGGCTGGAATGCGGCATCACGCTGGACAGCTCGACCGACGTCAAGCCGGGCGACTATCTCGAGACCTTCGAGGTCGAGGAGCGCGCACGGACGCTGTAACCTCCCGCCGTCACCCTGAACCTGTTTCGGGGTGACGGCAGGATGGCCCATCTCCTTGCGGAATGAAGATCATATGCGCCGCAACGAAACCTCCGAAGGACGCTCCGTCCGCGTGCTGCGCGTGGGCGAGCAGGTGCGCCATGCGCTGGCGGACATATTGATGCGCGGCGACGTGCATGACGATACGCTCGCCTCGCACAGCGTTTCGGTCACCGAGGTGCGCATGTCGCCGGATCTGCGCCACGCCACCGCCTTCGTGAAGCCGCTGCTCGGCGCGGACGAGGCGGCGGTGCTGAAGGCGCTGCGCACCAACACCGCCTATCTTCAGTCGGAGGTGGCGCGGCGGGTGAACACCAAATATGCCGCGAAGCTGAAATTCGTCGCCGACGAGAGCTTCGAGGAGGGCGGCCGCATCGACGCGTTGCTGCGCGATCCGAAGGTGGCGCGTGACCTCGGCGCGGAGCCCGACAGCGACGACGACGCGGGCTGAACGGGCCGGTGGCCAAGCTCTATTTCTATTATGCGTCGATGAACGCCGGCAAATCGACGATGCTGCTACAGGCGGCGTTCAACTATCGCGAGCGCGGCATGGAGGTGATGCTGTTCACCGCCGCAGTCGACGATCGCTACGAGCGCGGCATGATCCGGTCGCGCATCGGCCTGTCGGCGCCGGCTCATGCGTTCGACGCGGGCACAGACATCCGGGCGCTGGCCTCTGCGCGGCACGACGAGGCGCCGCTCGCCTGCGTGCTGGTCGACGAGGCGCAGTTCCTGACCCGCGATCAGGTGTTGCAGCTGGCCCATATCTGCGATCGTATCGGCATACCGGTGCTCGCTTACGGCCTGCGCACCGATTTCCGGGGCGCGCTGTTCGAGGGATCGGCGCAGTTGCTGGCGATCGCCGACACGCTCAGCGAGATCAAGGCGGTGTGCACCTGTGGCCGCAAGGCGACGATGAACCTGCGCATTGACGCCAAGGGCAGCGCCGTTATCTCCGGCGCGCAGACCGAGATCGGCGGCAATGATCGCTACGTCGCGCTGTGCCGCCGCCATTATATGGAGCAGGCCCATGGCTGATCGCACCGCCCTTCCCGCCCGCCTCGCCGATGGCGTGGTCCATGTCGAGCCGCTGGTCGAGGATCATCGCGAAGGGCTGCGCGCCGCCTGTTCCGGGGACGAGGATTTCTGGACGCTTTACCCGCGCAGCTTCGGGGCGGGGCAGTTCGACGCGAGCTTCGATGGCATAATCAACGATGCCGCGCGGGTGCCGTTCGCGCTGTTCGCCGGCGGCGTGCTGATCGGCATGTCCGGCTATCTCAACATCGACGCCGACAGTGACGGGCTGGAGATCGGCGGCACCTATCTCTCCCGCGCGACCCGCGGCACCGGGCTGAATGCGCGCTTCAAGCGGCTGTTCATCGATCATGCGCTGGCCTGCGGCTTCCAGCGGATCGAGTTCCGCGTCGATGCCCGCAACGAACGCAGCCAGGCCGCCGTGCTGAAGCTGGGCGCGGTGCGCGAGGGAGTGCTGCGGCGGCACAAGAAATTGTGGACCGGCTTCGTTCGCGACACGGTCTGCTTCTCGATCCTCGCCGAGGAATGGCGGGCGCGGTGACCGATCGGGACGGGCCGCCGCTCAATGGCTGGCTGATCATCGACAAGCCGGTCGGCCCGGGCTCGACGCAGATCATCTCTGCGGCGAAGCGGGCCCTGCGCCTCGGCGGCTATGCCAGGGTCAAGGTCGGCCATGGCGGCACGCTGGACCCGCTCGCCTCGGGCGTGCTGCCGGTCGCGCTGGGCGAGGCGACCAAGCTGTCCGGCCGAATGCTGGATGCCGACAAGGGCTATGCCTTCACCATCGCCTTCGGCACCGAGACGGACACGCTGGATGGCGAGGGCGAGGCGGTGGAAAGCTCCGCCGTACGCCCGACGCGGGAGGCGCTGGAGGCGGCGCTGCCCCGCTTCACCGGCGCGATCGAGCAGGTGCCGCCGGCCTATAGCGCTCTGAAGGTCGACGGCCGCCGCGCCTATGACCTCGCCCGCGCCGGGGCGGCGCCCGAAATGCGCGCGCGGCCGGTGACGATACACGCCCTGTCCATCGAGGCTTTCACGCCCGACGCCGCGACGCTGATCGCCCGCGTCTCCAAGGGCACCTATATCCGCAGTCTGGCGCGAGACATTGCGCGGGCGCTCGGCACGGTCGGCCATGTCACCATGTTGAGGCGGCTGAAAGCCGGCCCCTTCACCCTGGAAAGGGCGATTTCGCTGGACAAGTTGCTCGATCTCGGGCAGGGCCGCGCCCTTGAAAATACCCTCTTGCCGCTGGCGGCGGGGCTGGACGACATCCCGGCTCTATCCGTCACCCCCGATCAGGCAAGGCTGCTCCGCCAGGGGCGGAAGGTGATCGGGATCGCCGCCTCCGACGGCCTCCATCTCGCGATCGACGCAGGCGCCCCGGTGGCGCTGGTCATGGTCGAGGAGGGCGAGGTCCGGGTGGAACGCGGCTTCAACCTGTGAACGCGATGTCGAGGACCATAGAATGACCGTTACTGCTGAACGCAAGACCGCCATCATCGAGGACAATGCCCGCGCCAAGGGCGACACCGGCTCCCCTGAGGTTCAGGTCGCCATCCTCACCGAGCGGATCAGCAACCTCACCGAGCATTTCAAGACCCACGCGAAGGACAATCACTCGCGCCGCGGTCTGCTGATGCTGGTCAACAAGCGCCGCAGCCTTCTCGACTATCTGAAGAAGAAGGATGCGACCCGCTACAACGAACTCATCGCGAAGCTCGGCCTTCGCAAGTGACCACGAGCGGCCCGCCGATTGGCGGGCCGCTTCGTTTTCCGGCGCGGCAATCCGGCCGCTCGTCGGGATTGAGGCCGCTGGTGGGATAGGCCCGCCGGCAACAAGGAAAAACCATGTTCGATATCAAGAAGCAGGAAATCCAGTGGGGCGGCAAGACGCTGACCCTGGAAACGGGCCGTGTTGCCCGCCAGGCTGACGGCGCCGTGCTGGCGACGCTCGGCGAGACGGTGGTGCTCTGCGCGGTGACCGCTGCGAAGTCGGTGAAGGACGGCCAGGATTTCTTCCCGCTCACCGTCCATTACCAGGAAAAATATTCGGCCGCCGGGCGCATCCCGGGCGGCTTCTTCAAGCGCGAGCGTGGCGCGACCGAGAAGGAGACGCTGACCTCGCGTCTCATCGATCGCCCGGTGCGCCCCCTCTTCCCCGAGGGTTTCTACAACGAGATCAACGTCATCGCCCAGGTGCTGAGCTATGACGGCGAGAATGAGCCGGATATTCTGGCGATGGTCGCGGCCTCGGCCGCGCTTACGCTCTCCGGCGTGCCGTTCCTCGGGCCGATCGGCGCGGCGCGCGTCGGCTATATCGACGGCGAATATGTGCTGAACCCGACGCAGGAGCAGATCGCCGCCGGCGATCTCGACCTCGTCGTCGCCGCCACCCATGACGCGGTGATGATGGTCGAATCCGAAGCCAAGGAGCTTTCGGAAGAGGTCATGCTCGGCGCCGTGGTGTTCGCGCATGAGCAGTCCCGCGTGGTGATCGACGCGATCATCGGCCTCGCCGAACAGGCCGCCAAGGAGCCGTGGGATCTGCCCACCAGCGACGACAGCGCGCTCAAGGCGCAGGTCAAGAAGCTGGTCGGCAAGGGCATCACCAACGCCTACAAGCTGGTCAAGAAGTCCGAGCGTCAGGCCGCGATCGCCGAGGCCAAGGCGCCGCTCGCCGAGGCGTTCAAGGACGCCGACGCCGAGACCCGCCTCAAGGCCGGCAAGCTCGCCAAGAAGCTCGAGGGCGAGATCGTCCGCACCGCGATCCTCAAGGAAGGCCGCCGCATCGACGGCCGCGACACGAAGACCGTCCGCCCGATCGAGGCGATGGTGCACTTCCTGCCGCGCGCCCATGGCTCGGCGCTGTTCACCCGCGGCGAGACCCAGGCGATCGTGTCGACCACGCTCGGCACCAAGGACGCCGAGCAGATGATCGACGGCCTGAACGGCCTCTCCTACGAGCGCTTCCTGCTCCACTATAACTTCCCGCCCTATTCGGTGGGCGAGGTCGGCCGCTTCGGCGCGCCGGGCCGTCGCGAAGTGGGCCATGGCAAGCTGGCATGGCGTGCGCTGCACCCCGTGCTGCCGACGCCGGAGGAATTCCCCTACACGATCCGCGTGCTGTCCGACATCACCGAGTCCAACGGCTCGTCGTCGATGGCGACGGTCTGCGGCGGCAGCCTCGCGCTGATGGACGCAGGCGTGCCGCTGAAGCGTCCGGTGTCCGGCATCGCCATGGGCCTGATCCTTGAAGGCAAGGATTTCGCGGTGATCTCCGACATCCTCGGCGACGAGGATCATCTCGGCGACATGGACTTCAAGGTGGCCGGCACGTCGGAGGGCATCACGTCCCTTCAGATGGACATCAAGGTGGCCGGCATCACCAGGGAGATCATGGAGGTCGCGCTCAGCCAGGCCAAGGAAGGCCGCGCCCACATCCTCGGCGAGATGGCCAAGGCGCTCGACCACACCCGCACGGAGCTTTCCGCCCATGCGCCGCGCATCGAAACGATGAGCGTGCCCAAGGAGAAGATCCGCGACGTGATCGGCACCGGCGGCAAGGTGATCCGCGAGATCGTCGCCACCACCGGCGCCAAGGTCGACATCGACGATGACGGCACGGTGAAGATCAGCTCCTCCGATCCGGAGAAGATCGAGGCCGCGAAGAACTGGATCATCGGCATCGTCGCCGAGCCGGAGGTCGGCAAGATCTACACCGGCAAGGTGGTGAATATCGTCGATTTCGGCGCCTTCGTGAACTTCATGGGCGGCAAGGACGGCCTCGTCCACGTCTCCGAGATGAAGAACGAGCGCGTCGCCAAGCCGACCGACGTCGTCGCCGAGGGCCAGACCGTGAAGGTCAAGGTGCTCGAGGTCGATCCGCGCGGCAAGGTGCGCCTGTCGATGCGCGTCGTCGATCAGGAGACCGGCGAGGAACTGCCCGACACCCGCCCCGCGCGCGAGCCGCGTGAGGGTGGCGACCGTGAGCGTGGCCCGCGTGGTGACCGTGGTGACCGTGGTGACCGTGGCGACCGCGGCGGTGACCGTGGCGATCGCGGCGGTGACCGCCGTCGCGATGGCGATCGCGGCCCGCGTCGGGACCGCGGCGATCGCGGCCCGCGTCGCGAGCGCAGCGAGGGCGGCAATGACGACGGCCCCGCGCCGGAGTTCGCGCCGGCCTTCCTCAATCGCGACGACGATTGAGCTTCGCCACATAGCGAGTGAAGGAAAAGGGGCCGAAAGGCCCCTTTTTCTTGGCAGCCGCCCTAATGAAGCATCTACAGCTAGTATCCATGCACTCACGAAGCTGCTAAACTGTCCCATAAGGGGGCAGAACCATGGGCCGGGCGACGACACGCTTGGGGTTTATCGAGCGCCTGCCGCTCGCGGTGGACCGGCCGTTGCTCGGCTATGGCGCGGCAGTGGCGCTGTCCATGTCCGGCCTGATCGCGCGCGAGCTGCTGGCGCCGGTGTTGCCGGGCAGCTACCCCTCGATCACCTTCCTGCCAGCGGTGACGGTGGCGGTGTTCCTGTTCGGAGCCGGACCGGGCATCGTCGCCGCCCTGCTCTCCGGCGTTTTGGTGTGGGCGCTCTATGTCGGGCCGGCGGCCGGGGCGAGCGTGACATTCAGCGCGCTGCTGTCGATGCTGCTTTATGTGTTCATCACCGGGGTGAACATCGTCATGGTGCATCTGATGCAGCGCGCAAATCGCCGCCTCGCGCAGGAACGGACGCGGTGCCAGCAGCTCGCCGACACCCGCGCCGTGCTGTTCCGCGAGCTACAGCACCGCATTTCCAACAATCTCCAGGTGGTCAGTTCGCTGATCGGCCTGCAGAAGCGCCGGATCGCCGACGAAGACGCCCGCAACGCGCTGGACGAGGCGGCGCGGCGGCTGGTGGTGATCGGGCGCATCCATCGCAACCTGCATGATCCCGAAGGCGGCGCGCTGAGCCCGGCGACGTTCCTCCGCCAGCTCGTCGTCGACACGCTCGACGCCAATGGGCGGCAGGACATCAGCCACGATGTGAGGGTCGCCCCCGCCGCATCATTGCGGGCGGACGCGGCGATCCCGGTGGCGCTGATCGTCGCAGAAACCATCGCCAACGCGCTCGAACACGGTTTTGGCAATACCGCCCAGGGCCATATCGACGTAGAGATGCGTCGCCACGACGACGGAACCGTCCATCTCGAGGTGCGCGACAATGGCAAGGGGCTGCCGGTGGATTTCGACGTCATGCAGGGCGACAGCCTTGGTCTGCGCATCGTCACCATGCTGACGCGCCAGCTCGGCGGCGGCTTCTCCCTGTTCCGCGACGCCGGGGCGACTGTCGCCCGGCTGACGATCCCTCCGCGATGACCGCCGGCCATCCGCCGCAACTGCTCGGCTATGTCGTGCCCGCCTTCGCCGTCCTGCTGGTGCTGGCGCTACGCATCCGTCGCATGGGCCGGCCCCGGCGGCTGCGGCTGGAACGGCTATGGATCGTGCCGACGCTCTACGGAGTGATCGCCGCGGCGGTGATCGCCGCGAGGCCACCGGGTGCGCCGGGCTGGCTGATGATGGGCGTGGCGCTGCTGGTCGGCGGCGCGATTGGCTGGCAGCGCGGACGGACGATGCACGTCGAGATCGACCCCGAGACACACCAGCTCTCCGAGCGCGCGTCGCCGGCCGCGATGCTGCTGCTCGTCGCGCTCATCGCGGTGCGGGCGGGGCTACGCGCCGTGGCCGGTCAGGCGGAGGCGTGGCATGTCGACGCGGTGACGGTCGCCGATGTGCTGCTCGCCTTCGCGCTCGGCATGCTGGCGATGACGCGGGTGGAGATGGGGCTGCGCGCGCGACGCCTGCTGGAAGAGGCGCGGGCGCGAAAGGCGCCGTGAAAAAGTGGGGAGCTTCTGTTGCTCGGTGCTCCCCGTACCGCCGGTGTCCGCTTCTGTTGCCCGGTGCGGCCCGAACCGCGTTCAAGCCTTGTAATCTAAGCCGTTAGGCCTTGATTACGCGGCAATCGCGAGCGCCTCGTTGTCGTTGGCACTTGTGGTTTTGATCGGTTTAACGGCTCAATCAGGCCGGGCAAAAACGTCGTCTTTGAATACACGTCGATCCTGGTTCGGCCCCATCAGGATCGGCGGCTTCTCCCCCCTAGGGATCGGGGAGGCCCGCCGCCGATGATGGTGGAGCCGCCGGGTACTGCCCCCGGGTCCGCTGCATCTATTTCACGACATCATTTATCACCATAGCCGGGCGAACCCGGCACCCCCGATATAGGCGCCCCGAGGCCCGGCGAAAAGGGGAGAGTCACTTTGCCGTTTCAACCAATCGGCCTACAAGCCGATCGGCATGTTGTCGCAGCGTTCCCGCTATGCCCTTCGGGCGATGATCGCGCTCTCGCGGGCCCCGTGCGCGCAGCCGCTGCCGATCAGCCGCATCGCTGCGGACGCGCAGGTGCCGCGCAAATTCTGCGAAGTGATCCTGGCGGAACTGCGTGACGCCGGCCTCGTCGTCAGCCACCGCGGCAAGCAGGGCGGCTTCCGGCTGGCGCGGCTGCCGCACCTGATCTCGTTCGGCGATATCGTGCGGGTGACGGAAGGCGCGCTGGCGCTGGTCCCCTGCGTCAGCCGCACCGCCTATCGCCGCTGCGAGGATTGCGTCGACGAGGCGAGCTGCGCCGTCCGCCGCGCGATGCTGGTGGTGCGTGACGAAACCGCGCGCATCCTCGACGGCACCAGCCTGGCAGACGCCACGGCCGAGGATCTGGCCGCCGCCTAGCGTCCGATCCTCAGGGGCGCCGCTTCAGCTCGTCGCGAATCTCGCGAAGAAGGGTGACGTCGGCGGGCTCGGCAGCCGGGGCGGACCTGAGGTCGACGAGCTTGTTCGCGGCGCGCACCACCAGGAAGATGATGAAGGCGACGATCACGAAATTGACCGCCACGGTCAGGAACTCGCCATAGCCGAGCAGCGGCACGCCGGCCTTCTTCAGAGCGGCATAATCGTCCGGCGAGCCGGTGTAGCCGGCCGGGACCGGCCCGAGGCGCAGGAAATAGCCGGAAAAATCGAGGCCGCCGCTGACCTTGCCGATCAGCGGCATGAGGATGTCCTCGGTGAGGCTGGTGACGATGCGGCCGAACGCGGCGCCGATGATCACCGCGACGGCGAGATCCAGCACATTGCCACGCGCGATGAACGCCTTGAATTCCTTGAGCATAGGGTGCTCCCTCTGGCTGTGAGCGTCACGAGAATGGCGCAAAGAGGCGACAGTGTCACGTTGCGGAGTGAGGGCAAGCTACCTATTCATAGCTCAAGATACGATTGGAGCGAATGAAGCCATGACCCGTCAGCGTCTCGTCCTGCTCGCGCCGCTTGCCGCGATTTCGCTCTCGGCGTGCGGGGTCAATTCGATCCCCACCGCCGAGGAAGAGGCGAAGGCGAAGTGGGCCGATGTCCAGAACCAGTATCAGCGCCGCGCCGACCTGATCCCCAATCTGGTCTCCACGGTGAAGGGTTATGCCAAGCAGGAATCCGACGTGCTGACCCGCGTCACCGAGGCCCGCGCCCGCGCCAGCTCGATTCAGCTTTCCGGCGACGATCTGAAGGATCCCGCCAAGGTGAAGGAGTTTGCCGCCGCGCAGAACGGCGTAACGATGGCGCTGGGCGCGATCCGCCCGCTGCAGGAAGCCTATCCGGAGCTTAAGTCCAACGCCAATTTCCTGGCGCTGCAATCCCAGCTCGAGGGCACGGAGAACCGCATCACGATTGCGCGCAGCGACTATAACAAGGCGGTGCAGGCCTATAACACCCGCATCCGCACCTTTCCGGACGCGATCGGTGCCAAGCTGATCTATGGCGCCAAGCCGATGACGACGTTCGAGGCCACCGCCCCCAACGCCCAGAACGCGCCCAGCGTCAGTTTCTGAGCCGCGGGGTGCGCCCGCTCCGGGCTCTTTGCTGTGCGCTGCTGCTGGCGCTCTGCGCACTCGTCGCAGGGCCAGCGATGGCGCAGGATTTCCCGAAGTTCACCGGCTTCGTGGTCGACGCTGCCAATGTGCTGCCGGCAGCGGAGAAGGCGGCGCTCACCGCCCAGCTCGACCAGCTTCAGCAGAAGACGGGGCGCCAGCTCGTCGTGGCCACCATTCCCGACCTCGGCGGACGGGACATCGCCGACTATGGCTATCAGCTCGGCCGCGCCTGGAGCGTGGGCCTGAAGGACGTCAATAACGGCGCGATCCTCATCATCGCGCCACAGGACCGCAAGGTGCGCATCGAGGTCGGCTACGGGCTGGAGCCGGTGCTGACCGACGCGCTGTCATCGGTGATCATCAACCAGACCATCCTGCCCGCCTTCCGCGCCGGCGATCTGCCCAAGGGCGTCGCCGACGGCACCGCGGCGCTGGTCGAGCAATTGTCGCTGCCCGACGAAGAAGCGCGCGCGCGCGTCGCAGCCGCGGTGAAGGCCCAGCATCGCGAGGGCGCCAAGGGCGGCGGCGGCATTCCGCTGCCGCTGATCTTCTGGGTCCTCGTCGGCGGCTTCGTGCTGCTCACCCTGTTCCGCAGCGGCGGCGGTGGTGGTGGCGGCGGCGGCGGCGGAGGACGGCGCCAGCGCTATCGCTCGGGCGACAGCGCGGTGTGGGTGTGGGGCCCGATCGCGGCCGACATCATCGGCGATATCGCCCGCCACGGCGGTCGCGGCGGCGGCGGCGGCTTTGGCGGCTCGTCCGGGGGCGGCGACGGCGGGTGGATGGGCGGCGGCTTCTCCGGCGGCGGCGGCGGCTCATTCGGCGGCGGCGGAGCATCGGGATCGTGGTGAAGGTGCAACTGACCGATGCCGATCGGCAGAAGGTATCGGCGGCGGTGGCGGCCGCCGAGGCCGGCACCGATGGCGAGATCGTCACCATCGTCGCGCCGGCGTCCGATGATTATGCCGACGTGCCGCTGGCCTGGGCGCTGATCGCGGTATTCCTCGCGCTCGCCACCCTCGCCGCCTTTCCGGACCTGCTGCTATGGGTGCATTCCATCCTGCAGCGCGGCTGGACGCATGAGCCGTCGCTGAGCGAGCATCTTACCGTGCTGTTCGTGCTGCTCGCCCTGAAGTTTGCGGGCGCGCGGCTGATCGCCGGGCTGTGGCCGGTGCGGATGATGTTGACCCCGGGGCGGATCAAGTCGCAGCGGGTGCGCGCCCGGGCGCTCGACCTGTTCCGTGTCGGCGCCGAGCAGCGCACCCGCAAGGCGACCGCGGTGCTTCTCTACCTCTCGCTGGCCGAGCATCGCGCCGAGCTGATCGGCGATGCGGCGATCAGCGCCAAGGTGACGCCGGACATGTGGGGGGAGGCGATGGCGGCGCTGATCACGGCGGTGAAAGACGGCCGGCCCGGCGACGGCATGGCCGAGGCCGTGGCGCGCATCGGCGAGGTGCTGCACGTCCACTTCCCACGCTCCGCGGACGATACCAACGAGCTGCCGGACCGGGTGATCGAATTATGAGCGACGACGACGCGGCGCAGACCATGTGGCAGGGCCGCTACATCGCGGCGAAGACGCAGGGGCGTTGGGAATATGTCACCCGCACGCGCGGCATCGGCGCGGCGGTGATCCTCGCCGTGGAGGACGGCCATGTCCTGCTCGTCGAGCAATATCGCGTGCCGCTGGGCCGCGCCTGCCTGGAACTGCCCGCCGGCCTGATCGGCGACGAGGACGCGGCGGAACGCGATCCGCTGGTGGTCGCCCGCCGCGAGCTTGAGGAAGAAACCGGCTGGACGGCGGCGCATCTCGAGCTGGTCGGCGTGTTCGCCTCGTCGCCCGGCATGGTCGGCGAGACGTTCACGCTGGTCAAGGCGACCGGCCTCAGCAAGATCAGTGACGGGGGCGGGGTCAGCGGCGAGGAGATCACCGTCCATCGCGTGCCGCTGGACGGGATCGCGGCGTTCGTCGCCGCGCGCCGCGACGAGGGGATGGCGATGGACGTCAAGCTGCTGGCGCTGTTGGGGCCGGGGCTGCTCGGCTAGCGTGCGCGCGCCGGAATCCCGGTGCGACCCTTCGATTGCCCGATCAGCGGAAATTGTCGGCGTAAGCCTGCAGCTTGAGGGTGCGCGTCGGCGGCGGCACGACGACATAGGCGAGGCCCTGACGCTCGGCATAGGCTTTGGCAGCCTCCAGCGTCGGGAAGCTGAGGCGGACCTGGTCACGGACGTCGCCGGAGCCGGCCCAGCCGGTCAGCGGGTCGGGCCGCTTGGGTTCGGTCGGCTCATGCTCCAGCACCCAGCGGTCCGTGCGATGACGCCCGGACTGCATCGCGTTCTTCATGCGCTGATAGATGCGTGCGGTCATGATCTGCCCCTGCCGCAGACGCCTGCCCGCCGTCAAGATCGCGGCTTGGTGCGAAGTGTCGGATCGGCATTGGCGGGATCGTCCGGCCAGGGGTGGCGCGGATAGCGGCCGCGCATCTCGCGCGCCACCGCGGCCCAGCTGCCGGCCCAGAAGCCCGGCAGGTCGCGCGTCGTCTGGATCGGCCGCCCGGCCGGCGAGGTGAGCCGCAGCACCAGCGCCACACGGCCATCGGCGACCATCGGATGGCGCGACAGGCCGAACAGCGCCTGCGGGCGCAGCTCGACCGCCGGGCCGCCGTCGGCTGCATAATCAATCGGATGGGCGCTGCCGGCGGGGCTTCGCAAGTGAGTGGGGGCGATTCGGTCAAGCGCCTGCCGGCCGGGCCAGCCGAGTCGATCGACGAGCGCTTCGTGCAGCGCGCCCGCCGGGATCGCGTCGAGCCGGCGGCGGCCCTCGACCAGGGCCGGCAACCACTGGTCGAGATCGGCGAGCAGGCCGGCGTCGGAAAGGTCGGCAACGTCCGCGCCATGGGCACGGGCGAAGGCGGCGCGGGCCTGGAGCGCCCGAGCGCTCTCGTCCCAGGGCAGCAGGCCGAGGCCGTGTTCACGCACCCCAGCGACCAGCGCCGTGGCGATCGCGGCGCGATCGGGGGCGTCGTCCGGCCCGCCGGACAGGCGCAGGGCACCCAGCCGCCGCTCGCGGGTGGCGACGACCGTGCCCGTCGCGCGATCGAATTGCAGGGCGCGATGCTGGACGATGCGGGCGGCGAACAGGCGCTCGATCGTCGGCAGATCGATCGGCGCGGCCGACAGGATGCGTGCGCCGCCAGCGCTGCCGCTGGTCTCGGCCACCGCCAGCCAGTCCTCGCGCGCCAGCGACGAGGCGGGATCGAGGCGCAGGCCGCGGCCGCCCGCCGTCAGCCAGTCCTCGCCGCTGGCATCGCGGCGCCGCGCCACCCGATCGGGGAAGGCCAGCGCCACGCAGGCGCCGAGCCCCTCCCCCGTTCCCCGCGCCCCGGCCCGCCCGGTGAGGCCCAGCCAGCGGCGGGCAAGGCCCCGCGCCGCTTCCGCCCGCCTGCCGCGCTCGCCGCGCCAGCGGCGCAGCCGTTGTTCGAGATCGGTGTCGGCGCCGCCCAGCCCCCGTTCGGAGAGCAGCACCGCAACCTCCGCGGCCAGTGGCGCGTCGGCCGCGACCAGCAGCATATGGGCTAGTCGCGGCGGCAGCGGCAGCGCCGCGATGCGGCGGCCATGGGCGGTCGGCCTCCCCTCGCCGTCCACCGCCTCCAGCGCCGCGAGGCGGGTGCGCGCCTCGGCGACGGCGGCGGCGGGCGGCGGATCGAGCCAGTTGAGCCGCGCCGGATCGGCCTCTCCCCAGATGGCGCAATCGAGGACCAGCGCCGACAGGTCCGCCTCCAGTATTTCGGGCGGGTCGTAGGGCGGCAGGCCGGCGGTCGCGCCCGCTTCCCACAGCCGCCACGCGGTGCCCGGCCCCTGGCGCGCGGCGCGGCCGGCGCGCTGGGTGGCGGCGGCCTGGCTGACCCGCTCCGTCACCAGCCGGGTGACGCCCGCCGCGCGATCATAGCGAGGCCGGCGCGCCAGCCCCGAATCGACGACGATGCGCACCCCGTCGAGGGTCAGGCTGGTCTCGGCGATGGCGGTGGCGAGGACGAGCTTGCGCGTCCCGGCCCGGGCCGGCGCGATCGCGGCGCGCTGCTCGGCCGGGTCGAGCGTGCCGTGCAGGCGATGGAGGATGACCGTGTCGGGCAGCCCGGTGAGCCGTTCGGCGGTGCGCTCGATCTCGGCGACGCCGGGCAGGAAGGCGAGCAGCCCGCCTTCATCCTCGCCGAGGGCGCGGCGAATCACCGCCGCCATCTCATCCTCGATGCGCGCCTCGGCGCGGCGGCCGACATGGCGCAGTTCGAGGGGGAAGATGCGCCCCTCGCTCTCGATCACCGGCGCGCCGCCCATCAGCGCGGAGAAGCGCCCGCCGTCGAGCGTCGCCGACATCGCCACCAGCCGGAGGTCCGGCCGCAGCGCCGCCTGCGCGTCAAGCGCGAGGGCGAGGCCGAAATCGCTGTCGAGGCTGCGTTCGTGGACCTCGTCGAACAGCACCGCGGAGATGCCGGCCAGCTCCGGGTCGGCCTGGATGCGGTTGCGGAATATGCCTTCGGTGAGGACGAGGATGCGGGTCGCCGCCGAATGACGCGCGTCCATGCGCGTGGCGTAGCCGATGGTGCGGCCGACGGGCTCTCCGGCCATCTCCGCCATGCGCTCGGCCGCGGCACGCGCGGCGAGCCGGCGGGGCGAGAGCAGCAGGATCTGGCCGGTGCACCAGGCTTCCCCGAGCAGGGCGGGCGCCACCGCCGTCGTCTTGCCGGCCCCCGGCGGCGCCACCAGCACCGCGCACGAGCCGGTGCCGAGGGCGGCGAGCAGATCGGGCAGGACGGCGTGGACGGGGAGGGTCATAATCGCTCGCGATACGTTATAGAGGGGCTATGACCGACCCCAACACGCCCCGCGAGCCCGAACCGAGCTATGGCCCCGATGAGGAGGGCGACGTGCCGATCGACGAGGATGCGGTGATCGACGATCCCGCCTCCTGGGTGCATGTCGATCCCGACAGCAAGCCTCAATAGGCGCGCGCCACCGCGAACTCGACGGCCTCGATCAGCGCCGCCTTGGCCTGGCCGCCAGGGAAACCGGCGAGCGCGTCGATCGCCAGCCGGCCATAATGGCGGGCACGGCCCAGCGTGTCGGCGACGGCGCCTGTGCGATCAAGCAACGTCTTGGCGTGGACGAGATCGTCGTCCGAGGCGCGGCGGCCCTCCATCGCATCCTGCCAGAACGTCTTGTCGATGGCCGATCCGCGGGCATGGGCGAGAATGACCGGCAGGGTCACCTTGCCGTCGCGGAAATCGTCGCCGGCGTCCTTGCCCATGGTCGCGCCGTCCGACGCATAGTCAATCGCATCGTCGACGAGCTGGAAGGCGATGCCGAGGTTGCGGCCATAGGCGTCGAGCGCCTCCTCCTCGGCGGTCGGCCGCTCGGCGACGACGGCGGCGATGCGGCAGGCGGCGGCGAACAGAGCGGCGGTCTTGGCGCCGATGATGTCAAGGTAGCGCGCCTCCGACGTATCGATGCGGCGTTGGGCGGTGAGCTGGTTGACTTCACCCTCGGCGATGATCGCGCTCGCCTGCGACAGGATGCGCAGGACGCGCAGCGAGCCATCCTCGACCATCAGCTCGAACGAGCGCGAGAACAGGAAGTCGCCGACCAGTACCGACGCCGAATTGCCCCAGATCATGTTGGCGGTGCGCTTGCCGCGACGGAGGCCGGACATGTCGACGACATCATCGTGCAGCAGCGTGGCGGTGTGGATGAACTCCACCGCGGCGGCGAGCTTGTGGTGGCGGGCGCCGGAATAATCGAGCAGGCGCGCGCTCGCCAGCGTGAGCATCGGGCGCATGCGCTTGCCACCGCCGGCGATGAGATGGCCGGCCAGCTCCGGGATCAGCGGCACGTCGGACTGCATGCGCGCCAGGATGACCTCGTTCACACGATGCATGTCGGCCGAGACCAGGGCCATCAGGGGATCGAGCGAGGGCTGGTCGGACGGGCGGAGATGGTGGACGGTGGCGCTCATGCGCGCGGCAATGGCCGCATGGCGGGCCAAAGGCAAGCATTGCGCCCCTCGACAGCGCCACTCAGCACGATATGAGCGACCTCGGCTAGGGAGGCCCGCATGACCAATGAGACGCTGACCGGCTATCGCGAGAGCATCGACAATATCGACGCAGCGCTGGTCTTCCTGCTCGCCGAGCGATTCAAGGTGACGCAGGCGGTCGGCCGCTACAAGGCGACGGCGGGGCTGCCGCCGGCCGATCCATCGCGCGAGTCGGCGCAGATCGAGCGGCTGAAGGCCCTCGCCGTCTCCGCCAAGCTGGACCCGGAGTTCACCGAGAAATTCCTGCGCTTCATCATCGACGAGGTGATCCGCCACCACGAACGGCTGCGCGACGAGGGCTGACGAGACGGGGCGTGCCGTTCGCCGTGCGGCGTGGGATCGCACGGGGAGAGCAGGTGGCGCGCGACGATATCCGCCACCGAAGCGACTGAGGCCGGAGTTCGCGGATGGGTGGATGCTGAACCAAGTTCAGCATGACCGGTGGGGGTGTGGCGATCGGGCGGCCCTCACGGGCCCGTCACCCTGAACTTGTTTCAGGGTCCACCGCGCCACAGGCGCCGGAGTTCGCGGACGGGTGGATGCTGAATCAAGTTCGGCATGACCGGTGGGGGTGTCGCGATCGGGTAGCCCAAGAACCCGTCACCCTGAACTTGTTTCAGGGTCCACCGTGCCACAGGCGCCGGAGTTCGCCACTGGGTGGATGCTGGACCAAGTCAGCATGACCGCTGGGAGAGAATGGTGAGCGGTGGACCGCGCGGCTAACTGCCCGCGAGGACGGCCTGGACGCGGAGCGGCGGGAAGACCGTTTCGAGCGACTTGGTGTCGGGCAGCACGTAGACATAGCCGCCCTTCTTGCGGAACAGCGGGCTGACGCGCGTGGTGTAGAAGGCCTGCGGCACGTTGATGCAGCCGAAGGTGATGCGATTGTCGTCGATGGTCGGGGACAACATGCGCTCGCGGCGGCGCTCCTTCTTGTTGGCGGTCGGGATCGGGTGGAGCGCCACCGAGGTGGCGTAATCGACCCACAGCACCTGCTGCCGCCCCGCGGCCAATCCGAACCTGGCGAGGAAGCGCCCGGCCGGGGTCGTCTTCTCGGCAGGGCCGATCTCGGCGAGGTTCTTGCTGCCGATACCGGGCGTCGCGTCATCCCCGACGGCGATGCCGATGAGCACCGGGACCTGGCCCAGCTGGCGCCCCTTGGCATCGAACAGCATCAGCGTCGCCGCCTTCTTGTCGACGATGATATAGGGCAACGCATAATTATCGCCGGAGGAGGCGATCCATGCGGCGACGCGCGCGGCGTCTTCGGAGGGCGGAGGGAGGTCGCTGACGGGCGGGGCCTTGCGCGCCGGCGGTTTCTTCGCCTTGGCCACGGGCTTGGCCGCGGCGGTGGCCTTGGGCGCGCCCGGGCCATGGGCCGCGGAAGCGGGCATGGTGGCAGTCAACGCGAGCCCGGCGAGCGCCAGGACCAAAATCTTCATCGCTTGGCGCACTCGAAACAAAGCCGTCCCCGCATCGAAAAGAGTCGATGCGGGGACATCATGCAGATTAGCGGACTTGTCCGCGAGGCATTAATTGCGTGGCCGCTTCCGGCGATTTTCCTGCATGCGCTGCTCGATGCCGTCGACACGGGCGTTCAACTGGTCGAGGCGCTGGCCGTTATTCTGGGCCTGCTGTCCGGCAGCCTGCGCCTGGGCAAGCGCCGTCTTCGCGGTGGTGTCGGTTTCCTGCAGCTTGGCGTCGGTAGCGGACGCCTTGGCGTCGGTGGCCTGAAGCCTGCTGTCGATCCCGTCGACGCGCTGATTGACCGTTGCGATCTGATCCCTGACAAATCCCTTTGTCGCGCAGGCTCCCAGACCCAGCGAACTGATCAAGATCACGACCGCAGGTGTGAGCCTCTTCATGGACGGTGACATCGTTTTTCTCTCCCAACGGCAAGCTTACGGCGACACTAGAAGCGGAGTGTTCGCCCCGTAACAATGCGTTTCAGTCCGGCCGTGCCCCGGCTCAGGTGAAATGATGTTACGTGTGCCGGCAACTCCGCGCGCCGTTATTGGTTCCCGGCGCCGCTATTGCTGAGCGCATTGATCTCGGCCATCAGCGCCAGTGCGTTGCCGATTGCCGCCGAACCGGCGGTATTGTCGAAGATGCACCACGCCTGCTGCGTGTCGGCGGCGGCTACGCGAAGCCGGCGCGCATAGTCCGCGATCGCCGAGGCGTGGTAGGAGGAGCGATACATCACGGGCGAGCCGTGGAGGCGCCAGTAAGCGAGGCCCGGCCAGCCGCCCGGCACGGCCGCCGCCGCCGCCAGTGCCGGGTCCGCCGCCGCCCGCGCGATGCCGAGCCGCGTCAGCAGCTGATCCGCCTCGGGCGTGAACCATGTCGCGTTGCGCGGCTCGCAGACGATGTCGGCGTCGGTCAGGCCGCGCAGCATCGTGAAGAACCGTTCGACCGTGGCCGGCTCGAAAGCCAGCTTCGGAGGCAATTGCACCAGCATGATCGCGAGCTTGCCGCCCATGGCCCCCACCTCGCTGGCGAATTGCACGGCCGGCGCCTCGGCATCGACCAGCTTCGCCTCGTGAGTGATCGCCCTCGGGACCTTCACCGCGAAACGGAACCCGTCCGGCACGCTGTCCGCCCATCGCGCCCAGGTGGCGGGGCGATGCGGGCGATAGAAAGAGGAGTTCACCTCGACGCCACGAAACACCCGCGCATAACGCGCGAGTGCCGGGCCTTCGGCCGGAAACGCTCCGGCCTCCTTGCGCGCGATGCTCCAGCCCGCGGTGCCGACCACCGGGCCGCGAACGGCGCTCACTTGGGAGAGGCAATCCTGAGCTTGCGCCGGGCCGAGGGCGCGGCAACGGCTTCCGGGGCGGCGGCGGGCTTCTTGCGGCCAAGGCCGATCTTCTTGGCCATATCGCGGCGGCGTTCGGAATAATCGGCCGAAACCATCGGATAGTCGCGCGGCAGGTCGAATGCCTCACGATAGCTTTCCGGCGTATAGCCATGACCGGCGAGGTGGCGACGCAAGGTGTGATATTTGCGGCCGTCGATCATCGAGACGATGCCGTCGTGCTTGATGCTGGCGCGGACCGACACGGCGCCGCGGGGCTTTTCGGGCTCGACCGCCGGCGCCTTGCCGAGGCCGGCCAGCGCGCCATGCACGGCCTTGATCAGGGAAGGCAATTCGGCGGCCGAAATCGCGTTGTTGCTGATATGCGACGTCACGATATCAGTGGTGAGGTCGATCATGTTGGCGGCAACATCTTGGTCGGACATCGAGTGCTTCCCTTAAAATTTCCGGAGCGAGCGCCATGCGCTAGTTGTCTGGTGCAAAACGCACGATGAACGGAGATGGTCCGATCAACTCCGCCGCGACTGCGGATCGCACCGCCGCCGCCGATCGTTCGCCCTCCATGTCCGAGGAAAACGTGCCACCGCCGCCCATGGAGGCGCGCCTTGTCGAGGCGCTGCCGGATGGGGATGGCTGGCAATTCGAACCGAAATGGGATGGTTTCAGGGCGCTTGCCCGACGGCAGGGCGACACCGTCGAGCTCTGGTCGAAGTCGGGCAAGCCGCTCAATCGCTATTTCCCGGACGTGGCGGCGCTTCTCGGAGGCTTGCGCGAGCGCCATTTCCTGCTCGACGGCGAATTGATCATCCCGGTCGGCGATCACCTCTCCTTCGCGGCGCTGCAGGCGAGGCTTCACCCCGCCGCGTCGCGCGTGGCCAGGCTCGTCGCCGAGGCGCCGGCGCAGTTCATGCTGTTCGATTGCCTGAGCCTCGGATCGGAAGATCTCGCCGACGCGCCGCTGTCTGCACGCCGAGACCGGCTGGAGCGATTCCATGCCGGGGAGGATGCCGCGGGATTGCTGCTGTCGCCATGCACGTGCGACCGCGACACCGCCAGTGACTGGCTGGCGAGGAGCGGCGGCGCACTCGACGGAATCATCGCCAAGCACCGCGACGAGCCCTATCGCCCGGGGGTCCGCGCCATGGTCAAGCTCAAGCGGCTGCGCACCGCCGACTGCGTGGTCGGCGGGTATCGCAGCAATGAAAAGGGCGATGTCGTGTCGCTACTGCTCGGGCTCTACGATGCAGAGGGCCGGCTCGACCATGTCGGCTTCACCTCCGCCTTCGCCACGGCCGAGCGCGCCGGGCTGCGCGACATCGTCGCCCCGGCCGAAGGGCCACCCGGCTTCACCGGCGACGCGCCGGGCGGCCCCAGCCGCTGGAATGGCGGCGAGGCCAGGCCCTATGTGCCGCTCCGTCACGAACTCGTGGCGGAGGTCGTCTATGATCAGCTCACCGCTGGTCGCTTCCGGCATGGCACCCGCTTCCTGCGCTGGCGGCCGGACAAGGCGCCCCCGCTCTGCACGCGCGACCAGCTGGTTCGGGAGCTTCGCCCCGATGCGCTGGCCCTTCCCGGCTGAGGGGATACTGCATTGCCGAAGCTGAAGGTCTACCGGACATCGATCGGATTTCACGACGCCTATGTCGCCGCGCCGAGCCAGAAGGCCGCGCTCGCCGCCTGGGGTGCCGGCAGCAACCTGTTCGCGCGCGGCGAGGCCGAGCTGGTCGAGGACGCCAGCCTGGCCGAGGAGCCGCTGGCCCACCCCGGCAAGGTGATCAAGCGATCGCGCGGGAGCACTGTCGACCATCTTGCCGCCTTGCCGGCCGACCGCCCGAAGGCGCGCGCAAAAACCGACGACAATGCCGATCGCAAGCCTCGCAGGGCTACGGCGAAGGCCGGGGCGCCACCGACTCCCCGCCCGAGCCGCACGGCACTCGACAAGGCCGAGGAGGCGCTGGAACGCGCGATCGCCCGCCGCGATGCCGGAGCGCGGGAATTCAAGCGGCGTCAGGCGGAGCTGGATGAGGAACGCCACCGCGCCGAACAGGCGGCCGACGCGGAGATCAGCCGGCGGGAACAGGCGCGGGAGCATGAAAAGGCGGCTTATGATCGCGCCATCAAGGCCTGGCGGGGCTGAGCAGACGGGGTACGGGGGGGGGCATCATAAACCCCGGAAAATCAATGTTTCCCGGGGTTTATGATGGTGGGCGTGGCAAGGATTGAACTTGCGACCCCTGCGATGTCAACACAGTGCTCTACCACTGAGCTACACGCCCAAGGGGGCCGCCTCTAGCGGGGCAGCTCGCGCAACGCAAGCCACTCTCTGTCAGCTCGACCCGGAGGCGCTGTCGACGCGGAACATGCGCTCCACCTCGGTGACGAGTTCGCGCAGGTGGAAGGGCTTGGACAGGACCTTGGCGTTGCTCGGCGCGTTGCCCGCCTTCAGCGCGACGGCCGCGAAGCCGGTAATGAACATCACGCGCAGGCCCGGCGCGATCGCCGCCGCGCGCTGGGCGAGCTCGATCCCGTCCATCTCCGGCATGACGATGTCAGTGAGCAGCAGATCGAACTGCTCGCGCTCCAGATAAGGGATGGCGGCAGTGCCGCGATCGACGGCGGTGACGGCATAACCCGTCCGCTCCAACGCGCGCACGAGATATTCGCGCATCGAATCATCGTCCTCAGCCAGCAGGATGCGAATCATGACAGCGCGTTTTCCCCAGTAAATCGTCTATCCGATGGCCCCGTACATGCCGCCAGGTTAACAATCGGGTATGCTGGCGCCCTTCCCCATTGCGCCATGGATCATCCTTAGCCTACCACGAACGGGTGATCACGTCGCCTAGTGAATCCGGCGGGGCGGAGCCAGTGTTTCTACGCCTCGGGCCCGCCATCCCCACCCATCCGGTGGTGATCACGGTGCCGCATGCCGGCCGCGATTATCCGCCCCCTCTTCTCGCCGCCGCTCGCGTCGGCACGCATGCGTTGCAGGCGCTGGAAGATCGCCACGCCGATCTGCTGATCGAAGCGGCCGTGGCAGGCGGGGCGGTGGCGCTGGTGGCGCGCCGCGCCCGCGCCTGGATCGACCTCAATCGCGGCGAGCGCGAGCTGGACCGGACGATGATCGATCCCGCCCCGCCCGCCGCCCAGATCGACGAGACCGCCAAGGTCCGCGGCGGCCTCGGCCTGATCCCGCGACGCGGACCCGGCGGCGCGGAGCTGTGGCGGCGGGGCTTCGCGCCGGACGAGGTGGCGGCGCGGATCGCTGCGGATCATCGCCCCTGGCATGGCGCGATCGAATCGCTGCTGGCGGCGACCCGTGCGCGATTCGGCGTGGCGGTGCTGCTCGATCTTCATTCCATGCCGCCCCTGCCGCCGGGCCGGCTCGGCAAGCCGCCGCAGCTCGTCACCGGCGACCGCCATGGCCGCAGCGCCGCCGGCTGGGGGCGCGGCGTGTTGGCCGCGCAGGCCCGGGCGGCCGGGCTCGTCCACGCCGCGAACACGCCCTACGCCGGCGGCGAGACGCTGGCCCGCCACGGCCGGCCGGAAGCGAACATCCATGCGTTGCAGCTGGAGATTGATCGCGCGCTCTACCTCGCGCCGGACCTGCGCACGCCCGGCCTCGGCCTTGGCGACATGACCGCGCTCGTCGCGCGGATGACGGCAGCGCTGGCCGCGGTCGCGCTCGGCTCCGTCCAGTCCATCGCGGCCGAATAACAGCCATAAAAAACCACCTCGTGCGCAACGGCACGAGGTGGCCAAGGTTCAGGGAGGAAGCGCGCCGGGGAGGCGCGCTAACGGCGGGTCGCGAAAGGGGGACACGCCCCGCACGTCATCACATAAATAGGTCAGACGTCAGATGGTTTCAAGCCGGGACAGAATTTTTCGTTGCGAGCGCGATAAATGCGCATCAGCGGCCTCGGGGCGGACGATCATCCGAACGCAGACCGCCGCCCCGGGGCATTCCCCGGGGCGGCGGCGCGGATATGAGGGGCGGGTGCCGCCCGTTCAAGCGAGGATCAGAGCGGCGCGACCGGCAGCTGCTGCGGCGGCAGCTTGCCCTGCTCGATCTGGCGGGCGAAGACTTCGCGGATGAGTTGCAGCGAGAAGAGATGGGCGAAGATCACCGCCATCATCCCGGACTGCACCATCTTGCGGGCAACATCGCCGCGAAGGTTCTGCAGCGCCTCTTCCGAGACCATCTGGAAGCCGCGATAGACGAAGGGCTGCGGATAGCCTTCCTGCTGGATGGTGAACTCGCCGTCGATCAGCAGCTTCTGGTCGGTCAGCTCCTTCATGAAGGCCGCGGTACGCTGGCCGGCCATCTCGAATTGCTCGCAGAAGCCGAGGATGTTCTTGACCTCGTCGGTCGGCTGGCCGTCGACGAACAGCGGCTCGCCATCCTCGAACGGGCCGATTACCTCGGTCGTCGGATCGAAGCACAGCGACAGGTCCTGCGCGTTGGGCGACAGCCGCGCCAGCATCCACGGATAGCGGCGCGCATAGGCCGGCACATAGACGTTGTCGGTGAGCTTGCCGGCCTCGTCCACGAAGGTATTCACGCCCTCGTTGAGGCCCATCAGCGCCAGCGGCACCGCGTCCGGCCCGGAAGAGAAGACGATCGGGAAATAACGCTGAGCGGTGGGGATCTCCTCCACCGTCACGGGAATGGCGTGGGCGCCGACGAGGAAGGGCGCGCCCTCCACCCGGCGGGACTTCCACTCCGCATGCTGCTGGCTCGAGAGCGGCTCGAGCCCGTTGTAGAACAGCGGCAGACCGCTCTGAGGATTGCTAGCCAACGAAAATCTCCTGAAGGAACTTTGGCCGTCTATGAAAGAGACGGCGCTTCGGCAAGCGGCACCAGCACGCCCGGGTTCATGATTCCGCCCGGATCGAGGGCATTCTTGATCGCGCGCATCGCCGCCAGACGCGCCGGATCGGCGAGCCGCGCGAACTCGGCCCGCTTCAGCCGGCCGATGCCATGTTCGGCCGACAGCGTGCCCCCGGCCGCGGTGACGAGATCATGGACGAAGGCGCTGACCACCGCCCCCTGCTGCGCGAACCAGGCGCGATCGTCGGCGCCGGCGGGGGCGCGGACGTTGAAATGGACATTGCCGTCGCCGAGATGGCCGAAGGCGATCACCCGCACCCCGGCGAAGCGCGCCTCCACCGCCGCGCGCGCCTCGGCCATGAACCCCGGCATCGCGGAGACCGGCACGGCGATGTCGTGCTTGGCCGCCATGCCGTCGATGCGCTCGGCCTCGGAGATGCTTTCGCGCAGCCGCCACAGCGCGTCCGCCTGCGCCTCGCTGGTGGCGATCACCGCGTCCTCGGCAAGGCCGGTGGCGAGAATCGCCTCGTCGAGCGGCACCGGCGGCGCGCCCTTTGGCGCCACCGCCTCGATCAGCACATGCCAGCGATGCCCGCGGGCCAGCGGCGCGCGGGTGCCCGGAATGTGACGCAGGACGAGCTCCAGCGCGTCGGCGGGCACGATCTCGAAGCTCTCGATCGCGTCGCCGGTCGCGCCTTCCAGCTGGCGCAGCAGCACCAGCGCGTCCTGCGCGGTAGCAAGGCCGACCCAGGCGACGGTGCGGCTGCCCGCCGCCGGCACCAGCCGCAGCGCGGCCGCGGTGATCACGCCCAGCGTTCCCTCGGCGCCGGCCAGCAACTGGCGCAGATCATAGCCGCGATTATCCTTGCGCAGCGCCGACAGCCCTTCGAACAGCCCGCCATCGGGCAACACCGCCTCGATGCCGAGCACCAGCGCGCGCATCGGGCCGAAGCGCAGCACCTGCGTGCCGCCGGCATTGGTCGAGACGAGGCCGCCCACCGTGGCCGAGCCCTTCGCCGCCAGCGACAGCGGGAAGCGACGCCCCGCCGCCTCTGCCGCGACATGGACGTCGTGGAGGATCGTGCCGGCCTCGGCGACGAGCATATTATCTTCCGGCGAGACCCGCCGCACCGCGTTCATCCGCCGCAGCGACAGGATCAGCGCATCCGGATCGTCGGCGGTGGCGCCCGCCACCATCGAGGTATTGCCGCCCTGCGGAACCACCGGCACGCCCGCCGCCGCCGCCGCCGCGACGACGAAGGCGACTTCGTCGCGATCGGCCGGCGAGACCAGCGCCGCCGCCCGGCCCCGCATCCGCCCGCGCCAGTCGACCAGCCACGGCGCCATCGCGTCACGATCGGCGGTGAAGCCGCGCGGTCCCAGCCTGCGGGCGAGTCGGTCGAGCAAGTCGGTCATCGGGCGTCTATAGGACGCGGGTGCGCGCCCATCCAATTCATCCATCATTCAACCGGCTTGACCAAAGCCCTTTTGGCCGATGAGAGCCGAATCATGATCGCTTTGGTGCCGTTGCTGGCGAGCTTCCTCGCCGCGGCCACGCCCGCTCCCGCGCCCGAACCGGACGCGGACGCCTGGGCGTGGGCGGGCGTGGCGATGGCCCAGGCGTCGATCACCATCCGTCAGCGCGTCATCGTGCGGGTACCCGTGCCGGCGCCGGCCAAGGCGGCGGAGGCGCCGATCACCCGCTGGCGCGAGCGCCGCGGCCCGCGCTGCATCCCGCTGGACGACATCGCCGGCGCGCAGATCACGGCGCGCGACAGCGTCGACCTGATCCTGCGCGGCGGCATGCGCCTGCGCGCGGAGCTGGAGGATGAATGCCCGGCGCTCGATTTCTACGGCGGCTTCTATCTCCGCCCTGGCCCCAACAGGCAGATTTGCGCGGATCGCGACGAGGTGCATACCCGTTCCGGCGGGCAATGCGTGATCGAGCGATTCAAGCTGATGGTGCCCGTCCGCGCGCGCTGAAGTGCCGCGCCACCGCATCCGGCACGCGCATCAGCTTGACAAAAGCCGCCTGCTCTGTCCTAGCGATTAATATCCTGCGCGCCTCCGGACACGCACTCTTTTCACCGGATAATGCATGACTTTTGCCGATCTCGGCCTTTCCGACGAACTGCTGAAGGCCGTCAACGAGGCCGGATACACCACGCCCACGCCGATCCAGGCGGCGGCGATCCCGCCCGTGCTGATGAACCGTGACCTCATCGGCATCGCCCAGACCGGCACCGGCAAGACGGCATCCTTCGTGCTGCCGATGATCGACATCCTCGCCCATGGCCGCGCCCGCGCGATGATGCCGCGGTCGCTGATCCTCGAGCCGACGCGCGAACTGGCCGCGCAGGTTGCCGAGAATTTCGAGAAATACGGTAAGTTCCACAAGCTCAGCATGGCGCTGCTGATCGGCGGCGTGTCGATGGGCGACCAGACCAAGGCGCTGGAAAAGGGCGTCGACGTGCTGATCGCCACGCCCGGCCGGCTGATGGACCTGTTCGGGCGCGGCAAGATCCTGTTGTCGGGCTGCTCGACCCTCGTCATCGACGAGGCGGACCGCATGCTCGACATGGGCTTCATCCCCGACATCGAGGAAATCTGCACCAAGCTGCCGGCGACGCGGCAGACGCTGCTGTTTTCCGCGACGATGCCGCCGCCGATCAAGAAGCTGGCGGACAAGTTCCTGTCGAACCCGAAATATGTCGAGGTGGCGCGGCCGGCGACGGCCAACACCTCGATCGACCAGAAGCTGGTCGAGGTCGCATCCCGCAACAAGCGCGCCACGCTGGCGCGGATGCTGGCGGATGACGCGGTGAAGACGGCGATCATCTTCTCCAACCGCAAGACCACGGTGCGCGACCTGGCGCAGAGCCTGAAGCGCGACGGCTTCCGCGCCGGCCAGATCCATGGCGACATGGAGCAGCCCGAGCGGCTGCGCGAGCTCGACCGCTTCAAGGCCGGCGAAATCAATATCCTCGTCGCCTCCGACGTCGCCGCGCGCGGGCTCGACATCAAGGGCGTCAGCCACGTCTTCAACTATGACGTGCCGTGGCATCCGGACGATTATGTCCATCGCATCGGCCGCACCGGTCGCGCCGGCGCCACCGGCACCGCCTATACGCTGGCGACGCCCGAAGACGCCGAAGCGGTGGCCAATATCGAAAAGCTGACCGGCGGGCCCATCCCTCGCCTCGCCGCGCCCGAGGTGAAGGCAGATCGCCCCGCCCGCACCGAGCGCACCGAGCGCCCTGCCGCCGAAGCGCGCCCCGCCGAAGAAAAGCCGACGCGGGCCCGGCGCGGCGGATCGCGCCGGCCCGATCGTGACGCGATTGAAACGAGCCAGAAGAACACGCCCGCGCCTCGCCCCCGGAAGGAAGACAGGCCGGCCGAGCCCGAAGTCGCGCGCGACGACGGCAGTTGGAACGGGCCGATTCCCGAGTTCCTCAAGCACGGATTCTCCAGCTAGTTCCTTGGTTCGCGATTTCTTTACCGTTTGACCTCTAGTCTTCCCTGTCCGCGGCTTATTGGATGAGGGCCTGGCAGCGAGACGATCGGAGGGGAAGTCGTGAGCCACATCGGCGACGTGATGGAGCGCATCGCTTCGCTCATGAGCGCGGGCGAGATCCCGCCGACCCCGGCCAATTATGAATTCTGGTATCGCTACGTCACCGGCGCCGACCCGGAGCTGGTGGAGGCGATCGACGCCATCATGCGGACGGCCGGCCGGGTCAGCCCGCGCGCGATGGATAATGTCCGGCGCGAGCTTTACGGCGGCGGCGGCCGCGGCACGCTCAACCGCCTGCTCGACGATGCGCGCCGCCAGCTCGAGGCGCTCGAGAATTTCGTCGGCCGCACCGAGGCCAGCACGCGCGACTATCGCGTCGCCCTCGACGACGGGCAACAGGTGCTGGCGAGCAGCGTCACGCTGGAAAAGCAGCGCGCGATGCTCGCCGAGATGGTGCGCGCCACCAACGCAATGATGCAGAAGACCAAGCGCCTCGAAAAGGACCTGGCCAATTCCTCGCACCAGATCGACCGGCTCAAGGCCGATCTGGAGATCGCGCGCTCCGAATCGCGCACCGATCCGCTCACCGGGCTCGCCAATCGCAAGGCCTGCATTGATTATCTCGACGCGCAGATCCTGCGCGCGCGGGTCGAGATGCGCTGCCTTGCCGCGGTGTTCCTCGACATCGATCATTTCAAGCATTTCAACGACAGCTTCGGCCATCGCATGGGCGACGAGGTGCTGCGGCTGGTCGCGCAAAGCCTGGAGCGTTTCTGCCACGGCGTAGGCTTCCCGGCGCGATGGGGCGGCGAGGAATTCATCGTCGTCGTCCCGGGCCGCTCGATCGCCGAGGTGGCGGAGCTGGCCGAACGGTTTCGCGCGTTCATCGCCTCGCGCACGGTGCGCGCCAAGCAATCCCATCGCGATGTCGGCCGGATCACCGTGTCGCTCGGCGTCGCCCAGCTCAACCTCGACGAGACCGCGCAGGACCTCGTCGATCGCGCCGACGCGATGCTTTACGAAGCGAAGACCGGCGGGCGAAACCGCGTCGCCGTGGCATGGCCTGCCGGGCAGGAGCAGGCGGCGGCCTAGGATCTGAACCTTGGCCGCCCCGCGTGCGATGCCGTTGTTCAGGCGGGCTTTCGATAGCGCACCCGGAAGGCGTCGGCCCATTCCCGCAGCCGCCCCGCCGCGATGGCATCGCGCAGGCCCTGCATGACCTGCTGGTAGAACCACAGATTATGCTCGGTCATCAGCATCGCGCCGAGCATCTCGCCGGAGCGGACAAGATGATGGAGATAGGCCTTGCTCCACGGCGCCGCGGGGCTGTCGGGGTCGAGCGGGGTCATATCCTCGGCAAAGCGGGCGTTGCGAATGTTTAGCGGCCCGTCCCAGGTGAAGGCCTGGCCGTTGCGGCCGGAGCGGGTCGGCAGCACGCAGTCGAACATGTCGATGCCGCGCTCCACCGCGCCGACGATATCGTCCGGCTTGCCGACGCCCATCAGATAGCGCGGCCTGGCGGGATCGAGCTGGCCGGGCGCGTAATCGAGGCAGGCGAACATCGCCTCCTGACCCTCCCCCACCGCGAGGCCACCCACGGCATAGCCGTCAAAGCCGATATCGAGCAGCGCGTCGGCCGAGGCCTTGCGCAGCCCCTCGTCGAGCGCGCCCTGCTGGATGCCGAAGATCGCGGCCCGCTCCGCATGCGCGCCGCCGGCGTCGAACGCCGCCCGGGACCGGCGCGCCCAACGCATCGACCGCTCCATCGCCGCGGCCTGCTGGTCGCGCGTGGTGGTGGTCGGCACCAGCTCGTCGAACGCCATGACGATGTCGGAGCCGAGCAGCCGCTGAATCTCGATCGAGCGTTCCGGCGACAGCATGTGGCGCGAGCCATCGAGATGGCTGGCGAAGGACACGCCCTCCTCGGTCACCTTGGTCAGCGCGGACAGGCTCATCACCTGATAGCCGCCGCTGTCGGTGAGGATCGGCCGGTCCCAGCCCATGAACGCATGCAGCCCGCCGAGGCGATCCATCCGCTCCGCGCCAGGGCGGAGCATCAGGTGATAGGTGTTGCCGAGGATGATGTCGGCGCCCGTCGCGCGGACGCTCGCCGGCTTCATCCCCTTGACGGTGGCCGCGGTGCCAACCGGCATGAAGGCGGGAGTGCGAATCTCGGCGCGCTGCATGGCGATGGTGCCGGTGCGCGCCTTGCCGTCGGTGGCGGCGATGGTGAACTGAAAGCGGGGGGTGGTCATGGGACGCCCCATGCCATCCCGCTCGCCTCACGTCATCCCACCGCCTCGAACGGCAGGTCCAGCGCCTCGGCCACCGCCTGGTGGCGGATCTTGCCGCCCGAGACGTTGAGGCCGGCGGCGAGGTGGCGATCCTGCGCCATCGCCTGCTCCGGCCCCTTGCCGGCGATGGCGCGGACGAACGGAAGGGTGGCGTTGTTGAGCGCGAAGGTGGAGGTGCGCGCCACCGCGCCGGGCATGTTCGCCACGCAATAATGGATGATGCCGTCCACCTCGAAGGTGGGATGGTCATGGGTGGTCGGGCGCGATGTCTCGAAGCAGCCGCCCTGGTCGATGGCGATGTCGACGAGCACCGCCCCGCGCTTCATCAGCTTGAGGTTGTCGCGGGTCACCAGCTTGGGGGCCGCGGCGCCCGGGATCAGCACCGCGCCGATGACCAGGTCCGCCTCGGCCAGCGCGGCGAGGATCGCGCCGTGATTGGAGAAGGCCGTCTTCACCCGCCCCTCGAACATGGTGTCGAGCTCGGCGAGGCGCACCGTCGAGATGTCGAAGATGGTGACGTCGGCGCGCGCGCCGGCCGCCATCTGCGCCGCGTTGACGCCGGCCACGCCGCCGCCGAGGATGACGACCTTGCCCGGCGCCACGCCCGGCACGCCGCCGAGCAGGATGCCGCGACCGCCCTGTTCCTTCTCGAGGCTGTGCGCGCCCACCTGCACCGACATGCGGCCCGCGACCTCGGACATCGGGCGCAGCAGCGGCAGGCCGCCGCGATCCTCGGTTACGGTTTCATAGGCGATGCAGGTGGCGCCCGAGGCGATCAACGCCTCGGCCTGCGGCTTGTCGGCGGCGAGGTGGAGGTAGGTGAACAGGGTCTGGTCGGCGCGGAGCATGGCGCACTCATGGAGCTGTGGCTCCTTCACCTTCACGATCAACTCGGCCTCGGCGAAGATCGCGGCGGCATCGCCGATGATCCGCGCGCCGGCCTTCTCATAATCGCCGTCCTCGAATCCGATGCCCAGCCCCGCCCCGGTTTCGACGAGCAACTCATGCCCGCGATGGGCGAGGTCCATCACCGCCTCCGGCGTCAGGCCGACGCGATATTCATGGACCTTGATTTCCTTAGGCACGCCGATCCGCATCATCATCCTCCCGATGCCCACCCCGTCTGGCGAGAGATAGCGCGTTTCCGGCGGGATTTGCTATCGCAGTTGGTCTCCGATGATACGGTCGCGCGAATTTCTTGCGGCCGAACCGGCTTTCGCAGGATATTATCGCGACCATGGACAGGATGGACCAAAAGATCGTCGCCATACTCCGCCGCGACGGCGCGCTGACCGGCGTGGAGCTCGGGGAGCGCGTCGGCCTCTCGGCATCGGCCGCTCACCGGCGGGTGAAGGCGATGGAGGCAGAGGGGCTGATCCGCGGCTATCGCGTCCGCTTCTCCCCGCAGGCGCTGGGCATGCCTTCCACCCTCTTCGTATCGGTGACGCTGACCGACCAGCGACAAGAAACGCTGGAGCGCTTCGAGGCCGCGCTGAAGCGCTGCGAGCAGGTCGTCGAAGCGCATCTGATGGGGGGCGAAATCGACTATAACGTCAAGCTCGCCATCCCTGCCGACGACAGCTACGAGCGTGTTCACCGCGACGTGCTGGCGGTCCTTCCCGGCGTCGAACGACTGCGATCACAGATCAGCATCCGCGCTGTTGTCGAACAGGCGTAGAGCCGGCCCGCAGCGGAAGGCCTGCCGATCAATCGCCGCTAATCTCGCCGTCACCATCCTTCTCCCGGGCTTCCACGCGGCGCCGGCGGGCGGACTGGATAATGCCCTCGATCTCGAACAGCAGCGCGCGCCCCTGATCGGCTTTGCCATTCTCGTCCGCCGGGTCGTCGGCAAACAGGGCCTTCGCGCGCGCGGCGAGGTCGATCAGCGCGGCATATCGATCCTCGCCGAGCTTCTTGCGGACGACGCCAAAACTCTCGGTGAGAACGTGAAATTCACTGTCGATGTTGCGGTGGGGGAAGTCGCCCGCCTTGTCGATGAATGTCGGGGCGAACAAGATCATGGATCCGATCTGATCGTATATTTCACTGTAGGTCTTCGCCACATATGGAACATATTTTCGATACGAGCTTCCTCGATGTGCATTCATGCATGTTACTCCGGGCGAGTGATTATGTAGCTCGAACCGGGGCTGAGTTGCCTCGGGCGTATGATTATCACCTGCTCAGGCCTGAAATCGGCGTTGAAAAAGCCGCGGACCTGAGGCGTAGCAAGGTTCTTGCGCGTGAGTGTCACGTCGAAGGCGGCGTCACCCACCCGGGCGTCCGGCCTTCTGTAGGACTTCTCGCTGACCGAATTTTCGCGCCGGTTTACGCGTATGACGGGATCGCTTTCCTCATTGATACCATAGTTACGGAAGTTATCGCGCAACGCCTTTCGCACCTCGCGGTCGACGAAGTTGCCCAACGCCTCTTCGTTTGACAGACGTGGATTCAACTTGCCTGCGCGCAACTGCCTCAGTCCTGCCTCGTAAGCTATATCGGCTCGTCTCTGCATCAAACGCAATGTCTCGAGTTTCATCGGCTCAATTTCACGTAATTTACGCATAAACGCGACGGCACGATCGAAGCGCATGTCGTTCAGCTGGTTCGTCCAGCCTTCGTGCGTGGATGGGGCGCCTAATGAGTCGTATCGATAATCCGGGTCGATGGCTTTGATCTGTGCGAATATTATATTGCTGTAGCGCGACATCCCCGCCGTCAGCGCTCCCCGCCCGAAGAAGAAGTCGACAGCGTCGTTCGCCAGACCAATGACAGCCCCGCTCGGCGCGCCAGCCAGTCCCGGAAAGCTCTGCTCCAATGTCATCGGGTCCTGGAACGGGCCGATGCTGCCGCCGCGGCCGCGCCGCACCCGCCTGGTCAGGCCGGCCTGCGCACCCTCGCCGTCCGGCCGGCAGACGCCGCCGGCCAGCGACGCCCGGCGTCCGCCCTCCTCCCCGTCATGGCTCCGGGCCGCGCCGACGACGATGAGCCGCTTCTTCTCCGGGTCCTGCCAGGATTTGAACCCGGTTTCGACGCGCTCGCCGGCTGGCGGCACTTCGCCCGTTCGCACCCAGAGCGCAAAAACCTTCAGTCTCCTGGCAACCTCATCCGTATTAAGTTCGGTGACAGTCTCCACGCTTCGTTCTCCCGCTCGAGGCGGTGAGAACATTTCGAGAACAAATTCCTGAGGAACAACTGGCCGATCGGCCAGTCCGCCATGTCCGATATCGGATGAGCCGGCCTTGACGCGCCTCGCCCGGTCTCCGATGAACAGGCGCTTTCCCTGATGGAAGGGCCGGATCGTGGACCGCAGGCAGTTTCTCCAGTCGGGTGCCGCGCTGGCCCTGCTCGCGGGCGGCACCGGACGGGCCATGGCGCAGGCGACAGGGCCGGCCCCTCGCGCGCAATATGACGCGATCCTCGAGAAGATCCTCGCCGCCTCGCCGCAAATGGCGACGACATTGGGCCTCGACAGCGGCGCGCATGCCCCGCTCAAGTCGCGGCTCGACAGCCGCGACCGCGCGCATCGGCTCAACCTCTACCAGCCGCTTCTCGAGGCGCAGGCGGCACTCGCCGCCGCGCCGCGCGACGGCCTGGGCGGGCGTGACCGCGCCTGGCTCGATACCGCGCGCTGGAATGCGGATGCCGCCGCGCGCATCGCCGCCTTCCCCTACGGCGTGGTCGACAATGGCTATAATTATCCCTGTCCATACGCCGTCAGCCAGCTCACCGGCGCCTATGTGTCAGTGCCGGACTTCCTCCATGCCCAGCACGTCATCGCCAATCGCGACGATTGCGAAGCCTATCTCGCGCGCCTCGCCTCGTTGCCCGGCCTCGTCGATCAGGACACCGCAACGACCATTGCCGATGCCGGTCGCGGGGTGGTGCCGCCCGGGTTCGTGATCGATCGCGCCCTCGTCCAGCTTAACGCGCTTCGCGCCGACAGGGGCGAGAATGCGGGGCTGGTCAGGTCGCTCGCCGCGCGCGCCGTCACCGCCGCCGTGCCGGGCGAGTGGCAGGCACAGGCGGTGGCGATCGTCGATGGGCCGCTCGCTGCCGCGCTCACCCGCCAGATCGAGGCGATGACCAGCCTGAGGGCACGCGCCGCCGCGATGGCCGGCGTCGGCCGGCTGCCCCAGGGCGCGGCCTATTATGCGATGTGCCTGCGATTCCACACCACCACCGAGATGTCTCCGGCAGCGGCGCACAAGGTCGGGCTGGCGCAGGTGGCGGAAATCAGCGCGCGGGCGGATGCGCTGATGCGCGCGCAGGGCCATGCGGGGGGCAGCGTCGCCCAGCGCATCACCGCACTCGGCAAGCAGCCGGACCAGTTGTGGCCGAACACCGACGCCGGCCGCGCCGCGCTGCTCGGCGACATCGAGGCGCGGCTGGCCGACATGCGCCGCCGGCTGCCCGCCTATTTCGACACGCTGCCGAGGACACCGCTCGAGGTGCGGCGCATTCCCCCGGCGATCGAGCTGGGCGCGCCGGGCGCCTATTCGCAATCGGGCAGCATCGACGGCAAGCGCCCGGGCGCGATCTATTTCAACCTGCACGATACCGCGAACTGGCCGAAATGGCTCCTCCCTTCCACCGTCTATCATGAGGGCTTGCCCGGCCATCACCTGCAGGGCTCGATCGCCAACGAGGATGCGGGCATCCCGACGCTGATCAAGCTGCTCGGCTCGGCAGCATATAATGAAGGCTGGGCGCTCTATGCGGAGCAGCTCGCCGACGAGATGGGCGTCTATGCCGATTTCCCGCTGGGCCGGCTCGGCATGCTGCAGGCTTCGCTGTTCCGCGCCTGCCGGATCGTCGTCGACACCGGCATGCACGCCCTCGGGTGGAGCCGCGAGCAGGCCATCGCCTATATGATCGACAATGCCGGCGAGACACAGGACGACGCGCGGCGCGAGGTGGAGCGCTATTGCGCATGGCCGGGGCAGGCCTGCGCCTACAAGATCGGCCATCTCGAATTTGCGCGCCAGCGCGAACAGGCGAAACGGCGCATGGGCGGGCGCTTCAATCTGAAGGGCTTCCACGATGCGGTGCTGCTCGGCGGAGCGATGCCGCTGTCGGTGATGGCGACGGTGGTCGACGAATGGTCACGGGGCGGCCGGCGCGGTTGACCCGTCCGGCGCCCGGCATGACACTCGGCTGATGATGGCGCGTTGAAGCGCCGCCCAAGAGCCGGAGAGAGACATGCCGAAAAAGCCCCAAAGCGAGACCGAAGCCGATCTCACCGCGGTCTCCGCCCGCCGCCGGCCGCGCGCCGACATCATGGAGCTGGGCGGCCGCCGCCTCAAGCCGGCGACGCTGATGATGGGCCATGGTTTCGACCCGGCGCTGAGCGAAGGCTCTCTGAAACCGCCGATCTTCCTCACCTCCACCTTCGTGTTCGAGAATGCCGCCGCCGGGAAGCGCTTCTTCGAAGGGGTCACCGGCAAACGGCCCGGCGGCGCCGAAGGGCTGGTCTATTCGCGCTTCAACGGCCCCAATCAGGAGATATTGGAGGATCGCCTCGCCGTCTGGGAGGATGCGGAGGACGCGCTCACCTTCTCCTCCGGGATGGCGGCAATCGCGACGGTGATGCTGGCGCTGGTGCGCCCGGGCGACACCATCGTCCATTCCGGCCCGCTCTATGCGGCGACCGAGACGCTGATCGCGCGCATCCTCGGCCGGTTCGGCGTGCACTGGCTGGATTTCCCGGCCGGCGCCTCGGAAGCCGACATCGAGGCGGCGATCACCAAGGCCAAGGGCGCCGGCCGCGTCGCGCTGATCTATCTCGAAAGCCCGGCCAATCCGACCAACGTGCTGGTCGATGTCGAGGCGGTGGCGCGGGTGCGCGACCGCCATTTCCCGCAAGGCGGCGAGCGACCGCCCATCGTCATCGACAACACCTTCCTCGGCCCGCTCTGGCAGAAGCCGCTGGCGCATGGCGCCGACCTCGTCCTTTACAGCCTCACCAAATATGCCGGCGGCCATTCCGATCTGGTGGCAGGCGGCGTGACCGGCGCCAAGGCGGCGCTCGACCCGATCCGGGCGATGCGCAACACCATCGGCACGATCACCGACCCGCACTCGGCATGGATGCTGCTTCGCTCGCTGGAGACGCTGGAGCTGCGCATGAGCCGCGCCGGCGAGAATGCGGCCCGGGTGTGCGCCTGGCTGCGCGATCATCCCAAGGTGCAGCGCGTCGGCTATCTCGGCTTTCTCGAGGAAGGCTCGGCGCAGGCGGATATCTATCGCCGCCATTGCACCGGCGCCGGCTCGACCTTCTCGCTCTATCTCAAGGGCGGGGAGGCGGAGGCGTTCCGCTTCCTCGACGCGCTGAAGATCGCCAAGCTCGCCGTCAGCCTCGGCGGCACCGAGACGCTCGCCTCCCACCCCGCCGGCATGACGCACCTGTCCGTGCCGGACGCGCGCAAGCAGGCGCTCGACATCGGTGACAATCTCGTCCGCATCTCGATCGGCGTCGAGGATCCGGAGGATCTCATCGCCGATTTCCAGCAGGCGCTTGAAGCCGTCTGATCGGCGGCCGCAGCCGCCAGCCAGATCGCGCCATTTCCTCGTGCTGGGGCCCGCGCCGGGCGAAGGGCACGACATGCTCCGTCCGCCGGGCCCGCGCAGGCTCATGCTCATCACAGCCGGGCTTCATCCCTCGGCCCGATCGGTTATAGGGCCGTAACAGCAAGACAGGATGACATGCGGAATGTGGCTTCTCGACAAGATGCTCCGCAAGATCGTGAAAAACGGCGAGTTGATCGTTCACGAGGCCGGGGGAAAGATTCATCACTATGGCGCGCCCGATCCGGCGCGCGCGCCCGTCACCATCCGCTTCACCGATGCCGCGACTCCCAACCGCATTGCCCGCGATCCGCGGCTGGGCGCGGCGGAAGCGTGGATGGACGGGCGGATGACGGTGGACGGCGACGACATCCTCGGCCTCGTCGACCTGTTCCGCAGCAACGCCCAGTGGGACATGGCCGCCGACAGCGGATTGGAGGCGAGCGCCTTCAAGCGGCTGGTCCATCGTGCCACCCATGGCTGGGACCGGCTCAACTGGGAAAGCCGTTCGAAACGCAACGTCGCCCATCATTATGACCTCGATGACCGGCTCTACAGCCTGTTCCTCGATGTCGACCGGCAATATAGCTGCGCCTATTTCCGCGACGAGGATGTCAGCCTCGATCAGGCCCAGCTCGACAAGAAGGCCCACATCGCGGCCAAGCTGGCGCTCGCTCCGGGCCAGCGCGTGCTCGATATCGGCTGCGGCTGGGGCGGCATGGCGCTCTATCTCCACCGCGTCGCCGACGTCGACGTGCTCGGCGTCACCCTTTCCGAGGAACAGCTCAAGGTGGCGCGCGCCCGCGCCGAGGCGGCCGGCGTGGCGAGCCGCGTCAAGTTCGAGCTGATCGATTATCGCAACGTCACCGGCAAGTTCGACCGCATCGTCTCGGTCGGCATGTTCGAGCATGTCGGCCCGCCGCATTACGAGACCTTCTTCGCCAAGTGCCGCGAGCTGCTCGCCGACGAAGGCGTGATGCTGCTGCACACCATCGGCCGCATGGGCAAGCCCGGCACCACCGACCTGTTCACCAGCCGCTACATCTTCCCGGGCGGCTACAACCCGGCCCTGTCCGAGGTGATCAGCGCTTCGGAGAAGGTGAAGCTGATCGCGTCGGACATCGAGATGCTGCGCGTCCATTACGCGCTGACCATCCGCCACTGGTATGATCGCACCGTCGCCGCGCGGAAGGAAATCGAGGCGCTTTATGATGCACGCTTCTGGCGGATGTGGACCTTCTATCTGGCCGGCGCGATGACCGCGTTCAGCCGGGGGGGCCTGTGCAACTACCAGATCCAGTATATCCGCCGCCGCAACGCCGTGCCACTGACCCGCGATTATATCGGCGAGGCCGAGGCGGCGCTGCGCGCGAAGGCGCCGACGCCCTGACGCCTCGCCGCGCCCGATCTCACGACAGAAAAGAGGGAGAGAGAAGATGATTCGTTCCGCCGCCAAGGCGATCATTCTGGCAGCGCTCGCGGCGAGCTTCGCCCCGGCCGCCGCCCCGGCGCAGCCGGCCCCGCTCCAGGCGCGGCAGGCGCTGTATGAGCTGCGCGTCTATCACGCCGCGCCCGGCAAGCTCGCCGACCTCAACACGCGCTTCCGCGACCATACGCTGCGCCTGTTCCGTAAACATGGCATGACCAGCGTCGCCTATTGGAACGAGGCGCCGACCCCCGCCGATCCCAATGGCAAGGTGATCTATATCCTCGCCTATCCCGACATGGCGGCCCATGATGCCGACTGGAAGGCGTTCCGCGCCGATCCCGAGTGGCAGAAGGCGGCCGCCGCGTCGGAGGCCAACGGCAAGCTGGTGCTGAAGGTGGACAGCAGCTTCATGACGATGACGGACTATTCGCCGCCGCTGACGTTGGGGCGATGAACGAGGCGGCGGAGGGGCCGCCCGCCCTCCGTCACTTCACCAGCTTCTCGATCTTTTCCTGCAGCCCGGCGAGCTGGGCCTTGAGCGCGTCAAGCTCCGCGTCGCGATCGGCCGGGGCGCCGGCCGCGGGGGCCGCTGCATCGCCTACCTTCGGCTTGAACGCGCTGGAGGCGGCTTCGAACATTTCCATGTTGCGCTTGGCGATCTCGGCGAACGGGCCGCCGGAGAAGGCGCCTTCCATGGCCGAGCGGAACTGCGCCTGATTGCGGCGGAACGCATCCATGGACGCTTCGAGATATTGCGGCACCATCGACTGCATGGAGTCGCCATAGAGCGAGATCAGCTGGCGCAGGAAGCTGACCGGCAGCATCGTCTGCCCGCGATTTTCCTCGTCCATGATGATTTGGGTGAGGACATTATGTGTAATATCCTCGTCGGTGCGGGCATCGAGTACCTTGAAGTCCCGGCCGTCGCGGGTCATTTGCGCCAGGTGGTCAAGCGTGATGTAGCTCGAAGATTCCGTATTGTAGAGACGCCGGTTAGCATACTTCTTGATGATGACCGTGTCCGTGCCCGAGGTAGACTTCGCCATGGCGTTTCCCGTCAATGCCTGACGCCCGTGTAACACCGAAGCTTGCCGCACCGCAACACGGACCTCGTCCGCTCCCGTTATTTCTCCATATGTTGCGCAGCGAGACGTCCGGCGATGGCGAGCGCATGGCCGCAGCGCTCGCCGGGCTCGCTGCCTATCAGGCCGCGACCCGCACCGCACCACCGGCCGAGCCGCCCGTCGCCGCCGCGGTCGGCCGGGCGCGCCTGCTCGATTATGGCGGCGCGGGCGCCCCGCTGGTGGTGGTGCCGTCGCTGATCAATCCGCACACGATTCTCGACCTGACCGAGGAGGTGTCGCTGATGCGTTGGCTGGCGAGCCGGGGCGTGCGGCCGCTCTTGCTCGACTGGGGAATGCCGACGCCGCACGACCGCGGCCTTGACGTCGCCGGTCATGTCGAGGCGATGCTGCTGCCCCTGATCGACGCGCTGGGCGAGGCGCCGCTGCTCGCCGGCTATTGCCTGGGCGGGACGATGGCGCTGGCGGCGGCGGCGCTGCGCCCGGTGCGCGGGCTGGCGCTGATCGCGACGCCGTGGCGCTTTCACGGCTTCCCGGCCCGGACCCGCGCCGGCATCGCCGAGCTGTGGGAGGCCGCCCGCCCCCCCGCCGAGGCGATGGGCGTGCTGCCGATGGAAGTGCTCCAGGCCGGCTTCTGGCGAATCGATCCGCAGGGGACGATCGACAAATATGTCCGCTTCGGCCGCATGGCGCCGGGGTCCGAGGCCGCCCGTCGCTTCGTGGCGATGGAGGATTGGGCGAATGACGGCGCGCCGCTTACCCATGCCGCCGGCCGCGAGCTGATGGAGGATTTGATCGCCGCCGATCGCAGCGGCCGCCGGCGGTGGCGGGTGGCGGGCACGCCGATCGTGCCCGGCCGCATCACCGCGCCGATGCTCAACATCGTCTCGACCACCGATCGCATCGTGCCCGCCGCGACCGCCGTCCGCCGCGGCCGGCGCCTGACCCTCGGCCTCGGCCATGTCGGCATGATCGTCAGCCGCCGCGCGCGGCCGACGCTTTGGGAGCCGCTGGCCGCATGGCTTTTGCAACAGACAATGCCTAGATAAGCCGAACTATTCCCCAAGTCCGGAGTCCAGAATGACCGAAGTCGTGATCACCGCCGCCAAGCGCACGCCCGTCGGCAGCTTCCTCGGCGCGCTCGGCACGACGCCCGCCCATATCCTGGGCCAGGTGGCGATCGAGGCCGCGCTCGCCGAAGCCGGCGTCCGCCCGGAAGAGGTATCGGAAGTGATCCTCGGCCAGGTGCTGACCGCCGCGCAGGGCCAGAACCCGGCCCGGCAGGCGGCGATGGGCGCCGGCATCCCCAAGGAGGTCGTGGCGTGGAGCGTGCAACAGGTGTGCGGCTCGGGCCTGCGCTCCGTCGCCACCGCCGCCCAGGCGATCATCGCCGGCGATGCGTCGATCGTCGTCGCCGGCGGGCAGGAGAGCATGTCCCTCGCCCCCCACGCCCAGGCGCTGCGCGCCGGCCAGAAGATGGGCGCCGTCGAACTCGTCGACACGATGATCAAGGACGGCCTGATGGACGTGTTCAACGGCTATCACATGGGCGTCACCGCCGAAAACCTCGCCGAGGAATATCAGATCACCCGCGAGACGCAGGACGAGTTCGCCACCCGCTCGCAGAACAAGGCCGAGGCGGCCCGCCGCGAGGGCCGGTTCAAGGACGAGATCGCGCCCGTCACCGTGAAGGGCCGCAAGGGCGACACCGTCGTCGACCAGGACGAGTTCATCCGCGAGGGCGTGCTCGTCGCCTCGCTCGCCGGCCTGCGCCCGGCCTTCAAGAAGGACGGCACCGTCACCGCCGCCAACGCCTCCGGCCTCAATGACGGCGGCGCGGCGCTGGTGGTGATGAGCCGCGCCGAGGCCGAGCGCCGCGGCGCGCCGATCCTCGCCCGTATCGCCAGCTTCGCCTCGGTCGGCGTCGATCCTTCGATCATGGGCATCGGCCCGGTGCCGGCGAGCCGCAAGGCGCTGGAAAAGGCCGGCTGGTCGCTCGGCGATCTCGATCTGATCGAGGCCAACGAGGCCTTCGCCGCCCAGGCGCTGGCGGTCGGCAAGGAGCTGGGCTGGGATGCGGAGAAGGTCAACGTCAATGGCGGCGCCATCGCCATCGGCCACCCGATCGGCGCATCCGGCGCGCGCATCCTTACGACGCTGCTCCACGAGCTGAAGCGCCGCGACGGCAGGAAGGGCCTCGCCACCTTGTGCATCGGCGGCGGCATGGGCATCGCCATATGCGTCGAGCGCATCTGAACCGACTGGCTCCGCCGGCCCCTTCGCGAGGAGGAGCCGGCGGAGGGCCACGAACCTGACCGCGGGCGCGGATCGCAGGCATCCGCGGGCGGACGGCAATTGCCGGGCTCTTGTGCCCGGCTGAAGCCGCTCCTCAATATTCCACTGTCATCCGCATCGCCACGGCGATGGAGCGCCTGCGATCCTGTTCGCCGCCCGGGCTGAAAATCCACTGGAAGTCGGGCTGCAGCGTCAGGTGCGGGATGATCTGGTCGGAGAAGGTCACTTCCGCCGCGGTCTCGGCCTTGCGGACGCCGATGCCGTCGTCCGTGAGGTTGCGGCGATAGCCTTTCGACAGATAGCCCTGATTGGCGCCAATCGAAAACAGGCTGTTCGGACGGCCGGCGAGCGGGCGGTCGACCAGCAGGCCGGCCTGCCATCCGCCGCGAAACGGGGTGGTCTTGCCGTCCGAAACGCCGACGCGGGCGAAGGCCTGCATCGCCCATGGTCCGTCGCTGTCGTTGAGCGCATGCTGGACAATGGCATAGGCGCCGTGAGCATTGCGCCGGACCGGCGCGCCGCTCATGTCAACGGCGCGGATATCGTCCTGACGACGCGTATAGGTCCATAGGCCCAGCGCAACCTTGCTGCTCCCTTCGAGGCCGAATTCGCCGACGAGCAGGGCGCCGTTCCTGAACGACATGTCGACGCCATGGGCGTCGCCGATCGTGCTGGCATTGGCGTTGAGCGCGGCGAACCGCGCATAGCCCTGTTTGCCGAGCTTGGTGTCGATACGCACCGCCAACGCCGTCGACGGAAAGATGGACGGGCCGTTCGGTCCGGTCGCGGCGATTTCCGATCCCACGCCGAATGCCGGAGCGAGCAGCGCGCCCGCCGCCTCGTTGGTGTAGAATTCGCTGTTCAGATCATAAAGGCCGGCGCGCACCGTGCTGCGCTTGCCGACGGCCTGCTCCAGCCACACCTCGAAGACGCGCAGACGCTGGCTGGCGACCTCAATATTGTCGATGCCTTGCAGCGTGCCCGCGCGGGTGTTGGGCATGCCACCGAGATTGTTGAGCAGGTGCAGATGGGCGGTGCCTCCGTTCCACCCGATCAGGCGGGAGAGGTCTGCCGTCGCCGTCACGTCCAGATTATCGAGATAAAATGTCCTGTCGCGATAATCCTTCGCGAACACGCCTATAATGTCGGCAGTATAGGCCGCGCCGAGCACCACGGGCGGCTGCTGGGCCGCTTCGGGCGGTCCGGAAGGCTGCGCATTGGCCGCAGAGCCCGCTGCAAGCAGCGAGAGAACGCAATAACGCCATGACATATGCTGACCCGTGTTTGACCTTGCCCCCAAGGCTTTCAATAGTCGCGGTCAGGATAAGGGAACGTAAACTTCCCATTCTCTGAAAATTAAGCATCGGTGCTTACCCACGATCCGACAATTCTCAGGGGTGAGCCGGATGGTTACGTCCATTAATCGCATGACTTTTTCCGCTATCGCGTTGATGTTGCTGCTTGTCTTCGGCTCCGGCGCGGTCAGCCTCTGGGCAAGCAGGAATCAGGCGAGCGCCCTCGGCCACATGCAGGAGGCCTCCGCGCTGCTGCGCAATCATATGAACGCGGACATGATGCACGACGCGGTGCGCGCGGACGTGCTCAGCATCCTCGCCGCCGGACCGGGGAGCGGCACCGATCTTGCCGAGGGCCAGAAGGACCTTGCCGAGCATCTCGCCGCCCTTGAGAAGAGCATCAAGACCGACGAAGCCTATCAGAACTCCGTCGCAGTGCATGACGCCGCCGTCGCCGTGCAGCCGGCGGTGGAAGGCTATATCGCCGCCGCCCGCGAAATCGCCGGCAAGGCTACGGATAATCGCGCTGCGGCGCTCGCGATCCTCCCCCAGTTCATCGGCGAATTCCACCAGCTCGAAGGGGCGATGGACAAGGTTTCCGACGTCATCGAGAACCACACGGATGAAGTCCGCGCGAGCGCCGAAAGCATCAGCGGCACCGCGATCGTGCTGATCCTGCTGGGCATGCTTGCTTCGGCGGCGGTCGTCGGCGCGATCGGCGTCGCCTGTCGCCGCTTCCTGGTGGCGCCGCTGATCGGGCTGGTCGCGGTGCTGAAGCGCATGACCTCCGGCGACCTCGCCGCCGAGGTGCCCTGTGCGGCTCGCGGCGACGAACTGGGCCAGCTCGCCCAGGCGACGCTCGCCTTGCGCGATCAGCTGGCCGGCGCCGAGCGCGAGAAGGCCGCGCAGACCGCGCTGATCGTCGAGAACATCGGTGCCGGCCTGGATGCGCTCGCCAAGGGCGACCTGACGAGGCGCATCGACGCCGAGTTGACCGGCCCGTTCGCCAAGCTCAAGGCGGACTTCAACGGCGCGATGGATTCGGTTTCGCAGACGCTGGTCGCGGTGACCCACGCCACCGGCCAGATCCGCACCGGCTCCGGCGAGATCAGCCAGGCCTCCGACGATCTCTCCCGCCGCACCGAACAGCAGGCCGCCAGCCTGGAAGAGACGGCCGCGGCGATGAGCGAGATCACCGGCACGGTCCGAGAGACCGCCAGCGCCGCGACCCGCGCCAACTCCGCCGTGCTCGAAGCGCGCGGTGAGGCGGAAGAAGGCGGCCGCGTCGTGCATGAGGCGGTCGCCGCGATGGGCGGCATCGAGCGCTCGGCCCACGAGATCTCCGACATCATCTCGGTGATCGACGGCATCGCCTTCCAGACCAATTTGCTGGCGCTCAATGCCGGCGTCGAGGCGGCGCGGGCGGGCGATGCCGGCAAGGGCTTCGCGGTCGTCGCGTCGGAAGTACGCGCGCTCGCCCAGCGTTCGGCTGAGGCGGCCAAGGACGTCAAGACGCGGATCACCGTCTCGTCAGAGCAGGTCGAGGCGGGCGTGGCGCTGGTCGACAAGACCGGCAAGGCGCTGGAGCGGATCATCGCCCGTATCGGCGAGATCAGCGTCCTCGTCTCGACGATCGCCACCTCGGCGGAACAGCAGGCGTCCGGCCTTCAGCAGGTCAACACCGCCGTCGCCGAAATGGACAATGTCACCCAGCAGAACGCCGCGATGGTCGAGCAGGCGACAGCCGCGGCGCGCAGCCTGGCTGCCGAGGCGGACGACCTCGCCCGTCAGGTCGCCCGCTTCCGCACCGGTCAGGACGAGATCAATGCCAACCCCGTCCACCGCCTGCAGAACCGCGCCCGCGCCGCCCTGCCCGCGGCGCGCCCGGCTCCCGCGGTGAAGGGCAATCTTGCGGTGCAGGAGGATGACTGGTCGGAATTCTGAGCGGGGCCACCCGCCGGACGCGGCGACCCGGGCAGGAACTTATTGATATCATCCGGTTCTTTCAACTGGGTCGACTCACTCTACTGGGCAGGTTGCGGCGCGTGCGAATTCCGTTCGCATGCGTCGCGATCACCATGACCATGGCCACAGGTTCGGCCGTTTTGCGCCGATCGGCCCGGATTCGTGCTGAGCCGCGACGCGGGGCGGCTGGCCGCCATCGCCATGACGACGCTGGCGCTTGCCTATCTCGTCGTCAAATCCGCCTTCAGCCATGACGACCCGTCCGAATTTCCGATGTTCTGGGGGGTCGGCCGCGCGATGGCGGAAGGGATCAGTCCCTATTCGCCCCGCACGCCGCTGTTGATCGGCACTCTGCTTTCGATCGAGGATCCGGCGCCGTGGTTCTACCCACCGCAATGGTTCGTGATCCTGAGGCCCATTGGCTTGCTGCCGATGGATCGGGCGATCGAAGTCTGGCGGGCGATCAACGCGCTGCTGCTGGCCATCGCTGCGATGGCGCTGTCCCGCGCCTTGCCGCGCGCCGGGATCATGCTTCCCGAATGGGCAATGGCCCTGTTCCTGCTGTTCGCAACCTTCATCCAGGCGACGCCGGCGACATTGGCGATGGGCCAGTCATCGCTGCTGATCTTCGCCGGCTACTGCTTTTATGCACGCGGCCTGATCCTGTCAGAACGCGCCACCCTCGCCCTCGGCGTATTTCTGTTGCTGCTGAAGCCGCATTTCGGCGTAGCTGCGGCGATGGCGCTGGTGCTCGTGCCCGGCTGCGGCGGCGCGCTGTTCATCGCCGTCCTCGCCACGGGCGCCGCCGCGCTCCCGCAGTTCGTCCTCCACGGCTTCGCGCCGACTATTGTCGATTTCATCGGCAATATCCGGGCCTATGGCGGGCAGGCGCCCAACGCGCCCATCTACATGAACGGCCTCAGCCAGATCCTCAGCCGCTTCCTGCACGTCGGGGCATCGGGCATCGTGCTGCTGCCGCTGTGCGTCGCGGCGAGCATGGGAGCGGCGCTGGCGCTGCGTGCGCGCGTCGACGGGCGGGGCGCGATCGCCTTTGCGGTCATCGCCCTCGCCATGTTCTTCGTTCCGACGCATCCCTATGACATCATCGCATTCGCCCCGCTCGCCATTCTGGCCATGGCCTTTGACTGGCCGGTGCGCGCCGCCACGTGGCTCAGCATGGCAATCTGCCTGCGTCCTCGTCTGGTCTGGGATTTCCTCTCGCTCCCGGCGTTGCGCCCCGGGGGCGACACCACGCCGCAAAACATTCCGCTGACCGCGCTCATCCTGACCGTCGCCTGCACGCTGGCGCTGATCGCCGCGGCACTGGTGCTGCTGCGGCCGCCAGTCTCGGGTGCGCGGGCGCGATAGGGCGATGCGTCAGCGGCTCCCGTTCCAGGACATCGCCAGCGCGGCGTGCCTTGCGGTCGCGATCGCCTACCTCATCGCGAAATCGACCTTCTACGATGGCGAGGGCGGCGATTTCCTGTCCTACTGGACGGCCGGCCGGATCTGGGCGGACGGCGGCGATCCCTATTCGGGCCGCTTCATGTTCCTCGCCAGGCGATTATTTCCGGGCAGCAGTCTCGCCCATGCCGGGCCGCACGGCGCAGCGCCGTGGTTCTACCCGCCGCAATGGTGGCTCGTCGCCACGCCCGTGGCGTCGCTGCCCGCCGACGTCGCGCTTTGCGTCTGGCGCGCCGGCAATGCCCTGCTCCTCGTCCTCGCCTCCGTGGCGCTGGCCCGCGCCCTGCCCCGCGCCGGCGTCCCGCTGCCGGGCTGGGCGATGCCTGTGTTTCTCGTTGTGGCGGCGTTCATGACGCCGACGCCGATGGCGCTGGCGGCGGGGCAATCGTCCATCCTGATCTTTGCCGGCTATTGCCTTTACGCGCGCGGCCTGATGCTTTCCGAGCGCATCACCCTCGCCTTCGGCCTGTTCCTGCTGTTGCTGAAGCCGCCTTTCGGCGTGCCGGCTGCCGCCGCCCTGCTGCTCCTGCCTCATGGCCGGAGCGCGCTGGCGATCGCGGGCACTGCCACGCTGGTCGGCTGCCTGCCGCAATTCGCCGCGAACGGGGTTATGCCGACCATCCACGGCATGCTCGCCAACACCGCCAGCTACGGCACCTATCCCCCGAACGATCCGTTCATCCTGAGCGGGCTCAACCAGATCGTCGTCCACGCCTTTGGCGGCGGCGTCCCCGCCAGCGCGGCGCTACTGCCCTGCGTGGTGACGAGCATGGCGGCGGCGCTGCTCCTGCACGCGCGGAACGATGCCGGAGCAGAAGGAGGCGCGCTCACGCTCGTCCTCATCGCGCTGACCGTGTTTTTCATGCCGCTGCACGTCTATGACTTCGTGGCGATCGCGCCGATCGCCATCCTGGCGACGGCGTTCGATTGGCCGGTGCGCGTCGCGGCGTGGCTCGGCGTGGCGATTTGCCTGCGCCCCTATTTGCTGGCCGGCCTTCTGCCCGCCGCGCTTGGCAACGGCATCGCCATCATCCTCACCATTGCCAGCCTGCTGGCGCTGACCGCCGCGGCGCTGGCCTTGCGCGACACGCTGCCGCAGAAGGGATGAACGCTACTGAATCGGCCCGTCAGCGCGCCCCTGCACGAACTGATCCACATAGGGATTGCGGCTGTCATAGAGCCGATCGCACGGGCCGTGCCAGATGATCCGGCCCTGATAGAGCATCGCCACGCGATGGGCTATCTTGCGCGCCGAAGTCATGTCGTGAGTGATCGTCACCGCGGTCACGCCAAGCCCCTCGACGAGGCTGCGGATCAGATCGTTGATCACATCCGCCATGATCGGATCGAGCCCGGTGGTCGGCTCGTCGAAGAAGATGATCTGCGGGCGGGGCGCGATGGCACGGGCCAGCGACACGCGCTTCTGCATGCCGCCCGACAGCTCGCTCGGCCGGAGGTCGAGCACGTCCGCGCCAAGGCCGACCCGCTCCAGATTCTCCTCGGCCAGCCGCCGCATCCGGCCCGAATCCATCGCCCGTCCGCGCGTCAGGCCGAAGGTGACGTTGCGCCAGATGGGCAGCGAATCGAACAGCGCGCCGCCCTGGAACAACATGCCGAACTTGGCCTGCACCTCGCGCCGGGCACGGCCGCGCAGGTGCGTGGTGTCTTCGCCATCGATGCGGATGGTGCCGCCATCGGGCTGGATCAGGCCGAGGATGCATTTCAGCATCACCGACTTGCCGGTGCCCGAGCCGCCGATGATCGCCATCGATTCGCCCGGTTCGACGGCCAGCGTCACGCCGTCCAGCACCACCTTGTCGCCAAACGCCTTGGCGAGATCGTTGAGGGCGATCTTGGGCTCGGTCATCCGAACGCCAGCACGGTGAGCAGAAGGTTGGAGAAGAGGATGAGGATGAAGGCCGAGACCACGGCGTCGGTCGTCGCGCGCCCGACGCCGGCGGCGCCGCCGCGCGTGTGATAGCCGTGATAGCAGCCCATCAGCGCGATGAAGAAGCCGAACACCCCCGCCTTGACCTCGGAAGTGACGATATCGTCCCATTCCAGATATTGGCGGGTGACGTTGAGATAATTGGCGGCATTGAAACCGAGCTTCTCCACCGACAGCAGATAGCCGCCGAACAGCCCGATGGCGTTGGCGATCATCACCATCAGCGGCAGCGAAATCATCGCCGCCACCAGGCGCGGCGCGATCAGATATTGGAACGGGTCGGTGCGCAGCGTCGTCATCGCGTCGAGCTGCTCGGTAACGCGCATCGTGCCGATCTCGGCGGCCATCGCCGAGGCGACGCGGCCGGCGACCATCAGGCCGACAAGCACCGGCCCAAGCTCCCGCACCATGCCGAACACGACGATCGCCGGCACCGTCGATTGCGCGTTGAAGCGCGAGCCGCCGGTATAGATTTGCTGGGCGAGCGCCGCGCCGGTGAAGATCGCGGTGAGGCCGACGACCGGCAGCGAGAACCAGCCGATCTGGGCCATCTGCTCCAGATAGCGGGCCGGATAGTAAGGCGGGGCGAAGATGCTGATGATCGTGCGGCCGGCGAACATCGCGACGCGGCCGAGCGCGGCGAGCAGGCCGATCGCCAGCGCGCCGATCCGCGCCAGCAGGCGCACGGGGGGGGAAGTGGCGAACCCGCTCATGACCAGCGTCGCCCATAGCGGCGGCCAAGGCCGGTCAGCAACTCATATTGCGACAGACCGGATTGTTCGGCCGCCTCAGGGAGGGCATAGGCGATCTCCAGCCAGTCTCCCTCGCCCACCGTATCCGGCACGGCGACGGCGAGCAGGTCCATCGAGACGCGGCCGGCCACCGGGCATCGCACCCCGCCGGCCAGCGCATGGCCGCGGGAGGAGAAGCCGCGCAGATAGCCATCGGCATAGCCGATGTTGAGGACGGCGATCCGCGTCGGCCGCTCGGCCGTCCACGTCGCGCCATAGCCGACCGGCGTGCCGGCGTCCGCAGTACGGACCTGTAGCACCTGCGCCTCGATCCGCGCCACTTGCGCCAGACCCTCGGCCCCGGGCGCCGGCCGGCCGCCGTACAGGGCGAGGCCCGGCCGGGTGAGGTCGCAGGCATAATCGGCCCCGAGGAAGATGCCGGCCGAATTGGCAAGGCTCGTGCGGCGGGCGGGCACGCGCTCGCCAAGCGCCGCGAAGGCCGCGCGCTGGCTGGCGTTGAGCGGATGCGCAGGCTCGTCCGCGCAGGCGAGATGGCTCATCAGCGTTTCGATCGCGAGCCCGTCGAGCAGACCCGAAACCGCCTCCTCCGGGGTGAGGCCGAGCCGGTTCATGCCGGTATCGACCATCACGTCGCAGGCCCCGCCGCCCGCCACCTTCCAGCGCGCCACCTGCGCCGCCGAATTGAGGACCGGCCGATGCGGGCCCGCCAAGGCCAGCGCCATGTCCGCCTCGCGCACGCCATGGAGGACGGAGAGCACAGCACCGTCGGGCAACTGGCCGAGCGCCTCCGCCTCGCCCCAGGTGGCGACGAAGAAGTCGCGGCAGCCCGCCGCCGCCAGCCGCGCCACCACGTCGCGCGCGCCCAGCCCATAGCCGTCCGCCTTGACCGCGGCGCCGCAGGCGGCCGGGCCGCTCAGCCGCGCGAGCAGCCGCCAGTTCTGGACCAGCGCCCGCCCGTCGAGAGTGAGGCGCGCCGGCAATGCGTCAGGCGTCACTGTCGGCCGTCCCCCGGAACCCCTGGGCGATGACATACCATTCGGACGAATCCTTGCGGCTCGCCGGCGGCTTGGCGTGCTTGACGGTAGTGAAGTTGCGCTTGAGCCCGGCGACGAGCCCGCTGTCCGCCCCGCCGGCCAGCACCTTGGCGACGAAGGCGCCGCCCGGCCGCAGGATCTGGTTGGCGAAGTCGGCGGCTGCCTCGACCAGCGCCATGGTGCGCAAATGATCGGTCTGGGGATGGCCGACGGTGTTCGCCGCCATGTCGGACAGCACGAGATCAGCCTGGCCGCCGAGCGCCTCGGACAGCAGGTCGGGCGCGGCATCGGCCATGAAATCCATCTGGAGCAGGGTTACGCCCTCGATCGGCAGCGTCGGCAGCAGATCGATGCCGACCACGATCGCCTTGGGCCGCATCTTGCGCACCACCTGCGCCCAGCCGCCCGGCGCGACGCCGAGATCGACCACCCGCTCCACCCCGCGCAGCAGGCTGAAACGCTCGTCCAGCTCGGTCAGCTTATAGGCGGCGCGGCTGCGATAGCCCTCCGCCTTCGCCTTCTTGACATAAGGGTCGTTGAGCTGCCGTTCCAGCCAGCGGGTGGACGCAGCGGTGCGCCCCCGCGCGGTCTTGACGCGGGTGCGCCCGCCCGATCCGCCCCGGCTCATCCGCGGGTTTCCCGCGCCATCAGTGATCGCAAGATACCTTCCCTTATGCCGCGATCGGCGACGCCGAGGCGTTCGGCCGGCCAAATGTCCAGAATCGCCTCGAGGATGGCGCAGCCCGCCACCACCAGATCGGCGCGCTCCTGCCCGATGCACGACAGGGTGGCGCGCTCCGCCACCGACATCGCCGACAGCCGCGCGCTGATGTCGCGCATCGCCTCGGCCGGCACGATCAGCCCGTCCACCGCCCGGCGATCATAGGAAGCGAGGCCGAGATGGAGCGAGGCCAGCGTCGTCACCGTGCCGCTGGTGCCAAGCAGGCGTGGCGGCATCGCGTGTTCGGTGGGCAGCGTGGTGGCGAAGGTGGCGAAGCTTTCCGTCACCCGCGCCTTCATCCGCCGATAGGCGGCGAGGTGCGCGTCGCGGCCCTCGCGCGGACCCGCCTCGCTCTCGGTGAGGGAGACGACGCCCCACGGCGCGCTGTACCAGGAGCGGATCACCGGCTCGCCCTCGTCCGTATCGATGAGGATCAGCTCGGTCGACCCGCCGCCAATGTCGAAGATCAGCGCCGGCCCCTCGCCCTCCTCCAGCAGCGCCTGACAGCCGAGCACCGCCAGCCGCGCCTCCTCGGCCGGCGAGATGATGTCGAGCATGATACCGGTCTCGCGATAGACGCGCTCGACGAAGGCGCGGCCATTGGCCGCCCGCCGGCACGCCTCCGTCGCCACCGAGCGGACCAGCGAGACGTGGCGGCGGCGGAGCTTGTCGGCGCACACCGCCAGCGCCGAGACGCCGCGATCCATGGCCGCATCGGACAGGCGCCCGGTCGCCCCCAAGCCCTCACCAAGCCGTACGATGCGCGAGAAAGCGTCGACGATGACGAATCCCTCCGCCGTCGGCCGCGCGATCAGCAGCCGGCAATTGTTGGTGCCGAGATCCAGCGCGCCATAGGTGCGAGCCGCATTCTGCCGTGAGGGTGTCCGCCGCGAAGGGGGCGGGGATTGCGCGGTGCCGGTGGCGGCCGCGAATGTCGCGTCTGATCGCGCCATTTCGCCTGTCTTCTTCTATAATAGTCCCGGCGGGAAATTTCCGCCGCTGCTTGGCGACAAGCGTAACCGTTCGTTGCCGGGCTGGCAATCGCTGGGGAGGGCTCGCCATGCACAGCGCGTTGACAGGACCGGCGGCCGACTCTATCTGGCCGGCCTTGCTTTGGTGCCCCGTCGTCTAAAGGTAAGACTACGGACTCTGACTCCGTCAATCGAGGTTCGAATCCTCGCGGGGCATCCAATCCTTCGACCACCCGCTGATGCCCCCGGAAGCCGGGTCCGGCCGGCCCGGGTCGTTCCCGCATTCGCGCGGCCGCATCGGTTCGCACGGTGCTCAGGCGCCTCGGGACGCTTGATCCAGATCAGGCGAGACTGTCGAATTCGCATACAAGCATCGGCCGCCGATATTCCGGGAATCATGGTTAACAGCCAAATTTTCGAGTTGGCACGGCAGTTGCAGTACGAAGGCCCTCAACAGTTGGAGGGGTTATGAAGCATTACCTCGCGGCCGCTGCCGCCGCTCTTCTTGCCACCAGCGCGCATGCCGCAGACTTTTCGTTCACCGGCAGTTTCGTGAACGACAATGACAAGGCCGCATTCACCTTTACCGTCGGTGCCGCTTCGCAGGTCGTGCTGCGCAGCTGGTCCTATGCCGGCGGCGTCAACGCGGCCGGGCAGACGATCGCCCGCGGCGGCTTCGATCCGATCCTGTCGCTCTATGATTCGAGTGGCCAGCGCATCGGACAGAATGACGACGACGACACCGGCAACTCGATCGCCGACGCGGTCACCGGCTCGGTCTTCGACGTCTACCTCAGCAACCTCCTCACCCCGGGTGACTATACCGTCTACGTGACGCAGTATGACAATTTCGCGCCGGAAAACATTCCGGGCGCATTCCCGGCTGACGGCGATCCCGATTTCAGAAACGGCTTCGTCGACGTGAACGGCGACGTGCGCGACGGCCATTGGGCGTTCGACATCCTCAACGTGGACGTCGCCGCCGGCCCGGGTTCGGCCGTGCCCGAGCCCGCCAGCTGGGCGATGATGCTGGTTGGCTTCGGCCTGGTCGGCGCCGCAGCGCGCCGCCGGACGCCGGCGCGCCAGACGGCCTGAGCCTCGACACGCAAAAGCCCGGCGCCCTCACGGCGTCGGGCTTTCAGCCTCCTCTCGCCGTTCGAACAGGGTGAGCAGCTGCGAGACGCCATAGGGCTTGGTGAGGGTGCGCGCGCCGCGGAACCGTGGGTCGCTGATCGCCTCCCCATATCCGGTGGCGAACGCGAAATATATCTGCTGCGCGACTAGCCGGTCGGCGATCGGCGCGCTGGTTTCCGCCCCGAGATTGAAGTCGAGCAGGGCGAAATCGAAATCCTGCTGGTCGAGCGCGCGCTGCGCCTCGACGACGCTGCCTGCCGTCACCACCAGCGCGGCGCCGAGGGCGCGCAGCGCGTCCTCGCCGTCGAGCGCGATGATCATGCTGTCCTCGACGAGCAGCACCGTCTTGCCCTCCAGCGGGCGGCGATCGACCGGCAGCGCGCGGCGGGCGGGGCCGCTCAGCGCATCCGCCGCCACCCCGGCGACGTGGCGCGACGGCACGCAGAACCGCGCCTCCAGCCCGGCCAGCCGATAATTGACCTCGGCGGTGCCGCCAAGGTCATAGGGAATGGAGCGTTCGATGATCGTGCTGCCGAAGCCGCGCCGCGTCGGCGCGGTCACCGCCGGCCCGCCCCGCTCGGTCCATTCGAGCAACAGGCTGCCATCGGCATCGACCCGCCAGCCGACCCGCACCTCACCATTGTCGGAGAGGGCGCCATATTTGGCAGCGTTGGTCATCAGCTCGTGGATGACCAGCGCCAGCGTGCTGTAGGCGTTGGGCTGGAGGAGCACGTTGGCGCCCTCCAGCCGGATGCGATCGCGTTTGAGCCCGACATAGGCGCCGCTCTCGATCTCGATCAGGTCGACGAGCCGGGCCGGCCCCCAGCGATCCGAGGTGATCTGGTCATGCGCGCGGGCCAGCGCCTGGATGCGGTGATCGAGGGTGGAGATGAAATCCTCGACGGTGGTGGCGGTGCTCCGCGTCTGCGAGATCAGGCCGCGAATCAGCGACAGGATATTGCGGACCCGATGGTTCAGCTCGGCGATGAGCAGTTCCTGCCGCTCGTTGGCGCGCACCCGCTCCTGATCGGCGTTTTCGGAAAGGTGGATCAGCACCTCGATCATGCCGGTGCGCAGCGTCTCGGCGACGCGGCGCTCGGCCGCGGTGAAGCTGTTGCTGGTGCCCTTCACCAGTTCGGACCACGCCTCGAAGCTCTTGCGCGGGGTGAGGCGCGGGCCGTTCGGGCCATAGTCTACGGCCTTGTCCGGATTGCCCGCCCAACGCACCGAGCGTAGCCGCTCGCTGCGGAACAGCACGACATAATCACGCGGACTGCGCGAAACCGGAATGGCGATGAGGCCGGCGGCGATATCGGCATAGGCTGCCGCCTCGGGCACGATGTGCTGGATCGAGTCGGTGGAGAAAACGGTACTCGACGCGGTGCGGTTGAGCGCCTGGACAATCGCGCCGAACTGATCGGCCGTCGGCGTCAGCCCGGACAAGGCGACGCTGCCGTTGAGATAGACGGCAACGCCATCCGCAGGGATAGCGTCTGCGATGACCTCGCCAAGCCATTGGGCGTTGTCGAGGAGGTTGTTGTCCTGCGCGATCGTCGACATCAGGCGATCGACGATGGTGCGGGCGCGCGTTTCGTAATCCGCCGCCTCGCGCCGCTCGCGGCTTTCGAGCATCAGCGAGAACATCTGGCCGAACAACTCGGCGGCGGTGCGCGCGGCGAAGCTCGGCAGGCGCGGCGCATAATGATGGCAGGCGAACAGCCCCCATAATTTGCCGCCGACGATGATCGAGATGGAGAGGGACGCCCCCACCCCCATGTTGCGCAGATATTCGATGTGGATCGGCGATACCGCGCGCAGCACCGACAGCGACTGATCGAGCGCGACTCCGCGCGGATCGAGCTGCGGCGTGATCGGCACCGGCGTCGCGCCGACATCGGCGATGACCCGGAAGACGTTGCGCAGGTAAAGCCTGCGGGCCTGGGCGGGAATGTCGCTGGCCGGATAATGCAGGCCCATGAAGCTGTCGACGCCGGGCCGCAGAGCCTCGGCGACGACCTCGCCCGACTGCTGCTCGTCGAAACGATAGACCATCACCCGATCGAAGCCGGTGATCGCCCGCACCTGCCGCGCGCCTTCGCGCAGGAAGGAGGACATCTGCTCGGTCTGGTCGAGACGGCTGACCATCGCACGGACCATCGCCGCCGCCTCGACGCTCTCCTCGGCGGCCGGCTCGGCCTCGATGACGATGAGGCCGGAGGCCATGTGAACGGCGATGTCGAACGCCGGCCGGCCCTCGAACAGAATGTGGTTGAACAGCCGCTCCACGCCGTCCGGCCCGCGCAACATGGTCAGGCGGTTGCGAATGGCGTGCAACGCATGATGGGTGACGATGTCGGCGATCGGCTTGCCGAGCAAATCACCGGGAGCGCGGCCGCTGAATTGCTCGACATTGGCCGAGACGCGCGAAACCATCCAGTCCGCCGTCACCGCCATCAGGAAGCCGAACGGCTGGATGATGCCGAGGACATGGATCGGCTCGCGATCGCAATTGGTCAGGTCGACCTGGAAATCGAGCTCGTCGTCAGCCATGGGTGCGCGCCTCGTCCGCGGCACGGCGATAGGCGGCGAACACCGACCTTGCGCTGGCGATCGCCGCGCGGCGCCAGCTTTCGTCCACGGCCGCCGCGTCCATCGCCGCGAGGAAGCGCCGCCACGCGCCGCCGCGATGCACTGCGGACAGATAGGCGGCCGGCAGCCCGGCGCCGACCCTGCGCGACAGGACGGCGCCGCCCAGCCGCGATCCCTCGACGACATAGATCGCCCCCCAGCGCGCCGCGCCGTGCATCGCGGCCGCGGGCACGAGCGGCGCAGGCATGTCCGCGCCGAGGGCGGCGAGGTCGTCGGCGAGCGCCGCCGTGCGCTGCTCCCAGCCCGGCATCAACGCCGCCGGCGCCAAAGCCGCCTCAAAACCGGGCAGGACCAGCGAATGCGCGGTGAGGAATTGCCGGTAGCTGTCTGCATCGGCCAGATCGAACCGGCCGAACCGATCGTCCACCGCCTCATGATCGGCACGCGTATCGGCGCGTAGTCGGTGATGGAAGGCGCCGGCCGGTGCCGCTTCCGCCGTTTGCATGACCGATGATGCCGCCATCAACCCCGGCTAGACGCTGGCCACGTCGATGTAAACTCGCCAGACCTTGACCTGGATTAGTCTGGTTGCTCCAATCGCCCTGATGCGTTGAGTTCGGGGCAGCCTGCCAGATAACGGCCTGCGGGATGGATCGAGCAGCGATACGAAGACGATGATGTCCGCGATTTCGCCGCGTCGCGCGCTTTTCCTGTCGCCTCTGACATGCGCGAAACGGTGGCGGGCGGCGCGCCTGATCGCGGGGCGCGCCTCACCGAGACGGGCTGCGAGGTGCTGCGCCTGCTCGATCGCGATTATGTTGTCACCGACAGGTTCCCGGACTCTATTCGTCAGCGTCCGCGGCCATTATTGAACAAGAGAATCGTGGAAAATCCGAAGATCGTTCATATATATCGGCGTATATAGCCGAACTTCTTCCAGCTCCCTTGGCCCGGTGCACCGCGCTTTGTTCGCGGACTTGCGGTTCCCGGCTTGCCGTCATACTATCCCCGATAGATGGCGCCGGAGAGCGTCAGATTCAGATCAGGCGCGCCCGCGCGCGCCGAAGGGGGGACATGAAGGGCACTCTTCAGGTCAACGGCGTCGCCCACGATGTGGAGGCGCCTGACGACATGCCGTTGCTATGGGTGCTGCGCGACATGCTGGGCATGACGGGCACCAAATATGGCTGCGGCATCGCCCAATGCGGCGCCTGCACCGTCCATCTCGACGGCAAGCCGGTTCGCTCCTGCCTGCTGCCGGTCAGCGCGGTCGGCGACAAGCCGGTGGTAACGATCGAGGGCGTGGGCACGACGCCGGCCGGCGCCAAGGCGCAGAAGGCCTGGATCGAGCTTGACGTGCCGCAATGCGGCTATTGCCAGTCGGGCCAGATCATGTCGGCCTCGGCGCTGCTCGCCAATACTCCCGCCCCCACCGACGCCGACATCGACGCGGCGATGGCCGGCAATATCTGCCGCTGCGGCACCTATCTTCGCATACGCGCCGCGATCAAGCGCGCCGCCGGAACGCAGGCCTGATCATGGCGACCAGCATCGACACATCGCGCCGTGGCTTCCTCAAGGTCTCGGCGGCGGCCGGCGGCGGCCTGCTGCTCGGCTTCGAGCTGCTTCAGGATGGCGCCGAGGCGGCCAGCGCGTTCGCGCCCAACGCCTTCATCCGCATCGATCCCAAAGGGATCGTGACGCTGATCATGCCCCAGCAGGAAATGGGGCAAGGCACCCATACCGGCCATTCCCAGCTGCTCGCCGAGGAACTGGACGTGGCGATGAGCCAGGTGGTGCTGGAACAGGCGCCGCCCAACGACATGCTCTATGGCGGACCGAAGGCGCCGCCCGAGCGGCGCCGCCAGTCGACCGGCGGCTCCAGCTCGTTCCGCAACGGCTTCTACATCTCGCTGCGCCAGGCCGGCGCCAATGCCCGCGCGATCCTGGTGACGGCGGCGGCGCGGCTGTGGAAGGTGGATCCGGCGACGCTGCGCACGTCGGACGGCGTCGTCTATCACGACCCCAGCGGCCGCCAGATCGGCTATGGCGAATTGAGCCCGCGGGCGGGCGCGATCACCCTCCCCACCGACGCGCCGCTCAAGGCGGACAAGGATTTCAAGCTGATCGGCAAGCCGGTGCACCGGCTGGACGTGCCCGCCAAGACCAACGGCTCGGTGACCTACGGCATCGACGTGATGGCCGGCAAGGTGCCGGTCGCCGCGGTGCTGCAAGCGCCGGTGGTCGGCGGTAAGGTCGCGGCCGTTGACGATGCGGCGGCCAGGGCCATCCCCGGCGTCAAGCAGATCGTCGTGCTCGACGATCTCGTCGCGGTCGTCGCCGACAATACGTGGCTGGCATTCAAGGGGCTGAAGGCGCTCGGCGTCACCTGGAACGACGGGCCGAACGGCCGGCTCGGCCAGGCCGACATCGTCCGCGACCTGCGCGAAAAAACCTCCAAGCCCGGCGTATCGGCGAAGAACGAGGGCGATATCGACAAGGCCTTCGGGTCGGGCGACCGCATCGACGTCGCCTATGAGATGCCGTTCCTCGCCCATTCGCCGATGGAGCCGCTGAACTGCACGGTGCATGTGCAGGGCAAGACCGCCGAAATCTGGGTCGGCACGCAGGTGCAGACCGGCGCGCAGAAGGCCGCCGCCAAGGTGCTCGACGTCGATCCCAAGGCGGTGACGCTGACCAATTTTATGCTCGGCGGCGGCTTTGGACGGCGCCTCGACACGGACATGGTCACCAACGCGGTGCGCGTGGCCCAGCAGGTGTCGGGGCCGGTCAAGGTGATGTGGTCGCGCGAGGAGGACACACGTCACGACACGGTGCGCCCCTATTACCGCAACGTCATGGCCGCCACGTTGAAGGACGGCCGCATCGACGCATGGCTGCATCGCATCTCCGGCGGGTCGGTGCCGGTACGCATGTCGGGCAAGCCGCCCAAGGATGGGCTGGACGGCTCGACGATCGATGGCGCGGACGAGATTCCCTATGAGATCCCGAACCTGCGCGTCGAATATGTGCAGTGCGAGCCGGGTGCCGTGAATGTCGGCTGGTGGCGCGGCGTCGGCCCCAACAACTCGCTGTTCGCGGTGGAGAGCCTGATCGACGAGCTGGCCAGGAAGGCCGGCAAGGATCCGCTCGAATTCCGCCTTGCCCACCTCCAGAAATCGCCGCGCGCGGCCGGGGTGCTCCGGCTGGCGGCGGACAAGGCCGGATGGAGCGGCCCGCTGGAGGGCAAGGCCGGTCGCGGCATCGCGATGATCAACGCCTTCGGCTCCTTCTGCGCGGCGGTGTGCGAGGCGGAGGTCAACGCGGACGGCGACGTCCGGGTGCGGCGGATGGTGGTGGCGGTGGATGCCGGCAAGGTCGTCAATCCTGACGGCATCACCTCCCAGGTCGAAGGCGGCGTGGTCTTCGCGCTGACCTCGGCTTTCTGGGGCAACATCACGGTCGCCAATGGCCGTATCCAGCAGAGCAATTTCCACGATTACCGCATGATGCGCATCCACGAGGCGCCGCCGGTGGAGGTCCATATCGTGCCAAGCAACGAGGACCCGGGGGGGATTGGCGAGCCCGGCGTGACGGTGAGCACGCCGGCGCTCGTCAATGCCATCGCGGCCGCCACCGGAATCCGGCTGCGGACCATGCCGATCGATCGTGAAATCCTTGCCGGCAGGAAGGACAACGCATGAGCGGGAAGATCCTTCGCATCGCCGCGATCGGCGGTGCCGCCATTGTCGCCATTGCCGCCGCGGTCGGCGGCTGGACGGTGCTCGGCCCGGGCCCGATGGCCTTCGCCAAGGGCGGCACGGTCGAACTTGCCGCCTATAAAGGCCCGAGCCCGACCGGCGTGCCGGCCGCGCTACGCTCGGCGAGCCTCGTCAAGCGGGGCGAATATCTCGCCCGCGCCGCCGATTGCGCGGTGTGCCATACGGTTCCGGGCGGGCAGCCCTATGCCGGCGGCTTCGCCTTCAACATGCCGTTCGGCGCAATCTATTCGACCAACATCACCCCGGACAAGGAAACCGGCATCGGCAATTATACCGATGCGCAGTTCCTCGACGCGGTGCGCAAGGGCATCCGCCCGGACGGAACGCGCCTTTATCCGGCGATGCCGTTCGGCTCCTACACCTACATGACGGATGAGGACGCGCTGGCGATCAAGGCCTATCTGATGAGCCTGCCGCCCGTGAAATCCCCGCCGCGGGCGAACACGCTCGGCTGGCCCTATAACCAGCGCGCCCTGCTCGGCCTGTGGTCGGCGGCGTTCAGCCCGAACAAAAGGTTCGAGCCGAACCCCGAACAGAGCCCGGAATGGAATCGCGGCGCCTATCTCGCCGAGGCGATGGCCCATTGCGGCGAGTGCCACACGCCGCGCAACATCGGCCTTGCCCTCAACAACCGGCAGAAATTCGCCGGTGCAACCAATGCCGGCTGGCGCGCGCACAATATCAGCAGCGATGGCGATAGCGGCATCGGCAACTGGAAGACCGAGGATCTCACCGCCTATCTGTCGACGGGCTTCGCCAACAGCCACGGCGTCGCCTCCGGCCCGATGGGCGAGGTGGTGGACTATAGCCTGCGCTACCTGACGCCGGACGATCTCAAGGCGCTGGTGACCTATATCCGCTCCGTTCCGGCAGTGGCCGGGGATCTGCCGAACCGGGTGCTGACGGCGGCGCCGGCCTCCTACAAGGCCGGGCCTGCGGCGACGCTGGCAGGCAGCGGCGACCGGGCCGGCGAACGCATCTTCGCCGGGGCCTGCGCGGGTTGCCACGACTGGACGGGCGTCAGCCCGCTGTCGCCGGCGGCGACGCTGACCGGAACGCGCTCGATCAACGATCCGGGTGCGACCAACGTCGCCCAGGTCGTCATCGCCGGCGTCCACCGTCAGGTGCCCCAGGACATATTGACGATGCCGGCATTCGGTCACAGCCTGAATGACAAGGAAGTCGCGGCGGTCGCCAACTATGTCACGGCCCGCTTCGGCGCCCAGGGCTCGCGCCTCACCGAGGCCGATGTCCGCAAATTGCGCTCGCAGGCCGCCCAGCAATAGGGCGGCCCGCGCCCGATGTTGGAAGGCTGACATGGCAGGCATCGCGCTGGAGGAGCAGGCCGCGATCGGGCGTCCCCGGCCGCATCCGATCGACCAGACGGCCGATGCGGAGGCCGTCCTCGCCCATCTCGTCGCGGCGCGGGCGACGGGGCGCGGCGCGGTGCTCGTCGCCATCACCGGCCTGACCGCATCGAGCGTGCGCGGGCTGGGAGCGCTGATGGCGGTGCTGCCGGACGGTGGCTATGCCGGCTCCTTCTCGGGCGGCTGCATCGAGGCGGCGATCGTCGGCGAGGCGCTGGACGCGCTGGACGCCGGCCAACCCCGCCAGGTCCGCTTCGGTGCCGGATCGCCCTATATCGACGTGCGCCTGCCGTGCGGCGGCGGCGTCGACCTCACCTTCCTGCCCAATCCCGACGCCGCCCTGATCGACGGCGTGCTGACCGATCTGCGCGCCCGCCGCCCGGCGCAGCTGGCGCTGGGCGCGGCCGAATTCCACTACGTGCCGCGGCTGCGCGTGATCGTCGTCGGCCAGGGCGCCGAAACGGTGGCGCTCACCGATCTCACCCGCGCCTTCGGCGGCGCAGTGGACGTCGTCACGCCCCAGCCCGCCATCGTCGAAGAGGCTGCGGCGGCCGGCGCACGGGCACGGCTGATCCGCACGCCCGGCGAGATCGGCACGCTTTCCGCCGATCCGTGGACGGCGATCGCGCTGCTGTTCCACGATCATGACTGGGAGCTTGCCGTGCTGCGCGCCGCACTCGCCTCGCCGGCCTTCTGGATCGGGGCGATGGGCGGCGCGAAAACCCGCGCGGCGCGAATCGCGATGCTGGCGGCGGCCGGCGTCGCGCCCGCGGACATCGCTCGTGTGCGCTCGCCGATCGGCCTCATCCCTTCGGCGCGCGACCCTTCCACGCTGGCCTTGTCGGCGCTGGCGGAGATCGTCGCGGCTTACCGCGCCGCGGGGACCGCGTGATCGCCGGCCTGCTCGTCTGCGCCGGGCTGTCGGAGCGCTTCGGCGCCGAGGACAAGATGATGGCCGAGCTGGAGGGCCAGCCGCTCGCCCTTCACGCCGCCGCGGTGCTCGCCGCCGTGCCGCTCGACGAGCGTATCGCCGTCCTGCGCCCCGGTCAGGAGGAGCTCGCGGCGCGGCTCACCAGCCTCGGCTTCCGGATCGCGATCAATCCCCGGCCGGCCGATGGGCGGGACAGCTCGATCCGCATCGGGCTGACGACCGTGTCGGCGGCGTCGCGCGGGGCGCTGCTCTGTCTCGGCGACATGCCGCGCATCACTCCCGCGCTGCTCGGCACGCTGGTTGGCCATGATCCTCGCCCTGCACTGTGCGTTCATGACGGTATCGCCTCGCCGCCGGCCTGGTTCCCGCGCCGGTTGATCGCCGCGATCCTGGACGGGAGGGAGGATCCGATCCGCGCCATCGTCGCGCGTGCCGGCCCCGCGCAGATTCCGGCCGATGCCATCGCCCTGGCGGATGTCGACACGCCCGCCGATCTGGGCCATGTTCGCCAGCATGGCACATCTGGCTGCTGATGAGACGCGCACAGTGACGGCGCAGGGGGTGCGGGCGCTCGTCGACCGTTTCGGGCGCGCGATCAGCTATGTGCGCGTGTCGGTGACGGATCGCTGCGACTTGCGCTGCACCTATTGCATGGCCGAGCGCGAGACCTTTCTGCCGCGCGCCGAGCTGCTGTCGCTGGACGAGCTGGACCGGCTGTGCGCCACCTTCATCGATCTCGGCACGCGCCGGCTGCGGCTGACCGGCGGCGAGCCGCTGATCCGCAAGGGCTTCATCGATCTGGTCGCGCGGCTGTCGCGGCACCTCGATGCCGGCCGGCTGGACGAACTGACGCTGACCACCAACGGCACCCGGCTTGAGGCGCATGCCGACGCGCTGGCCCGCCATGGTGTGGAGCGGATCAACGTCTCGCTCGATTCCCTCGACGCCGGCCTTTACCGCCGCATCACCCGCGGCGGCGACCTGGCGGGGGTTTTGCGGGGCATCGACGCCGCCCGCGCCGCCGGCTTGCGCGTCAAGATCAACACCGTCGCCCTACTCGACAACAGGGCCGAGCTGCCCGACCTGATCGCCTGGGCCCACGGCCATGGCATGGACATCACCCTTATCGAGACGATGCCGCTCGGCGAAACCGGCATTGATCGCACCGCCCAATATCTGCCGCTGGATCAGGTTCGCGCCGATCTGGCGCGGGGCTGGACGCTGACGCCGCTTGCCCGGCGCACCGGCGGACCGGCGCGCTACACGCGCGTCGAGGAGACCGGCGGATCGCTCGGGTTCATTACCCCGATGACGCATAATTTCTGCGACCAGTGCAATCGCGTGCGCGTCACCTGCACCGGCACACTCTACACCTGCCTCGGGCAGGAGGATCATGCCGAGCTGCGCGAGGTGCTCCGTGCCAGCCCGGATGATGACGCCCCGCTGCGCGCGGCGATCGCCGAGGCCATTGCCCGCAAGCCGAAAGGCCATGATTTCGTCATCGCAAGCGGCCGTTCGCCCTCGGTGTCGCGCCCGATGTCGCGCACCGGAGGCTGAATTGGCGCAGGTCACTCTCTTCGGATCCTACCAGGATCTCGCCGGCTGGCGGACGCGCGCGGTGCCCGGCGGCTCGCTCGGCGCGATCCGGCAGGCGGTGGCGGCGGAGAATGCCGCACTCGGCGAGCAGCTGGGCCATCCGTGCACGCTCGTCATCGTCAATGAGCGGCTGGTCGGGCGCGGGGATGGCGCGGACGCCCACCCGCTCGCCGAGAATGATGACGTCGCGTTCGGGCCGCCGGTCAGCGGAGGATGAGATGATCCGCCTCGCGGATGCCGCGATCGATCCCGGCGCGCTGCTCGCCGAGTTCTGCGCGGGACGTACCGATGCCGGCGCGGTGGTCAGCTTCACCGGGCTGACGCGCGGGCGGACGGACGGCGCGGCGGTGACGCGGCTGACGCTCGATGCCTATCCCGGCTTCACCGAGGCGGTGATGGCGGAGATCGAGGCGGAGGCCCGGGCGCGCTTCGCGGTCGAGGACGTGCTGGCGGTGCATCGCTGGGGCAGCCTCGACATCGGCGAGCCGATCATCTTCGTAGCGGCAGCGGCGGAGCATCGCCGCGCGGCCTTTGAAGCGGTGGATTATCTGATGGACCAGTTCAAGACGCGCGCGCCCTTCTGGAAACGGGAGGACGGGCCTGACGGCGCGCGCTGGATCGAGGCGCGCCCGGACGATCATCAGGCGATCGAGCGCTGGGCGACGGCGCAATGACGGACCTGCCCTTTCCCGGCCGCCTGGACGACAGCAATCTCGTGCCCGTGCGTATCGCCGTGCTCTCGATCTCGGACACCCGGGACGAGGAAACGGACACGTCGGGCGCGATCCTCGTCGCCCGTATCGGCGAGGCCGGCCATCAGTGCGCGGCACGTGCCATCGTACCGGACGATGTCGAGGCGATCCGCGCGCAGGTACGCGCCTGGATCGAGGCCGGCACGGTCGACGCGATCATCACCACCGGCGGCACCGGCCTCACCGGCCGCGACGTCACGCCCGAAGCGCTGGAGCCATTGTTCGACAAGCGGATCGACGGCTTTTCCGTCACCTTCCACATCGTCAGCTATCAGAGCATCGGCCTGTCCACGCTTCAGTCACGCGCGACGGCGGGGATCATCGACGGCGTGTTCGTTTTCTGCCTGCCCGGCTCCAACGGCGCGGTGCGCGACGGCTGGGACAAGGTGATCCGCTGGCAGCTCGACAGCCGGCATCGTCCCTGCAACATGGTCGAGATCATGCCGCGCCTCAGGGAGAGGTGATGGCCGATCTTACCCATATCGATGCCGATGGGCGGGCGCGGATGGTCGACGTATCGGCCAAGCCCGCGACGGTGCGCGAGGCCGAGGCCGAGGGACGGCTGATCATGGCCCCGGAAACGTTGCGGCTGGCGCTGTCCGGCGGCGGCAGGAAGGGCGATGTGCGCGCCGTCGCCGAGATCGCCGGGGTGATGGCGGCCAAACGCACCGCCGAGCTGATCCCGATGTGCCACCCGCTGATGCTGAGCTCGGTGAAGGTCTCGGTGGCGCCGCTCGGCGACGGCAGCGGCCTCGGCGTTTCGGCGATCGCGCGCACCAGCGGCCAGACCGGCGTCGAGATGGAGGCGCTGACCGCCGCCAGCGTCGCGCTGCTCACCCTCTACGACATGCTCAAGGCGGCCGATCGCGGCATGGAGATCGCCGCCGTGCGCCTCGTCGCCAAATCCGGCGGCGCCTCGGGCGACTGGCAGCGCGCATGAGCCTGCCGACGATGGAGGAGGCGCTCGCCAGCATGCTGGCGGCGGTGCGCCCGCTGGCGGTGGCGCCGGTGCCCGTCGGCGCGGCGGACGGCCGTTGGCTCGCTGAGACTGTTGCCGCGCTGCGTGATCAGCCGCCGTTCGACGCTTCGGCGATGGACGGGTGGGCGGTGCGCTCCGCGGACGCAGCGAAGGGGGCGAGGCTGCGCATCGTCGGCGAAAGCCTGGCCGGCCACGCGCCCGATGCCGCCTTCACGCCCGGCGATGCGATGCGCATCTTTACCGGCGCCGCCCTGCCCTCCGGCGCCGATCGTGTCGTCATCCAGGAAGAGGCGCGGCGCGACGGCGACCAGCTGGTCGTCGAGGCGGAGGCCGACAGCGCGGCCTATGTCCGCCCGCGCGGCTGCGACTTCATGGCCGGGGAGACCTTGCTGGAAGCCGGGCAGAGGCTGAACCCGTGGCGCATCGCGCTCGCCGCCTCGGCCGGCATCGCCACCCTGCCCTGCCACGCAGCGCCGCGCGTCGCCCTGCTCTCAACCGGTGACGAGCTGGTCGCGCCGGGTGGGCTGGCGGGTCCGCATCAGATCTATGATTCCTGCACGCCGGCGCTGGCCGCCTTCGTCGCCCACCACGGCGGCAGGCCGATGCCGCCCGCGCAGGTGCCGGACGACGAGGCGGCGATCGCTGCGGCGGTGGCAGGCGCGGCCTGCGACATCATCGTCACCATTGGTGGCGCCTCTGTCGGCGATCGCGATCTCGTCAAGCCGGCGGTGCGCGGGCTCGGCGCACGGCTGCTGGTCGAGGGTGTGCAGATGCGGCCGGGCAAGCCGGTGTGGTTCGCGATCCTCGGCGACGGTCGACCGCTCCTCGGCCTGCCGGGCAACCCGGCCTCCGCGCTGGTGTGCGCCGAGCTGTTCCTGGCGCCGCTGCTCGCGCGGTTGCAGGGCGGCGATACAGGGGAGCGCTTCGCCACGGCGCGGCTCGCCGGGCCGATCGCCGCCAATGGCCCGCGCGACCATTATCTGCGCGGGCGTCTGGGCCGCGACGGGACGGGCGGGCGGGTGGTCACCGCGTTCGCCAATCAGGATTCGTCGCTGGTGTCGGTGATGGCGGCGGCGGACGTGCTGGTGCGGCGGCGGCCGAATGCGCCGGCAGCCGAAGCGGGCGAGCCGGTCGAGGTGCTGGAACCGGGCCTCGTGCGGGACGCGTCTTGCTGAACCCGGTTCAGCCTGGCCGTGCGAGGGCGCTGGTGCGCCTCCTCGCCCTCTGGCTCGCGCTCCTTGCCACACCCGCCCTCACGGCGCCGCCGATCGTGCTCGCCGCGGCCAGCCTGCAGGAGTCGCTCACCGAGGCGGCAGGCGCATGGGCGAAGGCTGGCCATGCCATGCCGGTGCTGTCGTTCGGGGCATCCTCTGCGCTGGCGCGGCAGATCCGGGCCGGCGCGCCCGCCGACCTCTTCTTCTCCGCCGACGAGGACTGGATGGACGCGGTCGAGCAATCCGGCGAGCTGCGTCCGGGCACGCGCGCCGACCTGCTCGGCAACCGGCTGGCGCTGATCGTGCCCGCCGGCGACCGGCGCCGCTTCACGCTGGACCGGCGCCTGCCGCTGGCCCGGCTGCTCGGCAACGGCCGGCTGGCGATGGCCGATCCCGACGCGGTGCCCGCCGGCAAATATGGCAAGGCCGCGCTCGCCGCGCTCGGCCTGTGGCCGGACGTGGCGAACCGCATCGCACGCGGCGAGAGCGTGCGCACCGCCCTTGCCTTCGTCGAGCGTGGCGAGGCGCCGTTCGGCATCGTCTACGAGACGGACGCCATGGCCTCCTCCAGCGTGCGCGTCGCGGCCATCTTCCCGGCCGGCAGCCATAAGCCGATCCGCTATCCGGTGGCGCTGCTCAAGCGCTCGGCGAGCCCCGACGCCGCGGGTTTCCGGCGTTTCCTCGCCTCGCCCGCCGCGAGCGCCATTTTCCGCCGCCACGGCTTCGGGCCGCTGTGATGCTGTCCGGCGACGAGTGGCAGATCGTGCGGCTCTCGCTGTGGGTCAGTGGCATCGCCGTGCTGGCGGCGCTGCCGCTCTCGGTGGCGCTGGCCTGGCTGCTGGCGCGGGTGCGCTTCCCGGGCAAGGCGATCGTCGATGGCGTCATCCATTTGCCGCTGGTGCTGCCGCCGGTGGTGATCGGCTGGCTGCTGCTGATCGCGTTCGGGCTGAACGGGCCGATCGGATCGCGCCTGCACGACTGGTTCGGCGTCGGCTTCGTGTTCCACTGGACCGGAGCGGCGCTGGCGGCGGCGATCATGGCGCTGCCGCTGATGGTGCGCGCCATCCGCCTCTCAATCGAGGCGGTCGACCCGCGGCTGGAAGGCGCCGCCCGTACCCTCGGCGCCGGGCGCTGGCGCACCTTCCGGACCGTGACGCTGCCGCTCTCCGTCCCAGGCATTGTCGCCGCGCTGGTGCTCGGCTTCGCGCGTTCGCTCGGCGAGTTCGGGGCGACGATCACCTTTGCCGGCAACATTCCCGGGGAGACGCGCACCTTGCCGCTCGCGATCTACGCCCAGCTTCAGGTGCCCGGCATGGATGCGGCGGTGATGCGGCTGGCGGCGATGTCGGTCGCGCTGTCCCTGGCCGCGCTGGTCGCCTCGGAGGTGCTGACGCGGCGCGGGGCGTTCGGGGCGGGGGCCCATGTCCTTTGACATCGACGTGCGGCTGCGCCGCCGCGATCGCGACATCGGTGCCCGCTTCCGCAGCGACGGCGGCCTGACCGTCGTCACCGGCCCATCCGGGGCCGGCAAGACCTCCGTGCTGATGATGATCGCCGGCCTTATCCATCCCGATGCCGGCCATGTGCGCATCGGCGAGGCGACATTGTTCGACAAGGCGGCGCGGGTCGATGTGCCGCCGGAGCGGCGCCGGCTCGGCTATGTCTTCCAGGATGCGCGGCTGTTCCCGCATCGCCGGGTGCTGGCCAACCTGCTCTACGGCTATCGCCTCGCCGCGCCGGGGCATCGCTGGATGGAGCCGGATCAGGCGATCGATTTTCTCGGGCTCGGCAATCTCCTCGATCGCTGGCCGCGCTCATTGTCGGGCGGCGAGGCGCAGCGCGTCGCGATCGGCCGGGCGCTGCTCTCCGGCCCGCGCGCGCTGCTCATGGACGAGCCGCTCGGCGGACTGGATCCGACCCGGCGCGACGAGGTGATGCGCGCCATCGAACGCATCCGCGACGAGCTTCGCGTGCCGATCCTCTACGTCACCCATGACCGCGCCGAGGCGACGCGGCTGGCGACGCACACGCTCACGCTCGGCTGAGCCCTGTTATTCCGCCGGGCCCGTGGTCTCCGGCTGGATCAGCGCGGCGCGCGCTGCATAGCGGCGCGCCATCGCCTCATGCACGGAGCGCACCGGATGACTGGATGCGGAGGCAGCGTACTTCATTTCCTGTTCCGCCCGGCTGAGAAGATACTCCCTCTCGTTCTCTTTCACTTTACTGTCCTCCTCAAAGGCTTTGTTATCGGGCCATACTATAGAATGAGACGAGCCATCACCATATCATGGATTAGTAACTGCTGTTCGAGGCAGTCTTTCGGAGGGAACGTCGATCGCTGCCGGCTGTTTGAACGCCAATCATTCAGGAGCCGCCCATGCCTTATGTCGACGCCCGCGACGGAACGAAGCTGCACGTCAAGGACATGGGCACTGGCGAACCGGTGCTGCTCATTCATGGCTGGCCGCTGACCGGCGACATGTTCGAATATCAGACGCTGGCCCTGCTCGAGGCAGGCTATCGGGTGATCACCTATGACCGGCGCGGCTTCGGCCAGTCGGAGCATCCCGCCACCGGTTATGACTATGATATGCTGGCCGACGATCTGGCGGCGGTGATCGACGGTTGCGGGCTCGACTCGGTGAACCTGGTCGGCTTCTCGATGGGTGGCGGCGAGCTTGCCCGCTACCTGTCCCGCCACGGCGCGGCGAAGGTCCGGCGGGCGGCGCTGGTCGGCGCCGTGGTCCCCTATCTGCGCCGGGCCGACGACAATCCCCATGGCGTCGACGAAAGCGTGCTGGAGACCATGATCGCGCAGGTCCGCGAGGATCGCTTCGCCTTCCTCAGGAGCTTCGCGAAGCAATTCTACGGGGTCGGCTTCGTCTCCAGCCCGGTCAGCGATGCGCTGCTCGACTGGTCGTTCCTGCTCGGCGTGATGGCCAGCCCCAGGGCCACGATCGAATGCATCAAGGCGTTCGGCTATACCGATTTCCGGCCGGACCTGCCGGCCTTCGCCGGGGTGCCGACGCTGATCATGCACGGCACCGCCGACAAGGTGGTGCCGATCGACGCCAGTGCGCGCGCGGCGGCCGAGGGCATCCCGCACGCCCAGCTCATCGAATATGAGGGCGAACCGCATGGCCTCGTCATCACCGCCGCCGAGCAGGTGAATGAGGATCTGCTCAGCTTCCTCGCCAATGGCGGCGTGCCCGCCTAGGCGAGCCCGACGCCCGATCAGCCGCGTGCGCGCAGTTCGCCGCCGCCGCCGGCATCGGCCTCGGTCGTCCAGCCGAGCTGAGGGATGGTCGCCGTCCGCCGGCCGCGCAGGTCGGTGCGGAAGGCGACATAGCCCTTGCTCTCCATATAGCCGACCAGCCGCCGTACCCGCCCCAGCGACTGCGTGCCGTAGACGCGCGCAAGGTCGCCGTCGCCCGGACAGGGCTCGCGATCGCGGGCAGCGCGGGCGAGCAGCATGAACACCCCGATCATGTCGTCCGGCATCGCCTCGGCCAGATCGAGGGCGGGTCGCCAATCCGGCTCGGCCAGCTCCGCGGACAGGAAGCCCGCGCGGGCCAGCGCCAGCCGGCGCGAGAATCCCGGCTGGGTGAGCGGCGGCTGCAACAGCCCATGCATGCGGCAGCGCACCACAAAGTCCTGATAGACCGCGGCCGGCGCCCGCACGTCGTCGACATCGGCGACGATGTCCGACAGCACAGCGTCGACCTTGCCGGCGATGGCGGCGTCGCGATCCGGATCGGGCGCTGCGTCGACGGAGGGCGCCGTGCTCGCCTCGATGCGCGCGATGAGCTGGGTGACGGGCTCGACCACGCGCGGTGCCGGCGGTGGCGGCGGCTCCGCCTCGATGCCGTCGAACAGCAATGCCTGCCGATCCGCCTCGCCAAGGCTGGGCAGCGGCATCAGGCTATGTACGCCGGTGCTCGATGAGGTGACCACCGCGCCGATGTGGATGAGCCGCGGCCGCCGCGACAGCGCCGGTCCCAGCGCGAGGAACTGGCCGCGCGCCAGATCGCGAATCTGCTCCGCCTGCCGCCGCTCCATGCCGAGCAGGTCGGCGGCGCGCAGCATGTCGATGTCGAGGAAGGTTCGACCCATCAGGAAATTCGACGCCTCGGCCGCGACATTCTTGGCGAGCTTCGCCAGACGCTGGGTGGCAATGACGCCGGCGAGGCCCCGCTTGCGCCCCCGGCACATCAGATTGGTCATCGCGCCGAGCGACACGCGGCGCGCATCCTCGCCGACCTCGCCGGCTGCCGCCGGTGCGAACAACTGCGCCTCGTCGACGACGACCAGCACCGGATACCATTGCTCGCGCGGCGCCTCGAACAGGCGGTTGAGGAAGCCGCCGGCGCAGCGCAGCTGCGCGTCCACCTCCAGCCCCTCGAGATTCAGCACCACCGAAATGCGATGCTCGCGCACGCGGGCGGCGATGCTGGCGATCTCCTGCTCGGTATAATCTGCCGCCTCGACGACGAGATGACCGAACGCCTGCGAAAGGCTGCCGAAATCGCCTTCGGGATCGATCACCACCTGCTGGACGAAATTCGCGCTCTGTTCGAGAAGCCGGCGCAGCAGGTGCGATTTGCCGCTGCCCGAATTGCCCTGGACGAGCAGGCGGCTGGCGAGCAGCTCCTCAAGCTCGATCTCGGCCGGGATGCCGCCGGGTTCGGCGCCGATGGGGATCATGGTGGGCATTCGCCCCCATGCCGAAGCGAATCCGGGATAGGCAAGCCCGGGCGGCGATTCCGGCGACTTCCGCCGACCGCGGGATGGCACAGACGTCACGTTCCAGCGATTTGGTTCCAACGGTTCGCCGCGCGAGAAGTGCGTTGTGGCGCATGGCCGCGAAAACGGGTTGTTCACCTTCTCGCTTTATCGTCCGGGTCGGATCATGGAGCGGTCATGCTGAACTTTGTCGTTTTCCTCTACGCAATGCTCACGATGTTCGTCCTCGGCGCGATGCGTCAGAACGAGATCGCGGGGCGCGCGAATCCGGAAATCGTCCAGCATTTCGGCTGGGGGCTGATGGTGGTGTCGCTGCTCACCTCGGGCGGCGCGGCGCTGTGGCTGCTCCGCGTCATGTTGACGACCGGGGCCGCCTTCTAACCGGCTTCGCTGAACGCCTGATCGGCGACGCGCTTCAGATTCTGCGCGTTCTGCCAGCCACCATAGACGCCGCGCAATTCGCCCAGCAGCTCCTCGGCCGAGCGCCCCGCCCGCTTCGCGGCGGCCGCGCGTTTCTGCACGTCCACGAAGAAGGCGCGCTGTTCGGTGATCATGTCGCCGCCGGCCGGCGCGCTGTGATCCGGCAGCACGAGGCGCGGGTTCAACGCCGCCACCTCGTCCAGGGCCTTGAGCCAGCTGGCAATCGAGATGGCGCTGCCGATCGGGTTGGGCACGGTGCGGTTCTGCACCACGTCGCCGCTGATCAGCGCGCCGTCCGTCTCGACGAAGGCGACGAGATCGGCATTGGTGTGCGCCGGCGGCACCTGCACCAGGCGGACCGTCACGTCGCCCAGGTTCAGCCGGTAATCATGGTCGAAAAGCTCCGACGCCTTGCCATATTCGGCGCCCTCCAGAAGCCTCGCCCATTCCGGGCTGCGCTGGCGAAAGCGGGCGAGCAGCCCCGGCGCCGCCGTCTCCAGATCACGCTGCTGGGCCTGCGAGCGAAGCAGGATGGTGCCGGGCGGGAAGCCGGCAAAACCGGCGGCATGCTCGGGATGCTCGTGCGTCACCGCGAGATAGAGCTTGCCGCCTCGCGACACCCGCGCCGCGGCCTGGGCGACGAACCGACCGTTGGGCGTGCCCATGCCGGTGTCGACGACGAGCGTGCCGGCGCTGCCGGTGACGATAAAGGCGTTGGGATAGCCTTCGATCATCCAGATGTGCGGAGCGACCTTGCGCTCCCTGGCCGCGAGCACCGGATCGGCGCCGGGCGGTTGCGCTGCCAGCGGAAACGCTGTCGCAATCATCACCCCGGCCACCACAAGGGCGGCTTTCCTCACATCTTCCCTCCTCTATGAGCCACCGCCCTCGATCGCGTCATTGCCCTTATATTTGAGCTCGAGATAGCGTTGCTGGGTCGCCAGCGCGTGCAGGTCGCCGGTGGCGAGCTGGGCGTTCATCCGGCCGATCTCCTCACCGATCGTCTCCAGCCCATCGGCAAGCTGGCGATCCGGCGACAGGCCCCCGTTGAGCGGCTGGCGGCGCAGGCTTTCCGGCACGCGCTGATAGCCGCGCACCAGCTCGGGCAGTTCCTCGCCGACCAGCCGGCGCACTTCGATCGCCGCCGGTTCGCGTGGGTCGAGCGCGGCGAGCTGCGGGCCCAGCTGTTCCAGCGCGAGGCTGATCTGGTCGACCTGCCGCTGGGCGGGCGCGGGCAGCGCGGGGCGCTGCGCCTCCAGCCAGCTCTCGGTACGCTGGGGCAGCTGGGCAAGGTCGGTCTGGACGAAGCGCTCCGGCGGCATGTCGCGGTCCCGCACGCTCCACGCCACGATCGCCACCCAGGCGATGATCATCGCCAGCACCGCCGCCATCAGTCCGCCCAGCCCGATCGGGCCGAGCACGAACCCTGCCGCCAGCACCGCGACGAAGATCGCCGCCGTCGCTGCGATCAGCCGCCGGGCGATGCGCAGAAAGGCAGCGCGCCGCCGCTCCGCCCGGCGGCGGGCAAGCTTGCGCCCCTCCGGGCTGATGCGGTGCACCGCCTCCTCTGCCCAATCGAACGCATAGCCGCGCGCCCTGGCGAGCAGCTCGTTGCCCTTGCGCATCAGCTCGTCGGGCGTGTCGCCCACCTCAATTCTCCAGACGGAAGGGGTCGCCGGAGGACGTGCCGCCGGTCAGCTGCGCCTGCGCCGCGCCCTCGGCCCGCGCGATATAGCCGCGCGACTTCTCGACCTCGTCGGAAAGCACGTTGACGGTCTGCTTCATGCTGTCGAGCGCCTGCAACTTGAAGGTGTCGATCGCGTCCATCGTCGAATAGATGTTCTGGAAGGCCCGCTTCAGGGTCTCGATCGGGATGGTGGAGGCGGCGGCCTGCTGGTGAATCTGGCCGGTCTGGTTCTTCAGCATCTCGCCGGTGGAATCGATGATGTTGGCCGTGGTGGTGTTGAGCGCGGTGATCTGCTCCAGCACCAGTTTCTGGTTGGTCAGCGCCTGCGCCACGGTGACGCCGGTGCGCAGCGCGGCGACCGTGGTCGTGGACGCGCGATCGACGCCCTTCACCAGCTCGACATTGTTCTTCTTGACGAGATCGAGCGCGAGATAGCCCTGCACCGTCACCGCCATCTGGGTGAGCAGATCCTGGGTGCGCTGGCGGACATAGAAGAGCGCCGTCTCGCGGATCGCCTTGGCCTTGGCCGGATCGGTGCTCTCCAGCTCCATGGCCTTGTCCTCGAGCGCCGTGTCCAGCGCCTTGGAGATGTGGATCATCTGCTCGAGCTTGCCCATCGCCGCCCACAGCGCCTGCCGCTCGACGTCGATCGCCGCATTGTCCTTCAGCAGCTCGTCCTTGCCGGAGGCCAGGCGGGCGAGGATCGAGGCAATGTGGCTCTGGGCGGACTTATAACCGTCGAAATAGTCGCGCAGCTTCGATCCGAAGGGAATGATGCCGAACAGCTTCTTGCGGGTGAACAGGTCGCCCTTGCTGCCCGGATCGAGATCCTCGATCACCCGGCGCAGTTCGGCAAGGTCGGTGCCGACATTGCTGTCCTTGTCCATCGCCTTCACCGGGCGATCGAGGAAGCGGTTTGACTGGCCGGCCGCCTCGGCGATCTCGCGCCGACCCATATTGGTGATGGCATCGACCTGCTTGCCGAATTCCGGGCTGTTCGCGTCCGTTTCGACGAGCTGGGTGACGAAGCCCTCCACCTTCTCCTCGAGCTTGGACTTCTGATCCTCGCGCAGCGGCACCAGCCCGGCGGCCCTGGCCGGGGCTACCGCCTTCACCGGCTCGGGCGGGGTCAGCACCAGATCGGTGTCGCTCGTCGTCGGGGTCGTCGTGGCCATAGGATGCCCTTGTCGTTGGTCGCTGGCGAAGATGGCGGGGAAAGCGCCCGCGTTCAAGCGCCGCCTCGGTTGCACCCCATGCATTCGTATGGCTCTTATGTACTCAGATATGGGGTGCGCGTCGCCCGATCCGGGCCTATTGGAGGTCCGGCTGCTTCAAGGCCAGGGGAGCAGAAATGACCGATGCCGATACCGCGCTGGTGCTCGCGCGCGCGCAGTTCGCGTTCACCGTCTCGTTCCACTTCATTTTCCCGAGCTTTTCGATCGGGCTGGCGAGCTATCTCGCCGTGCTGGAGGGGCTGTGGCTGAAGACGGGGCGGTCCGAATATCTCGACCTGTTCCGCTACTGGGTAAAGATCTTCGCCGTCGCCTTCGCGATGGGTGTCGTTTCCGGCATCGTCATGTCCTACCAGTTCGGCACCAACTGGTCGGTATTCTCCGACAAGGCCGGACCGGTGGTCGGCCCGCTGATGGCCTATGAGGTGCTCACCGCCTTCTTCCTGGAGGCGGGATTCCTCGGCGTGATGCTGTTCGGCACCGCGAAGGTCGGCAAGGGCCTGCACTTCGGCGCCACCTTGATGGTCGCGGTCGGCACCTTCATCTCGGCGTTCTGGATTCTCTCGGTGAACAGCTGGATGCAGACGCCGCAGGGCTTCACGACGAATGCCGATGGGCAATTCGTGCCGGCGGGATCGTGGCTACCGATCATCTTCAACCCCAGCTTCCCCTATCGCCTCGTCCACACCGTCATCGCCGCCTATCTCACCACCGCGCTGGCGGTGGGCGGCGTGGGAGCGTGGCACCTGCTGAAGGGGCGGGCGACGCCGCAGGTGCGGCGGATGTTCTCGATGGCGATGTGGATGGCGGCGCTGGTGGCACCCGTGCAACTGCTCGTCGGCGACCAGCACGGCCTCAACACGCTGGAGCATCAGCCGGCCAAGGTGATGGCGATGGAAGGCCATTATGAGGATCACCCGGACGGCGCGCCGCTGGTGCTGTTCGGCATCCCCGATGACGAGGCGGCAACGGTGCACGCCGCGATCGAGATTCCCAAGCTCTCCTCGCTGATCCTGCGCCACGATCCCAACGCGCCGCTCAAGGGCCTGAAGTCGTTACCCAAAGCGGATCGGCCGCCGGCGCGCATCATCTTCTGGTCGTTCCGCATCATGGTCGGTCTCGGGCTGCTGATGATCGCGCTGGGCATGTGGAGCCTCGTCGCCCGGCTGGCGGGGCGGCTTTACGACTGGCGCTGGATGCATCGGCTGGCGCTGGCGCTCGGGCCGGCGGGATTCGTGGCGGTGATCGCCGGCTGGGTGACGACGGAGGTCGGCCGCCAGCCCTGGGTGATCTACGGACAGTTGCGCACCGCCGACGCCGTCTCGCCGATCGCGGCGCCGGGCGTGGGCGGGTCGCTGATCGCCTTCGTGCTGATCTATTTCTCGGTATTCGGTGCCGGCAGCTGGTACATCCTGCGCCTGATGGCCGCGCCGCCGGAGCCCGGCGAGCCGGACCCCCGGGCGACGCCGCGCATGGCGGCGCCGCAGGCGGCCCAGCGGGGAGAAGGCTGATGGGCGTGGATTTCGACCTGACGGTGGTCTGGGCGATGATCATCGCCTTCGCGGTGACCATGTATGTGGTGATGGACGGGTTCGATCTCGGCATCGGCATCCTCTTCCCCTTCTTCCGCGTCGGGCGCGAGCGGGATGCGGCGATGAACGCCATCGCGCCGGTGTGGGACGGCAACGAGACCTGGCTGGTGCTGGGCGGCGGCGGGCTGATGGCGGCTTTCCCACTCGCCTATGCGATCATCCTGCCGGCGCTCTACACGCCGCTGATCGCGATGCTGCTCGGGCTGGTCTTCCGCGGCGTGGCGTTCGAGTTCCGGTGGCGCGATCCGGGCCACCGTGCGCTGTGGGACGCGGCGTTTTGCGCGGGCTCGATCGTGGCGACGCTGGCGCAGGGCGTGACGCTGGGCGCGCTGCTCCAGGGCGTCGAGATTTCCGGGCGTGCCTATGCCGGCGGCTGGTGGGATTGGCTGAGCCCGTTCAGCCTGCTCACCGGCGCGGCCTTGCTGATCTCCTACGCGCTGCTCGGCGCCGGCTGGCTGGTGTGGAAAACCGAAGGGCGCGTACATGACGACGCCCGCCGCTTTGCCCGCCTGCTGTTGCCGGCGATGCTGGTGGCGGTGCTGGCGGTGAGCGCGGCGACGCCCTTCCTCGACGGCAAATATTATGAGCGCTGGTTCGTCGCGCCGGGCCTGTTCGTGACGGTGCCGATGCCGCTGCTCGTCGCGTTCTGCGCCTTGATGGCGTGGCGCGGCATCGGCGGCGGACGCGACGAGCAGCCCTTCTTCTGGACGCTCGGCCTGTTCGCCTGCACGCTCGCCGGCCTCGCCATCTCCTTCTGGCCGGACGTGATCCCCGGCCGCGTGACGATCTGGGAGGCGGCGGCGCCTGCCCGGAGCCAGCTGTTCATGCTGGTCGGCACCGCGGTGATGGTGCCCCTGATCCTCGCCTATACCGGCTGGTCCTACTGGGTGTTCCGGGGCAAGGTCGGCGAGCATGGCTATCATTGATGTGGGCGCGGCGCATCGGCTGGCTGGTGGCGATCTGGGCCGGCAGCGTGGCGGCCCTCGGCGTCGTCTCGCTGGTCATCCGCTGGGCGCTGCATCCCTAGGCAGGGCGTGCGCCAATTATAGGCACAGGCCCTAGCCGCGGCGCACCATTTCGGCTATGGGCGCCGCCAAACCGCTCCCGCTCAGCCAGGAATTCTCATGAGCCTCCGCAACGTGGCCATCATCGCGCATGTCGATCATGGCAAGACCACTCTCGTCGACCAGCTGTTCCGCCAGTCCGGCACCTTCCGCGACAACCAGCGCGTCGAAGAGCGCGCCATGGACTCGAACGACCTGGAGAAGGAGCGCGGCATCACCATCCTCGCCAAATGCACCTCGGTGGACTGGCAGGGCACCCGCATCAACATCGTCGACACCCCCGGCCACGCCGATTTCGGCGGCGAGGTGGAACGCATCCTGTCGATGGTCGACGGCGTCATCCTGCTCGTCGATGCCTCGGAAGGCGCTATGCCGCAAACCAAGTTCGTCACCGGCAAGGCGCTGGCGCTTGGCCTCAAGCCGATCGTCGTCGTCAACAAGGTGGACCGCCCCGACGGGCGCATCCAGGAAGTGCTGGACGAGGTGTTCGACCTGTTCGTCAGCCTCGAGGCCAATGACGAGCAGCTCGACTTCCCGGTGCTCTATGCCTCGGGCCGCAATGGCTATGCCAACGAGAATCCGGACGCCCGCGAGGGCACGCTGGAGCCGTTGTTCAACAAGATCGTCAGCCACGTGTCCGCGCCGAAGGTCGATCCGGACGCGGCCTTCACCTTCCTCGTCACGCTGCTCGACCGCGACAATTTCGTCGGCCGCATCCTCACCGGCCGGGTCAATTCCGGCACGCTGAAGCTGAACCAGCCGATCCACGCGCTCGACGCCGACGGCAATGTCATCGAGACCGGCCGCGCCACGAAGATCATGTCCTTCCGCGGGCTGGAGCGGGTGCCGGTGGACGAGGCGAAGGCGGGCGACATCATCAGCCTCGCCGGCCTCACCGTGGCGACGGTGGCCAACACCATCGCGGACACGTCCGTCACCACGCCGCTCGCCGCCCAGCCGATCGACCCGCCGACGCTGTCGATGCGCTTCGCGGTGAACGACAGCCCGTTCGCCGGCCGCGAGGGCAGCAAGGTGACGTCGCGCATGATCCGCGACCGCCTGCTGCGCGAGGCGGAATCGAACGTCGCCATCCGCGTCACCGAGAGCGCCGACAAGGACAGCTTCGAAGTCGCCGGCCGCGGCGAGCTTCAGCTCGGCGTGCTGATCGAGACGATGCGCCGCGAGGGCTTCGAGCTTGGCATCTCGCGCCCGCGCGTGCTGCTGCGCGACGGCGAGAATGGCCGCGAGGAGCCTTACGAGACGGTCGTCATCGACGTCGACGAGGAATTCTCCGGGACGGTGGTCGAGAAGATGAACCTGCGCAAGGCCGAGCTCACCGACATGCGGCCGTCCGGCGGCGGCAAGACCCGCATCACCTTCTCCGCGCCGTCGCGCGGCCTGATCGGCTATCATGGCGAGTTCCTTTCGGACACGCGCGGCACCGGCATCATGAACCGGCTGTTCGAGAAGTACGGCCCCTACAAAGGCCCGATCGCCGGCCGGCAGAACGGCGTCCTGATCTCCAACGGCACCGGCGAGGCGGTGGGCTATGCGCTCGGCTATCTGGAGGAGCGTGGGGTGCTGATGGTCTCGCCCGGCGAGCCCATCTACGAGGGCATGGTGATCGGCGAGAACGCCAAGACGGATGACCTCGAGGTCAATCCGATGAAGTCCAAGCAGCTCACCAACTTCCGCGCCTCCGGCAAGGACGACGCGCTACGCCTCACCCCGCCCAAGCGGCTGACGCTGGAGCAGGCGATCGCTTATATCGACGAGGACGAGCTGGTCGAGGTGACGCCCAAGTCGATCCGCCTGCGCAAGCGCTATCTCGACCCGCACGAGCGCAAGAAGGCGAGCCGGGCAGCCGCCTCGGCCTGATGCCGGGCCGCGGCATCGACCGCGTCCTGCCGGCTGGACGGTTGCTTAACGGGCCATTCCCCCATCGTTCAGGTGCCGGGGTTTAGGAACCTGTCTTGTGGTGGTACGCTGATTCGCTCGGCTCACCGGATGAGGAGACGAAGCAATGGCACGGTTCAACAAGGCGATTGCCGCCCTGCTGCTTGGCGCGACGATTGCGGGCGCGGCTGCCACGCCTGCCGAAGCCGCCCGCTATTACGGGCGCGGCGGCCACGGTTATGGCTATAGCCGCGGATATCATGGCGGCTATTATGGTCGCGGCTATTACCCGCGTCGTGGCGTGAGCACGGGCGCGGCGGTGGGTCTTGGCCTGCTCGGCGTCGGCATCGGCGCCGCGATCGCCAGCCAGCCGCGCTATTATGGCGGCGCGCCAGCCTATGGCTATGTCGGCCCGTCCTATTATGACAGCTACTACGCGCCGCCGCCCCCGCCGCCGGTCTATTACCGCAGCTGCGTGACCCGTCCGGTGTTCGATCCCTATATCGGCCGCACGGTGCCGGTCGAAAGCTGCAACTGATCCGTTGAAAGGCCCGGCCAGGCGCCGGGCCTTTTCTTTTCCGGCGCATGCCGCCATGTCTCGCCCGATCTGCGGCGGAGCGACGACCTTGGCATCGAGGCATCCCGAATATCAGTATCTCGACCTGCTCGAGCGCATCCTCGCCCATGGCGACGAGCGCATAGATCGCACCGGTATCGGCACGCGATCGGTCTTCGGAGAGCTGTTACGCTTCGACCTGTCTGGCGGACAGGTGCCGATCCTGACGACCAAACGCGTCTACTGGAAGCCGGCGGTGCGCGAGATGCTGTGGTTCCTGACCGGCGGCACCAACATCCGCGACCTGCTGAAGGACAAGGTCCGCATCTGGACGGATTGGCCGCTCGCCCATTATCGCAAGGCCACCGGCGAGGCCATCGCGCAGGGGGATTTCGAGGCGCGCATCCTCGCCGACGAGGCTTTCGCCGCGCAATGGGGCGATCTCGGCCCCGTCTACGGCAAGCAGTGGCGCCGCTGGCTCGATGCCGAGGGCCGCGAGCATGACCAGATCGCCACGCTGGTCGACACGCTCCGCCGCAACCCGGCCAGCCGCCGCATGCTGTTCCACGCATGGAATGTCGGGGAACTGGATCGCATGGCGCTGCCGCCCTGCCACATGGTCTACCAGTTCCATGTCACGTCGCGCGGGCGGCTGAACTGCCTGATCTTCCAGCGCTCGTGCGACCTGTTCCTGGGTGCCGCGTTCAATTTCACCGGCGGCGCCGCGCTTCTGCTGATGCTCGCGCAACAGGCCGATCTGGAGCCCGGCGAGCTGATCTGGGTCGGCGGCGACGTCCACATCTATCTCAACCATGTCGAGCAGGCGCGGGAGCAGCTCGCCCGCACCCCACGCGCCTTTCCGACGATGCGGCTGGCGCGCAAGGCGGAGTCGATCGACGGCTATCGCATCGAAGATTTCGTCGTCGACGGCTACGACCCCCACCCCGCCATTCACGGCGATGTGGCGGTCTAGCGCAGCGGCCCCGGCCCTGAAGTCTCGGCCGTCTGCGAAGACGCGGGCGGGACTAGCTCAGCCCTGCGGCGAAGCGACGGCCATTGGCGACATAGCCTTCCGCTGACTTGCGCAGCCCCTCGATCTCGGCGGGGGTCAGCGGCCGGACGAGCTTGGCCGGAGTGCCGACGATCAACGATCCTTCCGGGAACACCTTGCCCTCGGTGACCAGCGCGTTGGCGCCGACCAGGCTGTTGGCGCCGATCACCGCCCCGTTCAGCACGGTCGCGCCCATGCCGATCAGGCTGCCGGCGCCGATCGTCGCTCCATGGACGATGGCGCGATGGCCAATCGTGCAGTCCGGGCCGATCGTCGCCGGCACGCCGGGATCGGCATGGACGATGGCGCCGTCCTGGATGTTGGTGCGATCGCCGATGGCGATCAGGTCATTGTCGCCGCGGATCACGACGTTGAACCATATCGACACGTCCAGCCCGACATGGATGCGGCCGATCAGCCGTGCCCCCGGCGCGATGTAAACACGGTCCGGATCGGCAAGGACGGGCGTTTCCTGGTCGAGCGTGTGAAGCGACATCCGATAATCCCCGAGCTGCGGCCAACCGCGACGCCCCTGCTACACCAGCACCCGACCTTTTGCACCTCGCATCCGACCCGCCAGTTGCGCGGATCATCGGTGGTTGCGGAACGCGGGCGCAGTAGATATCTCGGTGGCGCGAGCGGACGTAACTCAGCGGTAGAGTTCCTGCCTTCCAAGCAGGATGTCGTGGGTTCGAATCCCATCGTCCGCTCCAGTTCCACCTTCGCCGGTGACCGCCCACGCCGGAAAAGCCCAGGCCGCGCCGGCTTGAGGCACTCAATAGCCGCTCCCCGGCGCGCCGCTTGCGATAAGCGCGGCCCGATCAGAAGACGACGATCGGCCGGCCAGGATCAAATCGTCGTCGCGTCCAAAAAATTTCACGGTGATGGTGACCTCAGCCAGCTTGCCGGCGAATAAGGCTGCATGCGCCTGACCCCGCTCTCAAGACTGGTGCCGACATCGCCGCGTGCGCCGCTGCACGGCGTCGACCGCGCCGACCCCGCGGCGGATGTGTGGGGCGGGCTGATGGCAGCGGCACAGGATGGGCACGCCGGCGCCTATCAGCGGCTGCTGTCCGAGGTTTCCGAATGGCTTCACCGCTATTTCCAGCGGCGCCTTCCGCCCGCCGAGGTCGACGATGCCGTGCAGGAAACATTGCTCGCCGTGCATCGCCGCCGTCATACCTACGACCCGCAACTTCCGCTCGCGCCGTGGCTGGCGGCAATCGCCAGGCGCAAGTGGGTCGACCAGCTCCGCAGCCTCGGCCGCCGGCCGACAGAGGAGATCGCAGAAACACTGTCGGTCGGGGATCACGAAAGCTCCGTGACGAGCGCCTCGGTGCTCGCGAGCCTCCTCGATGAACTTCGTCCGGCGCAGGCTCAGGTGATCCGACTGGTCAAGCTGCACGGCCACAGCATCGAGGATGCCTCCCGGGAAACCGGCCTGTCCCCGTCCGCCGTCAAGATGAATATCCATCGCGGTCTCGCCCGCCTGACCGCCCTTGTCGAGAAGAGCCGCGATGTCGAATGACGCCCTGATCCTCAACCTCGCCGCAGGGCTGACGCCCGTCAGACGGCGCAGCATGACCCGCGAGGCGCTGCTGCTGCTGGCTGTCGCGGTCGTCGAGGGCGCGCTGATCGTGGCGGCCGGCCTGATGCGGCCGGACATGGCGCAGATGATCGGATCGTCCTTCATGACGTGGAAGATCGGCAGCCTTGCCATCCTCGCAGGCCTGAGCTGCACCGTTGCGATGCGGTCCTTCTCGCCGCACCGGTCGCCTCGGCGCGGGCTTAGGCTCGCCGTTGGTGTCGCAGGCCTGGCGGTGACCGTGGGAGCTTTCCTCGCCTTCACGGCGGACATCCAGCAGCCGCTCATCGCCCGGGTGTCGCCGGCTCGGGGCATGCTGTGCGCCGTGTCGATCATCGTCCTGGCCTTGCCGTTGCTTGCCGTGTTGCGCGCGATGATGCGACGCGCAGCGCCTGTCTTCCCTCAGTCCAGCGCATTCGCCGCCGGGCTGGCGGCAGGCACGAGCGGCGCGCTGGTCTTCACCCTGTGCTGCCCGATGAACGACCCGCTTTACGTCCTCATCTGGTATTGCGTGGGGTGCACCGCCGTCGCCGCGCTCGGCCGATGGCTGCTGCCCCGTCACTTCCGCCTGTGATCTGATCAAGCGGCCCATCCGCCGCTCGCTCCCCACCAACCTCGAACCCGCCGCCCCGCCGTGGCGCGGCGCCGCATGCTCGCGCCCAAGAAAGGACCCTGACCATGAACACCGCCGCTGTCGCTCCTCGCCCCGCCGACCAATGGCTGCAACGCTATTATGCCGGCCGCGCATTGTTCTCCGCCGCCTGGGTGGCGTTGGCGTTCGCGATCGGGCGATCCCTGTCGCCGGCTGCGGTCGGACTGATCGTCGCCTATCCGCTGTGGGACTGTCTGGCCAATTATGCCGATGCGCGCCGCAATGGCGGCCTGCGCGCCAACCCGACGCAGACTTTCAACGCCGTGGTGAGCGCGGCGGTGACGCTTGCGGTGATCGTGAGCGTGCCGCGCGGCTTCCATGCCGTCCTCGGCGTCATCGGCATCTGGGCGACGCTGGCGGGCATCCTGCAATTGGCGACGGCCGTCAGCCGGTGGCGCAGCGCCGATGCGCAATGGCCGATGATCCTCAGCGGCGCGCAATCGGCCTTGGCCGGGGTGTTCATGCTGCGGCGCGCGGGCGACGCCTCGCTCACCCTGGGCGTCGCCGACGTCGCCCCCTATGCGGCGTTCGGCGCCATCTACTTCGCGATCTCGGCCATCGTGCTTGCGCTGCGGTCGCGCCCGACATTGCGCTGACATGTCTGCCGGGGGGGCGTTGGCCAGCCAGGGTCATGGACTGGCTGGAGAATGCCAGTTCAGGAGCGGCGTCTCGGGAGTCCAAGCGGATGATCAGGCCTGGACCTGCCGCCGCTTGCGCTCCCGATCACCCGGCCCTGATCCCGGGCAGGAGCATGAGCGGCTGGCCCATTCGTATCAGGCGCCCCTCCTCGACCGCCGGCGCGAAGGAAAGCCCCGGCGGGGCAAGCATCAGGATCGTGGAGCCATGTTCGAACCAGCCCATCTCCTCGCCCTTGGCGAAGGGGCAGGCAAGCCGCATGGTCCCGATGCCGCGGGCGTGGCGACCAGCCACCTCCTCCAGAAATGGCAGGCGGATGCTCGCCACCAGCACTGCCGCCACCGGAACCAGCATCAAGGGCAGCCCGCCCGCATCGAGGCGGACGCTGATCGGCGCGCGCTCGTTCTTGCAGAACAAGCGCTCGATCCGCCGGAGCGCGATCGGGTTGACGTTCCAGGTGTCACCGGCAATGTAACGGACGCGTTCCACGACGAGATCGTGCGGCGCGTGAAAACGGTGGTACATTCCTGCCGTCAGCCGCAACGTCACGAAATATCCGCCACGAAACGGCTCGGCGTCGGCATCGTCACCCAGCAGATCCGTCAGAGTATAGGGGAAGCCCTTGATCTGGTGCATCCCGCCCGCGACGATCGGGCCGTGCGCTCCGACGATCGCGTCGCACGGGCTGACGAGAACGGATGGATCGTCCTCGACCGGGCGGGCGCCGGGACGCAGGCGGCGGACGAACGCGGCCTGCAACGATGCGTAGCGAGCCGCATCGGCATCGGCGAGGTCGACGTCGCAGAATTTGCGCCACAAAGCGATCGAGGCGCGCGCCAGCAACGGCGTCTCGATCTTGCTGATCCGCCCCATCGCTCGCGTTAGCGCCAGCCGCGGAATGCGATTGGTGAGGAGGAAGTTGATGTCCTCCTGCATCATCAGCCGCCGTATCAGCGTCGTGCGCCCCGGGCTCCGGCGGTTCGCAGGACGGCGACGCAGCGCCCGGTTGAGGGGTGGCAATGTCATCGCTCCGTCCCATCCCCATAGTATCTCGGCAGCCATGCCCGACTATGCTCTTCCCGTCGCTGCCGGCGCGCTGGCGCTGCTCGCCGCCGCCCCCAGCGCGTGGGCGCGCCTCGCTCTGTCACAGGCGAAACACCGTTCACTCACCGGCCACGCGCGCATGTCGCGCAAAGTCGCCAGGCTGATCCGCTTCTATGAGCTTGGCGAGGAGCGCTTCTTCCGCGCCGACGACGCGCCGGCCGACATCGCTGCCCAGCGTGAGGCGGGATTCGATCGGCTGGCGGCGCTCTATGCCGAGCGCTTCCCGAAAACAAAGGCGCTCGCCGCCGAGATGGGCGGCGGGCTGTCGGACCTGCAGTTCACCACAGCCTATCGCGTCCCTTTCCAGTTCAGCCGCAAGGTGCGGGAGGCGCTCCCCTCGGGCGCAGTGGCGGTCGCGTCGAGCGGCGTGACGCTGACCGATGCCGACGGCAACCAATTCTACGATCTCACCGGTTCCTTTGGGCTCAACCTGCTGGGCACCGATGCCTACAAGGCGATGATCGCCGAGGGCGCACGCACGGTGGAGGCGCTGGGGCCGGTCCTCGGCACACTCCACCCGGTCGTCGCCGACAACATCCGCCGGTTGAAAGCGATCTCCGGCCTGGACGAGGTCTCGTTCCACATGTCGGGGACGGAGGCGGTGATGCAGGCGGTGCAGCTCGCCCGCTATCACACCGGCCGCGCGCGCATCGTGCGCTTCGCCGGCGCCTATCATGGCTGGTGGGGCGAGGTGCAGCCGGGCGTCGGCAACCCGACGCCGGCAGACCGGACGCTGACGCTTGCGGATATGAGCGAGCGCTCGCTGGCGGTGCTCGCCCGGCGCAAGGACATCGCCTGCGTGCTGGTGAATCCGCTCCAGGCGATGCACCCCAATGGGGGCGCGCCGGGTGACTCCGCGCTGGTCGCAGGACGCCGTCTCGGCGGAGTCTGTCGCGCCACCTATGCCGCGTGGCTGGCGCGGCTCGCCGAGGTCGCCCGTGCGAACGGCATCGTCTTCATCATCGACGAAGTGTTCACCGGCTTCCGCCTCGCCCGCGGCGGCGCATGCGAGTATTTCGGCGTACAGCCGGACATGGTCACCTATGGCAAGACGGTTGGCGGCGGGCTGCCGATCGGCGTCGTCTGCGGGCGCGCTGAACTGATGCGCCGTTCGCGCGCCGATCGGCCGGCGGACATCTGCTTCGCGCGCGGCACGTTCAATGCCCACCCCCATGTGATGGGGTCGATGGACGCCTTCCTCCGTCACATCGAAGGCCCCTCCGGTGACGCGCTCTACGAAGGCCTGGACGAACGCTTGCGGATGCGCGCCGAGACGCTCGATCGCCGTCTCGCCGAGCATGGCCTGCCGCTGCGCATCGCCGCGCTCGGCACGATCTGGTCGGTCCAGTTCGAACGGCCGTCGCGCTACAACTGGATGCTGCAATATTATCTCCGCGCTCAGGGCCTGGCGCTCAGCTGGGTCGGCACCGGCCGCCTGATCTTCAGCCTGGCCTATACCGACGACGATTTCGCCGAGGTCGTCGATCGCTTCGTTACTGCGGCGCGCACCATGGCGGCGGACGGCTGGTGGTGGGTGGCGGACGGTGCCACCGACACGCGCGTGCGCCGCAAGATCCTCCGCGAGATGGTCCGCCGCGGCTGAATCTTCAGCGCGACGCCGCGACGAAGCCGTGACCGAGGCGCTCGCCGCGCATCAGCCGCGCCGGCGCACGCCAGTAGAGCGAGATGTCATGGAATGGATCGGTGAGAATCTTCGTCGCCCAGACGATGCCGGTCATCACGTCGCGGATGAAGAAGAGCTGCACCATGCGGAACACCAGTGCCGCGCAGCCCAGCACCAGCCAGATGAGGCCGAGATTGTGGAGAAAGCCCGCGACGCCCGGCCGCGCCTCAAGGAGCCCGAACAACGCCGGCGCGGCAAGCAGCAGCAGCGGCGCCGCCGCCCAGAATAAGGTGAGCACCAGCTTGCGCACCAGATTGTAGCCGACCTTGACCTCTTCCTTGAATCGATGCGTGACGCCGTTGACGTTGTCATAGCCCCTTGGCTCGAAGAAGAAATGGCCGGCCTGCCGGCTCGTCATGGACACCGTCCAGGCGATCAGCGCTGCGGCTGCAGGGTCGACGAACAGGAGACCATAGCAGGCGAGGAAGGTGCATGCGCTCAGCAGGTGCAGGCTCTGGTTGATCAGGCTGTGATGGTAAAAGCGATGATCGTCCCAGCGCTGTTCGCGCAGTTGTTCCCGAAAGCTCGACATGGGGATCTCCTTTGCGTCAGCCGTCCTGCTTGACGAAACGGACGAGCGAGAAATGACCGAGCGGCGGCAGGGGGCGGCGCTCGACGAGGCGGATCGACTGCTGCGTCGCAAGCCAGTCGAGATAGCGTCGCCACCTGAACTCGGTGCGAAAGCCAAGCCGACTGGTCAGCGGCATGAGCACACGCTCGACGTGGCGGCGCACGCCGGTGTCCGCACCGACGCGGGTCGTGATCACGATCTCCCCACCGGGGCGGACGACGCGGGCGAATTCATCGAGGGCGCGCTCCGGATCAGGAACCGCCGTCACGACATATTGCGCCACCACCACGTCGAAGCTGTTATCGTCGAATTCGAGCGCTTCGGCGTCCATCACCCGGAGCGCCGCGACGTTGCTCAGGCCGTGGGCGCGCACGCGCTCCTGGGCTTTTGCGAGCATTCCGTCCGAAATGTCGACACCCGTCAGCCGGACGGCGCTGCTATATTGCGGCAACGACAAGCCCGTGCCGACGCCGACCTCGAGCACCTCGCCGCCGATCCGCTCGGCCGCCATGATCGCGTCGCTGCGCCCCTGGCGGAAGACGCGGCCGAAGAACAGGTCATAAGCCGGCGCCCAACGATCGTAAGCCGTTGCGACCCGGTCCGTTCGCATCGCCACAGCCATGCCGATCTCCCATGAAGCTGAGCAGCTGATGGACAAGCGTTGTTACAAAGTCGCGGCAGATCCGTGACGGAAACTGGTATTGACCCTCGTCGCAGCAGAGGGGGCTGTCATGCTTCCGATCAGGATCTGAAATTATACTGTCTTCGTTCTTTGCGAGAAAACGGGCGCGGCCCGAACGGGGGCCGCTCTGTTTGGGAGCCGTACCATCGCGACCTCCGCAGACCTGCGCGTGCGCGCGCCTGAAACGGCTTGGCGGCCACCCGCCAATATCATCGGCGCGCGTCAACGGCTCCCCAGCTGGTTCGAGGAGCCTGCCGAGCCTGAACCGCGCCGGGAGCGGTTGCGTTTCCGCACGGTCTGGATTTCCGACACTCATCTCGGCACGCCCGGCTGCAACGCGGAGTTGCTGCTCGATTTCCTCCGCTCGATCGACTGCGAGACGCTTTATCTGGTCGGCGATATTGTCGACGGCTGGCAGTTGCGCAAAGGCTGGTACTGGCCGCCGCTGCACAATGAGATCGTGCGCTGTATCCTCAAGCAGGCGAAGAATGGCACCCGCGTCGTCTATTTGCCGGGCAACCATGACGAGGCGTTCCGCGACTATGCCGGGCTGAACTTCGGCGGCATCGAGCTGTTGCCGGACATCATCCACATCACTGCCGACGGCCGCCGCCTGCTGATCCTGCACGGCGACATCTTCGACGGTGTTGTTCTGTATGCTCGGTGGCTCGCCTTTCTCGGCGACAGCGCCTACGAACTGCTGCTCAAGAGCAACCGGCTGGTCAACGCGGTTCGGCGCCGCTTCGGCATGCCCTATTGGTCCCTTGCCGCGCACCTCAAGAAGCGTGTGAAGAACGCCGTGCAGTTCATCTGCTCGTTCGAAGAGGCCGTTGCCCATGCGGCCGCCGAGGCGAAGGTCGACGGCGTGGTCTGCGGGCACATCCACTCAGCCGAGATCCGTCAGTTCGGGGCCATCACCTATTATAATGACGGCGACTGGGTGGAGAGCTGCACCGCGCTCGTCGAACATGCCGACGGAAAGATGGAGATCCTCGACTGGGCAAGCCGAGTTCGCGAGGGCGAGCGGCCCCGGGCGGCGGCCGCGGCCAGCGCGGCGTCGTGAAGCTCGCGCTCGTCAGCGACGCCTGGACCCCGCAAGTCAACGGCGTCGTGCGCACGCTCACGACGACGGCGGCTGAACTGGTTCGCCGCGGGCACGACGTCGAAACGATCACGCCGGGCCAGTTTCGCACCCTGCCATGTCCGACCTATCCGGAAATCCGGCTCGCCATCGGTTGTGGCGCGGAGGTTGCCGCGCGCCTGGATCGGGCCCGGGCGGACGCGGTCCATATCGCGACCGAGGGTCCGCTTGGATGGGCAGCACGTCGCTGGTGCCTGCGCAACGGGATGGCATTCACGACCTCGTTCCACACCCATTTCGCACGATATCTGGCGGTTCGCACACACCTTCCCGATTGGCTGTTTTGGCCTGCGATCACCCGCTTCCACGCCCCTGCGATGCGAACCTTTGCGGCGACACCGACACTCGAACGGGAGCTGAGGACACACGCTATCGCCCGTACGCACCGATGGGCACGAGGCGTGGACCCCCTGGTCTTCTTCCCAACCACGCCCGCTGACGACCGCATCGCCGCCTTGCCGCGGCCGATCCTCCTGTCGGTGGGGCGTGTCGCCGTGGAAAAGAACCTGCGTGCATTTCTCGACGCGCCGGTTGCGGGCACGAAGGTGGTGGTCGGCGACGGCCCGGCACTGGAGCCGCTCAGTCAACGCTATCCCGAAGCGGTGTTCACCGGCGCTCTGCAAGGCGCGCGGCTGGCCAGCGCCTATGCCGCCGCCGACGTCTTCGTCTTCCCGAGCCTGACCGACACTTTCGGCCTCGTGATGATCGAGGCACTGGCAAGCGGTTTGCCGGTCGCGGCCTTCCCGGTGCCGGGGCCGATCGACATCCTCGGCGCCGATGGTCGCGGCATGAACGGCGCGCAGATCGGCGCGCTCGACCACCGGCTTGAGCAGGCGATCGCGCGAGCGCTCGCATGTTCCGGCGCGGACTGCGTCGCCGAGGCGCAGCGCTACAGCTGGCAGCAATGCACCGATCAATTCATCGCCGGGCTTGCGATCCGACCCGCGGGTCGGGCGACTGGCGGAGGCGCCACGAACACGGCGATGCCCGTCGGCCAACTGCGCGGATAATCCGGCTGCTCGCCCCTTCGGGCGCCGCGTCGGCCTCGCCCGCGCAAGATGGCGAGCCGCTGTCGCCCCGCCCTGTTTATCGCGCGCGCATCGCCTCGCGGGCCTTGTTGAGCGGCCTTCCTCACCGCATCGAGAATAGTTCCTGGTGGAAATGGGCCTCCACGGGAAAGCCCTCGGCGGCGAAGTCGCGGCGCAGGCTGTCGCCGAAGGCGGATGGTCCACAGAACCAGATGCTCGCCTCGTTCCACGCGGGGACGGCGGCGCGGATGCGTGAGCCGGTGAGCAGCCCGTCGCGCGCGTCGATCAGGATATGGAGCCGGATATTCGCCGCCTCGGCGTCCGCCGTCAGCCGGGCGAGCGCATGGTCATCGACCTCCGCGCTGCAATGGAACAGGTCGATGCTGCGGCCCGGATCGGGCTGTCGGGCGAGCGCATCCATGCGCGCGATGAATGGCGTGATGCCGATGCCGCCGGCCACCCAGATCTGGCGGATGCGATCGTCGTCGAAGGTGAAGCAGCCATAAGGCCCCTCGATCATCACCTGCTGGCCGAGCCGGAGGCGGTGGGAGAGCGTGCGCGTATGATCGCCGAGTTCGCGCGCGACGAAGCTGATCCGGCGCTCCTGCGCATCCCAGGCCGACGCGATGGTATAAGGATGCGGCCCCTCGGCGGGGTCGGAGGCGGCGAAGGCGAATTGACCCGGCTTGTGGCCCGGCCAGCCCTTTGCGACCTCGATCTCGACCGCCACCGATCGTACGCCGGGGTAATGGCGGATGGCGGTGATCTCGCCGGACACCTGGCGCCGTCGGCCGGCGAGGCGCGTCAGGATGAGCAGGGTCGCCCAACTCGCGTAGCCCAGCAACGCCGCCAGCATCAGCCCGAGCGGCGAGGCCCAATAGGCCGGCTTCACCAGCACCACGCTATGGACCACCAGCACCCCATAGACCAATGCCAGCAGCCAATGGGTTCGCGCGAAGATGTGATAGGGGATGCGCCGGACGAGCGCCAAGGCAATCAACAGCACAGCGGCGTAGAATGCCCACTCGCCCAGCATTTCGGCGGTGTGGCGGAATGACGCGAACAGCGGTTCTACGGCGTCGCCGGACGCCGCCCTCGGCACGCGCGGCCGCCGCGCCATCCAGCCCAGCCCCACCGCCCATTTTGGCGCCTGCGCCCACAGCCAATGGACGATGGCGAGCACCAGAGCGCCGATCCCGAGCCATTTATGGAGCCGGTACATCTTGTCCAGCCCGTCGAGCCAGCGCTCCGGCCAGCGCGGGCGGATTGCGAGGATCATCGCCACGCTCATGAAGGCGATGGCGAGGATGCCGCTATATTGCACCATCGCCGTACGGACGGCGAAGAAGCCGGCAGTCTGGAAGAGCGACCGGTCGGCGAGCAGCCACAACAGCGTCGTGACACCGAGCAGGCTCCACAATGTCCACCGCAATTTCCGCATGCCGGCTCCGCGTTCGTGCAGCAAATGCGCACAATCCAGGGGTGGGAGCCGTTTGCGTCGTTACACGCTTTCGGGCGCGGACACCAGCGGTGCCGCCGGCCCGCCCTACCAGGCCAGCCGTGCGCCGATCTTGGCGCCGTAGGTCTGTCCGCGATTGTGGAAGCGGGCGAGGTAGTTGCCCGAGGCGTAGACGGCGAGGCCGCCGGTGATCTGGGCAT
>NZ_JAHKRT010000008.1 GCF_018863195.1 Sphingomonas quercus | reverse complement strand
GCGCCATGCCGGCGAAGAGGCCGACCTGCTCGTCGCCGACGAGGCCACCCGCGCATGAAGGGCGTGATCGGCATATTGGGCGGCATGGGCCCGGCAGCGACGGTGGACTTCATGGCCCGCCTGCTCGCCGCCACCCCCGCCCAGCGCGACGAGGATCATTACCGCATCCTCGTCGACTGCAACCCGCATGTTCCCAATCGCAACCGCGCCGCGGCCGGCGAGGCGAGCCCGCCCGGCCCGGTGCTGGCCGGCATGGCCCGTGGGCTGGAGAGGCAGGGCGCGACGCTGCTCGCCATGCCGTGCAATGCCGCCCATGCCTATACCGCTGACATCCGTGCCGCCGTCTCGATCCCGTTCGTGTCGATGATCGAGGAGACCGGCGCCGCGCTCGCCGCCCGCCACCCGGAGGCGCGCCGCGTCGGCCTGCTCGCCGTCGACGGTACGCTCGCCGCCGGCCTTTACCAGCCCTATCTGCCGGAGCCGGTGCTGCTGCCGGCCGAGGCGCAAGCGCATTTCATGGCGCTGATCTACCGCATCAAGGCCGGCGACACGAGCGCCAAGGCCCGCGCCGAGATGGCCGCATTCGCAGCCACGCTCGTCGATGCCGGTGCCCAGGCGGTCGTCGCCGGCTGCACGGAGGTGCCGCTGGTGCTCGACGGCGGCGATGTCGCGGCGCCGCTGCTCAGCACCACCGACATCCTTGTCGCCGCCACGCTGGCGCTGGCGTCCGCCGGCTAACGCAGCAGCACCAGCTCCTCCGCCATTGTCGGGTGAAGCGCGATGGTCTGGTCGAACTGCGCCTTGGTGAGCCCCGCCTTCACCGCCACCGCCGCGGCCTGCAATATCTCCGGCGCATCGGGACCGATCATGTGCAGGCCGAGGATGCGGCCATTGTCCGGATGGACGACCATCTTGTAGAGCGCGCGCTCATTGCGGCCGGCAAGCACGTTCTTCATCGGCCGGAAATCCGAAGTGTAGACCTTCACCGCGCCATATTTGTTACGCGCCTCGGACTCGGTGAGGCCGACGCCGGCCAGCGGCGGATGGCTGAACACCGCCGACGGGATGCAGTGATAATCGACGCGATGCGGCCGGTTGCCGAACACGGTGTCGGCAAAGGCCTGCCCCTCGCGGATGGCGACCGGGGTCAGCTGCACGCGATCGGTGACGTCGCCGACGGCATAGATGCTGGGACAGGTCGAGCGATTATCCTCATCGACCTTCACCGCGCCGCGCCCGGTCAGCTCGACGCCGGCCGTCTCCAGCCCCAGCCCCTCGGTGTTGGGGCGCCGGCCCGTGGCAAACATCAGCGCATCGCAGACGATCGGCTCGTGATTGGTGACATGGACGTGCAGGCAATCGGCATCGTCCTTCTCGATCTTCTGCATCCCGGCATTGAAGCGGAACTCAATGCCCTTGGCGGTCGAGATCTGCATCAGCCGGTCGACGACCTGCTGGTCGTAGCCGCGCAGGATCGTCTCGCTGCGGTTGAGCAGGATCACATGCGCGCCGAGCTGGTGGAAGATGCCGGCGAACTCGTTGGCGATATAGCCGCCGCCGGCGATGACGATGCGGCGCGGCAGTCGCTCCAGATGAAAGGCCTCGTTGGAGGTGATGCCCAGCTCGTGCCCGGGCACATCCGGCACGTCCGGCCGCGCGCCGGTGGCGACCAGGATGGTCCGCGCGGTGACGGTGCTGCCCGAGGCGAGACGGATGTCGTGCGGGCCGGTGACGGTGGCGCGCTCCTTGATCAGCGCGACGCCGTTATTCGCCATCATCTCGGCGTAGATGCCCTCCAGCCGGGTGACTTCGGACAGCACATTGTCGCGCAGCACCGGCCACTCGAAATCGCATTTCGGCACGTCCCAGCCAAAGCGGCGGGCATCGGCAAGGTCCTCGGCGAAGTGCGCGCCATAGATGAGCAGCTTCTTCGGCACGCAGCCGCGGATCACGCAGGTGCCGCCGATGCGATATTCCTCGGCCACCGCCACCCTGGCGCCATGGGCCGCCGCCACCCGCGAGGCCCGCACGCCGCCCGATCCGCCGCCGATGACGAAAAGATCATAGTCGAACTCGGCCATTCAAGCGCTCCGCAAGGCAGTGGTGGAGCCACCTAGGGTCTCAGCCCGGTTACCGCAAATGGCGAAACCCGATCAGCGTGATCGCCCCCCGGACGTGCGCTGGAATTGAGCCTTGGCGCAGAAGGTGTATTATGTGACTATGACACATGCCCGCGCCATCTTCGCCGTCTTCGCCCTCTTTCCCCTGTTCGCCGCTACGCCGGTGACGGCGGCGCCGGCCTCGCCCCCGTCCGGTGCGCCGCGGGTCGACTATCACCAGCATCTGGTGAGCCCGGCCTTCTCGCGCATCGTGTCGCTGCCCGTGTTCGACGCCGCGGCGCTGATCCGCCGCATGGACGAAGCCGGGGTGGAGCGCGCCGTCGTCCTTTCGACCGGCTACAGCATGGCCGACGAGCGCAAGGGGCTGCCCGATCCGGACCGGCTGACCCGCGAGGAGAATGACTGGACGTCAGCCGAGGTCGCGGGCAGCGGCGGCAGGCTGGTCGGCTTCTGCGGCGTGAACCCGCTACGCGACGACGCCCTGCGCGAAATCCGGCGCTGCCTCGCGCTGCCCGGGATGATCGGCCTCAAGCTCCATTTCGGCAATAGCGGCGTGTCGCTGCGCAACCCCCGGCATCTGGCGCGCATGGAGGAGATATTCGCAGCCGCCGGCGCGGCGGGCGCGCCTGTCCTCGTCCACATGCGCGCTCGCGGGGGCGAGAATTTCGGTGGTCCCGACGCCGCGCTGTTCATCGAACATCTGCTGCCGCGCGCCGCCGGCAGCGACGTCATCGTCGCCCATTTCGGCGGGGCGGGTCCGGGTTATCCCGAGCAGGCGGACGAAGTGATGGCGGTCTTCGCCGCAGCGGTCGCGCGCCACGACCCACGGCTCCGGCGGACCTGGTTCGACATGGCGACGATCTTCACGCCGGAGAGCAGCGACGAGGATGCGCAACGCATCGCCCGGCGCATCCGGCAGATCGGCCCGAGCCGCACGCTCTACGGCTCTGATCTGCTGGTCGCGCCGGGCATGCCATCCATCGGCCAGACCTGGGGCCTGATCACCACCCGGCTGGGCCTCAGCCGATCCGAGCTGCGACAGATTGCCGGCAATCGCCTGTCCTTCATCCGCTGAGGGTCAGCCCGATATCCTTGCCAGCAGTGCCTTGGTCGAGCTGTCGAAGGCGTCGGTGCCGCCGGAATCGAGGCTGCGCGCGATTTCCTTGCCAAGCTCCACGCCGAACTGATCGAACGGATTGATGCCGAGCAGAGCGGCATTGGCGAACGTCCGGTGCTCGTAGAAGGCGATGAGCGCGCCGAGCGTCGCCGGGTCGACACGATCGAGCAGCAGCGTGGTCGACGGCCGGTTGCCCGGATAGGCGCGGGCCGGATCCTCGGCATTGGCGCGGCCGGCCATCAGCGCCGCCCCTTGCGCGAAGCAGTTGACGAGCAGCTGGCGGTGATGCGCCTCGTCCAGCGTATCGCCGGCCTCGATCGAGGCGATGAACTCCACCGGCACCAGATGCGTGCCCTGATGGAGCAGCTGGAACACGGCATGCTGGGCATCGGTGCCGACCCCGCCCCAGGTGATTGGCGCGGTGGCGCGACCGACGGGCTGGCCGTCGCGGGTCACGCTCTTGCCGTTCGATTCCATCTCCAGCTGCTGGAGGTAGGAGGGCAGCAGGCGCAGCCGCTCGTCATAGGCGAACAGGCCGCGCGTCTCGCAGCCCTTCACATTGGCATAGAGCCGATCGACGAAGGCGGCGAGCAGCGGGGCGTTGCGGGTCGGCGGGGCCAGCCGGAAATGGCGGTCCATCGCCGCCGCGCCCTCGAGCAGGGACTCGAAGCCGTCCCAGCCGAGCGCCAGCGCCGCAGGGAAGCCGATCGACGACCACAGCGAATAGCGCCCGCCGACGCTTTCGCCGAACGGCAGGATGCGCGTCTCGTCGACGCCCCACTCGATCGCCTTGTCCGGCGCTGCGGTGAGCGCGACGACGCGCCCGAACGGATCCTCGACGCCGCCCTCCTCCAGCCAGGCCAGCGCCGAGCGCGCGTTCAGCATCGTCTCGGTGGTCGTGAAGGTCTTCGAGGCGACGGCGACGAGCGTCGCCTGCGGATCGAAGCGGCGGAACGCCGCCTCGAGCGCGGCGCCGTCGACATTGGAGACGACCTCCACGTCATAGCGATCGGCGTCGCGGCCGAGCGCGTCGATGAGCAGATGCGGCCCCAGCGCCGATCCGCCAATGCCGATGTGCAGCACATGCGCGATCGGGCCCATCGCCTCCGCCTCGATGGCGTCGATCAGCGCGCGCATGCGCTGGTGCAGGCTGCGCGCCCGCGCCACGCTGTCCGGCGCGCCCGAGCCGCGCTCGGCCGGATGCTCGGCGGCGCGGCCCTCGCTGGTATTGACTACCTCGCCCGCGAACAGCGCATCGCGTGCCTTGGCGAAACCGGTCGCCTCGGCGAGCGCCACGAACTTGTCGAGCAGGCCACGCGACAGATGCGTCTTGGCGAAATCGAAGCGAATGCCCGCTTCCTCCACCACCAGCCGCGACAGCCGATCCGGCTCCGTCTCGAACAGCGCCGTGAGCGTGTCCGCGCCCTCGCCCTCGATCGCTTTCCAGGCGGCTTCGATCGTTCCGTCCGTCACCCCTGACCTCCTCGACTCGTTAACACTCCCGATCAGACCTAGGGTCTGAACGCGCCAAGGCCAATGCCGGGATTGCCCCTGCGACGAGTGGTCGGCTGTTGGCCTTATTGCGATCAGACCCTAGAGCCGGGCGCCATGATCCGCTAGGGCGTCGCGAATGTCCGAAGACGCACTTGTCTCGTGGCTGGAGCAGGCGCTTGGCCGCCGCCCGGTCGATCCGGCGCCGTTCATCCGCGCCCTCACCCATGGCTCGCACCCGTCGGGAGAGAGCTATGAACGGCTGGAATTCCTTGGCGATCGCGTGCTCGGGCTGGTCATGGCTGACTGGCTCTACGCGCTGTTTCCAAACGAGCCCGAGGGCAAATTGTCGCGCCGGCTGAACGCGCTGGTTTCCGGCGAGACGTGCGCCGAAATCGCCCGGTCGATGAGTGTCGGCGCGCATGTTCGCCTCGGCAAGCAGGCGCGTGACGATGGCGCCTCGGACAGCGACTATGTGCTGGGAGACGTCGTCGAGGCGCTGATCGGCGCGCTGTTCCTCGAAGGCGGGCTGGAGGCGGCGCGCGATTTCGTCCGCCGCCACTGGGCCGACCTTGTCGAGCATCAGGATCGCGCGCCGAAGCATCCCAAATCGGCGCTGCAGGAATGGGCCGCGGAAAAGGGCTTCCGCCCGCCGGTCTATGCGCTGGTCGGTCGCGCCGGCCCGCATCATGCGCCGCGCTTTACCGTGTCGGTGGAAATCCCCGGCCGCGCCACCGCCAGCGCCGAGGGCACCTCCAAGCAGGAGGCCGAGACGGCGGCGGCGCGGGCATTGCTTGGCGAGGTAGGACGATGACACAGCGTTGCGGCCTGATCGCGATCGTCGGCGCGCCGAACGCCGGCAAATCCACCCTCGTCAACGCGCTGGTCGGGCAGAAGGTGGCCATCGTCAGCCCCAAGGCGCAGACGACGCGGGTGCGGCTGATGGGCATCGCGCTGGCCGGCGAAAGCCAGATCCTGCTCGTCGACACCCCCGGCATCTTCGAGGCCGAGCGCCGTTTCGACCGGGCAATGGTCGCCGCCGCGTGGGGCGGGGCGCAGGACGCTGACGCCATCGCGCTGGTGGTCGACGCCAAGACCGGCCTCACCAAGCGCATCCGCAACCTCGTCGAAACGATCGCCGAGCGCGAGGAGCCGCGCATCGTCATCCTCAACAAGGTGGACGTGACCGCCAAGGAAACGCTGTTCGCGCTGGCGACCGAGCTGGACCGGGCGCTGCAGCCGCTGCACATCTTCATGGTCTCTGCCGCCACCGGCGACGGCATCGCCGACCTCAAGGCGATGCTTGCCGGTCTGGTGCCCGAAGGCCCGTGGCATTTCCCCGAGGATCAGGTGTCGGACGCCACCGACCGCATGCTCGCCGCCGAGGTGACGCGCGAGCAGATCTACCTCCAGCTCCACGACGAGCTTCCTTATGCCTGCGCCGTCGAGACCGAGAAATATGAGGAGCGGCGAGACGGTTCGGTGGCGATCCACCAGCAGATCAAGGTCGCCCGCCCCAGCCAGAAGGCGATCGTGCTCGGCAAGGCCGGCGCCCGTATCCGCACGATCGGGGAATCGGCACGCGAGGAGTTCGCGCAGCTGCTCGGCCGCAAGGTCCACCTGTTCCTGCACGTCAAGGTCGATCCGGACTGGCCGGATGACCGCGACCTCTATCGCGAGATCGGGCTGGACTGGGTGGACTGATACGCCCGCCGCGCGCCGACAAGTGGCGCGGCTGCGACGACTCCGGCTTTTCCCTAGTCCCGCACTGGGATATAGCAACAGGTCTGCCCCGGTCTGCGAGGTGAACCATGTTCGAGGACGAGCTACGCCGTGCGCCTTTGTGCCTGACGATCCCCGGCCTCGGAAATTCCGGGCCGAACCATTGGCAGAGCATCTGGGAACGCACCCGGCATGACTGCCGGCGCGTCCAGCTCGGCTGCTGGAACGAGCCCGACCGCAACATCTGGGTCAGCGCCATCGAGCAGGCGGTCGCCGGCGCACGCGGGCCGGTGATCCTTGCCGCCCACAGCCTCGGCTGCCTGGCGGTGGCGTGGTGGACCAAGTTTCTCGGTGCGGAGGTGCTCGGCCGGGTGCGCGGCGCGCTGCTGGTCGCGCCGCCCGACCTCAGCGCGAGGGGGCTCGACCCGCGCATCGCCCGCTTCGCGCCGATGCCCGGGGCCGCGCTGCCCTTCCCGGCGATCGTGGTGGCGAGCGAGGACGATCCCTATGCGCGTCTCGAACGCTCGCGGGAGATGGCCGGCGCCTGGCTGGCGGACTTCGTCAATGTCGGCCCGGCCGGCCATATCAACGCCGCTTCCGAACTGGGCGAGTGGCGTGCCGGCCAGCAGCTTCTCGAGCTGCTCATCGACGAAAGCAACGAGCTGTCGCACTATTCGCGGCCCGCCTCGCGCCTGGCGCATCATCTCCACGCGAGCTGAGCCTCGCGTTCCTCTTAGCTGCGCCCCGGCGGCGCGCCTCGCCTCCGCGGCGCGACCGGCCGGGGCCAGCCCGGGGCTCCGGTGGGAACGCGCGTGCCGACGGCGAGCCGCGTGACGATCCGCACGGAGCGACTTGAGAAACCGCCATCGTCCGCTAACCAAGCGCCGATGCAACGCACGGACTCCGGATCGGCTCTCCGGCCATGGCTGGGGGAGGCACGCGCGCTGGTCGCGCTGGCGTTGCCGCTGGTCGCCGGCAATCTCGCCTGGTCGACCATTGCGGCGACGGACCTGCTGCTGCTCGGCCGGCTTGGGTCGCGGGCGGTGGCGGCGGGCGCGCTGGCGCTCAATATCTATACCGCCTTCATGATCTTCGGCATCGGCCTCACCAATGCCGCCTCGCCGCTGATCGCCGCCGAGCGCGGACGGCGGCGGCACTCGGTACGCGATATCCGGCGCACCGTGCGCCAGACGCTGTGGGCGGGCGCGATGATCTGCGTGCCCAGCTGGCTTATCCTCTGGCACGGGGAAGCGCTGCTCATCCTGCTCGGTCAGGAGCCGGCGCTCGCCACCGAGGCGGGGAAGCTGCTGCGCGGCCTGCAATGGGCGCTGCTGCCCTATTTCGCGTTCCTGACGCTGCGCAACTTCGTCACCGCTCTGGAACGCCCTCTCTCGGCGGTGATCGTCATCGCGCTCACCATTCCGGTCAACCTGGCGGCCGGATGGATATTGATCTTCGGCAAACTCGGCATGCCGGCGCTCGGGCTGTTCGGCGCGGGCCTGGCGAGCACGCTGTCGTCGCTGTTCATGCTCGCGGCCATGATCCTGGCGGTGCTCACCGACCGCAATTTCCGGCGCTATCACTTGTTCGGCCGGCTGTGGGTGCCGGACTGGCCGCGCTTCCGCGCCGTGTGGCGGATCGGGCTGCCGATCGCCGTCATCCAGGGGCTGGAGGTGACGGTGTTCAACGCCGCCGTGTTCCTGATGGGGCTGATCGACGCCGCGTCCCTCGCCGCCCATGCCGTGGCCATCCAGATCGCCTCGCTGTCCTTCATGGTGCCGATGGGGATCGGGCAGGCGGGCACGGTGCGGGTCGGGCTCGCTTATGGCCGGGGCGATCACGCCGCCCTCGGCCGGGCCGGCTGGTCGGCGCTGGCGCTGGGGGCGCTTTATGCGCTGGTCGCAGCGGCGATCATCCTCGCCGTGCCGCAGCTGCTGGTGTCCGTCTTCCTCGATGTCGCGGCTCCGGCCAATGCCGAGGTGGTGCGCCTCGCCTGCATCTTCCTGGCGGTGGCGGCGGTGTTCCAGCTGTCGGATTGCATCCAGGCGATCGGCGCCGGCATCTTGCGCGGCATCCAGGACACCCGCGTGCCGATGATCTTCGCCGGCATCGGCTATTGGGTGATCGGCATCGGCGTCGGCACCGCGCTCGCCTTCCCGCTCGGCATGAAGGGCACGGGGGTGTGGATCGGGCTGGCCACCGGCCTCACCGTCGTCGCGGTGCTGCTGCTGGCCCGCTGGCACCGGCGCGAGGCGCTGATCGGCGCCTAACGCTGCTGCGCCAGCTCCGTCAGGGTGCGGGCGAGGGCGAGTGGCGGATAAGGCTTGTTGAGCAGGCCGCTGCCCGGATAGCGCTGGGTGAGATCGGCGGGCCCATAGCCGGTCGAGAAGGCGAAGGGCACGCCGCGCGCGCCGAGCGCATCGGCCACCGGAAACACCTTCTCCCCGCCGAGATTGACGTCGAGCACCGCAACATCGATCGCCGGCGCCTGTTCGACCGCGGCCAGCGCCTCGGCCACCGTCTCGGCCACGGCGACGAGCTTGCAGCCGAACTCGGCGAGCGCATCCTCCAGCGTCATCGCCACCATCGGCTCATCCTCGACCACGAGGACGCGCAGACCCTCAAGCCCGGAGACGTTGGCATAATCGTAGTGAGACCTCATCCGACACCCCCCGGACCGCCTGTCATGCGGCCTCACTGCAACCGGATCGTTTCTAACCGCCTAATCGCCGCCGTCCACGGCTCATTAGCCAAGATCCCCCCGCCCCCGCGCCGCTCATGACGAGCGGGTCGGGTCCGTCATCGGGTCGGCCAGCTCGCGCGGGCTCGGCGTACGGGTCACCGGCAACGAGCCGGTCTGGCGCTCGATGCGGCGATGCACGACGGGCGGCGCCTCGCCGCGGTGGAGGGCGCGGATGCGGTCGCTATTGTCCGCATCCGCCTGGGTGCGGCGCTGGTTGTGCCGCACATAATCGAGCCAGGTCGGCACGCTATAGCGCTCCACCCACATCTCGCGATCGCCGAGGTCACGAAGCAAGGTCCATTCGCGCGCGCCGTCGCGGCGGCGAATGCGGCGGCGCTCGTTCATCAGGCCAAGGAATTCGGCGATGTCGGCCTCGGCGATGCGATATTCGATGGTCACCACGATCGGGCCGCTGCGCGGCTCAACCGGGACTTCGGTGCGCGGCTCGGTCCAGCGGCTCAACGGATCGAGGTTGAGATTCTCGATCGGCGGCAGCGGCATGCGCAGCCCAAGCACCACGCCCGCCACCTGCAGCCCGGCGGCGGTGAACAAGGCCAGCTCGACGCCGCGCCCGTCGGCGAGCACGCCGAACAGCCAGCTCCCCACCGCCATGCCGCCAAAGGCCGACATCTGGTAAAGCGCGAGGCCGCGCGCCACCACCCAGCGCGGCGCCGTCATCTGCACGGTGACGTTGAAGGTGGAAAGCGCCAGCACCCAGCCAGCGCCGGCGCAGGCCAGCGCCGGCAGGGTCAGCGCCAGCGTGCCGCTCATCCCCACCACCGCCGCGCCGAAGGCGAGGCCGAGCGAGGCGACGCGCACGATCGTCTCGGACGCCAGCCGCCGCCTGAGCCGCACGCTGGCGAACGCGCCGCCGACCGCGCCCGCCCCGAAGGCGCCGAGCAAGGCTCCATAGACGAACGGCCCGCCGGTCATCATCTGCCGCGCCACCACCGGCATCAGCGAGGGGATTGCCGCTGCCGCCGCGCCGAACAGCAGGGCACGCAGCAGCACGACGCGCAGATTGGGCGACATCGCGACATAGCGCAGCCCCGCCCCCATCGCGTCGCCGAGCTGCTCGCGCGGCAAGAGGCGCGGCGCATAGGCCGGGCGCCAGCGCGCCAGCACCGCGATCAGCCCGACATAGCTGACCGCATTGATCAGGAACGCCGCCGCCGCGCCCGCCGCCGCGACGATCGCGCCGCCGATCGCCGGCCCGACGCTGCGCGCGATGTTGAAGCCCATGCTGTTCAGCGCCACGGCGCCCGGCAGCACCGATCGCGGCACCATGTCGCCGACCGAGGCCTGCCAGGCCGGCCCGTTCAGCGCGGTGCCACACCCGATCAGGAAGGTGAAGGCGAGCAGCAGCCACGGCGTCAGGACGCCGGCCCAGGCGCACACCGCCAGCGCCACCGAGACGAGCAGCATGAAGCCCTGCGCGCAGAGCATGACGATGCGCCGGTCGAGATTGTCCGCCACCGCGCCCGCCCATAGCGACAGCAGCATGATCGGGAGCGCGTTGGACGACTGGACCAGCGCGATCATCTCCTGCGAGCTGGTCAGCGAGGTCATCAGCCACGCCGCGCCGACCGACTGGATGAGGCCGCCGAAATTGGAGATCAGGCTCGACACCCACACCGCCCGGAAGATCGGCACGCGAAGCGGCGAGGCCGGCGGATCGGGCACCGGGCCGGGCGCGATCACGTCCGCCACCCCGGCCGCCACCTCGCGCTCGCCTGCCTCGCTCATGCCGCCTTGCATCCTCACCCCGCGCGCACCCGGCTAACGGTCGACCGGCGGGAGGGTTGCCGCCCTCATGTCAGGCGGCCAGCGGCGCCACGATCGCGCCCAGCGCCGCCGCGGCATCCGCCGGCGCCAGCCGCACCTGCAGGCCGCGCTGGCCGGCGTTGATGTACACATAGGGTTCGGCCATCGCCGCCGTCTCGATGACCACGGGGACACGACGCATCTGGCCGAACGGGCTGATCCCGCCGACCTTGTAGCCGGTCACCCGCTCGGCGTCGGCGGGCTTCATCATTCGCGCGGATTTTGCGCCGACCGCCGCCGCCAGCCTTTTCATGGCAACCTCGCGATCCGAGGGGAGGATCGCGCAGACCGGCCGGTCGTCGGCCAACGCCATCAGCGTCTTGAGCACCCGCTGCGGCGCCTCGCCCAGCGCGTCCGCCGCTTGCAGGCCGATGCTGTCGGCCTCCGGATCATAATCATAGCTTTGGACGGCGAAGGCGATGCCCGCCCGATCCAGCATCTGCGTTCCACGGGTCACCCGCGACATATCGGCCTCCAGTTGCGCTGGCCATGCCAGCGCGCACTCGGCGCGTCGAGGCGGTTGAGCACTTGCGCCGGGCGCAAAAACCAAGACATTGTAAACATCATCTCCTTTATCAGCGTGAAGCGCGCCGTCGGCCGATGGGGCGCGCGCACTGGAGGAAATCGAGCCTGATCGCGCATGGAGGGAACGAAAGCCGATGTGGATGGTCTGGCGTCTGAAATCGATATGACCAGATCCTCACTTCCCGACATCATCTCGGAGGAGCAGCGCTTCCAGCTGCTCGTCAATGCCGTCACCGATTATGCGATCTACATGCTCGACGTGGGCGGCCATGTCGCGACGTGGAACCCCGGCGCGCGCCGTTTCAAGGGATATGAGGCCGGCGAGATCATCGGCGCTCATTTCTCGCGTTTCTTCACCGACGAGGATCGCGCCGCCGGCAAGCCCGCGCATATCCTGCGCACCGCCGCAGAGCAGGGCCGCTACGAGGGCGAAGGCCGGCGCGTGCGCAAGGACGGCAGCGAGATCTGGGTTCATGTCGTCGTCGACCCGATCCGGACCGAGGACGGCAGGCTGCTCGGCTTCGCCAAGATCACCCGCGACATCACCGAGCGTCACGAGGCCGAGCGTGAGCTGTTCGCCAGCGAGCAGCGCTTCCGCCTGCTGATCCAAGGCGTCCGCGACTATGCCATCTACATGCTCGACCCCGACGGGCGCATCACCAACTGGAATGCCGGGGCCGAGGCGATCAAGGGATATAAGGCCGACGAGATCATCGGCTCCCATTTCTCGCGCTTCTACACCGAGGAGGACCGTGCCGCCGGCGAGCCGGCGCGGGCGCTGGAGACGGCGCTGCGCGAAGGACGCTACGAACGCGAGGCCGAGCGGGTGCGCAAGGACGGCTCGCGATTCTGGGCCAATGTCGTCATCGACCCGATCCGGGACGAGGAGGGCCAGGTGATCGGCTTCGCCAAGATCACCCGCGACATCACCGAGCGCCGCCGCGCGCAGGAGGAGCTCGAGGAGGCGCGGGCCGCCCTGTTCCAGTCGCAGAAGATGCAGGCCCTCGGTGAGCTGACCGGCGGCATCGCGCATGATTTCAACAATCTCATCACCGTGATCCGCGGCTCGGCCGAACTGTTGCAGAAGGAAGATCTGCCGCTCGAGAAGCGCCGACTCTATTCGCGCGCCATCGCCGAGACCGCCGATCGCGCGGCGACGCTGACCAGCCGGCTGCTCGCCTTTGGCCGGCGCCAGGCGCTGAAGCCCGAGTTGATCGTGCTCGGCGTGCGGCTGGATGCGTTCTGCGAGGTGCTTTCGCGGACGCTCGGCAGCCGCATCGAGGTCTCGCTGGAAACCGCGCCCGATCTATGGTCGATCGAGGCCGACGCCGCCGAACTGGAGACGGCGCTGCTCAACGCCGCCTTCAACGCCCGGGATGCCATGCCCGACGGCGGCCGGCTGACCATCACCGCCCGAAATCTGACCGAGGAAGGCAATGTCTGCATCACGATGACGGACACCGGCCAGGGCATCCCGCCGGTGTTGCTGTCGCGCGTGTTCGAGCCGTTCTTCACCACCAAGCCGGTTGGCAAGGGCACCGGGCTCGGCCTCAGCCAGATCCACGGCTTCGCCGCGCAGACCGGCGGTCGCGCCGAGATCAGCTCGGCCCCGGGCGCGGGCACCTCGCTGCGCCTGATCCTCCCGCGCGCGGAGGGCACCAGCCCCGGCAGCGAGGCGATGCTGCCCGCCCCGGAGGCGGAGTGGGAGCGGCTCGACGTGCTCGTCGTCGAGGACAATGACAATGTCCGCCAGTTCGCCCGCGCCCTGCTGGAGGATCTGCACGCCGACGTCAGCGAGGTGGCCACCGCCGAGGAAGCGCTGGCGGCGTTGCATGACCGGCGCTTCGACCTCGTCTTCTCCGACATCGTCATGCCCGGCATGGGCGGCCTTGAATTCGCGCGGCGCCTGAAGGCGGACATGCCCGATCAGCCGATCCTGCTCGCGACCGGCTACAGCAACGAGGTGGCCAATGGCGAGGCGGCCGGCTTCCAGATCATCCAGAAGCCCTATGGCGCGCGCTCACTGGTGCAGGCCGTCTCGCGGACGCTCGGCGCCGTCCGCAAGCGGTGAGGCCGGGGCGGCGCTCCCCGGCCCGGCCCTTCAGTTTACACCGTGCATCCAGCGGCGGATCAGCGGCGACAGCATGAGCAGCAACGCGCCGAGCCCGGCTGCGGCGAGCCCGATCGTCCAGAACACGCCAGCATAGGTTTCCAGACTGACCTTGAGGTTCGTGACCTGCCCGCCCACCGTCTCGACCGAGGCGACCTGGGCGATGGCACCCGCGACATATTGCGCGCAGGACACCGAAAGCCACCACATGCCCATCATCATGCCGACGATGCGCGCGATCGACAATTTGGTGATCATCGACAGGCCCACCGGCGAGATGCACAGCTCCGCGGCCGAGTGGATCAGGTAGAGCAGCGCCAGCCACCACACCGACACGCGGAAATCCGCGCCGGCGAAATGGGTCCCCCACACCAGCGCGAGAAAGCCGAGCCCAACGCCGATCAGCGCCACGCCGAACTTGGTCGGGGTGGCGGGCTCCAGCCCCCGCTTTGCCAGCCCGTTCCAGAGGATCGAGAAGAACGGCGCCAGCATGACGATGAAAACGGCGTTGAAGAACTGAGTCTGGCCCGCGGAGATGGTGAACAGGCCGAAGATGGATAGATCGGTGTTGCGATCGGCGAACAGGGTCAGCGAGGACCCGGCCTGCTCGAACAGCGTCCAGAACACGACGTTGAACACGATCATCACCATCGCCGCCGCCATCATCTGGAACTCGGCGCGGCTGCCCGCTTTCCACGACCAGATGAGAATGCCCGGTACGGTGACGAGGAAGGTGCCGAACAGCGCCTTGCCCATGATCGGCAGCGCCAGCAGATAGGCGATGATGCCTGCCCCATGGGCCGGCGCCGGCGAATCCAGCAGGTTGACGAATAGGAACCACGCCACCGGCACACACAGGACGGCGCCGATATAGATCGGCAGCGAACGATCCCTCACCTGTCCATCGGGCGGCTCGCCATAGCCGGCGAGCTTGCCGCCGTCGAACTGGATCAGGGCCCAGGAGCAGAGCATGCCGATCGCCGCGAGCCCGAAGCCGGCCCACCAGCCCACCGTCATGGCCAGCCACGGGCAAAGCAGCTGGGAGAAGAAGGAGCCGAGATTGATGCCCATGTAGAAGATGGTGAAGCCGGCGTCGCGACGCTGGTCGCCGGGGGGATAGAGGGTGCCGACGATGGTGCTGATATTCGGCTTGAAGAAGCCGTTGCCGATCGTCACCAGCGACAGGCCGATCAGCATCAGCATCACATAGAATTGCGATCGCTCGCCGCGCGGCTCGAACCCGCCGCGCGCAATGCTGCGCGCCACCTGCCCGTCCGGCGCGGTGAGCGTCACCGAGCCGTCCTCGTTGCCGCGAATGGCGAGGCGGCGCCCGCCGTCGAGCACATATTGCTGGTTGGCCGGCGTCGAGCGATCGATCTGCACTTCATAGCGGGTGCCGTCGATCATCGCATAGGGCCTGGCGGTCTCCCCGCCGAAGCAGAGGATGAAATAACCGAGCGACATCAGCACGGCACCGAACTTCACCGATTTCTTGGAGCCGAGGTAACGGTCCGCGATCAGGCCGCCGGCCAGCGGCGTCATATAGACCAGCGCGGTGAAGCCGCCATAAAGCCCGGTGGTGGTGGTGTCGTCGAACAGGAAATGCTGGGCGAGATAGAGCGTCAGCAGCGCGCGCATGCCGTAATAGCCGAACCGCTCCCACATTTCGGTGGTGAACAGGCGGGCGAGCTGGCGGGGATGGCCGAACCAGGTCTCGCCTGCGGCCGGATTGACATGGCTGATATCCGGCTCGGCCGGCGTATCGGCGGTGGGAGTTTCCATGCAAACGTCCTAAAATATCGGGAAATGGGCATAGCAGCCCGGCATGGGAGGCCAGACTAGCGACGAATTCGGCGCTGTGAAGGGATTGCGTGTGGCGCAACTGATCGCGTGAGGGCGACGAGCCAACCGAAACAGCGCGCAGACCGCTTGACGCGCCCTGCTGTATTAGGACAGTATGGCGCCTGATGAGCACCGAGGAACGCCCCGTCTATCTCCGTCTGCGCGATATCATCGCCGAGGCGATCCTCGACGGCACCTATGGCGATGGCGACAGCCTGCCCTCGGTGCGCAGTCTCGCCGCCGAATATGGCGCCAATCCACTCACCGTCGCCAAGGCCTATCAGACCTTCCAGGACGAGGGGCTGGTGGTGGTACGCCGCGGCGTCGGCATGTTCGTTGCGCCCGGTGCGGCGGACGCGTTGCGCCGGGCGGAACGCGACAGCTTCGTGCGCGAGGAATGGCCGCGCATCGTCACCCGCATGAAGCGGCTCGGGCTCGATCCGGCTGAAATGCTGGGCGAAATCCCCGCCTGAACGATCGTTTCGGCCGCACATTCGCGGATCTTCTCGTCCGATCGACGGCTCGTGAGCAGCGCGGAAATCGAACAGCGTCGCAAGGAACGGGAAAGCGAAGGTCGGCGAATTTCTGCCAGAAACGCCGGGCTTATCGCGGACATCAGGGTCATCCCGGCCACGCCGATCTTCCGGGCTGAGCGTCAGGCGCGGAACGCCTCGTCGTCGACGGCGTAGAGCGGCGCCGCCCCGGCCGAAACCTGCGCCGACAGGCCGGGCGCCTCGGGCACGATGCGATCGAGGAAGAAGCGGCAGGCGGCGCGCTTCATCGCCAGGAACGGCCCCTCCCCGTCAGCGGCGCTCAACTGACGCGCCATCAGCATGCCGGCGGTCGCCACCGCAAGCATCGTCAGGAACGGATAGCTGGCGGCCAGCCGATCGTCGATCGACGCGCCGTGCAGCCAGCGCGCATCCTTCGCCACCGCCTCGGCCAACATTGCCAGCGGCGGCGCAACGGCCGCGGCGGCGGCGATCTCGGCCAGCAGCCGATCGAGCGTTGCGCCCTCCTCCAGCCCGAGCTTGCGCGTCACCAGATCGGCCGCCTGGATGCCGTTGGTGCCCTCGTAGATGGGGGCGATGCGGGCATCGCGGAAATATTGGGCAGCGCCGGTCTCCTCGATATAGCCGGCGCCGCCATGTACCTGCAGACCGAGGCTGGCGACCTCGCAGCCGATATCGGTGCCCCATGCCTTGGCGAGCGGGGTCAGCAGGTCGGCGCGAGCCTTGGCGCCCGCCTCCCCGGCCGCCGCGCGATCCACCTGGGACGCCGCGAAATAAACGAGTGCCCGCGCGCCCTGGGTCAACGCCTTCATGCGCAGCAGCATGCGCCGTACATCGGGATGGCCGATGATCGCCACCGGCTCGCGGCTGGCGGCGCCGGCGCGGGCCGACTGGATGCGGCTTTGCGCATAATCCACCGCCGCCTGCGTCGCCCGCTCGGCGATCGACACGCCCTGCAGGCCGACGTTGAGACGCGCCACGTTCATCATCGTGAACATGGCGCGCATGCCCTCGCCCTCGCCGCCGATGATCTCGCCGATGCACGCGCCCTGCTCGCCGTAATGCATCACGCAGGTCGGCGAGGCGTGGATGCCGAGCTTGTGTTCCAGCGCGCTGCAATAAGCGTCGTTGGCGGCGCCGTCGGCATTGAAGCGCGGTACGATGAACAGCGAGATGCCCCTCGTCCCCGCGGCCGCGCCGGGCGTGCGGGCGAGGACGAGGTGGACGATATTGTCGACCAGGTCATGCTCGCCCCAGGTGATGAAAATCTTGGTGCCGCTGATCGCATAGCGGCCATCGGGCAGCCGGGTGGCGGTGCTGCGCAGCGCGCCGACATCGGATCCCGCCTGCGGCTCGGTGAGATTCATCGTGCCGGTCCATTCGCCGGTGACGAGCTTCGGCAGCCACGCCGCCTGCTGCTCGGCCGTGCCATGCCTCGCCAGCGCTTCCACCGCGCCTGTCGATAGCATCGGGCAGAGCGAGAAAGCCAGATTGGCCGAGCCCAGATCCTCCTGCACGGCCGCGGCCAGCACGAAGGGCAGGCCCATGCCGCCATGCTCGGCCGGCGCGGCGAGGCTGTTCCACCCGCCCTCGACATAGGCGCGCCATGCCTCGCGGAAGCCGGGGGGCGTCACCACCCCCTCGGCGGTAAGCGTGGCGCCGGCGCGATCGCCCGGCAGGTTCAGCGGGGCGAACACTCCCTCGGCGAATTCGCCCGCCCCCACCAGGATCGCCTCGACCGTATCCGGCGAGGCAGCGGCGAACCGCTCATGCGCAGCAATCTCGGCAAGGCCGGCGATATGATCGAGGACGAAGCGCTGCTCGGCGACAGGGGCGACATAGGGCATGGCTCGAGCCTATCGCCCTGACGGCAAAGAGGAAAGCACGCACAAGTCCCCGCCGGGCAGCGGGGATCGCCATGCTGGGCCGCCTTCAGCGAGACGACGGTGGATGGGGCGGCCAGCCCGCCTCAGCTTTCGGCCGGCGGATAGCGCTTCACACACGCCGCCAGCACCTCACTCGCAGCGCCGGCATGGGCGATGGCGTTCATCGCCTTGTCGCGCGACGCCTTCTGATCCTCGCCGTCCTTCTTGCCGGCGCGGGCGAGCTTGGCGCCGATACTGTTGTCGAGGCCGAGGCGCATCTTGTGAATCGGGTCGAGATCCTTGGTGTAAGTCGATTCCTGAGTGCGCAAAGCTGTCTCGACATAATCGGCGAGCAGCGAGCAGCCGAGCTGGGCGTCGAGGCTGGAGGCAGGCAGGCGCGCCGGCGCCGTCGTCTCCGGATAGGCGGCATCGCAAGCGGTGCCAAGCGGCTGCCACTTGCCGCCGGTGATCGCCGGCTCGGCGGCGGGCAGCGCCTTCAGCACCGCGCCGGCCTTGTCGGCGTCGAAGCCGGGGGCCGTGGTGCCGGTGAGCAACGCATAGTGGAGCACGCGGGCGCGCGTTTCGAAGGGCACGGGCGCGCGCACGTCGGTCTGCGCGAGCCGGGCGCCCGCCGTCGCCACCACGCCGCACTGCGCTGCCCGCGTCACCGGATCGTCGGAGAGCGCAAGGTCCGGCTTCTTTCCGCAGGCGGACAGGCCGAGGGCGAGGATCGAGACCGACAGGATCAGGGCACGCATCAAAGGATCACTCCGCTTCTGCAACGACTGCCTAATACGGGCGGCCGGGCGAAGCGGTTCCTCGGGGCGGTTCCTCGTTCCGGAACAAAGGCGAGCGGACGAAGGCGCCCGCGCCACGCAAATGGACCGGGTGAAAGAGAAGGGGGCGACCGCCCCCCCCTCAAGGCTCAGATGTGGATCGGCTTGTCCCTGACGGCCATCGCGGCTTCCTTCACCGCTTCCGAATGGGTCGGGTGGGCGTGGCAGGTATAGGCGATGTCCTCGGAGGTGGCGCCGAATTCCATCGCCTGCGCGGCCTGCGCGATCATCGTGCCCGCCGGCACGGCGATGATGTGGACGCCGAGCACGCGATCGGTCTTCGCGTCGGCGATAACCTTCACGAAGCCGTCCTTCTCCCCGATTGTCTTGGCGCGGCTGTTGGCCAGCATCGGGAACTTGCCGACCTTGATCTCGCCCACCTTTTCCTTGGCCTGCTCCTCGGTGAGGCCGACGGCGGCGATCTCCGGGTGGGTGTAGACCACCGACGGAATGACATCGTGGTTCACGATGCCGGTCAGGCCGGCGATGTTCTCGGCCACCGCGATGCCCTCGTCCTCCGCCTTGTGGGCGAGCATCGGGCCGGGCGTGACGTCGCCGATCGCCCAGATGCCCTTCACCGCGGTAGCGAGCTCATCGTCGACCTCGATCTGGCCGCGGGCGTTGGTGGCGAGGCCGGCTTTGTCGAGGGCGAGGCCATCGGTATTCGGGCGGCGGCCGATCGAGACGAGCACGACGTCGGCCTCCAGCGTTTCGGCGGCGCCGCCGGCCGACGGCTCGATCGTCAGGGTGGCCTTGTCGCCATTGACGGTGACACCGGTCACCTTGGTCGACAGGCGCAGCTCCATGCCCTGCTTCTTGAACAGCTTGGCGGCTTCCTTGCGCACATCGCCGTCCATGCCCGGCAGCAGCTGATCGAGATATTCGACCACCGTCACCCTGGCGCCGAGCCGGCCCCACACGGAACCCAGCTCCAGCCCGATCACGCCGCCACCGATGACGACGAGGTGGCCGGGGACCCTGGGCAGCTCCAGCGCGCCGGTGGAATCCACCACCACCTTCTGGTCGATGGCGACGCCGGGCAGCGGCGTCACCGACGAACCGGTGGCGATGATGATGTTCTTCGCGCGCACGGTGCGATCGGCGACCTTCACCGTGTCGGCGGATTCGAAGCTCGCGCGGCCCTTCAGCCACTCGACCTTGTTCTTCTTGAACAGGAACTCGATGCCGCCGGTGAGGCCCTTCACCGCCTCGATACGCTGGCCGTGCATGGCATCGAGATCGAGCGAGACATTCTCCGCCTTCACGCCATATTTGGCGAGCAGGCCGGAATGCACCTCCTCATATTTCTCCGACGCGTTGAGGAGCGCCTTGGACGGGATGCAGCCGACATTGAGGCAGGTGCCGCCCAGCGTCTCGCGGCTCTCCGCGCACGCCGTCTTCAGCCCGAGCTGCGCCGCCCGGATCGCGGCGACATAGCCGCCCGGGCCGGAGCCGATGACGAGGACGTCGAAATCATAATCAGCCATTGGTGAGTCCTCAGAGGTCGATCAGCAGGCGTGTCGGATCCTCGATCGCGTTCTTCAGCGCGACGAGGAAGGTCACCGCCTCGCGGCCGTCGATCAGCCGGTGATCGTAGGAAAGCGCGAGATACATCATCGGGCGGACGACGACCTGCCCGTCGCGCACCACCGGACGATCCTCGATGCGGTGCAGGCCGAGCACGGCCGACTGCGGCGGATTGATGATCGGGGTCGACATCAGCGAGCCAAACACGCCGCCATTGGAGATGGTGAAGGTGCCGCCCTTCATCTCGTCCATCTTGAGCGTCCCATCCTTGGCGCGCTTGCCGAAATCGCCGATGGTCTTCTCGATGCCGGCGACGGACAGCGACTGCGCGTCGCGGATCACCGGCACGACCAGCCCGTTCGGCGCGGAAACCGCGACCGAGATGTCGGCATAATCGTGATAGACGATATCGTCGCCGTCGATCGAGGCGTTGACGGCGGGAATGTCCTTCAAGGCCATGCAGGCGGCCTTCACGAAGAAGCCCATGAAGCCGAGGCGGACGCCATGCTTCTTCTCGAACAGGTCCTTGTACCTGGCGCGCGCCTCGATCACCGCCGTCATGTCGACGTCGTTGAAGGTGGTGAGCATCGCGGCGGTGTTCTGCGCTTCCTTGAGGCGGCGCGCGACCGTCTGGCGCAGGCGCGTCATGCGCACCCGCTCCTCGCGGCGCTCGCCCGTCGCCGCGGCGGCGGGGGCGGTCGCAGACGGAGCGGCGGCGGCGGCCGGGGCCGGGGCGGCCTTGGGCGCGGTCTTGGCCGCGGCGAGCACGTCGTCCTTGGTCAGGCGGCCATCCTTGCCGGTGCCCTTGATGCCCGAGGGATCGACCCCGAGTTCGAGCACGAGGCGACGCACCGCCGGCGACAGGGTCAGCGGCGAGCCGTCATCCTCCTCGGTCGCGGCGGCGGGTGCGGCATCGCTGCGCAGCGCCGGCTCCGGCACCGGATCGGCGGCCTTGAGCGAGGCCGGGGTCTGAGCGGCCGGCGCGGCGGCGGCCGGAGCCGGGGCGGCGGCGCCGCTACCCGCCTCGATCACCGCGATCACCGCGCCGACATTCACCGTGTCGCCCTCGGCCACGGCATGGGCACCCATGATGCCGGCGACGGGCGCAGGCACCTCGACGGCGACCTTGTCCGTCTCGAGGCTGGCGATGGGCTCATCGGCCTTCACCGGCTCGCCCGGCTTCTTGAGCCACTGGCCCAAGGTCGCCTCGGTGATCGACTCGCCCAGCGTGGGCACCTTCACATCGGTCGCCATGATCTTCGTCCTCAGTATATTCGTTAGTCGGTCAGGCGGAACGGCCGAGAGCCTGGGCGACGAGCGCCTCCTGCTCCTGCTGGTGGCGCTTGGCGAAGCCGGTGGCGGTGGCGGCACCGGCGGCGCGGCCCGCATAGAGCGCGCGCTTGGGCGCGACATCCGCCTTGGCCAGCACTTCCTCGATCAGCGGCTCGACGAAGAACCAGGAGCCGGCATTCTTCGGCTCCTCCTGCGCCCAGACGATCGTCTCCAGCTTCGGCAGCTTGGCCAGCACTTCGGCCAGCACATCGCCCGGGAAGGGATAGAGCTGCTCGAAGCGCAGGATCATCGTGGAAGTGTCGCCCGCCGCATCGCGCGCCTCGGCGAGATCGTAATAGACCTTGCCGGAGCACAGCACGAGCCGCGTCACCCCCTGGGGATCGGGCGCGGACGGATCGTCGAGCACGCGGTGGAAGCGGCTGTCCTCGGCGAAATCGGCCATCGACGACACCGCCGCCTTGTGCCGCAGCAGCGACTTGGGCGTCATGATGATCAGCGGCTTGCGGAACGGACGCAGCATCTGCCGGCGCAGGATGTGGAAGTAATTGGCCGGCGTCGTGCAGTTCGCGACCTGCATATTATCTTCGGCGCAGAGCTGGAGATAGCGCTCAAGGCGAGCCGAACTATGTTCCGGCCCCTGCCCTTCGTAACCATGCGGCAGCAGCATGACGAGGCCGTTGGCGCGCAGCCACTTCACCTCGCCGGCGGCAATGAACTGGTCGATGATGATCTGCGCGCCATTGGCGAAATCGCCGAACTGCGCTTCCCATAACACCAGCGTCTTCGGCGCCGTCGAGGCATAGCCATATTCGAAGCCGAGCACGCCATATTCGGACAGCGGGCTGTTCAGCACCTGGAATCCGCGATCGATCGACGACAGCGGGATATAGCTGGTGCCGAGCTTCTGGTCCGTCCACACCGCATGGCGTTGCGAGAAGGTGCCGCGGCCGACATCCTGGCCGGAAAGGCGCACGCCATAGCCGTCCTGCAACAGCGTGCCGAAGGCCAGCGCCTCGGCGGTCGCCCAGTCGATGCCCTCGCCGTCCTGCAACGTCTTGCGCTTGGCGTCGAGGATGCGGACCAGCGTCTTGTGCGGGGTGAAGCCCTCGGGGATGGTGGTCAGCACCTCGCCGAGCGCGGCGATGCGCGCCGGCACGATGCCGGTCTGCGCGGCGCGGCGCTCGTTGATCGTCTCGGCGGGGATGGAGAGCCCTTCCCACTCGCCGCCGAACCAGTCCGCTTCATTGGCCTTGTAGCCCTTGGCGGCGGCGAATTCCTCGTCGAGCCTGGCGACGAAGGCGTCGGCATGCTCGTCGACGAACCTGTCGTCGATCACGCCCTCGGCGATCAGCCGCTCGGCATAGATGGCGGACACCGGCGGATGCTGGCGAATCTCGTCATACATCAGCGGCTGGGTGAAGCTCGGCTCGTCCGCCTCGTTGTGGCCGAAGCGGCGATAGCACCACATGTCGACGACCACGTCGCGCTTGAACGTCTGGCGAAACTCGGTGGCCAGCTTGGTGGCGAAGGTGACGGCCTCGGGATCGTCGCCGTTCACGTGCAGGATCGGCGCCTGCACCATCTTCGCGATATCCGACGGATAGGGCGAGGAGCGCGCGAACTGCGGCGAGGTGGTGAAGCCGACCTGATTGTTGATCACGAAATGGATCGTGCCGCCGGTATTGTAGCCGACCAGGCCCGAGAAGCCGAAACACTCCGCGACGATACCCTGCCCCGCGAACGCGGCGTCGCCGTGCAGCAGCACCGGCAGCACCGTCTCGCGCTTGAGATCGTCGACCTTGGTCTGCTTGGCACGCGCCTTGCCGAGCACGACCGGATCGGACGCCTCGAGGTGCGACGGGTTGGGCACCAGCGACATGTGGACGTTGATGCCGTCGAAGCTGCGGTCCGTGGAGGTGCCGAGGTGGTACTTCACGTCGCCCGAGCCACCGACATCGTCGGGGTTGGCCGAGCCGCCGGCGAACTCGTGGAAGATCACCTTGTACGGCTTGGCCATCACATTCGCGAGCACGTTCAGGCGGCCGCGATGGGCCATGCCGAAGATGATCTCGCGCACGCCGGCGGCGCCGCCATATTTGATGACGCTTTCCAGCGCCGGGATCATCGATTCGCCGCCATCCAGACCGAAGCGCTTGGTGCCGACATACTTCTTGCCGAGGAACTTCTCGTACTGCTCGCCCTCGATGACCTTGGCGAGGATCGCCTTCTTGCCCTCGTTGGTGAAGTGGATCTCGGCGTCCTTGCCTTCCATCCGCTCCTGCAGGAAGCGCCGCTCCTCGACGTCGCCGATGTGCATATATTCAAGGCCGACCTTGCCGCAGTAATTGCGGCGCAGGATGTCGACGATCTCGCGCACGGTGGCGTGCTGGACGCCGAGCGCGCCGCCGAGATAGATCGGACGATCGAGATCGGCACCAGTGAAGCCGTGATATTCAGGCGTGAGGTCCGCCGGCAGATCGCGCTTGGCCATGCCCAGCGGATCGAGATCGGCGGCAAGGTGGCCGCGCACGCGATAGGTGCGGATCAGCATCATCGCGCTGATCGAATCCCGCGCCGCGGCGGCCAGAGCCTCGACCGACGGAGCCGCGGCAGCAGCCGGAGCGGCGGCGGCCGCAGCCGGCTTGCCGCCCTTGGCCGGCGCCGGTGCCGGCGTCATCTGGGTGGGATCGAGCCCGGCGATCAGCGCGTCGGTATCGGACGGCGGCCAGTTGCGGTTGGCCCAGCTCGGGCCGCCGAGCGCGGTCCGGTCCAGCCCCTCGAAGAAGCCGCGCCAGCCCGCGTCGACCGCGTTCGGGTTCGCCGCATACGCCCGGTACAAGGATTCCACGAAGCTGGGGCTCACCCCTTCGACGCCTGCGAAATCCAGAGTCTCGTATCCCATCACACCTGTCCTTCGGGCGGCTCGCCGTCCGGAATAGAACGGCGGACCTGTGCCTAGTTCCTATCCGTTAAGCAGAGCCTTCAACGTCGTCCCCAGCTCCGACGGGCTGGGGGAGACGCGGATGCCCGCTTCTTCCATGGCGGCGATCTTGTCCTCGGCGCCGCCCTTGCCACCGGAAACGATGGCGCCGGCATGGCCCATGCGGCGGCCCGGAGGCGCGGTGCGGCCGGCGATGAAGCCGACCATCGGCTTCTTGCGGCCGCGCTTCGCCTCGTCCTTGAGGAACTGCGCCGCGTCTTCCTCGGCGGAACCGCCGATCTCACCAATCATGATGATGGATTTGGTGTCGTCATCGGCCAGGAACAACTCCAGCACGTCGATGAAGTTGGTTCCGTTCACCGGATCGCCGCCGATGCCGACCGCGGTGGTCTGGCCAAGGCCCTGCTGGCTGGTCTGGAACACCGCCTCATAGGTGAGCGTGCCGGAGCGCGAGACGACGCCGACCGAGCCCTTTGAGAAGATGTTGCCGGGCATGATGCCGATCTTGCACTCGCCCGGCGTCAGCACGCCCGGGCAGTTCGGCCCGATCAGGCGCGACTTCGAACCGGACAGCGCGCGCTTCACCTTGACCATGTCGAGCACCGGAATGCCCTCGGTGATGCACACGATCAGCGGCACCTCGGCGTCGATCGCCTCGAGGATGGAGTCGGCCGCGAAGGGCGGCGGCACGTAGATGACCGAGGCGTCGGCGCCGGTGGCGGTGACCGCCTCCCGGACGGTGTCGAACACCGGCAGGCCGATATGGGTCTGCCCACCCTTGCCCGGCGTGACGCCGCCGACCATCTTGGTGCCATAGGCGATGGCCTGCTCCGAGTGGAACGTGCCCTGGGCGCCCGTGATGCCCTGGCAGATGACCTTGGTGTTCGCGTTGACGAGGATCGACATGTTCGTTTCCGGTCCCTTCCGCTCCCCGGCGGGACCGGGGATATGATGAAGCGCCGCGCCCGTTACCAGGCGCGGCGTGGTGTCAGCCCAGCGTCAGGCCAGCGAAGGCTCGATGCCCTTGCAGGCGACCAGCAGTTCCTTCACGGCATCGACCGAGACCTGGAAGTTGGCCTTGGCCTCGTCGTTGAGCTTGATCTCGACGATGCGCTCGACGCCGCCCGCGCCGATCACGATCGGCACGCCGACATAGAGGCCGTCGACGCCATATTCGCCGTCCAGATAGGCCGCACAGGGCAGCACCCGCTTCTTGTCCTTGAGATAGGCCTCGGCCATCTCGATGGCGCTGGTCGCCGGCGCATAATAGGCCGAGCCGGTCTTGAGCAGGGCGACGATCTCGCCGCCGCCGCCACGGGTGCGCTTGACGATCTCGTCGATGCGCTCCTTGGTCGACCAGCCCATCGCGATCAGATCCGGCACCGGGATGCCCGCGACCGTGGAATATTCGACGACCGGCACCATCGTGTCGCCATGGCCGCCGAGCACGAAGGCGGTCACGTCCGCCATCGCCACCTTGAATTCCTCCGCGAGGAAATGGCGGAAGCGCGCGGAATCCAGCACGCCGGCCATACCCACGACCTTGTTGTGCGGCAGGCCGGAGAATTCGCGCAGCGCCCACACCATCGCGTCGAGCGGGTTGGTGACGCAGATCACGAAGGCGTCCGGCGCGTTGGCGGCGATGCCCTCGCCGACCGACTTCATCACCTTCAGGTTGATGCCGAGCAGATCGTCGCGGCTCATCCCCGGCTTGCGGGCGACGCCGGCGGTGACGATGCACACATCGGCACCGGCGATGTCGGCATAATCATTGGTGCCCTTGAGCGCCACGTCATAGCCCTCGACCGGGCCGGACTGGGACAGATCGAGCGCCTTGCCCTGCGGCACGCCCTCCACCACGTCGAACAGGACGACATCGCCCAATTCCTTGATGGCGGCCAGATGCGCCAGCGTGCCGCCGATCATGCCTGCGCCGATCAGCGCGATCTTCTTGCGAGCCATGCCCACTCCCCGAAATTATCGTCCACATGCCACGCGAGGTGGCCGCAAAAAGGGACGACCAAAGGCGTGGAGCGGGGTCCGCTTAAACCCGCTTGCTTAACGGTTCAACCGCTTTGGGCAGTGTTTCGCGACTTTATATTGCGGGCGCTCAATGACGTCGGATCTGGGCGACTTTCCAACTCCCGGCCGACCCCGTGGCCCGACGCCAGATAGTCCTGCGACTGCATCTCCATGAGCCGGGAAACGGTGCGCTCGAACTCGAAGGCGCCGTCGCCGTCCGGATAGAGGCCGGCGGGCTCGGCATCGGCGGCGGCGAGCAGCTTCACATTATGCTCGTAGAACGCATCGACCAGCGTCTTGAAACGCGCCGCCTCGTTGCGCTTGTCCGGCCCCATCACCGGGATGCCGACGATGATCACGGTATGGAAATGCCGGGCGATGGCGATGTAGTCGGCCGCGCCGCGCGGCTCGCCGCACAATCGCCTGAACGAGAACACGGCGACGCCTTTCAGGGCCTTTGGCACATGAATGCTGCGCCCGCCGGGGATGGCCAGTTCTTCCGAGGGGACATGGGCGCGATCCTCGACCGGATAATCGGTGAGGCGGAAAAAGGCGCGCGACAGCGCCTCGGTCGCCACCGGGCCGTTCGGCACATACCAGGTCGGCGCGCCGCCCAGCCGCTCCAGCCGATAGTCGGTCGGCCCGTCGAGCGAGATGACGTCGAGCCGCTCCTCGAGCAGCGCGATGAACGGCAGGAACAGTTCGCGGTTGAGCCCGTCCTTGTAGAGATCGCGCGGCGGCCGGTTGGAGGTGGTGACGATCGTCGTGCCCGCGTCGAGCAGCGCCGTGAACAGCCGCGACAGGATGGCCGCATCGGCCATGTTGTTGACGACCATCTCGTCAAAACAGAGCAGTCGCGCCTCCGCCGCCAGCGCTGCTGCGACCGGGGCGATCGGATCGCCCGCCTCGTGCTGGCGGACATGGTTGAGGCGCTGGTGCACCTCCAGCATGAATTCGTGGAAATGGACGCGGCGGCGGGGCTCGACGGTCGCGGTCTCGTAGAACAGGTCCATCAGCATCGACTTGCCGCGCCCTACCCCGCCCCACAGGTAGAGCCCGCGCACGGTCGGCGGGCGGCGGCGAAGCAGCCGGTCCATCAGGCCGGCGGACGGCGGATCGGCAAGTTCAGCCGCCAGCCGATCCAGCCGCGCGGCGGTGGCCTGCTGGTCGGGGTCGGGACGGAGTTCGCCGGCGCCGACGAGGGCCTGGTAGCGTTCGAGGAGCGTGGTCATTCAGGAGCGGACCTAGGAGCCCTCTCCGTTTCAGGGAAGAGGGTTGTTCGGATCTGGCGCGACCAGTCCCCAACCTTCTTCCCTGCCCTGATGCGTGTCGCTCCCCCGTCGTTCCTCGTCAGATCGCGCGCTCGGCCACCATCTTCTTGACCTCGGCGATGGCGCGCGCCGGTGACAGGCCCTTGGGGCAGACGTTCGAGCAGTTCATGATCGTGTGGCAGCGATAGAGGCGGAAGGGATCCTCCAGCTCGTCCAGCCGCTCGCCGGTCATCTCGTCGCGGCTGTCGGCCAGCCACCGATAGGCCTGGAGCAGGATCGCCGGCCCAAGGAACTTGTCCGAATTCCACCAATAGCTCGGGCATGAGGTGGAGCAGCAGGCGCACAGGATGCACTCGTAAAGGCCGTCGAGCTTGGCGCGATCGTCCGGTGACTGGAGCCGCTCCTTGCCCGAAGGCGCCGGCGTCACCGTCTGCAGCCACGGGCGGATCGAGGCGTATTGGGCGTAGAAATGGGTGAAGTCCGGCACTAGGTCCTTGATCACGTCCATGTGCGGCAGCGGGGTGATGCGGACATCGCCCTTGATGTCCTCGATCGCCTGGGTGCAGGCGAGCGTGTTGGTGCCGTCGATGTTCATCGAGCAGGAGCCGCAGATGCCTTCGCGGCAGGAGCGGCGGAAAGTCAGCGACGCATCCTGCTCCGACTTGATCTTGATCAGCGCGTCGAGGACCATCGGCCCGCACTCCGCCAGATCGACCTCGAACGTGTCGTAGCGGGGGTTCTCGCCCGTATCCGGATCGTAGCGATAGATGCGGAAGGTGCGGACGTCCTTCGCCCCGGCCTCGGCCTTGTGGACCTTGCCGTCCTTGGTGATGACGGAGTTCTTGGGCAGCGAAAATTCAGCCATGTCGAGACCTCAGTAAACCCGCGCCTTGGGCTTGATGTAGCTCACCTCGTCGGTGAGCGTGTATTCGTGGACCGGACGATAATCGAGGCGGACGGCGCCCTTCTCGAACCACGAGATGGTATGCTTCATCCATGTCGCGTCATCGCGCTGCGGAAAATCCTCGTGCATGTGCGCGCCGCGGCTTTCCTGGCGATTGGCGGCGGAATGCATCGTCACCACCGCTTGCGGCAGCATGTTGTCGAGCTCCAGCGTCTCGACCAGATCGGTGTTCCAGATCAGCGAGCGGTCGGAGATGCCGACATCCTGCAGGCTGGCGGCGACATTGTCGATCTTCTCCATGCCCTCACGCAATGACGCGGTGGTACGGAACACCGCGCAATCGGCCTGCATGGTGCGCTGCATATTGGCGCGGATCTCTGCGGTCGGAGAGCCGCCGGCCGCGTTGCGGAAGCGATCGAGCCGGGCGAGCGCGCGATCATCCTCGGAGCTGACGATCTGCCCGTGCTTGGAATTCGGCTTGACCAGCTCGGCGATGCGATGGCCGGTGGCGCGGCCGAACACGACCAGGTCGATCAGCGAGTTGGAGCCGAGGCGGTTGGCGCCGTGGACCGAAACGCATGCCGCCTCGCCCACCGCGAACAGGCCGGGGACGACGGTGTCCGGATTGCCGTTCTTCAGGGTGACGACTTCGCCGTGATAATTGGTCGGGATGCCGCCCATATTGTAATGGACGGTCGGCACCACCGGCAGCGGCTGGCGCGTCAGGTCGACGCCGGCGAAGATCTTGCCGGTCTCGGTGATGCCGGGCAGCCGCTCGTGCAGCACCTTGGGATCGATATGATCGAGGTGCAGGTAGATGTGGTCCTTGTTCTTGCCGACGCCCCGGCCCTCGCGGATTTCCATCGCCATCGAGCGCGACACCACGTCGCGGCTGGCGAGGTCCTTGGCCGAAGGAGCGTAGCGCTCCATGAAGCGCTCGCCCTCGCTGTTGGTGAGATAGCCGCCCTCGCCGCGCGCGCCCTCCGTGATGAGCACGCCCGCGCCGTAGATGCCGGTCGGGTGGAACTGCACGAACTCCATGTCCTGGAGCGGCAGGCCGGCGCGCAATACCATGCCGCCGCCGTCGCCGGTGCAGGTGTGCGCGGAGGTCGCCGAGAAATAGCAGCGGCCATAGCCGCCCGTCGCCAGCACCACCGCCTGCGAGCGGAAGCGATGGATGGTGCCGTCCTCCATGCAGAGCGCGATCACGCCCTTGCAGACGCCGTCCTCCATGATCAGGTCGAGCGCGAAATATTCGATGAAGAAGTCAGCGTCGTATTTCAGGCTCTGCTGGTAGAGCGCATGCAGCATCGCGTGGCCGGTGCGGTCGGCAGCCGCACAGGTGCGCTGCGCGGGCGGACCCTCGCCCATATTCTGCATCATGCCACCGAACGGACGCTGGTAGATCTTGCCGGCGTCGGTACGGCTGAACGGCACGCCGGCGTGCTCGAGCTCATAGACCGCGGCCGGCGCCTCGCGAACCATATATTCGATCGCGTCCTGGTCGCCGAGCCAGTCGGAGCCCTTGACGGTGTCGTACATGTGCCAGGTCCAGTGGTCCGGGCCCATGTTGCCGAGGCTGGCGGCGATGCCGCCCTGCGCTGCGACGGTATGGCTGCGCGTCGGGAATACCTTGGTGATGCAGGCCGTCTTGAGGCCCGCCTCGGCGATGCCCATCGTGGCGCGCAGGCCCGAGCCGCCGGCCCCGACGACCACGGCATCATAGACATGGTCGATGATCTGATAGGCGGCAGGCATCAGGCGGCAGCTCCGGAAAGGGCGATGCGGACGATGGCGAAGATGGCCAGCGCCGCCCCGCCGATCGCGTAGAAAGTCAGCAGCACGAGGAGCGCGATCTTGCCGCCATCCTCATGCACATAATCCTCGATGAACACCTGCAGGCCGATGCGCAGGTGCCAGAATACCGAGATGGTGAGCAGGATCAGCGGCACCGCCACCAGCGGCGAGGCGATCCAAGCCGTCACCGTGGCGTAATCGAGCGCCGGCAGGCGCAGGAGCGACACCAGGAACCAGATGACAAGCAGCAGGTTGCCGCATGCCGTCAGCCGCTGGAGCAGCCAGTGCGAAACGCCGTGCCGGGCCGAGCCGAGACCCCGGACGCGGCCGATGCCGGTACCCGTACCCATCAGTGCTTGCTCCAGATGATCGCCCAGAAGAGGACGGTGAGGAGGACGCTCGCCACCAGCGTCATGCGCGCCCAGTTGCGATTGGTGGCAAGCTCGAAGCCGGCGCCGGTATCCATGAGGAAGTGCCTGAGGCCGCTCGACATATGCTGGAAGAAGGACCAGCTCAGCCCGAACAGGACGATGAACGGGACGAGATTGAGCCCGGCAAGGCTGAAATGGCCCTGGTCAGCGGTCATCAGGTCGACATAGCGGGCATAGGCATCCTTGCCCGACGCGGCCGCGACCAGCCACCACACGAACATCACGCCGCCGCCGATCGCCATCGCCGTGCCCGTGGCGCGGTGCAGGATGGAGACCAGCATGTGCGGCCCCCATTTCCAGATGGTCAGATGTGGCGACAGCGGCCTGTTTTTCGCACCAGCCATGAGCATTTCCCCGAAATATATATTCAGCCTTTACCGCATCGCGCCATGCTTGCAACCGCCCCCTCGCCCTCCTGGTGACTAAGACGGCATTTACCTTTGGCGCCTATCCAATGGCCGACCACCGCTTGCGAAGAGAGCATCTGTCATGATCGAGTCCGCCGTCGTTGCGACCGCCGGAGGCCCGCACGTCCTGATGAGCGATCAGGGGATCGCCGAGCGCGCCGCCCTGTATGCGCGCGACGGGGCGCTGTCGCGCGACCTTACCGAGCTGTGGGGCCGATCCGGTCCGGCGCTGGAAGAGGTGTCGCGCGCCTTCTGGCTGCGCGAGCTTCCCCTGCTCTTTCCCGGCATGGCCGATCAGGCCGCCTATATCGAGCGCTTCGTGCAAAGCGCGCGCAGCCGCATGACGCGGCCGATCGACGCCGCGTGGGTCATGGCAACGGCACGCCGCGGCCATGACATCTTCGCCAGCCGGGCCAGCGCGCCGCAGCTGGTCGACTGCCTCATCCGCCTGACCGAGGAACTGGTCGTCCGCGTCGAGCGCGACAATCCGGACGACAATGCCTGGGTGCTGCGCGCCTGCACCACGCTGCATCGCCTCAACATCATCGATATCGAGATCATCCTCGCCGAAAATGGCCGCCGCCAGCAGGAGGAGGAGATCGCCACCCGCGCCGCCGCCAGCAACAGCTTTCGCAATCGCATCGTGGCGATGCTGGGCGATGCCTCCAAAGGCTCGGCGCGGCTGCGCGACCAGACCGCCAGCACCTCGGGCGCGACGCGGGGCATGCTCGGCAAGGCTTCCGACGTCGCCGCCGCCGCCGAACAATCCGCCATCGCCATGCGCGAGGCCGCGCAAACCGCTGCCGGCCTGATCCGCGCCATCGAGGAAGCGCGCTCGGAGGTCGAGATCGCCACCGACATCGCCACTCGCGCCTCCGAGCAGTCGGTCGCTGCGGTCAGCGTGTCGGAGGCGCTTTCCGGCCACGCCCAGGCCATCGAATCGATCCTCGGCCTGATCCGCGACATCGCCGGCCAGACCAACCTGCTCGCGCTCAACGCAACCATCGAGGCGGCGCGCGCGGGCGATGCCGGCCGCGGCTTCGCCGTTGTCGCGCAGGAGGTGAAGAGCCTCGCCAACCAGACCGCCAGCGCCACCGACGAGATCGCCGCCAAGATCGCCGCCATTCAGGCCGCGACCCGCCAGACCGTCGCCGCCAACGGCTCGATCCGCGACATTGTCGGTGAGGTGCGCCAGTCCGCCCAGCGCATCCGCACGACGATGGAGGCGCAGGCCCATACCGTGACGATGATCACCGCCGCCGTCGACGAGACCGCCCTCGCCGCCGATTCCATGTCCGGGACCATCGCCGCCATCCGCCAGGACACCGAGCATGTCGCCTCGGAGATCGACCAGCTCGAGGCCGGCTTCCGGCACGTCGACAACCAGATCGCCGGGCTCGAGGAAGCGACCGGAGATTTCGTGGCGCGGATCGCGGCTTAGGGCGCGCGTGCGCTCCTCCGGAAAAGTCCCGTCGCCCTGACGATGACGATGCCGGACGGTGGCGAAGGGAAATGAGGCCGAGGCCCACTTCCCACGCCGCCCCCGCCGATTTATCGCCGGCGGATGGCAGACACACCGCACATCCTCGTCACCGGCTCCAGTCGCGGCATCGGCGCGGCGATCATCCAGCGCCTTGCGCCCCAGGCCCGCATCGTCGGCCACGCCTCGCGCGAATCGGACAGCGCGATCGGCGCCGACTTCTCGCAGCCCGGCGCCGCCACCGCGCTATGGCAGGCGGCGCTGGCCCGGCTCGACGGCCGCATCGACGTGTTGATCAACAATGCCGGGGTGTTCGAAGCCGCTCCGATCGACCTGCCCGACGATGAATGGCTCGGCCAGTGGGAGCGGACGATGCGCATCAACCTCACCGCCAGCGCCGAGCTGTGCCGCCTCGCCGTCTCCCATTTCGGGGAGCGGGGCGGGCGCATCGTCAACGTCGCCAGCCGGGCAGCCTACCGGGGCGATTCGCCGGCCCACTGGCATTATGCCGCGTCCAAGGCCGGCATGGTGGCAATGACCAAGTCGATCGCGCGCGGCTATGCGGCGCGCGGCATTCTCGCCTTCGCGGTCTGCCCGGGCTTCACGATGACGGGCATGGCGGAGGATTATCTGGCCAGTCGCGGCGGCGACAAATTGCTTGCCGACATCCCGCTCGGCCGGGTGGCTGATCCCGCCGAGGTCGCCGAGACGGTGGCCTTCCTGTCCCTCGCGGCGCCGCCGTCGATGACCGGCGCCGTGCTCGATGTGAACGGGGCGTCCTATGTCCGCTGAGCAATGCTGGAAGGTCACCTTGCCGTGTACCAAGGCGGAGGGCGAGGCGATCGCGGGCGATATCGGCGCGCTGGCCCAGCTCGACGAGCCGCCGGTGCTGATGACCAGCGAGCCCGACCCCACCCGCCCCGACGACTGGCGGCTGGACGCCTATTTCGAGACGAAGCCGGACAAGGCCAGCCTCGCCATGCTGCGCGCGCTGGTGCCCAGCGCCGCCGGCCGGACACTGGCGGTGGAGACGGTGCCGCAGCAGGACTGGCTGATCCTCTCCCAGGCGGGGCTGGAGCCGATCCGCGCCGGCCGTTTCTTCGTCCACACCGCCGCCCATGCCGATGAGGTGCCCGAGGACGCCGTCGCCTTTCAGATCGAGGCCGGCCGCGCTTTCGGCACCGGCCAGCACGAGACGACCACCGGCTGCCTGATGATGCTCGACCGGATGCGCCGCCAGGGCGCCCGCTTTGCGGACGTTCTGGATCTCGGTACCGGCACCGGGCTGCTCGCCTTCGCTGCGCTCAACCTGTGGCCGCGCGCGCGCGCCATCGCCTCCGACATCGATCCGGTATCGATCGAAGTGACGCTGGAAAATGCGCAGGCCAACGGCGTGGCGCTCGGCGGCGGCCGGGGCGAACTCGGCCTCGTCGTCGCCGACGGCATGAACGATGCGCTGCTGAAGGCGGCGGCGCCCTACGACCTGATCATCGCCAACATCCTCGCCGGACCGTTGATCGAGATGGCGCCCGCCATCGCCGACGCGCTGGCCCCCGGCGGCACGCTGATCCTCGCCGGCCTGCTCGACCACCAGGCCGAGCCGGTGGCACGCGCCTATCGCCGTCAGCGCCTGCGCCTGGCCGACCGCATCGACCGCGGGGATTGGCCGACGCTACGCCTGCGCAAGCGGCAGATGTGGTGATCCTCCCTGAGGCCGCCCGCAGGAGGCTCTAGCTCACATAGGCCTGGGTGCCGCGGGTGATGATCCGATCCTCCGGCAGCAGATCGGCCGGGGTCAGGTCGGGAAGCGATTCCAGCCGGGCGTAGAGCGGCGCGAAGTCGGTCTCCTGCGTCTGGCGGAGAAGATCGTCGAAACTGTCGATGACGAAATAGACCTGCTGGTAATCGTCGATGCGATAATTGGTGCGCATCACCCGGGCGAGGTCGAACGCCAGCCGGTTCGGGCTGGGATCGTCGAGCGCGAACACGCTTTCGCCGTGGCTGGAGACGATGCCGGAGCCGTAGATACGCAAGCCCCCCTCCTCGCGCACCAGCCCGAACTCGACGGTGTACCAGTAGAGCCGCGCCAGCTTGTGCAGCGCGCCGAAGCCGAGGCTGCGCTGCCCGCCCAGCCCATAGGCCTGCATGTAATCGGCGAATACCGGATCGGCGAGCATCGGCACATGGCCGAAGACGTCGTGGAACACGTCCGGCTCCTGCAGATAATCGAGCTGGTCGCGCCGGCGGATGAAGTTGCCGGCGACGAAGCGGCGATTGGCGAGGTGATCGAAGAACACCTCGTCCGGCACCAGCCCCGGCACCGCCACCACCTGCCAGCCGGTCAGCGCGTGCAGCCGTTCGGACAGTTCGTCGAAATCCGGGATGCCCGGCCGCGACAGGCGCAGCACGTCGAGCCCGCGCAGATAGGCGGCCGAGGCGCGCCCGACGAGCTGGCGGGACTGGCGCGCGAACAGCAGATCCCAGGTGGCATGATCGTCCTGGCTATAGGCGGACCAGTCCTGCGCGATGGTCCAGTCCGGATTGGCGCCGGGGGGCGGCGCATCGAGATGGTGAGTCATGGCCCGCAGCCTATCATGGCCCGCCATGCCGCCCAATCTGGCCGGACGGTCAGGCGACGGGCGGGCGGTTCGCGCCGCGCCCGTCCAGCACGTCGCGCACCTTGTTGGCGAGCTGGCTCATCGTGAACGGCTTGGCGAGGAAGGCGACGCCCGGATCGAGCATGCCATTATGGACAACGGCATTGCGGGTGTAGCCGGTGGTGTAGAGCACTTTCAGCTCGGGCCTGATCTCCCGCGCGCGATCGGCGAGCACGCGGCCGCTGATGCCCGGCATGACGATGTCGGTGAACAGCATCACCACGCCCGGCACTTCGGTCAGCAGGCGCAGCGCGTCCGTGCCCTCGGTTGCCGAAAGGGCGGTGTAGCCAAGCTCGCGCAGGGCATCGACGGAGAAATGCCGCACGCGCTGCTCGTCCTCGCAGACGAGGATGATTTCGTCGGCGCTGCCCAGCGGCATGCCGTCGCTGCTGCGCGGCGCCGGCGTCGCGGCGGGCATCTCCAGCACGGTGGCGGGGCCGTGATAGCGCGGCAGATAGAGCTTCACGGTGGTCCCGTGGCCGGGCTCCGAATAGATCGCCGCATGGCCGCCCGATTGCTTGGCGAAGCCGAACACCTGGGAAAGGCCGAGGCCGGTGCCCTTGCCCACCTCCTTGGTGGTGAAGAACGGATCGAAGGCGCGCTCGATCACCTCTGGCGCCATGCCGCAGCCGGTATCGGTGACGCCGATCATCACATATTGGCCGGGCTGCACCTCGATCCGCTCACGTGCGGTGCGATCGTCGAAATGGGCGTTGGCGGTCTCGATGGTGAGCTTGCAGAGCTTGGCTCCGGCCATTGCGTCACGAGCGTTGACGGCGAGGTTGAGCAGCGCATTCTCCACCTCGCCCGGATCGGCGAAGGTCGGCCACAGCCCGCCGGCCAGCACCGCCTCGATGGCGATATGCTCGCCAAGCGTGCGGCGCAGCAGCTCCGACATGCCGGAGACGAGCCGGTTGGCGTCGATCGGCACCGGCGCCAGCGGGCTCTGGCGGGAGAAGGCGAGCAGCCGCCCGGTCAGCGCCGCCGCCCGTTCCGCGCCCTCGCGGGCGTTGGAGATGGCGCGCTTCAACCGCTCGGGGTCCTCCAGGCGACGGCTGGCGAGATCGAGGCTGCCGATGACGATCGCCAGCATGTTGTTGAAATCATGCGCTATTCCGCCGGTCAGCTGGCCGACCGCCTCCATCTTCTGCATCTGACGGAGCTTGTCTTCCGCCTCTTCCTGGGCCTTGGCGGCGGCAATCGCCGCCTCCTGCGCGGCGATCGCCTCGTCGCGGGATTCGGCCATCGCCCGCCCGCGGACATTGGCGTCGCGCACCATCAACACGGCGACGATCATCACCAGCAGCACCGCCCCGGCGAGGCCGGAGCTGATCGCGGCGGACAGGCGCTGCGCCTCGCTCTGGCGGACGCGGAGCAGCCTTTCCTCCTCGGCCCTCAGTTCCGCCGTCTCGGTGCGGATCATCGCGGTGAGAATGCGTCCGCGCTCACTGCGGTCGCGACCCAGTTCCTCGGCGAGCCTGCCTTCGCGGCGCACCCTGATCCAGCGCACGCCGGTTGCGACCTTCTCGTCGAGGAGCGGGCCAAGCCGCTCAAGGCGCGCGCGCTGGGCGGGATTGTCACGCAGATCGGCCTTCATCTGCTCGAATGTCGCATAGGCCGAGCGTCGGCTGGCGACGATCTCGCGGAACAGCGGCGGCGACGGCCGGATCACATAGCCGCGATAGGCTGATTCATAACGGACCAGCTCGCCCTCGAATCGCGACACGGCGAGCTGGGCGCTGATCGTATGGGCGACCCAGCGACTCGCATTGCGCTCACTCTGCACCAGCCAGAAGGCGCCGGCCGCGGCGAGGAACACCACCGCCAGCCCCAAAAGCGGGAGCCACGGCGTCTTGCCCGGCGTTATTATGGTCGGCATGCGCTCTTTTCAGCGTAACGGCGGGTAAAAGTAAATCGCCCCGGGGCCGCGATGCGGATTTTCACGCCCCCGCGCCGGCGACGATTTGCGCCCATCCCGCTTCGTCGATGACCGCCACGCCAAGGTCCGCGGCCTTCCTGAGCTTCGAGCCGGCATCGGCGCCGGCCACCACCAGATCCGTCTTTTTCGAAACCGAGTCCGCGACCTTGGCGCCGAGCCGTCCGGCCTGGGCCTTGGCCTCGTCGCGGCTCATCGTCTCCAGCCGGCCGGTGAACACCACCGTCTTGCCGCTCACTTCGGAGGCGATCGTCTCGTGCACCACATCCTGCGGCGCGACCTGGCGGAGCAGGTCGAACACCGCCTCGCGATTGTGCGGCTCGGCGGCGAAGTCGACGATGGCCAGCGCCACCTCCGGCCCGACGCCCTCCGTCTCGAACAGCGCGGCGAGAGCCCTGGCGACGCGGACGAGATGCTTGTCCTCCGTCTCGCCGAGCGCCGGCGTGGTGGCGCGCTGGACGTGGAGGGCATGGCGGATCACGCCGCCCAGCGCCCGGGCCGAACGCCAGCGGCGGGCAAGATCGCGCGCCGTCACCTCGCCGACGTGGCGGATGCCGAGCGCGAACAGAAAACGATCGAGCGGCACGCTCCGCCGCTCGTCGATCGCCGCGATGAGGTTGCGCGCCGACACCTCCGCCCAGCGCTCTCGGGAGAGGAGCTGATCGCGCGTGATGCGGAAGATGTCGGCCGGCGCCGCGATCAGCCCGTCGCGGAAGAAGGCCTCGATATGGGTCAGGCCCAGCCCCTCGATGTCGAAGGCGTGGCGCGACGCGAAGTGGCGGAGCCGCTCGACGCGCTGGGCGGGACAGATCAGACCGCCGCTGCAGCGATAATCGACCTCACCCGGCTCGCGCTCGGCGGCCGATCCGCATTCGGGGCAGGTCTGCGGGAAAGGCCAGCCGGCACGCGCTTCGTCGCGGCTCAGATTCTCGACGATCTGGGGAATGACGTCGCCGGCCCGCTGCACCACCACCCGGTCGCCCGGATGGACGCCGAGCCGCGCGATCTCGTCGGCGTTGTGCAGCGTGGCATTGGTGACGACAACGCCGCCCACCGTCACCGGCTCCAGCCGCGCGACCGGCGTCAGCTTGCCGGTGCGGCCGACCTGGATGTCGATGGCCCGCAGCGTCGTCTGGGCCCGCTCGGCCGGGAATTTGCGGGCCACCGCCCAGCGCGGCGCGCGCGCCACCTGGCCGAGCCGACGCTGCCAGTCGAGCCGATCGACCTTGTAGACGACGCCGTCGATATCGAACGGCAGGTCGGCACGCGCCGCCTCGATGGCGCGATAATGGGCGACGATGCCGTCCAGCGTATCGACGCAGGCGCGATGCAGCGCCTTGGGGAAGCCCCATGCCTCGATCGCCGCCATCACCGCGGTCTGCGTGTCGCCGGGCAAAGCCGATGCTTCGCCCCAGCCATGCGCGACGAAGCGCAACGGGCGCGCGGCGGTGACGCCCGGATCCTTCTGGCGCAGCGACCCGGCGGCGGCGTTGCGTGGATTGGCGAACTGGCGGGCCTTGGCCGGGTCCCCCGCCTCGGCGAGCAGGCGGGCGTTGAGGGCGGCGAAATCGGCGCGGGCCATATAGACCTCGCCGCGCACCTCGAACACGTCCGGCGCGGCGCCGGCCAGTGTCTGGGGAATGTCGTTGATGGTGCGGACATTGGCCGTCACATCCTCGCCCACCTGTCCGTCGCCGCGCGTCGCCGCCTGCACCAGCCGCCCGCCTTCGTAGCGCAGCGAGCAGGACAGGCCGTCGATCTTCGGCTCGGCCTCCAGCATCACAGGCTCGCCGTCGCCCAGCAGCAGGAAGCGGCGCACCCGGGCCACGAACTCGGCGACCTCATCGTCCGAGAAAGCGTTGTCGAGGCTCATCATCGGCCGCGCATGCTCGACCTTCGCGAGATGCCCGGCCGGCGCCGCGCCGACCTTCAGCGACGGGCTGTCGGCACGCACCAGATGCGGAAAGGCCGCCTCAAGCGCGGCATTTTCGCGGATCAGCGCGTCATAGTCCGCGTCGCTGATCTCCGGCGCGTCGTCGGTATGATAGAGCGCATTATGCCGGGCAATCTCGGCGGCGAGATCGGCAAGCCGCGCGGCGGCGGCGGCGTCGGTGAGGGGAAGCTGGGTCACGCGCCCTCGCTAGGCGGAGGTGCGAACGAACTCAACGGGGCGCGTCGCTCTCGGCCGGCTTGCCGCCGACGGCACCGAGCAGCCGGCTGGCCTCGACCGCCTGCCCGGCGTCGATCATCGCGATCAGACGGGTCGCCGGGCCCGCCGCTGGCCCGTGCGGATCGAAAGCGAGCGGCAGCAGCAGCGCCCGCGCCGTCTTGGCATCGCCATCGTTCAGGGACTGGCGCGCCAGCAGGATGCGCAGTTCCATGGCCTGTGGCGCCACCTCGAAAGCGCGCTCCAGTCCGGTCACGGCGTTGCGTGTCGGGGCGAGCCCCTGGGCGACATAGCTCTGGTAATAATAGAGCAGCGGCGGGGCGGCGTCCGGCTCCAGCCGGTTGGCCTTGACGAACCAGCCGCGCGCCTCGCTCCACACCGCGGGGTCTTTCTTGCGGGCCATCGCCGCACTTCTGAGCGAAATCAGCCCCTTGTAGATGAGCGCGTGCTGGTCCTCCGGCGCGGCCGCGAGCGCGCGGTCGACGGCCTGTCCGGCGAGGGTGTCGTTGCCCGCGTCATATTCGGCCTCGGCGAGCACATTCTGCGCGCCGGCGTCGTCCGGATAGGGCGCGGCGCGCTTGCGCGCGTCGAGCACCACATCCTGCGCCTCCGCCGCCGTCACGCCGCGCGCCGAACGCATGCGCACCGGCATCACCGCCACTTCGCCGGCGGTCAGCGCGCGCACGGCGATCGCGCCGACCGGGACGACGTCGGGGGCAAGGTTCACATATTTCATCCGCGCGCCGCGCAGATAGGCGTCGAGGTCGCGGTCGAGCCTGTCCAGATCGCCGAACGCCGCGGTCGCCGCCTCGATATTGGGTTTGCCGCTGTTGATCGCCTTCAGATAGGCTTCGAGCTGGCCGGCCCGCTCGTCGGAGAAGGTCAGATAATGGGTGAGCAGCCAGCCGCGGCCATAGACGGATTCGCGCTTGCCCGGCGGCAGTGCCAGCACGTCGGCGGCCATGATCTCCTTCATCGACATTTGCAGCCCGCGCAGCAGGCCGACGGCGCGATGCATGGCCGGCTTGCCGAAGCCGATCGAGCCGTCCTTCTGGAAGCTGGCTGTCGAATTGAACTCCGCGAACCCCTCGATGTACCACGCAGGATAGGCGGCGTTGAAATTGCGCATCATGAAATGATGGGCATATTCGTGAAGCAGCACGAGCTGCGCGTTCATGTCGAACTGGCCGCCGCGTCCGGCCATTTCGGGCGTAAAGGCGACCGATCCGGTGGCGCGCGGCTGATAAAAGCCGCCGACATTCTGGCAGCCGGGCCGTTTCTCCGCCGCGCCAAGGCAGAGCCGGCGCACGACATCGGTATCGGAGACGACGAAGACGGTGAGGCGATTGGCCTTGTCGGAAGGCGCGTCGGGCAGCTTGTGCAGATAGCGCATGCCCTTGTCGAACCGCTCGAGCCGGGTGGCGAACTCGCGGATCGCGCGTTCGCTGCTGTCGGAATAGATCAGGAAGTGATCGCTCCGCGCCTCCATCCACGCGGCCGAAGCGGGAGCGGCGCCCGATAGCGCCGCGACCATCCCGATCAATCCCCCGCGCCAGGCTCCCCGCATCGTCTGCGCCCCCTTAGGCCACCTCGAGCAGCCGCCGCGCCTGCGCCCGCGCCTCGTCGGTGACCTCGGCGCCGGAAAGCATGCGGGCGATCTCCTCGTGCCGCTCGGCGGGCGCCAGGGCGTGGACCGAGGTGCGCGTGACATGCCCGTCATGCGCCTTGGCGATGAGGAATTGGCGGGCGGCGCGCGCCGCCACCTGCGGGCTGTGGGTGACGACGAGGATCTGGGCGCGCGTCGCCAGCCGCGCCAGCCGCTCGCCGATCGCCGACGCCACCGCGCCGCCGACGCCGCGATCAATCTCGTCGAAGATCATCGTCGCCGCGCCGCCCTCCTCGGCCAACGCCACCTTGAGCGCGAGGATGAAGCGGGACAGCTCGCCTCCCGAGGCGATCTTGGCGAGCGGCGCGAAGGGCGCGCCGGGGTTGGTGGAGATCAGAAATTCCACCCGGTCCTGCCCGGCCGCGCCCCAGCCGGTGTCGGGCAACGGCTCGATGCGGGTGCGGAAGCGGGCGGCGTCGAGCTTGAGCGGCGCCAGCTCCGCTGCCACCGCCGCGTCGAGCCGGGCGGCGGCAAGCTCGCGCCCTGCGCTAAGGGTGGCGGCGGCGTCGAGATAGGCGGCGCGCGCGCTCGCCTCGGCGGCGGCCAGCGCGGCCAGTCCCTCGCCGCCGGCCTCGATCGCGGCAAGCCGGCCGGCCAGATCGGCGGCGAGCGCCGCTAGCTCGTCCGGCTGGACGCGATGCTTGCGGGCGAGCGCGCGCAGCTCGAACAGGCGGGTCTCGTCGGCCTCCAGCCGGGCGGGGTCGAAGGCCAGCGCGTCGCCGGCGAGGCCCAGTTTCTCCTCGGCTTCCCCGGCCTCGATCACGGCTCGGTCGAGCGCGGCGAGCGCCTCGGCCAGCAACGGATGCTCCGCGCCGAGCCGATCGAGGCGGCGGGCGGCCTGACGGAGCTGGGCGAGCGCGCCGTCCGAACCGTCGAGATGCTCATTGACCAGCGCCAGATCCTCGGCGAGGCGCGCCCCCTTCTGCATGCCGGCCCGCCGCTCGGACAGGATCGCCTCCTCGCCGGGCTCCGGCCCGAAACGGGTCAGCTCGTCGACGGCGTGGGTCAGATAATCCTGATCGCGCTGGGCGGTATCGAGCGCGGCCTCGGCGTCGGCATGCGCCTCGGCCGCCGCCTTCCAGGCGCGAAAGGCGGTGGCGACGGCGGCGCGATCGAGCCGGCCGAAGGCATCGAGCAGATCACGATGGCCGCGCGCGTCGAGCAGGCCGCGATCGTCGTGCTGGCCGTGAATCTCCACCAGCCGCTGGCCCAGCTCGCGCAGCAGACCGGCCGAGGCGGGCTGATCATTCACCCAGGCGCGGCTGCCGCCGTCGGCCTTGACGATGCGGCGGATGGTCAGCGCCTCGCCTGGCTCGACGGCCAGGCCGGCCTCGTCGAGGGTGGCGAAGGCGGGATGACCGGAGGGCAGATCGAAGCCGGCGGTGACGGCGGCCTGCCCAGCCCCCTGCCGCACCAGCCCGCTATCGGCGCGCGCGCCGAGCGCAAGGCCGAGGGCATCGAGCAATATCGACTTGCCGGCGCCGGTCTCGCCGGTCAGCGCGGCAAGGCCGTCGCCGAAATCAAGCTCCAGCGCCTCGATCAGCACCACGTCGCGAATGGCCAGATTGGTCAGCATCGCGACCTATCTAGGGCCTGATCGCCACAGGTGGAAGCGAGGGTGAAGAAGGTGCGCAGGCGGCCCCTCCCGTTCGCTGGCAACCGTCAGGACGCGGACACGCCCTTCTGCTGCATCAGGCGATAGGCATGCTCATACCATTCGGTGCCCGGATAGTTGGAGCCGAGCACGGCGGCAGCGCGCTTCGCCTCTTCCGGCACGCCCAGCGCCAGATAGGATTCGGTAAGCCGCATGAGCGCTTCCGGCACGTGGCTGGAGGTCTGATATTTGTCGATCACGCTGCGGAAGCGGATCACCGAGGCCAGCCAGTCAGCACGGCGCTGATAGAATCGACCGATCTCCATCTCCTTGCCGGCGAGGTGATCATTGATCAGGTCGACCTTGAGGCGGGCGTCGGCGGCATAGTTGCTGTCCGGATAGCGGCGGATCAGCTCGCCCATCGCGTCCAGCGCCTGCTGGGTGATCTTCTGGTCGTGCTGCACGTCCTCGATCTGCTCGTAATAATCGACCGCGATCAGATAGAGGGCGTAGGGCGCATCCTTGTTGCCCGGATGGATCGACAGGAAGCGCTGCGCGCTCTCCGCCGATTTGGAATAATCGCGGGCGAGATAATAGCTGAACGCGCTCATCAGCTGCGAACGGCGGGCCCAGATCGAATAGGGATGCTGGCGCTCCACCTCGTCGAACAGCGCGGCGGCGGTCGGGTAACGGCCGCGGTCGAGCTGATATTTGGCGGCATTGTACAGCGTGTCGACGTCACGGGCGACGTAACGCGTGTCGGCCTTGTTGCGATTGGACGCGCATCCGGCGAGCGGCAGGGCCGCGGCGATCAGGATCAGGGCGAGCGGACGAAGGGGAAGACGCATGGCCGTGGTCCTAGCGGAAGGCGTAACGGGTTGGAAGATGGCCGCGGCGGCCTGAGTGGCGGCTGAACGGCGTCATTGGCTGAGCGGGTAAAGCGCGGCGCCGATCACCCGGCCTTCGGCGCGGAGCACGCCCCACAGGCGGGCGGCGGCGCGGCTGTCCATCGCCTCGATGCCGAGCCCCCTCGCCTCCAGCGCCTTGCGAAGCGCCGGCACGGGCTGCGCCTGGGCCGGGCCGGTGCCGAGCAGGAGGAATTCCGGCTGCGGATCGAGCAGCGCTGCGAGGTCCGCCTCGCCGAGCGCGTCGAGCGGCGGCGGCGACCAGTCGCGCGCAAATGCGCTGGTGATCAGCAGGCCGCGCGGGAACACGCCTTCGTCCACCCTGAAGCCACCTGCGGCGGTGAAGCCGCGAATCTGCGGGCCGCTGGCCTGGCGTTCCAGCTCGAGGCGGGGCATGCGCCCCTTATCCCTCGCGCTTGCCGATGCGCTCGGCGCCGCTGACCGCGCTCGCCGCGGGCTTCTTCTGCGCGCTCGTCTGCGGGTCCAGCCCCAGCGAGATGAGCAGCGAGGACGAGACATAGATCGACGAATAGGTGCCGACGACGATGCCCAGCATCATCGCCGCGGTGAAGCCGCGCAGCACGTGGCCGCCGAAGAGCAGCAGCGCGCCGAGCGCCAGCATCACCGTGATCGACGTCATCACGGTGCGTGGCAGCGTCTCGTTCACGGACAGGTCGATCAGCGTCTTCATGTCCATCTTGCGGTACTTGCGCATATTCTCGCGGATGCGATCGTCGATGACCATCTTGTCGTTGATCGAATAGCCGATGATCGTCAGCACCGCGGCGACGATGTTCAGATCGAACTCGAAGCGGGTCAGCGCGAAGAAACCGAGCGTCATCAGCACGTCATGGATGATGGCGACGGCGGTCGAGATGCCGAACTGCCATTCGTAGCGCAGCCACGAGAAGATCGCGATGCCGATGATCGCGAGCATCACCGCGAGCACGCCGTTGAAGATCAGCTCGCCGGAAACCTTGCCCGACACGGTCTCGGCGCGATTGAACATCACGCCAGGATATTCGCGGGTCAGCGCCCCCTGCACCGATTTGACGACGGCGTTGGTCGCGCCTTCGTCGGTGGAGGTGGGCAGCGGCAGGCGGATCGAGACGGTGTTGGGATCGCCGATCTGCTGGAGCTGGGCATCGCCGACGCCCAGCCGATCCACCGAGGCGCGGACCCTGTCGAGTTCGGCGGGCCTGGTGAACTTCGCCTCGACCATCAGGCCGCCGACGAAATCGACGCCGAGATTGAGGCCGCGCGCGAACACCAGTCCGATCGCGGCGATCGTCAACAGCGCCGTCACCGCGAAGGCGATGTGGCGGATGCGGACGAAGCCGATATTGGTATTGTCGGGGACGAGCTTCAGGAGACGCATGGCCCGCCCTCCTCAGATATGGATCTCGGACGGCCGCGCGCGGCGCAACCAGCCGGCAACGAGCATCCGGGTGAAGGTGACGGCGGTGAACACCGACGTCGCGATGCCGAGCAGCAGCACCACGGCGAAGCCCTTGATCGGCCCGGAGCCCAGCACCAGCATGATCAGGCCGGCAATGGCGTGGGTCACGTTCGCTTCGAAGATGGTGCGGCTGGCTTCCTTATAGCCATGCTCGACCGACTGCACGACCGATCGCCCGCGCCGCCGCTCCTCGCGGATGCGTTCGTTGATCAGCACGTTGGCATCGACGGCGGTGCCGATGGTCAGCACGAAGCCGGCGATGCCGGGCAGCGTGAGCGTCGCGCCCATGATCGCCATCGCGCCAAGGATCACGAAGATGTTGATGATCACGGCGAGGTTCGCATAGACGCCGAACCGGCCATAGGTGACAAGCATGAACACGATCACCGCCGTCGCCGCGATCGCCGAGGCGAGGATGCCGGCATGGATCGAATCGGCGCCGAGCTGCGGGCCGACGGTGCGCTCCTCGATCACCTTCAACGCCACCGGCAGCTTGCCCGAGCGCAGCGCGATGGCCAGCTGGTTGGCGGAATCGACCGTGAAGTTGCCGCTGATCGTCGCCGATCCGCCGAGGATCGGCTCGTTGATGTTCGGCGCCGAGATCACGCTGTTGTCGAGGATGATGGCGAACGGCTTGTGGACATTCTCCTGCGTCACCCGCGCGAAGCGGCGGCCACCCTCGGAGTTGAAGCTGATCGTGACGTTGGGGATGTTGTTCTGGTCGTAGCTCTGGCGGGCGTCGATCAGCTGATCGCCGCTGATGATCGCGCGGCGCTGCACCGCGATCACCTTCGCGCCGAGGGGATTGTCCGGATAAGGCAGCAGCTGTCCGCCGATCGGCGCACGGCCGGCGGCGAGATCCTCCGGCGTCACCGTCTGGTCGACCAGCTTGAACTCGAGCTTGGCGGTCTTGCCGAGCAGCGCCTTCAGCGCCTGCGGGTCCTGCAGGCCGGGCACCTGGACGAGGATGCGCGAGGCGCCCTGGCGGATGATCGTTGGTTCGCGCGTGCCGAGCTCGTCGATGCGGCGGCGGACGACTTCGGTCGCCTGCTCCATCGCGCTGTTCACCGCCGAATCAAGGCCCGACTGGGTCGGCGTCATGACGATACGGGTGGAATCGACGACCGCGACGTCCCAGTCGCGCTGCCCGGTGATGCCGACGCCCTGGGTCATGGCGCGGACCTTCTCGACCGCCGCGTCGACCTGGGCGGCGTCGCGCACCATGAAGCTCAGCCGGCCGTTTGCGGTCGAGATCTCGCCGATGTCGATGCGCGGCGTGTTGCGGCGTAATTCGGTGCGGACCGCCTCTTCCATCGTCGCCACGCGCTGGCGGGCGACATCGGCGGTGTCCGCCTCGAGCAGCAGGTGGCTGCCGCCCGACAGATCGAGGCCGAGGTTGAAGCGCGCATGCGGCAGGAAGCGCGGGATCTGGTCGGCGACGCGCTCGGGCACCAGGCTCGGCAGCGCAAAGACGATGCCCAGGAGCAGCACGCCCCAGATGGAGAGGACTTTCCAGCGCGGGAAATCAAGCATCGCGAGCCGCCGATCAGTCGTTGGCGGGCTTGCCGCCCGGCAGGCGGACTTCGGACAGCGTGCTCTTCAGCGCCCTTACCTTCATGCCCGGCGCCAGCTCGACCTCGACCTCGTCCTCGTCGACGCGGGTAACGCGGCCGATGAAGCCGCCGCCGGTGACGACGCTGTCGCCCTTCTTCACCGCCTCGATCATCGCGCGATGCTTCTTCATGCGCTGCGTCTGCGGGCGGATCAGCAGGAAATAGAAGATCACGAAAATGAACAGCAGCGGCGCGATCTGCAGCAGGAAGCTGGCGGCGCCGCCGGATGCGGCCCCTGCGGTTGCGGTCTGGGCGAATGCGGGCGAGGCGAACATGATCGTCTGACTGCCTGAAATTGGGCCGGGCAAAAGGCCCGGCTGCGGAAGGCCGGCCGCCTAACATGGGTGGCTTGTGGTAGCAATGGGGCGGGCCGGCTTGCACAAGTGCGACGAGCCCTCTAAAGGCGCCGGCTCTGGTCGGGGCGTAGCGCAGCCTGGTAGCGCATCAGACTGGGGGTCTGGGGGTCGCAGGTTCGAATCCTGTCGCCCCGACCATCACTTAGCCACCCTTTCGCCTGACCCCCAGGTGGCTGCATGATCCGCGCAAAAATGCACGGCAGCGGTTTCGTCGACGCCCATCCTGTGCGGTACGACGATTCGTCGGCAGCTTTTCCATCGTCTGCCGAGGTCCGGCGGCAGAGCGGCCGCGGCGGACTAGATGATCCGAACAGCCAGCTGCGCCCATATCAGCGCGCCGACGATCACCGCCGAGGATATCACGCCCACGCGCGCCGCCCCGCTCCGGCCGAAGCGCATCGCCAGTTCGGCCGCGACGCCGCCGCCGCCGAGAATCAGGGCGGCAGCCAGGAAATCGACCAAGCCCCAATTGACTTCCGGCGTGAACTGCATGGCGACCAGCGGGCTCACCAACGCCAGCGCGAGGCCGCCCCACATGAGATGGTGCCAGTTCGGCCAACGGCCGCGATGTCGTGTCGATGTGACCACGATGCCCTCCATTGGGAGGCAATTTCTCACAGCGGGCGGCCCGCTGCAATGACACTTTGCCGACACGTCGACGGCAAGCAGGGCGGCCCGAGGCGCTGGCGTCCTGCCGCGCTTTGGCCATCAGCCGGACACGCCCGCCCTCACCCGCCCCGCCACTCTATCGCGGTCCGGGTGCCGGCGCGCCTCAGCCGAGCGGCGCCTCGATCGAGCGCGGCGGTTCGCTGAACCATTTCGGACCGGCGTCGGTCATGTAGAAGCAGTCCTCCAGCCGCACGCCGAACTTGCCGGGCAGATAAAGGCCGGGCTCGTTGGAAAAGCACATGCCCGGCGCCAGCCGCGTGGCCTCGCCATGGACGAGGTTGACCGGCTCGTGCCCGTCAAGGCCGATGCCGTGGCCGGTACGGTGGGAGAGGCCGGGCAGCTTGTAGCGCGGCCCATAGCCCCAGCGCTCATATTGCGCGCGCACCGCATCGTCGACGCTGCCCGCTGCCACGCCCAGCTTCGCCGCGGCGAATGCGATCTGCTGGCCCTGACGCACCTGATCCCACACCTTACGGATTTCGGCGGAGGGGCTGCCCTTCACGAAGGTGCGCGACACGTCGGACTGGTAATCCTGCACCGTGCAGCCGCAATCCATCAGCAGCAATGCGTCCCGGCTCATCGTCGCCGGCGTCTTGGTGCCGTGCGGATAGGCGGCTGACTCGCCGACCAGGGCCATCGAGAAGCCCGGCACGCCCCCGAGCCGGCGGGTGGCGGCGGTCATCAGCGCGCCGATATCGGATTGGCTCATGCCGATCTCCACACGCTCCCAGGTGAAGCGGTAGGCGGCGATGGTGACGTCCGTCGCCTTCTGCATCAGCGCGATCTCGGCCGGCGTCTTGATCATCCGGCAACCACGCACCACCGGATCGGCGGAGACCAGCTTCGCCGCAGGCAATGCCCGCGCCAGGGCGTCGGGGATGAAGAAGCGCGTCGTCTCCTCGATGCCGACCGGGCGGCCGGCGAGCTTGCGGTCCCTGAGGAAGCCCCCGACGACGCCGAGCGGATCCTCGTCTTCCTGCCACACGCGCACCTCGGCCGGCACGGCGAGCGTCTCGCGCATGCGCGGCTCTTCGAAGAAAGGCGAGACGATGCAGGGCTGCCCCTCCACCGGCAGTACCGCCAGCATCGCCCGCTCGCTGCGGCCCCAGCGTATGCCGGTGAAGTAGACCAGCGACGAGCCGGGCTCGATCAGCACCGCGGCGAGACCTTGGACGCGCATCAGCTGTTGCGCGCGGGCGAGCCGGCGGGCCCGCTCGTCCGGGCCGATCGGCACGACGTCGCCGGTCATCGGCCGCAGCGTTGACAGGTCCGGCTCGGCGGCGCGCAGCAGCCCCGGGGTGGCCAGGATCGGGAGCGCGGCGGCGGCCCGGACGAATGCGCGGCGGGAAAACATCATGGCCGCGGACGATAGCGCGCCGCCGCGCCGCGGCAATCCCTCAAGCGATGGTGGGCACGCCCCGGCGGCGGCGCAGGCCAAGGCCGGCGGCGCCGAAGCCGACCAGCATCATCGCCCAGCTAGCCGGCTCCGGCATGGCCAGCGCCGCGCCCGCCTGCTGGCGCGCGATATAGCCGAGGGTGAGATTATCCACCTCAAAGCCGCCAATGCCGTTCTGGGTCAGCCAGATCCGGTCGAACACCTGATCCGACTGGAAGTTGAAGAAGGCGAACGCCTCGCCCGGCGCTTCCCCGGCGAACGGCGCGTTGGGATTGCCGAGATAGGCGCTCGCCTCGGCGACGTGATCGGCGAACAGATCGGCGAGGTTGTATTCCGCGACCTGATTGCCGCCCTTGAAGAAGGTGACGGTGTTGCCGGTGTCGATCGTCGACACCCACAGGCCGAAAAAGTTGACGGTGCTGTCGACGAAATCGAGCACCGTGCCGAACGACGAGGCGCTCAGATAATTGCCGGTGCCGCCCGCCCCGCCCGCGCCATTGGCCGGGTCGGCGTAGAAATCGCCGGCAGCAGCCGACACGAACGCGCCGAACTGAAGATCAGTGGCCGAGTGATAGCTGGCCGACAGACCGTCCAGACCGTTTTCGCCGCCATAGGTCAGCGCGCGGGTGCTGTGCTGCGCGCCAGCCGCCTCGACGGAGGTGACGATGGCGGCATCCGCGCTACCGGCCGCGACAAGGGTGGCGAGGGCAGCCGCGGCTGTCCTGGCAAGGATCTTCATGACGTAAGGTGCCCCCACAACACGCATCGGCCCGACCGGGCCGCCCGGACGTGAACGGGAAACGCCCGGCCGTCAAGCGCTCGCGCCCCGGCGAAACGAGGGAAGGCGCGCCTCGCCAGCAAACGCTGCCATGCCGGATCTGGCGGCGCGGCCGCCCTTCAGTCCGCGGCGGGCGTGTCGGTGGCGGCAGCGTCGGCGTCGGCGTCGCCCTTGGCGGTGTCTTCGAAATAGGGCTCGACCGTGCCGTTGAGGCGGATCGTCATCGGATTGCCCTTGCGATCCAGCGAGCGGCCGGCGGCAACGCGGATCCAGCCTTCGGACACGCAATATTCCTCGACGCCGCGCTTCTCCTGCCCGTTAAGCCTGATGCCGATGCCGCGGCGCAGCAGCTCGCCGCCGAAATGCGGGCTGCGCGGGTTGACGGAGAGGCGATCGGGGGGCGTGTCGTTGGTCGTGTCGGTCATGGCACGCGCTCATAGTCGTACGCGCGGCGAGGCGCTAGATGCGGCGTCATGACGACATTGATCCTGCTCATCTGCTCCAACCTGTTCATGACGCTGGCGTGGTACGGGCATCTCAAATTCCCCGACGCGCGGCTGCCGGTGGTGATCCTGGCGAGCTGGGGCATCGCCTTCATCGAATATTGCCTCGCGGTGCCGGCCAATCGCATCGGCTACGCCCACGGCTTTTCCGGCGGCCAGCTCAAGATCATGCAGGAATGCGTGACGCTGGCGGTGTTCGCGGTGTTCGCCGTCCTCGTGCTGAAGGAGCCGCTGAGCTGGCGCTATCTCGGTGCTGCGGCGTGCATCGCCGGAGCGGCGGCGTTCCTGTTCGTCGGGCGCGGCCACTGATTGCGGCGGCGGAATTGCCTTCCCATATCCGCCCCAAGTGAACGAAAACAGAGCGGGATCAGAATGAGCGAAGACAAGATCGGCTGGCACGGCACGACGATCCTGTCCGTCCGCCGGGGCGGCAAGGTGGTGGTCGTCGGCGACGGCCAGGTATCAATGGGCAATACGGTGATGAAGCCCAATGCGCGCAAGGTGCGCCGGCTGGGTGCGGACGGGCAGGTGATCGGCGGCTTCGCCGGCGCCACCGCCGACGCCTTCACCCTGTTCGAGCGGCTGGAGCGCAAGCTGGAGCAGCATCCGGGCCAGCTGCTGCGCGCGGCGGTGGAGCTCGCCAAGGACTGGCGGACGGACAAGTATCTGCGCAACCTGGAGGCGATGATGATCGTCGCCGACAAGGAGGTCACGCTGATCCTCACCGGCAATGGCGACGTGCTGGAGCCTGAGGCCGGCGTGGCGGCGATCGGATCGGGCGGCAACTACGCGCTCTCGGCCGCCCGCGCCCTGCTCGACTATGAGGCGGATGCCGAGACGATCTGCCGGAAGGCGATGGCCATCGCCGCCGAGGTCTGCGTCTACACCAACGACCGCCTGACTATCGAGACGCTGGACAGCGCGCGCTGACCCCCGCCCTCGCCCGAACCTGTTCGGGACCACTTCGCCGCCGGCGCCGGTGCTCGCGGCCGAGCGGATGGCGGAACAGGTTCAGGGAGGCGGGCCCGAAAATCAATCCATGACGGAAACCCAGATCAGATGAACGACGCTCTTACCCCCAAGGCCATCGTGGCCGCGCTGGACGCGCACATCATCGGGCAGGACGACGCCAAGCGCGCCGTCGCGGTGGCGCTGCGCAACCGCTGGCGGCGGCAACAGCTGCCGGAATCGCTGCGCGACGAGGTGACGCCCAAGAACATCCTGATGATCGGGCCGACCGGCTGCGGCAAGACGGAGATCAGCCGCCGCCTCGCCAAGCTCGCCGACGCGCCCTTCGTGAAGGTGGAGGCGACCAAGTTCACCGAGGTCGGCTATGTCGGCCGCGACGTGGAGCAGATCGCCCGCGACCTAGTCGAGGAGGCGATCCGGCTGGAGAAGGAACGCCGCCGCCTCGCCGTCAAGGACAAGGCCGAGGAGGCCGCGCGCAAGCGGCTGCTCGATGCGCTGGTCGGCAAGGATGCCTCGGAGGCGACCCGCCTGGCCTTCCGCCAGCGCTTCGAGGACGGCCAGCTCGACGACACCGAGATCGAGCTGGAGGTGGAAGAGGTGCCCAACACCCCCTTCGAGATTCCCGGCATGGGCGGCCAGGTCGGCATGATCAACCTCTCCGAGATGATGGGCAAGGCGTTCGGCGGGCAGAAGCCGACCAAGCGCCGCAAGCTCACCGTCAAGGCTGCCTGGGCCAAGCTGGTCGAGGAGGAGGCCGACAAGCGCCTCGATCAGGACGAGGTGTCCCGCGCGGCGTTGGCCGACGCCGAGGCGAACGGCATCGTCTTCCTCGACGAGATCGACAAGATCGCGGTCAGCGACGTGCGCGGCGGCTCGGTCTCCCGCGAGGGTGTGCAGCGCGATCTGCTGCCGCTGATCGAAGGCACCACCGTCGCCACCAAATATGGGCCGATGAAGACCGACCATATCCTGTTCATCGCGTCCGGCGCCTTCCATGTCGCCAAGCCGTCCGACCTGCTGCCGGAGTTGCAGGGCCGCCTGCCGATCCGCGTCGAGCTGAAGGCGCTGACCGAGGCGGATTTCGTGCGCATCCTGTCGGCGACCCGCGCCAGCCTGACCGAGCAATATCGCGCGCTGCTCGGCACCGAGGGCGTGTCGCTGGAATTCACCGACGAGGGCATCGCCGCCCTCGCCCGCATCGCCGCCGAGGTGAACGCCTCTGTCGAGAATATCGGCGCGCGGCGGCTGCAGACGGTGATGGAGAAGCTGCTCGAAGAGGTGAGCTTCGAGGCGGAGGAGCGCGGCGGCACGACGCTGGTGGTGGACGCGCCCTATGTCGACCAGCAGCTGAAGGCGATCGCCCGGAATACGGATTTGTCGAAGTTCGTGCTCTGAAAACCCGCCCCTCCCCCGTTGCGGGCGCGAGGGGCGGTCCTACATCCCGGCCGGTTCGCGACGTCCGCGGGCCGGCCCAATTCGTGACGGGAGTTCCCCCATGCCAGCAGCCCGAGGCTATGCCGCGCAGTCCAGCGAGACGCCGCTCGCCCCCTTCTCCTTCGAGCGCCGGGATCTCCGGCCCAACGACGTCCGCATCGCCATCCGCTATTGCGGGGTCTGCCATTCGGACCTGCATCAGGTGCGGGGCGAATGGGGCAACACTGTCTATCCGTGCATCCCCGGCCACGAGATCATCGGCGAAGTGACCGAGGTCGGCGCGCAGGTCACGCGGTTCAAGGCCGGCGACACGGTCGGCGTCGGCTGCCTGGTCGACAGCTGCCAGCATTGCGATGCGTGCGATCACGACCTTGAGCAATATTGCGAGAATGGCTTCGTCGGCACCTATAATGGCGAGGACAAGATCACTGGCGAGATCACCTTCGGCGGCTATTCCGACGCGATCGTGGTGCGCGAGGAGTTCGTGCTCAACATCCGCCACGGCGCCGACCAGCTCGCCGCCACCGCCCCGCTGCTGTGCGCCGGCATCACCACCTGGTCGCCGCTGCGCCACTGGGGCGCGGGCCCGGGCAAGAAGGTCGGCATCGTCGGCATTGGCGGGCTCGGCCATATGGGCATCAAGCTCGCCCACGCGCTCGGCGCCCATGTCGTCGCCTTCACCACGTCCGAATCCAAGCGGCAGGACGCGCTCGACCTTGGCGCCGACGAAGTCGTCATCTCCCGCGACGCCGAGCAGATGGCGGCCCATGCGCGCAGCTTCGACCTGATCGTCAACACCGTCGCCGCCAGCCACGATCTGGACGCGTTCACCGCCCTGCTCAAGCGCGACGGCACGCTGACGCTGGTCGGGGTGCCCGAGCATGCCCATCCCTCGCCCTCCGTGGTGAACCTGATCTTCGGCCGCCGCTCGATCGCGGGCTCGCTGATCGGCGGCATCGCCGAAACGCAGGAGATGCTCGATTTCTGCGCCGAGCACGGCATCACGGCGGACATCGAGATGATCGCCATGCCGGAGATCGAGCAGGCCTATGCCCGCATGCTCAAGAGCGACGTGAAATACCGGTTCGTCATCGACATGGCGACGCTGGACTGACGTAGCGCCCCATTCCGTGGCGCCCGTCGTCGCCCTGGACCTGCTTCAGGGTGACGACGGGTGCGGGGCCCGCCGGGCCTCAATCCCTATCGACAAGCGGCTCCCGCCCCGCCATGGGCCGGCCGGCTATGCACATCATCACTGACATCATCGCCTGGATGGCGGGCTGGATCGTCGCCGTAATCTCGTGGGGCGGCTATACCGGCATCGCGTTGCTCATGGCGATCGAGAGCGCGTGCGTGCCGTTGCCGTCCGAGATCATCATGCCGTTCGGCGGCTATCTCGTCTCGACCGGGCAGCTCGCCCTGTTCTGGGTGGCGACGGCGGGCGCGTTCGGCTGCAACATCGGCTCGATCCCGGCCTATGAGCTGGGCCGGCTGGGCGGGCGCCCGGCGGTCGAGCGGTTCGGCCGCTACGTGTTCATGAACACGGACGATCTCGACAAGGCGGAGCGCTTCTTCGCGCGTTGGGGCAGCCTTGCCGTGCTGGTGTGCCGGATGCTGCCGGTGGTGCGCTCCTTCATCGCCTTCCCCGCCGGCATGGCGCGGATGAACCTGACGAAGTTCCACCTCTACACCTTCCTCGGCTCCTGGCCGTTCTGCTGGGTGCTGGCGTGGATCGGCATGAAGCTCGGCGAGCGCTGGAACAGCGACCCGCGCATATCGGCATGGTTCCATCGCCTCGACGCGATCATCGTCGTCGCGATCCTGGTCGGGCTCGGCTGGATCATCCAGCACAAGGTCCGGCGCCACCGCAAGGAGCGGGTGGCGGATTAGCTTTCACGCCCCCGCTACGAGCGTCATGCCGAACCCCTTCGGGGTGACGGGATATAGGGGCAGTGTGGCGAGGGCCGCCCGATGGATCGAGCGGCCCCCTCCCTTATCAGGCGCCGGTTTTCCGCACCGCGCCCTTGTGCGTGCCCACTCCCGGGCCGCGACGGCGCTGCGGGAAACGCCGCTTCGGCTTGTCGCCAGGCGCACCCGCCGGGCCGCCGGCCTTGCGGGCATCGTCGTGGCGGCGCTGCGCGGTCGGCCTGGCCTGCTGGGCGGACGGACGCGGCAGACGCGCCGCCTCGGCGAGGAAATTCTCCGGGATCGCCACAGGCTGCAACTTGACCTTGGTCAGCCGCTCGATGTCGCGGATGTTGTTGCGCTCCGCCTGATCGACAAAGGCCAGCGCGATGCCCGCCTTGCCGGCGCGCGCGGTGCGGCCGATGCGGTGGACATATTGCTCCGGCACGTCCGGGATCTCGAAGTTGAACACGTGGCTGACGCCCGGCACGTCGATGCCGCGCGCGGCGATGTCCGTCGCCACCAGCACGTTGATCTCACCGGAGCGGAAGGCGGCCAGCGTGCGCTCGCGCTGCGGCTGGCTCTTGTTGCCGTGGATCGCCTCGGCACGCACGCCGGCGGCGGCAAGGTGCTTCACTACCCGGTCGGCGCCATGCTTGGTGCGGGTGAAGACCAGCGCACGGTCGATCTCCGCCTCACGGAGCTTGAGGGTGAGCAGCGCCTGCTTCTCGGCCTGGTTGATGAAGGTGACGAACTGCTCCACCCGCTCGGCGGTGGATGCGACCGGCGCCACCGACACCTTCACCGGATCGCTGAGGAAACGGTCCCCCAGCTCGGCGATGGCGCGCGGCATCGTCGCCGAGAAGAACAACGTCTGGCGCTGCTTCGGCAGCAGGGTGACGATGCGCTTCAAGGAATGGATGAAGCCGAGGTCGAGCATCTGGTCGGCCTCGTCGAGCACCAGCACCTCGACCTTGGACAGCGACAGCGCGCGCTGGTCGATGAGATCGAGCAGCCGGCCCGGCGTCGCGACGAGCACGTCGACGCCGCCCTGCAGCTGGCGCACCTGGCGGCCGATCGGCACGCCGCCGAACACCGTCGCCACCGACAGGCGGAGATGCTGGCCATATTTGCGGAAGCTGTCGGCGATCTGGCTGGCCAGCTCGCGCGTCGGCGACAGCACCAGCACGCGGCAGCCGGTCACCGGACGGGGGCGGTTATTCTCGCTCAGATAATGGAGGATGGGCAGCGCGAACGCCGCGGTCTTGCCGGTGCCGGTCTGCGCGATACCGCACAGGTCGCGGCCCTCCAGCACCGGCGGGATCGCCTGGAGCTGAATCGGCGTGGGCTTGGTGTAACCGGCGGCATCGAGGGCGCGCACGAGCGGCGCGGCGAGGCCGAGCTCGGAAAACTGGGTCAAATCAGATTACTCACATAAGGCACGGCCGCTGGGGGCCGACATGGCCCACGCGCCGGTGCGGGTTCCGACAACCCGCGTGACAAGGGAAGCCTTGGTGAAAGCGTCCCTTGAACGAAGCCGGCCCTGCAAGGGGCGATCACGCTGCCTCGTTCGGACGTCCCCTGGGGCGCCGACGCTCTGCGGTGCATATGGCAGCGCAGCATGGATTTGGCAAGGGAGGCAAAGTCTCGCCGTCTATTGGCGGCAGGCGCGCGCCCCTCTATTGATCGCGAGCCCCGCTTCGCCCATCTGACGGACATGTTGATCGAGACCGAGACCACGCCGAATCCGGCGACGCTGAAATTCCTCCCCGGCCGCGTCGTGATGAGCGCCGGCACGCGCGACTTCGCGAATGAGGAAGAGGCCGAAGCCTCGCCGCTCGCCACCGCCCTGTTCGATCTCGGCGATGTGGTGGGCGTGTTCTTCGGGCATGACTTCGTGTCGGTGACGGCCGGCCCTGGGGTCGACTGGCGCAGCCTCAAGCCCGATGTGCTGGCCGTGCTGCTCGATCATTTCGTCGCCGAGGCGCCGCTGTTCCATGCCGGCAGCGCTGCCGGTATCGCCGTGCCGGCCGACGACGCGGCGCTGGGTGACGATCCCGCTGATGCCGACATCATCGACCAGATCAAGGACCTGATCGACACGCGGGTTCGCCCCGCCGTGGCCCGCGACGGCGGCGACATCGTCTATCGCGGCTTCCGCGAGGGGAAGGTCTATCTCGCACTGCACGGCGCGTGCGCGGGCTGTCCCTCCTCGACGGCGACACTGAAGCAGGGCATCGAGCAATTGCTGCGGCATTATGTGCCGGAGGTGACGGAAGTTCGCGCAGTCTGACGGGAGGGCAAGGAGCATATGGCCGGAAAGCTTTCCGACGCGGCGCTCGACACGCTCTTCCGCACGGCCCGCACCTATAATCATTATCTGGACCAGCCCGTCACCGAGGACGAGCTGGAGGCGATCTGGGAGCTCGCCAAGTTCGGCCCCACCTCGGCCAACCAGATGCCCGCGCGGATCGTGTGGTGCCTGAGCGACGAGGCCAAGGCGAAGCTGGCCGGCTTCGCCTCCCCGGCCAATGCCGGCAAGATCCTCGCCGCGCCGGTCACCGCCATCATCGGCATGGACCTCGAATTCTACGAGCAGCTGCCGATGCTGTTCCCGCACGCCGATGCGCGCGCCTGGTTCGTCGGCAATGATGCGCTGATTCGCGAATCCGCCTTCCGCAATTCGACGTTGCAGGGGGCCTGGCTGATCATGGCCGCGCGGGCGCTGGGCTTCGACACCGGCCCGATGTCGGGCTTCGACAATGAAGCCGTCGACGCGGCCTTTTTCTCGGCAACGACGATCCGCTCCAATTTCATCGCCACCCTTGGCCGTGGCGATCCGTCGACGCTGATGCCGCGCCTACCCCGGCCGGATTTCGACGCCTTCAACCGGATCGCGTGACGGGCGGTGCGCATCCTTGCCATTGAAACCGCCACCGCCGCCTGCTCCGTCGCCCTCATCGAGGACGGGGTGGTGATCGCCGCGCGTCACGAGCTGGTCGGGCGCGGCCATGCCGAGCGGCTGGTGCCGATGATCGCCGAGCTGCTGCCTGACGGAGCGCGTGCCGATGCGATCCGCGTCGATTGCGGCCCGGGCAGCTTTACCGGCGTCCGTGTCGGGCTGGCGGCGGCGCGCGGCCTAGCCATCGGCTGGGGCGTGCCGGTGGCCGGCTTCTCCTCGCTGGCGCTGATCGCCGCCCGGGCCTTTGCGGCGCGCGCCGAGGCGGAGCGGGTCGCCGTCGCCATCCCCGGCGGCCATGGCGAGCTGTTCGTCCAGTCCTTCCGCCGCGGGCCGGAGCCGGAAGGCGGGATCGCGTCCCTGCCCCCGGAGGCGGCGGCCCGCGCCGTCGACGCGGCACTGGTCGTCGGCGGCAGCGCCGCCGCGCTCGTCGCCGCGCGGGGCAGCGGCGAGGCGCTGGACGCCGTGCCCGATGCCGGCGACGTGATCCTGCTGCCGGAGGGGCTCGCCGCGCTGGCGCCGGCGCCGATCTACGGCCGCGCGCCCGACGCGAAGCTGCCGGCGTGAGCGGCGCCCCCCTGCTCCGCCCGGGACTGGTCGGCGATCTCGACGAGGCGATGATCGTCATGAACGAGGCGTTCGACCCCGCTTTCGGCGAGGCGTGGACGCGCGCCCAATGCGCCGGAATCATGAGCCTGCCGGGCGTGTGGCTGACGCTGGCCAGCGAAGGCGAGACGCCGGCCGGCTTCTCGCTCGCACGGATCGTCGCCGACGAGGCGGAGCTGCTGCTGATCGGGGTGCGGCCGGGCTGGCGACGGCGCGGGATCGGCCGCGCATTGCTCCATGCCACGGAAATCGAAGCGATTGCGCGCGGCGCGGGCAAATTGCATTTGGAGGTGCGCGCCGAAAATCCTGCGGCAGCGCTGTACGTTAGCGCAGGCTTCACGCCCGCCGGCCGCCGCATCGGCTACTATGTCGGCAAGGACGGTCAGTTGTTCGACGCCGTCACGCTTAGCAAGTCGCTAGACGCAATTTGAGGCGCGGCGTGGTTATTGTACTTGCAAAATCATTCCCGCGGTATCATCCCGCGCTCGGGCCGAGCTGTTTCCGGTCCTCTTTCCCCAATGCGTCAATTAAGGTCCCCCCGATATGACCGACCATAACGATATGGCCGAGAGCCTGATAACGCTCACCGCCGACATCGTCTCTGCCCACGTTGCCAATAACAGCATCACCGTGGAAGATGTGCCGGGCCTGATCCAGAACGTGCATCAGGCGCTGCGCGGTCTCGGCACGGCTCCGGCCACGCCGGAGGTGAAGCAGGAGCCCGCCGTTTCGGTGCGCGCCTCGGTGAAACCGGACTTCATCGTGTGTCTGGAGGACGGCAAGAAGCTGAAGATGCTGAAGCGCCATCTGATGACCCATTATCAGATGACGCCCGAGCAGTACCGCCAGAAGTGGAACCTGCCGGCCGACTATCCGATGGTCGCGCCCAACTATGCGGAGCAGCGCCGCAGCCTGGCCAAGAAGATCGGCCTCGGCACCAAGCGCCGCAAGCGCTGAGCGCACAAGGGGGCCGGCATCCCGCGACCGTCGACCAGGCTGGATCGACGATTGGAGCGGCGCCGGCCCCAATATGGCGCTAACGACTCGCAAATATGCTGCGGAGGCTTCCCGAGGGCGTTCGGATTGCCTAGATCATCCGCACCATGCGCAAGATCGATGTAGAGGCGCTCTGCGCCGAAAAGGGCCTGAGGATCACCGAGCAGCGGCGCATCATCGCGCGGGTGCTCTCCGAGGCCGAGGATCACCCGGACGTGGAATCGGTCCACGCCCGGGCGTCCGCGATTGATCCCGGCATCTCGATCGCCACGGTGTACCGCACCGTCCGCCTGTTCGAGGAAGCCGGCATCCTGGAACGGCATGATTTCGGCGACGGCCGCGCCCGCTACGAGGCAGCGGCCGAAGCCCATCACGATCACCTGATCGACGTCGAGACCGGCAAGGTCATCGAATTCGTCGATGCCGATCTCGAGGCCCTGCAAAAGCGTATCGCCGAGAAGCTGGGCTTCCGGCTGGTCGATCATCGGATGGAGCTTTACGGCGTCTCGCTCGACCGCACCGACTGACAGCGCGAAGGTCCGCGCCGCGGCACGGATCGCGCTGATCGGGCTGGCGCTGGCCGCTTGCCTGCCCGCCCATTATCTTGCGCGCGCCGCGACCGGCCGGTCGCGCTGGCCGCGCCGCTTCCTCGGTCTCGCCGCGCGCGCCTCGGGCGTGCGGCTCACCGTCAGCGGCACGCCGCTCGACGGCCCGATCCTGCTCGTCGCCAATCACCGCAGCTGGCTCGACATCCTCACGCTGGCGGGCGCGTCGGGGTGCATCTTCGTGTCCAAGGCGGAGGTGCGGCGCTGGGCGGTGGTCGGCTGGCTGGCCGGCCTCAATGACACTTTGTTCGTCGAGCGAACCCGCCGTGGCGCGGTGCGCGGTCAGGCCGATGCGTTGCGCGGCGCGCTGGAGGCGGGGCGGACCGTCGCGCTGTTTCCGGAAGGCACCACCAACGAGGCGGACGGCCTCCTGCCGTTCCGCGCCAGCCTGTTCGCATCGGTGCTGCCGCCCCCGCCGCAGGTGCGCGTCCAGCCGGTACGCATCGATTATGGCGGCGCCGCCGCCGACCTCGTCTGGCCCGACGAGGAGGACATGCTCGGCAATGCGCTGCGCATCCTCGGCCGACGCGGCACCATCGCCGCGCGGCTGAGCTTCCTCGATCCGATCGACCCCGCCGCCTTCGACGACCGCAAGGCGCTCGCCGCCACAGCGCAGGCCGCGCTGGAGCGCAGCGGCGCGATAGGCTAAGGGCCCGGCCCATGTCCGCGCCCCATTCCTTCCACGTCAAGTCGTTCGGCTGCCAGATGAACGTCTATGACGGTCAGCGCATGGCCGAGCTGCTCGAGGCCGACGGCCTCACCGCCGCCGCCGACGCCGACGCCGCCGATCTCGTCGTGCTCAACACCTGTCATATCCGCGAGAAGGCGGCGGAGAAGGTCTATTCCGATATCGGTCGCCTCAAGCGCGAGGACGGATCGAGCCCGATGATCGCGGTCGCCGGCTGCGTCGCCCAGGCCGAGGGGGCGGAAATCCCCCGCCGGGCGCGCGCCGTCGACATCGTCGTCGGCCCCCAGGCCTATCATCGCCTGCCCGCGCTCGTCGCCGCCGCCGCGCGCGGCGAGAGCGCCATCGACACGGACATGCCCGCCGAGAGCAAGTTCGCCGCCCTCCCCGGCCGGCGCCGCGTCGGCCCCAGCGCCTTCCTGACGGTGCAGGAGGGCTGCGACAAATTCTGCACCTATTGCGTGGTGCCCTATACCCGCGGCGCCGAAATCTCCCGCCCGTTCGCCGCCGTGCTCGACGAGGCGAAGGCGCTTGCGGATACCGGCGCGCGCGAGATCAGCCTGCTCGGGCAGAATGTGAACGCATGGGGCGACGGGGACCGCGGCCTGCATGATCTGATCGAGGCGATCGCGCTGATCCCGTCGATCGCGCGCATCCGCTACACCACCAGCCATCCCAACGACATGGCCGAGGGGCTGATCGCGGCGCATCGCGACGTGGAAAAGCTGATGCCTTTCCTCCATCTCCCGGTGCAGTCGGGCAGCGACCGCGTGCTCAAGGCGATGAACCGCAGTCACGACGCCGCCGCCTATCTGCGCCTGATCGAGCGGGTGCGCGCGGCGCGGCCGGATATCGCCATCTCCGGCGACTTCATCGTCGGCTTTCCCGGCGAAACGGAGGCTGAGTTCGCCCAGACATTGGCGCTGGTCGAGGCGGTCGGCCATGCGCAGGCGTTCAGCTTCAAATATTCGCCGCGCCCCGGCACGCCCGCAGCGACGATGGCGGACCAGCTGCCGGCGGCGGTGATGGACGAGCGCCTGCAACGGTTGCAGGCGCTGCTCAACGCGCAGCAGCATGCGTTCAACCGGGCAAGCGTCGGCCGGCGGACGGAGGTGCTGATCGAGCGCACCGGCAAGCTGCCCGGACAGAAGCTGGGCAAGTCGCCGTGGCTTCAGTCCGTCCACCTGCAAACCGAGGCGGCGATCGGCGATATCGTCGCGGTGGACATCGTCACCGCCGGCCCCAACTCGGTCGGCGGCGCGGAAGTGGTGAAGGCGGCGGCCTAAGACCCGCCGCCCCGTCCCCGAAACGTCATGCCGGACTTGATCCGGCATCCATGCCGCCACAAGCGCCGGCGTCCGGGGATGCATGGACCCCGATCAGCTTCGCCCTGAACTTGATTTCAGGGTCCGGGGTGACGATCAATGCGCCATTGGTATCTGCCCCTTCGCAAACATTCTCTGGAAATCCGTCGCCCGACACCCCATCCTCCGGATTGGGGCTCCAGTCGAAAGGTGATGTTTGAGTCGCAAACCCGTGACCGCGCAGGCCGGCGAGCGTGCCCGCCTGGAAGTACAGTTCGATCGGCAGCAATTGATGGGCCGCCTGTTCGGCGAGTTCGATCAGAATCTGATCGCGGTGGAGAGCCGGCTTGGCGTCTATATTTCGGCGCGCGGCAACAAGATCCAGATCGAGGGGCTGGCCGAACAGGCCGCCCGCGCCCGCGACGTGCTGATCGGCCTCTATAACCGACTGGTGCAGGGCCAGGATCTCGATCCCGGCGCGGTCGACGCGGTGATCTCGATGACCGCCGAGCCGACGCTGGACGGCATCATCCGCGATGTCGCCGAGCCGCCCAAGGTGATGATCCGCACCCGCAAGAAGACGATCGTACCGAGGAGCCGCACCCAGGTCGCCTATATGGAGGCGCTGGGCCGCGACGACATCATCTTCGCGCTCGGGCCGGCCGGCACCGGCAAGACCTATCTGGCCGTAGCGCAGGCGGTGCAGCAGCTGATCACCGGATCGGTCAGCCGGCTGATCCTGTCGCGCCCGGCCGTGGAGGCGGGCGAACGGCTGGGCTTCCTGCCCGGCGATATGAAGGAGAAGGTCGATCCCTATCTCCGCCCGCTCTACGACGCGCTCTACGACATGCTGCCGACCGAGCAGGTCGAGCGGCGCATCGCGTCGGGCGAGATCGAGATCGCGCCGATCGCCTTCATGCGCGGCCGCACGCTGTCGGAGGCGTTCATCATCCTCGATGAGGCGCAGAATACCACACCGGCGCAGATGAAGATGTTCCTCACCCGCTTCGGCATGAACAGCCGGATGGTGGTGTGCGGCGATCCGCGGCAGATCGATCTGCCCGAGGGCGGCAAGTCCGGCCTCGCCGACGCAGTGCTGAAACTGGAAGGAACCGAAGGCATGTCGATGATCCGCTTCGGCGCGGGCGACGTGGTGCGCCACCCGATCGTCGGGCGCATCGTCCAGGCTTATGAGGGCCCCGATGCTTGAGGTCGCCGTCGACGCCGCCGAACCCTGGGGCACGGCCACTGACTGGGAGACGCTGTGCGATCGCGCCGCGCGCGCCGCGATCGCGCATTCGCCCTACACCCTGCTGCTCGACAAGACGGTGACCGCCGAAATCTCCGTCCGCCTGGGCGACGACGAGGAGGTGCGCGCTCTCAACGCCCAATATCGGCAGAAGGACAGGCCGACCAACGTCCTCTCCTTTCCGATGGTGCAGACCGATCTGATCGAGGGCCTGTCCAATTCCGACGATGGCGAGGTGCTGCTCGGCGACATCATCCTCGCCCACGGCGTGTGCGCGGCCGAGGCGGCGGAAAAGGGCGTCGACGTCGCCACCCACGCCACCCATCTCGTCGTCCACGGCACGCTGCACCTGCTCGGCTATGATCATATGGACGATGTCGAGGCGGAGCGGATGGAGCAGCTTGAGCGCGACGCGCTGGCCAGCCTCGACATTGCCGATCCCTACGCCGTGCGCGAGGATTGACGCCGCACGGCACCCCTGATCGTGCGTCCCTGGGTAGCGGCTGAGCGCCGTCGAAGCCTCGTAACGGGGGGTCAGCCCGGCCAGCCCCTTCGATACGGCATTTCGACAGGCTCAATGCCTACTCAGCGCGAACGGGGGTGGTTATACCCGCGCGGGAAATGCTTTAACGTTCGCCAACGCAACAGGGACGTACAACCGAAACACCATGCCTGACGATTCCAGTAGCCGCGCCGCCGATACCGGCGGCGGACGATTGTGGGCGGGCCTGCGCGGCCTGCTCTTCGGCGATGATGCGGAGCCGACGCTGCGCGACCGCATCGAGGAAGCCATCGAGGAGGAGGAGGAAGAGGGCGAGCGCCCCCGCGCCGGCGACCTGTCCGTCGTGGAGCGCCAGATGCTCCGCAACCTCCTCCATTTCGGCGAGCGCACGGTGGGCGACGTCGCCGTGCCGCGCGGCGACATCATCGCGGTTGCCGAGACGATCGATTTCGACACGCTCGTCGACACCTTCGCCGAGGCCGGCCACAGCCGCATGCCGGTCTATCGCGAAGATCTCGATCAGGTGATCGGCATGGTCCACATCAAGGACGTGTTCGCGATCCTCGCCGGCAAGGCGGCCCGGCCGCAGACCATCGCCCCGCTGATCCGCGAGCCGCGTTACGTTCCCGAATCGATGGGCGTGCTCGATCTCCTCGCCGAGATGCGCGCCAGCCGTACCCATCTCGCCATCGTGCTCGACGAATATTCCGGCACCGAAGGCCTCGTCACCATCGAGGACCTGATGGAGGAAATCGTCGGCGATATCGAGGACGAGCATGACGAGCAGGCCGACGCGCTGCTCGTGCCGCTGGGTGACGGCCTGTGGGAGGCCGACGCACGCGCCGAGCTGGAAGACGTCGCCGCCGAGATCGACCCGCGCCTCGCCGAGGTCGAGGAGGATGTCGACACGCTGGGCGGGCTCGCCTCCGTGCTGGCCGGCCACGTCCCGCAGCCGGGCGAGATCGTCGAGCATGGCAGCGGCTGGCGGCTGGAGGTTATGGGCGGCGATGCCCGCCGGGTGACGCGGCTTCGCCTCCACCCCCCGGTGGCGGAACCGGTCGAGCAGGAATAGGGTTTGGGCCGCGGCGCTGCCCGCGCCACCGGGAGATTATCGATGCGCCTGCCGCTTGCCGCTACCACGCTCGCTCTCGCGCTGATGCTGGCCGGGTGCGGCAACAATGCCAAGCTGCCGATCGAGCAGAATATGGGTCCCAGGCCCACCCTGCCCGAGCCGAGCTCATCGATGATCCCGACCGTCAACGTCGCCAAGGCGGTGGGCTGGCCAGAAGGCGCCAAGCCGAAACCGGCCCAGGGGCTGACGGTGACGCCGTTCGCCACCGGGCTCCGGCATCCGCGCTGGCTGCTGGCGCTGCCCAATGGCGACGTGCTGGTGGCCGAAACGGATGCGCCGCCCAAACCCGCTGACGGCAAGGGCATCCGCGCCTGGTTCCAGCGCCAGTTCATGAAGCGCGCCGGCTCCGGCCGCGAGGGCTCGGCCAACCGCATCACCCTGCTGCGCGACGCCGATGGCGACGGCGTCGCCGAACTCCGCTCGGTGTTCATCAGCGGCCTCAACTCGCCCTTCGGCATGACGCTGTCCGGCGACACGCTCTACGTCGCCGATACCGACGCGGTCCTCGCCTTCCCCTATGCGCCTGGCGAGACGAAGATCACGACGCCGCCCCGCAAGGTCGTCGATCTGCCGGCGGGGACGATCAATCATCACTGGACCAAGAACGTCATCGCCTCGGACGACGGCAAGCTTCTCTACGTGACGATCGGATCCAACTCGAATGTCGGCGAGAACGGCATCGCCGCCGAGGAGGGCCGCGCCGCCATCTGGGAGGTGAACGCAGCCACCGGCGCGCACCGCATCTACGCCGCCGGCATCCGCAACCCCAATGGCATGGCGTGGGAGCCGACCACCCGGATGCTGTGGACCGTCGCCAATGAGCGCGACGAGCTTGGCGGCGATCTCGTCCCCGATTATCTGACGAGCGTGCAATTCGGCGGCTTCTATGGCTGGCCGTGGAATTACTGGGGCGACAATGTCGACACCCGCGTCAAGGATCCCAAGCCCAGCGCGCTGGAGGTAGTGACCCCGCCCGACTACGCGCTCGGCTCGCACACCGCCTCGCTCGGCCTCAGCTTCGCGGCGGGCGCGGCGCTGGGTCCGCGTTTCGCCGATGGCGCGTTCATCGGCCAGCACGGCTCCTGGAACCGCAAGCCGCGCTCCGGCTACAAGGTGATCTTCGTCCCCTTCGCCAACGGCAAGCCGAACGGGATGCCGATCGACGTGCTCTCCGGCTTCCTCAATGCCGATGGCGAGGCGCAGGGCCGGCCGGTCGGCGTGACGATCGACACGCGCGGCGGCCTGCTCGTCGCGGACGATGTCGGCAACAGCGTGTGGCGCGTCTCGGCGCCCGGCGCCCGGCCGGCGCCGTCGGCGGCGCCGTCGCCGGCTCAGCCCGCCCCGGCGGCGGCTCCGCCCAAGGCCCAGATGCCGCCTTCCCGAGATTAACGGAAGATGATCGATCCGTTCAGAGGGAGGTCAAGGCGCGAATCATAATAAGGTGCGGTCAATCAAGAAAGGGAGTGACCGCCATGTTCCGCAAGACCATTCTCGGCATTGCCGCTGCTGCCGCGACGTTGGGCGGCATCGTTCCCGCCGCCGCCATTGCCGCGCCGCGCCATTACGATCGCCATTACGCGCGCGGCCATTATGACCACGGCCGCCACTATGCCGGCCGCGGCTATTATCGGGATTATCGGGGCGGTCGCTGCTACGACAAGGGCAATGGCGGTCTCGCCATCGGCGGCATCGCCGGCGGCCTGCTCGGCAACACCGTGGCCGGCCACGGCGACAAGACCCTTGGCACGGTGCTGGGTGCGGCCGGCGGCGCGCTGGTCGGCCGGGCCATCGACAAGTCCGATGGGCGGCGCTGCTAGGCTCCGCTCATAAGGAGGCCGGAGGGAGGTTGGCGGCGGGCGCCTCCATCCTCTCCCGCCATTTTACCAAGACCTCGACATTGCGCTGATGGCTAGACGTTGCGCAGGTGTGTCACGCCCCACTGGAACACCTGACGATTATTGTCCTCTTCCGCCTGGAATTGCGCCGCGCGCGACTGGGTGCTGAGGATTGGCAACCTGGTCTGCTTGGCGCGGACCATCGCCATCCACTTGTCGCGCACTGCCTTCTTCTCCGGAAATGAGCGGTAATAATCGTCGGTGAGCACTGCCACCTTCAGCGGATCGCGGGTGATCAGCTCGGTGGTCGGGTTCACCTTCGGATTATGCTTGCGCATCATCTGGAACAGCTTGACCTGGTCGTTGATGCCGGTGCCGAACGGCACTTCGGCGAGCAGGAAGCCCTGTTCATAGGGCGCCACGCCCATATCCTTCAGCGACGTCGCCTTCACATAGGGGGCGAGCTGCGCCACCGTGTAGGCGGCCTCTTCCATGAAGGCCATGTTGTTGCCCGGATCTATCAGCGAGCCGAGATATTCGCTGCTCGCCTTCTTCAGAAAGGCGACATGCTGCTCGACCTTGCGATCCTTGTGGTTCTCCAGCGCGATGGCGATCTTGTACTTCTCGGCGATCGGCAGGCACTTCATGATGATCGCGTTGGACCGTTCCAGCCATTCGTCGAACTGCTGCACCGAGGTGAAGCTGTCGTAACGGCGGCCGGAGCTGTTGGGCAGCGGCCGGCTGACGGTGCGCACCACGCTGGCGCCAAGGTCCTTGGCGATCTTGATCTGCGCCTCGAACTCCGCGAAATCCCCGTCGAGCGTGGCCGGCGGGCGGGCCTCGCCCTCATAATACATTTCCAGCTCGTCGAGCCGCTTGCGGAATTCGGGCAGCATCGTGCTCACCGCATGCTGCACGCCCCCCGCCCCCAGAGATCGGCAATAATCGAGATAGGCGACGGGATTGTCGCGCAGGCCCGCCTTCACCCCTTCCAGCCCGCGCAGATGCGCGCCCATCGCGGTGGTGGCGATGCCGCAGGGAGATTTGGGCGGCAGCGTGCCCTGCGCCACAGCCCGTTGATATGAGGTGGCAATTGCGGCGAAGGTGATCGCGCCGCCCAGGAACTCGCGCCTTGTAGACATATCACTCCCCTGAAAATCCCCGTTATCGGGGCCTATCCTCGTCACGCGGACGTTACGACAGGGGCACTCTCCTGTATAGAGTATACAGGCGCAGGATCAGTCCAGTTCGTCGATCCAGCCGGCGAGGTCGCGCAACGAGGGCAGCTCGCGGAACCGCGGATGGGCATGCGGCGGCGCCGCCGCCTCGTGCGCCCAGACCAGCGGATAAGGCACCAGCGCGGCGTGGCCACCGGCCTCCAGCGCCGGCAGCACGTCCGACTTCACGGAGTTGCCGGCCATCACCGCGCGCTCCGGGCGCACGCCGTGGCGGGCGAAGATGCGCGCATAGAGGTCTGCATGTTTTTCGCTGACGATCTCGACGCCGGAGAAATGCTCTCCAAGCCCGGAGGCGGCAAGCTTGGCCTCCTGGTGGAACAGGTCGCCCTTGGTGACGAGCACCAGCCGGCCGCGCCCGGCGAGCGCCGCCAGCGCTTCCGGCACGCCGTCCAGCGGCTCGACCGGATGGCGCATCATCTCGCGCCCGGCGGCCAGGATCTCGGCCGTGACCGCGGCCGGCAGGTCGTCCCCGGCCAGTTCCAGCGCCGTCTCCAGCATCGACAGGGTGAAGCCCTTCACCCCATAGCCGTAGATGGCGAGGTTGCGCCGCTCGGCCGCGGCCAGCCGATCGGGAATGATCGCCTCGTCGGCATAGGGCGCCACCAGTTCCGCGAAGCGCGCCTGGGTGAGGCGGAAGAAGGTCTCGTTATGCCAGAGCGTATCGTCGGCATCGAGGCAGATCAGGTCTATCGGCATGGAGCTTCCGTCAGACGGTGATGAAGGCGAGCCGGCGATCAGGTGGCGAACAGCCGTCCCATGTCGCGGAAGCTTTTGAATTCCAGCGCGTTGCCGGCCGGATCGCGGAAGAACATCGTCGCCTGCTCGCCCGGCTGGCCGGAAAAGCGGATATGCGGCGCGATGCCGAACGTCACGCCCGCCGCCTCGATCCGCGCGGCAAGCTCGTGCCAGGCATCCCATTCGAGCACCACGCCGAAGTGCGGCACCGGCACGTCATGGCCGTCGACGTCATTGGCGGCGGCGTCGGCCCGGCGCGGCCCGAGATGGGCGACGATCTGATGGCCGTACAGGTCGAAATCGATCCATGTCGCGGCGCTCCGCCCCTCCGGACAACCGAGCACGCCGCCGTAAAAGGCGCGCGCTGCATCGAGATCGTCCACCGGGAAGGCGATGTGGAAGGGGGTGAGCATGCCGCAGTCTAATCCGCCGCCGATGATTGCCCAACCTGTTTTCGGGCAGACCGCAACAGCGCCGTAACCGGCGGCTGGCAGCCGGAAGCGGCGCCGATCACGGCATGGATGGTGAATGGGGTTCAGCCCGTCAGCAAAGCCGCGCCCCCGTTACCTCCGGACCTGATCCGGGATCCATCTCCCAGCGGGCGCCGCGCCGGTAGCTCCGCCCGCTCGCCCGCCCGACGGATGTGAGTGTGCAACAGCCCTGCCACCTCTATATGAGGACGACACCGATGCGCCGCTTCCCCTGCCTCCTCGCCCTCCTCGCCGGGCTCGCCTCGGCGACGGGCTTCGCGCCGCTCGGCTGGCTGCCGGTGACCCTGCTCGCCTTCGCGCTGCTCGTCGGGCTGGTCGCGGCGGCGCCGACGCTGCGTCGCGCGCTGGCGCTCGGCTGGTGGTTCGGGCTCGGCCAGTTTGTGCTCGGCCTGAACTGGATCGCCACTGCATTCACCTATCAGGCGGCGATGCCGGCATGGCTCGGCTGGATCGCGGTGGTGCTGCTGTCGCTCTACCTCGCCGTCTATCCGGCGCTGGCGGCGGGGCTCGCGTGGCGCTGGCGGCGCCATGGTCCGGTGCCGCTCCTGCTGGCCGCAGCGTGGACGGTGACCGAATGGCTGCGCGGCACGATGTTCACCGGCTTCGCGTGGAACCCGGTCGGCGTGGTGTGGATCGACAGCTGGGTGGCGCAGGCTGCCCCGTGGATCGGCACCTTCGGCCTGTCCGCGCTGACGGTGCTGGCCGGCGGCGCGCTCCATGCCGCGTTCCGCCGCGACTGGCGCAATGCGGCGCTCGCCGCCGCCGCACCGCTGCTGGCAATGCTGGGAGGGCTGAATGTCCCGGCGGCGATCGACGCCGGCGGCGACCAGGTCCACGTCGTCCAGCCCAATATCGACCAGGACCGGCGCAACCTGCCCAGCTATGCCTATGAGGGCATTGTCGTGCTCGCGCAGCTGTCGCCACGCCCGCTGCCCGGGGCGCCGCCCCGCCTGCTGCTGTGGCCAGAGGCGGCGGTCGATTACTATCTCGAGGAAGATCCCGCCGCGCGCCACGCGCTGGCCAGCCTGCTGCGCCCCGGCGACCTGCTGCTCACCGGGGGCACCGCGCTGATCCGCGATGACGCCGGTCACGTCACCGCCGCGCGCAACAGTCTGTTCGCGATGGACGCCGCCGGTCGCATCGCCGCCCGTTACGACAAGGCGCATCTCGTCCCTTACGGCGAATATCTGCCGATGCGCCCGCTGCTCTCGGCGATCGGCCTGTCGCGGCTGGTGCCCGGCGATCTCGATTTCCTCCCCGGCCCCGGCCCGCTCTCCTACGCGCTGCCCGGCTTTGGCGATGTCGGCGTGCAGATTTGCTATGAGATCATCTTCCCCGGCGCGGTGATCGACCAGCGCCACCGCCCGGATTTCCTGTTCAACCCCTCCAATGATGCGTGGTTCGGCGCCTGGGGGCCGCCGCAGCATCTCGTCCAGGCGCGCCTGCGCGCCATCGAGGAGGGGATGACGATCGTGCGCTCCACGCCGAACGGGATCAGCGCCGTCATCGATCCCCACGGGCGGCTGGTGCGGGTTGTCCCCCGCCACGCGGCCGGCGCCATCGACATCCGCCTGCCCCGCGCCGCCGGCCCGACATTTTTCTCCCATGCGGCAAATTTTTTGTCGCTGCTGTTCGCCGTCCTGCTGGCGTTGACGGCGATTGCGGCCGGGCGCCGGGCGCGCTAAGGCACATAAGGATTTCTTTATATCACTCCCACGAGGAAGAGTGCTTCATGCGCAGCGACTATATCTTCACGTCCGAAAGCGTTTCGGAGGGGCATCCCGACAAGGTGGCCGACCAGATCTCCGATGCGGTGGTCGATCTGTTCCTGTCCAAGGACCCCGAGGCGCGCGTGGCGTGCGAGACGCTGACCACCACCAACATGGTGGTGCTGGCCGGCGAAATCCGCTGCAAGGGCGTCTACGAGAATGATCAGTGGGCCCCGGGCGCTCTGGACGAAATCGAGCAGGCGGTGCGCGATACGGTGAAGCGGATCGGTTATGAGCAGTCCGGCTTCCACTGGCAGACGTTCAATTTCTCGAACAACCTCCACGGCCAGTCCGCCCATATCGCGATGGGCGTGGACGAAAGCGGCAACAAGGATGAAGGCGCCGGCGACCAGGGCATCATGTTCGGCTATGCCACCGACGAGACGCCCGGCCTGATGCCCGCCACGCTCTATTACAGCCACAAGATCCTCGAGCGGATGGCCGACGATCGCCATTCCGGCGCCGCCCCGTTCCTGGAGCCGGACGCCAAGAGCCAGGTGACGCTGCAATATGAGAATGGCGTGCCGGTGCGTGCGACTGCGCTCGTCGTCTCCACCCAGCATTCCGCCGATCTCTCCAACGAGGCCGGCCAGGCGCGCTTGCGCGACTATGTGAAGGGCGTGTTTTCGGAAATCCTGCCGGAAGGCTGGCTGCCCGGCGACGACAAGATCTATGTGAACCCCACCGGCCTGTTCGAAATCGGCGGCCCGGACGGCGATGCCGGCCTCACCGGCCGCAAGATCATCGTCGACACCTATGGCGGCGCAGCCCCGCATGGCGGCGGCGCGTTCAGCGGCAAGGATCCGACCAAGGTCGATCGCTCGGCCGCCTATGTCGCGCGCTATCTCGCCAAGAATGTCGTTGCCGCCGGCCTCGCCAAGCGCTGCACGATCCAGCTGTCCTACGCGATCGGCATCGCCGAGCCGCTGTCGGTCTATGTCGACACCCATGGTACCGGCACGGTCGACGAGGCGAAGCTGGAGGCAGTGCTGCCGAAGCTCGTCCGGCTGACGCCGAAGGGCATTCGCGAGCATCTCAAGCTCAACAAGCCGATCTATCAGAAGTCCGCCTCCTACGGCCATTTCGGCCGCCAGCCCGATGGCGATCACTTCACCTGGGAGCGCACCGACCTCGTCGACGCGCTGAAGGCGGCGATCTGAGGCCATGGTGACGCGGCTCGTGATCCACGGCCGCGTCCAGGGCGTCTTCTATCGCGACTGGACGGTGGAGACCGCGCATGCGCTCGGTCTCGCCGGCTGGGTCCGCAACCTGCCCGACGGTACGGTCGAAGCGATGGTCGAGGGCGACGGCGCGGACGTCGAGCAGTTCATCCGCCGCTGCCACGAAGGGCCTGAACGAGCCCGCGTCGATCACATCCACCGGAGCGAGGCGGATGGCGCCGGCCTGCCACGGCCATTCGAGCGGCGATCATAATTCCGGGCGTCGTCGCCCTGGATGCTTTGCCAGGGCCCGGCAGGCTTGTTTCGCAACCTCGCCCGGATCCCGAAGCCCGTGAAGGGTGAATGGGCAGCCAGCGCCCTACCCGATCGCCACCCCGCCGAGCGCGATCCACAGCACAGATCCCGCCAGCGAGAACAGGCCGAGCAGGAACGCATAGTCCGCCAGCCGCTCCAGCCGCGCCGCCTGCGCGCGGCCCCGGCGTAGCGCCAGATAGGACAGCAGGCAGCTCGCCGTCAGGCACATCGTCGCCACCCAGGCGATTTCATCGGCATAGCTCACCCGGCTGCGGCCGGTCAGGTTGAGGCCGGTGATGATCACGAAGCTGATGCCGAGCAGGTTCGACGCGGCATTGAGGATGTGCGGTGTCTTTTCCACGATAATCTCCGGCCACGGCCCCCGCTTGACGCGCTTGAGCTTAACCCCGGTCTAACGCATTGTGCGCGTCCATCCTTGCCAGGAGGATTGATCCGATGCGTCGCCTGATCGCTCTGCCGCTCATGCTGGCTGTTGCCGGCCTCTCCGTCCCCGCCACCGCTGCCGCGCCCTGCAAGGACGCCAAGGGGCGGTTCACCAAATGCCCGGACAAGAAGCCGGCGACGACGCGCTGCAAGGACGCTAAGGGCAAGTTTGCCAAATGCGGCACTCCGGGCGCCAAGCCCGTCTGACCGGCAAGAACAGATCAACCCGAGGGCAAGGGCTCCGGGACGAGAGGGGGAGAGGATCAATGACGAAGGTGCGCATGGCGGCCGCCGGGCTGGCGGCCGTCACGGTGATGGCGGCCGTCCTGGCCGTGCCGTCCACGGCTCAACCGCAGCCCGGGCCGGCCGGGTTCGACGCTTTTCGCGGTGATCGCGGCTATGGCTGGGCCGGACAGACCCGATCCGAGATGCTCGCTCGCCACGGCATCGTCGCCACCAGCCAGCCGCTCGCCGCCGATGCCGGCCTCGACATCCTCAAGGCCGGCGGCAACGCCTTCGACGCCGCCGTCGCCACCGCGGCGGTGCTCAACGTCGTCGAACCCAATTCGGCCGGGCTCGGCGCCGACATGTTTGTCATCGCCTGGTCCGCCAAGGACAGGAAGCTCGTCGCGCTGGACGGCGCCGGCCGCGCGCCCGCGGGCTTCACCCCCGATCGCTTCCGCGGCAAGGGCCTGACCCGCATGCCGAATGCCGGCATCGATTCCGCGGTCGTGCCCGGCGCGGTGGATGGGTGGGACGTGCTGCTCAAGCGCTATGGCACGATGGGCTTCAAGCAGGTGCTCGAGCCTGCGGCGCGCATCGCTGAGGAAGGCTATGGGGTCACCGAGCGTATCCAGCATGAGTGGGCGGGCGCGCAGAAGCTGCTCTCGGCCGATCCGGATTCGGTGCGCACCTACCTGCCCGGCGGCAAGGCGCCGGCCATGTACCAGATCTTCCGCAACCCCGATCTCGCCCGGGCGCTGCGCCTGCTCGAGGCTGGCGGCCGCGATGTGTTCTACAAGGGCGAGATCGCGCGCGCGATCGTCGCCAAGTCGCAGGCGACCGGCGGCGCCATCACCATGGACGATCTCGCCGGCATCAGGGCGCGGTGGGTGACCCCGATCACCACCAAGTTCCACGGCTATGATCTCTACCAGATGCCGCCCAGCACCCAGGGCTTCGCGGTGCTGGAGATGATGAACGTGCTGGACGTGTGTGCGCCGAAGCTCGGCATCGCGCCGGACCCGAAGTCGGCGGCCTATTGGCACTTGATGGTCGAGGCGAAGAAGCTCGCTTATGCCGATCTCGAGCGGTGGGACGGCGACCCGGATTTCTCGAAGGTGCCCACCGACCGGCTGGTCTCCAAGGCCTATGCCGCCGAGCTTTGCGCCAGGATCGATCCGAACCACGCCAGCGCACTCAAGCCGGCGAGCGATCCGATCGGCGGCACGGTCTATATCAGCGTCGCCGACCGGTTCGGCAACGTCGTCTCGTTCATCTACAGCGTCTATGGCGAGTTCGGCTCCGGGGTGACGATCCCGGGCTACGGCTTCATCCTCAATAATCGCGCCGCGAACTTCGTGCTCGACCCGAATAGTCCGAACGTCGTCGCCCCGCGCAAGCGGCCCTTCTACACGCTGATCCCGGGTTTCGTGATGAAGGACGGCAAGCCCCTCCTCAGCTTCGGCGTGATGAGCGGCGACCAGCAGGCGCAGGGCCAGGCGCAAGTACTCGCCAACATGCTGTTGTTCGGCGCAAACCCCCAGGCGGCGAGCGACGCAGCACGCTTCTCCCATGCCCAGCGTACCAACAAGCTGGTGCTGGAATCACAACTCTACGCCGCGATCGGCGAAAAGCTGAAGGCGATGGGCCATGATGTCGCGCCCGGCAACGGCGTGCGCATGGGTGGATATCAGGCGATCATGATCGACCCGGAGACGGGGCTGCTGCGTGGCGGCAGCGATCACAGGAAGGACGGCGTGGCGATCGGCTACTGACGGGCAGATTAGTCAGGACGAACGGAGGAGGCGGAACGGCGCGATGTCCCCTCCCCGCTTGCGGCCGGAGGCAAAGCGCGTCATGTCGGACGCGGATCAACCCCCGACACGGCTCCAATGGCGGAAAACCCGGTTTTCTATGATGCTTCCGGCCGCAGGCGCCGGCGCTTCGGCGTCGCGGTGGTGGCGTTCGCGCTGTTGCTGCTGCTCGCCACGGCTGCGTTTGCGATCACGATCCTCGAAGTGGTGCCGCAGCGCCAGCTGCCCTTCACGACCGAGCGCACCCCGCTTCACCGCCCGACGGGCAATGACGATTTCCTGCATCGCTCGAATCGCTCGCTCCGCCATGCCGCACGCTATGCCGAGCGGCTGTTCACCGGCAGCCGCCCGGCGACCACCGGCACGAGGCCGCTGGCCATGGCCTTTCACACCCCGTGGGACGAAGGATCGGCAGCCTCGCTGCGCCGCCATATCGACGATCTCGACTGGCTGATGCCGGGCTGGCTGTCGATCACCGGCCCCGATCACCACGTCACCCTGTTTCCGGACGCGAAGGGCCGCGCGATCATCAACCAGGCCGCGCATCGCCCGTTGCTGCTGCCGATGGTCCAGAATGCACTGCAAGGCGACTGGGACACCAAGGGCGCGACCGCGATGCTGCACGATCCGGCGCAGCGCAGGCTCGCGCTGGATCGGGTCGAGGCGCTGCTGGTCGAGGTCAGGGCCGATGGCGCCTTCTTCGATTTCGAGGACCTGCCGCTCTCCGCCCAGTCTGATTACCGCCAGTTCCTCGCCGAGGCACGCGCGCGCTTTGCCAGGCGCAAATGGATCGTCGCCATCGCCGTGCCGGCCGAGAATCCCGACTGGAACCTCGCCCAATATGCCAAGGTCGCCGACAAGCTGTTCCTGATGGCTTATGACGAGCATTATCAGGGCGGCGATCCGGGGCCGATCGCGTCCCAGCGCTGGTTTCAGGGGGTCGTCGCCAACGCCGCGCGGGTGGTGCCGGCGAACCAGCTCGTCGTCTGCATCGCATCCTACGCCTATGACTGGAAGAAGGGCGGCGACACCGACGCGCTTTCCGTCGAGGAAGCGTGGCTGAACGCGCGCGAATCCGACGTCGTGCCGCGCTACGACAGGGCGAGCGGCAATAGCGGCTTCGCCTATGACGAAGGCGAGGTCCATCACGAGGTGTGGGTCGCAGACGCGGCGATGGCCTATAACCAGATGGCGGTGCTGAACCGCGCCGGCGTGCACGCGATGGCGCTGTGGCGCTTGGGCAGCGAGGATCCGTCGATCTGGACGATTTTCGGCCGCCATCGCCGCCCACTGCCGCCGCCCCAGGCGATCCAGACCATCCCGGCCGGCACCAATGTCGATATCGAGGGCGCCGGCGAGATCCTGCGCATCGGCGCGACCCCGGTCACCGGCCAGCGCACCGTCACCACGACCAGGGACGGGATGATCGACAATGTCCGCTTCGATCGCCTGCCCTCGCCCTGGCAGGTGCAGCGTACCGGCTATCGTCCGGGTTATGTCGCGCTCACCTTCGACGACGGGCCGGACCCGGTGTGGACGGCGCCGATCCTCGATGTGCTCAAGGCGAACGGCGTCCACGCCACCTTCTTCATGATCGGCGAGAACGGCCTTACCGAGCGCGGGCTGCTGCGCCGGCTGCTCGCCGAGGGGCATGAGGTGGGCAGCCATACCTATACCCACCCCAATCTTGCCCATGCCACGATGCGCGAGACCCGGCTGGAGCTGAACGCCACGCAGCGGCTGTTCCAGGCGTTTACCGGCCATTCGCTGCGCCTGTTCCGCGCGCCCTATTTCGGCGACGCCGAGCCGAGCACCGCGGACGAGGTCGGCCCCGTCTATGCCGGGCAGCAGCTCGGCTATCTTTCCGTCGGCCTTCACGTCGATCCGGACGACTGGAAGCGGCCGGGCGTACAGGCGATCATCGACCGCACCATCGAGGGCGTCGAGGATTCCAGCGAGGAGCATAGCGGCAATATCGTCCTGCTTCACGATTCCGGCGGCAATCGCGACCAGACGCTGGCTGCGCTCCCCACCCTCATCAAGGCGCTCAAGCAGCGCGGCTACAAGTTCGCTACCGTGTCCCAGCTCGCCGGCCTGCCGCCCGGCATGGCCAACCCGCCCATCTCCTCGTCCGATCGGCTGGCGGCGCAGGCGGACCTCGGGCTGTTCCTGGTCCTCGGCTGGCTGACCATCGCCATCAAATGGCTGTTCATCGTCGCGATCACGCTCGGCATCCTGCGCGCCATCGCGCTGTCCGGCCTCGCCCTGGTGCAGGCGCGCCGGGAATCGCGAACCCTGTTCCCCGCGATCGACCCCGCGCGCCACGTCACCGTGCTGATCCCCGCCTTCAACGAGGAGCGGGTGATCGAGCGCGCCGTTCGCCGGGTCCTGGACAGCCGCGACGTGGCGGTTGACGTGATCGTCATCGACGATGGCTCGAAGGATCGCACCAGCGCGGTCGTCGCCGAGGCCTTCGCCGATGAGCCGCGGGTCAAGCTGCTCACCCTCGAAAATGGCGGCAAGGCGCGCGCGCTCAACACCGCGCTCATGCAGGTCGAGAGCGAGATCGTCATCGCGCTCGACGCCGACACGCAGTTCGAGCCGAACACCATCGCCCGCCTCGCCCGCTGGTTCGACGATCCCGCGCTCGGCGCCGTCGCCGGCAACGCCAAGGTCGGCAACCGCGTCAACCTCGTCACCTGCTGGCAGGCGCTGGAATATATCACCGCCCAGAATCTGGAGCGGCGCGCGCTGGCCCGGCTTGATGCGATGACGGTCGTGCCCGGCGCCGTCGGCGCGTGGCGCACCGCCACGCTGCGCGAGGTCGGCGGCTATCCCACCGATACGCTGGCCGAGGATCAGGACCTGACCATCGCCATCCAGCGCGCCGGCTGGAAGGTGCATTATGATCAGTACGCGGTCGCCTGGACGGAGGCCCCCGAGAGCTTCAAGGCGCTCGCCAAACAGCGTTTCCGCTGGGCGTTCGGCACGCTGCAATGCCTGTGGAAGCATCGTGGCGCCATTTCCAGCGGCCGGCCGCCGGGCCTCGCCCGCATCGGCCTGCCGCAGGCGATCGTGTTCCAGCTCTTCCTCGCCGCGATCTCGCCGATCATCGACCTCGCCCTGATCATCTCGATGCTGGAGACGTGGGCGAAGGTCCACGAACATGGCTGGGCGCAGACCTCCACGGATCTCGGCCGCATGCTAACCTATTGGCTGGTGTTCACCGCCATCGACGTGCTCGCTGCGACCATCGCGTTCGCGCTGGAGCGGCGCGAGAGATGGCGGCTGCTCTGGCTGCTCATTCCGCAGCGCATCGGTTACCGTCAGGTGATGTATTATGTCGTGGTGAAGGCGATCGTGCAGGCGCTGCGCGGCCCCTGGGTCGGCTGGGGCAAGCTGGAGCGCTCGGGCCGGGTGGCGGCCGGCTGAGCTTCCGTTGACCCCTGACGACGAGTGGGTCAGCCTGCGCCAGCCCTCGCCCGCCCCCCTCCCCGACAGGGGGAGGAACTAGGCGCGCACCGCCGTGCCGACCAGCTTGTGCAGTCGGGAGTGAAGCTGGTCGTTGGCCGCCAGGAACTCCCGCCGGTCGATCGCCTTGTCGCCGCCGCGGAAGTCGGTGACGTAGCCGCCTGCCTCGCGGACCAGCAGCATGCCCGCCGCGACGTCCCAGATGTCGAGGTCCTGTTCCCAGAAGCCGTCGAACCGGCCCGCCGCGACCCAGGCGAAGTCGAGCGTCGCCGCGCCGAAGCGGCGGATCGCCGACACTTCGGGCGAGATGGCGCGGAAGATGCGCTGCCACTGCTCGGGATCGCCGCGGCCAAGATGGGGGATGCCGGTGGCGATCATCGATTCGGTAAGGTCGCGTCGCGCCGACACGCGCAGGCGCCGGTCCTGCAGCCACGCCCCCCGGCCCTTCTCGGCCCAGAAGGTCTCGTCGGTGAGCGGCTGGTAGATCAGCCCCTGCGTCACCTCGCCGCGCCCGCCCGCGCGCGGCTCTTCCACCGCGATCGAAATGGCGAAGTGCGGCACGCCGTGGAGGAAGTTGGAGGTGCCGTCGAGCGGATCGACGATCCAGCGCGGCTTGGTGGGGTCGCCCTCCACCACGCCGCCTTCCTCCATCACGAAGCCCCAGTCGGGCCGTGCGTGCTTCAGCTCCTCGAAGATCGTCTGCTCGGCGCGCTTGTCGGCCATGGACACGAAGTCCGCCGGCCCCTTGCGCGATACCTGCAGGGCATCGACCTCGTTGAAGTCGCGACGCAGCCGCGGCGCCGCCTTGCGGGCCGCTTTCTGCATGACGGTGATGAGGCCGGAGTGCGCAACCATCTGATCAATCCGCCCGGCGGACATATTCCTGGGCATAGACATCGACGACGATGCGCGTGCCCGCGGAAATATGCGGCGGCACCATCACGCGCACGCCATTGTCCAGCACCGCCGGCTTGTAGGACGAAGACGCCGTCTGGCCCTTCACCACGGCATCGGCCTCGACGATGGTCGCCTCGATCGTGTCGGGCAGCTGCACCGAGATCGGGCGCTCCTCATAGAGCTCCATCACCACGTCCATGCCATCCTGGAGGAAGGCGGCCGCGTCACCGAGCATGTCCGCCGGCAGCGACACCTGGTCGTAATTGTCCTTGTCCATGAAAGTGAGCTGGTCGCCCTCGCGGAACAGGAACTGGAAGTCCTTGGTGTCGAGCCGCACCCGCTCCACCGTCTCGGCCGAGCGGAAGCGCACGTTCGTCTTGCGCCCGTCGATCAGGTTCTTCATCTCGACCTGCATATAGGCGCCGCCCTTGCCGGGCTGCGTATGCTGGATCTTGACGGCCTTCCACAGGCCCTTCTCATATTCGATGATGTTGCCGGGACGGATGTCCACGCCGCTGATCTTCATGGGAGTCTCGCGAGGTTGAAAGAGCAGTGCGGCGCTCTAGCCGCTGGCGCGCCCGGCGGCAACTGCGGTCTGAATCCAATAAGGGCGACAGCCGTGACGGGGCGGGTTCCCGCCTAGTGGGTCAACAGCGGATAGGGATTGATCCCCGTCCCCTGCCACCAGCCCTCGCCCGGCGCCATGCGATGCACCTCGAAGTGGAGGTGCGGCGCCTCCGGGCTGGCGTCGCCGGTGGAGCCGACGAAGGCGATCGGGGTCCCTGCCGCCACCGTCACACCCTCGGCGATGCCCGGAGCATAACGATCGAGATGGGCATAATAAGTAATCGTCCCGCCGTCGCGGGTGCGCAGGTAAAGCGTGTGGCCGCCAAGCTTGCTGTCGAACAGCTTCTCGACCGTGCCCGCCGTCGCCGCCAGCACCGGCGTGCCGGCCGGCGCCATGATGTCGATCGCGCCGTGGCCGCGCGCGCCGTCGCCGCGTTCGTCGCCGAAGGTGTCGGCGAGCTGTTCGGCACGCACCCCGGCCACCGGCAAGACGAGGCCGGCATCTGCAACCCCCGCGGCCGGGGCGGCGGCAGCCCGCCGCGACCCGGCCGCCGGAGCGGAGGCCGGTCCGACGCGCAGGATCGCGAGGCTGCCGGCCGCCAGCAGCAGGAAGAACAGCAGCATCGTCATCCCGAGCCGGTTCACCGCCTCATTCCCGGAACAGCGCCGGTGTGCCGGGCTTCACCATCAACGACAGGCGCGCCGCGTCCCAGTTGGTCAAACGGATGCAGCCATGGCTTTCGGTGCGGCCGATCTTCTCGGGGTTTGGCGTGCCGTGGATGCCGTAATGCTCCTTGGAGATGTCCAGCCAGACCACCCCCACCGGGCCGTTCGGGCCGGGTGGCAGCCTGGCCTTGCCCTCATTGGAGTCCGCATCCCAGAACAGCGCCGGGTTATAGTGGAACGGCGGATTATATGCCGCGCCCTTGATCGTCCAGCCGCCCAGCGGCAGCGGATCATGCTCGCTGCCCATCGTCGCCGGGAACTGGGCGACGAGCCTGTCATCCTCGTCATAGACCTTGAGCGCGCCTTCGGACTTGTCGACGACGATGCGCGCCGCCACCGGCGATCTGGCATCGACATTGAGGTCGGACAGCGTCTGCCGCCAGTTCGCGTCGAGCTTCTCGGGATAGCTGCGCGACTGCGGCAGGACATTGGGGAAGCGCAGCTTCGCGCCCGCCGCCGGGCGGAAGCGGCCGCCATTGAGCGCCGCCAGCGTCGCCGGGGTGGTATGGAATTTCTCGGCCAGCTTCTCGGAAAGATCGGCATAGCCGAGCGTCGGCAGCTTGGCCTGCTCGGCCATGTCGTCGGGCAATGGACCGACGAACGGGCCGGCGGCGTCGGCCTGCGTCACCACCAAAGTCCGCAGCGGCCGGATCGACCGCCAATTGGCGAGCGCGGCCATCGTCGGCCGGTCCATGTCGCCGGTTTCGGACAGGCCCCGCGCCGACTGAAAGCCGCGCAGCGCCAGCTTCAGCGACTGGCCCGGCTTGCCGTCGATCACGCCCGGCGAGAAACCGAGATGATCGAGGATCACCTGGATGTGCATGATGTCCATCGAAAGCGCGGCCGGCGGCGCCCCCTTCTGCGCGGCCGCGATCGCCGGTGCCGACATCGCCAATCCGATCAGCGCCACGGCGCCGAGGCGCGGAATCCGCTTCGTCATCCGGTCTCCCTTCTTCTGCAGGCGGGAAACGCGGCAGGCTCGTTCAGTTTCCGAAACGTCCGAATTTGGGAGAGATTGTCAAAGCAGGTCGGCGAACCTCGCGACCGCCGCCGCCTCGCCCTCGGCATCGTTCCACACCGCACCAGACACCGCCAGGAAGTCGGCCCCCGCCGCGATCAGCGGCGCGGCATTGTCAGGCGTGATGCCGCCGATCGCCACGCAGGGGATTTCGAACAGCGTCGACCACCAGCCGAGGATCGACGGATCGGGCCGGTGCCGCGTCTCCTTGGTGTCGGTTGGATAGAAGGCGCCGAACGCGACATAGTCGGCGCCCGCCTCGCCGGCTTCCATGGCGAGGTGACGGCTGTCGTGACAGGTGACGCCGATCTGCGCACCGGGGCCGAGCACGGCCCGCGCGTCGCGCGGATCGCCGTCGCCCTGACCGAGATGCACGCCGTCCGCGCCCAGTCGCTTGGCGAGACCGATGGAATCATTGACGATGAACGCCACGTCATGCGCCGCGCAGATCGCCTGCAGCGGCGGCGCCAGCGCCGCGACGGCATGATCGTCCAGCCCTTTCAGGCGCAACTGGAAGGCCGCGACCGGCCCCGCCGCCAGCGCCCGGTCCAGTCGCTCGGCGAAGCCCGCGTCGATCGATGGGGGTGAGATCAGGTAAAGCTGGCAGGGGGGGCGCCGGTCATCGCCTTCGAAGCGATCCGCAAAGCCGTCCAGCGCGTTGAGGCCGGTGGGATCATCCTGCTCCCGGGGATCAGTTTCGGCCATGACACGCTCCATTCCCGCTGCGATCCGGATCGGCTGTTCCGGCTGGAACTACCGCCATTGGCGCGGTGCCTTCTATCCCGAGAGGCTGGCGGTCAAGCGCTGGTTCGCCTTCTATGCCGAGCATTTCGACACCGTCGAGATCAACAACAGCTTCTATCGCCTGCCGCCGCCGGAAACGTTCGACGGATGGCGCGAACAGGCGCCGCCGGATTTCCGCTACGCGGTCAAGGCCAATCGCTACCTCACCCAGGCCAGGAAGCTGAAGGATTGCGGCGAGCCGCTCGATCGCATGCTCGGCAATATGCGCCATCTCGGCGACAGGCTCGGCCCGGTGCTCTACCAGTTGCCGCCGCGCTTCAAGCTGAACCTCGAGCGGCTGGAAAGCTTCCTGCGCCTGCTCCCCGCCGACATCACCCATGTCTTCGAGTTCCGCGACGCGAGCTGGCATGTCGAGGCGGTGTTCGAGCTGCTGGAACATCACGGCGCCAGCTTCTGCACCCACGATTTTCCGGGCATCGCCACGCCGCGCGCCGCGAGCGGGCCGATCGCCTATGTCCGCTTCCACGGCGGCACCGGCAAATATTCGGGTCGCTATGCCGACGACACGCTGCTCGGCTGGGCGGACTGGATGGCGGCGCAGGCGCGCCGGGGTCGCCCTGTCTGGGCCTATTTCAACAATGATATCGGGGGCGCCGCGCTCCATGACGCGCAGACGTTGCGCGCGATGATCCGGCAGGCGACGGGGTGAGGCGCAACAGCCGCGCCCCGCCCCCGCCCCGCCCTTATTCCTCGCCCTTGTAGATCCGGACGATCTTGTCGAGCATCGCCAGCGCCTCGTCGCGCGGGCGCTGGAAGGTGTTGCGGCCGATGATCGAGCCATTGCCGCCGCCGTCGCGGATGTCGCGGGCGTCCTGATAGACGGCGTCCGTGCCCTTGGCGGCGCCGCCCGAGAAGACGACGATGCGGCGGCCGTTGAAGCAGGACTGCACGACATGGCCGACGCGCTTGGCCTGGGTCGACCAGTCGCCGCCTTCATAGGCCTTCTGCGCGTCCTTCTGCTCGATATGGTCGGTCGGCAGCTTGACCTTGATGATGTGCGCGCCGAGCAGCGCCGCCATGTGCGCGGCATAGGCACCGACATCGAGCGCCAGCTCGCCGGCCTTGGAGATGTCGCCACCGCGCGGATACGACCAGATCACCGTCGCGATGCCGACCGCCTTGGCCTCGGCGGACATTTCGCGGATCTCCTCCATCTGCTCGAAGATATTGTCCGAGCCCGGATAGATGGTGAAGCCGATCGCCGAGCAGCCGAGGCGCAGCGCATCGTCCACCGTGCCGGTCACCGCCTGATCGATCGAGGTCGCCCAGCTGTTCGAGGAGTTGACCTTGAGAATGGTCGGGATCTGGCCGGCGAAGGTGTCGGCGCCCGCTTCCAGCGGCCCGAGCGGCGCGGCGTAGGCGGAAAGCCCGGCGTCGATGGCCAGCTGGTAATGATAGTGCGGGTCATAGGCCGCGGGATTGACCGCGAAGCTGCGCGCCGGCCCGTGCTCGAACCCCTGGTCCACCGGCAGGATGACGAGCTTGCCGGTGCCACCCAGCCGCCCCTGCATCAGGATGCGGGCGAGATTGGCCTTGGTGCCCGGATTGTCGGACTCGTAATTGGCGAGAATGGCCTTCACCGTAGGCGTCATGCATCACCCCTGTTGTTGGTCATGATGAAAGGATGCGGGCCTGATAGCATCCTGTGCGGCTGCGACAACTGTCCGATAAGCGAGGCCGCGCGGCTTTTTGCCGCTTCGCCCGGCCCCTGATGCCGCAACGCGGCGAAAAACCGCCATCGCACATGAAAAAGGGGCCGCAGACCGTGTCTGCGGCCCCTTCAAGCCGAAGCTTCGGATCGCTCAGGCGGCGACGGTCGCCACCGTCTTGCGACGACGGAGCGAAGCGCCCGCCACGCCGAAGCCGAGGATCATCAGCGCCCAGGCGGCCGGCTCGGGAACGGCCGACGTCGCGTCGAGCGCCGTCCAGCTGCCGTTGATGCCGACGTCCTGCGGGAAGATGTTGGTCAGCGTCCACGAACCGGCGCGGACGGCGCTACCGAAATAATAGTTGTCACCACCGGACATGCCGAAGAACGCCACGTTGTTGGCGCCGTTACCGGTGATCGCACCTGCGATCGAGGTGATCGTGTCGATCGTCAGCGTCGGATAGATAGCCGAGCTGTAGACGAAGCTGACGAAGTTGCCGACGCTCAGCGTATCGCCGAGCGTGTAGTCAGACAGCGTCAGCACGCCCGTGGCGCTGGTGTCGGCGCCGCAATCGAGGCAGGTGCCCGAGAAAGCATAGCTGGTATTCACGGCTTGGGCCGGGGTCGCAATGGCAGCGAAGCCACAGATGGCCATCAGAACGGTCAGATATCGGTATAGCTTGGTCATAGCTTAACTCCCAGTCGCCGGAGGTTGCTGCAACGCACACGTAGCACGTTATCGATGTTTGTTAATAATAAAATAGTTCACGTTAACCATGTTTAACGAGAAAAATCACAGGATCTCAGTCCCATTTTTGGACAAATATTGTCGTTTAGACATGACAATACTCCCGCGGACGACACCAGTCCTCGGTTTGACTTTAGCCAACGAGTATTTGTCCCAGGCAGGACTGGGCCGCGGCCCGGCCTGTGCCGGTCCCAACCCGCAGCGCAAACGCGACCCGCCCGGGATCGGTTCCGAGCGGGTCGCGCCGTTCTTTCGAAATTCTAGAAAGTGTTGCGCGTCAGGCGCGCTCGAGCGCCTCGACGCCGGGAAGGGGCTTGCCTTCCATCCATTCCAGGAAGGCCCCGCCGGCCGTCGACACGAACGTGAAATCGTCCGCCACGCCGGCCTGATTGAGCGCCGCCACCGTATCGCCGCCGCCGGCGACGGAGATCAGCCCGCCCTCCTTGGTCAGCGCGGCAGCGGTGCGCGCCAGTGCCACCGTCGCCGCATCGAAGGGCGAGGTCTCGAAGGCGCCGAGCGGGCCGTTCCACACCAGCGTGCGACAGGTCTTCAGTGCGTCGCCCAGCGCTTCCACCGCCGCCGGGCCGACATCGAGGATCATCTCGTCGGCGGCGACTTCATGCACATTCACCGTGCGCGTCGGCGGATCGGCGCGGAATTCCTTCGCAACCACCACGTCATAGGGCAGATGCACGGTGCAATTTGCGCGATCGGCGGCGTCGAGAATCTCAAGCGCGGTCTGCGCGAGGTCATGCTCGCACAGCGACTTGCCGACATCCAGTCCACGCGCGGCGAGGAAGGTGTTAGCCATGCCGCCGCCGATGATCAGATGATCGACCCTGGCGACGAGGTGGCGCAGCACGTCGAGCTTGGTCGACACCTTGGCGCCGCCGACCACCGCTGCCACCGGATGCTCCGGCCTGCCAAGCGCCTTTTCAAGCGCCTCCAGCTCCGCCTGCATCGAGCGGCCGGCATAGGCCGGCAGCACATGCGCCAGCCCCTCGGTCGAGGCATGGGCACGATGCGCGGCGGAGAAGGCGTCGTTGACATAAAGGTCGCCGAGCTTCGCCATCTCGGCGACCAGCGCCGGATCGTTCTTCTCCTCGCCTTTATGGAAGCGGGTGTTTTCCAGGATCGCGATGCCGCCCTCGGACAGCAGCTCGACCGCACGCGCGGCATCTGCGCCGATACAATCGTCGATGAAGGTCACTTCACGGCCGAGCACGTCCGACAGCGGCTTGGTCACCAGCGCGAGGCTCATGTCCGGCCGCCGTTCGCCCTTGGGACGGCCGAAATGAGCGAGGACGAGCACTTTCGCGCCCTTGTCGGCGAGTTCCGCGATGGTCGGCGCCGCCGCGCGGAGCCGGGTGTCGTCGGTGACCCGCCCGTCTTCCATCGGCACGTTCAGGTCCTCGCGCACCAGCACGCGCTTGCCCCGGATGTCGCCAAGATCGTCAAGGGTGCGGAATTGGGTCACGGGTCGGATCCTTCGCCGGATTTCGTCTTGATACGTCGCCACGCTGAACCTGTTTCAGGGTTCCACCAAGCCGCGAACTCGAAAGCTTGCGAAGAGGGAGTGGAAGCTGACCAGGTCGGCATGGCGGACGGGGGAAGGAAGCCATCCGCTTCCCTCCCGCCCTGTTCAGATGAGCTTCGCCATCGCCGCGGCGGTGTCCACCATGCGGTTCGAGAAGCCCCATTCATTGTCGTACCAGGAGAGCACGCGGACCAGCTTGCCCTCGATCACCGCCGTTTCGAGGCTGTCTACCGACGACGAATGCGGATCGCCGTTGAAGTCGATCGAGACCAGCGGATCGGTGACATATTGGAGGATGCCCTTGAGCGGGCCGCTCTCGGACGCTGCCTTCAGCACGGCATTCACTTCCTCGACGCTGGTGTCGCGCTTCGGCGTGAAGGTGAGGTCGATCACCGAGACGTTCGGTGTCGGCACGCGGATCGAGGAGCCGTCCAGCTTGCCCTTCAGCTCCGGCAACACCTCGCCCACCGCGCGGGCGGCGCCGGTGGTGGTCGGGATCATCGACATGGCGGCGGCGCGCGCACGGCGCATGTCGCCATGGATCTGGTCGAGGATGCGCTGGTCGTTGGTGTAGCTGTGCACCGTCGTCATCAGGCCGCGCTCGATGCCGATCGCGTCGTTGAGCACCTTGGCCACCGGCGCCAGGCAGTTGGTGGTGCACGATGCGTTGGAGACGACGACATGGTCGGCGGTGAGCTTGTCGTGGTTGACGCCATAGACCACGGTCAGGTCGACGCCCTTGGCCGGCGCGGAGATCAGCACGCGCCTGGCGCCGGCGGTGAGGTGGGCGGAGGCCTTCGCCTTGTCGGCGAAGATGCCGGTGCATTCGAGCGCGATGTCGACGCCGTCGGCGCCGTGCGGCAGGTTGGCCGGATCGCGCTCGGCGGTCACCTTGATGCGCTTGCCGTCGATGATCAGGTCGTTGCCGTCGGCGCGGACTTCCCCGGCCCAGGCGCCGTGGACGCTGTCGCGCTTGAACAGCAGCGCGTTGGCCTTGGCGTCGCCGAGATCGTTGATCGCGACCAGCTCCAGCCCGCAATTCGGATTGGCCAGGATCGCGCGGGCCACCAGCCGGCCGATGCGGCCGAAGCCATTGATCGCAACTTTGGTCGCCATGTCTGTGATCTCCTTATGCGGTGCGGACGGCGCCGAGCAGCTGCGGCGCGATAGTCTCGGCGGTCAGGCCGAAATAACGGTAGAGGTCGGGCGCGGGCGCCGAGGCGCCGAAGCGATCGATGCCGAAGCGCATGCCGTCGACCATGGTGTAGCGTTCCCAGCCCATCGTCGTGCCGGCCTCGATCGAGACGCGCAGCACCTCCGACGGGTCGACCGGCGGCAGCACATCGTCGCGATAGCTTTTCGGCTGCGCGTCAAACCGGGACCAGCAGGGCATTGACACCACATCGGCGCCCACCCCCTCGGCTTCAAGCCGGGACGCGACGTCGAGGGCGATCTCCACCTCCGAGCCGCTGGCGATCAGGATCACCCGGCGCTTCGCCTCCGCCGCCTTCAGCCGATAGGCGCCCCGTGCCGAAAGATTCTCGCCCTTCTCGGTACGGAGCTGGCGGAGATTCTGACGGGTCAGCGCCAGCAGCGACGGCCCGTCGACGCGGCTCAGCGACAATTCCCACGCCTCGGCCGCCTCCACCGCGTCGGCGGGACGCCACACGTCGAGATTGGGGATGACGCGCAGCGACATCAGATGCTCGATCGGCTGATGGGTCGGCCCGTCCTCGCCGAGGCCGATCGAATCATGGGTCATCACGAAGATCGAGCGGATGCGCTGCAGCGCCGCCAGCCGGATCGCCGGCCGGACGAAGTCGGCGAAGCAGAGGAAGGTGCCACTATAGGGAATGACGCCGCCGTGCAGCGCCATGCCGTTCATCGCGCAACCCATGCCGAACTCGCGGATGCCGTAATAAAGGTAGCGGCCGGCGCGATCGTCGCGGGTGAAGGGGGCGAGGCCCTTGGTCCTGGTGTTGTTCGATCCGGTGAGGTCGGCCGAGCCGCCGACCGTTTCCGGCAACAGCGCATTGACCGCGTCCAGCGCCATTTGCGAGGAGACGCGGGTGGCGACCGTCTTCGGCTCGGCGATCAGCCCGTCGATATGCGCGGCGAGCGAGAAGCCCTGCGGCAGTTCGCCCTTCATGCGCCGGATGAACTCGGCGGCCTGCGGATCGGCGGCGAGCCGCTCGTTCCACGCCGTCCATGCCTCGCGGCCGCGCGTGCCGGCTGCGGCCCATGCCGCGGCAATGTCGTCGGGAATGACGAACGGCTCGGCCGTCCAGCCCAGCGCGACGCGCGCCGCCGCGACTTCGTCGGCGCCCAACGGCGAGCCATGGGTAGCCGAGGTGCCCTGCTTGCTCGGCGCGCCGAAGCCGATGATCGTCCGGCAGGCGACGATCGACGGCCGCGGATCGGCCACCGCCTCGTCGATGGCGCGGGCGATGTCGTCCGGATCATGGCCGTCGCAGGCGAGGGTGTGCCAGCCCGAGGCGGCATAACGGCCGAGCACGTCCTCCGAGGAGGACAGATCGACGGCGCCGTCGATGGTGATGCGATTATCGTCCCACAGCACGACCATGCGGCCGAGGCCGAGATGGCCGGCCAGGCCCACCGCCTCGTGGTTGATGCCTTCCATCAGGCAGCCATCGCCGGCGATCACCCAGGTCCGGTGATCCACCAGCCCGTCGCCGAACGTCGCGTTCAGGTGGCGCTCGGCGATCGCCATGCCGACAGCGGTGGCGAGGCCGGTGCCGAGCGGCCCGGTGGTCGCCTCGACGCCGGCCAGCTCGAAATTCTCCGGATGGCCGGCGCACGGGCTGCCGAGCTTGCGGAAGTTGCGGATGTCCTCGATCGTCGGCCGCGCATAACCGGTGAGGTGCAGGAGGCTGTAAATCAGCATCGAGCCATGGCCGGCGGACAACACGAACCGATCGCGATCCGCCCAGTCGGGCGCCGCCGGATCATGTTTCAGATAGCGCGTAAACAGCACCGTTGCGACATCCGCCATGCCCATCGGCATGCCCGGGTGGCCGGACTTGGCGGCCTCGACAGCGTCCATCGACAGCGCCCGGACGGCGTTGGCGAGCGTCTTCACGGCGATGGTCATTCTGAGGTGACGATCCTGAAAAAGAGCGATGGCCCGCACGAATCCCGCGCGGACGTGGGCTCATTGGCGCGCACCGGGTCCATCGTCAACCTTGCGGGGGGGCCGCGTCATGCTAAGTCTGCGCCCATGTCCGACCCCCGCCTCGCCACGCTTCTGGACCGCATCGGGCACGCGCTCGACCGCATCGAAGCGCGCCCCGCCCATGACCCGCGGCTCGCCGCCCGCCATCAGGCGCTGCGCGAGGCGATGGCGCAGGCGGTCGCCGATCTGGATCGGCTGATCGAGGCGGATCGCCCGTGAATCGCATCTCGCTCGACATTGCCGGCCACCGCTACGACATCGCCTGCCGCGCCGGCCAGGAGGGCCATTTCCTCGGCCTAGCCCGCGTCATCGAGAACAAGGTGGCGCAGGCGACCGACGCGATGGGCCGCATGGACGCGACCCGCCAGCTGCTGTTCGCCGCCCTCCTCCTCGCCGATGAACTGGGCGAGGCCCGTGCCTCGGCGGTCGAGACGGGCGCCGCGCTCGACGACGCCACGTTTGACCGGCTGGAGACGATCGCCGTCCGGCTGGAGCGGCTGGCCGCGGGCTGACCGCCCGGCGATCCCCACCGTCATGCTGAAACAAGTGCAACATGACGCTGCAGGAACCTTGAGCCCGACGCCCCCTGTCCCTATCTAGGCCATGGTGGGTTCTGCCCGGTACGAGCCGAGCGAACATCCCTGAGGCGATTCACAATCCATGGGAGCTGTCCCTGACCAGATCCAGGTCTGAGTTACATGGTTCCCACCTGACGTTGACGGCGTCAGAGGATATTCCGGCAAACGGTCATGGCGGTCCCACCACCCCTTCAACCGGCGCTGACCCCGCCAAGCTCGCCCTGCGCCGCGCGCTCCGCCGCCGCCGGCGGGCGTTCGTCGACGCGATGGACGCCTCCGCATTCGATGCCGCCGCCGCGGCCCTTGCCGAGCGCGTGATCGCGCAATTCGGTGCGGCGCGGATCGTCGCGGGCTATGTGCCCGTCGGCGCAGAAGTCGATCCGCGCCCGATCCTTGCCGCCGCCGCCGCGCAGGGCCGCGCCACGGCCCTCCCCTATGTCGAGAGTCGCGAGGCGCCGTTGCGCTTCCTGCTATGGGCGGACGGCGATCCGCTGATCGAAGGGCCGTTCGGCCTCTTCCAGCCCCTCGCCAGCGCCACCCCCGCGGAACCGGACCTGATCCTCGCCCCGCTGGTCGGCTTCGACCGCGCGCTCGGCCGGCTCGGGCAGGGCGCCGCCCATTACGACCGCGCCTTCGCCGCCCTGCCGGAGGCGCGCCGCATCGGCCTGGCGTGGAGCGCGCAGGAGGCCGACGCCCCCCTCCCCGCCGAGCCGTGGGACGTCCCTCTCCACGCCGTCGCCACCGAGCGCGAATGGATCACCGCATGAGCAACCCGTCCCAGCCGACCTGGCGCAAACCCGCCGGCGCTTTCGCGATCATGGCGCTGATCATGCTGTGGGCGGGGCTGGTGCTGCTCGCCTCGCCATGGATCGAGCGGTTGCCGGCGCTGGCGCAGGCACCGGTCTATATCGTGCTCGGACTGGCGTGGATCTGGCTGCTGCCGCTGCGGCGGCTGCTCGCCTGGATGGAAACCGGCCGATGGCGCTAGAATAAAGCGGTGCCGCGCCTGCCCGCGCGACACCGCTTCTCCCCCCGAAGCGCGTCCGGGGATCGGCTCAGGACGTGACGGCGAGGCGGCGATGGCGCCGCGTCGCGAATCCGACCAGGCCGATGCCGAGCGCCATCATCGCCCAGGTCGCGGGCTCCGGCACGGTCGGCACGAACGGCGGCGGTAGCGGCTGGGAGTCGAAATTGCCGACGCCGGACATGGTGGAATCGCCGATCGCGCTCGCCCCGAATGGCGAGCCGCCCGCGGCAAGGACCGCATTATTGAAGCTCAGAGCGAAGGACTCCGTCTCGACGTTCGCGAAATCGAAAACCGTGGAGAACATTGTCATCAGGCCCGGCGGCGCGCTGAGCGAGAGCGACGCGACGTTACCGCCGACCTGAGCGCCGAAGAACGCGTCCGCAAAGTCGATGGTCAGGACGTTGACCGCGCTCTGCGAGCTGATGCTCAATGAGCCCGAGAAATACTGGCCAATCTGCCCCGGAAAGCCGGTGAGCACCCCCGATGTCGAGGTGGCGTTCAACGAAAGATGATAGGTGTCCGTGGTGGACAGGCCATAGTCCGCAAGGTCGAGGCTCGACAGCGCGGGAAGCAGGACGCTCCCACTGGCGGCCAGCGCTGCCCCGCCGCTGCCATCGTTCGTATAGCTGAAGACGTTGGTCGCGTCGGCCTGACCAAATTGCAGGAAGACCGCCGCATGGGCAGGTGCCGTGCCGAGGCACGCGACCGCCGCAAGGGCGAGTGGGGAAAACCTCATGGGGAAACTCCTGAGAGGGGTTTAAGCCATGCCGAACCCAGCCAGATGCATGCATAGCATGGATATAGTTAATCACATTATATGCCAGATTGCATATATACTGCGAAATCAATATGTTGTGGAAACGCGACGGTTAACTCGCGGCCGAATGTGTAAGATTTTTCGACAGTTGTGCCGGCCCGATGTGCCCAAATGGCACAAGGCTGATGCGAATGACGGCGGCGGATTCATCGGGAATTTGCAGGTTTACGAGCGCTTGCTGGCGGGCGGCGGCGGCGCAAGCGAACTGTAAGAATTTCCGACATATTACAATCGGCGTCCACGACCGGCGCAACGCGACGCGGTCGATGCAACGAGAGTGCTGGCGTCTCCGGGATGGCGGATCTGGCAGGGCCACAGGCGGGCCGCCAATCCCCGATCGTTCAGGGGAGTGGCGCGAGTGACGGGGCTCGAACCCGCGACCTCCGGCGTGACAGGCCGGCGCTCTAACCAACTGAGCTACACCCGCTCAAAGCGGAGCCGGGCCACTAGGCGACACCTCCCGGCCTGTCAACACGCTTCACGACGCGGCTGGGGATAAGTCAGCCTTCGTCGCGCTCGGCCTCGTCATGGGGCGGGCGGGCGAGCGTGCCGTCCTCGAACAGGAAGCCGGCGATATCGGGCTTGCCGGCAGCATCCAGCACCGTCTTGAGGATGATCAGCAGCGGCACCGCGAGCAGCGCCCCCGTCGTTCCCCACACCCAGCCCCAGAAGCTCAACGCGACCAGGATCAGCAGCGGATTGATGGTGAGCTTCTTGCCGACGATGGTCGGGGTGATGGCATTGGCCTCGACGAGGTGGATCGCCACGAAGCACGCCGCCGGCAGCAGCGCCGACCACGGATCGGGAAAAGTCATCAGCCCGCCCAGCGCGAGCAGCAGCGCCGCCGCGATCGGCCCCAGATAAGGCACATAGTTGAGCAAGGCGACCATGCCGCCCCACATCAACGGCGTCGGCATGCCGATCGCCCACATCGCCATCGCCACCGCGACGCCCATCACCAGATTGATGAGCGTGATCGTCGTCAGATAGGATGATGTCGCGTCGACGACATCCTGGATGACGCGCGCCGTCGCCATCGCGCTTGAAAAGCTGCCGCGGCTGGTGATCGTCCGCCGCCGCATCGCCGTCCATCCGGCGAGGAAGAAATAGATGACGAGGGTGCCGAAGAACATCTGCACGATGGCGTGCGGCGCCGAGCTGGCGACGAGATCGAGGAGCGAGTTGGGCGTCTCCAGCGTCACCGTGCGCACGCCGCTGGCGCGGCTGATCGCCACCTGCCGGGTTGTCTCGTTGATGAAGCGATCGAGGCTCTGGTAGATCTCCATGATCGGCTTGATCGTCGATTTGACCTGCCCGATGCGGCTCGGCAGCAGCGCCACCCAGCCTGACGCCGGCACGATGATCGAGGCGATCGCCACGTTGACGAGGCCGAGGAAGAAGCCGACGCACAGGAACGCCGCCGCGCCGGACGGCACCCGCCGGCGCTCCAGCCATTCGAGCAGCGGCACCAGCGCCACCGCGACGACCAGCGCCGCCGTCACCGGCAGGAAGAATTCGGCGCCAGTGCGCAACGCGAAGGGCAGCGCCACGACCAGCCCGATACCGGCGATCAGCGTCAGCGCGGCAAGCAGGCGCTCGCGGCGATGGGCGACGGCCGCCGCCGTCTCCTGCGGCTCGGCGACGCGGGTGACGGCCACGGCCGGCAGCTCGGCGACCGGGCGGTCGTCGAGCCGTTCCTGCCCATGATCCATCTGCATCTTCATTCCAGCCCACCGAATCGCGCCCGCGGGAAGACAGTCTAGCATGCGGCGCAGTCGCCGCATCCCGGCTGGACCGGAGCGATAACACTGTGGCAAGGGGGCATCACAGCCGCGCGGGCGTGGCGAAATGGTAGACGCAGCGGACTCAAAATCCGCCGTAGCAATACATGTCGGTTCGAGTCCGACCGCCCGCACCAGCCGTTAGCGGCTCGACGCCGTCGCCATCGCACCGGGGCGCCCGGGGAAGCGCAGCGTCGCCGCCATGTCCTGCGCCAGCGTCTTGCCGTCGAAGCGGAACACCTCGATCGCCTTGTCGAGGCTGCACTGGAGCAGCAGCGTGCGCCCATCGTCGCTGAACACCGCGCCCTGGCACCAGCCGCCGCTATGCGCCTCGGCAACGCGGGTGAGGCTGACGCCGTCGACGCGATAGACCTGCAGCAAACCGTAGGGGTGGTAGCCCGGCGCCGTCTCGGCCAGCGCCGAGCCGTTGGCGACGACCACCGCCAGCCAGCGGCCATCCGGCGACAGCGCGACATGCTCGGGCGTCAGGCCGACCTCGACGCTGGTCACCGCGCCCGTGGCGAGGTCGGTGGCCGACACCGTGCCCGGCCGTGGCGTGCCCGGTGCCGGCGCCGGCTCGCCGGCGGCGGGAAGATTGCCGCCGAGGTTGCTGTTATAGGCATAGCGGCCGTCACGGCTAAACGTCACGCCCCATGGCTGGCGGCCGGGCATGATCCGCGCGTCGGCGACCGTGAGCGCGCTGCCGGCGACGGTCAGGCGAATCAGCCGGTTCGATCCCTGCCCGGTGACCAGCGCGCTCCTGCCATCGGGCGCGAAGGTGACATCGGTCGGCCGCGTGCGGTCCGGCAACTGGAGCCTGCCGGCGGGCGCGAGACGGCCGGCGGCGATCGCATAGACGAGAATGCTGTGATCGCCCGGACTGGCGACCAGCGCCAGCGTGCCGGCGCGATTGATCGCGATGCCGCCTGGGCCGGGGACCGTCTCGAGGGTGTGGACGATCCTCGGCGCGGCCGGATCGCGGAGGTCGATCACCGAGAGCACGCCATTCGGTTCGATCTCACCCGCGGCATTGAGCCGCTGCGCCGCCGAGACCAAGGCGAGCCGCCCGTCGTGCGCCACCGCCACTGTCGTCGGCGGGCCGACCAGGCTCGCGGGCACCTCGATCGTCGCCAGCGTCTTCGGCGGATAGCGGCGCATGTCGATGGTGGCGATCATGTCCGGCACCCGGGTCGACGGCGCTTCGCCGGGACGGAGTTGCTTGCCGTCATTGGCCGATACGGCGATCTGCGCCGGAGCGGGAATGGCGAACATGCTCCACATGATCAATCCGGCCGGGAGTGCCAGGCGCCTGAATGCCGTCATCTCGTCCTCCCCTTCCGGCTCTTTCGACCGGACGCCCCGATTTCATATAGTATATGAAGCTTCGCGCAAGCCGTTGTCACGCCTGTCCGGATTGCGCGGCGTCAAAGCCCGCCGGGCATTGCTTCGCCATGATGGTCCGTTCACCAGAAGGGGAGTGCCGATGGGCAAGATTCATGAAGTCGAGGGCGATATCCTGCTGAGCCGGGCGCAGGTCATTGCCCATGGCGTCGCGCCGGGCGATCATTTCGCCACCGGGCTGGCGCTGGCGCTCAGGGAGCGGTGGCCGTCGCTCGCCAAGGATTTCCGTCATTATTGCCACCTCAGCCGGCCGCAGCCCGGCGATGTCTGGGCGTGGAGCGGGGTCGGGGCGGATGGCGGGCCGGTGCGCATCGTCAGCCTGCTGACCCAGGAACCGGCCGAGCATGCCAGCGGCCATCCCGGGCGGGCGACCCTCGAATATGTCAACCGGGCGCTGCGCGCGCTCGCCCACCATATCCGCGACGAGAAGATCGAGAGCATCGCCCTGCCCCGGCTCGCCACCGGCGTCGGTGGGCTGGACTGGGCGGACGTGAAGCCGCTGATCGCGCGCCACCTCGGCGATCTCGGCATCCCCGTCTATGTCTATGTCGTCTATCACCAGGGTCAGGCCGCCCGGGAGCCGGCCTGAGCGGGTATCGCCCGGGCCTGCCCCTCAACAGGCCCGGGCGTCCCCTTCCCCCACGGAAAAGCCGGTCAATGTCCGAAGGCGGGGCCGCGCTGGGCTCCCTTGGGATCGGCGCCGAAGCGGTTGGCGCCACGATCGCCGCGCGCGGTCAGCCAGCCGAGCAGCCACAGCCAGCCGATCACGGGCACCAGCGCCACCGTCAGCGCCACCGCCGGCCTTCCGACGTCGTGCAGCCGCCGCACCGTCACCGCCGCCAGCGGCAGGCTGAGCGAGAGGGCCACGATCACCGTCAGCGGCCCGGCGAGCCCGGCAATGGCGTGTCCCCGCCCGAGATGGGCGTCCCACGCCACCGACACCGACACCGCTGCCGCCGCGATCCACGCCAGCGACCACATCTCCCGGCGACGCGAGCGGCCTTCGAAATCGAAGAGCCTGACCAGCGGCAACAGCGGATGGGTCATGATGCGCACCTCCAACCTTGTCTGGACGACGATGCGCGCGAGCCGGGGTGGGATCATCTGCACCGCGACAAAATCGACATGCCCCGCGACGGAGCGGCGAGGCCGCGTGATCGAGCGCCGCGGCGAGCCTCACCCGCCTTCCCGCAGCAGAAGGCCTGGGCGGCGGCATGGATGCCGGAACGGGCCCAGCATGACGAGCTCTGTGGGCGGGGCGACCGGGCGCCAAACCCACCCGTCATCCTGAACTCGATTCAGGGTCCACGCCTCCCCACACCCGCGCGCTAGTGGTCAAGTGGATGCTGAACCAAGTTCAGCATGACGAGGATTGTGGGGGAGGCGAGCGGCCGCCCAAACCCCACCCGTCACCCTGAACTCGATTCAGGGTCCACGCCTCCCCTCACCCCGCGCTAGCCGCCAGCTGGATGCTGAACCGAGTTCAGCAGGACGAGGTTCGTGGCGGGAGCGACCGGGCGGCCTAACCCGTCCGTCGCCCTGAACCCGGTACGGGGTCCGCGCCTCCCCACACCCGCGCGCCAGCGGCCAGGTGGATGCTGAACCGAATTCAGCATGACGAGGATTGTAGGGGAGGCGAGCGACCGCCCAAACCCCTACCCGTCACCCTGAACTCGATTCAGGGTCCATGCTTCCCTGCGTCCAGGCGCCGGTGCCGGGTGGCGACCGCAACGTGCCCAGCCTGGGGGCGCGGGTGTGTCGGGTCGTTCAGTTCACCGGGGCACGGCGCCGGTAGCTCAGCGCCTCCGCGACATGCGTCCGGCCGACACTTTCCACTGCGGCGAGGTCGGCAATGGTGCGCGCCACCCTGAGCACCCGATGATAGCCGCGCGCCGACAGCCGCATCTTCGCGGCCGCTTCGGCCAGCAGGGCGCGCCCCGCGACATCCGGCGTCGCCACCCGGTCGAGCAGCAGCCCGTCCGCCTCGGCATTGGTACGCGCGCCCTCGCCTTCGTAACGCGCGGTCTGGATCGCTCGCGCGGCCGCGACGCGCGCGGCCACCGCGGCGGAACCCTCGGCCGCCGGCGGCAAGGCGAGGTCGGCGGCGGAGACGGCGGCGACCTCGACATGCAGATCGATGCGATCAAGCAGGGGGCCGGAGACGCGCGCCTGATAATCGGCCGCGCAGCGCGGCGCCCTTGCGCACGCCAGCGCCGGATCGCCGAGATGGCCGCACCGGCATGGGTTCATCGCCGCGACCAGCTGCACGCGCGCCGGAAAGGTGACATGGGCATTGGCGCGGGCCACCGTCACCCGCCCCGTCTCAAGCGGCTGGCGTAGCGAATCGAGCACGGCGCGCTGAAACTCCGGCAGCTCATCGAGGAACAGCACGCCGAGATGGGCGAGGCTCACCTCCCCCGGCCGCGCCTTGAGGCCGCCGCCGGTCAGCGCCGCCATCGACGCCGAATGATGCGGCGCGCGGAACGGCCGGCGGCGCACCAGCCGCCCACCCGCAAGCTGGCCCGCCACCGAGGCGACCATCGACACCTCGAGCGCCTCGGCCGGGGTCAGCGGCGGCAGGATGCCCGGCATGCACGCCGCCATCAGCGACTTGCCGGCCCCCGGTGGGCCGGTCATCAACAGGTTATGCCCGCCCGCCGCCGCGATCTCGAGCGCGCGCTTGGCGGTCTCCTGCCCCTTTACCTGGGCGAGGTCCGGCCCCGCCTCGCCTTCGGCCGCCCCGCCGGGACGCGGCGCGGCGAGCGGCGCGGTGCCCTTGAAATGGTTGAGCAGGGCGAGCAGGTCGGGCGCCGCGATCACTTCCACCCGCCCCGCCCAGGCGGCCTCCGGCCCTTGTGCAGCGGGACAGACCAGGCCGAGGTCGCGCTCCGAGGCGTGGAGTGCCGCCAGCAGCACCCCCGGCGCGGGCAGCACCCGCCCGTCCAGCCCAAGCTCGCCCACTGCGACATATTGGCCTAGTGTCTCGGCATCGATCACACCCATCGCGCCGAGCACGCCGAGCGCGATCGGCAGATCGAAGTGCGATCCTTCCTTCGGGAGATCGGCCGGCGACAGGTTCACCGTGATGCGCTTGGGCGGCAGCGCCAGCCCGATCGCGGCAAGCGCGGCGCGTACCCGCTCGCGGCTTTCCGCCACCGCCTTGTCGGCGAGGCCGACCACCACGAACGCCGGCAGGCCGGCGGCGAGCTGCACCTGCACCTCGACGCCGCGCGCCTCCAGCCCGAGAAAGGCGACGGTGGAAACATGCGCAACCATGGGAATGCGGGCCCCTATCAAACGCTGGCCCGCAGGCGAGTTACTAGGATCTCGACCCGAAAACGGCAATGGCCGGGATGGCCATGATAAGGCCGATGCCCGGCGTCGCACTTGCGGGCCTGTCCGGCCGCCCCAACATCAGGCGGCGATGCCAGGGCCACCCAAGATCATGCACCTGCACCTGCCGGGCTGGACGCGCCCGTGGCTGTTCGGGCTCGGCATCGTGCTCCTCGTGCTGACGCCGGTGGTCGGCATTCTGCCCGGGCCGGGCGGCGTGTTCCTGTTCGCCGGCGGCATGGCGCTGGTCCTCAAGAATTCCAGTATGGCCAAACGGCTCTATGTGCGCTTCAAGGCGCGCTGGCCGCGTCTCGGCGGCTGGGGAGATTGGGCGCTGAGGCGGGAGAGCCACCGCCGCCGCGTCGCCAGGCGCCGTGCGCGCGGCGAAGATTGACTCTCATGCCCGTTCGACCTATGCGCCCCTTCGACAGCGGCCGGCCCATGCCGGCCCTTTTCGTTAGACGACACGCCCGAGGAATGAACGATGAAGCGCACCTTCCAGCCCAGCCGCCTCGTGCGCAAGCGTCGCCACGGCTTCCGCTCGCGCTCTGCGACGCCGGGTGGCCGCAAGGTGCTGGCGGCTCGCCGCGCCCGCGGCCGCAAGACGCTTTCCGCCTGAAGCCCTCTCCTTACGAGACCCTGCGCCGCCGCCCGGATTTCCTGGCGGCGAACAGCGCCTTGCGCGCGCCGATGCCGGGGTTCGTGCTGCTCGCCCGCCCGCGCGGCGATGGCGATCCGGTCCGCCGGCTGGGCATCACCGTCACCAAGAAGATCGGCAACGCCGTGGTCCGCAATCGCGTCAAGCGCCGCTTCCGCGCGCTCGGCCGCGAGCTGATGCCGGCGTTCGGGATCGCCGGCGCGGATCATGTGCTGATCGCGCGGGCCGGCGGTGTGGAGAGCGATTTCGCGAAGCTCCGCGCCGATCTCGAAAAGGCGTTGCGCAAGCTGGCGCAACGGGCGGGTGAGGCATGAGCGCGCACCGGCATTCGGCGACCTGCCGTTCGCCAGGCGCGAGGGGCGATGATCGCTCCGTCCCCAGAAATCTGCTCGTCCTGCCGCTGATCCTGCTTGCCCGGTTGTGGCAGCTCGGGCCGTCGCGCATCCTGCCGCCGTCCTGCCGTTTCTCGCCCTCCTGCTCTGCCTACGCGATCGAGGCGTGGCGCCGCCACGGCCTGTTCCGGGGCAGCTATCTTGCCGCGCACCGGCTGCTGCGTTGCCAGCCTTGGGGTGGCTGCGGCCACGATCCCGTGCCATGACGCGCCGCTCACCGAAGGAATCAAGGCCCCGTGTCTGAACAGCGCAACCTGATCATCGCGCTCATCCTCTCCGCGCTCGTGCTGTTCGGATGGAGCCTCGTCTCCGACCGGGTGCTGCCGACGGCGACCAAGCCGACGACCCAGGTCGTCAAGGGCAAGTCGGTGCCGCTGCCCGATCCCAACGCCAGCCCGACCGGCAGCGCGCCGGCGGTGGTGCGCGCCCGCGCCGTCGTGCTCGCCGAGAGCCCGCGCGTGGCGATCGCCACGCCGCGCCTCGCCGGCACGCTGAACCTGAAGGGCGCGCGCATCGATGATCTGGTGATGTCCGACTATAAGGAGACGCTCGCCAAGAATTCGCTGCCCGTGCGCCTGTTCTCGCCGTCGGGCGCGGGTGAAGCCTATTTCGCCCAGTTCGGCTGGACCGGGCAGAATGTCCGCGTGCCGGACGCCAATACGCTGTGGACCGCCTCTGCGCCGAAGCTGACCCCGGAAACCCCGGTGACGCTGAGCTGGGACAATGGCCAGGGCCAGCGCTTCGAGCTGATGTTCGCAGTCGACAGGGATTTCCTGTTCACCGTCACCCAGCGCGTCGTTAACGCCGGCGCCGGCGCGGTGGCGGTGACGCCCTTCTCGCTGGTCAACCGCACCGGCATCTCCAAGGACCCGTCCGGCTGGACGATCCACACCGGGCCGATCGGCACATTTGACGGCGTCACCAACTACAAGGTCGATTTCAAGGATCTGACCGCCGGCGAGGCGCCGCGTTTCACCTCGACGGGCGGCTGGATCGGCTTCACCGACAAATATTGGCTGGCCGCCCTCTCCCCGCCGGCCGCGGCGAAGTGGGACGGCGGCTTCCGCGGCTCGGCCGGCGACCGCTTTCAGGCCGATGCCGCCTATCCGACGCAGGTCGTGCAGCCGCGCACCGCCACCACCACCCAGGTCCGTCTGTTCGCTGGCGCCAAGGAAGTGAAGCTGCTGCGCCGCTATCAGAACGAGGCCGGTGTCACCCGCTTCGACGGCGCCATCGACTGGGGCTGGTTCGAGATCCTCGAAAAGCCGATCTTCTTCCTGCTCGACTGGCTGTTCCGCATGGTCGGCAATTTCGGCGTGGCGATCATGCTGCTGACCATCGTCGTGCGCGGCGTGATGTTCCCGATCGCGCAGAAGCAGTTCCGCTCGATGGCCGGCATGCGCATCATCCAGCCGAAGATGAAGGCGCTGCAGGAGCGCTACAAGGACGACAAGCCGAAGCTGCAGCAGGAGATGCTGAAGCTTTATCAGGAGGCCAAGGTCAATCCGATCGCCGGTTGCCTTCCCACCCTGTTGCAGATCCCGATCTTCTACGCGCTCTACAAGGTGCTGCTGGTGACGATCGAAATGCGCCACCAGCCCTTTGTCGGCTGGATCCACGATCTGTCCGCGCCCGATCCGGCGACGATCCTCAACGGCTTCGGCTATCTCAACTTCGCGGTGCCGCATTTCTTCGCGATCGGCGTGCTGCCGGTGTTCCTCGGCATCTCGATGTGGCTGCAATTCAAGCTCAACCCGACGCCGATGGACGATACCCAGAAGCAGATCTTCGCGATCATGCCGTGGATGATGATGTTCATCATGGGCACCTATGCGGCCGGGCTGGTCCTCTACTGGACGATGTCCAACGTCCTCACCATCCTGCAGCAGAAGTGGCTCTATTCGCGCATGCCGCAGCTCAGCACCGCCGAGGCGACGACGCCGTGACGCCCGAGGAGGAGGATGCGCGCACCGCCGCGATCGAGGCCGCGCGCAAGCTCTTTGCCGGCCCCGTCGGCTTCCTGAAATCGGCGCCGTCGCTGAATTTCCTGCCGGACCCGGTGGTCCGCGAGGTGGCCTTTGCCGGCCGCTCCAACGTCGGCAAGTCCTCGCTGCTCAACGCGCTGACCGGCCGGAGCGGGCTCGCCCGCACATCCAACACCCCTGGTCGCACGCAGGAGCTGAACTTCTTCGACGTCGGCGATCCGCTGCGTTTTCGGCTCGTCGACATGCCGGGCTACGGCTTTGCCCGCGCGCCGAAGGATATGGTGCGCCGCTGGAAATTCCTGGTGAACGACTATCTGCGCGGCCGCGCCGTGCTGCGCCGCGTGCTGGTGCTGGTCGACAGCCGTCACGGCCTCAAGGAGGTCGATCACGAGCTGATGGAAATGCTGGACAAGGCCGCCGTCTCCTATCGCCTCGTTCTCACCAAGGCGGACAAGATCAAGCCGAGCGCGCTCGCCGCGATGCGCGCCGCCACCGAGGGCGAGGCGCGCAAACATGTCGCCGCTCATCCGGAGATCATGGCCACCTCTGCCGAAACCGGCGAAGGAATTCCGGAATTGAGAGCCGCCGTGCTGGAGGCGATCGACTAGGCAGGCTCGTCTGTATACAGTCCCCAGGCTCCGCCCTGTCAGGAAGACTGTCGATGGACCAGCCCCTCCTCGCCCGCCGCGCAATCCTCGCGGGGGTCACGACCGCCCTCGCCTCGCCGCTTTTCGCGCAGGCGATCGCCTCGCCCGCCTATGGCCGGGTCGAGCGGCTCGACCCGGCGCTCGATGCGCTGATCGATCCGGCTGCGCAGGCCGAAATCATCATGGACGGGTTCAACTGGAGCGAGGGTCCGCTATGGGTCGGTGACGCCCGCGGCGCGCTCTACGTGTCCGATCCGCGCGCCAACGGCATCAGCCGCTGGACGGCGCGCGAGGGCAAGTCCGCGTGGCTCGCCCCCTCCGGCTATCAGGCGGACGCCGCTACCGCTGGTCTTGCCGAGCCGGGGACCAACGGTCTCGCCCTCGCCCCGGGGGCGATCATCGCTGCGGACAGCGGCAACCGCGCCATCGTCCGCATTGATCTCGTCACCCGGCGCCGCACGGTGCTGGCGGATCGTTTCGAGGGCAAGCGCTTCAACAGCCCCAACGACGTCGTCATCTCGCCCGCGGACGGCGCGATGTTCTTCACCGATCCGCCGGCTGGCCTGGCCGGCGGCGCCAATTCGCCGCTGCGCGAACTGGACTTTACCGGTGTCTTCCGGCTCGGCCGCGACGGCAAGGTCAGCCTGGTCACCCGCGACGCGCGACCCAACGGCATCGCCCTGTCGCCCGACGGCGGCACCCTCTATCATACCGACGGGCAGATCGGCTGGGTGGCGCACAAGCTCGACGCGCAGGGCCGCTCCGTCTCGCAGCGGCCGTTCATCGATCTTGCCGCGCAGGGCATGCGCCCCGGCGCGGACGGCATGAAGATCGACGCCGCCGGCAATCTCTGGACGTCGAGCCGCGACGGGCTCAGCATCATCAATCCGCAGGGCCGCCGCCTCGGTATCGTGCGTCTCGACGGGTCGATCTCCAATTGCGAGTTCGGCGCCGATGGCTATCTCTACATCACTTCGGTGGCGAAGGTCGCTCGCATCCCGGTCAAGGCGCGCAAGATCCCGATGTGATCCCGACCCAGAATCTGATACTGCCGGGAGATGCGGTTGCCGGCTCAAGCCTGCCCGGCTATCCCGCGCCCATGTTGAAGCTCATCATCGGCAACAAGGCCTATTCCTCCTGGTCGATGCGGGGCTGGCTCGCCGTCCGGCAATCCGGCGTCGAATTCGAGGAGATCGTCGTCCCCCTCTATGACGAGGATTGGGACAAGCGCCGCCAGGGCGACGAGTTCGCGCCGTCCTCGGGCAAGGTGCCGATCCTGTGGGATGGCGACATCGTCGTGTGGGACAGCATGGCGATCATCGAATATCTCGCCGAGCAATCCAGCGACGATCGCTTCTGGCCCGCCGACGCCGCCGCCCGCGCTGCGGCGCGCTCGATGGCGGCGGAGATGCATTCCGGCTTCGCGACGCTGCGCCGTGAGCATGGCATGAACGTGCGCCGCCGCTATCCGCCGGCCGAATTGTCGGAAGGCACCCAGCGCGACGTCACCCGCATCGTCGAGCTGTGGGCCGAGGCGCGGTCGCGCTGGGGGGGATCGGGTGATTTCCTGTTCGGGGATTTCGGCGCGGTGGACATCATGTTCGCGCCGGTGGTGACCCGCCTGCTCACCTATGCCATCCCGGTGCCGCGCTTTGCCGCCGCCTATGGCGCGGCGGTGATCGACCATCCGTTCGTCCGCGAATGGATCGCCGCCGCCCAGGAAGAGCCGTGGGTGATCGAGAAGTTCGAGGTGCCGGCAAAATAGCGCAGGGCGCTCCACGCAGATCACGCGGAATCGGCACCATTACGGATATGTTTACGAACGCCGTTTAACCCTTTTTCTGGGGAGGGCGACGGAGCGGGACATGGTGCGCGAGGACATGGGGGAAGCGGTCTGGCAGGCGGTCTGCCGCTCCCAGCCGGTCATTGAATTCGCCCTCGACGGCAAGGTGCTGTGGGCAAACGACGCCTTCCTCGACATGATGGGCTACAGGCTCGACGAGATTGAGGGCGCCCCGCACGCGATGTTCTGCCCGGCCGGCCATGCCGCCTCGTCGGCCCATGCCGCCTTCTGGGACAAGCTCGCCCGGGGCGAGTTCGACAGCGGCATCTACAAGCGCCTGACCAGCGACGGCCGGGAAGTATGGCTGCGCGCCACCTATAACCCGATCCTCGATGCCGGGGGCCAGCCCTGCAAGATCCTGAAGCTCGCCCTCGACGTCACCGATTCCCGCGAGAGAAACGCCGAGTTCGAAGGCCGCATCAACGCCATCTCGCGGTCCCAGGCGGTCGCCGAATTCTCGCTGGACGGCATGATCCTCGACGTGAACGACAATTTCGTCCGCGCCTTCGGCTATCGCTGGGACGAGCTGATCGGGCGCCACCATTCGGTGCTCTGCTCGCCGGCCTTTGCCGAGTCGATGGAATATCATGATTTCTGGGAAGGGCTGGGGCGCGGCCAGTTCGCCTCGGGCCGCTATCTGCGCCGCGGCCGCGACGGGGGCGATGTGTGGATCCAGGCGACTTACAACCCCCTCCTCGACACGGACGGCCACCCGCGCGCGGTGATGAAGATCGCCAGCGACGTCACCCAGCAGGTCCGCCTGGAGCAGGAGGTGCAGACCCGGCTTGAGGAAGGACGCAACCTCCAGCGCCAGCTCGAAGCCCGCACCTCCGATCTGGAAGAGACGATGGAACAGCTCGCTGCGATCGTCACCACCATCGGCGGCATCGCCACCCAGACCCGCCTGCTGGCCATCAACGCGACCATCGAGGCGGCGCGCGGCGGCGATGCCAGCCGCGGCTTCGCGGTCGTCGCCAGCGAGGTCAAGAAGCTGGCCGGGGACACGCGCAGCGCCACCGAAAAAGCGGCGCGGATGATGGAAGCGAGGCGCGGCATGCTCGGCCTCTCTGCCGGATTTCATTGACAATGACAGTCGTATTAATTCATTCGTGTCCCTGTTAGATTCATTTCTACCGTTAATCCGATGCAAGGATTTCGGGGCTAGCGTTCGATGTCGTCATCGAACGGGATGAATGCCATGGCTAGCCATCTTGTGAAGGGAATTGCCGACGGGATCGGCGCGCATGGATTGTGGAAGATGCGCCTGCGCAGCGCGATCAGCTCGGGGATCAGCGACGCCAACGTCGCCGAAGTGCGCTGCGACGACAAATGCGCCTTCGGCAAATGGCTGCATCACAGTCCGGAAATCGACGCCGGCACCAAGGGGGGCCTCCCCTACAAGGTGGTGAAGCGGCTCCACGCCGAGTTTCACGTCACCGCCGCCGATGTCCTCGCCCATGCCCTCCACGGTCGCAAGACCCAGGCGAGTGCGCTGTTCGAAACCGAATTCAGTGAAAAATCCGAGAAGCTGGTGCGCGCGCTGATGAAATGGAAAGGCGAGCTTCAATAAGGCGTGCCGTCCTTGTGGAGGTAGCGGCCGGTCGGCCCGTCGAACACCAGGTCGATGTCGGGATAATGGGCGACGCCCTCCGGCACCCGGCCGATCGCCACGAAGGTGCACGGGCGGCCGCTCTCGTTGACGAGGTGATGGCCGTTGCCGTCATTCTTCGGGAATGCGGCGACGTCGCCCGGGCGCATCACGGTGCGGCCCCGATCGTCGATCAGCACCGCCTCGCCAGCCAGCATCACCACCAGCTCGTCCTCGGCCTCGTGCCAGTGGCGCTGACTGGAAGCGGCGCCGGGCTCGAGCGTGACGTGGCTCGCCCCGAATTCGCTCAGCCCCGATGCCGGCCCCAGCCGGCGCACGAAACGCCCCGCCACCGCCTCGGCGAAGGGCGCGGGATAGCCGGTGCGGTTGGTCAGCGGCACGGCCTCGACATCGATCTTCGGCATTGTCCCTCCATTCGCTGCATCGGCCCGGAATCTGCTGTATTGATTGAGCCGCTCGCCCTCAGTAGCTGCTGAGCCTGTCGGAGCAGCGTACTTCGGCTTCGCTCGGTTCCTACCCAGGACGAACGGACATTTTCAATCCCGCCAAGGGGACGGGCCAGGATGAATGCCGCAATCGATCCGGTCGACCTCGCCGGCCGCCTTATCGCCTGCCCCAGCGTCACGCCCGCAGACGGCGGTGCGATGGCGGTGCTCGCCGAGGCCCTCGCCGCCATCGGCTTTGCCGTGCACCGCTTCGCCGCAGGCGAGGCGCCGGACGGGCCGATCGAGAATCTCTTCGCGGTACGCGGCGCCGGCGCGCCGCATTTAGCCTTCGCCGGCCACACCGACGTCGTGCCGCCGGGCGAAGGCTGGGCGAGTGACCCGTTCACAGCGACAGTGGCGGACGGCGTGCTCTACGGGCGCGGCGCGGTGGACATGAAGGGCGCCATTGCCGCCTTCGTTGCCGCCGCCGCGGAAGTGCGCGACCATCCCGGCACGGTCAGCCTGATCATCACCGGCGACGAGGAAGGCCCGGCCACCTACGGTACCCGGTCGCTGATCGCGTGGATGGCCGCTAACGGCCAGCACCCGGACCTGTGCCTGGTCGGCGAGCCGACCTCGCAGTCGCGGCTCGGCGACATGATGAAGATCGGCCGGCGCGGCTCCGTCAATATGTGGATCGATGTGCCGGGCACGCAGGGCCATGTCGCCTATCCACATCTCGCCGACAATCCCGCGCCGCGGCTGGTGCGCGCGCTGGCCCGCCTCAGCGCGCTCGAGCTCGATCGCGGCAATGAATGGTTCCAGCCTTCGAATCTCGAGATCACCGACATCGCCATCGGCAATCCCGCCGCCAACGTCATCCCCGCCCGCGCCACTGCGCGCATCAACATCCGCTTCAACGACATGCATAGCGGCGAGGCGCTGGTCGACCAGGTGCGCGCCATCCTGCTGGAGGAGGCGCCGCGCGCCACGCTCACCGCGCGCATCTCCGGCGAGTCATTCCTCACCGCGCCGGGCGCGCTGTCCGGCATGCTGGGCGAGGCGATCACCGAGGTCACCGGCCTCGTGGCCGAGCTGTCCACGACCGGCGGCACCTCCGACGCGCGCTTCCTGTCGCGCATCTGCCCGGTGGTCGAATTCGGCTTGCCCAACGCGACGATGCACAAGCTGGACGAGGCCGTCGCCGTCGACGATCTGCGCCAGCTCGCGCGGATTTACGCGGCCTTGCTCCGTCGCGTTCTGCCCGGCTGATCGACGATCCCGTCGAACAGGCAGGCCCGCCCCCGGCCGGCGGCCTTGGCCTGATACATCGCGCGGTCGGCCGCGCCCATCAGCCCCGGCAGCGTCCGGCCATGGTCCGGCCACAGCGCCACCCCCACCGACGCGCCGATCGCGACGGCCTGCCCCTCGATCGTCGCCGGCGCCTTCGCCGCCTCCACCACCGCCTCGGCCAGCGCCAGCGCCGCGTTGCCATCGGTGAGCAGAATGATGAACTCGTCTCCCGCCAGCCGCGCCGGCAACGCTCCGTCCCTGTCGATCAGCACCTCGCGCAGCCGCGCCGCCATCTCCGCCAGCATGCGATCGCCGGCGGCATGACCGAACCGGTCATTGACCAGCTTGAAGCCGTCGAGGTCGACGAACAGCAACGCCGGCCGCTCGCCGCCGGCCACTGCCTCCTCGATGGCGCAGGCGGCGGTCTCGCGGAAATGGGCTCGGTTCGGCAGCCCCGTTACCGGGTCATAGAAGGCCAGCCGGTTCACCCGGTCGAGATTGCGGCGCATGCGCGCGAACATCATGTCCAGCGCTTCCGCCACCCCGGGCCAGGCGACGCCCACGGCCGGCGGGCTTGGCGAGACGATGTCGCCCGCCGCAGCCTGTTCGAGCCGCTCGGAAATGGCGTCGATCGCCTCGGCATGGACGGCGATCGCGCGTTCGGCAGCGGCCCAGCTCAGCACGCCGCACATCACCGATACGGAGAGCGCCGCAGCGACCTCATCGACCTCCGCCGACAGGCCGGGCCACGCGAGCATGCCGAGCACGCACAGCAAAAAGGCGAGCGCGCCCGCGCCCAGGGCGAATGCCAGCGCCCGACCCTTGTGTGATTGATCCGCCGCCATCATCCCCGTCGCCGCTTAGCGAACGTCCGGATAGCCGGCAGGTCTTAAGGAATCCTCCCCCCCATTGCGGGGAGTGAGGCGGCCTTTCCATGGTGTTGCGCCGCTAACGCGGCCGCCGCATGACGATGTAGAGCGCCCCCGCCCCGCCATGACGCGGATGGGCGCCACGCACGGCGGCGATGCGGTCGGCGAAGCGGGAGCTGCCCAGCCAGTCGCCAATCGCCGCGCGGATCGCGCCTCTCCGCGGCACGTCCGGGTGCCACTCGCCGCGCGGTGGCCGGCCGGTGACGAGCAGCACCAGCCGCGCCTGCTGCGCCACCGCCCGCGCAAGCCCCGCGTCGAGCGCGGCATGAGCCGCGGCGAGCGTGTAGCCGTGCAGGTCGAGCGTCATGTCCGGGGCAGCAAGCCCCCGGCCGAGACGGCGATCCCAGGTCGCGTCCAGCGTGTTCGCCGGCGGCTTCGCCGGGCGTGGCGGGGCCTTGCGCTCCCGGGCCGGCTGCGGTTCGTGAGCGAGCACGGCCGGCAGGTCTGGCGCCACGGCGTGCCTCGGCACCGGCGGCACCACCCGCCCGGGCAGCGGCTTCACCGTACCGGCCACCTTCGCCCATAGCGCCTGTTCCTCAGGGTCGAGGCGGCGCCGCACCATTGCCTGACCCCAGCCTCGCCAGCGTTCCGATCGGCAGCAGCAGCCACGCCTGCCCGCGCGCCGACATGCCGCCCGCGATGGTGCGCGCATCCGCGCCCGCGCCCCAGAAAGTGTCGACCCGGTTGGCGCCCTTGATCGCGCCCCCGGTGTCCTGCGCGATCCACAGGCCGCTCGCTTCCGGCCGGTCGGCGTCGAGCAGGATCGGCGCGCCAAGGGGTACGAAGCCCGGGTCCGCCGCCACCGAGCTGCCGCCGGTCACCGCCACGCCCATCGCCCCGATCGGCCCGGCGCCGGTCAGCTCGCGGAAGAACACGTAGCTCTTGTTCTCGCGCATGATCGCGCGGCCTTCATCGGGGTGGGCGCGCAGCCACGCCATGATGCCTTGCATGTTCGTCTCGCCCGGCCCGAGCAGGCCGCGGTCGCGCATCAGCCTGCCGATGCCGACATAGTCGCGGCCGTTCTGCCCATCGAAGCCGAGCCGCATCACCGAACCGTCCGGCAGGCGCAGCCGTCCAGAGCCCTGGATCTCCAGGAAGAACAGCTCCACCGGGTCGGCCGCCCAAGCCAGCTCAAGCCCGCGCCCGGCGAGCACGCCGTCCTCGATCTGCCCGCGTTCGTAATAGGGGACCAGCCGGTTGCGCTCGATTCGCCCGCGTACCCGCCGGCCCTTCAGCTCCTGCGACCACAGGCCGAGATCGACTTCGATGATGTCGCCGGGATTGCGGTAGATCGGCACCGCAAAACCCGGCGCCGCCACCCGCGATCCGGCGATCTCGGGCTCGTAATAGCCGGTTGCGAACAGCCGCCCGTCGCCCACCTGCGCCGTCTCGAAATAGCGCGCGAAGAAGGCCTGCGCGTCAGTGTCGGGCCAACTCACCGAAGCATCGCAGGCCGGCTGCCAGTCGGCCGGGCGGGTCAGCCCGGACGGATCGCTGCGGCGCACCAGCGCCGGACAGGACAGGCGGAACGCGGTCAGCGCCGCCGACAGCGGCCGCTGCCCCGTCGGCAGGGAGGCAAAGGCAGGTCCGGGTTTCAGCCCCGCGGCGACGGCGTTGGCCGGGGTGGGCGCGGGCGGGACCGGCACCGCGATCTGCGGGCGGGCGGGGGGCGGGGTCGGCGCGGGGCGCGGCGTCGGCCCCTGCCGAGTCGGCCCGACACAGGCGGCGAGCGCGAGCAGCGCCCCCAGCCCGAGACCGCGCGAAACCCGGAGCGGCGCGATCACGCCGCGTCGTCGGTTTCGACCAGCACCCAGTTGGGATCGTCAGCCTTCACCTGCCGGCTGAACGTCCAGAGATCGTGCGTCGGCACCGCGTCGGTCAGCGATCCGGCGACGACATTGCCGTCGGCGTCGCGCGTCACGGCGGCGATGTCGGCATCGAAGCGCACCGTCACCAGCGCCGTCGAGCCATAGAGGCGGGCATCCTGGATCGCGGCGTTCTCGATCGTCACCAGACGATTGTCGAGGACATGGCCGTCGGCGCGGCGCTGCTCGATCGATTCGACGAAGGCGGCGCGCACCTCCTCGTCGCACAGCCGCGCCAGCGCCGCCTCGTCCCCCGCCCAGAACGCTTCGAGCGTCATGCGATAGGCGGACTTAGCGCCCTCCAGGAAACGGCCGGCGTCGAACGACGGATCGGCGGAGACGATCGCACGCAACCCTTCGCGCGCCTGCGCCTCGATCATCTGCTCGGGCGCGGGTGCCGCGACCGCCTCGGCGATCTGGCGCGGCGGCGAGACGCTGGCGCGATCCTCGACCGGCTTGAGCGGCAAGGGCTGCTGCTCATGGCCGGTGCGGCGGCCTAGCACGGTATAGAGACGCAACGCGACGAACGCGGCGACCATTGCGAGGATGACTATCGTGACCACCATGGCTCCTGACGGACGGATGCACCGACCCACATAGGCGACTAGGCCGCTGGTTTCAAATAACCTCGACGTCGCTTGTTCCAGAAACCCTTGTCGCGATGTGCGGAATGGCTCATGCCATTGCCCCGGGCCGGGGCGCCTGCTAGGCGCGCGGCCGACTTTTCACATGATCGAGGGTTAATGAAAATGGCCGATGAAGGCACGGGCGACGCGCAGGGCAACGGGCAGGATTTCGCGCCCCAGGTCGGCATCATCACCCAATATGTGAAGGATCTCTCGTTCGAGAATCCGAACGCGCCGGCCGTCTACCAGTGGCAGGGGCAGCCGCAGATCGACGTCCAGTTCAACTTCGGCTCGACCAAGGTCGCCGAGGATGTCTACGAGGTCGTGCTGAAGGCCGAGATCAAGGCGGTGTCCGCCTCCCAGACCGCGTTCCAGGTCGAGCTGACCTACGGCACGCTGTTCGCGCTGCGTAACGTTCCGGAAGAGCAGCTCCAGCCCTTCCTGTTCGCCGAGGCCCCGCGCCTGATCTTCCCGTTCGTGCGCCGCATCGTCGCCGACGCGGTGCGCGACGGCGGCTTCCCGCCGCTGATGCTGGAGCCGATCGACTTCACCGCGCTCTACCTCGCCCAGCTGCAGCAGCAGGAGCAGGGCGGCACGTTCGAGGTCCAGGGCGAGGCGTAAGCGCGCCTTTGCCGGATGCGGATGGGAACTGGGCATCCTGGTCCCGTTCGCCCTGAGCAGAGGCTGAGCGTGTCGAAGCCTCGTATCGAAAGGACGGTGCCGGCTGGCGCCGTCGTTCTATGCGGGGCGTCGACGGTGCCGATGCCTGCCCGGGACGAACGGTGGGGACATCCTCCAGCGATCGGTGACAGCCGCGTGTTTCATCATTCCCGCCTCCGCCGATGAGCCTCGTCCGCAACACCATGACGATCGGCGGACTGACTCTGGTCAGCCGCATTCTCGGCTTCGCGCGCGACACGCTGATGGCGCGATTCGTCGGCGCCGGCTTCGCCTCCGACGCCTTCCTCATCGCCTGGCGGCTGCCCAACCTGTTTCGTGCGCTGTTTGCCGAGGGCGCCTTCTCCGCCGCCTTCGTGCCGATGTTCAGCCGCATCATGGGGCAGGAGCAAAGGCAGGGGCGTGACGGCCTGCCCGCCGCCCTCCGCTTCGCCGATCAGGTGCTTTCGGTGCTGCTGCCGTTCCTGATCATCTTCACCGCGCTGATGATGCTCGCCGCCGGCCCGATCGTGTGGGCGATGACCGGCGGCTTCCCCGAAGGCGGCACCGGCGACGGGGGCGGCAAGCTCGCGCTCGCCGTCGAATATACGCGGATCACCTTCCCCTATCTGATGCTCATCTCGCTGGTGTCGCTGTTGGGCGGCATCCTCAATTCGGTCGACCGCTTCTGGGTAAACGCCGCCGCGCCGATCCTGCTCAACATCTGCATGATCGCCGGCCTGCTCTTCTTCCGCGGCCATAGCGACGTCGATACCGCGCGCACCCAGGCGATCGCCGTCACCGTGTCGGGCGCGATGCAGCTCGGCTGGCTGATCTGGGCCTGCCGCCGCGCCGGCGTCTCCCTGCGCCTGCGGGCGCCGCGCCTGTCGCCGGACGTGAAGCAATTGCTCAAGCTGATCTGGCCGGCAGCGCTCGGCGCCGGGGCGGTGCAGTTCAACCTGCTGATCTCGACGACGCTCGCCGCGCGCTTCCTGCCCCAGGGCTCGGTCAGCTATCTCTATTATGCCGATCGGCTGAACCAGCTGCCGCTGGGCATGATCGGCATCGGCGTCGGCACGGCGATCCTGCCGGTCCTCTCCCGCCACATCGGCAGTGGCGACGCGGCGGCCGCCAACGATACGCAGAACCGAGCCATCGAGCTGGTGCTGCTGCTCACCCTCCCCGCCTTCGCCGGGCTGATGTTCTCGTCGCTGCCGCTGATCCAAGGCACGCTGCAATATGGCGTGTTCACCTATTCCGACGCAGTGGCGAGCGCCGCCGCGCTCACCGCCTTCGCCTCCGGTCTGCCGGCCTATATCCTCATCAAGGTGCTGGTGCCCGGCTTCTATGCTCGCGCCGACACCAGGACGCCGGTGCGCATCGCCCTCGCCGCCATGGCCGTGAACCTTGTCCTCAACCTGGTTCTGGTGTGGCCGCTGGCCCATGTCGGGCTGGCGCTGTCGACCTCGGTCGCGGCGTGGGTGAATGTCGGCCTGCTGTGGTGGACGCTGCGGCGGCGCGGCGATCTCGTGCTCGACGCGCGCCTGCGGGGCCGGGCGCTGCGGCTGATCGCGGCGACGGCGGTGATGGCCGCCTCGCTGTTCCTGCTCAATCCCGCGGTGGCGCCGCTGATGCGCGGCCATGTGCTGCATCGCGTCCTCGGCCTCGTCGCGCTGATCGGGCCGGCGGCGGCGATCTATTTCGGCGCCGCCTTCCTGCTCGGCGCCTTCCGCGTCGGCGAACTCAAGGCGCTGGTGCGGCGCCGCCGCGCTTGACGCCGCCGCCCGCGCCCCGCAAGGCGCGGGGATTATGAGCAAGCGCATCGTCTCGGGCATCCAGCCCACCGGCAACCTTCACCTCGGCAATTATCTCGGCGCGATCCGCAACTGGGTGCGCATGCAGGACGAGGTCGCAGCGGAGGGCGGCGACTGCTTCTTCTTCCTCGCCGACCTGCACGCGATCACCGTGCACAATGATCCGGCCGAGCTTGCCGCCAATGTCCGGTCGATGGCAGCCGCGCTGCTCGCGGCCGGCATTGATCCGGCCAAGGCGGTGATGTTCAACCAGGCGCGCGTGCCCGCCCATGCCGAGCTGACCTGGCTGCTCAGCGGCACCGCCCGCATCGGGTGGCTCAACCGCATGACCCAGTTCAAGGACAAGGCGGGCAAGAATCGCGAAGGCGCCTCGGTCGGTCTCTACACCTATCCGGTGCTGATGGCCGCCGACGTGCTGCTCTACCGCGCCACGCATGTGCCGGTCGGCGACGACCAGAAGCAGCATCTCGAGCTGGCCCGCGATGTCGCCGCCAAGTTCAACACCGACTTCGACGTCGAGCTATTCCCCCTGCCCGACCCGATCATCCCCCCGACGGCGGCGCGGATCATGTCGCTGCGTGACGGCACCGCCAAGATGTCCAAGTCCGATCCCTCGGACATGAGCCGCATCAACCTCACCGACGACAGCGACACCGTCGCCGCCAAGGTCCGCAAGGCCAAGACCGATCCCGATCCGTTGCCGGCCGACCCCGCCGGCCTCGCCGAGCGGCCCGAGGCGCGCAACCTCGTCGGCATCTATGCCGCGCTGGCCGATCGGACCGTCGAACAGGTGCTCGGCGACTTCGCCGGCCAGGGCTTCGGCGCGTTCAAGCCGGCGCTGGCCGAGCTGCTCGTCGAGACGCTGCGGCCGATCAAGGCGCGGCTCGATCAGTTCGCCGGCGACCCCGCCGAGCTGGATCGCCTGCTCGACGTCGGCGCCACTCGCGCGCGTGCCGAAGCCGCCCCGACGCTCGACAGCGCCTATCGCGCCGTCGGACTATCGCGATGAGGGAAACCCGCGCATTATCAGAAACGTTCAAGCAGCATTCATTGCCGCACGGCTAAAGGTTTCCAAAAGAAACCAGAACCGGGCCGCTCCGCCCAGAAGGTCGCATCCCATGTCGATCCGCAAATCCATTCTCGCCGTAGCCGCTCCGCTCTCCATGCTGGCGCTGGGCGCCTGCGCCACGTCGTTCAAGGCCGATGTCGCGCGCTTCCAGCAGCTGCCGCCCGCCCAGGGCCAGACCTTCTTCATCGAGGCGGGCAGTGCGGAGATGCAGGGCGGGCTGGAATTCCAGACCTACGCCAGCCTCGTGTCCCAGCGGCTCACCCAATATGGCTATCGTCCGGCGGAAAGCCGGGACGGCGCGCAGCTCGTCGTCGCGCTCGATTATGGCGTCGACAATGGCCGCCAGCAGATCGTCAGCCGGCCTGCGCCCTTCTACGGCCCCTATGGTGGCGGCTGGGGCGGCGGCTGGGGTCGCTGGGGCCGTTTCGGCGGCTGGGGCGGCTATCGTCCCTTCTATCCGGGCGGCTGGGGCGCCTGGGGCTCCGGCTGGGGTGGCTGGGGCGGCACCGAAATCGACAGCTATACCTATTACACCAGCTTCCTGGACATGCGGATCAGCCGTGCCGCCGATGGCGCGCGCCTGTTCGAGGGCCACGCCAAGGCCCGTTCCGCCAATGACCGGTTGACCGAGCTGGTGCCAAACCTTGTCGACGCGATGTTCGCCGGCTTCCCCGGCCGCTCGGGCGAGGAGGTCCGCATCACCATCCCGCCCAAGCCCAAGGGCTGACGGCGGGCTCTTCCGGCCGAGCAAAGGGCGGCTCCGCAAGGGCCGCCCTTTTCGTTTGCGCGCGACCGGCGCCACGCTCCGACCCGCCGGGCGAGCGAATCGCCGGGTACCGCCTAGCCGGCAGGGTCCACGCTCCCACAATCTTCGGAGCCCGTGGCCCGGTGGATGCTGAACCAAGTTCAGCATGGCGGGGCGGGCAAACCATCCGGCCACCCCGGGGTCCCCGGTCACCCCGAGCTTCGTTCAGGGTCCACGCCCCCCACTATCTCAGGGGCCTGCGATCAGGTGGAAGCAGAACCAGCCCGTCGACGGGTTCAGCGCGACGAGGGAAAGTGACAGCCGCTCGCCCTGAGCGACCCCGTCGCGCCGAGGGCCGTCAACCGTGAGCGCAGGCCGCCGGAGCGACATCAATCGAAACGTCCGCGCGACCCTCGTGATCGAAACACCCCGTGCCGCGCCGGGCGCCCCGCTCAGCCCTCGAGCTGGCGCATCAGCAGGCGCACATCGGCGTCGATCTCGGCGTCCGCCTTGCGGAGCTTCTCGATCTGGCGGACGGCGTGGATGACCGTGGTGTGATCGCGCCCACCGAAGCGGCGGCCGATCTCCGGCAGCGAGCGCGGCGTCAGCTGCTTGGCGAGATACATGGCGATCTGGCGCGGGCGGGCCACTTCGCGGGCGCGGCGGGCGGACGTCATCTCCGCCTGACGGATGCAGAAATGATCCGAGACCTTGCGCTGGATCTCGTCGATGGTGATCCGTCGCGTGCTGGCGCGCAGCTGATCGGCGAGCGTCTCCGACACGAAATCGACGTCGATCGGCCGCCCGGTCAGCATCGCATAAGCGATGACGCGGTTGAGCGCGCCTTCCAGCTCGCGGACATTGGCCTGGATGCGGCGCGCCAGGAACATCGCCACATCCTGCGGCACGCTGACCTGCGGCATGCCTTCCAGCTTCTTGGTGATGATGCCGAGGCGCAGCTCGAAATCGGCGGGGTTGACGTCGGCCACCAGCCCCCAGCTGAGGCGCGACAGGATGCGGCCCTCGATACCCTCGAGGTCCTGCGGCGAGCGATCGGCCGAGATCACCAGCCTTTTGCCGGCCGAGATGATCTCGTTCATCGTATGGAAGAATTCCTCCTGCGTGGAATCCTTGCCGGCGATGAACTGGACATCGTCGATCATCAGCAGGTCGGCGGAGCGCAGCCGCGACTTGAACGCCAGCGTATCCTTGCTGCGCATCGCCGAGACGAACTCGAACATGAATTTCTCGGCCGACATGTAGATCACCGCGGCGCCCGGATGGCGGCGGCGATATTCATGGCCGATGGCGTGCATCAGATGGGTTTTGCCGAGGCCGGTGCCGCCATGGAAGAACAACGGATTGAAGGCGAGCTGGCCGCCCTCCGCGACGGTGCGCGCGGCGTTGTAGGCGACGTCATTGGCCTTGCCGACGACGAAATTGTCGAAGGTGTAGCGCGCGTCCAGCGCCGCGCCGCCATTGGCCTGCGGCTCCGGCTCGGGCGCGACGGCGGTCTCTGTCGCGGGGATGTCGAGCGGCGCCGTCTGCGCTGCGGCGTCGCCGGCCACGTCGCCGGCGCGGATATGGACGTGGCGGATCGCCGGCAGCATCGACCGCCACGCCAGGGCCAGACGCTCGGCATAGTTCGACTCGACCCAGCTCGCCATGAATTGCGACGGCAGCACCAGCTCGATCACGCCGGCATCGAGGTCATGGCCGGCCAACCGGATCGGCTTCAGCCAGCCGTCGAAGGTACGCGCGCCACAGTCGCGGCGCAGACCGGCGCGAATCTCGGCCCAGGCGAGGCTCACCGGATCGGACTCGGACATCGCCCCCTGTATCATCGCCGATGCCGTCGCCTGCCCCACGCTCCGTCCGCTCCCTAACCGTCCGCGCACCGATCGACGCGAGCCCATTTTTATCGAGGACGCGCTTTCCCCACGGCCAGAACGCTAAGCGCCATGGCCGGGACGAAGCCTGTCTCGGTGCTGTTCACGGCGTCGATTCGTCGCCGTGGTTCGATCCTTTTAGGGATGGCGACGGCCGCCGATCAAGGCCAATGGACGTCACACAATCGAAATAAAGCGGCTTGACACGCAATCCCGCCGCCTCCCCCTCAGGGGGTAGATATGCCTTTGATTTTGATCAAGGAATTCGCACATCAGCGGGGGCATCGCAACACGAATCGTGTCACTTCAATGGGTTCTTGCGAAGAGCTCGCACCGGCCAAAATGTCATAAAAGCCCGCGTGCCGTGGGGCACGCGGGCTCGAAGCCGCTTGTCGCGTTACGCTTCCGTGTCAGGCGAGAGCTGCGACTCGCTTGGACAGGCGCTGGAACTTCCGGCTGGCCGTATTCTTGTGGATCACGCCCTTGGCAACGCCACGGAACAGCTCCGGCTGGGCGGCGGCGAGGGCGGCGGCAGCGGCCGTCTTGTCGCCCGTCGTCAGCGCCGTCTCCACCTTCTTGATGAAGGTACGGATGCGGCTCACCCGGTTGCCGTTGATCTCCGCGCGACGGTCGTTGCGGCGGATGCGCTTTTTGGCCTGCGGCGTGTTCGCCATTCACTCGTCCTCGGTTCGAATTCGAAAATGAAAACGGCGCGGGAAGCATCCCGCACCGGACAAGGGCGGCCCATTACATATCGGCGCGCCCGCCGTCAACGATTCAGCGTTGGCAGGCCGGGCAATAATAGGTGGAACGCCCGGCATCCACCCGCCGCCGCACGATGCCCTTTCCGCATGGGCAGGGCTTGCCCTCCCGGTCGTAGACGCGGAACTGCTTGGAGAAATAGCCGAGCTCCCCGTCGGGCCGGGCATAATCGCGCAGCGTCGATCCGCCCGCCGCGATCGCCGAGACGAGCACCGCGCGTACCGCCTCGGCGAGCCGTTCCAGCCGCGGCAGGGTGATCGTGCCGGCGGCCCGCGTCGGGCTGATCCGGGCGAGGTTCAGCGCCTCGCAGACATAGATGTTGCCCAGCCCCGCCACGATCCGCTGGTCCAGCAGCAGCACCTTGACCGGGGCCGTGCGCTTTTCGAAGGCGCGGCGCAGATGGGCGCCGGTGAAGTCCGGCCCCAGCGGCTCCGGCCCGAGAGCGCGGAACGCCGGCCAGTCCGCCAGCGCCGCCGTCTCGACGAGGTCGACCGATCCGAAGCGCCGCGGGTCGTTGAGCGACAGCCGCCGCCCCGCCTCCGTCTCCAGCAGGAGATGGTCGTGCGCGCCCAGCTCGCCGGGGTCGACCCGCCACCGCCCCGACATGCCGAGATGGAAGATCATCGTGTCGCCGCGATCGGTGTCGATCAGCCCATATTTGGCCCGGCGGGCGAGTCCGGTCACCCGCGCGCCCGTCAGCCGCTGGCGCAGGTCCGGCGGGAAGGCTCGCCTGAGGTCCTCCCGCCGCGCCTCGACATGGGTGAGCACATGGCCCTCCAGCACAGGCTCCAGCCCGCGCACCGTCGTCTCGACCTCGGGTAATTCCGGCATGAACCGCCGCTAGCCCGCCCCCCGGGCTTGCGCAACCGCCCGCCGCCCCCGATAGGGCGTTCCATGACCAGCGAAACCGTATCCTTCGGCTATGCCGAGGTAACGCCTGAGGAAAAGACCGAGAGGGTCGGCGCCGTGTTCCGCAGCGTCGCCTCTCGTTATGACCTGATGAACGACGCCATGTCCGGCGGCATGCATCGGCTGTGGAAGGATCGCTTTGTCCGCCGCGTCAACCCGCGCGCCGGCGAGCATATCCTCGACATGGCCGGCGGCACCGGCGACATCGCCTTCCGCATGGCCGCGCGCGGCGCCGCCGTCACCGTGTCGGACATCAACGGCGCGATGCTGGAGGTGGGCATGGAGCGCGCCCGCCGCCGCAATATCGAGGGGCTGGTCTGGTCCGAGCAGAATGCCGAGACGCTGACCTTCGAGGATCGCCGCTTCGACGGCTATACGATCGCGTTCGGCATCCGCAACGTCACCCATATCGACAAGGCGCTGGCCGAGGCGCACCGCGTGCTGAAACGCGGCGGCCGCTTTTTCTGCCTCGAATTCTCGACGACGCTGTGGCCCGGCTTCCGCGAGCTTTACGACAGCTATTCGCATCATCTCGTGCCCAGGCTCGGCAAGCTGCTGGCGCATGACGAGGAGAGCTATCGTTATCTGATCGAATCGATCCGCCGCTTCCCCGACATGGAGCGGTTCAAAGCCATGATCGCCGACGCCGGCTTCGTGCGCCCCTCGGTGGAGCCGATGCTGGGCGGCCTCGTCGCCATCCATTCCGGCTGGAAGATCTGATCGCCGGACAATGACATCCGCCGTCGTCCATCTGGTTCGCCTCGGCCGCTGGGGGCGCACGCTCGCCCGCCACGGCGCGCTGCGCGGCATTGAGACCGATCCGCTCACGCCCAATCGCGTGCGCCAGCTCATCCGGTTCATTCGCATCGGCGCGCGCGTGCCCAGGACGCCGCGTTACGCCGACGCCTTCGAGGCGATCGGCCCGGCCGCGATCAAGCTCGGCCAGGCGCTCGCCACCCGCCCCGATCTGGTCGGGCCCGAGGCGGCGCACGACCTGCTGCGCTTGCAGGATCAGGCCCCGCCGGTGCCCTTCGCCACGATCCGCGCCGCGATCGAGACGGCGCTGGAAAAGCCGCTCGACCAGATTTTCACCTCCATCGACGAGGAGCCGATCGGCGCCGCCTCGATCGCGCAGGTCCACCGTGCCGTGACGCTGGACGGCGCCCATGTCGCGGTGAAGGTGCTGCGCCCAGGCATCGAGGATGTCATGGCGCAGGCGGTCGAGACCTATGAATGGGCCGCTGCCCATGCCGAGCGCTTCGGCGGCGAACTGGAGCGACTGCGCCCGCGCCAGGTGATCGCCACCTTCCGCCAGTGGACCGCGCGCGAGCTGGACCTCCGGCGCGAGGCCGCGTCTGCGTCCGAGCTTGCCGAGGGCGCCGCGGCCGAGCCCGGTTTCATGGTTCCCGCCATCGACTGGCAACGCACCGCGCGGCGCGTGCTTACGCTCGAATGGATCGACGGCATCAAGCTGTCGGACCGTGCCGCCCTCCTTGCCGCCGGCCATGATCTCTCGGCGTTGGCGCGGACGCTGGTGCGCAGCTTCCTGAGGCAGGCGATCGCCGAGGGCTTCTTCCACGCCGACATGCATCAGGGCAATCTCTTCGCGCTGCCCGACGGCCGGCTCGCGGCGATCGACTTCGGCATCATGGGCCGCATCGACCGGCGCGCGCGCCTGTGGCTCGCCGAGATCCTGCACGGCCTTATCACCGGCAATTATGCGCGCGTCGCCGAAATCCATTTCGAGGCGCAATACGTGCCCTCGCATCACAATATTGCCGAGTTCACCACCGCGCTGCGCTCGGTGGGCGAGCCGATCCGCGGCCTGCCGGTGAAGGATATCTCGGTCGGCCAGATGCTCGACGGCCTGTTCGCCATCACCCGCGATTTCGACATGCCGGTGCAGCCGCATCTGTTGCTGCTGCAAAAGACGATGGTGATGGTGGAAGGCGTCGCCACCGCGCTCGATCCCGACATCAACATGTGGGAGACGGCCGAGCCCTTCGTCCGCGAATGGCTGCGCTCGGAACTGGGTCCGGAGGCGTTCGTCGCGGACCGGCTGCGCGAGGATGTGAAGCTGCTGCTGCGCCTGCCCGATCTGCTGCGCCGGATCGAGGCGCGCTTCCCGCCGGCCGGCGGCGCCCCGCCGCCGCCGCCGCTCGCCGAGATACGCTTGGTCGAGCACAGCCGCTGGGCACGCTATGCCGGCATCGCCATCCTCGCCGCCGCCGCCGGCGCCGGGGTGATGGCGCTGCTCGGCTGACTCTCCCCCCCGCCCGGTTGGCGGGGAAGATCAACCCAGCCCGTCCACCACCTTCAGCACGAGCGGCAAGTCCGCCGCCCAGGTCGAGTGATGGCGCCCATCAGACCCGGCATCGATCATCGGGCTGACGACGGAATGATAGCGCAGGCCCTTCGCCTGACAGATTTTCAGGAAGGCGAGATGGAGGTAATTCTCCTGATGCAGCTCGACGACCGTCGGTCCTGCCTCGCCGGATGAAGCGAACACGATATTGGTCAGCCCCGCGCCATGCGGGGTGACGATCGTACGCGCATCGCGGAACAGCGCCATCTGCTCGGCCAGCGACATGCCGCTGGTCAGCACGATCGCATAGCCGCGGCTCTCCAGCGCCACGCATAGCGCCGCCTCGTTGATCATCCGCCGGTTCGACGAGTCAGTGCGCGCGACATAGACTTTGCGGCCGGCAAAAGCCGATGGCGGCACCGAACGCCCCATCCGCTCCAACGCGGCGATCAGCGCCGGATGCGGCGCAAAGGCGAACTCGCCGGTGACAAGGTGCGAATGCACGCCCCGCTCGATCATCGCCAGCCCGTCGGGCGGCAGTTCCACGATCCGCTGCGCGCCGATCCCGCACAGCGCCAGACTGTCGCGCCTCACCGCATCGAGTGGCGGCACCAGCACCGCGAAGTCGTCCTCCATGCCGGCCTCCCCGGCGACCAGCGCGGGAGCCAGGCACTGGAACAGCCAGTGATAATGATTGGCCCACGGGCGATTGCCGCAGACCAGCGTCGTCCGCCCCGCCAGCCGCAGCACCGACGGCACGGCGGGGAGCATGTCGCACCAGCCATATTCGGCGTTGAGATAAAGGGAGTCGGCGACCAGCCCGCCCCGCTCCGCCACCGTCACGAAGAACGGAGCCGCGACCATCAGCCGTTGCGGCACGCCGAGCATGATCGCCGGCGCCTCGATCCGGGCCGGGGCGCGATAGCCGAATTTGTCGGTCTCGGGGTTCGGCCGCACCCGCTCGGAAAAATGCAGATTCGGCGCCCAGCGGAGAATGGTCGCCGCCGCGATCTGAAAGCCAGCCATCCTCGCCCCTTAACGCCCGATCGGCGCCTTGAACATCGGCGCAGAACCGTCATCGCAGAATAATTCACAGATTTGTGAATTAATGAAAATACGTTATGATGGCGCATGGCCAACGGTTCCGATCGCCCCTCCATCAGCATCGCCGCGATGAACGAGCGGGTGCCGCTGGCCGCCGCCTTCCTCAAGGGCCTGGCCAGCCCGCAACGGCTCAAGATCCTCTGCGTCCTCGTCGAGGGGGAAGCTCATGTCGGTGCGCTGATCGCAGCCACCGGCATCAGCCCGTCCTCGATGTCGCAGCATCTCGGCAAGTTGAAAGAGGAAGGCATTGTCGAGGTCCGGCGTGATCACCGGACTCTTCATTATCGCATCGGCCACCCCGCGACGCTGGCGGTGATGCAACTCCTCTCCGATCATTTCTGCAAGGACCGGTCATGACCAGCGATGCCACCATCACCCCCGTCAACGCGCTCGCCCTGCTGCGCAACGGCGATGCCGTCCTCGTCGACGTGCGCGAGCCGGACGAGTATCGCGCCGCCCATATCCCGTGGGCGCTGTCGATGCCGCTCGGCCAGCTCGATGCGCTGCTTGGGGAGACGGGGATACCGGAAGGCCGCACCCTGATCTTTCAGTGCCTCAAGGGCGGCCGTGGTGGCCAGGCCTGCCTCGTCGCCGATCGCGCCGGCCATGGCGCCGGCCGCGACATCCGCAACCTGCTCGGCGGCATCGAGGGGTGGACCGCCTCCGGCCTCCCCGTGGTCCGCGCAGAGGGCGCCACCGGCCCGGCGATCCCGATCATGCGACAGGTGCAGATCGTCGTCGGCCTGCTCGTGCTCGCCGCGACACTGGCCGGCCTGTCCGGGATCGGCTGGGGCTTCTACCTTGCCGCCCTGTTCGGCTTCATGCTCGCCTTTGCCGGCTTTACCGGCTGGTGCGGCATGGCGATGCTGCTGGCGCGGGCGCCGTGGAACCGATGACGGCGCGGGCGGTCCCGCTTTCCTTTGACGGCGGGATCGATCGGACATTGTCGACTTCGTAGACTTCGCCCCACTCGACTCGGGCCGCGGGCCGGGCCATGGAGGCGGGGATGAACGGCAAGCGCATCCTCCTCATCGTCGGCGGCGGGATCGCGGCCTACAAGGCGTGCGAGCTGATCCGCCTGCTCCGCAAGCAGGGCGCCGTGGTGCGATGCGTGCTCACCGAGGGGGCCACGCACTTCGTCCAGCCGATGACCTTCGCGGCGCTGTCCGAGCAGCCGGTCCACACCTCGCTGTGGGATTTGAAGGACGAGGCCGAGATGGGGCATATCCGCCTCAGCCGCGAGGCGGACCTGATCGTCATCTGCCCGGCGACGGCGGATCTACTCGCGCGCATGGCCGCCGGCATCGCCGACGATCTCGCCACCACGCTGCTGCTCGCCACCGACACCGCGGTGCTTGCCGCCCCCGCGATGAATGTGCGCATGTGGCAGCACCCCGCTACCCGCCGCAACGTGGCGCAACTCCGCGCCGACGGCGTCACCGTCATCGAGCCGGACGAAGGCCCGATGGCGTGCGGCGAATATGGCCCCGGGCGTCTGCCGGACCCGGAGGCGATCGTCGCCGCGATCGCCGCGGCGTTGGGCTCCACCCGTGGGCCGCTTGCCGGCCGCCACCTCCTCATCACCGCCGGCCCCACCCACGAGCCGATCGACCCGGTGCGCTACATCGCCAATCGCTCGTCCGGAAGGCAGGGCTATGCCATCGCCGCCGCGGCGGCGCGGGCGGGCGCGCGCGTCACGCTCGTCTCCGGGCCGGTGACGCTGCCGACGCCGCCCGGCGTGACCCGCGTCGATGTCGAGACCGCGCTGGAGATGGCAGCCGCCGTGGAGGCCGCGCTCCCCGCCGACGCCGCGGTGATGGTCGCCGCCGTCGCCGACTGGCATGCCGAGGCCGCTGCCGCCAAGATCAAGAAACCGGCGGATGGCACGCCCCCCGCTTTGTCACTGGTCGAGAATCCGGACATCCTCGCCGGCCTCGCCCGCCACGCCACGCGGCGGCCCCGCCTCGTCATCGGCTTCGCGGCCGAGACCGACGATCTCCTTGCCAACGCCCAGGCGAAGCTGACCCGCAAGGGCGCCGACTGGATCGTCGCCAACGACGTGTCGGGTGACGTGATGGGCGGCGCCGATACCCATCTCCATCTCGTCACCGCCGCCGGGATCGAGGATTGGCAGCCGATGCGCAAGGATGACGCCGCCACCCGCCTCGTCGCCCGCATAACCGAAAGCCTTTCATGACCATCCGCATCGCCGTGAAGCGCCTTCCCCATGGGCAGGGCCTGCCCCTGCCGGCCTATGCCACCCCCGGCGCCGCCGGCATGGACGTGGTCGCCGCCGAGGATGTCGATCTCGCCCCCGGCGCCCGCCACGCCGTCGCCACCGGTTTTGCCGTGGCGATCCCGGAGGGCCATGAGGTGCAGGTCCGCCCGCGCTCCGGGCTGGCGCTGAAACATGGCATCACCTGCCTCAACACGCCGGGCACCATCGACAGCGACTATCGCGGCGAGGTGAAGGTGATCCTCGCCAATCTCGGCGCCGAGCCATTTGCGGTCCGCCGCGGCGAGCGCATCGCCCAGCTCGTCCCCGCCCCGGTGCTGCGCGCCGACCTCGCCGAGGTGGAGACGCTCGACGAGACCCAGCGCGGCGCCGGCGGCTTCGGCTCCACCGGTCGATGATGTAGGATCGGGCATGGCCAGCGACGTTCCCTGCACCCACCTCGATTCGGTCCGCGATGTCCGGCCGCTGACGCCGCAGGGCTGCGCCGAATGCCTGAAGACCGGCGGCTGGTGGGTGCATTTGCGGCTCTGTCTGGAATGCGGCCATGTCGGCTGCTGTGACGATTCGCCCAATCGCCACGCGACCGCCCATTTCCACGAGACCGAACACCCGATCATCCGCAGCCTGGAACAGGGCGAGGATTGGGGCTGGTGCTTTGTCGACGAGGCCTTTTTCCAGCCGGCGCCCAGGCCTGCCGCACATCAAGGTTGAGCCCCTGACCACCGACCAGCCGCTGCGCGACGACCAGCTCGATCGCTATGCCCGCCATATCGTCCTCAAGGAAGTTGGCGGTGCCGGCCAGCAGGCGCTGCTCGCCGGTACCGTCGCCGTGATCGGCGCGGGTGGCATCGGCTCGCCGGTCATCCAGTATCTGGCAGCGGCGGGGATCGGGCGACTGCGGGTGATCGACGACGATGTCGTCGCTCTTTCCAACCTGCAGCGACAGACACTGTTCACCACCCGCGACGTCGGCGCGACCAAGGTCGCCATGGCCGCCAACGCCGTGCAGCGCCTCAACCCCGATGTCCGTTTCGAGCCGGTGCCAGAGCGGGCCGACGTGGTCAACGCGCCGCGCCTGCTGGAGGGCGTCGACGTGGTGATCGACGGATCGGACAATTTCGCCACCCGACTCACCGTTGCCGATGCGGCGTTGCGTGCCCGGGTGCCGCTGGTCTCGGCGGCGGTCGGCCAGTTCGAGGGCATGCTCGGCGTGTTTCGCGGCTGGGAGGCGGACAAGCCCTGCTATCGCTGCCTCGTCGGTCATGATCCGGATCGGCCGGAAGTGAGCTGCGCGGATCAGGGGGTGATCGGCGCGCTTACCGGCGTGCTCGGCAGCCTCGCCGCGCTGGAGGCGATCCGCGCGATCGTGCCCTTCGGTGACGATCCGGCCGGCACCCTGCTGATGATCGACGCGCTCGCCTTCCGTTTCCGCACGCTGGAGCTGCCCAAGGATCCCGGCTGCCGATGCGCGGACTGACGATCATCCTTGTCGAGCCGGAGCGGCTGGAGGCCGCGCTGACGCTGGCCATGGCCCAGGCGGCGCTTGGCGGCCGCGCGCGGCTATTCGCGCAAGGGGCGGCGGTGACCGCGCTGGGCACCGGCCACGCCCTCGTTCCCGAGGCGCTCGGCCTCGGGGTGGAAATGCTCGCCTGCCAGACCGGGCTGGCCGAGGCGGGCCTGTCCCTTGCCGCCCTCGACCCGCGCATCGCCGCCGCCGGCCCGGTCAGCGTGTTGCAGTCGCTGGGCGAGGACCGGCTGCTGCTGGCCTGAGCGGCGCCGGCCGCGCTTTCTTCCAACACTGATGCTGCACCTGGTCCAGCACCCGCCGCGCCACAAGCTCCAAAGGGGGTGGCGCAGTGGCCCCTGAAGCAAGTTCAGGGTGACAGCGGCAGTGAGGGGGCCCCGCCCCCCCTCAGCCGGCTTTCTTCGCGGTCGCCTTCTTCGCCGCCGGCTTCTTGGCCGGCGCCTTCCTGGCCGGGGCCTTCTTCTTGCCCTTGGCCGGGCCCTTGGCCGCCTTCTCCGCGATCATCGCCACCGCCTGCTCCAGCGTCAGCGATTGCGGATCGGTGGTCTTGGCAATGGTGGCATGGGTCGTGCCATCGGTGACATAGGGGCCGAAGCGGCCTTCCATCACCTTCAGCTCCACCCCCGTCTCTGGGTGCGCGCCGAGCACTTTCAGCGGCTCGCGCGAGCCGGAGCGCCGGCCGCCGCCATTGGCCGCATCGGCGAGCTTGGCCACCGCCGCGTTCATGCCCGTCTCGAACACTTCGGCGGTGGACGCCAGCCGGGCATATTTGCCGTCATGCGCCAGATAGGGGCCGAAGCGGCCGATCGAGGCGGTGATCGGCTTGCCCGTCTCGGGGTGATCGCCGATGGTGCGCGGCAGCGACAGCAGGCGCAGCGCCATGTCGAGGTCGATCGACTCCTTCGGCATATCCTTTGGCACGGAGGCGCGCTTGGCCTCCTTGCCGTCGCCGAGCTGGAAATAGGCGCCGAACCGGCCCGAGCGCTGGCTCACCTCCTGCCCCGTCTCCGGATCGGTGCCGAGCACCACCGGGCCGGTGTCGTCATTGGCGGCCTCCCCGGCCTGCGCGAAGCGGCGGGTGAACTTGCACTCCGGATAGTTGGAGCAGGCGATGAACGCGCCGAACCGCCCGCCGCGAAGCGACAGCCGCCCCACGCCGCAGCTCGGGCACAGGCGCGGATCGCTGCCGTCGCCCTTGTCCGGAAACAGGAACGGGGCGAGGAACTCGTCCAGCGCCGCCGTCACCTCGGACGGCTTCTGCTCCATCACCTCGGCGGTCTTCGGCTTGAAATCCCGCCAGAACGCCTCGAGCACCTTCTGCCACTCGGCGCGGCCGCCGGAGATATCGTCCAGCTCGTCCTCCAGTTCGGCGGTGAAATCATAGCTGACATATTTCGGGAAGAAGCGCTCGAGGAACGCCGTCACCAGCCGGCCGCTCTCCTCCGGATGGAAGCGGTTCTTGTCGATCCGCACATATTCGCGATCCTTCAGCGTCTGCAGGATCGAGGCATAGGTCGAGGGACGGCCGATGCCGAGTTCCTCCATCTTCTTGACCAGCGAAGCCTCGGAATAGCGCGGCGGCGGCTGGGTGAAATGCTGCTCGGCATCGACGCCTTTCCTGGCCGGCGCATCGCCTTCGCCGAGACGCGGCAGGCGGCGGCTGTCCTCGTCGCCCTCGTCGTCGCGACCCTCTTCATAGAGCGCGAGATAACCCGGGAAGAGCACCACCTGCCCGGTGGCGCGCAGCCCGTGCTGGCCGGTGCCGTCGGTCATGTCGACGGTGGTGCGCTCCAGCCGGGCGGAGGCCATCTGGCTGGCCAGCGCACGCTTCCACACCAGCTCGTAGAGCCGGGCGTGATCGCCCGATCCGGCGCGATCGCGGGAGAAGTCGGTGGGGCGGATCGCCTCGTGCGCCTCCTGCGCGTTCTTGGCCTTGGTCGTGTAGACCCGCGGCGCATCGGGCACATAGCTCGCATCATAGCGATCGGCGACCGCCTTGCGCGCCGCTGAGATGGCCGAATGATCCATCTGCACGCCGTCGGTCCGCATGTAGGTGATGAACCCGTCCTCGTAGAGCGATTGGGCGACGCGCATCGTGTGGCTGGCCGAAAAGCCCAGCTTGCGCGCGGCTTCCTGTTGCAGGGTCGAGGTGGTGAACGGCGGCGGCGGATTACGGGTGAGCGGCCTGGTCTCGACGCTGGCCACCGAGAAGCGGCCGGCCTCGACATCGGCCTTCGCCTGCTCCGCGGCGCCGGCATTGCCGATCGACAGGCGATCCAGCTTCTCGCCCTTCCAGCGGACGAGGCGCGCGATGAAGCCGACGCCGTCCTGCTCCATGCGGGCGGCGACCGACCAATATTCCTGGGCGCGGAACAGCTCGATCTCGCGCTCGCGCTCGACGACGAGTCGCAGCGCCACCGACTGCACGCGGCCGGCCGATTTGGCCCCCGGCAGCTTGCGCCACAGCACCGGCGAGAGGGTGAAGCCGACCAGATAATCGAGCGCGCGGCGCGCCCGATAGGCGTCGATCAAATCCTCATCCAACGCGCGCGGATTGGCCATCGCCTCGGTGACGGCCTGCCTGGTGATGGCGTTAAAGGTGACGCGCTCGACATGGCCCGGCAGCGCGCGGCGCTTCCTCAGCACCTCCTGCACATGCCAGCTGATCGCCTCGCCCTCGCGATCGGGGTCGGTGGCGAGGATCAGGCTGTCGGCGGTCTTGGCCTCGTCGGAGATCGCCTTCAGCCGGCTCGCCTTGTCGGCATAGGTTTCCCATTCCATGGCGAAGCCCTCGTCCGGGTTCACCGAACCGTCCTTGGCGGGCAGATCGCGGACATGGCCATAGGAGGCAAGCACCCGGTAGCCCGGGCCGAGATACTTCTCGATGGTCTTGGCCTTGGCGGGGGATTCGACGACGACGAGCTTCATGGGTGATGACATTCCCTTCACGTACGTGCGCGATGGTGGGGAGGCCTCCGTGCCGCCGTCAAGGGCCGGCCCTATCGCCCCCGATCGTTACGACAGCGCGACACGGCCGCCGGCATGGCGATCGAGCCGGCCGGCAAGCTCCAGCTCGAGCAGCACGGTCTGTACCACCGCCGGCGCCACCCCCGATTGGCGGACCAGTTCGTCGACCGGCACCGGCACGGGGCCGAGCAGGCCGATGACGCACCGCCGCTCGGCATCGCCGGCGCCGGCGGGCGGTGGCGGCGCGTAGCCACGCCCCGGATCGGCGGGCCCGTGGGGATCGACCGGCCGGAGCATCTCGATCACGTCGTCGGCGCTCTGCACCAGTGTCGCGCCCTCGCGGATCAACAGATTGCAGCCCTGCGCCCGCGGATCGAGCGGCGAGCCCGGCACGGCCAGAACCTCGCGCCCATATTCGGCGGCGTGGCGCGCCGTGATCAACGACCCGGACTTCGGCGCCGCCTCCACGACCAGCGTTGCCTGCGCCACGCCGGCGATGATGCGGTTGCGATAGGGGAAGTGGCGGGCGCGCGGCTCGGTGCCCGGCGGCTGTTCGGCGAGCAGCAGGCCGCGGCTCGCGATGTCCTCCTGCAGCCCGGCATTTTCGGGCGGATAGGCAATGTCGATACCGCCCGCGACGACGCCCACCGTGCCACCATCGAGCGCGCCCTGATGTGCCGCCGTGTCGATGCCGCGCGCCACCCCGGACACCACTGGCACGCCGCGCGCGGCAAGGTCGTGCGCCATCTGCCGGGCGAAGCGGCAGGCGGCGGCCGACGCGTTGCGCGCGCCGACGATCGCCACCGCCGGCCGGGCGAGCAGGCCGGAGCGGCCGCGTGCCACCAGCACCGGCGGCGCATCGCCGATCTCGCCGAGCAGCGGCGGATAGCCGGGCTCGCCGAGGAACAGGTAGCGCGCGCCCGCCCGCTCGACGGCAGCGACCTCGCGCTCGATCGCCGCGATGCTGGCGACGGCCGGCGGAGCGCCTCCGCCGGCGCGGGCGAGGGCGGGCAGCGCCTCGATCGCGCGGGCCGCATTGCCGTAGCGCAGGACGAGCTGACGCCACGTCACCGGCCCGATGCGGGGGGTGCGCAGCAAGCGGAGGCGCGCGATGCGATCGGCGCGCACAGCTGGATCGATGCCCTCGCCTTCAGCCACCGGAGCCGACGCGGGGCTCCGTGCCCGCCAACAGCCTCTCGAGATTGGAGCGATGCTTCCACAGCAGGAGCAACGTGAAAACGAGGAACAGGATGGCCAGCGAAAACAGGCCGTACAGCGCCGCCGTGACCGGCGCCATCACCGCCGCCGACATCCCGCCGACCGAGGAGAAACGCGTGATCAGCAGCGCCGAAATCCACACCGCCGCGAACACCACGCCGCACGGCCAATGCATCGCCAGCGCGAGCCCGAGATAGGTGGCGACGCCCTTCCCGCCCTGAAAACGCAGCCAGACCGGGTAGAGATGGCCGAGGAAGGCACCGCCGGCCGCAGCGATCATCTCGTCGCTGACCAGCTCGCTGTGCGGCCACAGACGAGAGACGAGCAGCACCGCCACCGCACCCTTGGCCGCGTCAAGGACCAGGGTCGCGACGGCGAGGCCCTTGCGGCCGGTGCGCAACACGTTGGTGGCACCGATATTGCCCGATCCGATCGCGCGCAGGTCGCCGGCGCCGGCCAGCCTTACCAGAAGCACGCCAAAGGGAATCGAGCCCGCCAGATAGCCGATCAGCAGTGCGATCGCCGGCGCGATCCAGTTCGCTCCGTCCACATCATCTCCCCGAGAGCCCATGCTTGATAGGACGCACCCGCCACGCTGGCAATGACGGGGGACAAGGAAGGCGGCCCGGCTTGGCCGGGAGGCAGGCCGTTGCCGCTGCCCTGCCGTTGCCGTTGCCGTTGCCGTTGCCGTTGCCGTTGCCCGCCCCAGGCCCTAGATCGCCGCCCATGGCCGACCAGCGCCCGCTTCTGTTCTTCGATTCCGGCGTCGGCGGGCTTTCCGTGCTGGCGCCGGCGCGCGCCCTGCTGCCGAACGCGCCGCTCGTCTATGCCGCCGACAATGCCGGATTTCCCTACGGGCGGAAAACCGAGGCCGAGATCGCGGCGCGGGTCCCGGCGCTGCTCGGCCGGCTGGTCGAGCGCTATCGCCCGCGACTCGTCGTCATCGCGTGCAACACCGCGTCCACGATCGCGCTGCCGACGGTGCGCGCGGCGCTGGACCTGCCGGTGGTCGGCACGGTGCCGGCGATCAAGCCGGCGGCCGAACTCAGCCGCAATCGCGCCATCGGCGTGCTCGGCACCGAGGCCACCGTCCGCCAGCCCTATGTCGACCGCCTCTCCGCTGAGTTCGCGAGCGACTGCCTGGTGCTGCGCCACGGCTCGGCGCGGCTGGTCGAGCTGGCCGAGGCGAAGCTTCGCGGGGAAGACACCGATCCCGCCGATTATCGCGCGGTGCTGGCCGGCCTGCTCGATCAGCCCGGCGGCGAGCGCATCGACGCGATGGTGCTGGCCTGCACCCATTTCCCGCTTGTCGCGGACGAGCTGGCGGCCGCCGCCCCCCGGCCCCTCGCCTTCGTCGACGGCGGGCCCGGCATCGCGCGGCGCATCGCCCATCTCACCCATGGGCAGGGTTGGCCGGACGCCCCCGGCGAGGGCATCGCGGTGTTCACCCGCGCCGATCCGTCGCTGGATAGGTTGCGTTCGTCTCTCGCCGGTTATGAACTGGGGCGTACGGAGATATTGTAGCGATCAATCTCATCAAGACATTTGCGAGCCGTTCTTACTGGAAACCGGGGCAATTTATCCGTAAGAGCGCGCGATCTAGGGGAGGCCCTGACTTGGACTATCAGCGCGTTTTCACGCAGGCGATCGATCGGCTCCATGCCGAGGGCCGCTACCGGGTGTTCATCGATATCCTGCGCAACAAGGGCATGTTCCCCAATGCGCGCTGCTTCGCCGGGCATAACGGCCCGAAGCCGATCACGGTCTGGTGCTCCAACGATTATCTGTCCATGGGCCAGCATCCCAAGGTGATCGCCGCCATGGAAGAGGCGCTGCACGATGTCGGCGCCGGCTCCGGCGGCACCCGCAATATCGGCGGAAACACCCATTATCATATCGATCTCGAGAATGAGCTCGCCGATCTTCACGGCAAGGAAGGGGCGCTGCTGTTCACCTCCGGCTATGTCTCGAACGAGGCGACGCTGGCGACGCTCGGCAAGGTGCTGCCGGGGTGCGTGATCTTCTCGGACGAGCTGAACCACGCCTCGATGATCGCCGGCATCCGTAATTCCGGCTGCGAGAAGCGGGTGTTCCGGCACAATGATCTCGCCCATCTCGAAGAGCTGCTCGCCGCCGAGGATCCCGAGACGCCCAAGCTGATCGCGTTCGAGAGCGTCTATTCCATGGATGGCGACGTCGCGCCGATCGCGGCGATCTGCGACCTCGCCGACAAATATCAGGCGCTCACCTATCTCGATGAAGTCCATGCGGTCGGCATGTATGGCCCGCGCGGCGGGGGCATTTCGGATCGCGACGAGGTGGCGAGCCGGCTGACGATCATCGAGGGCACGCTGGCCAAGGCGATCGGCGTGATGGGTGGCTATATCGCCGCCGATCGCATGATCATCGACGTGATCCGCAGCTACGCCCCCGGCTTCATCTTCACGACCAGCCTGTCGCCGGTGCTGGTGGCGGGCGCGCTCGCCTCGGTGCGCCACCTCAAATCCTCGTCCGAGGAGCGCGATGGTCAACAGGCGGCCGCTGCCCGGCTGAAGGCGATGATGCGCGAAGCCGGCCTGCCGGTCATGGATTCGACGACCCATATCGTGCCGCTGATGGTCGGCGATCCGGTGAAGGCGAAGAAGGTCAGCGACATCCTGCTGGCGGAATATGGCGTCTATGTGCAGCCGATCAATTATCCGACGGTGCCGCGCGGCACCGAGCGACTGCGCTTCACCCCCGGTCCGAGCCACAATGAAGAGATGATGCGCGAGCTCGTCGCCGCACTCGTCGAGGTGTGGGATCGCATGGAGATGCGCCTGGCCGCGTGACCGTATCGACATTCGGGCTGGATCGCATCGCGTTTCCGGCTTGATCCCATCGAAGATGGGCGTACCGCGGCGCCATGAAGCGCCTTGTTTTGTCGTCCGTCCTTGTCGCCCTGCTGATCGCGGCCCCGGCGCCTGCCTGTGCCGACGATTTCGACCCGCATTCGGCGGACCTGCTCGATGCGATCGACTGCCGGCTGACGGCGGCGCAATTCATGAGCTTCGGCTTCGCGCTGGAGGGCGAGGACGGCATCGTCGCCCGCCGCGGCTGGGCGAAGGTCGAGACGAAGAACGCCTTTCTGGCGGTGTTCGAGCTGCCCTCCCCGATCACGGTGGCGGGCAGCTACATGACGCGGCGCATCGCCTTCGCGTCCGGCGCGGTGCTGGCGGTGCTCGACCTCGCCGATCCGAGCGAGATCGCGCGTGTGGAGAATGTCAGGAACCTCATGGACCCGGACGCGCTGATCGAGGCCGTGGTCGCCTCGGGCCGGGCCACGCGCGAACAGATGGAACAGGAAATCACCTTCCGCAAATTCATGGGCGAGCGCGTGATCTCCGACGTCACCGACCCGCCCGATGGCGACCGGTGGCGCTCCCGCCAGACCGTCGCGCGGTCCATCTCCAACGTCTCCACCGATCCCGGCAAGACGCTCTATGGCTGCGCCTACAGGCTGGAGCTGCTCGACAAGGATGGCAGGCCGCTCTGAGCCGCCCGATTCGCGGCGGCGAAGCGCGATGCTGGCCTAAATCGCCCGCCGGTCCTAGAGAGGCGCCACACCGAATCGCCGGAGTCCGCGTCTTGGCCGAACGCATCGTCATCGCTTCAGATCATGCCGCCGTCGCCCTCAAGGCGGCGCTCACCAACTGGCTGCGCGACGGCGGCTATGACGTCGAGGACCTCGGCCCCCACGACATGAACTCGGTCGACTATCCCGATTACGGCTATCGTCTGGCGCGCGTCATCGCCAATGGCGCGGCGGATCGCGGCATCGCCATCTGCGGCTCCGGCATCGGCATTTCCATCGCCGTGAACCGGGAGCCGGCCTGCCGTTGCGCGCTCGTCTCGGAGCCGCTTTCCGCCCGGCTGGCGCGGGAGCACAACAATGCCAACGTCATCGCGCTCGGTGCGCGGCTGACCGGGGAGGAGATGGCCAAGGCCTGCATCTCCGCATTCCTCGGTGCCGATTTCCTGGGCGGGCGCCACGCCGCCCGTGTCGACCAGCTCTCCAACCCCCAGCTCGCAAAGGACCCATCATGAGCAGCAACCCGACCACGCTCGACCAGGTCCAGCCTGACGGCTTCTTCACCCGCGGCCTCGCCGATGCCGACCCGGCGGTGTTCGCCGGCGTCCGTCACGAGCTGGAGCGCGAGCAATATCAGATCGAGCTGATCGCTTCGGAGAACATCGTCTCGCGTGCGGTGCTCGAGGCGCAGGGCTCGGTGTTCACCAACAAATATGCCGAGGGCTATCCCGGCAAACGCTATTATCAGGGTTGCCATCCGTCCGATGAGGTCGAGCAGCTGGCGATCGATCGCGCCAAGCAGCTGTTCGGCTGCGGCTTCGCCAACGTCCAGCCGCATTCCGGCGCGCAGGCGAACGGCGCGGTGATGCTCGCGCTGACCAAGCCCGGCGACACCATCATGGGCCTCAGCCTCGATGCCGGCGGCCATCTGACGCACGGCGCCAAGGCGGCGCTGTCCGGCAAATGGTATAATGCAGTGCAATATGGCGTGCGGCCGGAGGATCACCTGATCGACTTCGATCAGGTCGAGCGGCTCGCCCGGGAGCATCGCCCGACCCTGATCATCGCCGGCGGCTCGGCCTATCCGCGCCATATCGATTTCGCCCGCTTCCGCGCCATCGCCGAGGAGGTCGGCGCGAAGTTCATGGTCGACATGGCCCATTTCGCCGGCCTCGTCGCGGCCGGCGTGCACCCGACGCCCTTCGGCCACGCCCATGTCGTCACCACCACCACCCACAAGACGCTGCGCGGGCCCCGCGGCGGCGCGATCTTCACCGATGACGAGGCGATCGCCAAGAAGATCAACTCGGCGGTGTTCCCCGGCCTGCAGGGCGGGCCGCTGATGCATGTCATCGCCGCCAAGGCGGTGGCGTTCGGCGAGGCGCTGCAGCCGGAATTCAAGACCTATGCGCAAGCGGTGATCGACAATGCCAAGGCGCTGGCCTCCCGCCTCAAGGAGCGTGGCGCCGATCTCGTCGCCGGCGGCACCGACACCCATCTCGCGCTGGTCGACCTCCGCCCGCTCGGCGTCACCGGCAAGGATGCCGACGAGGCGCTGGAGCGCTCGGCGATCACCTGCAACAAGAATGGCGTGCCGTTCGACCCATTGCCGCCGGTGAAGACCAGCGGTATCCGCGTCGGATCGCCGGCGGGCACCACCCGCGGCTTCGGCGTCAAGGAGTTCCGCGACATCGCCGACATGGTGGCCGATGTGCTGGACGGCCTGCGCGACAAGGGCGAAGCTGGCGACCCGGCGGTGGAAGCCGAGGTGCGCACCCGCGTCCGCGCGCTGTGCGAGCGCTTCCCCATCTACCAGGGGTTCTGACGATTGCGCTGTCCGTTCTGCAGCCATGAGGACAGCCAGGTGAAGGATAGCCGCCCCTCGGAAGATGGGGCGGCGATCCGCCGTCGGCGCCAGTGCGAGGCGTGCGGGGCGCGCTTCACCACGTTCGAACGGGTGCAGCTGCGCGAGGTGACGATCGTCAAGTCGGACGGCCGGCGCGAGCCGTTCGAGCGCGGGAAGCTGGAACGCTCGATCGCCATTGCCTGCCGCAAGCGCGGCCTGCCGCCGGAGAAGCTCGATCGCCTCGCCACCGGCATCCAGCGCCAGATCGAGACGCTTGGCGAGAACGAGATCACCTCGACGCGCATCGGCGCGCTGGTGATGGAAGGGCTGCGCGGGCTGGACAGCGTGGCCTATATAAGATTTGCCAGTGTCTACAAGGACTTCGCCGAGGCAAAGGACTTCGAGGACTTCGCCGGGCAGGTGAGCGAGGCCGGGCGGGGGTGAGCGCATTGCTCGCCGCTGATAAATCCCGTTTGCCCTGAGTTGGCATTGAGCTTGTCGAAGTGCCGCCCCTACTCGGAGCGAACGGCTTATTTGGAATGCTTGCAATGCGCACGACGAAGGACGCGTTGGCCCGCGGCGACGGGGTGGCGATCAGCGAGGCGGCTCGCAAGCCGGTCGTTGAGGGTGGAAGCGAACGGAGAGAGATGGAAAGCACCGCGAAGCCCGTCATCGTCCTCGTCCAGCCGCAGCTCGGCGAGAATATCGGCAAGGCGGCGCGCGCGATGCTGAATTTCGGGCTGACCGAGCTGCGCCTCGTCGCCCCGCGCGACGGCTGGCCGAATCCTGCGGCCGGGCCGGCGGCGTCGGGCGCGGACATCGTACTCGAAGGCGCAAGCGTCCACGACACGCTGGCCGAGGCCATTGCCGATTGCGCCCATGTCTATGCCACCACCGTCCGCCGACGCGGGCTCGTCAAGCCGGTGCTCACCCCGGAAGAGGCAGCGCGCGAGATGCGAGGGCAGGACGGGCGCACCGCGATCCTGTTCGGGCCGGAACGCTCCGGGCTGGAGACCGACGATGTCGCCGTGGCGCGCGCGATCATCACCGCGCCCATCAACCCGCAATTCGGCTCGCTCAACCTCGCCCAGGCGGTGATCCTTGTCGCCTATGAATGGTCCAAGGGCGAGGCGCTCGCCCAGCCGACGCTCATCCAGGCCGATCCGCCCGCGCCGCAGGCGGAGCTGGACGGGCTAGTCGAGCATCTCGATCAGATGCTTGAAGGCGCCGGTTATTTCTACCCGCCGGACCGCGTGCCGGCGACACGGCGCACCCTGCGCTCCGTGCTCACCAAGCCGGGCTGGAGCACGCAGGAAGTGCGCACGCTGCGCGGCGTGCTCAGCGCTCTGGAGCGCCCGCGGGCGCGCTGATTGGATCTGCAACCCCGAAAGGATAGACGATGCGCCTGCCCGCCCTCGCCGCCCTCCTCCTGGCCAGCATGGCCGCTGCTGCTTCGGCGCAGGTGCCGGAGGGACAACCGTCCACCGCTCCCGAAAAGAAGCTCTGTCGCTCGCAGGAGGCGAAGACGGGGTCGTTCATGCGGCCGAAGCGGGAATGCCACACGGCGGCGGAGTGGGCCGAAATCGCCAAGGCGAACCGGGCCAATGCCCCCGCCGTCCCCCCGCCGCAGCTGCAGCTGAACGGCCCGAACGGTCAGCCCTGACGGGCGTCGAACCGCTCGAACTCATAGGCGATCGAGCCCTCGACGAGCACCTCATACACCGCGGCGGCCAGCGCCTCGGGAAAGTCATGGGCGGCGGCGGTGGCGCATGCCTTGGCGATGACGTCGGCCTTGCGCCATTCGTCGCGCACATGATCGCGCTGCGGCTTGATGCGGGCGGCGGCCTCGATGAAGCGCAGCCGCTCGGCCAGCAGGGCGACGATGCGGCGGTCCAGCGCGTCGATCCCGGCGCGCACCTCGGCCATAGTCGTGCACTGGTCTGCGGGGACGGTGTTTTCCTGGGTCATGCGGCCCTGTAGGAGCCGGACCGCCCACGCCGCAAGCTTGACTCCGCCCGGCCGTGACGCCATAGGCGCCGCTTCGCAATTGGCCCCGCACCCCGGTGAAGCGGCGGCCCTGCCTTTTCCGATGGAAAATCAGCAGCGCGGTTCCGGGATTATCGGGCCTCGGCCCGGCCAACGCAATTGAAGGACGTTACATGTCGAAGCGCCATAGCGCCAAGCACAAGCTCGATCGCCGCATGGGCGAGAACATCTGGGGCCGCCCCAAGTCCCCGGTGAACAAGCGTGAATATGGTCCCGGCCAGCACGGCCAGCGCCGCAAGGGCAAGGTCTCCGACTTCGGTCTCCAGCTGCGCGCCAAGCAGAAGCTGAAGGGTTATTACGGCGACGTCACCGAGAAGCAGTTCAAGAAGGCCTATGTCGAGGCGTCCCGCATGAAGGGCGACACTTCGCAGAACCTGATCGGCCTGCTCGAGCGCCGGCTGGACGCGATCGTCTATCGCGCCAAGTTCGCGCCGACCATCTGGTCCGCCCGCCAGCTCGTCAGCCACGGCCATGTCCGCGTCAACGGCGTGAAGTGCAACATCGCGTCCCGCCTGGTGAAGATCGGCGACGTGATCGAGCTTGGCCCGAAGGCGTCCGAAATGGCGCTGGTGCTGGAAGCGCAGAGCCTGTCCGAGCGCGACGTGCCCGACTATGTCGCGCAGGAGAGCGCGTCGAAGGTCAGCTTCGTGCGCGTGCCGACGCTGGACGAGGTCCCCTATCCGGTGAAGATGGAGCCGAATCTGGTCGTCGAGTTCTACTCGCGCTGATCCGTTCCCCCGAGGAATTCAGGAAGGGGCGGCTCCTCGCGGGGCCGCCCCTTTTCATTTGTCACATGCCGCCGATATAGGCGGCCCCCCGTGCCGGAGATTGCCCCGACATGATTTTCCGCCAGCCGCCCGAATGGGCGTCCCATGACAGCGTATGGATCGGCTTCCCAAGCCATGGCGAGCTGTGGGTGGACGATCTCGCCCCCGCCCAGGCGGAGGTCGTTGCGTTCGCACGCGCGGTGTCGGCCGGCGGCAAAGGCGAGCAGGTCGTGCTCGTCGCCGCCCATGAGGAGGCGGCGATCGCGGCGCGGACGCTGCTCGGCGACGGTTCGCCTGAGCAGGTGATCGTGGCGCCGTTTGGCGATATCTGGCTGCGCGACACCGGGCCGATCATCGTCTCGGACGGGGCGGCACGGGCGGCACGCGATTTCGGCTTCAACGGCTGGGGCGGCAAATATGACCTGCCCGGCGACGACACGATCGGCGCGCGGCTCGCCGGCGGCCTCGGCCTGAGCGCTGCGAGCTGCGACTGGATCCTCGAAGGCGGCGCTATCGATGTCGACGGCACCGGTCTCGCCGTCACCACGGAGCAATGCCTGCTCAACCCCAATCGCAACCCCGGCCTGTCCCGCGGGGAAATCGAGGCGCGGCTCGCCCGCGATCTCGGCATCGACCGCGTGCTGTGGCTGGGCGAGGGCCTGGCCAATGATCACACTGACGGCCATGTCGATAATCTCGCCCGCTTCGTCGGGCCGAACCGCCTGCTGATCCCGGTCGCCGCCGGGCCGGACGATCCCAACGCCGACGTCTATGCGGATGCCCGGGCGCGGGCCGAGGCGTTCGGCGTCGAGGTGGTGGCGATGCCGTCGCCCGGCCTCGTCGAGGAGGATGGCAAGGCGATCCCGGCGTCCTACATGAACTTCTACATCGGCAATGCCGCCATCGTCCTGCCGCTCTATGGCGCGCCGAACGATGGTGCGGCGGTCGAGACGCTGCAGGCGCTGTTTCCGGACCGTGTGGTGACCGGCCATGAGGCCGGCCATGTGCTGACCGGCGGCGGCAGCTTCCATTGCATCAGCCAGCAGGTGCCCAGCCAATGACCGAAGTGACCGTCGCCGCCCTTCAGCTCGCCTTCACCGACGATCTCGGCGCGAACATCGCCGCCGTGTCCGAGCTGGTGCGCGAGGCCGCCGCCAAGGGCGCGCAGGTGATCCTGCCGCCGGAACTGTTCGAAGGCCCCTATTTCTGCCGCGTCGAGGACGAGGGCCTGTTCGCCAACGCCCGGCCGGTCGCGGCGCATCCGGCGGTGCTCGCCATGCAGAAACTGGCGGACGAGCTGGGCGTCCATATCCCGACCAGCTTCTTCGAGGCGGACGGGCCGCATTATTACAACTCGCTGGCGATGATCGGGCCTGACGGCAAGGTCGCCGGCGTCTACCGCAAGAGCCACATCCCGGACGGCCCCGGCTATGAGGAGAAATTCTATTTCCGTCCGGGAAATACCGGCTTCAAGGTGTGGAACGCGGCCGAGACGGTGATCGGCGTCGGCGTGTGCTGGGACCAATGGTATCCAGAGACGGCGCGCTCGATGATGCTGATGGGCGCGGAGATTCTGCTCTACCCGACTGCGATCGGCACCGAGCCGCACGATCCCGGCCTCGATACCTCCCGCCTGTGGCGGCGGGCGATGATCGGCCATGCGGTGTCGAACGTCGTGCCGGTCGTCGCCTCCAACCGCATCGGAACCGAGGTCAACCAGACCTTCTACGGCCATAGCTTCATCTGCGACGAGCGTGGCGACCTGCTCGCCGAGTTCGGCGCCACCGAGACGGGGGTGCTGACCGCGACGCTGGATATCGCCCGCGCCAAGCGCCACCGTGCCGCCTTCGGCTTCTTCCGCGATCGGCGGCCGGAATTGTACGCCCGCCTTGCCCAGGATGTGTGAAGCCCGTCTTGGCGGCGGCGAGGAAAGGCTTGATTGATCCGCGCGGCGCGCAGGCGCTTCTACATGGGCAGTGAAACGGATACGGGATACACCCGATGAAGCAGACTGCCCTCGCTTTCGCCCTCGCCGCCTCGCTGGCGACGCCGCTCGCCGCGGCGCCGGCGCCGCGCGTGTCGATCCAGACGATCAATCAGCTCGCCCAGCCTCTGCCGCTGCCCTATCACGAAGGCGCTAACGCTGACCGCGACGTCGCCGCCGCCCGGGCGCGGGCCAAGGCGACGCACAAGAAGCTGCTGATCGACCTCGGCGGCAATTGGTGCCCGGACTGCCGGGTGCTCGCCGGCATCATGGAATTGCCCGAAGTCAGGCGCTTCGTTGCGCAGCATTATGAGGTGGTGACGGTGGACGTCGGCCGGTTCGACAGGAACGGTCAGATTCCCGCCCATTACGGCATTACCGGCCGGCTCAAGGGCGTGCCCTCGCTGCTGATCGTCGATCCGCGCAACGACAAGCTCATCAACGAGGGCCGCACGGCCGCCCTCGCCGACGCGCGTTCGATGACCCCGCAGGCGTTGGCGGACTGGCTGGCGCAATGGGCGTGAATGCATGACGCAGAGGACCGCCTGGCTGAATGGCGAGTATCTGCCGCTGGCCGAGGCCAAAGTGCCGGTGCTCGATCGCGGCTTCCTGTTCGCGGACGGGGTCTATGAGGTGACGGCGGTGCTCGACGGCCGGCTGGTCGATTCTGCCGCCCATCTCGCGCGGCTGGAGCGTTCGGCCGGGGCGATCGGCATTCCCCTGCCGGTGGACGCCGCCGGCATCGCGGCCGTGGAGCGGGAGCTGATTGCGCGGGATAGCATCACGCGGGGCCTGATCTACCTGCAACTTACCCGCGGCGGCACTGACGACCGCGATTTCCTGCCCAGAGCCGGCATGCGGCCGACCCTGCTAATGTTCACCCAGGCGCGCGATTTCCTCGCCAATCCCGCGGTCGAGGCCGGCATGTCGGTGATCAGCTGGCCGGAGCTCCGCTGGACGCGGCGCGACATCAAAAGCGTCGCGCTGCTCGGGCAGGTAATGGCCAAGCAGGCCGCCGCTGCCGCCGGCGCGCAGGAGGCGTGGCTGGTGGAGGACGGCTTCGTCACCGAAGGGGCCTCCTCCAACGCGATGATCGTGGACGAGGCCGGAACGCTGGTGACGCGCAGCCTGTCCAACGCGCTGCTGCACGGCTGCACCCGCGCCGCGGTGCTGGCGCTGGCCGCGCAGTACGGCGTCCCGGTGGCGGAGCGGGCCTTTACCATTGCCGAGGCGCTGGCCGCGCGCGAGGCGATGATAACGAGCGCGTCGAGCTTCGTGTTGCCGGTGACGCGGATCGACGGGCAAGTGATCGCGGACGGCCGCCCCGGGCCGATCACGCGCCGGCTGCGCGAACTTTATATCGCTGCCGCGCGCGCCTGAACGGCGGCATGCGGCACCTCTACGCCATCGGTCTGGGCGGCAATCGGCGCCACGGCCGGCACGGGGCGCCGCGCGCCGTACTGGCGGCGGCGCTGGACGCGCTGGCGGCCGACGTCGACATCGTCGCCTGCTCGGCGATCATCGACACCGCCCCGCTCGGCCCCGGCACGCGCCGCTTCGCCAATGCCGCCGCGATCATTGCCAGCGATCTGGAGCCCCCGGGGTTGCTGTTGCGCGTCAAACGGCTGGAGCGCGCCTTCGGGCGGCGGCGCGGCCGGCGCTGGGGCGACCGGGTTCTCGACATCGATCTGCTGCTGTGGAGCGGCGGACGGTGGCGCTCCCCTGCCCTTTCCATCCCCCACGCGGAACTGGCGCGGCGCGCCTTCGTACTGGTGCCGATGCTGGCGATCGCGGCGCATTGGCCGGTGGCGGCGGATGCGCGCGCGGTGCGTCATCTTCACAGCCGGTTGACCCGCGCCCGGCCGGCCCATAATGCGGCGCATCGCGTGTGAGAGCCTGTAGCTCAGTCGGTAGAGCAACGGACTTTTAATCTGTAGGTCCCGGGTTCGAATCCCGGCAGGCTCACCAAACGCCAATCCCGGCAAAGCGGCGCTTGTCCAGACCGGAAGCCCCGTCTTTCGTCCCCGCCTGCGAGAGCATTCCGACAGGCCATTACGACGGCCCAGCTGTCGCGCCGATGTTCGCCGCGGCGACAGCATCGCACGCGACACCGCAGTAACAATAACGATGATTCGGCGGCGACAATCGTTGTCAGTGAATAGCCTCGGAAGATCGACCTTGATCACCTTGTCGCGTTGTGCGAAATCTAGGCTTGCAATGATCTTACTGGTCCGCAAGATATTGCGGTTTAACAACTTTCTCGCAGCCGGAGCATCGGGATAAGGTCGCGAATGACGCCAAGAGGGAAGCGGCATTTCAAAGCGGATTTGAAAGTGATCGACTCCCGTTCCCCCGCCGGACGAAATACGGGACAGGTCATTCCAGTCAGAAGCTCCCGAAAGCCGATAACGGCTCACCCACGATCAGCTAGCGAGGAAAAATGCCGAAGCTCACTCTGGATAAACGGCCAGCGGCAGCGATCCGGCACGTGGAAGACGAGACAAGGGAACATCGCAAGCTCGCGCGATCGGTGACCATCAAGGAGGTCGCGGCACAACTGGGCGTATCCCCATCCACGATCTCCCGCGCGCTGGCGCATCCCGAAATGCTGCGCGCCGAGACGCGGGTGCGCGTGCTGGAGACGGTCGAGCGGCTCGGCTACCAGCCCAATCTCATCGCGCGCGATCTGCGGCGCCAGGAGACGCGGCTGCTCTATGTGGTCGTGCCGACGCTGAGCCCGTTCTTCCTCGACGTGTTCCGCGGCGTCGAGCGCGGCGCGCGCGAGACCGGTTACGCGGTCGTGATGGGCCACACCGAGCGCGACGTGGCGCGCGAGCAATTGTTCGTCGACCAGGTCGCCAGCCGCCGCGGCGATGGCGTCATCCTGGTGACGAGCTCCGATCCGACTGCGCTCAAGGTGCGCACGAAGCGGATGCCGCCGGTGGTAGCGGCGCTGGAAGAGATCAAGGGCCTGCATGCGCCCGCCGTGCGCGTCGATCACCACAAGGGCGCGATGGATGCAACCAACCATCTGCTGGCGCTGGGCCACCGCCTCGTCGCCCATATCGGCGGCCCCGAAAAGCAGGTCATCGCGCAACATCGCCGCGAGGGCTTCAACGAGACGATGCTGCAGGCCGGGCTGGACCCGACCGCCTTCCCCTATCTGTCCGGCGACTATGCCGTGGCGTGGGGCGAGCGGGCGATGGAGACGCTGCTCACCTGCAATCCGCTGCCGACCGGCGTGTTCGCCGGCAATGACGAGATCGCGATCGGCGCCATCCGCGCGATGAGCCGCGTCGGGTTGCAGGTAGGGAGAGACATCTCGGTGATCGGCTTCGACGATCAGCGCATCGCCAGCCTGTACGAGCCGGCGCTCACCACCATCAAGGTGCCGACCGAGGAACTGGGCTATCGCGCCATCCTGCTGCTCGTCGACAAACTGCGCGGCAACACCGCGGAGGTCGATATCGTGCTGCCGACCTCGCTGATCATCCGGGCGACGACCGGCATGCCGCGCGGCTGACCGACGAAAAAAATGGCCGCCCTCCGGGGAGAGCGGCCCATTCCTTCGTCCGGGTTGCCGTGATCAATTGCCGTAGAGCGGCTTCTCGCCCGGCACCGCCACCTTCAGCCGATACACATTGTTCGACGCGGTGATGTAAACGCTCTTCCCGTCCGGCCCGCCAAAGGCGAGGTTGGCCTGGGCCTTGTCCGGCGTCTTGATCTGGCCGAGCACCTTGCCCGCAGCGGAGATGATGCGGATGCCGCCCGGGCCCGTCGTCCAGACATTGCCCTGGGAATCGACGCGCAGCCCATCGGGCACGTCATCCGGCAGCGGACCCGGATAGCTGATGAAGCGCTTGGGCTTGGACAGGGTGCCGTCGGCGCCGACGTCATAGACATTGACGAACATCTCCGGCGCGGAATTGGAGATGTAGAGCTTCTTGCCGTCGGGCGAAAAGGCGATCCCGTTGGGACGGCTGAGGTCCTTGATCATCGCCACCGCCTTGCCGTCCTTGAAGCGATAGACGGCGTTGTACTTGGCTTCCTTGGCCGGATCCTGATCCTGCTTGAGCAGGCCCATCGGCGGATCGGTAAACCACAAGGCCCCGTCGGGTGCGAAGACCATGTCGTTGGGGCTGTTGATATGATCGCCGTCGGCGTTGCGATCGACGACGGTGGTGAGCTTCATGTCCGGCCCGATCCGGGCAATGCGGCGCAGGCCATGCTGGCCCATCAGCACCTGCCCGTCCTTGTCGACAGCCATGCCGTTCGAGCCCTGGTAGGCACCGGCCGGAAACGTATCGAGGCCGCCGGACTTGTCGAGCACGGTCCGCAGCTTGCCCTCATCATTCACGGCATAGAGCTTGTTGCCGGTGAGGTCGGCAAACCACAGCTCATTATTGTGCCACAGCGGCCCCTCGACGAACTCGAAACCGCCGGCGAGCTTCTCGATCACCGCGCCGGGCGAAATGATCGCGTCGAGCGCGGGATCGAGACGCTGGATGGACGCGCCCTCGGCAGGGGCGACGGCGCCCCCGGTGGCAGCCACCGCCGACTGGTTGGCGGCGGAGTTTTCAGCGGCGGCATTGTCTGCTGCCGATTTGTCCGAGCAGGCGGCGAGCGCCAGCATCGCGACCGACGCCGCGAGCAGCGCGCGCGACACGGATCCAAGAGAACGAGTCACACCAGCACTCCCGTTAGCGGCGGTTATAGACTTCCTTGAGCGTTTCCTGCTTGGCCGGGGAGGCGCGGACCGTCGAGACGGTCAGCACCTTGCCGTCCGGCGACAGGCGCCAGGTCTCGGTGGTGGTCGTCGAGACATTGCCGGGCATGCCGCCATAAGGCCCGACAGTGGCAATGGTCAGCGCATCGGCGCCGAGGCTGGCGGTGACGTTGGCCTTCTGCACGCCGGTGTCGGTCGACACGCTGTGCGGCTTGCCGTCGAGCGTGTAGGTCCGCTGCGGACGCTGCGGATTGGTGACCTGCAGCGTGCCGCCGGTCTGCTGGATCTGAACGACCAGCTCCTGATTGCCGCCCGCCGTCTGCGTGCTGCGTGCCAGCCAGTAGAGCGGATAGAAAGACGGGTCGGAGGCGGTCCGATCGCGTACCCAGCTGCCGTTGAAGTCCGGCGCGGCCATCGCCAGAGACGGCGACAGCATCAGGCCGGCGGCCAGCATCATCGTCCGTATCTTCATGCCGCCGCTCCCTGGGTACCGTGGATCTTCACGCCGACCTTCTTGCCGATGGCGCGGATATTGCGCTGGGCCATGACATAGTCGGCATCGTTGGTGAGGAACTCCACGAGCATGTAGACTTCCTTCTGCTTCAGCCGGCTGACACGAGCGAGGAACTGCTCGTAATCCATATTGCCGGTGCCTTGCAGCGCCCAGTCGAGACCGGCGAGCATGCCATTCCAGACGAAGTCCTTGGCATGCACGTAGCGAATCTGATCTTCGAGCAGGTCGAAGGTCAGGTTGGTCATCTCGGTCATGCGGAAGGCGATATTCGGCGCGACCATGTTGGTGATGTCGAGGCCCGACATGATGCGCGGATCGCCGACTTCCTCGCGCAGTCGCTTTTGCGCCCAGGGATTGTTGATGGACTCGGTGTTGACCGGCTCGATGGCGATCTCGACCTTGCTGCCGGCGGTGTCCTTGCAGATCCGCTTCAGCGCATTGACGGAGCGCTGCCAGGCCTCGCGACTCCAGTTCTGCGGATGGGCGTTGTCGCGGTTGGGATACATGCTGCCGACATGGGTCAGGATCATCGGCACGCCGAATTGCTCGGCGGAGTGGATGGTGTCGATGATGTGGCGCTGCCAGCGGTCCGCGTCGGGATCCGGCGCGATGATATTGCCGCCGCAATGGATATTGTAGAAGACGACGTCATTCGCCTTCAGCGCGGCCTTGATCTCCTGCACTTCGGAATCGGCGAACTTGCGGCTGACCCAGCCGACGGAGCCGGTCTCGACCGCCGTCCAGCCATTGTCCCGCTGCGCCTTGAACAGCGCATTCCAATCGGTGCCCGGCGTGCTCGCCAGGCGCGGCGACATCTGGCTGCTGAGGCGGATCAGCGCGTTGCCCGGGGTGAGATCGCGCGCGACGTTCTCCGGTGGGCTCCACTGGTAGAGGAAGTCGGAGCCCCACACGTCCGGGAGCCCGGGAACGGACTTGGTGCTGATCGGGGCGGCGGGGACAGCGGCCTCGGCCGCGCCGGCCAGACCGAGCGCGCCGGCGGCACCGGCGGCCGCACTGCTAGCGAAGAAACCGCGCCGGGAAATGTCGGCCATAGGTACCTCTTTGCACTGGAGTAAAGGTGTGACGGCGTCACCGCCGGGTGTAGACTTCCTTGATCGTCTCCTGCTTCGCCGGCGAGGCGCGCACGGTCGAGACGGTCAGCACCTTGCCGTCCGGCGACAATTGCCAGGTCTCGGTGATCGTCGCGCTGACATTGCCGGGCATGCCGCCATAGGGCTGCACGGTGGCGATGGTCAGCGCGTTCGCGCCGAGGCTGGCAGTGACGTCGGCCTTCTGCACGCCGGTATCGGTGCGCACGCTATGCGGCCGGCCGTCGAGCATGTAGCGGCGCTGCGGCTCCGTAGGGTTGGTCACGGTCAGCGTGCCGTTGGCCTGCTGGATCTGGACGACCAGCTCCTGGTTGGGGCGGAAGGCGGGCGCCGGCGTGGTGCGGGCAAGCCAGTAAAGCGGATAGGATTCCTGGCTGGTCTGCGCGTTGTCGCGCACCCAGGTACCGCTGAAATCAGGCGCTGCCATCGCCAGTGACGGGGTCAGAGCCAGCCCGGCGGCTAACATCATCAAATGCGTCTTCATGCTGCCCCTCCCTGGGTGCCGTGAATCTTCACGCCGACTTTCTTGCCGATGGCGCGCACGTTGCGCTGCGCCATTACATAATCCTCATTGCTGGTAAGAAACTCGACCAGCATGAACACTTCCTTGTGCTTGAGCCGGCTGACGCGGGCCATGAACAATTCATAGTCCATATTGCCGGTGCCCTGCAGCGCCCAGTCGAGACCGGCGAGCATGCCGTTCCAGACGAAGTCCTTGGCATGCACGTAGCGAATCTGGTCTTCGAGCAGGTCGAAGGTCAGGTCGATCATCTCGGTCATGCGGAAGGCGACATTGGGTGCGACCATGTTGGTGATGTCGAGGCCCGACATGATGCGCGGATCGCCGACATCCTCGCGCAGCCGCTTCTGCGCCCAGGGATTGTTGATGGATTCGGTGTTGACCGGCTCGATGGCGATCTCGACCTTGCTGCCGGCGGTGTCCTTGCAGATCCGCTTCAGCGCATTGACGGAGCGCTGCCAGGCCTCGCGGCTCCAGTTCTGCGGATGGGCGATGTTGCGGTTGGGGTACATGCTGCCGACATGGGTCAGGATCATCGGCACGCCGAACTCCTCGGCGGCATGGATGGTGTCGATGATGTGGCGCTGCCAGCGGTCCGCGTCGGGATCCGGGGCGATGATGTTGCCGGCGCAGTGGATGTTGTAGAAGATGACGTCATTGGCCTGCTGGGCGGCCTTGATCTCACGCACCTCGGAGTCCGGGAACTTGCGATTGACCCAGGTGTCCGACGCCGCCTCGATGGCAGTGTAGCCGGCGTCGCGATGCGTCTTGAACAGCGTGTTCCAGTCCTGGCCGGGCGCGCTCGTCAGTCGCGGATTGATCTGGCCGCTCAGCCGGATCAGCGCGCCGCCGGGGGTCAGGTCGCGCTTGAGATTTTCCGGCGGGCTCCACTGGTAGAGGAAATCCGGGCCCCACACGTCCGGCAGGCCGGGAACGTTCTTCGTGGCGATCGGCGCGGCCGGGCCGGCGGCCTCAGCCATGCCGCCCAGACCCAGGGCACCGGCGGCGCCGGCAGCCGCGCTGCTGGCGAAAAATCCGCGCCGGGAGATATCGACCATGATGACCTCTCTGAACTAAATTGTTTTTTACTTACCGCATCAGGCAAAGCGAAGATCAGGCCGAGGCGGGCAGCGCTTCGGCCGGAGTATCGGGGATCGGCTCCTTCACCAGCAGCAGATAGGCCAGCGCGCCGGCCAGCGAGACGCCGGCGCTGATCAGCAGCGCATTCACGAACGAACCCGTCTGATCGACCACGATGCCGGTGATCAGCGGCGCTGCCGAACCGCCGAAATAGCCGCCGAAATTCTGGATGCTGCCCAGCGAAGCGACCAGCCGCCGCGGCGCCGCCACGCTGACCAGCGCCCAGCCGCCGCCGCTCGCCAGGTTCACGAAGTACATCGCCAGCGTCAGGTACAGGATCGCGAGCGTCAGATTGGGCGTGTAGGCCGCCGGCACCGTGAACACCGCCGCGAAGACGAGGCCGATGCAGATCGGCCATTTGCGGCTGTTGATCGGCGACAGGCCGCGCGCCAGCAGGCCATCGGCGACGAAGCCGCTGGAGAGCTGCCCCAGCGTTCCGCCGATGAACGGGATCATCAGGATCCAGCCGGACTCGGTGAGGCTGAGGCCACGCTCCTTCTGGAGATAGGCCGGCAGCCAGGTGACGTAGAGGAACACCATGTAGATGACCCCCATCCACCCGATGATCATCCCCCAGGTGATGCCCTTGGTGAACAGGCCACGCCATTCGGCCGACGTCATCCGCCGCTCGTCATCGGCGGAGCGCTTGCCGCTCGAGAGATAATCAAGCTCCTCCTCGCTCAGCGCCACGTCGCGGCGGTCCCGGTACAAGGCATACCAGGCGATCGAAGCGAGAATGCCAAGCGCGCCCATGACGATGAACATGCCGCGCCAGCCGAAGCCCAGCATCATCGCCGTGAGCAGCGGCGGCGCCAGCCCGGGCGCGATCGTGGTCGAGGCGACGAAGATGCCCGTCGGCCGACCGCGCTCATGCAGCGCGAACCATTCGCCGAACACCTTGGCGCCGGCGGGGAACTGCGGCCCCTCGCCCACGCCGAGCAGCAGCCGCGTGACGATGAACTGGTTCAGCGAATGCACGAACCCCGCCGCCGCCTGGGCCACCGACCAGATCAGCATCCCCGCGCCCAGCATCACCCGCGCGCCAAGCCGATCGAGCATCACGCCGATCGGCAACTGGGCGAAAGCATAGGGCAGCGAGAAAGCCGACAGCAAAAGTCCCATCTGCGAGGCCGTCAGATGCATCTCGTCACTGATCGGCTTGTTCGCGATCGAGAGCGCACTGCGGTCCAGATAATTGATGAGACCCGCAATCACCAATAGCGTGACGGCTACGGTTTGAATGCGCCTGATCTTCGGAGACTTCACGCCGATTTCCTTAGATACGGCCGAACTCGGCGAGAAGGTCCTCGACGGTCTTGCCCTTGGCAACCCACTCGCGGGTCTTCTGCTCGCGCTCGGCCTGCTCGGCGGCAAGGGTCAGGAACTCGTCGGCGCGCTCCAGCGGCACGACGACCACGGCCATTGTGTCGGCGACGATGAAGTCGCCCGGGCGCACGATGATGCCGCCGCAGGCGATCGGCACGTTGATCGACAGCTCTTCCTTGCGGCCGGAGAACATCGTGTGGGTGCCGCGCGCGGTGATCGCGCGCGTCCAGATCGGGAAGTTGATGTCCTCCAGCTCGTCAATGTCGCGCCCGGCGCCGTCGATGACCATGCCGCGGATGCCGCGATTCTTGGCGAGCCCGCCCATCAGGCCGCCGCACACCGAGGTCTCGACCTCGCCGCAGGCGTCGACGACGATGACGTCGCCCGGCTGCCCCATCTCCAGGGCCTTCAGCGGATCGACGAGGTCGCCGCCGGACAGCTGCACGGTGATCGCCTGACCGCAGACCTTCGCCTTGAACGGCGGCTTGATCGCCGAGGTCATGACGTTCTGACGGTACATCACGTCCGCGAAGATGCAGGAAACCGAATAGCTCGGCAGGAGCGAATCAAACCGGGCCAGCAGATCGGGGCGGCGTTCGAACTCGTTAAACGTCTTGAGCAAGGGAAACTCCAGATGATGACAGCCTAGCAGAAAATAAGCGGCACCGCGGCGCAAGGCGGAATCGCCGGCATGAGCGAGTGCATCCGGAAATGCCCGTCCATTCGCTCCTCCCTTCGATCCGCGCCCGCCGTTGCGACAGGCCCCCAGGCCCACCCACACGGCTTCTGCACCGACTCAGCCTTGACGGCATTATTTGCAAACGATTGTTGTAGGGCCGGCACCGCATTGTCAAGGCGCGCCCCCGCCCGAGGGAAAAATGCCGCATCCCTCTAGCCATTTCGACAAGTGACTATTAGGCTTTGCCCTATACAAACGATTTCATACCCAATTGAACGGATAGACTAGATGGCTTCCCCCTTCCTTGTCCTCGACTGGGGCACGACGAACCTGCGCGCATGGGTCGTCGGCGAGGACGGCCGCGTCGGCGGACGCGAAGAATTTCCCATGGGCATCGGGCGCCTGGCCGCCGGCGAGGCGGCGCGGCTGTTCGAGGAGAAGGTGCGCCCGCGGATGGGGGCGGAGGCGCTGCCGGCGCTGGCCTGCGGCATGATCGGATCGAACCTCGGCTGGGGCACGCCCGTTCCCTATCTCGATTGCCCGGCGGGCATGACACAGTTGCATGACAGCCTGTGCACCGTCAGCGATGGCGGCGCGCCGGTGCGCATCGTCCCCGGGCTTCATTGCGAGCGTCCGGACGGCGGCCCCGACGTGATGCGCGGAGAGGAAACCCATATCTTCGGATGGGCGGCAGGCGACCCTGCACGCCTGCAGGGCGAGCATCTCATCTGCCTGCCCGGCACCCATGCAAAATGGGTGCGGCTTGTCGATGGCCGCGTCGAGCAGTTCGTGACCTACATGACCGGCGAATTGTTCGACGTGCTGCGCAGGCACAGCGTGCTGCGCGGCACCGACACCCCCGACAATGACGACGCCTTCGACGAGGGCTGTGAAGCCGCCGGAGACGGCGGCGCGCTCGCCTCCCGCCTGTTCACGGCGCGGTCGCGGGTGGCGGCCGGGCAGATGCCGGCCGATCGCGCCAGCTCCTATCTCTCCGGACTGCTGATCGGCGCCGAGATCGCCAGCGCGCCGACCCTGCTCGGCGTCGCGCCGGAAACCCCGGTGGCGATCGTCGGCGACCCGCGGCTCGGGCAGCGCTATGTTCGATCGATGACGCGGCGTGGCTGGACGGCGACGGCGCATGACGGCGACGAAGCGGTTCTGGCCGGGCTCGTCGCGCTGGCAAATGGAGGTCTCGCCTGATGAACGCCGTGGAATCCGCCTTCGCTGAAATGCCGCTGGTGGCGATCCTGCGCGGGGTCCGCCCCGATGAGGTCGTCGCCATCGCCGAGGCGCTGTACGTGGCCGGCATCCGGCTCGTCGAGGTACCGCTCAACTCTCCCGATCCGCTGCGCAGCATCGCCGCGCTCGAGGCGGTGCGCGGCCGCATGGTGTGGGGCGCCGGCACGGTGCTGCGCCCGGCCGATGTCGACGCCGTCGCCGATGCCGGCGGCGAGATCCTGGTGACGCCGAATACCAACGCCGAGGTGATCCGCCGCGGGGTCGAGCGCGGCATGACGCCGATGCCCGGCTTTGCCACCGCGAGCGAGGCGTTCGTCGCCCTGGAGGCGGGCGCCCGTCACCTCAAGCTGTTCCCGGCCGCCACTTATGGGCCGGATCACCTCAAGGCGCTGAAATCGGTGCTGCCGGCGGACGCCGTGCTGATCCCGGTCGGCGGCGTCGGGCCGGCCAGCATGGCGAGCTGGTGGGCCGCGGGCGCGCGCGGCTTCGGCCTGGGCTCAGACCTGTACAAGCCGGGGATGACCGCCGCCGATGTCGGCCGTCGCGCCGTCGAGGCGGTGCAGGCGGTCCACGCGCTTCGGGAGGGATAAACGATGTCGCGTCGCCCGATCGCGCGCATGCTGCTCCTCGCCACGGCGACGGGCTGGGGCGCCTCGGCCCTCGCCGCGAGCGTGACGGTGGCGCCCTATGGCACGACCAGGGACGGCCACGCCGTCCGCGCCTTCACGCTGACCAACGACAAGGGCGCCAGCGCCACCATCCTCGATTATGGCGGCGCCATCGCCGCGATCCGCGTGCCCGACCGCAACGGCCAGCTCGGCAATGTCGTGATGAGCTACGCCGACATCGCGGGCTGGGAAGCGATGGGTCATGTCAATTCGATCATCGGCCGCTACGCCAACCGCATCCGCAAGGGCTTCACGCTCGACGGCATCTATTATCCCCTGCAGCAGCAGGGCGCGGCCGGCATCACCCTCCACGGCGGTCCGCCGGCCTATTCGACGCGTGTCTGGACGGCCGAGCCGATCCGCAAGCAGGACGGCGCGGCGGTGACGCTGACGCTGGACAGCCCGGACGGCGATCAGGGCTTTCCGGGACGGGTGAAGATCCGCGCCACCTATCGCTTCACCAACGACAACGCGCTGCGGCTCGACTTCACGGCAACCACGGACAAGCCGACGCTGCTCAACCTCACCAACCACGTCTATTTCAACCTGAGCGGCAACAGCAACGTGCCGGTCTACGCCCACCGGCTGATGCTGAATGCCGACCGGGTGGCGGTGAAGGACGCGCAAGGCATGCCGAGCGGCGTGCTGCAACCGGTGGCAGGCACCGGGCTCGACCTGAGCAGCCCGCGGCCGCTCAGCGCGCTGCCCGAGGCGGCCAATGACCCGATCTTCACCACGCCGCGTCCGGACGCGCCGCAGCCGGCGCCCGGGCAGATGCGCAATCTCGATCACTCGTTCGTGTTCAAGCCCGGCTCCAACCAGCTGGACCTCATCGCCGCGCGCCTGGAGGATGACGCCAGCGGCCGCGTGATGGAGCTGCGTACGACCGAAACGTCAATCCAGGCCTATATCCCGGCGAGCAGCCGGCCGGGGCTGCTGAGCGACGTCGGCAAGCCGTTCACGCCGGGCCCGGCGATCGCGCTGGAGACCCAGCATCTTCCCGACAGTCCCAACCAGCCGTCCTTCCCCTCGACGGTGCTGCGCCCGGAACAGACCTATCACTCCACGACAATCTACAAGTTCGGCCTGCTTCCGAAATAGGCCGGCGCGCTCGCGTCACCTCTCCCCTCCCCATGCCAGGCATTGGCGAAGGGTTCGGGGTGAGCGAGGCCGCCCGCAACTGGTCAGCTTCAAACGAAAAGGGCGGACGACCGCTTGATCGCCCGCCCCTTCCGCCTTGCGACCGGCGTCAGGCCATGTTGTCGGTGATCGTCCTGGCGTAGGACATCACCGCGCGGTCCGTGTCGGCGGGCGCCGGGTTGTTGTAGAGCTCGATCGAATAGACGCCCTTGAAGCCGGTCGATTCCGCATCCTTGACCAGCCGGGCGACGTCGAACGACGTATGCTCATAGGTCTGCGGATCGAACACCAGCCCCTTGGCGGAGACGATGTGCGTCACCGCCATCGCCGACTTCATCGCGGCATAGCGGTCGCCCGGCGGGGACCATGCGCCCCAGTCCGGCTCGGCCTTGAGGAAGGGGTGGTTCACCGCCTTCACCAGCGCGATCAGGTTGGGGATCGTGGAGGTGGCGCCGCCATGGTTCTCGAGCAGCACGATGATGCCGAGCTCGCGGCCATGATCGGCCATCTTGCGCAGCACTTCGACGGCGGCATCCTGATTGACCTCGCCGCGGCCGCGATTGACGTTGAAGCGCATCGAGCTGCACCCAAGCACCCTGGCCTTGTCCAGCCAGACCTTGCCTTCGGCCACCGCCTGCGCGCGGTCATCGGGATCGGCGGCATCGATGCGGGCCATGTCCTCGACCTCGACGCTGACCACCTGCACGCCGGCCGCATCGGCCGCGGCACGGATGGCGCGGCATTCCTCGAAGGTATGGCCGGCGGGGCCAAATTGCTGGTCCCACAGCTCGACCTTGGTGATGCCGAACTTCTCCTTCACATAGGCCGGGAAGGTGCGGTGCGACAGCTTCGGCGTCGCGGTGGGGACGTTGAAGCGGCCTTCGTAATTGGCGCGATAGGTGGAGCTGCTCACGGACAAACGGGCCAGCTTGCGGGCCGGGATGGTGGCCTGCGCCATTGCCGGCACGGCCTTGAGCGAGGCAAGCGCCACCGCGCCGCTCGCCGCCAGAAAACTACGCCTGTCCATCGCCATCTCCCTCGATCACATCGCCATTAACAAAAATTGCTCCGGAGCGAACGAGTTCGCTCCGGAGCCGGCAACCGCAATTCAGTCAAGTCCGATCGATGATCAGAACTTATAGCGGAAGCCCATCGTGAAGTAGCGACCGATGATATCGTCGCCATTGGTGGTGGCCAGGAACAGGCCAGGCACCGAGCTCGAACCGCCAGTGGCGCCGTGGACGGCCGGGGCGGTGTTGAACAGGTTCTGGATGTTCAGATAAAGCTGGCTGGTGCCACCGAGCATCTTGATGTCATAGGCGATCGTCATGTCGGTGTAGCCACGCGAGGCGACGCGGCCCTCCGCCCAGACGTCGTTCGGGTTGGAGCTGCGACGCGTGCTGTTGTGCCAACGCTCCAGCAGGTCGAAGCGGAACGGCCCCTGCACATACTGCGCCTGCAGCACCGCGCGGATGCTCGGCAGACCGGCAGCGCCCGCCGCGTCGAGGACCACCGTGCCCGGCAGGGTCTGCGACCGCTGCTTGGCGGTGTAGGTCATCAGGCCGCGGAGGTTGACCCGACCGGAGCCGACATCGAAGCCATAGTTGACCTCGGTATCCACGCCTTCGCTCAGGAACTTGGCGATGTTGAGCGGATTGGCGAGGATCAGCGTCGGATAGTTGGCCGGGCTGCGATCCGAGAAAGGCAGCGGACGGACATAGAGGGAGCAAAGCGGCGACGTGCCGTTGCTGTCCTCACAGATCCGCATCACCGTCGAGTCGTTGCCCGAAACGTTGGCGATCGCGTTGCCGATCTTGATCCGGTAGTAATCGACCGAGATCGAGAAGCTGGGCAGCCAGCTCGGACGATAGACGACACCGCCGGTCAGCGTGTTGGCAACTTCCGGCACCAGGTTCGGGTTCGAGTTGGTCTGCACCGGCGCAACGGCGTTGATGCCGGTGTGCAGATCGGTGATGCCCGACGGGTTGACCGAGGCGGCGCCGAACAGCTGCGTCACGCTCGGCGCGAGGATGTCGCGCGACCGGGTGGCGCGCAGGCGCAGGTCGTCATTGACGTGCCAGTCGGCACCGATCTTCCACGTCCACACCGTGCCGGACGTCTCGTAATCGGTGTAGCGCGCCGCCGCGTTGATGTTGAACGACTGGACGAACGGCACGTCCTTCAGCAGCGGAATGTCGGTTTCGACCGCGACTTCCTTCACCGACACGCTCGCCTTGGGCAGGCGGGCGACGACGTTGGACACCCAGCGCGCCTGGGTCGATTTGCCGTCGGAGCCGATGCTGCAGTTCATCGGCGTCTTGGCGTTGGCGGCCGGCGACAGCGGCAGGGTGGAGCAGTCGACGCGATCGGTCGGCTGGAAGTTGGAGTTGGTCTTGACCGTCGCTTCACGCATTTCGCCGCTGAGCGCGAACTTCACCGGGCCGGCCCAGGTGCTGAACGGCGAGCCGGAGATGCTGGCGTTGACTTCCTTCAGCGTGGTGATCGTGGTGAAGTCGGTCTTCAGCAGGATATAGTCGATCGCCTGCTGGCTCTCCGAAGTCGGGCCGAAGATGTTGATCGGCACGCAGCCCGGATAGGCGCTCGGATTGGTAAGCGTGACGTGGCAAACGATATTGCCCGTCGCCGGATCGACCACCGCGTCGAGGGCCGCCGCCGCCTTGGCGCCATCCATGTTGGCGTTGTTGAAGGTGTGCTGCTTCTGGCGGCTGGTCATGCCCTGGACGTCCCAGGACCAGTCGCTGCCGAACATGCTGACCTTGCCGTCGAAACCGCCGCTGATGATGTACGTCTTCAGGAAGGTTTCCGGCTGGAGCGGCGGAGCCTGCTCCATCATCTTGCCGATCGTGAAGGTCTTCACGCCGGCCGCTGCCATCGCCGCCTGATATTCCGGACGCAGGAACGCGTTGGTCGCGCTCACCGTGTAGTTGCGGAATTCGTTGGTCTGGTGGTTGTTCTTGTTGTTGGTATCGACGTAGGAGCCCTGCGCCCAGACATTGATGTCGTCGGTCAGCTCATAGTCGGCGCGGCCGAAATACTGGGTGTTCTTCAGCTTCGTCTTCAGCGAGGCCGTGTTGAAGAACGCACCGTCGCCGCCGCTCTGGATCGTGCTCGCGCCGGTCGCCGTGCCGTTGATGAACGGGGTCAGCACGCCATTGGTGGAAAAATTCTGGTTGGCGAGCGGACCGCTCACGATCTTGCCGCCGAACGAGGTGTTGCTGATGCGAGTGTTCTTGACCTCGCGATAGGGGTTGGCGGTCGTGCCGGCACCCTGCGTCGACCAGACATCGCGGCCCCACGGGCGGGACAGCTTGGAGAAGATGCCCGGATCGTCATAATGCTCGACCGAGCCTTCGATGTGCAGGCGGCCGATGGTGGTGCCGCCGGCGATGCCCAGGCGGTAGGTGACATCGTCACCATAGGTGGACACGCCGATCGAGCCATTGGCCTTCAGGCCATCGAAATGCTTGTCGATGATGAAGTTGACGACGCCGGCGACGGCGTCCGAACCGTACACGGCAGACGCACCGCCGGTGACGATGTCGACGCGCTGCATCAGCATCTGGGGCAGCTGGTCGACATTGTTGTCGGGCACGCGCTGGCCGTTGAACAGCACCAGCGTACGCGCCGCGCCGATCGAGCGCAGGTTGAGGTTGTTGGCGCCGGAATTGCCGCTCGAGTTGCCCGGGTTGCGGGTCTGGGCCGGCAGGCCGGCGAACACCGGCAGCTTGTACAGCGCGTCGGCGACGGTGGTCGGCGTGTTCTGCAGTAGGTTGGCCGTGGAAACGGTGGTCAGCGGCGTCGGCGAGGTATTGCCGGTGACGACGCGCGAGCCGGTGACGATCACTTCGTCAGATGGCGCACCGCCGGGCATCGCGCTCGACACGGCGGGCGGCTCGCCAGCGGCCGTGCCGGGCGTCGTCGCTTCCTGCGCAAAGGCCGCACTGGCCATCGAGATTGAGCTGGCGCCAAGGAGCATGGCGACGAAAGTCGTAGTTCTACGCATATCCCTCCCCTATTTCTTTTCAAGGACCACTCTTGTGGTGGCTCAGAACCACCGCCAGGTGGCGAAATCCAATAAATGTGAAGACTAAGAATACAGGCGCGCCCACAGAATACTCCGGAGCAGGCATGTCATGCCAACCCGGTAGATTATATGAGCGTCTTCGCAGTCATGCCCGGAAGAACATTACTGCTTACACGAGTCCAATACCACAGCGCATGCAAACGTTGTCAATATGGAATTCGAGGCGGTCAGGGCCCTCTCCGTAAAAATCCCGCAATGCGGAATGGCCTCAAGCGTTCCTGCGTCTTGGGACGTTAGCCTCGTCCTCTCAAACTCAGGCAGATATCTACCGCGCCAAATGCAAACGATGTCAATAGCGAACCGGGCGGGGACTGGCTCCTCCCCCCTAAAAAGCCACTATGAAATGCGTAGCTGTGGATTTCTTACATCACCCGTGGGCCGCCGCGGGCCGCGGGAAGGCGCTCGTTCCGGCGTTCGGGGTGGGCCTTCACACCCGCCCTGAATCGCCATCCGTCATCGATGCAAGCGCTGTGCGCTGCAAAAAGCCGCCGCCCCGGCCCGGCTGCTAGCCGAGCCGGCGGTCGCGCCGCGCGAGGATGCGGCCGACCACGCCGGAGACGACATAGCCGATCGCCATCCAGATCATCGCGAAGGTGATGACGACGATCGCCTTCAACACCGGCGGCCGGCGCTGCTGCCAGCTGATCCCCTCGTCCACGGTCACCGCCATGACGCGATGCCACATCTCGGACAGGCGATTGCGGGTGACGGTGAGCGCGCGCTTCATCATGCCCGCGCTCATAAACCCGTCCGCCGGAATCCCCAAGCCGCTTCCTATTCGGCGGCGGCCTGGGACTGGACCGGCTCCTTCCATACCAGCACCGGCTTGCGTGCCGCGGCCGTCTCGTCCAGCCGGCGGCGCGGCGCGTGGACGGGGGCGGTCTTCAGGCTGGCATCGCCGGCCTTGGCCCGCTCCGCGACCGATCGCAGCGCGCCGATGAACTGGTCCAGCGCGCCCTTGCTTTCCGTCTCGGTCGGCTCGATCAGCATGGCGCCGTGGACGACCAGCGGGAAATACATGGTCATCGGGTGGAAGCCCTCGTCGATCAGGCCCTTGGCGATGTCGATCGTGGAGAGCCCGCCCGCCAGCCCTTCGTCCGAGAACAGCGCCTCGTGCATGCAAGGGCCCGAGGCCCCGAACGGCGCCACCAGCACATCGTCGAGCGAGCGCAGGATGTAATTGGCCGCCAGCACAGCATCGCCCGACACCTGACGGAGCCCGTCAGCGCCGTGGCTCAGCATATAGGCGGCGGCGCGCGTGAACATGCCCATCTGGCCGTGGAAGGCGACCATGCGGCCAAAGGCGCCGCCATGATGCTCCGCTGCCGTTTCCTCCTCGACCAGCACGAAATGCTCGCCCTGCTTCTCGACGAACGGCAGCGGCGCATAGGGCGCCAGCGCTTCCGAGAACACCACCGGCCCCGCGCCCGGCCCGCCGCCGCCATGCGGCGTGGAGAAGGTCTTGTGCAGGTTGATGTGCATCGCATCGACGCCGAGGTCGCCCGGGCGGACTCGCCCGACAATGGCGTTGAAGTTGGCGCCGTCGCAATAGAGGAAGGCGCCGGCGGCATGCACCGCCTCGGCGATTGCGATCATGTCGCGCTCGAACAGGCCGCAGGTATTGGGGTTGGTGATCATCACCGCCGCCACATCCGTGCCGAGCCGGGCCTGGAGGGCGGCGAGATCGACGCGCCCTTCATCGGTGGCGGGGATATTCTCCACCGCATAGCCGCAGAATGCCGCGGTGGCGGGATTGGTGCCGTGCGCGCTCTCGGGCACCAGCACCACCTGCCGCGCATCGCCCCGCGCCTCCAGCGCGGCGCGAATGGCGAGGAGGCCGCACAGCTCGCCATGCGCGCCGGCCTTGGGGCTCATCGCGATGCCGGGCATGCCGGTCAGCGTCTTCAGCCACTCGCCGACGAGATGGATCAGGGCCAGCGCGCCCTGCACGGTGTCGATCGGCGCCAGCGGATGGATGTCGGCAAAGCCCGGCAGCCGGGCGATCCGCTCGTTGAGACGCGGATTATGCTTCATCGTGCAGGAGCCGAGCGGGAACAGCCCCAGGTCGATCGCATAATTCTGCCGGCTGAGGCGGGTATAATGGCGCACCGCCTCCGGCTCGGTGAGGCCGGGAAGGCCGATCGAGCGGTTGCGCTCCAGCCCGCCGAGTCGGCTCTCGCCGCGGGGCCGCTCGCCGAGATCGACGCCGGTACGGCCGATATCGCCGATCTCGAAGAGCAGCGGCTCTTCGAGCATCAGCGCCTTGTTGCCGGTATAGGTCGGCACGTCGGCCGGATCATTGCCCTGCGCCGGAGATTCGGGGCGCCAGCCGCTCTGGTTGATGGTCATTTCAGCGCCTCCTCGAGCGCGACGGCAAGGGTGCTGATGTCCTCCTCCGTCACCATTTCCGTCACTGCCACGACCAGCCCGTTGGCCAGCGCGTCTGCCCCCGGATAGAGCCGGCCGAGCGACACGCCGCCCAGCACGCCGTCCGCCGCCATCGTGCGCACCACCGGCCGCGCTTCCCTGGGCAGACGCAGCGTGAACTCGTTGAAGAAGCTGTCATTGACCAGCTCGACCCCCGGCACCTTGGCCAGCCGCTCCGCCGCCGCGACGGCGCGTGCGTGGTTGAGCAGCGCAAGGTCGCGCAGGCCCTTTTCGCCGAGCAAGGTCATGTGGATGGTGAAAGCCAGCGCACACAGGCCGGAATTGGTGCAGATGTTGCTCGTCGCCTTCTCGCGGCGGATATGCTGCTCGCGGGTAGACAGCGTGAGTACGAAGCCGCGCTTGCCGGCGGCGTCGGTCGTCTCGCCAGCCAGACGGCCCGGCATCTGGCGGACATATTTCTCGCGAGTCGCGAAAAGCCCGACATACGGCCCGCCGAAATTGAGGCCGACACCGAGCGACTGCCCCTCGCCGACCACGATATCCGCGCCCATCTCGCCGGGGCTCCTGAGCGCCCCCAGCGCCACCGGCTCGGTGACGACGGCGATGAGCAGCGCGCCCTGTGCATGGGCACGCTCGGCCAGCTCCGACATGTCGGCGATGCGGCCGAGGATGTCGGGATATTGGACGACGACGCAGGAGGTCTCTCCGTCGATCGCGGCCAGCAGCGCCGCGCCGTCCCCCTCGGGCGACAGCTCAGGCCTGCCGGTCACCAGCATATCGCCGGTGAAGCGCGCCATCGTCTCCGCGACGCTCACATAATGGGGATGGAGACCGTTCGAGAGCAACGCCTTGGTCCGCCGCGTGATGCGCCGGGCCATGCCGATCGCCTCCCAGCAGGCGGTCGAGCCATCGTACATCGAGGCATTGGCAACATCGCAGCCATAGAGCCGAGCGACCTGGGTCTGGAACTCGAACAGCGCCTGCAGCGTGCCCTGCGCGATCTCCGGCTGATAGGGCGTGTAGCTGGTCAGGAACTCGCCGCGCTGGATCAGGTGATCCACCGACGCCGGCACATGATGCTTGTACGCGCCGCAGCCGAGGAAGAAGGGCGCCTCCCCCGCCGCCAGATTGGTGCGGGCGAGGGCGGACAGCTGCCGCTCCACCGCCATCTCGGAGGCGTGATCGGGCAGGCCGTCGATCGGACCCGCAAGGCGCGCCGCATCCGGCACGTCGACGAACAGCGAATCGACCGACGGAGCCCCGATCGTGCGCAGCATCTCGGCGCGATCGGCATCGGACAGGGGAAGGTAACGCATCAGCGGGTACACTCTCTAGAGAGGAAGCGCATGGAGAAGGGAGCGATCAGGCGCCCGGAGCCCCCTTCGTCGCCCTGAGCTTGTGTCAGCACGACGACGAAGGTGGCTCATCGCGCCTAGAGCCCTGCCACATATGTCTTGTAGGCCTCGCCATCCATCAGCCCGTGGAGCTCGGCGATGTTGGTGAGGCGAAGGCGGAAGAACCAGCCGTCCGTCTCGGGAGCGGTGTTGACAAGCGCCGGCTCGCCCTCGAGCGCGCGGTTCGCCTCGACGACCTCGCCGGACACCGGGGCATAGACGTCCGACGCGGCCTTCACCGATTCGACGACCGCGGCTTCCTTGCCCTTCTCGACGATCGTGCCGACCGGCGGCACCTCGACGAACACGATGTCGCCGAGCTGGGCCTGGGCGTAGTCGGTGATGCCGACCGTGGCGACCGCATCCTCGATGGTGGCGTTGACGCTGATCCACTCATGATCGCGGGTGAAATAATAGGTCACTTGGCGGCTCCCTGACGATGATAGCGGTGGGTGACGAAGGGCATCGCGGCGACGGTGGCGACGATGCGCTTGCCGCGCTGCTCGAGCAGCACTTCCTGGCCGACGATGGCGGCGGCGGTGGGGATATAGGCCATCGCGATCGGCGCCTGCAGGCTGGGCGAAAAGCCCCCGGAGGTGACGTGGCCGACCGGCTCGCCCTCGACATTGACGACCAGCCCGCCCTCGCGGACCGGCTGCCGCCCCTCGACGAACAGGCCGACGCGCTTCAAGGCCGGGCCCGCGGCGCGTTCGGCGATGATGCGGGCATGGCCGGGAAAGCCCCCCTCCTCACGCCGGCGCTTGGACAGCGCGAAGCCGAGATCGGCCGAAACCGGCGTCGTTTCCGGCGACAGATCATGACCGTAGAGCGGCAGGCCCGCCTCGAGCCGCAGCGAATCGCGTGCGCCGAGGCCGATCGGCTTCACTTCGGGCTGCTCGCACAGCAGCGTGGCGATCCGCTCCGCCGCCTCTGCCGGCAGCGAGATCTCGACGCCATCCTCGCCGGTATAGCCGGAGCGGCTGATCCACACCGGAACGCCGTCGATGGCGAAAGCGCCCGCCTGCATGAAGAACAGCGCCTCGACGCCGGGCGCGAGGCGGGCGACCGCGGCGACCGCCTCCGGCCCCTGCACCGCAAGGAGCGCCTGGTCCTCCATGTGATTGATGGTGATCTCGTCGGCGAGATGCTCGCGCAGATGGCCGATATCGTCATGCTTCACCGCGCCGTTGACGACGACATAAAGCCCGTCGGCGCGCCGCGTGACCATCAGGTCGTCGAGGATGCCGCCCTCCTCGTTGAGCAGCAGCGAATAGCGCTGGCGGCCCTCGCCCAGCCCCTTGATGTCGGCCGGCAGCAGCGCCTCCAGCCCCTCGTCGACGCCGTCGCCGGAAATCAGCAGCTGGCCCATATGGCTGACGTCGAACAGGCCGGCATGGGTGCGCGTCCACAAATGCTCGGCGATGATGCCCTCATACTGGATCGGCATGTGATAGCCCGCGAACGGCACCATCCGGGCGCCCCGCGCGCGATGCCAGCCGTCCAGCGGCAGCGCCTCAAGGGGCAGGTCTTCGACAGGCTCGCTCATGCCCGGTTCTCCGATGGCCAGTGTGACGACAGGACGCGCGGCGGCTAACCCGCTGCATCCGTCGCCCCCTCTGTCACGGAACCTGAGAGCTTTCGCCCGGATCGGCCGGGCTTACCCCTTCGGTGGAACGGCCCCAGGCGGAGCCGCTCGCTTTCCAGAGTATCGCATCAGGATCGCGCGGTCCGGTGGCCTGAGAGATTCCGGGGCGGTTGCTCCTTCGGCGGCGCCGCCACCCCGAAAGGCATCGGCGCACTCTCCCGCGCGATCCCCGGGGGTTGCCCCCCGACGACAGGACTGAAGTGGCCCGGCGGGGCCGCGGAGTCAATCGCCTGCGCGATCAGCGCGTGGCGTTATAGGCGAGCTGGGCGTCGTCGAGCTGGAAGCCGAGCAGCAGCTCGAAGCTGGCGCTGTTGACGGCGTTGCGCACCTTCGGATCGGCCAGCGGATCGACGGAAGCGTCGGCGTCGGTGGGCCGGCGCTTGCGGGTGATCTGGTTGCGAACCGCCTCCGGCAGGGTCGCGACGCTGCGCTGGATCGAGGCGTGCGCGCTCGCCGTCGCCGAGGCGCGGGCCTGGCCGTCGGCGAAATGCAGCGTCACCTGCCCGACCTGCTTGGAGACGATGTTGGTGCCTCCGCGCACGATCGTCGCGAAATAGGGGAAGGTGACGTCGCGCGCGCCCTGCACATTCTCGCGCCGGGCATCGACACGGAAGGTGACGTTGCTGTCCAGCGTCGGCGCCTCGCTGTCGCCATTGCAGTCGGCGCGTATATCGGTGAGCGCGCCGACCACGTCGATCGCCGCCGCGGCATGGCTGGAGGGCGGATTGAACAGCGTCACGTCGCCCAGATAGGTGGGCACCGCCACCGCCGGACAGATCGAGCGCGTGATGCGCTGGCCGACGCCGCCGGCATCGATCGCCAGCTCGTTCTTGTCGGCGCAGGCGGAAAGGGCGAGCACGGCCACCAGGGACGCGAAGGCGAGGGATTTGGGAAAACGGGACACGGGCTCTGAAAATCCTGTCGGTCAATCGGCGCGGCGGACCATAGGTACCGGCTTCCGCCCCGGCAAGCGTTCGCGTATGGCCCCCGATCATGGCGACATTTCGACCTCCCCTCCATCTCCTGGTGGCAGCGCCGCGCGGCTTCTGCGCGGGCGTGGACCGGGCGATCCGCATCGTCGAGCTGGCGATCGAGAAATATGGCGCGCCGGTCTATGTCCGCCACGAGATCGTGCATAACCGCTTCGTCGTCGAGGAATTGAAGGCGAGAGGCGCGGTCTTCGTCGAGGAGCTGGACGAGGTGCCGGACGGCGTGCCGGTGGTATTCTCGGCCCATGGCGTGCCCAAGTCCGTACCCGACAAGGCCGAGGCGCGTGGCCTCAACTATCTGGACGCCACCTGCCCGCTCGTCTCCAAGGTGCACCGGCAGGCGGAGCGGCTGGTCGACGACGGGCGGCACATCCTGTTCGTTGGCCATCGTGGCCACCCGGAGGTCATCGGCACGCTCGGGCAGGTGCCGGACGGCGCGATGACGCTGATCGAGAGCGAGGCCGATGCCGAAACGGTGATGCCCGCCCGTGCCGACCGGCTCGCCTTCCTCACCCAGACGACGCTCTCGGTGGACGACACCGCCAACATCGTCGCCATCCTTCAGCGCCGCTTCCCGACCATTCAGAGCCCGCGCGGCGAGGATATCTGCTACGCCACCTCCAACCGACAGGCCGCGGTGAAGGACGTCGCGCGGCAAGTGGAGGCGGTGCTGGTCATCGGCGCGCCCAATTCATCCAACTCGGTGCGCCTTGTCGAGGTGGCGGAGCGCGAGGGGGTGCCGGCGCGGCTGATCCAGTGCGCCGACGAGATCGACTTCTCCTGGCTCGGCCAGCCCACGCGACTCGGCATCACCGCCGGTGCGTCTGCCCCTGAGCGGCTGGTGCGACAGGTGGTGGAGCGGCTGGCGACGCGCTTCGACGTCACCGAGGAGCAGGTCGAGACGACCACCGAGGCGATGGTGTTCAAGCTGCCGCGCGGGCTGGCCGCCGCATGATGCCAAACCGCCGGAGCTGAATCGCCATGGCCGTCTACACCCATGTCTCCGCCGAGGAGATGGGCGCGCTGCTCGCCCGCTTCGATGTCGGAACCCTGCTTTCCGCCAAGGGCATCGCCGAGGGTGTCGAGAATTCCAACTATCTGGTCGAGGCGACCGGGGGCCGCTTCATCCTCACCCTCTACGAAAAGCGGGTGGACGAGGCGGACCTGCCCTTCTTCCTCGCCTTGCTCGATCATCTTGCCGAGGCCGGGCTGCCGGTGCCCCGCGCCCTGCCGGCCCGGGACGGCACGCAGGTGCAGCGTGTCGCCGGGCGGCCCGCCTGCCTGATCGAATTCCTGTCGGGGGTGTCCGTCAGCCACCCGACCCCCGCCCAGGCCCACGCCGCCGGGGCGGCGCTCGGCGCGATGCATACGGCGCTGCGCCATTTCCAGCTGGAGCGGCCCAACGCGCTCGGTCCGGTCGACTGGCGGGCGCTCGCCGCGCGTTGCGGGGCCGACCTCGACATCATCCAGCCGGGCCTTGCCGCGCGCGTGGCAGCGGAGCTGGATTGGCTTGCGGTGCACTGGCCGGTCGGGCTGCCGCGTGCCGTGATCCATGCCGATCTCTTTCCCGACAATGTGCTGATGCTGGATGATCGGGTGACCGGCGTCATCGACTTCTATTTCGCCTGCACGGAGGTGCGCGCCTGGGATCTCGCCGTGACCCACAGCGCATGGGCCTTCTCGGCCGACGGCGCGGATTATGATCCGGCGATCGGCGAGGCGCTGGTCGCCGGCTATGAATCGCGTTTCCCGCTGAGCGCGGCGGAGAAGGCCGCGTTCCCGGCGCTGTGCCGGGGGGCCGCACTGCGCTTCCTGCTGACCCGTGCGTGGGACTGGCTGAACACGCCCGCCGACGCGCTCGTCACCCGCAAGGATCCGCTGGCCTTCCTGCGCCGGCTTGAGTTCTACGCGCGTTGACCGAGGTCGAAATCTTCACGGACGGCGCCTGCAAGGGCAATCCCGGCCCGGGCGGCTGGGGCGCCGTGATCCGCTCCGGCGCGCACGAGAAGGAGCTGTCGGGCGGTGAGCCGCTCACCACCAACAACCGCATGGAGATGATGGCGGTGATCCGCGCGCTGGAGGCGCTGACCCGCCCCTGTCAGGTGACGTTATCCACCGACAGCCGCTATGTGGTGGATGGACTCACCAAATGGGTGAAGGGCTGGCAGCGCAACGGCTGGAAGACGGCGGATCGCAAGCCCGTGAAAAACGCCGATCTGTGGCAGCAGCTGATCGCCGCCACCGCGCCCCACCGCATTGATTGGCAGTGGGTCAAGGGCCACGCCGGCCATCCCGAGAATGAGCGCGCCGATCGGCTGGCCAGCGACGCCGCAGTCGCCGCCGGTGCGCGCGGTATTTCTCGCCCTCAGCATTGAGGAACCGATTTAGGGCCGCAAGCCGCGGATCGCGGCAGCTCCGAGGGCTTGTCGCAGCCTCAGTTCACGCAAGCGGAGGATTCCGGGCACGGCTTTCGGATAGCGGGGCATCTAGAGCCGTGAATGACCTTCACGACTGGACCGGTTTATTGTCGACGGTCGTGCGGCCCCGAATATGGCAGCGGCGGTCAATTGCGGTCGTAGGTCACGCGCCAGATGCGCCCCTGTACGGAATCGGCAATGTAGAGCGCCCCGTCCGGGGCCTCGGCAAGACCGACAGGCCGGTAGGCGGCGCGCGCGGTGCTCCTGCTCGCCGCCGTCGGTCCGGCAAAGCCGTCGGCGAAAATTGTCCATCCCTTTGCCTGGCCAGCGCGGCCGAACGGGACGAATGCCACGCTATAGCCGTTCCGTCCCTCGGGCGTATCCGGACCAACGCCGCCATGCAGCGCGACGAACGCGCCGTTGCGATAGCGAGCCGGGAACTGCCGCCCATGATAGAAAAGAAGATCGAGCGGCGCCGCGTGCGCGGGAAAGCTGACCACCGGGTCCGAATATTGCCCGCGCGGGGCGGCGACCGGCCCGCCGCCATATTCCGGGGCCTGGAGCCTGACCCTGCGCGCCTTGTCATAATAGGTATAGGGCCAGCCCAGGTTCGCCCCCTTCACGAACCGGTACATGTCGTCGCCGATGGCATCCTCGTCGGCCGCGCTGACGAGGGCGGGCCATGTCGCGCTGGTGCCGTTGCGGTTCTGCATGGCACCGTAAAGGCCGTCGCCCGGCCGCCAGTCCAGCGCATCCATGTCCCGAAGGCCAGTGACATAGCGCTCGCCATCTGTCGGGAAATGCTGCCCCATGCGGTCCGCCGGGAAGCGCCAGACGCCCGCTCGCGTCCCGATATCGGGACATGGGCGACGGCCGACGGGCAACCCGTCCGCACCCTGATCGGCGCAGATATTGCCGGAGCCGCCGACGCCGACGAACAATCCGCCGCGATCATCGAAAGCGATCACCCGGTTGAGGAAGCCGTTCGCCGGAAAACCGTCGACGACCAGTTCCGGCTCGCCGTCCGGCTGGAGCTTGTCGGCAGCCACCCGAAACCGGTAAACCGCGGTAGGCGTCGCGGCATAGAGCCAGCCGTCATGCAGGCGTATCCCGGTGCCGCCCGTGACAGTCCCGAAGGACTGGCTGGACACCATTTTATGGTTCTGATCGAGGTGGATCGCGATGATGCCGGTCGCCCCGCCGCCCCGGGTCGAGGCATAGAGATCGCCATCGGGGCGGACGGCCAGATGGCGCAGGCCCTTGATCCCGGTCGCGACCACGCTGGCGTGGAAATGCGGAGGGAGCACGAGACCATCCGGTTCGGCCGCAAGCGCGCTGGTGCCTGCGGCCATCCCGAGCAGGACCAAGCCCATCGGCAATTTCATCAACCCTCTCCCCGCGCCATTGCTCTGGCGTCGAAGCGACGCTTGCACGGCTGCCCTGCTGCATTCAAGGCCCAAGAAGGTGCCGTCCATCAGGAGCCGTGCCCCATCACGCAGCAGGTGGTCACGGGGGCGGTAGCGGCGCCATCCGATGCCCGGACAGCCGCCGGGAGCCGAGGGCGGACATCAGGTCGCGCCCGATAACACCCTCGGCTTGACCGGGGCATGTCGGCGGCGGGCCGAACGCCCGCCCCTTTCCGGCCCGTCGGTTCGCTACTGCTTGACGATCTGGCCATCGGGCAGGCGCACTTCACCCCAGCCGGCGTTCAGCGGATGCGGCTTGAACGGGTAGCGGGCGGCGGCCTTTTCGTCGATCTCGATGCCCCAGCCGGGCCTGTCATTGGCCCAGATGTAGCCGTCCTTGATCGTCGGGCAGCCGTGGAAGATTTCCTGACTGGCGGCGTTGAACGGCGTCCATTCCTGGATGCCGAAATTGCTGATCGACAGATCGAGGTGCAGCATCGCGGCATGGCCGATCGGGGAAACGTCACCGGGTCCGTGCCAGGCGGTGCGCACGCCGAAGATCTCGCCCATAGCGGCTACTTTCCGCGCCGGTGTCAGCCCACCCATCTGCGAGATATGCATGCGCATGAAGTCGATCAGCCGGTCCTTGATCAGCGGCGTCCACTCATGCGGGCTGTTGAACAGCTCGCCCATTGCCAGCGGCGCGGTGGTCTGGGCGCGAATATTACGGAACCACTCAATATCTTCCGGGGAGACCGGGTCTTCAACAAAGAAGAAGCGGAATTTCTCGGCGTCTTTACAGAATTGCACAGCTTCGGCCGGATTGTAACGCTCGTGCATGTCGTGGATGAGTTCGACCTCGTCGCCCAGTTCCTTGCGCGCCGCCTCGAACAGGGCGAAGGCGCGGCGCTTGGCCGCCTCGCGTTCGAACACTGGCTTGTCGTGGAGCGCCGGGATGCGCACCACCCGGCCGCCACGCTGGGAGCCGTAGCCGGCCATGCCGGGCAGGCCGACCTGGATGCGGATATGGCGGAAGCCCTCGGCCATGAAGCGCTTGGAGTTCTCGATCGTGTTCTCGATCTCGGCGCCCTCGGCATGGACATAGGCGTCGGCCGCCTCTCGCGCCTTGCCGCCGAGCAGTTCGTAGACGGGCATGCTGGCCATGCGGCCCTTGATATCCCACAGCGCCTGATCGACGCCGCTGATCGCATTGTTCTCGACCGGCCCGTTGCGCCAGTAGGAGGAGGCATAGGCTGCCTGCCACGTATCCTCGATGCGGTCGACCGGATGGCCGACAAGCAGCGGCTTGAGATATTTGACGACCGCCGGCTCGATCAGGTCGGCCCGCTGGGTGAAGGTGGCGCAGCCATAGCCGTACAGGCCGGGCTGATCGGTGGTGATCTTGACCACGCAGAGGCGCACCCCTTCCGGCGCCGTGTTGATCACGCTGATGTCCTTGATCACCGGCGTTGCCATGCCGCGCGTGGCATTGCCCATGATGTTCTGCGCCCGGGCAGTCCTGGTTGCCAGCAAGGCGGCGCCCGATGCGACCATCGAGCGGATCAGTTCGCGCCTGTTCATGGAAATTCTCCGTTCAATCTTTGATGCCGCAAGTGTCAGAAGCGGACACGCACGCCAGCGGTGAAGTAACGTCCGATATAATCGTCGCCGTTCACCACGGGATATGAGTAGTTCGGGCTGCTGGTCTGGCTGGTCCACACCGGCGCCGTCTTGTCGAACAGGTTCTGCACCGACAGGAAGATATCGAAGCGATCCTGCGGCCCGACCTTGGCGGTGAGCGTCAGGTCGGTGAAGGCAACCGACGGCACGTCCGGGATGGTGTAGACGAGGCCGGGCGTGCCGTTCCACGCCAGATGCGACCGCCAACGCTCCTGCACGGACAGGCTCCACTTGTCGGTGGAATAATCGACGAGAAGGGTCGCGCGGATTTTCGCCGCCCCGCTCGCCACGCCCGCCGAGGTGATCGTCGGCGCACCTTCGAACTGCACCGTCTCCAGCACCGGCTGATAGGTGACGAGGCCGCGAATATTGAGCCTGCCGCCGGTCAGCAGCGGGGAATCGCCGAAGCTGAGCGGAGTGGTGTAATTGGCCTCGAAGTCGACGCCCTTAGTCCGGGTATTGGCGACGTTGAGCGACTGGGTGCGGATCAGCGTCGGGAAATTGGCCTCGCTATGATCGCTGAACGGCAGCGGACGCTCGAACAGCGCGCACAGCGGCGAGGCGCCGTTGCTCTGCTCGCACTGTGCCAGCGCGTTGGTGCCGCCGACCGAGGTGATCGCGTTGCCGATCTTGATCTGGTAATAATCGACCGAGAGGCTGAAGCGCGGCAGGAAGCTCGGCTTCAACACCACGCCGGCCGTGAAGGTGTCGGCGACTTCCGGCTTCAGATCCGAATTGCCCTGGCTGGAGGTGGCCACCTGCCGCGAGATGTTGGTGTGCAGATCGGTGAAGCCGGTGATCGACAGGCTCTGCGGGGCGAAAAGCTCGAACAAGGTAGGCGCGCGGATGTCACGGGACCGCGTGGCGCGGAACGAGATGGCGTCGTTGATGTACCAGTCGCCGCCGATCTTCCACGTCTTGGCGCCGCCCGAGACGCTGTAGTCGGTGTAGCGGAAGGCGCCGTTGAGATCGAGCGAGCGGGCGAAAGGCACGTCGCGTAGGATCGGCACATTCACCTCGATCGCGCCTTCGCCGACATTCTGCGAGGCGCGCACCGGCGCGGTCGTCGCCGCCAGCCACATCAGACTCGATGCCGAGCAGCTATAGGCGATGCCGGTGCAGTCCGGGTGGATGCGCGGATCCGCATTGCTGGTGTTGGTCAGCGTCAGGTGCCGCCATTCGCCGGTGACCGCGACCCGCACCGGACCGGCCCACGTGCTGAACGGCGACCCGGAAACGGTGCCGCCGACATCCTCGACCTTGTTGGTGAGATGCCCGACAGTGGTGCCGAAGATATAGTCCTGCGCGGCCTGGCTCATCGCGGTCGGGCCGAAGGGGTTGAGGGGCGCGCAACCCGGATAGCCGCCCGGGTTGGTCAGCGTCACGCGGCAGACGATGTTGCCGCTCGCCGGATCGCGCACCGAATCCAGCGCTGCCATCGCACGGCCGTTGTTGAGGTTATGCAGGGCGCGGACATGCTGGCTGGATTCGCCATGGGTGTAGAAAATGTCCCAGTCGAGATCGCCGAGCTTGCCGTTCAGGCCGGCGGTAACGTTCAGCACCTTGGCGTCGGCCTCGGTCTGGTAGACGGGCACCTGGTTATAGGTGTGGCTGAACAGGAAGGTCGGCTCGTTGGCGGCGGCGAGGCGCGCGGCCAGTTCCTGGGGCAGATATGGGTTGTTCGCCGAGATGGTGTAGTTGAGCATGTTCAGCGCACCTGAATTGGTCAGGTTATAGGTGCGCGCCCAGCTGCCCTGTGCGTAGAAATGAACATCATCGGTCAGGTCGTAATCGAAACGGCCGAATACCTGGTCGGTTTGCAGGGTCGCCATGATCGAGCTGTTGTAGACATAGGTGCCGTCGCCACCGATCTCGATGCCGGCGCTGCCGCTCGGCAGCCCGTGATTATAGGGACGATACAGACCGTCGGCGTAGAAATTGGTGTCCTTGAGCGTGCCGCTCATGATCGCGCCGCCGAACGAGCTGCTGGCGACATGGGCATTGCTGACCAGGTGGAAGGGATTGGCCTGGGTGCCGCTGCCTTCTACCGCGTAGAGATCGCGGCCGTTCTGGCGCTCGAACTTGTTGCCGATGCCGTTCTGGCGGAAGCGCTCATAGCTCGCCTCGATATGGCCGCGGCCGCCGAACAGATCGGTGCCGGCGGCGAGGCCGGCGCGATAGGAGAAGGCATCGCCGCGCTGGGAGATGCCGCTTTGGACATTGGCTTTCACGCCGTCGAACTTCTTGTCGAGCACGAAATTGACGACGCCGGTGACGGCATCCGACCCGTAGACAGCGGACGCGCCGCCGGTGACGACATCGACGCGCTGGAGCAGCATCTGCGGCAAGGTGTTGGTATCGACCGTGCCGTCGGCATTGGTGGACGGCACGCGTCGGCCGTCAAGCAGGATCAGCGTGCGGATAACGCCGAACGAGCGGAGATTGAGGAAATTGCCCACCGAGTTGGAGCTTGAATTTCCGAGCGTCGAGGCGTTGCGCGAGCCGGCGAAGGACGGCAGCTTGCGAAGTCCATCCGGCACGTTCGTCGGCGTCGTCAAATTCAGCGTCTCGGTCGAGATTACGGTCACCGGGGTCGGCGAGTTGTTGCCATTGGTGATGACGCGCGAACCCGTGATCACGATTTCATCGGACTTGGCATTTTCGGCCGGTGCCGACTGGGCAAAGGCACCCGTGGCCATCACCAGCGTGCCGACGCCGGCGAGCAACAGGTTGCGCGGAGACGGCACCAAGGTCCGGAACATGGCGAGGCGATCCTGCCGGGGACCGGCAGCCGACAGGCCCTTTTGTATGAAATCCATAGTCCCTCTCCTGTTTCCTCGAAGTATCGGCGGCCATCGCACCGCCGACTCCTGAATAAAAATCGCGCGGACGCGCGCCTTCCTTCCCGAAATCCTTATAGATTTCGGATCATCATTACCTGGTTAGGCAAGCAGGCTATCGTCTGGCCGCATCGTAACTTGGCCAGAATGATCAGATCATCGCTGATTACGCGCTGATGCCATCACTCATGCCGACTCCATCCCAGCACCAAAGCTGCCGTCGTCGATGGATCGCCGGACCGGGCCTGTCAATCTGAAATTTCAGTTTCGATGCCGCCGCTGTTCTCGCTCGGGAATCGGCGCGATCGGCCCCATGACCAGGGTGAACGAGACGAGGCCGACCGCCAGCACCGCGCCGGCGAGCAGGAAGGCACCGCTGAACGACCGGCTCTGGGCAACAATGAGCCCGGTCAGCGCCGGGGCGACAGCGCCGGCTAAGCTGCCGACAAAGTTCATCATCCCGCCGATCGTGCCGGCGCCGCCGACCGGCGCGATCAGCGAGGGCAGCGACCAGCTTGCCGGCGCCGCTGCGGCAAGCCCGCTGAGCGAGACGGTGATCCACAATAACGCCCAGCGGGCATCATCGGTGAACGCTGCCCCGATCACGAACAGCGCGGTGACCATGCCGAGCACGATGATCGACTTGCGCACGATCGTCTCGTCACGTCCGCGCCGGACGAGATGATCGATCAGCCAGCCGCCGACGAGCAGATCGGCAAGCGTGGCGAACATCCACGGAATGATCGCGAAGCCGGCCGAACTCAGCGGGTCCATCTTCATTTCGCGGGCGAGGTAGGTGGGCAGCCAGGTGATGAAGAAGGAGAAAGCGTAATTATAGCAGCCGAAGCCGAGCGCCAGGCCCCACATCTTGCGGCGGAGGAGCAGGTAGCCGAGCAGCGCCAGCCCGCGGGACCGGGCAAGCCCCTCGGCGGCGCCACCACCCTCGGCGATATAGGCGCGCTCGGACGGCCCAAGCCGCGGATCCAGTCCGGGATCGCGATAGATACGGGCGAACAGCAGCAGATAGCAGAGCGACAGAATAGCGGTGGCGACGAAGGCCTTGCGCCACCCGACCTCGAGAGCGAGGAAGGCAATCGCCGGGATGGCGATGACGTTGGAGAATTTCGCCGCGCCGTCGAACAAGGCGGTGGCGAGGCTGCGCTCGGTCCGCGGAAACCAATAGCCGATCGCCTTCGCATTGGCGGGGAAGGTCGGCGCCTCGGCGACGCCGAGCATCATCCGCGCCGCGAACATCGTCGCGAAGCCGATCGCTTCGCTGGCGAGGAACGAGGCCGCCGCCCAGAGCAGGATGCTGCCGATCATCACACGACGCACGCCGATGCGATCGAGCAGCACGCCGACCGGCACTTGCAGTGCGCCATAGGTCCAGCCGAACGCGCCGAGCAGGAACCCCATGGCGAAATCGTCGATCCGGAAATCACGCTGGATCGCCGGCGCCGCCGCCGCCAGAATGATGCGATCGAAATAGCTGACGACCACCCCGCCGCCGAGAAGCGCCGCGATCGCCCAGCGGCGACGACCGGGCGGCTCATGCATCATGATTGAGACCCCCTGGCCGCTTGCTTCTATCTGAAATTTCAGATAAAATAGGCTCGTCAGGGCGACCTGTAAAGGCGGGCGCGGGGTTTCGAAAGGGGGAATTGAGTTGCAGAGCAAGAGCCTGTCCCAGCAGGCTTATGATTGTCTGGAATCGCTGATCGTCACCACCGATCTTCGTCCCGGCGCCCGCACCACGTTGAACGAGCTGGAGCGCGTCTCCGGCTTCGGGCGCACGCCCGTCCATGACGCCGTCAAGCGCCTGTCGGCAGCGAGCCTGATCCTGGTGCAGCCGCGATCCGGCCTGCGCATCGCCCCGCTCGATCTCGAGCAGGAACGGCTGCTGTTACCGGTGCGGATCGAGATGGAGGCCATCGCGTGCAGGCTGGCGGCGCAGCGCGCCACACCGCAGCACGTCGAACGCCTGGCGGCGGCAGCCGAGACGTTGCGTGCCGGCCACGGCACCATGTCGCTTGCAGAGTTCAATGTCGTGGACAGCGAGCTGAACGCCGCCATCCTTGCCGCGTCCGGGGAGTTGATGCTGGGCAACACGCTGATGCCGCTGCAGACGCTCTATCGCCGCTCGGGCTGGTTGTTCCAGACCTTGATCGCTGGCCCGAACGTCCTTGCGGACGTCATCGCCGGCCATCTCGAAATGCTCGACCTCATCCTCGTGCGCGACGCCGTCGCCGCGGAGCATATGGTGCGAGCAATGCTGTCGCGCAATTATTCGGCGCTCCAGAAGCTGCAGAAGCTCGGTCTCGGCCCGAGCGGAAGCTAGCCGCGGATGCGCCGGCGGCCAGACATACGAATGGCAGCTTGCATACTTGCCCGCGTATTCACAGCGTCCGGCATTTTCGTCGGTTCAAAACCGCCCCCATTCTGGGAATGAGCCCGCCTGGCCTCTGCGCTATTACAAGGCGCTCGGTCATCGACGGAAACTTTCGGCGCGTGCGACGGGGCTGACGCTTTTTCGATGCGCGCGCGTTTCCCCGCGCATGTTGGCATTTCTCGACTTCGAAGCGTCCTCGCTCGGCAAGCACAGCTACCCGATCGAGGTGGCATGGATCTTCGAGGACGGCCGTTCCGAGGCGCACCTGATCCGCCCGGCGCCCGGCTGGACGGATTGGGATGCCGGCGCCGAAGCGATCCACCGCATCGCGCGCGATCGTCTCCTTGCCGAGGGCGCTCCCCATGAGTTCGTCGCGCGGAGGATGATCGAGAGCCTGTCCGGCCATGATCTGCGTGCCAGCGCGCCGTCATGGGACGGCAAATGGCTGAGCACCTTGCTGCGCGCCGCCGGTCTGCCGCGCCACAGCCTGCGCCTGCGAGACAGCGACGAGGCCCACCGCGAATGCGCCGTCGCCATCCTCAGGCCGGTGGTGCCTGCGGATCGGCTCGCTACCGCCGTCGACGATCTGCTGGCGCGCACGGAGTTGCGCGCACCGGGCGTCGCGCCGGCGCATCGCGCGCTGGCCGATGCCGAGGAGGAACGCGCCCGCTGGCTGGCAGTCGCCGCCGCGGCCCGGGCGCTGGCCGAGGGCCGGCCCTAGGCGAGCGCCGGGCGGGCCGGATCAAAACGCGCCGGATCAATCCCGGCGACCATCGCATCCGGCGCCCCGCCAAGCAGCAGCGCGGCCGCCAGCCTGGCGGCGGCCGGGGCGGTCTGGATGCCGAAGCCGCCCTGCCCCGCGCACCAGAAGAAGCCCGGCACTATCGGATCGAAGCCATAAACCGGCGCGCGATCGGGCGCGAAGCTGCGCAGCCCTGCCCAGCTCCGCTCGACGCGCGTCACCTGCCAGTCAAACGCCTCCTCCATCACCGCGATGGCGCGTGCGACGTCGATCTCCTCGGGTGCGATATCGCCGGGCGGCACCGGCGTCTCGTCATGCGGGGAGAGCCATAGCCGCCCGCCCACCACCGGCTTCACATAGAAGCGCGAGCGCGCATCGAAGACGAGCGGCAGGTCCGCCGGTGCCGGTTCGGCGAGGCGAAGCTGGGCGACGGTGCGCCGCAACGGGCGGATGGCGAGTGGCCGGGCGCCCGCCAGGGCCGCCACCGGGTCTGCCCAGGCGCCGGCGGCATTGACGAGGAGATCGCCGGTCACCGGCTCGTCGCCGAGGTGCAGGCGCCAGCGGCCGTCGCGGCGCTCGGCAGCGCGGAGCGGCGCGGCACAGCGCAGCACCGCCCCCTGCCGCCGCGCGCTTGCCAGATAGTGGGCGTGCAGCGCGGCGACGTCGATATCGCGCGTGCTGGCCTCTTCCAGCCCGACGTCCCAGCCGGCGCGCAGGCCCGGCAGGCGCGCATCGAGCGCGGCACGATCGAGCGTGCGTACCGCTACCCCCATCGCCGTCACCGCCGCGAGATGATCGGCCAGCGCTGCTCTGCCGCCGGCATCGGCGATGTGCAGCGACCCGCGAGCGCTGAGGAAGCCGCCCGCTTCCAGCGCCGGCCCGGACGCCGTGGTCAAGGGCTGCACCACCGCCCCGCCATAGCTTTCCTCCCAGAAGGCGGCGGAACGGCCGGTGGCGTGATAGCCGGGCTGGTCCTCCGCCTCGGCGATCAGCACCGAGGCGGAACCGGCGATCTCCGCCGCGAGGCTGGCGCCGGCGATGCCCGCGCCGATCACGACGACGTCATGATGGCTCATGCCGCCGGCGCCGTCTCGTCGAGGAAATCGTCGATCGCCGTCAGCGCGGCGAGGCGGATCGGGTCTGCCTCCCGCAATATCTCGTGCGCGCCGGCGCTGGGCACCAGCCGCGCACCCGGAATGCGTTTCGCCGCGCGCGCCATCGCCGCGTTCGATACCAGCCGGTCGGTCGCCGAGCTGATCATCAACACCGGCGTGGTGATGCCCTCCAGCAGGCCGGGGCGGCGCAGCCGCGCGATCGAGTCATAGGCGGCATGCACCCAGCCCCAGGTCGGCACGCCGGAGCCCAGTTCGGGCTGGCTCTGCTTCCACCACTCGGCATCGGCGAAACGCTCGATCGAGCTGGTCAGGCGGGGCTGTTTCTGGCCCGGCTCGAGATCGCTGGCGATCGGACGCATCGTCATGCCGAACAGGCCGGCGAGGAAGGCGATCAGCCGCCCGATCCGCGGCGCGGCAAGGCCGATCATCGGCGCCGTCAGCACCACGGCGTCGGCATGGATGCGCCGCTCGGCCAGCGCCCGCAGCACGAGATGCCCGCCCATCGAATGGCCGATGACGACGTGCGGGCCCGGCGTGTCGCGCCGCCATTGCTCCGCGAAGCCGGCAAGATCTTCGACCAGCGGCTCGAAGCTCGCCAGATGGCTGCCGGCGAGACCGGGCACGATCCGGCCGGACCCGCCCTGCCCGCGCCAGTCGAAGCCGGAGATCGACCAGCCGCGGCGGTGCCAATGTTCCAGCGCCTCGAGATATTTCTCGACGAAGTCCGCGCGGCCGGACGCGTAGAGCAGGCTGCCGCGTGGGCGAGCCTCCGCATCGGCCGGCCAGTCGAAGCGGCGATGCGGCCAGCCGTCCGCTGCGGCCCAGTTGCCGAGCCGGAACCCGGCGGGAATGGCGCGCCGATCGAAGGGTGGAGGGGGCGGGGCGTTCATCGCGGGCATGGTTACTTTTCCCTAAGCCATCGCGTCTAGAGCGGTTGTGCCATGTCCGCCATGCTCATCATCCTGCTCTCCGCGCTGCTGTTCCTGGTGGCCTGGGGAGATGTGCGCCGCCGCATCATTCCCAATCGGCTGAATATCATCATCGCGCTCGCCGCCCCGGTCTTCTGGTGGGCGGAAGGCCTCGCCCTCTGGCCGGGTGTGGCGGCCCAGCTCGCTCTGGCGCTGGCGGTGTTCGCCGCCTTCGCCGGGCTGTTCTCGCTGGGCCTGATGGGTGGCGGCGACGTCAAGCTGATCGGGGCGCTGGCGCTGTGGGTGCCGCCCGCCGCTATCCTTAACATGCTGGTGCTCACGGCGTTCGGCGGCGGACTGGCGACGCTTGCCACGCTCGTCGTCCATTGGCTGCGCCATGCCGAAGGACAGGCCGAAGTTCCCTATGGCGTGGCGATCGCGGCCGCCGCGATCCTCTGCCTCGGCCAACCTTATATTTACCATTTTGCTTGAGAAGTCGGATGGTTAAAGGTTGAGGAGCGGGCGATCGTGAATCTCAGGAAGTTGATGCTGTTGATCGGCGCGCTGGTCGTCGCCGTGACAACAGCCCTGATGGCGCGGTCGATGCTCGGCGCCGATCCGGCGGCTTCGCCGGTTCCGAGGATGCCGGTGGCGGCTCCCGCCCAGCCGGTCGGTCCGGAAGTGCTGGTGGCGACCCGGCCGCTCGCGGTCGGCACGATCCTCAGCGCCGACAGCATCCGCTACCAGCCGTGGCCGCAGGAGCTGATCGGCAACGCCTATTTCCTGCGCGGCAAGGGCGTCGACACCGCGAAGCTGATCGGTGCCGTGGTGCGCACCGAGATCACCGCCGGCCAGCCGCTCACCCAGGGCGCGCTCGTCCAGCCCGGCGACCGCGGCTTTCTCGCTGCCGCCCTTGGTCCGGGCATGCGCGCCGTCTCGGTGCCGGTATCGACCAATACCGGCGTGGCCGGCTTTGTCTTTCCGGGTGACCGCATCGATCTCGTCCTGACGCAGGACGTCAGCGGCGAAGGCCCGCCGCTCAAGGTCTCCGAGACGATCATCCGCAACCTGCGCGTGCTCGCCACCGACCAGCGCACCGACAAGCCCGCCAAGGACGAGGAAGGCCGCACCGCCGCGCGCACCTTCTCGACGATCACCGTCGAGGCCACGCCGAAGATCGCCGAGAAGATCGCCGTCGCGCAGACCATGGGCACGCTGTCGCTATCGCTGCGCAGCCTCGCCGACAACTCGTCCGAACTGGAACGCGCCATCGCCGCCGGCGAGGTGGAATTGCCGGACGGTGCCGACGCAAAGGCGGAGAAGCAGATGATGCTCGCCGTGGCGGCGCTGCCTCAGGACAGGGACACCACTTTCACGGTTGGCGCCGACGTCTCGCGTTTCCAGCGCGGCAGCGTGCCGACTCGCCCCGGGAGCGCTCCGCCCGGGCCGATGGGTGGCTATCGCCCGCCCGTCGAAGCCGCCGCCTCCAGCGGCGTGCGCGTGGCGCGCGGCTCGGTGGTCAGCGAAGCCGTTGCGGCCTCCCCCTCGCGTGGCGTGCCGCCGTCGATCCCGCTCTCCAGGAGCAACTGAGCCCATGCCCGTTCTTTTCCGCTCCAGCCTCGGCGCCCTCGCCATGGCGCTGGCCGCCGCAGCCCAGCCTGCCAACGCTGCCGTGGTGCGCGGCGGGACACCCGCCAGGACCGACGCGCCGACAGCGACGACCGACCTCGTCAAGGGCAACGGCATGCTCGTCACGCTGCCGGCCGAGATGTCCGACCTGTTCGTCGCCGACGACAAGGTCGCCGACGTGCAGGTCCGCTCCCCCACCCAGCTCTGGCTGTTCGGCCGTGGCGTCGGCGAAACCACCCTCTATGCGACGAACAAGAGCGGCGCGGTGCTGTGGTCCACCCGCGCCCGCGTCGCCGACAATCTGCCGCTGGTCGGCGACACGCTCCGCGCGGTGCTCCGGACCGCGATGCCCGACGCCGCCATCACGGTGACGCCGCTGACCAACGGCGTGATGCTGACCGGCATGGTCGCCACGCCGAGTGACGTCGCCGAGGCACAGCGCATCGTCGAGGCCGCTTCGTCCAACGACAAGCTGCTCGTCATCAACCGCCTGAAGACGGCGACGCCGATGCAAGTCAGCCTGCATGTCCGCATCGTCGAGGTCAGCCGCACATTGTCGAAGGCGATCGGCGTCAATCTGCTGAGCCGTGACAATTCCGGGGGTCTGCTGTTCGGCGTTGGTCGCGGCAATGCCGGCACGATCGAGACGATTACCGCCGCCGACGATCCGACGGGCATCGGCAAGGGCGGCACCGCCTACAAGATAAACAACAAGACGGGCGCGACGACGCTCGGCCTCGCCGGCAGGTTTCTCGGCATGGACCTTCTCGCCTCGCTCGATCTTGCCGAGACGGACGGGCTGGCCGTGACGCTGGCCGAGCCGAACCTGACCGCGCTGTCCGGCGAAACGGCGAGCTTTCTGGCGGGCGGCGAAATTCCGATTCCGCTGGCTGGCGGTCTGGGCACCACCGGCGTGCAGTTCAAATCCTATGGCGTGAGCCTGGCGTTCACGCCGGCCGTGCTGTCCGATGGACGCATTTCCCTGCGTGTGCGCCCGGAAGTCTCGCAGCTCACCAACGCCGGCGCGCTGTCCGTCGGCGGCTATACCGTACCCGCGCTCACCACACGGCGCACCGAGACGACGGTCGAGCTCGGCTCCGGCCAGAGCTTCGTGATCGGTGGCCTCCTGCAGAACAACCATAACAACTCGACCGACAAGGCTCCCTTCCTTGGTGACCTGCCGATCCTCGGCGCGCTGTTCCGCTCCAACTCGTTCAAGAAGGACGAGACGGAGCTGGTGATCGTCGTCACCCCCTATCTGGTGCGCCCGGTCGACGCCGCGAAGATCGCGCTGCCCACCGACGGCTACAAGGCGGCGACCGATGCCGCGCGCGTGCTGAACGGGGAGCCGGTCGCCCCGCCGTCCGGCTCGCCGTCCTCCGGGGACGCCGGCAGCGCCGCGCTGGCGGAGCCCGCCGCGCCGGATCCGTCCGCCCCGTCCGAGGATGCCATCACCGCCGCCTTGCCGGCTCCGGTGGAGCTGGTGATACCGCAATCGTTCACGCTGCCGCCGCCGGACGAGATCGCGCCGCCCGATCGGCCCGTGTCGACGCCTCCGCTCGGAGCCACAGACAGCGCCGCGCCGGAAGTGCCGAACCAGCCAGCGCGGGCCGGCATGTCGGCCTTGCCGCCCCCGCTCGGCGAGCCGATCGGCGCGACGCCGCCGCTGATCTACGAAACGCTCGATCCGCCCGAACCCCAAGAAGCCCGAGCGCCTGCCGTCACCACGCTGGCGGCCGGACGGATGTGATGGAGATCGCCGCCATGCGCCCCCTTCCCCTTCTCGCTCTCGCGCTGCTCGCCGGCTGCGGCCACGACCAGAATATGACGATCGCCCCTGCCCCGGCGCATCGGCCTGTCGTCACCAGCGTTGATCACCCGATCGATCTCGCGATCACCACCGCCGGGCTGGCGCCGGGCGAAGCCCCGCGGCTGGCGGGCTTCCTCGCCGGCCTCGGTGTCGGCCGTGGCGACCGGGTGGTGACCAATGCCGAAGGCCCCGCCCGCGATGCGATCGCCCGCGTCGTCGCCGCGCAGGGGCTGTTGCTCGGCGGCGACTCCGGCCCGCCTGCCCAATATGGTGCCGCGGTGCGCGTGGTGGTGAGCCGCGCCACCGCGTCGGTAAGCGGCTGCCCGGATTGGCAGGGCGGGCAACGCGCTTCAGCTGCCGCCACCAGTGGTAATTTCGGCTGCGCGACCAACGCTAATCTGGCCGCGATGATCGCCGATCCGGCGGATCTGGTGCGTGGCCGCGACAATGGCGGCGCCTCCGAGGCGGACGTCGCCGTCAAGGCGATCAAGAGCTGGCGGGATGCCAAGCCCACCGGCGAAGGCGGCCTGAAGTCGGACAGCACGGCCGGCGCCAGCGGCAGCGGACAGGGCGGAGGAAGCGGACAGTGAGCAAGCCATTCAATCCGCGCACGTCGACCGTGCGCGATCCGTTCGTCGCTTACACCTGTGACGACGCGACCACGACGCTGGTCCGCAATGTCGCCGCGAGCTTCGGCTGGACGCCGGAAAAGGTGCAGACCGGCGGCCTGCGCAGCGCGGTGCAGCAGCTTTCTGTCACCGCCAGCCCGACCATCCTGTTCGTCGACCTGAGCGACAGCAATGATCCACTGAACGACATCAACGCGCTCGCCGAGGTGTGCGAGCCGGGCACGATCGTGATCTCGGCGGGCACCGTCAACGATGTCCGCCTCTATCGCGGGCTGACCGCGTCGGGCCTGCAGGATTACCTGCTAAAGCCGTTCTCCGAGGATCAGCTCCGCGACGCCGTGACCCATGCGCAGATGACGCTGGCCCTGCCGCAGGGCGAGACGACGCCCGATCGCCCGCACCTCATGACCGCGGTGATCGGCGTGCGCGGCGGGGTTGGCGCGACCAGCATCGCGGCCTCCTGCGCCTGGGCGCTGAGCGAGACCCGCCGCCGCGCCACCGCGCTGCTCGATCTCGACGTGCATTTCGGCACCGGCGCGCTGGCGCTTGATCTGGAGCCGGGCCGCGGCCTCACCGACGCGATCGAGAATCCCGGCCGCATCGACGGCCTGTTCATCGAGCGCGCCATGGTCCGCGCGTCGGACACCCTCGCCGTGCTGTCGGCCGAGGCGCCGATCAATCAGCCGATCAGCAATGACGGCGCCGCCTTCTACCAGTTGCAGGACGAGTTGCGTCAGGCGTTCGACTGCACGGTGATCGATTTGCCGCGCGGCGTCCTCGTCCAGCATCCGCAGCTGCTGTTCGAAGTGCAGGCGATCGTGGTGGTGACCGAATTCACCCTCGCTGCCGCGCGGGACACCATCCGCGTGCTGAGCTGGATGAAGACCAACGTCCCTCACGCCGAAGTGATTCTCGTCGCCAACAAGGCGGTCGGGGGCCAGCCGGAGATCACCCGCAAGGATTTCGAAGGCTCCATCGAGCGCCGCGTCGACATCGTCGTGCCCTATGACCAGAAGCTCGCCGCCCAGTCCGCCCGGCTGGGCAAGCCGATGGCCGAGGCCGGCAAGGCCACCAAGGCGGGCCAGGCGCTGGCCGAGCTTTCCGGCCGTCTCGGCGCGATGCTCGCCGGTGATACGCGTCCGGCCGTCAAGGGCGGATCGCTGCTCGGCCGGCTCGGCGATTTCCGCTCGCTGCTCGCCAGACCGAAGGCGTGACGATGCTGCCGTTGATCCTGGTGGCGGCAGCGGCGACGCTCTGTTTCTGCCTGGTCTTCCTGGCGCTTTCCGGCCCGGCGGGCGGGCGCGCCCAGGGCCGGCGGCTGCAGGCGGTACGCGCCCGCCACGCCACCTCCGCCGACGCGCAGCAATTGCGTCGCGCGGTGGCGGCACGCAGCGACACCGCGCTAGACAGCTGGGTGGCGCGCCTGCTGCCGCGTCCGGATGCGCTGCGCCAAAGGCTCGGACGGACGGGCCGGAGCTGGACGCTCGGCCAATATGGCATCGCCTCGGGGGTGCTGGCGGTCGCGGCGATGCTGCTGCTCCGCCTCGAGGGCGTGCCGATGCTCATCGCGTTGTTGCTGGGGCTGGCGATCGGGCTCGGCGTTCCGCACCAGCTCGTCTCCTTCCTGATCGCCCGCCGGGTGACGCGGTTCACGGCGAAATTCCCGGACGCGATCGAGCTGCTCGTACGCGGCCTGCGCTCGGGCCTGCCCATCTCGGAGACGCTGGGCGTGGTCGGCACTGAAGTACCCGACCCGGTTGGCGAGGAATTTCGCGCCGTCGCCGATCGCATCAAGATCGGCCGCACGATGGATGCCGCCCTTCAGGAAACCGCCGAGCGGCTGGGCACGCCCGAGTTCCAGTTCTTCTGCATCACCCTCGCCATTCAGCGCGAGACCGGCGGCAACATGGCCGAGACGCTGTCCAATCTCGCCGACGTGCTCCGCAAACGCGCGCAGATGAAGCTCAAGATCCGCGCCCTTTCGTCGGAATCGAAGGCCTCGGCCTATATCGTCGGGGCGCTGCCGTTCATCGTCTTCGCCCTGATCTGGATGGTGAGCAGCGATTACCTCGCCGGATTCTTCAAGGAGACGCGGCTGATGATCGCCGGCTCGGTCGGCATCATATGGATGTCGATCGGCGGCTTCATCATGGCGCGCATGGTCCGGTTCGAGATCTGAGGACGCCATGGACTATCAGCTGATCGGTTCGATGCTTGCCGGCGTGACGGCGCTGGCGGCGTTCGTGGCCCTTTATGCCGTCATGACGGTGCGCGACCCGATGGCCCGCCGGGTCAAGGCGCTCAACGAGCGGCGTGAACAGCTCAAGGCCGGCATCGCCGGCTCCACCAAGCGCGCCCGCGCCAATGTCGCCCGCAAGCGGCAGGGCAAGCGCCACATGCACGCGCTGCTCTCCAGCCTGAAGATGCTGCAGGACAGCCAGCTCCGGTCGATCCAGACCCGGCTGATGCAGGCCGGCATCCGCAGCAAGGACGCCGCGATCAGCGTCGTGTTCTGGCGGATGGCGGGCCCGGTGATCCTCGGCCTCGTCATGGTCACCGGGGTCTATGGCCTCGACTGGTTCGCAGACTGGGGGCCGATGCAGCGCTATCTGCTCGTCGCCGGCACGCTGGTCGGCAGTTACAAGGCGCCCGACCTGTGGCTGCGCAATGCCGTCACCAAACGCCTCGACGCGGTTCGCAAGGGCCTGCCGGACGCGCTCGATCTGCTCGTCATCTGCGCGGAAGCCGGCCTAACCATTGACGTCGCCTTCGACCGCGTGGCGCGCGAGGTGGGCCGCGCCTATCCCGAACTCGGCGACGAGTTCGGGTTGACCTCGATCGAACTGGGCCTGCTCACCGACCGCCGCTCGGCCTTCCAGAATCTCGCCGAACGCGTGCCGCTCGATGCCGTGAAGGGCGTCGTCACGACCCTCGTCCAGACCGAAAAATACGGCACCCCGCTCGCCTCGGCGCTGCGCGTGCTGTCGGCCGAATTTCGCAACGAGCGGATGATGCGCGCCGAGGAAAAGGCCGCCCGCCTGCCGGCGATCATGACGGTGCCGCTGATCCTGTTCATCCTCCCCACCCTGTTCATCGTCATCCTCGGCCCGGCAGCGTGCAGCATTTCCGACGCCTTCTCCAAGGGCGGAGTCTGATGCAGATTTGCCGGACAGTCGGTTGAATGATTGACGGCATTGCACGGCTTTCCTAGAGTCATTGCATTCAGTTCGATCAGGAGAGACGGGATGGCCGACAAGGCTCGGCTTGAAGCGCAGCTTAGCGAACTCCAGGCGCGGCTGGAGCGGATCGATATCGATCTGGCGGAGCCGCTCAATGCCGACAGTTCCGAACAGGCCGTGGAAATGGAGGACGACGCCTCGCTGGAAGCGCAGGCGGCGCTGATCCGCAATCAGATCGCCTCCGTCCGCCGCGCCCTGGCGCGCATCGCCGACGGGACCTATGGCGAATGTGCCCGCTGCGGCGCCCGGATCGCGCCCGGCCGGCTCGAAGCCCGCCCCGAGGCCTCGCTGTGCATCGATTGCGCGCGCAAGGTGGCGTAGACGACAGGAACGCGAAACCCCGCAGCATCGTTGTGAAGGCGTCAACCGGCAGGAGCCGAACCGATGCTCACCTTCACTACAAACCAGCTCGTCATACTGGGCCTGACGCTGATCCTTGGCTGGCTGCTCGGCCTCGCCTCGCGGTCGGGCGGGGCGAAATGGCGGCGCGAAGCGGAACGCGATCGCGAGCGGGCCGAGCAGGCCGAGGCCCGCGTCGCCGCCGCCAATGCGCGCATCGCCGAGCTTGAGCGCAGCGCCCATCCGATCGGTCCGGGCACCGCCGCCGCCGTGGGCGCGGCTGCGCGCGGCGGACGGGACGATCTCGCCCTGATTCACGGCGTCGGCATCGAGCGCGAAACGCGGCTGAACGAAGCCGGCTATCTGCGCTATCGCCAGATCGCCGAACTGTCTGATCGCGAGGTCGTACAACTGGAGGGCCGGATGGGCCTCGACCCGGGCACGATCGACCGCGAGCAATGGCGTGCCCAGGCCGCCGCGCTTGCCCGCGGCGGCACCGACAAGCCCGCCTTCAGCTGGACCGGCAATCCGACGGTATAACGCTTCCCCGCTCTCGCGAGGAGGGAGACGGCCCGGAGCGCCAGAGAGGGGCGGATGCGAAGCAGACCGCCCCTCCCCGGCAAGTCGGGGAGAGAGACAAGGCTTACCGCGCCTTCAGCGCCGCCTGCGCCGCCGCAAGCCGGGCAATCGGCACGCGATAGGGTGAGGCCGATACATAATCGAGGCCGGCCGCCTCGCAGAAGGCGATCGAGGCGGGATCGCCGCCATGCTCGCCGCAAATGCCGAGCTTGATGTCAGGCCGCGTCGCCCGGCCGCGCTCGGCGGCGAGGCGGATCAGCTCGCCTACGCCCTCGATATCCAGGCTGACGAACGGATCGCGCGCATAGATGCCCTGGTCGACATAGGCAGTGAGGAAGCGCGCGGCATCGTCGCGGCTCACACCCAAGGTGGTCTGGGTGAGATCGTTGGTGCCGAACGAGAAGAACGCGCCAACTTCCGCGATCTCGCCGGCCTTGAGCGCGGCGCGCGGCAGCTCGATCATCGTGCCGACCAGATAATCGAGGGTGCGCCCCTTCTCGGCGAACACGGCGGCGGCAGCCCTGTCGATCACCGCCTTCATCAGCTCCAGCTCGCGCCTGGTGGCGACGAGCGGGACCATCACCTCGGGGATCGGCGCCGCGCCGGATTTCTCGGCCACGTCCACCGCCGCCTCGAAGATGGCGCGGGCCTGCATCTCGTAGATTTCGGGATAGGTCACGCCGAGACGGCAACCGCGATGGCCGAGCATCGGGTTGAACTCATGCAACTCCGCCGCCCGACGGCGCAGCGCCTCGACGCCGAGGCCGGTGGCCTTGGCGACTTCCGCGAACTCCGCCTCCTCATGCGGCAGGAATTCGTGGAGCGGCGGATCGAGCAGGCGGATCGTCACCGGCAGGCCGGCCATGATCTCGAAAATCTCGGTGAAGTCGGCGCGCTGCTCCGGCAGCAGCTTGGCCAGCGCCGTGCGGCGGCCCGCCTCGTCTTCGGCGAGAATCATCTGGCGCACCGCGGTGATGCGCTCGGCGTCGAAGAACATGTGTTCGGTGCGGCACAGGCCGACGCCCTCGGCCCCGAAATCCCGCGCGGTGCGGCAATCGAGCGGGGTCTCGGCATTAGCGCGCACCTTGAGCCGGCGCACCGTGTCCGCCCAGCCCATCAGCACGCCGAAATCGCCGGCCAGCTCCGGCTGCACGGTCGGCACGCGTCCGGCCATCACTTCGCCGGTGGCGCCGTCGATGGTCAGGATATCACCCGCGCGGAATTCGCGGCCGTCGACGCGGAGCACGCCCGCCTTGGCGTCGATCGCCAGCGTGCCGGCGCCAGACACGCACGGCCGGCCCATGCCGCGCGCCACCACGGCGGCGTGGCTGGTCATGCCGCCGCGCGCCGTCAGGATGCCCTTTGCGGCGTGCATGCCATGAATATCCTCGGGCGAGGTCTCGACGCGGACGAGGATCACGTCCTCGCCCCGCTCGGCCTGCTGCTGCGCGGTCTCGGCATCGAACACGATCGCTCCGGAAGCGGCACCGGGCGAAGCGGGCAGGCCCCGGGCGACGACGTCGCGCGGCGCCTTGGGGTCGAGCGTCGGGTGGAGCAGCTGGTCGAGCGCGGCCGGATCGACACGGGCCACCGCCTCGTCATGGCTGATCAGGCCCTCGTTCGCCATGTCCACCGCGATCTTCAGCGCGGCCTTGGCGGTGCGCTTGCCCGAGCGCGTCTGGAGCATCCAGAGCTTGCCCTGCTGCACCGTGAACTCGATGTCCTGCATGTCGCGATAATGGTTTTCGAGCAGGTCGAAGACGTGCGCCAGCTCGACATAGGTCTCCGGCATCGCCTCTTCCATGGAGAGCGGCTTGGCGCCCGCGGCCTCGCGGGCGGCCTTGGTAAGATATTGGGGCGTGCGGATGCCGGCGACGACATCCTCACCCTGCGCGTTTATCAGGAACTCGCCATAGTAAGCGCGGTCGCCCTTGGCCGGATCGCGGGTGAAGGCGACGCCGGTCGCCGAGGTGTCGCCCATATTGCCGAACACCATCGCCTGCACGTTGACGGCCGTGCCCCAGTCGCCCGGGATATCGTTCAGGCGGCGATAGACCTTGGCGCGCTCGGACTGCCAGGAGCCGAACACCGCACCGACCGCACCCCATAGCTGGTCATGCACGTCCTGCGGGAAAGGCTTGTTCCACTGTTCCTCGACGATGGCCTTGTAGCGAACGACCAGCGCCTGCCAGTCGGCGGCGCCCAGCTCGGTGTCGAGGGTGACGCCGAGATCCTCCTTGGCGATCTCAAGCGCCTCCTCGAAGGCGCCGTGATCGAGCTCCAGCACGACGTCGGAATACATCTGGATGAAGCGGCGATAGCTGTCCCAGGCGAAGCGCTCGTCTCCCGAGGCGGCGGCAAGGCCCTTCACCGTCTCGTCGTTGAGGCCGAGGTTCAGCACCGTGTCCATCATCCCCGGCATCGAGACCCGCGCGCCCGAGCGCACGGAAACGAGCAGCGGGTCGGCGGCGTCGCCAAATCGCTTGCCGGTCACGCCCTCGATATGGGCGATGCCGTCCGCCACTTCGTCGCGCAGGCTGTCGGGAAACCGCTCGCCCTCCTGGTAATAGCGGGCGCACATCGCTGTGGAGATGGTGAAACCGGGCGGCACCGGCAGGCCGATCGACGCCATTTCGGCAAGGTTCGCGCCCTTGCCACCAAGCAGGTTCTTGTCGCCCTTGCCGCCATCGGACACGCCGCCACCGAATCGGTAGACATAACGCTCAGAGTCGTTCGCTGCTGCAGCACTCGCCATGTTACTACCCCCGCTCCTTTTATATCTAAGCGCCCTTTGCACGCGTCATCGACTCATTCAAGTCAGACGCGCCGGCCGGCATTTCGTTGCGGTGAAGCGCGACCTTGGTCGTACATGTCGGCTGTCCCGGCTCGCCCTCAGCCCTCAATTCGTGAGAAATCTGCCACGCGCTGCACTGCATCGCGAATGCGCACGAGCAGGCCGAGCCGGGTGCGGCGCTTGTCCTGATCGGCGTCGTTGACGGTCACCTTGTCGAAGAACCCGTCGATCGGCGCGCGCAGGCCGGCCAGTGCCCGCATCGCCTCTTCGAACTCCTCGGCGGCGACAGCCGCGGCGGCTGCGGATTCGGCGATGTCGAGGGCCGCGAGCAGCGCCTGCTCCTCGGGCAACGGATCATAGCCGATGGCGGTGGCCGGCGGGAATGCCGCCCCGTCCTTCTTCTCCTCGATGCGCAGGATATTGGCGGCGCGCTTGAAGCCGGCGAGCAGGTTGGCCCCGTCCTCGCTCGCGACGAATGACTGGAGCGCCGCCACCCGCGCGAGCAGGCGGACGAGATCGTCCTCCCCGCCGAGCGCGAACACCGCGTCGATCAGGTCATGCCGCACGCCCGCCTCGCGCTGCTGCACCTTGAGGCGATCGGCGAAGAAATCGAGCAGGTCGCCGCTGGCCACTGCCATGCGCAGGCCGTTGGCGGTGACGATCTGGATGACGCCGAGGGCCGCACGGCGCAGCGCGAACGGATCGCGCGAACCGGTCGGCTTCTCGTCGATGCCGAAAAAGGCGCGCAAAGTATCGAGCTTGTCGGCGAGCGCGACCGCCACCGACACCGGCGCGGTCGGCACATCGTCGCCCTGCCCGGCCGGCTTGTAATGATCGCGGATCGCCGCGGCGACCTGAGGGTCGAGCCCCTGGCGTGCGGCATAATAGCCGCCCATCACGCCCTGCAACTCCGGGAACTCGCCGACCATGCCGGTGACGAGATCGGCCTTGGCGAGGCGGGCGGCCTGTTCGGCGAGCGCCGGGTCCGCCCCCTTGACGATGCCCTGCTCCACCAGCCAGCGGGCGAGCTTCGCCACCCGCTCCACCTTGTCGGCGATGGTGCCGAGCTTCTCGTGGAAGACGATGCCGGAAAGCTTCTTCGCCAGTTCCTCCAGGGGGATTTTGAGGTCCTGTTCCCAGAAGAATTTCGCGTCCGACAACCGCGCGGACAGCACCTTGGCGTTGCCCGCAGCAATCGCCTGCCCGCCGTCCGCCGCGGCGATGTTCGCGGTGCAGATGAAGTTCGGCGCCAGCGCGCCCTTCCCGTCCACAGCCGCGAAATATTTCTGGTTGGTGCGCATGGTGAGCTGGATCACCTCGCGCGGCACGTCGAGAAAGGACCGGTCGAAATGGCCGAGCAGCGGGACCGGCCATTCGGTGAGCCCGGCATTCTCCGCCACCAGCCCCTCGTCGGGGATCACCGACAGGCCCGCCCCGGCGGCCAGCGCAGCCGCGGAATCGCGGATGATCGCCTGACGCTCGCGCGGATCGACGATGACATGGGCGGCGCGCAGCCGATCGGCGTAATTGGCGATGGCGTCGATCGTCACCGCGTCCGGATGATGGAAGCGATGGCCGACCGTCTCGCGGCCGGCGGCCACCCCCTCGATCACGACCGGCACCACCTCGTCGCCCAGCAGCGCGACGATGCCGGACAGCGGCCGCACCCAGCGCAGCGCGCCGTCCCCCCAGCGCATCGACTTGGGCCAGGGGAAGGCGCGCACGATCGCCGGAATCGCCTCTGCGATCACCTCGGCGGTGGCGCGGCCGGGCTTCTCGATCACCGCGAACAGCACCGCGTTGCCCTTGGCATCCGTCCGCTCGACGAGTTGGTCGCGGGTCAGCCCGGTCTTGCCGAGAAAGCCGGCGAGCGCCTGTTCCGGCGCGTCGGCGCGCGGGCCCTTCACCTCCTCCGACACCGCTTCTGTCGCAAGCGGCAGATCACGCGCGATCAATGTGAGGCGGCGCGGCGTGGCATAGGTCTCGATCGCGGCGGGCTTGAGGCCGGCCTTGCCGATCTCGTCCGTGAACAGGCGGGCAAGATCGGCCGCAGCCTTCTCCTGCATGCGGGCGGGGATTTCCTCGGAGAGGAGCTCGAGCAGAAAATCGGCCATGATCAGGCGTCCCACCCGTTCTTTTCCATCCACGCCTGGCACGAGCCCTTCGCGAGATCGCGCACGCGCCCGATATAGGCCTGACGCTCGGCGACGGAGATCACGCCGCGCGCCTGCAGCAGGTTGAAGATATGGCTGGCCTTGATCGCCTGATCATAGGCCGGCAGCGGCAGTCCGCGCGCGATGCACGCCTGGCATTCGGCGGCCGCGTCCTTGAACCACTGGAACAGGGTCTCGGTATTGGCGACCTCGAAATTATAGGCCGAGAATTCTTTCTCGTTCTCGAGGAACACGTCGCCATAAGTGACGCCTGCGTCGTTGAAGGCGAGATCGTACACCCGGTCGACATTCTGGATGTACATCGCCAGTCGTTCCAGCCCATAGGTCAGCTCGCCGGTGACGGGGCGGCAATCATAGCCGCCGACCTGCTGGAAATAGGTGAACTGGGTCACCTCCATGCCGTCACACCACACTTCCCAGCCCAGGCCCCAGGCACCGAGCGTCGGGCTCTCCCAGTCATCCTCGACGAACCGGATATCGTGCCGGGCGAAGTCGATGCCGATCGCGGCGAGGCTGCCGAGATAAAGCTGCTGCATATCCGCCGGCGAGGGCTTCAACACCACCTGATACTGGTAATAATGCTGAAGCCGATTGGGGTTCTCGCCATAACGCCCATCGGTCGGGCGGCGCGACGGCTGCACATAGGCCGCCTTCCATGGCTTCGGCCCGAGCGCGCGCAACGTCGTTGCGGGGTGGAAGGTGCCCGCCCCCATCTCGACGTCATAAGGCTGGAGGATGACACAGCCCTGCCGGCTCCAATAATCATGAAGCGTCAGGATCAGCCCCTGAAAGCTGAGCGGTTTTGTCGGTTCGGCCATGGCTGGGGCATTGGCGGGGCGGGCGCGCCCGGTCAAGCCAGCCTGTCGGTCCGCGAGGGCGCCTGCCCCGGTGGGGCGGGATAATGGCTCAGCGCCCTGGTGCGATCGCTGGAGAAGCGCGAGACGCCGTCGTTGAACGGATAGTCCAGCCAGGGCGGATCGGGATAGCTCTCCAGCCAGTTGAAATTCATGCTGGAGAAGTCGAGCCCGCCCTTGCCGGCCGCGTGATCCAGCCCGGCAATGATCGGCCGGTTGTCCAGCCAGCCGGACCGCGCGCTGTCCTCGCGAAGCGTGGCACGGTTGGCGTCAATCAGCGCTGCCGACCATTTGAGCGCGGCGCGCGTGTCGTCCGACATCTGGGCATGGAGCGCGTTGATCGCCATTGCCCGCGCGCGCGGATCCCCCTCGTGGGGCGCGAGCGACCGGGCGAGCCGGGCATCCAGAGCCCCGCTCGCCTCCGCCGACTGATCGTCCGAGAAAAAGCCGTCGCGGTTGAGCGTGACGCGGGCCAGCTCGTCGTCGCTGAACAGCGCCCCGTCCGCGCTGCCAGCCTCATCGCGGGCGTTCATCCGTTCGCGCAAGGCGTCGCCGACGGCCAGCGCCGCCCGGGCTTCGTCCGAGAGACTGACGACATCCCCCGCCGCTGCCGCAGCGGGCGGAAGGGCCAGGTTGAGGGCCGGCGGGCTGCCCCCGGCCGGGATGCGCGGCTCTGGCTGTGCTGCAACAGATGATATCGACTCCAAGGCCATAAGCGCCCCATCAAGACCGTCTCACCCGCCCTGATCATAGACCCGGATCGTTACGCATGCGTCATCGAAATCCGTAAACGCCGCTCATACCGAGCGTGTGAACACTCCCACCAGTTCGACATGGGTCGACCAGCGGAACTGGCCGACCGGCGTGATGCGATCGAGACGATAGCCGCCGTCCACCAGGGTTCTGGCGTCACGCGCGAAGGTGGCCGGATTGCAGGAGACATGGACGATGCGCGGCACCGTCGAGGCGGCGAGCGCGACGGCCTGCTCGCGCGCGCCGGCGCGCGGCGGATCGAGGACCACGGCCGCGAAGCGGGACAGCTCGTCCGGTGTCAGCGGCCGCCGGAACAGGTCGCGATGCTCGACGGAAACCGGCCGCTGCGCACGCCCGGCGGCGATCTTCAGCGACAGCGCGGCATCGCGCGCGCCCTCGACGGCCAGCAGCCTCGCCGTCTCGGAAAGCGGCAGCGCGAAGGTGCCGAGGCCGGAAAAGAGATCGGCGACCGTCGGCGCATCACCTACGCCTTCGCGGACGGCCGCGGCGAGCGCCGCCTCGCCGTCGGCCGTCGCCTGCAGAAAGCCGCCCTGCGGCAGCGACACCGGCACGCCGCCGAGGGTAATTGTGACAGCCGCCGGCTCCCACCGCGCCTCCGGACCGTAGCCGCTGTCGAGCGACAGGCGGGCGAGGCGGTGGCGCTCGGCGAAGGCGGTGATCGCCTCGGCGGCGGCGAGCCCGTCCGCCTCGACCTTCTCCAGCAGCAGATCGACGCCCTGATCGGTCAGGGTCATTTGCACGCCGGCCGCGCGACGGTCAGCAAGCAGCGCCGGCAGCATCATCCGCAGCGGCTTCAACAGCGCGAAAAGCTCCGGGTGGAGGATATGGCATTCGGCGAGATCGACGATGCGGTGACTGGCCGCCTCGTTGAACCCGATCAGGATCTGACGCCCCCGCCGTTCGGCGCGGAGCGAGGCGCGGCGACGGGTGCGTGGCGGCGAAATATGGGCCGGCGCCAGTTCGGGCACCGCCAGGCCCTGGGTGGACAGCGCAATGGCGACGCGCTCCCGCAGGAAATCGGCATAGGCGGCGTCATCGACGTGCTGGAGCTGGCAGCCGCCGCATATCGGGAAGTGCCGGCAAGGCGGCACGGCATGGTGCGGGCCGGGAATGACCACGTCACCCTCGACCCTGTCCCCCGGCGCGGCGAAGGGCATGGCGCGGCCGGAGTCGGTAATGCCTTCGCCACGGGCGGCGATGCGCCGGATCGTCTCGCTCACAGGCATTCGCCGAGCGCGGCGGGGAGGTGCACCGGCAGATCGTCGGCGATCAGCGCCGGGCCGGCGAGCGCAGCGGCCCGCCCGTGCAGCCATAGCGCGGCCTGCACGGCGGCGAAGGGATCGGCGATTTGTGCCAGCATCGTGCCGATGATGCCGGCCAGCACGTCGCCGGTGCCGGCACTGGCCAGCCATGGCGAGGCGATCGGCGCCACTGCGGCGCGGCCGTCCGGCAGGGCGACGATCGTCGTCGCGCCCTTGAGCAGCACGATCGCGCCGGCCCGCGCCGCCGCATCGCGCACCGCGACGAGGGGATCGTCGCCGACCGGCCCGAACAACCGCTCGAACTCACCCCGATGGGGCGTCAACACGCGCGTGCCGCCGCCGCCAAGCCGCGACAGGCCGAGCCGGCGCAGCAGGCCGAGCGCCCCGGCGTCCAGCACCAGCGGCCGGGCCAGGTCCAGCGCCGCCTCCAGCCGCTCGCGTCCCGCCGCGTCGTCGGCGAGGCCGGGACCGATGACGACCGCCGAGATGCGCTCGTCGGCCAGCACCGTCTCGCTCCACGGCCGGCGGACGATGGCATAGGGCGGCGCGGTTTCCGCCCCGTCGATGACCAGCTCGACATAGCCGGCACCGGCACGCTGCGCGCCGAGCGCGGCGAGATGCGCGGCGCCGGCCATGCCGCCGCCGATCACGACGACCTTGCCGCGCGTATATTTGCTGCTCTGGGCATCCGGCCCGGCCAGGGTCGGCCGCCCGATGCGGCTCAGCGCCGGCTCGGCGGACGGCGCCAGCCCGATCGGCGCCAGCACCGTCTCGCCACACGCCAGTGCCGCCGGGGCGAGGACATGCGCGGGCTTGAGCACGCCGAGCGCCACCGTCAGATCAGCGCGGACATGGCCGCCCGGCACGGCGCCGCTATCGGTGACGACGCCGCTCGGCAGATCGACCGCCACGATGGTCTCGGCGTCCAGCGCCTCCAACCATCCGGCGACCGCCTCGTCGAGTGGCCTCAACGAGCCCGATCCGAACAACGCGTCGATCAGCAGGTCCGCCCGGGCAGGACTGCCCGACATCGCCTCGACCGGCCCGCCCCACCTCTCCCGCATCGCCTGCGCAGACGGCGTGCGCGGCTCGGCGAGCGCAGCGACACGGACCGCAAAGCCCTGCTCCGCCAGCGCGCGCGCGATCACATAGCCGTCGCCGCCATTATTGCCCGGCCCGCACGCGACCAGCACGGCGCGGCCCGGGAAACGCGCGGCGACGATCTCCGCCACCGCCCTGCCCGCCTGCTCCATGAGCGCCTCGGGCAAGACGCCGGCGTCGAACAGGCGCTGCTCGGCCGCGCGCGTCTCGGCAGCGGTGAGGATGATGGTGTCGGGCGAGGCGGGCATGCCCTGCCCTCTCACCCGAAGCGCGCGGGATCAAGCCCCACCCTCCCCACATCCACCGCCGTCGTGCTGGAACGGGCTCAAGGTGGCGGGATCGTCAGATATCGGCGTAGACGTGCGTCTCCGCCCGGGCTCCCGGGTGCGTCACCGCGCCCTGCCACGCCGGTCCGACATTCCGGGCGTAGCGCCACAAGGCGCCGGCCTGATAGTCATTCTGGCGCGGCCGCCACCTTGCGCGGCGCTCGGCCAGCACGTCCTCGGCGACGTCGAGGTCGATGGTGCCCGCCTCGGCGTCGATCCTGATCAGGTCGCCATCCTCGACGAGCGCGATCGGCCCGCCATCGGCCGCCTCCGGCCCGACATGGCCGATGCAGAAGCCGCGCGTGCCGCCCGAGAAGCGCCCGTCGGTGATCAGCGCCACCTTCTCGCCCAGCCCCAGCCCGTACAGCGCCGCGGTGGTCGACAGCATCTCACGCATGCCCGGGCCGCCCTTCGGCCCCTCGTAGCGGATGATGATCACCGAACCCTCGGCGATGTCGCGGCTCTCGACGGCGGCGAAGGCATCCTCCTCGCAATCGAACACCCGCGCCGGCCCTTCGAACTGCAGGCGATGCATGCCGGCGACCTTCACGATCGCGCCGTCCGGCGCCAGACTACCCCTGAGGCCGACGACGCCGCCGGTTGGGGTGATCGGCGTCTTCGCGTCGTAGATCACCTTCTGATCGGGGTTCCACGTCACCTCGTCGATATTCTCGGCGAGCGTCTTGCCGGTCACCGTCAGGCAATCGCCGTGCAGATAGCCCTCGGCAAGCAGGGTCTTCATCAGCATGTAGACGCCGCCCGCCTCATGCATGTCCTTGGCGACATAGCGGCCACCGGGCTTCAGGTCGGCGATATAGGGCGTCGTCTTGAAGATCTCGGCGACGTCGAACAGCGAGAAGTCGATCCCCGCCTCGTTGGCCATTGCCGGCAGGTGCAGCGCGCCGTTGGTCGATCCGCCGGTCGCCGCGACGATACGCGCGGCGTTTTCGAACGCCTCGCGAGTGCAGATGTCGCGCGGGCGGATATTCTTTTCGAGGATCGCCATCACCTGCCGCCCCGCCGCGCGCGCGATCTCGTCGCGGCCGCGATAGGGCGCGGGCATCATGTTGCTGTTGGGCAGCGACAGGCCGATCGCCTCGCCGACACAGGCCATGGTGTTGGCGGTGAACTGGCCGCCGCAGGCACCATGGCCGGGGCAGGCCACCTTCTCCAGCGCGTGCACCTGGCTGAGCGGGCAAGCGCCCGCCGCATATTTGCCGACGACCTCGAACACGTCGACGACGGTGACGTCCTTGTCCTCGAACCGGCCCGGCAGGATCGAGCCGCCATAGACGAAGATCGCCGGCACGTTCAGCCGGAGCATCGCCATCATCATGCCGGGCAGCGACTTGTCGCAGCCGGCGAAGGCGACCAGCGCGTCATAGCAATGGCCGCGCACCGAAAGCTCGACCGAATCCGCGATCACCTCGCGACTGACCAGCGAGGATTTCATGCCCTGATGGCCCATGGCGATGCCGTCGGTGACGGTGATGGTGTTGAAGCGGCGCGGCATGCCGCCGCCCGCAATGACGCCCTCGCGGCAAATATCCGCCTGCTCGTCGAGCGTGGTGTTGCACGGCGCCGAATCATTGCCGGCGGACGCCACGGCCACGAACGGCCGGGCGATCTCCTCCTCGGTCAGGCCCATCGCGTAATAGTAGCTGCGGTGCGGCGCGCGCTCGGGACCGACCGAAACGTGGCGGCTGGGCAGGCGGGATTTGTCGAACTGGGGCATTGCGACTCTCGGGGCTAGTGATCGGCGAACGGCAGGCCGCCTAGCCTTTAACCCGCCCCTCGCGCAAGTTCTGAATTACAGATGCCGCAATTGGCGCAATAATATTGCACCATCGGGCGACCCCGCCGGGGTCGGCGATGAGATCCTGCCGCACTTCGAGGCCGAGGTAGGGGATTCCGTTCGCCTCGGCGTGGCGGTCCATCGTGTAGTTGAGGACGCGGCCCGAATAGGGTTCGTTGTCGCCCGTGACGACGCCCGCCGCGATCAGCGCCGGGATCGCCAGCCGGGCGGCGCGCTCGTCCTGATTGTAGAGCACGCCGACCTGCCAAGGCCGCTCTATCCGCGGATCGGCGGCGAGACGCGGCGTGAAGCTGTGCAGCGACAGGATCAGCGCCGGCGGCGCCGCGGCGATGGTCTCGGCGATGGCTGCGTGCCACGGCCGCCAGAAACGCGCCACCCTTGCCGCGCGGCCGGCCGCGTCGAGCGCGGCGTTGCCGGGGATGGCGTAGCCGTCGCTGATCGCCGGCACGAGACCGGGCGCGTCTTCGATCCGGTTGAGATCGACGACGAGCCGCGAGACGCTGGCGAGCAATGCGGGGCAACCGAGCGCCGCGCACAACGCCCGCGCGAGGGGCGCGACCCCGATATCGATGGCGACATGCTCGTCCAGAAGCGACGGCGCAACGCCGAGGTCGATATCCGGCGGGACGTGATTGGAGGCGTGATCGGCGATGAGCAACAGGCCGGTCGCGATGTCGCCCGGGATGCGATGCGGAAGGCCATCATCATGGCGGGGAATGATCACGGAGCCCCTTCGAAACCTTGTCGTCATGCTGAACGCGCCCGGGCATCTGCGGGCCACCCGTTGCGGACCCTGGACCAGGTTCAGGGCGACAGGGTGCGAAGCCGCGTCGCCAGCCGCCACCAGCGCCGGTCGATCGCGACCGCCGCCGCATCGCGGGCGGCCTCGTCGGCGAACAACGCGAAGCAGGTGGCGCCCGAACCCGACATGCGCGCCAGCGTCACCCCCGGCTGCGCGGCCAACGCCGCCAGCACATCCGCGATCATTGGCACCAGCGTCACCGCCGGCGCCTGGAGATCGTTGCGCCCCGTCCGCCAGTCGGGGCCGAGCGGGCCGCGGTCCTGCCGGTCCCACGCGGCGAACACCGGACCCGTCGCCAGCGGCACGCGCGGATTGACGAGGAGAACGGGCAGGCCGGCCAGTTCAGCATCGCCAGCCGGCGCGAGCACATCGCCCCGCCCCAGGCCGAGCACCGGCCGCGACACGAGGCAGGCCGGCACATCGGCGCCGAGCGTGGCGGCAAGCGTCATCAGGCGCGCATCGCCGGGGTCGATGCCATTGATCCGCGCGATCAGCCGCAGCGCGGCCGCCGCATCCGCCGACCCGCCGCCGATGCCGGCCGCCACCGGCAGGCGCTTGACGAGGGTCAGCGGCGGCGCGGTCAGCCCGAACAGGGCGGCAATGCCATCCGCGGCGCGGCGGACAAGATTGTCCGGGCCGGCTGAAAGGCCATCGGCAAACTCACCCGTAATGGCCAGCGGCACGGCGCCCTCGCCGGCCAGCGCCACCGTGTCGCCATCTTCGCAAAAGGCGAACAGCGTCTCCAGCCGGTGATAACCGTCAGGTTCCCGCCCCCGGACATGGAGCGCGAGATTGAGCTTCGCGAACGCCGTTTCCGATCCGATCACGGGCGGGCGGGCGGCCCGTTCTCGATCTTCGCGAGCAGCCGGCCCTTCTTGTCGTCGCTGGCGTAGACCGAGGCTGCGCGCCATGCATAGCGCGCCTCGAAACGGCGCCCGGCGGCCCAATAGGCGTCGCCGAGATGATCGTTGATGTCGGCGTCGCCCGGCTCGCCGGCCACCGCCTTTTCCAGCGTGGAGATCGCCTGCGGCAGGCGACCGAGGCGATAATAGGCCCAGCCGAGCGAATCGGTGATCGCCGGATCGTCGGGCGCGAGGCGATTGGCCTTTTCGATCAGCTGCGCGGCGCCGGCGATGTCCTCGCCCCGTTCCAGCCGGGCATAGCCGAGATAGTTGAGCGCCGCGGCGGAGTCGGGTGCCATCGCCACGGCCTTTTCCAGCGCCGGCCGGGCGGCCGCCCAGTCGCCTGCCCGCTCCAGCGCACCGCCGCGCAACAGCCACAGCACGGCAAGGCCGGAACCGGCCGGATCGGGATTCGCCTCGGAAAGCGCGATCGCCTTGCCATAGGCGTCGGCGGCGTCCGCCGGCTTGTCGAGTTGGTTGAGGATATCGCCGACACGGGTCCATTCGGCCGCGCCGGCACCCTTGGCGGTGGCCGCGGCGCGGGCGAGACCGAGTGCCTCCTCGGCGCGATCCTCCCGCACCAGCAGGCGCAGGCGCAGGTCGCGGGCGGCGGTGGCGAAGGGATCGTCGGCGGCGACCCTGCCCAGCGCGTCGAGCGCAAGATCGTTGAGCCCGACGCCGGCAAGCAGGGTGGTCGTCACCAGCCAGCTCTCGGCATTGTCAGGATCGAGGAAGGTGGCGATCCGCGCCAGCGACAGCGCCACCGGCGTCACCCGGTCGCGATTGAGATCGGCGGCGACGCGGGTGAGCAGCTCGCCCATGCCGGCCGCCGGCGTCCGGATTGCACCGGGTAGCCGCCGTCCCGCCGAGACGATCGCGCGCGCCTCGACGAACAGCGCGTCATCGCCCTGCAGCACGGCGAGCGCGCGGGTGCGCTCGTCGGGCTTGGACGGGTCGAGCGCCGCCGCGGCCGCCAGCCGCAGGCGAACCTCGCGGCCGCCGCGGGTCGCGGACATGGTCGCAAGCTGGGAGATGCCTTCGGCCATCCTGCCCCCGGCGATGAGCAGCAGCGCGCGATGCTCGGCGATATAGGGAAGCGCGATAGCCCCGCCCTTGCCGGGCACCAGCAGCGGCATCGGATCCTTGCCCTCGCCGAAACTGATCCACGCCTGGATGATCGGCGTCAGGAAACCGAACACGTCGCCATCGGGCATGGCGGCCAGCGCGGCGCGGGCGCGCGCCCAGTCCCGGCGCTGCACGGCCTCCGCGATCAGCAGCAGCCGCCCGTCGGACGGCAGCGCGTCGGCGGCCTGGAGGTTGCGCGCAGCGGCGAGCGCGGCGCGGAAATCGCCGGCCGACACCGCCTGCCGATAGACCCGGCTACCCAGCCGCGCGTCCGGGGTCAGCGCATAGGCGGCGGCATAGCCGGCGGCGGCGCGGTTGAGGTCGCCATTCGCATCGGCGGCGCGGGCGAGGACGTAATCGGTGGCCGCCGTGCGATCGGGCGCGCGGTCCACCGCGGCGGCCGGGGCGGCGATGAGGGCCAGGGCGAGCGGCGCGGCAGCGAGCGGGCGGAAACGGATCATGGCCACCTTGTAGCCCGCTTCCGCCGCCGGGCGAAGACCCGCCATGCCATCACATATTGGGATAGTTCGGCCCCCCGCCGCCCTCGGGCACCACCCAGTTGATGTTCTGGGTCGGGTCCTTGATGTCGCAGGTCTTGCAGTGAACGCAGTTCTGCGCGTTGATCTGAAGCCGGGGGGCGCCCGTCTCCTGGCCGACGATTTCATAGACTCCGGCCGGGCAATAGCGCTGCTCCGGCGCGTCATACAGGCGCAGGTTGACGTCGATCGGCACCGACGCATCCTTGAGCGTCAGGTGGATCGGCTGATCCTCCTCGTGATTGGTGTTCGACAGGAACACCGAGGACAGCCGATCGAAGCTGATCACCCCATCGGGCTTCGGATAGGCGATCGGCCTGGCGAGGTCCTTGCGCAGCAGCCCCTCATTGTCGGGGTGATGGCGCAGCGTATACGGCAGGCCGATGCCGATGGTGCGCATCCACATGTCGATGCCGGACCACATCGTGCCCACCGCCGCGCCGAAGCGCGCCAGCGCCGGCTCGGCGTTGCGGACGGTCTTCAGCTCCCTCGCGATCCAGCTCGTCTCGAGCGTCGCCGGATAGGCGGACAGCTCATCCCCGGTGCGGTCGATGCCCAGCGCGGCGAAGGCGGCCTCGGCAGCGAGCATGCCGGATTTCATCGCCGTATGACTGCCCTTGATGCGCGGCACGTTGACGAACCCCGCCGAGCAGCCGATCAGCGCGCCGCCGGGGAACACCAGTTTCGGCACGGATTGCCACCCGCCCTCGTTGATCGCCCGCGCGCCGTAGGAGACGCGCCGCCCGCCCTCGATGATGCCGCGGATGGCCGGATGCTGCTTCCAGCGCTGGAACTCCTCGAACGGCGAGAGATGCGGGTTGCGATAGGAGAGGCCGACGACGAAGCCGAGCGCGACCTGATTATTCTCCTGATGATAGAGAAAGCCGCCGCCCACCTCGTCGTTGAGTGGCCAGCCCTGGGTATGGATGACGCGGCCGGGGACGTGCTTGTCGGCTGGAATCTCCCACAATTCCTTGAGACCGAGGCCATAGACCTGCGGCTGGCTGTCGGCGTCCAGCGCGAAGATGCGCTTCAATTCCTTGGTGAGATGGCCGCGCGCGCCCTCCGCGAAGAAGGTGTATTTCGCGTGCAGTTCCATGCCGGGCTGGTAGTCGGGCTTGTGTGTGCCGTCGCGCGCCACGCCCATGTCGCCGGTGGCGACGCCTTTCACCGCGCCGACATCGTCGAACAGGATCTCCGCCGCCGCGAAGCCGGGGAAAATCTCCACGCCCAACGCCTCGGCCTGCCCGGCCAGCCAGCGGCAGAGATTGCCGAGCGAGCCGGTATAGGTGCCCTTGTTGCTCATCAGCGGTGGCAGCAGCAGATGCGGCATCGGATACCGCTTCGTCTCGCTCAACAGCCAATGGTGGTTCTCGCTTACCGGCACCGTGAGGGGGCAATCACCCTCCCGCCAGTCGGGGAGCAACTCGTCGAGGGCAATCGGGTCGATCACCGCGCCGGACAGGATATGGGCGCCGACCTCCGAGCCCTTCTCCAGCACGCAAACCGAGACTTCGCGTCCTTCGGCCTGGCTCAATTGCTTGAGGCGGATCGCAGCGGCGAGGCCGGCCGGGCCGGCGCCGACGACCACCACATCATAATCCATTGATTCCCGGTCAGACATCGCAACTTCCTCTCGCGACGGGCGTGATCGTCCGTCCGTCGCACGCGGTAACCATTCCGCCACGCCTGGCCGTGCCCTGAGATTGACGACGGCGTCAACCTCTGTGTCTATGCGCGCAATGCGAGCAGGGGATGGAGAAAGGCTCCACGCCGAGGTCGCGAGCGTCCTCGACTGGTGGGTTTTGGCGGGGGTCGATATGGCCGTCGCCGAGGACGCGCGTGACTGGCTAAGGCCGATTGCGCCGCCGCCGGCGGCTGCCGAGGTGCCCGCCGTCGAGGCCGCCGCCCAGCCGGCGCTGCCCGACACGCTGGACGGCTTCGTGCAATGGCTGGCCGGGCATGACGACGACGCCCTGCTCGGGCCGCGCCTGCGCCGCGTTGCTCCCGAGGGCGACGCCACGGCGGCGCTCATGATCCTCGTCGACATGCCGGGACAGGAGGATGCCGAGGAAGGTCGGCTGCTGTCCGGTGCGGCCGGGCGACTGCTCGATCGCATGCTCGCCGCGATCGGCGCCGCGCGCGACGGCACCTGGCTGGCTCCGCTCAGCCCGGCGCGCCCGGCCGGCGGACGCATCGCTGCGCAGCATCTCGCGCCGCTCGCCGCGATGGCGCGGCATCAGCTCGCTCTGGTCAAGCCCGATCGGCTCATCCTGTTCGGCGCGCAAGCGGCGGAAGCGATGCTCGGCCTCGGCCATGCCGATGCGCGGGGGAGATTACACAATATCAACGGCATCCCGACTATTGCCACATTTAACCCGCAAGTGCTGCTCGGCGCACCGGCCATGAAGGCGGGCGCCTGGGCCGATTTGCGGCTGATGCTCAAAGGGGAGCAATGATGATCCGTCCTCTGCTGATCGGCGTGGCCCTGACCGCGCTCGCGGCGCCGGCCCTCGCCGAAGAGATGACGCCGACGTCCGGCCCGTTTGCATCGACCGGCCCGGCCGCGGCCACCCCGCAGCCCGTCGCCGGCACCTCCACGCCCTCCGCCCAGATCCTCACCGACGCACAGCGCGACGGCTATCGCGCCATCTTCTCGGCAATCCGATCGAGCCGCTGGGACGAGGCCACCGCCCAGCTCGACGCGATGGGGGACGGGCCGCTGCACGCCGTCGCGCGCGCCGAGCTGCTGCTCGCCAAGGGCAGCCCGCGTGCCAGCAGCGAAGCGCTCTCCGCCCTGCTCGCCCGCGCGCCCGATCTGCCCGAGGCGCCGCAGCTGGCCGCGCTGCTCCGCAAGCGCGGCGGCAGCGATGTCGTCATTCCCGATCTCCCCCAGCCGCGCCAGATGATGCCGGTGCGCGGCCAGCCGCGCCGGCTGTCGGCGCGCTCCAACTCCGCCGATCTCGCCGCCGCCCGGCTGGCGCAGGAGATCCGCCCGCTCGTCAAGGAAGACCGCGCCGGCGAGATGGAAGGCTATCTCCTCACCGAGCAGGAACAGCTGTCGCCCGAGGCGCGCACCGAATGGCAACAGCGCATCGCCTGGACCTATTACCTTGCCGGCGATGACGAGAATGCGCTGCGCCTCGCCCTCACTGCCGGCCAGGGCATCGGCGATTTCGCCAACCAGGCGGATTGGGTCGCCGGGCTCGCGGCGTGGCGGCAGGACAAGTGCGACGCCGCCGGCCAGGCCTTCCAGCAGGTCGCCGGCAATGCCCGCGACGACGAGATGCGCGCCGCCGGCCTGTTCTGGTCGGCCCGCGCCGACATGGTCTGCCGCCACCCGGAGCGGGTCGAGACCAAGCTTCGTCAGGCCGCCGCCATTCCGGAAACCTTCTACGGGCTGATCGCCTCGCGCTCGCTGGGCATCGCGCCGCCGCCGCCGGCAAAGCGCGCCGCCCTCGGCCCGGCCGAATGGTCGACGCTGCAGCCGCATTCCAACGCCCAGGCGGCGGTCGCGCTGGTCTCGATCGGCGAATTGTCGCTGGCCGACAAGATGATCCGCTGGCAGGCGCAGATCGGCCAACCCTCCGATCATGGCGCGCTGCTCCATCTCGCAAGCCAGCTCGATCTGCCGGCGACCCAGATCTGGCTCGCCCACAACTCGCCCAACGGCCTCCGCCCGGACGTCACCGCGCGCTATCCGGCGCCGGGCTGGACGCCGCAAAATGGCTGGCAGGTGGATCGCGCCCTCGTCTACGCTCACACGCTCCAGGAATCCGCGTTCCGCACCGACGCGGTCAGCGTCGCCGGCGCGCGCGGCCTGATGCAGGTGCTGCCGACGACGGCCGACCTGATGAACCGCCGCCAGGGCCTCGGCCCCGCCGATCGCGGCACGCTGAACGATCCGTCAGTCAATCTCGCCTATGGCCAGCAGAGTCTGCAATGGGTGCGCGACATGCCCGCGACCGAGGCATTGCTGCCCAAGGTGATCGCCGCCTTCAACGCCGGCCCCGGCGCGGTGCAGCGCTGGAATCCGTCGTCGCGCGACGGCGGCGATCCGCTGCTGTGGATCGAGAGCATCCCTTATACCGAGACGCGTGCCTATGTCGCGACGGTGCTGCGCAACTATTGGATGTACCAGCGTCAGGAGGGCAAGCCGCAACAGAGCCTGACCGCGCTGGCGCAAGGCATGTGGCCGCGCTTTCCGGGCATGACCGGGGCGGACGGGGTGCGCATCCAGCGGACGATGCCGGCGCCGGTGCGCATGGCCGTGGTGATGCCGCATGACCGCGCCAATCCGCTGGCCCCCGATCGTTCGCCGTTCGACAGCGGCGTGATGGTCGCCGATGCCAGCGCCCCGGCGGGAGGCAGCGATGCCGCCTCCGGCACGCCGACGCTGGCCAGTGTTCCGGCGACCGCCTCAGCCTCGACGGCGACACTGGCCAGCGCGCCGGCCCGGGCGCTGGCCAGCGCCGCCGCCGCCGGCTCGCAGAGCCTGACAGTGGTCAAGGAAGTCGCCAAATCGCTGGCAACGCCCGTGGTCCGCGCCCGCACGACCGCGCCCGGCAGTGGCCTCGACGCGATCCTGCTGCCGATCCTCAAGCAGGAGCTGCCCAAGGCCCGCGCCGGCGTGAAGGCGATCACCGGGGTCACTGCCAAGGCCTCGGTGCGCTAGCCTCAATGTGCCCCGGTTTCGGCGACGGCGAGTTCGTTGCCGGCCGGGTCGCAGAAGTGGAAGCGGCGTCCCCCCGGGAAAGCGAAGATCGGCCGGACGATGCGCCCGCCGGCCGCTTCCACGGCCGCCAGTGCCGCGTCCAGCCCCTCGACCTCGATGACCGCCAGCGGCAGCGCCGCCGCCTCCGCGAAATCGCCCTGGAGACCGATGTCCGTGTCGCCGCTGGTCGTCGCCGCATAGGTCGGGCCGAACTCGGCCAGCGACCAGCCAAAGGCCGACTCATAGAAGGCCCTGGCCTTGCCAACATCGCGCGCCGGCAATTCCACATAGTTTAATCGCGCCATGGTTCACCCCTCAATGTTCCCGCTATGTTCTAGACGGCCTCACGGCCGTCGTCAACGGAGGGGGCACGCACCTGCCGGACCGCAGCCGGGCGAAAAAATGGACATATCCGGCATGTCGAAACCATCGGAATTATAAATTGGTCCGATGAGGGTGACGGACCCATCATCGCCGTGGATAAGTGCCCGCGCAGGAGGCGATGTGACGGACGTGTTCGACTTCGATCTGGCGCGCATGCGGTCGCGGCGGCGTTTCTTGAGCGAATTGGGCGCGGGCGGCGGCGCTCTTCTCGCCGCGCCAGCCCTTGCGCAGTCGCTGGTCGATCTGCGGTTCCCGGGAGGACCGTCGACAAGGCCGATGACCAGCGCCTTCCCGCAGAAGGGCGCGATGATCCTCCAGCGCGCCCGGCCGCCGCTCCTCGAGACGCCGATGGAGGTGTTCGACGGGAGCGTGTTCACCCCCAATGACCGCTTCTTCGTGCGCTGGCACTGGGCCGACATCCCGACCTCCATCGACGTCGCGCGCTATCGCATTGCCGTGCGGGGGCATGTCGGCCGGCCTCTCTCGGTCAGCCTCGACGAGTTGCTGCGCATGCCGCGGGTTGAGCTGGCCGCGGTGAACCAGTGCTCGGGCAATTCGCGCGGGCTGTTCCAGCCGCGGGTTCCCGGCGCGCAGTGGCGGCATGGCGCGATGGGCAACGCCAAATGGCTGGGTGTCAGCCTTCGCCACCTGCTCGATCTCGCCGGTGTCCGGCCCGGTGCGACGACAGTGCGGTTCGGTGCGCTCGATCAGCCTCTGGTGCCGGAGGCGCCCGATTTCGCGAAGTCGCTGGCCCTCGATCATGCCCGCGACGGCGAGGTGATGATCGCCTTCCAGATGAACGGCGAGCAGCTTCCCCTGCTCAACGGCTTCCCGGTGCGTCTCGTCGTGCCGGGCTGGTATTCGACCTATTGGATGAAGATGCTGAACGACATCGAGGTGCTGGATCACCCCGATGACGGCTATTGGATGGCCAAGGCCTACAAGATCCCGGACACGCCCAACGCGAACGTGTCGCCCGAGACCAAGGACTTCCCGTCCGTGCCGATCAACCGGATGGTGCCGCGTTCGTGGATCACCAGCTGGTCCGATGAGGCGAGGCTGGCCTTTGCCCCCCGATTGGCGATGGGCGGGATCGCCATGGGCGGCGACAGCGGCGTGGCGCGTGTCGACCTGTCGGCGGATGGCGGGCGGACCTGGCAGCCCGCGAGGCTGGGGCCGGATGAGGGCAGATACGGCTTCCGGCGCTTCGATGCCGATGTCCGCATGCCCGGACCGGGCACGGTGACGCTGATGAGCCGCTGCACCAATGGCGCCGGCGTCACCCAACCGATGGCGCCGAACTGGAATCCGGGCGGCTTCATGCGCGGCTGCGTCGAGACCACCACCATTACCCTGAGCTGAGGCCCGGCGATGCGCGATATCACGACCAGACTCATCGGCGGCGGCGCGGCGCTGGCGGCAATGCTCGCACTCGCGGCGATGGGCACGCCGCGTCGCGTCGCGGCGGCGGCGCCGCTCCAGGCGGGAACGGGCATCGCCCCGGCCCGCGCAACGGGCGGCGGCGTCACCCTGCGCTCGGCCGCGATCGAGCTCGGCGCCGACGAACCGACCTTCCCGGACGGCCCGCATGCCGACGCGGTCAACGACAATTGCCTCGCCTGCCATTCGGCGAGCATGGCGCTCACCCAGCCGAGACTGAGCGCCGGCCAGTGGCAGGCAATCGTCGAGAAGATGCGCGACGCCTACAAGGCGCCGATCCCGGCGGCCGCGATACCGGACATCGTCGCCTATCTCACGGCCGTCAGCGCAAGGCTGCCGGCCGACGAGAAGCGCGAGACGACGGCTAAATGATCCGGTTCAGCCTCGGGCATCAGGCATGACGCTCGAACAGTTGCGCATCTTCGTCAGGGTGGCGGAACTGGAGCATGTCACCCGCGCCGCCGAGGCGCTTAATATCACCCAGTCGGCGGCGAGCGCGGCGATCGCCGCGCTGGAGGCGCGCCACGGCGTGGCTCTGTTCCACCGTGTCGGCCGCCGGATCGAGCTGACCGACGCCGGGCAGATCCTCCTCGTCGAGGCGCGCGCAGTGCTCGGCCGCGCCGCCAGCGCCGCGCAGGCGCTGGCCGATCTTGGCGCGCTCAAGCGCGGTACGTTGCGGCTGGTCGCCAGCCAGACGATCGCCAGCTACTGGCTGCCCCGCCATCTCGCCGCCTTCCGCCTCCGCTATCCGTCGGTCGACGTGCAGCTGGCCATCGCCAATACCGATCGTGCGGCCGAGGCGGTGCGAAACGGCACCGCGGAGCTGGGGTTCGTCGAGGGCGTGATCGATGATCCGGCACTCGCGCTCTGGCCGATCGCGGCCGACCGGCTGATGCTCGTCGCCGCCGAGGAGGGGCCTCTTTCGGTCGACGCCCCCTGGCTGCGGGCAGCGCGCTGGATCATGCGCGAGCCGGGGTCGGGCACCCGCTCCTCGTTCGAGGAGGCGTTGCGTGGCCTTGGCGTCGAGCCGGCCGCGCTGGATGTCGCGCTCGTTCTGCCCTCGAACGAGGCGGTGCGCAGCGCGGTCGAGGCCGGGGCCGGGGTGGCGGCGCTGTCCGCGCTGGTCGTGGCGCCGTCGGTGGCCACCGGCGCCCTCGCCGCCCTTCCGCTGACCCTACCGGGCCGCCCCTTTTTCGGGCTGCGGCACAAGGAGCGCTATCGCAGTCGCGCCGCCGATGCCCTGCTCGACCTCATCCGCGAGACGATCTGCGCCCAGGGGGCGGGCGGGCCTTGACGCTACGCCAGGGCCATCCCGCCGCCCGGCCGGCTCATATGTGG
>NZ_JAHKRT010000007.1 GCF_018863195.1 Sphingomonas quercus | reverse complement strand
ACATATAGGAACGGCCTGATTTGTCCGATCCACCCAGGCCCAAAGACCCTGGGTAACCGGGGCCGCCGCCCACATGTCCCTTCATCAATCCAACAATGAGAAAGAGCCAACCGCCAAGCCGACACCCTCTTGTTCCCTCCCCTTCCAGGTCGGGCCCTCGTGGGTGCCGATGGCGGTGAACCGCACTTCGCCGTGGCAAAGCGCCGTTGACGAGGGGCTATATATGCCAAGTTTTCAGCGCGTCAAGCGATTACCGCATCCTCGATGCGCTTTTACCCGCCGGATTGATTTTCCGTCGCCGCCGGCGTCGCCCAGCCGCCCCCCCATGAAGGAAGGGCATGACGTCGACCTGCGCCGAAAGGCTCGCTCTGGCCGGCCGCGAGAATGTCGGCAGCGGGTGTCGGGCCCGTCGCCTTCCGGCCCCTCCCCCAACGCATCGCGCGACGGCCCGTCGCGCGACTCGGGATGTCGCTACGCCGTCTCGTCGCCCATCAGAGCGAGCAGCTTTTCCTTGATCTTGGCGATCCCGAATTTCCACACCTCGCCGGCGCCGATATGCGGCATGACCGGGATCTCGGCGGGGTCGACGGCGGCGTGCAGCACGGCCGGCCCGGGGGCGGCGAGGAAATCGCGGATCGACTGATCGAGCTGCGCCGGATGGCGGACGGTGAAGCCCTGCGCCCCGCAGGCACGCGCGAAGGCGGCGAAATCCGGATTGGGGAAGGCGGCACCCCTCGCCGCCGGCAGCCCTGCCCCCTCCATTTCGAGGTGAACCAGCCCCCAGCCGGCATTGTCATAGACCACGATCTTGACCGGCAGCCGGTGTTCGACGGCGGTCATGAACTCTCCGAGCAGCATCGTGAAGCCGCCATCGCCGACATGCAGGATCACCTGCCGCGCGCGATCGAGCGCCTGGATGCCGTTGGCGATGCCCATGCCGGTGCCGACCGCCGCGTTGTTGAACGATCCGCAATGACGCTGCGACCCGCGCTGCCGTGTCCAGTTGGCGGCCCAGAGCGTCACCTCGCCGGTATCGGTGACGAACACGGCGTCGTCATCGGCATGATCGCTCACCAGCCGCGCCACCGCCTGCGGGTGAACCTTGTCGGCGCTGCGGGCCGGATCGGCCTTTTCGTCGAGCATCGCGTCCCATTTTGCCCGATCCCGCGACACCTTGTCGAAGAAGGCGGCGTCGGCGCGCTGCGGCAGATCGTCGAGCAGCATGCGGAGCGCCGGCCGGACCGAGCCGATCACCCCGAGGGCGATGGGCGCCCGCCGGCCGAGCGAGGCGGCGCGCTCATCGATCTGGATGATCCGGCCCTTCTGCGGCAGAAAATCGGAATAGGGATAATCGGTCCCCAGCATCAGCAGCAGGTCGGCGTCGCGCAGCGCATCGACGCCGGGCTGTCCGCCGATCAGGCCGACGCCGCCGATCCAGCGCGGATCGTCATGGGCCATGATGTCCTTGCCGCGATAAGTGTGCATCAGCGGCGCGCGCAAGCGATCCGAGAGGCGGGCCAGTTCCTCCGCGGCGCCTCGGCAGCCTTCGCCGCAGAATATCGCGACCGTGCCGGCTTCCGCGATCATCGCGCGGGCGGCGGCGATGTCGGCGGCGGCGGGCGCGATCTCCGGACGCGGGCGCAAGGTGGCGATGCTCGGCACCGGGCCGGGGGCGGTCGCTGCGAAGATGTCGGGCGGCACGGAGAGATGGGCGACCCCGCGCGCGCCATAGGCGGTGGCGATGGCCTGCTGGATCACCGCCGGCGCCTGCTCCGCCGCGCCGACCAGCTGGGAATAGGCCGCCACGTCGCGGAACAGGGCGACGGGATCATCCTCCTGCAGATAGTCGGTGCCGCGCTTGGCGCTTGGCACATGACCGGAGATGGCCAGCACCGGCGCGTGGTCCTTGCGCGCCTCGTAAAGGCCGGCGACGAGATGATTGGCGCCAGGCCCGGTGGTGCCGCAACAGACACCGAGCCGGCCGGTCAGCTTCGCCTGCCCCGCCGCCGCCAGCGCCGCGCCTTCCTCGTGCCGCACGCCGATCCAGTCGATCCGCCCGTCGCGGCGGATCGCATCGGTGAACGGATTGAGGGCGTCGCCGACGATCCCGAAGATCTGGCGTACGCCGATCTCGGCAAGGGTGTCGACGAGCAGTTCGGCAACCGTCTGGGACATGAACGCCTCCGTGAGAGACGGACCCAACGCCCCTGCCGTCAAAGAGTTCGTGCGCCGATGCCGACCGGCTCGCTCCCTTGCCCGCCGCGAGTCGGCGCACGGACAGAAAAAAATCTGCCGTCGCAGACGAAACTGGCGCTTATCCCCTTGATGCGAACAGGTTTCGATGTTGTCGCTCGGCAATCGACTGGGCATAGCCAAGAGAAGGCGCCGACAAGGGCGAAACGAATTGTGCGACAACCTGCGCAAGATCGTAGTTGCCAAAACATTATTTTGGGAAGAGTGTAATCATCGTGCCGGGGAGGAGCCGGGCACCCGGGGCCACTGCCGGCTCCCGGCGATCGTCTGCGCCGGGACAAGCGCGGGTAGGGTGCAGCGCGCGCGGTGCAGGCTTGGGTTGGTTCCGTCTCTCGCGGAGGTCCCGATGCCCGTTCAGCCCACCTATCCCGGCGTCTACATTGAAGAGATATCCAGCGGCGTCCATCCGATCACCGGGGTCGCCACATCCACCGCCGCCTTCATCGGCACGTTCGCCAAAGGCCTGGCGAACGAAGCGGTGCAGATCCTCAGCCAGGCCGATTTCGAGCGTGAATATGGCGGGCTCGATCGCAACAGCGAGGCTTCCTACGCGATCCAGCAATTTTTCATGAACGGTGGTTCGCAGGCCTGGGTGGTGCGGGTCGTCAATGACGGCTCGCCGGCGGGGTCCGTCGCCGGGGCGGAGGCGAACGCCACTCTCACCGTGCTCGGGGCTGCGACCAAGGTGTTCAACGTCCGCGCCGGCCGCCGCATCCGCGGGGCATCGGCCATCAATCCGGGCGAGTGGGGCAATTTTGTCCGGGTGCAGGTCGATCATAACGGCACCGCGGCGGGCGCCACCTTCAATCTCACGATCAGCCAGGTCCGCGTCGACGGCAACCGGACGACCGTCGTCGCCACCGAGACGTTCAACAATCTGACGATGGAGCCCAACACCCCGAACAATGCGATCGAGGTGGTCAACCAGGGCTCGCGCCTCGTCCAGCTCGATCGCGTCGGGCTGGCGGCGCTGGGCACGCCCGCGCCCCGCCCGGCGCCGAGCGGGACGATCAGCAATGCCAGCCTCGCCGCCGCGATTCCCGCCGCGATCAGCGCGCTCAAGGTCGCGATCACGCTCGCTTCCGGCAGTTCGGCGGCGATTGCGCTCGACTATCCTGGGTCGCCGCTGCTCACGGCGCCGGCCAGCTTCGCAGGCTGGGCGCAGGCGCTGCAGACCGCACTGCGTCAGGCCGGCGCCGATCCGACGCTGCCGCCGGCGATGCGCCCTTACCTCACTGGGGCCACGGTGCAGGCGCTGAACGACGGGGCCGGCGCCAATTGGCGGTTCGCCGTGCTGCCCGGGGCAGGCGCCCAGCCCTATGATTCGACCGCAAAGCTGGTCTTCTCGGGCGCCGACCTCGGCGCGTACAAGTTCAACGCCGCGTCGACCGGCGTCGCCCAATATGAGCTTGCCGGCGGTGCGGACGGGACGGTGGTCGACGCCACCGGGGCGTGGGCGATGCCGGTTTCGGTGTTCCGGGGCAGCGCGGCCGGCGCTACCGGCCTCTACGCGCTGGAGGATGTCGACCTGTTCAACGTGCTGTGCATCCCCGACGCGCCCAAATTCGCTGCCAACGACATGCAGTCGCTCTATCAGGAGGCCGAGATCTACGTCGAAGGCCGGCGCGCGATGATCATCGTCGATATCCCCGAGGATGTCGTCCAGATCGACCAGATGCAGGCGTGGATGACGGCGAACGACAGCCTCCGCCACCCCAATGCCGCGGTCTATTATCCGCGCACCTTCACGCCCGATCCGCTCAACCAGGGCCGGCTCAGATCGCTGGCGCCGAGCGGCACGATGGCCGGTCTCTGGGCGCGCACCGACACCGCGCGCGGCGTGTGGAAGGCGCCCGCCGGCACCGAGACGCAGCTGCGCAACGTCGCCAGCCTGGCGCGGACGATGACGGATCAGGAGAACGGGCTGCTCAATCCGCTCGGCATCAACTGCCTGCGCACCTTCCCGATCTACAGCAACATCTGCTGGGGCGCGCGGACCCTGGAAGGCGCGGACATCCTCGCCTCGGACTGGAAATATGTGCCGGTTCGCCGCACCACCCTGTTCATCGAGGAAAGCCTGTTCCGCGGAACCAAATGGGTGGTGTTCGAGCCGAATGATGAGCCATTATGGGCGCAGATCCGGCTCAATGTCGGGGCGTTCATGCAGGATCTGTTCCGCAAGGGCGCCTTTCAGGGCACCACCGCCAAGGACGCCTTCTTCGTCAAATGCGACGGGGAGACGACGACGCAGACCGATATCGATCTCGGCATCGTCAATGTCGAGGTCGGGTTCGCGCCGCTGAAGCCGGCGGAGTTCGTGATCCTCAAAATTTCGCAGATCGCCCGCAGCAGCAGCACCGACGCTTGAGGAGTGCCCCGCGATGGCTGAATTCACCGCCAACCCCCGCCGCTTCGACCCTTACAAGAACTTCAAGTTCCGGGTGAAATGGGACGGACGATATGTCGCCGGGGTGAGCAAGGTCGGCGCGCTCAAGCGCTCCACCGAGGTCGTCGAGCATCGCGAAGGCGGCGATCCCTCCTCCAGCCGCAAGTCCCCGGGCCGCACCAAGTTCGAGGCGGTGACGCTGGAACGCGGCGTCACCCATGATCCCGAGTTCGAGCAATGGGCCAACAAGGTGTGGAATTTCGGCGGCGGTGCCGGCGCCGAGGTCTCGCTCGCCGATTTCCGCAAGGACATCATCATCGACCTGTTCAATGAGGCCGGCCAGAAGGTGATCTCCTACCAGCTCTATCGCTGCTGGGTGTCCGAATTCCAGGCGCTCCCCGATCTCGACGCCAACGCCAACGCCGTCGCCATCCAGACCCTCAAGCTGGAGAATGAGGGCTGGGATCGCGACGTCGCCGTTACCGAGCCCGTCGAGCCGACGCTGTCGGCTTGAGTGGCGGGCGGTGCGCGAGGCGATCGCCGTGACATTGAATGGCGGGCCCGGGGCGGAGGCGCCCTGCGTCGCGCGCGTGCGCGGCCTGACCGGCGCCGATGAACTCGCCCTTGCCGGCAGCGCCGCGACCCTGCCGGCGATGCGGACGACGCAGCTTCTCGCGCTCGTCGCCGAACGGATCGGCGACGAGGCGCCGGCATCGGCCGAAACGGTGCGCGGCCTGACGCTGGGCGACCGCGAGCGCCTGCTCCTCGCCTGCGTGATCGCATCGTTCGGCGCCGAGCTGGAGACGGTCGCGCGCTGCCCGGCCTGCGATGCGCTCGCCGAACTGTCGCTCTCTCTGGCGCCGCTGCTGGCGCCGCAGCCGCAGGCCGGGCCGCCCGACCCCCGCTTCCGCCTGCCGACCGGCATCGATCAGGAGGCGATCGCCGCGCAGGCACAGCTCGACCCCGACGAGGCGGCCGACGCACTGCTGAAGCGCTGCATGCTCCTCGACGCCGATCCGGCGGAGGCGATCGGCGCGGCGATGCTGGCGCGCGATCCGGCGATCGAGTGGACGGCCGATGCCGAGTGCCCCAGCTGCGGCGCCCCGGTCCGCACCCTCCTCGACGGCCTGTCGCTGCTTCTTTCCGGCGCGGCCACCGCTGACCGGCTGTTCGAGCAGGTCGATCGGCTCGCCCGCGCCTATCATTGGAGCGAGGACGCGATCCTCGCACTGCCGGCCGCACGCCGCCGCCGCTATCTCGATCTCGTTGCCGCCGGGGAACCGGCATGAGCGGCCTCTTTCATCGCCTCGCCCGGCGCGCCGCAGCCCCCGCGTCGTCGACCGGCCTCGCGCCGTTGCAGATGCGCCCGCGCTCGCGGTTCGAGAGCGCCGCGTCCGAAGGCCGCTTCGAGATCGAGACCGCCACCAGCGTCGCGCATTCCGCTCACCCGGCGCCGGCTCCGCCACGCGCCACAGACGAGCTGCAGCGCCCGCCGCCCCCCTCCCCGCCTGTCGCCCCGCGCGGTGCGTCCGATGGAGCATCGGCGCATGCCGCGCCGCCATTGCCGGCGGCGCGTTCGGATGAAGCGACGGCCGCGCCCGACCTGCCCGATGTGCCGGCGCCCGCGCGTGTGATCGGGGAGGGCGTGACGGCTCCGGCACCGGATGTCGCGCCCGCGCCGCGCCCGCCCGCTGCCGAGCCTGCCCGGCCGGGCGAGGCGCCTGCCCGGCCCGAACCGCTCGAGCACATGATCGAGCGCCTCTTTGCCGACCCGGCCGCCCCCCGTTCTGCACCGCCGCCGCGGCAGCCGGATGCCGTGCAGACCCACAGCGATCCGCTGCCGCCGTCGCTCTCGATCGGGCGGCTCGACATCCAGTTCGTCCAGCCCGCGGCCCCGCCCCCGGCCCGGCCGGCGCGGCGCGGGTCGAGCGGGTTCGCCGACTATGCCGGCATCCGCCGCGGCGAGCCCAGGTGAGGCCGGGCGATGGCTGACCACACCGCCATCGCTGCCGTCAGCATGACGCTGCGCACGCTGCTCCTCGATCGCATGACGATGCCGGTGCAGGTGACGCTGGCGCCGCCGGACGTGTCGATCGCCGGGCAGGACGGCGCGCGCGTCAATCTCTACCTCAGCGAGGTGGTCGAGAACGGCCAGCTCAAGAACCAGGAGATACCGGGCCGCGGCAGCCCCGGCGCCTATGGCCGCCCGCCCTTGTCGCTGAACCTGCGTTACCTGCTCACCACCTATAGCGACAGTGAGACCCAGGCGGATTCGGACCTCAATGCCCAGCGTATTCTCGGCGACGCGATGCGCGTGCTGCACGATTTCGCGCCAGGGCTCGATACGCTGGCCATCGTCAATCCGGCCGCCGGCGTGGTCGGCGATCCGGTGCTCGACGCAGCGCTCGCCGATGAGTTCGAGCGGGTGAAGGTGACGCTCCATCATGCCAGCCTCGACGAGGTGGCGCGCCTGTGGGCGGCCCTGCCCGAGGCCGCGTTCCGCCGTTCGGTGATGTACGAGGTGACCGTCGTCCAGATCGAGACGACGCGGCCCCGCCCGCGCCCGCGCCCGGTGGAGACGCGGCGGATCATGGCGAGCGTCCGCCGCCGCCCGCACATCCTCGCTGCCTATGTCACGCCCGCGCCTTCCGAGCCGATCGGCGAGAGCCGCGTGCGCATCGGCGACGAGATCACGATCGTCGCCGAGCAGATGCTGGCCGACAAACTCTATGTGCGACTGGGCACGCTGGCCCCGATCCGCATCGTGCCCGGCGGCTCGGGGGAGGTGTGCATCACGCTTCCCGGCGCCACCTATGCCGCCGATCTCGATCACAGCGCGCCGCGCGCCGTCCCCCCCGCGGAGCAGTTGCAGATCGGCCCTCTCGACGTGCAGCTGATCGCCGAGCATCCCGCGGACGGGGTCGCCGGCGGGCTGGGTCGGGGCGCCAACGTTCAGTTGCCGCGGCTCTATGCCTCCAATGCGGTGGTACTCCAGCTCGTGCCGCGCATTACCGCGCTCGTGCCGGCAAGCGGCACCGGGGCGACGACACTGGAGGTGCAGGGGACGAGGCTGTGGAACGCGAAGGTCCACACCGCTGAGGTGATCCTCGGCGATATCGCCCTCCCCATCCCCGCCGCCGGCGCGACGGCCACCTCCGTCAAGGTGCCGCTCGCCGAAGCGGCGGCGCTGCTGCCCGCCCCGGCCGCCGCCGGCACGCCTTATCCGATCGCGGTGCAGCTCGACGGCGCGCGCAGCCGCGACCCGGTCAGCTTCCTGTTGAAGCCATGACCGGCCAGCGCGCCAGCACCGTCGAATGCGACGTCCCGCCGCTCGGCTGGCCCGAGCGTAATCGCGAGGTGGTGGGCCTCGGCCTCGCCTGGCTCGCGGCGCTCCTTGCCGGCGACGACTCCGCTGCCGCTGCCCGCAAGACCTATGAGCAGGCGCGGGCAGCGATGTTGCGCAGCGGCGCCCCCGCCGCGATCGACAGCCTCGCCCGCCTGTTCGACCTCGCGCCGTTCGATGAGGACGTGCTGCTGCTCGCCTTCGCCCGCCACATTGATCCGGCATTCACCGCGCCGGGCGCCCAGCCGCTGACCTCCGCGCTCGCGATGTCGCTCCTCGTACCGGCCGATTTCGAGGCGACGAGCGCGGCGCAGGCCCGCCTCTCCCCGCTCGCCCCGCTCCGCCGTTACGCCCTGATCGGCTCTAGCGATGCGCGCTTTGCGGTCCGCGCGACGCTGGCGATCGAGGAGCGCGTCGCCCGTCACCTGCTCGGCGAAACGCTGCTCGACGGCGCCGCCCGCCCGCTCCTCACGCCATCCGCCGCCGGCCCCTGCCCGCCCGCCATCCGGCCGCTCGTCAGGCCGTTCGCGGAGACGATCGCCGCCGCCCCGCGCCCGGCCGCGCTCCTCGTCGGCGCGCGCCGGAGCGGCCGCCGTGCGGTGGCGCGCGCCCTTGCGGAGTCGTTCGATCTGGCGCTGCTCGAACTCAAATCCTGGCTGCTGCCCCAGGACATCGAGGCCCGCCGCGCGATCCTGCCGACCGTCGCCCGCGAGGCGGTGCTGGGTGGTTTCGCCCTGCTCGTCGACCTCGACCGCGCCGGGGCCGCGGAGGAGCTGCTCGACACGCTGGATGCCTTCGTCATCGCCATCGCCGAGCAGCCGCCCGAGGTCATCCCCGCCACGCCCCAGCTGCGCCTGCCCGCCCTCGTCGCGGCCGATCGCGCGCTCTTGTGGCGGCAGGCGCTCGGCGATGCTCCCGTGCCCGCGGACCAACTCGACATGGTCAGCGAGCATTTCCGCCTCGGACCCGACGACATTAGCGCCATCGCCGCCACCGTCCGCGATCAGCATGGCGAGGGCCTGTGGCTCGCCTGCCGCGAGACGGCACGGCGCGGGCTCGATGCGCTCGCCGAGCGGATCGTCCCCCGCTTCGGCTGGGACGAGATCATGCTGCCGGATGCCGTCCGCCACGATCTGCGCGCGATCGCCGCGCAGGTCCGCCATCGTGCCGCCGTCTATGAGCGCGGCGGCTTCGGCGGCAAACTGGCGAGCGGGCGCGGCGTCACGGCGCTGTTCGCGGGGCCGTCAGGGGTCGGCAAGACGATGGCCGCCGAAGTGATCGCCCATGATCTGGACCTTGATCTCTACCGCGTCGATCTCTCCTCGGTGATCTCCAAATATATCGGCGAGACCGAGCAGAACCTGAAGCGGGTCTTCGACGCCGCCGAGGCGAGCGGCGCGCTTTTGTTCTTCGATGAGGCCGATGCGCTGTTCGGCAAGCGCAGCGAGGTCAAGGACAGCCACGACCGCTATGCCAATATCGAGGTCAGCTATCTTCTACAGCGTATGGAAAGCTATTCCGGACTCGCCATTCTCGCCACCAACCTCAAGGCGCATATCGACGCTGCGTTTCTTCGCCGGCTGCGCTTCGTCATCGACGTTCCATTCCCCGATGCCAGCCAGCGCCGCGCCATCTGGGCCGGGGCCTTCCCGCCGGAGACACGGACGGAGGGGCTCGATCTCGATGCGCTGGCGCGGATCGACATCGCCGGCGGCAATATCGTCGTCATCGCCGTCAACGCCGCCTTCCTCGCCGCGGCTGACGGCGGCGCGGTGACGATGGCGCATATTGCCCGCGCCGCGCGCGCCGAGCTGCGCAAGCTCGACAAGGATTTCCGCCCCACCTGGCTGCCGCTGGAGACGGCCCCATGAGCCCGCCAAACCGCATCGCCGACACCGTCACGCGCGGGCTCGCACGGGCGGCTATTCCGGCCGAGGGCGGCCATGTCCACCGCCTGACGCTGCGCCTGCCGGCCGGCGCCAGCGAGGCCGACATCGCCCGCGCCTTCGAGCGCGCGATCGCCGATCGCCGCCACCGGGAAGAACGGCGATGATCGCCGCCCTCGCCCCGAGCCGGCCGCCGCGCCAGGCCCGCCCGCCGATCCAGGCCAGGCTACGCGTCGGCTCAGCCACCGATCCGCTGGAGCACGAGGCCGATCGCGTCGCCGATGCAGTGATGGCCGGCGCCCCCGCCGGCGCCCTCACCACGGCGGCAATGCCTGCCCCCCAGCGCAAATGCGCGGCCTGCAAGGCGGAGGAGGAACCGGCGGTCCAGCGCAAATGCGCGACGTGCGGCGGCACGCACGGTTCGGCCGAGGCTGCGGCGGGCGCCCTTTCATCGGGCGGGCGGCCGCTGCCGACGGCGCTGCGCCGCTATTTCGAGCCCCGCTTCGGCCGGTCCCTCGGCGACGTGCGCGTCCATGATCACGCCGCCGCGCGAAGCGCCGCGGACGGCATCGGAGCGCACGCCTATACCTGGGGTCGCGACATCGGCTTCGCCGCCGGCGCCTATCGCCCGCACGCGCCCGACGGCCGGTGCCTTATCGCCCACGAGATCGCACATACCATCCAGCAGGCGCCGTTCATCGCCCGCCAGGCCGCCGTGCCTTTCTACCGCCGCACCTTCGCGGAGCGGGGCGGCGGCGGCACCACCGATTTCGAGGAGACGGTGCAGGTCCAGCCGGCGCCGCAGGGGACATCCATCGTCGGCTCGGTCGATCGGCGGGTGTTGGCGCCGGCAGCGGGGGGCCAGCCCCAGCAGGCGGTCCATACCGGCCGCGTCAACAACATCCGCTTCGATCCGGATTGCAAGGTGGTCGTCCCCTACCGCATCCAGTTCCTCCAGAGCCCGACCGCCGGCTCCAACACCAGTTGCCAGAGTCCGCCCTCGGCGACGGCGGTGCCGGCGCTTCCCGCGGCACAGGTCACCGCCATCGCCAACCAATATTTGGCGGCGATGAACAGCGGGCTGAATGGCCGGTTCTCGCTGGTGGTCGAGGGCTGCAATCAGCCCTGTACCGGCAAGCCGATCCCGATCGTCATCGACGCCCGGTCGGCGGCGACGGGCGCGGATCGCGTGGTGAACATCGTGCCCCGGGGCGGACGGGCCGACGCGGGCACGATCTGCGCCAATAATTTCCAGCCCAGCCTCGCCGTTCACGAGGGCGGCCATCAGGCTCTCGGAGCGCCGGACGAATATCAGGAACGATCTCCCCAGGTCCTCGCCGCCATGCCGCAATGGGGCCGGCCCGAGCGGGTGCGCACCGATCTGTCCTACATGAACAACCAGGACGGCTACGGCCGCTTCGTCCAGTTTCACGAACGGCATTTCCGCTTCGCCCAGGCCTTTCTGGAGGCCGTGTTCCAGGGCCAGGGCTGCAAGGTCAGCCTGAAGAACGAACAGCCGATCCGCCCCGATTTCCGGCTCGATCTCAGCCTGGGCGGCGGCGTGCCGCTGGGGGGCGGGCCGGGCTTCCTGTCGACCGGCCTGTTCGTCGGGCTCGGCGTGCCGCTGGAGCGCGAGCGCCGCTTCATGTTCGAGATCGGCGCGCAGGGGCGGGCGCTGATCTCCACCGACTCAACGGTGCGCAACGCGCTGATGGCCGGCGTCCGCCTCGGCATCGAGGCCCGCTCCAATCCCGGCGACGGCGCCGGGGTCAGCGCCCAGCTGTTCGGCTCGGCGGGCGGCCTGTACCGCCCCGCCCTTTCGGGCCTCGGCACGTCCCTGCCCGCGCGAGGGGGCGGCTATGGCGAAGCGGGGTTCGGGATCGGCGTGCATGACGGCATCGGCCGCAGCGGCGGCAACCTCCATTTGCGGCTGGAAGCCGCGATCGGCTCCGAGGCGGCCCGCGACGAGGGGGCGTTGCGCTGGGTTCGCGCCGGCCTCGCACTCGGCGGGAGCTTCTGAACAATAGGTGCGGACATGTCATCAAGAAATATTCGGCTGATTCGGCTCACCGTCAAAGAAAAAGGCAAGTTTTTCCTGATTGTAGCCATCATCCATAAAAAATGTCTATTGTTGACCGGCCACGTCAGCCGGGGGTAGGATCAAGTCAACTCGCTGGGGTTTGGTTATGGCGTCTGCCTATCCTCGTAGCCCGAAGGTGTTGAAAGGCGGCATCGTCGCCTATCAGCTGCCTCAGCTTGTCCCGACGATCATCGCCTTCCAGTATAACCCTGACGAAGTGTCGCGTTCGATCCAGTCGCGCGGGGCCGCCGGCGGCGGTCGTGGCGATGCCAATCGCGTGGATGGTCCGCCGACGGAGACGATCAGCATGTCGGTGGACATCGACGCCACCGATCAGCTTGAAAAGCCCGATCAGAACAGCGTCGCCGTCGACAATGGGCTGCACCCGGTGATCGCCTCGCTGGAGCGGCTGGTCTACCCGTCCTATCCGCTGGTCATCGCCAACGAGGCGCTGGCCTTCGCCGGCAGCGCCTTCATCCTCGCCGAGCAGGCTCCGCTGGCGCTCCTCGTCTGGGGGCCGAAGCGCGTGCTTCCCGTCCGCGTGCAGAGCCTGTCGATCCGCGAGGAGGCGTTCGACCAGAAGCTCAATCCGATCCGCGCCCGCGCCGATCTGACGCTGGAGGTACTCACCTATCGGGACCTCGACGTCGGCAATCCGGGCTATTGGGTCTATCTCGCCGCCTTTACCCAGAAGGAGGTGCTGTCGACGCTCAACACCCTCGGCGATCCGGGCGGCATCCGCTCGATGCTGCCGATCTGAGCGCGGGAGGGGGAGATGTTCTTTCGCGGCAGCCGCTACGAGACCATCGCCGAGGCGGAGATCGCCGGCCCCGACGGCCGCACCATCCGCTACAAGCGCATGCGCTTCGTGCCGCAGACGCAGGGCCGGCCCGGCGAGAAGGTGCTGGACGGAGACCGGCCCGACCTTGTCGCCTACCGCGCGCTCGGCGATCCCGAGCAATATTGGCGGCTATGCGACGTGAACCGGGTGATCGCGCCCGCCGATCTCACCGCCCCGCCCGGGCGCCGCCTGCTCTCTCCGGCGAGGAACGGCTAGCCGCGATGGCGCTCCTCCCCTCCTTCTTCACTGTGCAGGTGGCAGCAGCGCCGCTGCCGGCGATGCTGGTCCAGGCGCTGAAGAGCATCGAGGTCGAGGCCGCGGTCGGCCAGGCATCGGCGCTGCGCCTGCACTTCGAATTGAGCCGCAGCTTCTGGGGCGATCTCGACACGCTCGCCTTTCAGTTGTTCCGCCCGCTGGTGCCGCTCACCATTCGTGTCTCGGCGGGGCTCGGCGTCCCGCAGGTGCTGATCAACGCCTATGTGCGCGACGCGCGGCTTGAGGCCAGCAACACGCCCGGCGCGACGCGGCTGGAGGTGGTCGCACTGGACGCGCTGGGCACGATCATGGCCCATGTCCAGCAGCCCTTCACCTGGCCCAATTCGCCCGACAGCGTCATCGCCGCCGCCATCTTCGGCCGCTACGCGATCGTGCCGACGGTGATCCCCACCGCGCCGCTGCGCACGGTGCTCGACACCACGACCAACCAGCGGGACTATGACGCGACCTATCTGTTCCAGCTGGCGCGCCGCAACAATTACGAGCTTTATATCCAGCCGGATCCGGTGATCGGGCGCGATTTCGGCCATTTCCACCCGCCCTTCCTCGCCGTGCCCCCACAGGGCGTGCTGTCGATCGATTTCGGCACGCAGACCAATCTCGACAGCTTCCATGTCTCGAACGACATGCTCGCGCCGACCGGCGTGATCGCGCTCAGCACCGATCCGCGCACGCGCGCGCCGATCCCGGCGGTGGGGCTCGCCTCGATCGAGCCGCCGATGGGCCTGGAGCCTGCGCTCACCCGCATCATCCCGCCGCCGATCGAGCGCCCCGCCGCCACCGACGCGGCGAGCCCGGCCGAGATGCAGGCGCAGGCCCTTGCCCGTACCAGCCGCACCAGCCGGGCGATCTCGGCGAGCGGGGAGGTGGATGGCCTCAAATATGCCCGGCCGCTGCTCGTCGGCCTGCCGGTGCTCGTACGCGGGCCGGGCAGCCAGCATAGCGGCCTATATTATGTGCGGTCGGTGACGCACCGGATCAGCCGGGACAACTGGACGCAGAGCTTCACCGGCTGGCGCAACGCGGTCGGCCTGACCGGCGCCGAGATCTTCATCGATCCGCTGGCCGCCGTCGCATGAACGATTTCAGCGCCTTCGCCCGCGATGCCGACAGCCAGCGCCATCGCGTCTATGGCAAATTCTCCGGCATCGTCGCGAACAATATCGACCCGCTCCGCCTCGGTCGGCTCCAGGCCTACGTGCCCGAATTGCTGGGCGAGGTGCCGACCGGCTGGGCCAAGCCCTGCACGCCCTATGCCGGCCCGACCTCGGGTTTCTTCTCGCTGCCTCCGGTCAGCGCCGGCGTGTGGATCGAGTTCGAGGCGGGCGACGTGTCGCGGCCGATCTGGTCCGGCGGCTATTGGGGCACGGCGGAGGCGCCGATGGCGCCCCCGGGCAAGCCTGCGGAATGGACCACGAAGGTCTGGCGCAGCGAACTCGGCCTGTCGGCGGTGCTCGACGACGCCGCGCAGACGATTACGCTCACCGACGCGGTCGGCGCGAACTCGATCGTCATGTCTGTCGCCACCGGCACGATCACGATCACCGGCGCCGCCCGCATCGTCAACGCCGCCGGAACCTTGCTTCAGGAGGGCAGCGCATCGGCCGCCCATCCCGGCGTGCTCGGCGATCAGCTGATGACCTATCTCGGCCAGCTGGTCGCGCTGTTCAATGCCCATGTCCATCCGGGCGAGATGGCCGCCGGGGTGCTGCCGGTGACCCCTGCGCCGCCCATACCCCCCTTCCCGCCACCTTCGCCGAGCCTGATCTCGAGGAAGGTGATGCTCGAATAGGAGAGTCTATGGTCGGACAGCTCAGGCCCGGCAATTTCAATCCGGCCGACAGGACGGATTACGGCCCCTTCGCCAATTCCATGGCCGAGGCGATGGACAATGCGCTGCGCACGCTGATGGTCAATGACGGCCTGCCCGACCTCAAGACGGACCCCAATGATCCGGAGGTGCGCGACCGCCGGCGGCTGTTCGTGGCGATTGCCCGCGGCGTCGTCGCCCATCTCGATGCCCGGGCCGGCGCGATCCACGTCAAGCTGCCGGATTCGACCGTGCTGCCCGCCGCGATCGACGTGGACATGGGCTGATGTCCGGCGCCGCCTTCCTCGACGTCCCCTATGCGTTCGACGCGCGCGGGCGGAGCGCGGTGACCGGCGACGACGATCATCTGCGCGATATGATCATGCAGGTGCTGTTCACCATTCCCGGCGAGCGGGTGAATCGCCCCGAATTCGGCTGCGGCATCGGTCAGCTCGTCTTTGCGCCGGCACAGGACGCGCTGGCGGCGGCGGCCGAGCAGCTGATCCACGGCGCGCTGCTGCGCTGGCTGGAGCCGCTCATCTCGGTCGAGACGGTGACGGTCGCGATCGTCGACGCGGCGTTCGAGATCACCGTCGTCTACGCCCGCCGCGATACCGGCGAGCGCCAGCAGGACGTATTCCGGCAACAGGTGGCGGCGTCATGACGCTCTCGGCGGACGGCGCGATCTGGTGCGGGGACGACCGGCGATCGGGCGTCCTCGCCAACCCCGCCCATCCGCTGAACGGCGTTGATTTCGTCGAATATCGTCGCGCCCCGCTCGCCCCTCCCGGCGAACGCAACCTGCTCGACGTCACCTTCCTGAAGCCGCCGCCGGCACTCGCCGCCGACGATTTCGCGGTGCTCGGCGGGGTGCGCATCATCGATATCCGCGTGCTCGGCGTGGCGCCGGTCGTCGACCCGCGGACGCTGACCCTGTTCCTCAACAAAGAGGGCGATTTCTCGACCTACATCCTGTCGGTGGTTCACCCGCTGATCGACGAGGAGCGCTCGGAGGCGCGGTTCAGCTTCAAGGCGGGGTGTCCCACCGAGTTCGACTGCCGCCTCTCCGTCGAATGCCCGCCCGAGGCACTGATCGAGCCGGCCCTCGATTATCTCGCCAAGGATTACCAGAGCTTCCGGCGGCTGCTCCTCGATCTCATCGCCGCGCGCAATCCGGGGTGGCAGGAACGGCTGCCCGCCGACCTCGGCATGACCATCGTCGAGCTTATCGCCTATGCCGGGGACTATCTGAGCTATCTGCAGGATGCCGGCCCCGGCACCGAAGGCTATCTCGACACCTGCCTGCACCGCGTCTCCGCCGCCCGCCATGCCCGGCTGGTCGATTACCGGATGCATCAGGGCCGCAACGCCTTCACCTTCGTGCATCTCGCCACCGAGGCGGTGGGCGGCGCGCCGATCCCGCTCGGCACGCGGTTGCTGACGCGCATCGGCCGTCCGCTGATCGGCGAGACGGCGGCGCCGGGCGCCACCATCTCCATCCAGCCGCAGTTCGACAGCGACCCGGCCCTCGCCGACGTCACCGTGTTCGAGACGACCACCGCCGTCACGATCCGCGCCGCGCATAATGAGCTGCGCATCCACAGCGGGGGCGATGCCGAATGCTGCTTGGCGGCCGGCACATGTCAGGCCTTTCTCTATCGCCTGGCCAACGCCGACGGCACCGGCGCCGCTGTCCGCCCGCAATTCCGGCCGGGGGACTGGCTGTTGTTCGAGGAGGTGCTCGATCCGCGCAACGGCTCGCCCTACGATGCCGACCCCGCGCATCGGCAGGTCGTCCGCATCACCGCCGTCGCCGATGCTGTGGACGAGGCGTTCACCGATGCCTTGACGGGCGGCGCGCTCACCGCGCGCCTCAATCCGGCGGACCCGCCCTTGCCCCTGCAGCGCGTCGAGTGGCGGGTGGAGGATGCACTGGCCTCGGCCTTCTGCCTTTCCGCCGTGCTGGACGATGAGACGATCGTCGGCCCGGTAACGATCGCGCGCGGCAACATCGTGCCCGCCGATCATGGCCGCTCGCTGGTCGAGGTGCACGACGTCGGCCCGGACCCCGGCGCGGGCCGCTGGCCGCTGCCCTCGCTGGCGCTGGCCGCGGGTCCGCTCACCTGGCAGGCGCCGGCCAGCGCCCTGGAATTTGACGCCACCGGGACGCCGCTGCTCGGCCGCACCGAACTCGACATTCCGGCCAGTGCCGCCGCGCCGGCGATCGTGCTGATGATGAGCTTTCCCGGCCAGCCCGACGAAATCTGGACGCCGCAGCCGAGCCTGCTGGAAAGCGACGTGTACGACCAGCATTTCGTCGCCGAGATCGACAATGACGGCGCCGCGACGCTGCGTTTCGGCGACGATCACTATGGCCGCCGGCCGCTCGATGCCGCGCGTGTCGTCGCCCGCTACCGGATCGGCAATGGAGCCGCCGGCAATATCGGGCGCGAATCCCTCGTCCATCTCGTCACGCCCGACCCGCCACCGCCAGGCTTCCAGCCGGTCACCCGCCTGTTCCAGCCGCTGCCGGGGCGTGGCGGTGAGGATGCGGAGACGATCGAGCATGTCCGCCAGATCGCCCCCGAGCAATTTCGCGCGATCCAGTTCCGCGCCGTCACCGAAGCCGACTGGGAGGAGGTGGCGCTGCGCCATCCCGATGTCGCCGCCGCGCGCGCCACCTTCCGCTGGACGGGGAGTTGGCACACCATCTTCGTGGCGATCCACCCGCATGACGAGGCGAAGCTCAGGCGTCTGCCCGGTGGTGGCGCCGAACTCGCGCCCGATTTCGCCGCGATGATGCGCGCCCACCTCATGCGCTTCAAGCTCGCCGGCTATGACCTCGCAGTGCGCGCCGCCGTCTATGTGCCGCTGGAGATCGAGGTCATGATCTGCGTCGCGCCCGGCTATTTCCGGGGCGACGTGCTCGCCGCCGTCGCGGCACGTCTGTCGAACCGGGCCGGCGGCCTGTTCGACCTCGATGATTACAGGTTCGGCGAGCCGGTCTATCTGTCGCGGCTCTATGCCGCCATCGAGGCGATCGACGGCGTCGATTCCGCCACGGCGAGAATGTTCAAGCGCTATTGGGATGCGCCGCGCGACGAGCTGGCGCGCGGCGTGATCGAAATGGCGCCGTTCGAGATCGCCCGCCTCGACAATGATGCGAGCCTTCCCGAAAACGGCGTCCTTCGCCTGATCGCCGTGGGCGGCCTGTAGCGATGGCGGGCGCCCCATCCCTCGCCTTCTGCGGCTGCTGCGCGACCCAGGCATTGCGCCCCCAGGCGGACACGCTGAACCGCCCCGGGCTCGCCGCCATTTCCTTCCGCGTCGGCAGCTTCGCCACCTTCCGCCGGGCCCTGCTCGAAAACATCGTCTCCGATCCGCGCCTCGCCGGGCTCACCTCGCGCGCCGACGACGAATATGCGGTGACGTTCATGGAGCTGTTCGCCGCGGTCGGCGACGTGCTCACCTTCTACAATGAGCGCATCGCCAACGAGCTGTTCCTGCGCACCGCGCGCGAGCGGGATTCGGTGCTGCGGCAGGTGCGGCTGATCGGTTATCATCTCCGCCCTGGCCTTGCCGCGACGACGTTGCTGTCCTTTGCGCTCGACGACGGCGCGGAGGCGCGCATCCGCGCCGGCTTCAAGGTGATGAGCGTCCCCGGCCAGGACGAGGATCCGCAAACCTTCGAGACGCTGGAACAGCTCGTCGCCCATGGCGACCTCAACGCCGTGCCGGCCTTCGCCCCGCCCGCCTATTTCGAAGCGTTCCAGCAGGGCGCCACCACCGGCCTGATCACCGCACGCCCCGCGCTCGCCGTCGATGATCGGCTGGTCGTGTTCGGGCGCGGCGCGATCGAGGAGAAGAAGGTCACCGCCCTTACCAACGCGCCGGAGGGCGAGCGGATCACCTTCGCGCCGGGCATCCAGACCCCCTTCCTCTGGCCGGGCGCCGCCCGTGCCGCCCGGACGCTCCGGCGGCTGCGCTTCTTCGGCCATAATGCGCCGCTGGCCCAGAATCTGTTCGTCCCTGCCAGTCCGCCTGCCGTGCAATGGCCGAAATGGGTGACGAGCACGATCGACGGCGCGTTCGGCGCGCTCACCAGCGATTACCCGCTCGACGGGCGGATCGACGATCTCCAGCCCGGCGCACGGCTCCTCGTCGATGCCGGACCGGGACAGCATCCGCGGCTGCGCACCGCCACGGTCGCCGCCGTCGACACGCGCCACACGCAACTCGGCCCGATCGAGGACAGCGTCACCTACGCCACGCTGCGCCAGACCATCGCCGGCCGCCCCTCGATCGCGGCGACGCCGATCGGCGGCCACCTTCTCGTCGCCCGTTCGGGGACGGGCGCGGCACAGTTTCTCGATTTCCCCGGCGTGTCGCCCCGCCGCTGGCACATGCTCGACGATGCCGAATTCACCGCCGATGTCGCCACCACCGCCACCGCATCGCTGCGCCTCGATTTCTTCGTGCGTGCGGCCGGCCGCTCTCTTCGCCAGCGGCGCTTCTTTGGCAGCTGGGGTCCGTGGATCGAGCATGGGGGCGTGCTGACGAGCGCGCCGGTGCCACTGCTGCGCGGCTCGACGCTCACCGTGTTCGCGCAAGGGGCGGACGCCGGTTGCTGGTTCATCGACGCGACGGCGGGTGTCCCTGGCATGTGGCTCCCGCTCGGGGGACTTACCGCATCGCCCCCGGCCCCGGTCTCGCCCGACGCGACGAGCGTCGTGGTGTTCGTGCGCGGCTATGACCGGGGCCTGTGGTATCGCCGCTGGGACGGCAGCGTGTGGAGCGACTGGACGCCGCTGGGCGGCCAGCTGGCAAGCGGTCCGGCGGCCGCCTCCACCGGATCGGGCCGCATCGACGTGGTGGCGCGGGACGATGCCGGTGACCTGATCCACCGCGGCTTCGACGGCGCGCAGTGGAGCGCGTGGCGCTCGCTCGGCGGCGACTGCCGCGGCGAGCCGGCAATCCTCGCCGGCGGCGGCGACCGGGTGGACATCTTCGTGCGCGGCAAGGCCGAGCTTCAGACCATCGCCCGCGACGGCGCCAATTGGAGCGGCTGGACCGCGCTCGGCCCGGTCGGCGGCGATCCCGCTGCCGTGCGCGACACCGCCGGCCTCCATGTCTATGCCGAGGGGCCGGACGGCGCCATCGTCCAGCGCACGCTCGCCGCCGGCATCTGGGGACCGTGGCTGGCCCATGGCGACGGGCTCGGCGCGATCGCCGATCGCCGCGCAACGCGCATCTACGAGCTTGATCCGCAGGACGTGATCTTCGCGCCCTACGCCTATCCGCCCTCGATCGCGACCGGCAGCCTCGCCCTCCGCCGCGCCGGCGAAGGCTCGCCCGGGTTCGATCGACTGACCAGGAACCGCAAGATCCTGATCAGCTCGCCGGCAGGGCTGCTGCCCGCGAAGATCGTTTCCACGCGCCCGGCCGCCTCGGTGCCGGGCGGGCTGCCCGATCACCTCATTGTCGATTTCAGCCCGCCGCCGCCCGCGCCGCTGGTCGATGCCGTGGTGCTCGGCAATGTCGCCGCGGCGAGCCATGGCGAGACCCAGCCCGACGAGCCGCTCGGCCATGGCGATGGCGGCAAGCCCTTCCAGAGCTTTACGCTCCAGCGCTCGCCGGTCACGTTCATCCCGTCCGCCACCAATATCGCCGGCGACGCGGCGCTCCAGATTCTCGTCAATGGCGAGCGGTGGAGCCCTTCGCCGAGCTTCTTCGCCCGCAGGGCCAGCGAGCGGGTCTACACCGCCCGTCAATCGGACGCGGGCGAGACGATCGTGACCTTCGGCGACGGGGTGACGGGCGCGCGGCTGCCGTCCGGCGCGCTCAACGTCGTCGCGCGCTATCGCAAGGGCATCGGGCTTGGCGGGCGGATGAGGGCCGGGCAGCTGTCGACGCCGCTGGAGCGCCCGCCCGGCCTGCGCGCCGTAACCAATCCGGTCGTCGCCGACGGCGCCGCCGATCCGGAGGTGCTGGCCGACGCCCGCGCCGCCGCCCCGGGCACGGTGCGCGTGTTCGGCCGCGCCGTGTCGCTGCTGGACTTCGAGTGGCTGGCGACGAGCTCCGGCATGGTCGCGCGCGCCTATGCGACCTGGGTATGGCGCGACATGGAGCGCGCCGCCCACCTTACCGTCGCCGCGCCGGGCGGGGAGCGGTTGTCGGCGGCCGCGCTCGCCACCCTCCACGCCGGATTGCGCGCGGCGAGCGACCCGAACCGGCCGCTGTCGATCGCCAATCTCGTTCGCGTGCCGCTGGTGGTGAAGGGGAAGATCGTCGCCGACCCGGCCTTCGATGCGGACGAGGTGAAGGCCCGGGCGCTGGATGCGCTGGTCCGGCACTTCGCGTTCGAGACCATGCCCCTCGGCCATGCCGCCCATGCCTCGGCTGTCTATGCGGCGCTCCAGAACGCGAAAGGGGTGATCGCCGCCGACGTCGATGTCTTCCAGCTCAAGGGCTATCAGGATTTGACGGCGGTCGAGCGCGCGATCCGCTCCGTCACCACCGATCCGCTCCAGCCGCACATCCGCATCTTCCCGGCGCGCCCGACACCGCCCCCGGGCGAGATCGACCGCTATGCCCGCGCCGGGTTCGACGGGCCGTCGCCGCCGCCGGTACTGGCCGCCGAACAGGCCTATATCGCCGATCCCGCGCTCGACATCGGCCTGACGATCGTGGAGGCGCTGTGATGCCGGCCTATTCGCACCAGTCGCGCAACAAGCTGTACGACCTGCTGCCCGCCTATCTGCGCACGCGCGACATCGAGCAGGGCGAGCCGCTGCGCGCCCTGCTCGCCTTGATCGAGGCGCAGGCCGATATCGTCGAGGGCGATATCCGCCAGCTTTACGAGGATGCGTTCGTCGAGACCGCCGAACCCTGGGCGGTGCCCTATATCGGCGATCTCGTTGGCACCACGCCGCTGTTCGACGATAGCCGGGTGCGTGACGGCGATACCGCCGCGGAGCTGTTCCGCGATCTGACCGGCCCGAATCTGCACCCGCCGGTGGCGCTGCGCAGCCGCGCCGATGTCGCCAAGACGATCTATTATCGCCGCCGCAAGGGCACGCTGCCGATGCTCGAGGAGCTGGCCCGCGACGTCACCGGCTGGGCGGCGCACGCGGTCGAGTTCTTCGAGCTGCTGGAATGGACGCAATGGGTGCGCAATCACCTGCGCATGCAATGCCTGCGCACCGCCGACATCCGCTCCGTCGAGCGCATGGACCGGCTGAACCGCGCCTTTGACGAGATCGCCCATAGCATCGACGTGCGCCCGCCCGCGCAGGCCGAAGGCTGGTATAATATCCGCAATATCGGTTTCTTCCTGTGGCGGCTGCGTGCCTATCCGCTGCGCAACGTGGCGGCGCGGCGGGTCGGCGGCGCGGGCGACTATCGCTATCATTTCAGCCCGCTCGGCAATTCCGCTCCCTTGTTCAGCCGCCAGCGGCCGGAGGGCGACGAAGCCGGTCTCGCCGGCGAGCTTCACATCCCCCAGCCGATCCGCCCTGCGCGCTTCCATGCCGACATCGCCGGCTATCCGGCCCTCGCGCCGCCGCCCGGCTTCAGCGATTTCTACGGCCTGTTCGATGCCTTTCCCGGCTTCAACGTCGCGCCCGCGCCGAGCCTGATGGTGTTCGTTGACGGCGCGCCCGTTCCTGTCGACCAGATCCGCGACCGCAATCTTTCGAGCTGGCTGCAAACCGCCGGTGCCGAGGTCGGCGTTGATGTCGAACGCGGGCGGCTCGTGCTGGGGCCGGCGCTGGTCCCCGCCGGCAGCGTCACTGTCGATTATTTCTACGGTTTTCCCGCCGATCTCGGCGGCGGCCCCTATCGCCGCCGTGCATGGTTGACCCGGATCGGCCCCGGCCTCTCGGTCCTCGATGTCGACGCCAGCGGCACGCTACCCGGATCGCTGCCGACGATCGCCGCCGCGCTCGGCCAATGGGCAGCCTCGGGTGGCCCCGACACGGTGATCCGCGTCCACGGCAACGCAACCCATGCCGAGGCGATCGCCATAGATGTCGGCCCGGCGAGCGGCCATGTGCTGGCGATCGAGGCGGCGGACGGCAGCCGCCCTCACCTCCTCCTCGGCGGCCCCCTCACCATCGCCGGCGACCGCGACGATTTCGTGCTGACATTGGGCGGCCTCCTTGTCGAAGGACAGGTCCGGCTCGAGGGTGCGCTGCGGGTGCTGCGCATCCTCCATTGCACTCTGCTACCCGGCCTGTCGGTCGCCGAGCTTGATCCGCCGCCGGCGCCAGCCCCGGCCGCGCCGTCGCTGACCGCGGTGGCGACGCTCGCCACGGGCGCGCTCGCCAATGAGGAGCTGCGCGTCGAGATCGCCTTCTCGATCACCGGCGCGATCCGGCTGCCGCGCCATGCCGAACAGCTCGTCATCCTCGACAGCATCGTCGACGGCGCCGGGACCGACGCTGTCGCGGATGCCGGGACCGCCGGCGGCCCCGGACCACCCGCGCGTATCGAACGTTCCACCTTGCGCGGCGGCGTCGGTGTCAAGCAGCTAGACCTTGCCACCGAAGCGATCTTCGACGGGCCGGTTACCGCCGAGCGTGTCCAGACCGGCTGCGTCCGCTTCTGCTACGTGCCGCCGGGATCGCGCACGCCGCGTCGCTATCGCTGCCAGCCGGACCTCGCCGAGCGCCGCGCCATCGACGATGCCGAGGCGCTGTCCGGCCCGCTCACGCCGGCCGGTCGCGACGCGGTTCGTGTCCGCGTCCGCCAGCGCGTGAAGCCGGAATACAGCGCGGAGGATTATGGCGCGCCGGCCTTCCTCCAGCTCGCCCTGAATGGGCCGACGGAGATCGCCACCGGCGCAGAGGATGGCTCGGAAATGGGCGTCTATTGTCATCTGAAACAGCCACAGCGCGAGGCGAATCTGCGCATGCGGCTCAGCGAATATCTGCCGTTCGGGCTCGATTACGGGCTGGTCTACGCGACGTGATCCAGGTGGGAGAGGCGCCATGACGGGCGACTATACGAGGTTCAGCTTCGATCCGCTGAAACGCTATGCCGGCGTACTGATGCAGCAGGGCCGGGTGCAGCTGGACGCGGACTGGAACGAGGAGATCGACATCCTCCGCCGGCGGATAGGCTTGCTCTCGCTCGATACGTTCGGCGCGGTCGGCGTGCCTTATCTGACCACGCCGGACGCCTTCCTGCTCGGGCTGATCGCCGGCCCGCCGGACAATCTCTCGATCGAACCCGGGCGCCTCTATGTGGACGGGCTGCTCGCCGAAGCCTTTGTCGAGGACAAGGCCACCTATCTCAGCCAGCCCTTCTATCCCGATCCGCCGCCGCTGCCGGGCGGCGACGCCCTCGCCTATCTGGAAATCTGGGAGCGCGAAGTCACCTATATCGAGGATCCGGCGTTGCTCGACGCGGCGCTGGGCGGGGTGGACACCACCACGAGGCTGCAGACCGTGTGGCAGCTGCGCGTCGATGCCGCGCAGGGCGCGGCCTGCGGCATGCCGGTCGGCAAGCCTGCCTCGCAAGGCCGCCTGACGACGCAGGCAATCGCTCCGCCGACGCCCGACGATCCCTGCATCCTTCCGCCCGTCGCCGGCTATCGCGGGCTGGAGAACCGGCTTTATCGGGTCGAGGTGCAGACGGCGGGGCCGCTCGGTACCGCGCGCTTCAAATGGTCGCGCGACAATGCGACGATCGTCTCGGCGATCACCGGCATCGCCATTTCCGGCACGCAGACGACACTCACCGTCAACCGCATCGGCCGTGATGGGGTGATGCGCTTCCGCATCGGCGACTGGGTGACCGTCACCGACGACCAGCGCGAGTTGATGGGCGAGGCCGGAGAGATGGCGCTGGTCGTCGACATCGTCGAGGATCAGCGCCAGATCATCCTCGACCGCGCGCTGCCGACCGGCCGGCCCTTCGGCGCCACCGCCGCCGACCTCGCCGCGCGCCATACGCGCATCCACCGCTGGGATCAGACGGCCTCGACCAACGCCATCGATGCCGACGGCCTGATCGCCACCGCCACTGGCCCGATCGATCTCGAGGCAGGAATCCAGATCGCCTTTTCCACGCTGTCGCCCGGCGGCGAGTTCAACCTCGGCGACCATTGGGTGTTCTGGGCGCGCACCGCGACCGCGCAGATCGAGATACTGAACGCAGCGCCCCCGCGGGGCATCACCCGCCATTATGTCCAGATCGCCGCGATCACCGGCCTTGGCGGCCCGACCCCCGCGATCACCGACTGCCGCCCCCCACCCCCCAAGACCGGCGGCGGCGACCGCCGGCCCGGCTGCTGCACGATCGTCGTCGTCCCCGGCGAGAGCATCCAGGCCGCGGTGGATGCGCTGCCCGACGTGGGCGGCTGCGTCTGCGTGAAGGCCGGCACGCACGCCATCGACAGGCCGATCATCATCCAGCGGGACAATGTCACGCTCCACGGCGAGAGCATGGGCGCGATCATCGTCAACCGCCGGGGCACCGGCATCCTCGCGCTCGGCAATCCGGTGGCGACGCGCGTTCACACCCTCGTCATGCGTCATATCGAGGCGTCGTCCGCGCCGCTGGTGATGATGAAGGGCGGCGAGGACAGCCGCTTCGACGATTGCGTGCTCGACCAGCCTGAGCGCGGCGACGGCGTCGGCTTTCTGGCGGCGAGTGCCGACGGCCTCGTCATCTCCGGCTGCCGCTTCCAGAGCCCGGCGATCGGGGTGTGGCTCAGCGGCGGCTGCCGCAACGTCACCGTCAGCGGCTGCCAATTCTCGTTGTCGTTGCAGGTCGAGGCGGTGGCCACCGCCGCCGCGATCCTGGCGAGCGCGATGCGCGGCCCGCTCATCGCCGAGGACAATCTGATCGTCGGCACCGCCAACGGCATCATCGTCAACGACGCGCCCGGCGGCGACGCGCCGGCCTCGCGTGCGATCGGATCGCGTATCGCCCGCAACCGCATCGGCCTCGCCGTCCGGGGTGCGCAGGCGCGGACCTATGCCATCGATACCGCCGCCGCCGGCAGCGTCGTCAGCGAAAACTACATCCAGATGCGCGGCGACATGCTCACCGGCGTGCGATTGTGCGGCAGCGGCTCCGCGGCGCGTGGCAACACCATCGCCAGCGCCGCCGGCACCCCGGCGTTCACCCTCGCCGTCTCAGCGGGTGAAATGGCGGGCAACAAGCTGCTCCCGCTTGAGCGCATCGCCGTCACCGACAATGTCTGCGAAGGCAGCCAGCACGGCGCCTTGCTGCTCGGCGTGGCACGGCCACGGGTTTCCGGCAACAGCTTCGGCCGTGCCGCGGATATAACCGGCTTCGGCGTGGCGATGCTGCGGGTGACCGATGCGATCGTCGACGGCAATATCCTCGCCCAGCCCTTCGCCGGCATCTACGCGCTGCAGGGGGCGCGCAACCATGTCGGCGGCAATCGTATCGACGGCGGCCAGCTCGGCATCGTCGTCGCCACCGAGGAAGCGCCGACGATCAGCGACAATCGCATCACCGGCGCCGCGCAGGGCGGCATCCGCATCTCGGACGTCAGCCAGCGCTGTGCGGTAATCGCGAACCGGGTGATACGCTGCGGCGCGGCCGCGCCGATCGCCACCGGCATCAACGCCATGACGGTGGCGGGGGAGCTTCATCTCGACACCAATGAGGTGATGGATACCGGCCTGCCCCGGGCGGCCGGGGCGGCAACCGCCCCGCTGGCCTACCAGATCAACGGCGAAAACATCCTCGAGGCGCGCATCGAAGGCAATCAGGTCACCTATTCCAGCCTCACCGACCGCCCGGTGACCGGCGATGACCGGGCGCTGCGCATGCGCGGGCTGATGGAGATCGTCACCATGCTGGGCGATACGCGCGCCGTATTCGGCTTCGCGATCCAGATCGCCAACAACCGCTTCATTGGGACCGGCGCGCGCGCCCTCGTCGAGATATGGCAGACCCAGATCAACGATCTGATCTTCGGTCGTTTCGAGCGCGTCCTCTACAGCGGCAACCACCACGGCCATTTCTCGCCGCCGATCGGCGCGGCGGCGGCGGGCGCCACGGTCACGCTCACCGGCCGACATTGCAGCATCATGGGTAATCACGTGAAGGCGACGACGCCCTTCCCGTCATGGTCTCTCAACGACATGGAGGGGCCGTTCATCGGCAATGCCTCGCAATCGGGCAATTCGCGCCGGGCAGCCCAGATGCCCAACCCGGAGGCCGCCTTCAACACCAACCCGTTCTGAGGGAGGATCGCATGGACATCGGCCAGTTCGCGGATCACGAGGCCAGGCTCAGCGCGCAGCTGACCGAGGCGCTCAAGGGCGGCAAGACGGATGCAGTGGCCGCGCTTGGCAAGCCGGCCGAGCTGCAGCGACAGCAGATCGATCGGGTAGCCGAGCGCATCAAGGCCTTGGAAGAGGAGAAGATCGCCGCGGCCGCGCGCATCGACGCGGAGATCGCGGAGCTCAAGGGCGAGCTCGATCAGCGCACGCGCACGCTCGATGCGGCGCAGGAGACGACGAAGCCCGCCAAGCCTGACCGGCGTGGCCGATAGCCGCGAACGGTCAGACGATCTCCAGCCCGCCGCCGGCCCCGCGCCGGGGCAGCCGTGGAATCTCGCCGGCGCGCAGCACGCTGTTGCCGGAGAACAGCGCGCCATGGTCGATCTCGCCCGCCTCCAGCCAGTCAGCGGGCTTCATCTCCCCGTTGAGGCCGTAAACAGCGAGGGCGTTGTCGTAGGTGACCTTGCGGATCGTCTCAGCCGCGATGCCGCGCGCGGCCATCATCAGCGCCGTCTTGGGCACGGCGAGCGCATCGGAATTGCCCCAGTCGCAGGCTGAATCGAGGATGATCCCCTCAGCGCCATAGTGCATGACCAGCTCGGTCATGCGGGCATTGCCCATCTTGGTGCCCGGATAGATGGAGAAGCCCGCCCAGAAGCCGCGATCCAGCACCTCGCGCACCGTTTCCTCGTTATTGTGATCGATCACGCAGCGCGCCGGATCGAAGCCATGCTCGATCAGCACATCCATCGTCCGGCTGGTGCCGCGTTTCTTGTCACGATGGGGGGTGTGGATCATGATCGGCAGATCAAGCTCCTTGGCAAGCTCGATCTGGGCGCGAAAATAGCGGTCCTCCAGCGCCGTCTGGTCGTCATAGCCGATCTCGCCGATCGCCAGCACGCCCTCCTTGGCGGCGAAGGCTGGCAGGATGTCCATCACCGCCTCGGCCAGCGCCTCGTCATTGGCCTCCTTCGAATTGAGACCGACGGTGCAATAATGGCGGATGCCGAACTGACCGGCGCGAAAGCGCTCGAAGCCGATGATGTGCGACAGGTAATCAATATAGGAGCCGACATTGGTGCGGGGCTGGCCGAGCCAGAACGCCGGCTCAACCACCGCAACGATGCCGGCGGCGGCCATGGCCATGTAATCGTCGGTGGTGCGTGAGATCATGTGACAGTGCGGATCAATGAACATCGCGCCGGCCGGCAGGCTGGCAAGCGGCGACTGCGGCTCGGCGGCGAGCTGGGCGCGGAGATCGGCGAGCTGCGCTTCGGTCAGCGCGCCGCCGCAGCAGGGACAGGCGATCTCGGTCATGTTCCTCTCCTACGCGATGCCATCCGATTGCGCGACGCCCCGCCACAATTCCGGGCTGACCGGCCGACCGGCGGCAGTGCGCTCGGCGGCATAGTCGCGCAGCATCCGGGCGAGCTCCGGGTTCCAGCGATCGTCCAGGCCGATGATCGGCGCCAACGTCGATTCGACGAACAGGGCCTTCAGCACCATCTGGTTCCAGGCGGCCTCGGTGAACTGCTCGGCCGGAAACGGATTGCCGTGCGCCACCGCCTCGAACACCGCACGCACGGCGCTGCGCACCCCTTCGGCGGCGACCGGCGCCAGCGCCGCCTGCCCCGGGTAGAGGGGCAACCCGCGATAGACAGCGATCTGCTCGGCAAGGTCCGAGGTGGTCAGCACGCGCTTGATCAGGGCGGGGAAATCATCGGCGCCCCCGGCTTCCAGCAGCAGCATGATGCGCGCCGTCTGATCGGCGGTGAGGCCCTGCGGACGCCAGCCGCGGCGGGCGCGGTCAGCCGCGGAGACATCCTCCGCCGTGAGATCGAGGGCGGCCTTGCCGATCTTGCGCGGGACGAGGCCGAGCGCGATCGTCAGCGTGCGGGCGTCGGGCTCGGCGCGGACGGCGGCGCGGCGCTCGGCAAGCCACGCTACGGCCTGCGGGTCGGCCTGCCGCTCCAGCCAGACGGTCAGAAGATCGAGCGGTGTCATCTCATGTTCCTGGAATGATGCGTTGCGCGGCGAGCGTGACGACGAAGCCGAGCATCGCCAGCACTGCCCACCCCGGCTGGCCCGCGCCGGCGACAAACAGCGCGTCGAGCAGGCAGATGCCGGCGATGAGCAGCGCCACCACCTTGCCGATCGCCTTCGGCCCCGGCCGCATCATCAGCCACACCGACCACAGGATCACGGCCGCCAGCGCGAGATAGGCGGCGAGGCCCACGCCCCCCTCCGCCGCGGTCCGCACACCGTAGAGCAGCGGCGCGGCCAGAAACAGCAGCGGCCACAGGCTGCCCATCCTGGTCAGGTCCTCCTGCTTGGCTGCGTAGGTCAGCCCGATCAGGTAGGAGAGCGCCACCAGCGCCGCGACATAGACGGCGGGATCGGGCGCGTCGGTGAGGCTGAGCGCGGCGATGACGTAGACGAGCAGCCGGCACAGGCCCATCACCACCGGGCCGAACGGATTGGCCTTGTGCCAGGCATCATAGACGATGATCGCGATTACGAGGCCGAGCGCGGCGAGCAGGCCGCCCGAACGCGCCGGCAGCGACGCCAGCAGCAGGAGCGCGACCAGCATCATCGCCCCACCCAGCATGAATACCGCGCGCGCCGTGACCACGCCCGACGGGATCGGGCGGCCCGGCCGGGTTCTGGCGTCATAGCCGGCGTCGAAGGCATCGTTGAAATACATGCCGGCGACGTAGAACAGGGACAGCGCCGCGATCAGCAACGCCACGGCCCCGCCGGTGAACGCCGCACCGGACAGCATCACACCGGCCAGCACATTGGTCCACACCGTCGGCAGGTTCGACACCCGACCGAGGCGGAAGGCGACCGACAGGGTCAATGCCATTGGTCGCGCACCCATGTCAGCTCGCGGGCGATCGCTTCCGGCAGGCTGGCGGCGCGCCACGCATCGGGCAGCACCCCCCAGGTATAGGTCTCGACCTCGAGATGCTGGGAGATGGGCTGGCGGCGATGCAGCTCCAGCGCCTCGCGCACGAAGGGCTGGGTTGAGGCGAATGCGCCCAGCGCCTCGAGGAACAGCGGCACATGATAATGGACGCGCCATTCCCGCCCGGCATCCGGCCCGGCCGTGGCGAGCGCCGCAAACGCGTCGCGCAGATCGTCATAGCGGTTGAGCAGGCCGTCACCGGTCCGCTCGACCACCTGATGCAGATAGACCTCGTCGTCGAACGGCCCGAGCAGGGTCGCCGCATCCCTCCCCACCTCGGGCAAGCGCAGGCCGGAACTGACCTGCATCTTCGCGACCTTCACGCCGGCCGAGCGCAGCAGCGCCACCGCCTCGCCGGCATCCTCGAACTCGACCGCCGCGTGGCACAGATCGAAGCACAGGCCGAGATGGCGGCGCAGCGCCGCCTCGGCGTCCCCCGGCGACAGACCGGTCAACGCCGCCAGCCGGGCGACGGCGGCGGGCGAGAAAAGATGCGCCTCGAAAAACGCCACCGCCTCCGCCGTGGTCTCCAGCAGACAGGCCGGCTCCGGCTCGATGGCGAGGGCGATCACCGCCCCCGTCCGCCGCTCGATGGCGACGAGGTGGGCGGCGTGGCGCAACATCGCGTCTGCGATCGCCTCCAGGGTCTGCGACGAACCGACATTGGCGCGGAAGGCGCCGGGCGCGGTGCTGACGCTGCCTTCCATTCCGGGCGGCAGCAAGGCGGCGAGATAATCGGCGGCGGCGTTGGTGTAGGCGAGCCGTTCCTCCGCCCGCCAGTCGGGCAGATAAACGTCGGCCTTTACCGGCGTCCCGTGAAAAGGGCCGTAGGGAAAGGCGTTGAGCGTGAAGACGTAGAGCCGCTCGGCGGCGAGATGCGCCTTCATCGCCGCCAGCGCCTCGGGCCGGGCCGCGTCTGCCAGCGCCCGCGCCGAGAGCCTGAGGCCGATCGCGAACGGGCCGCCGGCATCCATCGCGTCGCGTACCGCCAGCACGTCCGACCTCAGCACCGCATCCACCGCCGGCCATGTCTCGCCCGGATGGACATTGGTGCAATAGGTCAGGTGGCCAAGAGCGCCGGGAAGCTTCATGCCGCGCGCGCCTTCAGCCACGCGATGGCGTCCCGGATCAGCGTTTCGTCCATCTCATGCACTTCGATGCCGCGGCCGATGCCGGCGAGCAGGGTAATCGTGAGCTCACCGCCAAGATGCTCGCGGAACTCGCCGAGACCGCGCAACAACTCGGGCGCTTCGAGCATGGGATGCCACACCGGCAGGCCCAGCGCGGTGAGCAGGGCATGCACCCGCTCCTCCCCGCCGGCGGCGAGATGGCCGGCCAGCACCGAATAGCGCGCATCGAGGGCAAGGCCGATCGCCACCGCCTCGCCATGGCGCAGGCCATGATCGGTGAGCAGCTCCAGCTTGTGCGCGGACCAATGCCCATAATCGAGCGGACGGGCGCTGCCGCGCTCGAACGGATCGCCGCCACCGGCGATCTGGATCATGTGCAACTCGGCGCAGCGGCGCACCAACCGGTCTAGCGCCGCCCGCCGATGCGCGCGAAGCGCCGCCGCCTCGGCCTCCAGCCACGCGAAGAACGCGCCGTCACGGATCAACGCGACCTTGACTGCCTCGGCCATGCCCGCGGTCTTCTCGCGCGGGTCGAGCCGATCGAGGAAGGCCGCGTCGTTCAGCACCGCGAAAGGCGGCGCGAAACTGCCGAGGAGGTTCTTCTGGCCGAAGGCGTTGACACCATTCTTCACGCCGACGCCGGAATCGTTCTGACCGAGCACGGTGGTGGGCACCCGGACATGGCGGATGCCGCGATGGACCGTCGCAGCGACATAGCCGACCAGATCGAGCACGGCACCGCCGCCGATGGCGACGATCACGCTATGGCGATCGACGCCCAGCGCGACGACGCGCCGCTGCAACCGCTCGACGAGCGCCGGATCATTCTTGCACCCCTCGCCGCCGGGGATCACCTCGGGCGCGGCGACCAGTTCCAGCCGGTCCGCATGCGCGGCGACATAGGCGGCGACAGCCTCGGTCAGCCCCGGCAGGGCGGCCGCCACCCCTTCATCGACGAGGACCATGATCCTCGCCAGTTTATCCGGGTCCTGACGGGTCACGGCGCGAACGAACACCGGATTGGTGGCGGCGAAGAGGTCGCGGGTGAACGCGACCGGATAGTCGTAGGCCACCGTGAAGCGCTGGACATAGATGTCCGTGGCGGCCTCGGCCGGCGGGGCGCCCATTTCGTCGGTCGGATGGACCTGGTCTGAATCGTGGTCGAGCGACATCAATCTATCTTCAGGCGGCCCCGTCAAAGACATGGGCGAGGATGAGATCCCGAACCTGGGTCGCCGCCACTTGGCCGTCGGGCACCAGATCGGGATTGGACGAGATGAAGATAGGGCCGTCCGCCGCATCGTCCACCATCCGCCCGTGCGATCCCTTGACCAGTTCGGCGGTCAGCGGAATGACGTCCATCAACGCGCGGAAGCCGAGCTTGCGCTTGGCCAGCCGCCAGCCGGCGGCAAGCTTGGGATTGCCGAGCTTCGGATCGAAGAACAACTCGACCGGGTCATAGCCCGGCTTGCGATGGATCTCGACGGTACGCGCGAAATCGGGCGCCCGGGCATCGTCCAGCCAGTGATAATAGGTGAACCAGCTGTCCGCCGCGGCGATCGCCACCAGTTCGCCGGAACGTGGATGATCGAGCCCGAAATCGCCCTTGCCGTCCGCGTCCAGCACGCGCTCGACGCCCGGCAATGCGGCAAGCAGGGCCTTCACCTCGCCGACGCGGGCAGGATCGCGCACATAGACGTGGGCGACCTGATGGTCCGAAACCGCGAAGGCGTGCGAGGCGCCGGCATCCAGCTGCTCGTGGCCCAGCTCATCGCGTACCGCCAGCAGGCCGGCCCGGCGAAGCGCCCGATTGATGTGCACCGGCCGGTTGACCGGGGTGATGCCATATTCCGACAGCACGACCACCTGCGCCCCGTCGCGGGCCGCATCGGCGATGATCTCGCCGCACACCGCGTCGACCTGGCGCAGATCGTCTGCGATCGACGGATGATGCGGGCCGACCCGCTGGAGGCCGTAATCGAGATGCGGGAGGTAGATCAGCGTCAGCGTCGGGTCGCGCGTCTGGCGGACATGGATGGAGGCGCGGGCGATCCATTCGCTTGACGCGATGGTCGTCGCCGGACCCCAGAAGCTGAACAGCGGGAATGTGCCGAGCCGCCCTGTAAGCTCGTCGCGCAGCTCGGCCGGTGCGGAATAGCAATCGGGCAGCTTGCGGCCATCGGCGAGATAGATCGGCCGCGGGGTGACCCCGATATCGGCACCGGAGTACATATTGTACCACCAGAACATGTTGGCGCAGGTGAAACCCGGGTCGCGGGCGCGCGCGACGTCCCACAGCTTGTCACCGCCGACCAGCGCCGCCGACTGCCGCCAGAACCAGATTTCGGAGAGGTCGCGGAAATACCAGCCATTGCCGACGATGCCATGCTCTGTAGGCAGGGCCCCGGTCAGGAAGGTGGCCTGAGCGGAACAGGTGACGGCGGGCATGATGCTGGTCAGCGGGCGATGGGCGCCTTCGGCGGCGAGCTTGCTGAGGTTGGGCGTCTCCGGCCCCAGCATGCGCGGGCTCAGCCCGACGACATTGATGACGATGGTGCGACGCATTCCAGATCCCTGTCGCCGGTGACGAGCTGTATACCAAAACTACCCGGCGGGCTGGACGCCGGGGCGGTGCTTGTCAAGGCGCCACCGCGCTGCGCCGGCCGATCGCCATCGCCGCCAGCACCAGAATGGCGGCGATCGCCGCGGCGGCGGCCACGATCGCGCTTGCCTGCCCGCCCGCCGCGAAGATCGCCGCCAGCGCCCACAGGAATAGCAGCCCGTAGGGTGGATTGCCGCGCCATTGCACGAGCAGGACAGCGGCGCCGACCGCGCCGGCGATCAGCATCGTCGCAGCGAGCGGCGGGGTCACCGCCACCTCATAGAAACGCAAGGTGGCGGCGAAGTTGGCGATAGTTGCCGCTGTGATCCAGCCGGCGAGAGCGCTTAACGGCAGGAAGACGCACCAGCGCTCCGCAGCGTGAAGTCGCTCAGGCCAGCGGGCAAAGAGGCGATTGATGACGAGCAGGCACGCCAGCGTGCCGACGATGATCCCGCTGGAGATCGCGCCGAGGCCGTGCAGCTGGGTATAGGCCGCCCACAGCCCGTTGCCCAGAAATGCCGCCGCCGCCGGCCAGCGGATCGCCGCCACCAGCGCATTGTCGCGCTGGCCGGGGAGCGCCTGATAGACGGCGAAGACGATGGTGCCGGCATAGAGCGGCCCCCAGATTGCGAATGCCCACCCGGCCGGCGTGATCAGGTTGCGTACCGCGTCGGACTGGTCGCCGATCGGCAAGCCGATGCCGAGCCGCGGCAGGAGCGGCGCGACGATCTGGAACAGCGCCAGGATCAGGGGGGCGAGGCGTGACAAGGGGGAGGCCATGGCCCCTCAACCTCCCTGCCCGCGATCGGTTGCCGGGTGTTCGACGGCGCCCGACCCCCCATCGTTTCGCCATTGAACCTATCCCGGTGCTGCCGAGTTTTCACCCCGTGCGCCAGGAGAAGACGATGGACAGGTTTTTCACGAACATTGCCACCAAGTCCGCCCAGATGATGGGACAGCCGATGGCGTTCATCGTCTCGACCTTGTTGATCGTCATCTGGGCGCTCAGCGGCCCGTTCCTGCATTATTCGGATACGTGGCAGCTGATCGTAAACACGGCAACGACGGTGCTCACCTTCCTCGCCGTGTTCCTTATCCAGAACAGCCAGAACCGCGATGGCGCCGCGATGCAGGCAAAGCTCGACGAGATTCTGCGCGCGCTGGACAAGGCCCGTGAGGAGTTTGTCGGCATCGAGCATCTCACCGACGCCCAGATCGCGGCCATCCGCGATGCCCTGGAGCAGGACATTCGCGGTCTCTCCGAAGGCAAGGAGAAGACCACCTGCCGGACCGTCGAGCGGCTGCTCAAGCGTTATTGAGCCGGCGGCGCGATCGCCAGTTCCACCGGGAACGCGATAGCGCGCGGGCACGATCAACCCGCTCGTCGAACGCCCGCATGCGTCGGCTGCCGACTGTCCCGAACATCTGCCAGCCCTCGGGCTCCAGCCGACGACGATGCCCGTGCCGTCGATCATCACGACCGCCTCGAGCAACGTCTGAGGACTCCGCTCGGGATCCGCCATCCCCATCCGGCCGCTCTATGGCGACCGAACGGGGTGAGGCCAAACCGGCGTCAGTTCTCCCCGCTGCCGGGCTCGGCGAGGTTACGATGCATCTGCGCCGTGACCTTCTCCGGAAGGACGCGACTGGCCGCGACCTGCAACTTGTTCTTCAGGCCGTGGACGATATCCGCCTTGCCGGACATCAGCGCATCCCACCCGGTCCTGGCGACATCGGCAGGATCGTCCTTGGCCTGCTGGCCGACCTTGGTGTCGTCCATGCCGGCGCGATGGAAGAACTCGGTCTCCGTCGGACCGGGCATCAGCGTGGTGATGGTGATGCCGTCACTGTCCTTGAGTTCGTTGCGGATCGCATCGACGAAACTGTCCACGAACGCCTTGCTGCCGTTATAAACCGCCTGGAACGTGCCGGGCATGAAACCGGCGATCGATCCCGTCACCAGCACCTTGCCGTCATTGCGCGCAACCATCGGCTTCAACACCCGCTGAAGCAGGTACAGCGTGCCGGTGATATTGGTCTCGATGACGTGCCGCCACTCGCTGACCTGCTGGTCAAGGAAAGCGTGGCCGAGCCCATGTCCCGCATTCGCGCAGAGCAGGTCGATCGGCCGGTTGCCCGCCGCCTCGAGCAGCTGGTCGACACCGTCGATCGTCGACAGATCGACCTCCAGCGTCTCCACGGACCCGCCGAGCCCGCCCAGCCCCGCGCCGATATCGACGAAGGGCGTGTCGGCAGCGACCAGCAGATCATAGCCATCGGCCAGCGCCAGCCTGGCCAGCTCCAGCCCGATGCCGGTCGAGGCGCCGGTGATGATCCCGAATTTGTTAGCCATTGGGTCTCTCCTGTCAGGCGATGGCGAGATCGGGCTTGAGAACGATCTTCGTCACCTCATTCTGCTTGTCGTGGAATATCTTGTAGCCCTTGGCCGCATCCTCGAGCGGCATGCGGTGGGAGATCAGGAAGGTGGTGTCGATCTTCCCTTCCAGCACTGCCGCGAGCAGCGCGGGCATGTAATGCTGCACATGGGTCTGGCCGGTCTTCATCGTCAGGCCCTTCTCCATGAACGCGCCGAGCGGGAATTTGTCGACGAAGCCGCCATAAACCGCCGGCATCGACACCCGCCCGCCCTTCCGACAGGCGATGATCGCCTGACGGATCGAATGGATGCGATCCGTGCCGAGGAAGGTCGACGCCTTGATCTGGTCGATGACATTGTCGACGAACAGGCCGTGCGCCTCCAGCCCGACGGCGTCGATCACGGCATCCGGGCCGATGCCGCCGGTCATTTCCATCAGCGCCTCGTAGGTCGCGCTTTCCTCGAAATTGATCGTCTCCGCGCCGAACCGTCGGGCCAGTTCCAGCCGGTGCGGGAAATGATCGATGGCGATGACCCGCTCGGCACCCATCAGGAAGGCGGACTGCACCGCGAACAGGCCGACAGGGCCGCAGCCCCACACCGCGACGGTGTCGCCCGGCTCGATCTCGGCATATTCCGCCGCCTGCCAGCCGGTCGGCAGGATGTCGGACAGGAACAGCACTTTTTCGTCATCGATATCGTCGGGGACGACGATCGGGCCGACGTCGGAGAAGGGCACGCGCACATATTCCGCCTGCCCGCCGGCATAGCCCCCGGTCATATGGCTGTAGCCGAACAGTCCGGACATCGGCTGGCCATAGGCGGCCTGGGCGATATCCTGATTGTCGGCGGGCAGACCGTTGTCGCAGGCGGAATATTGATGCTTGCCGCAATGGTAGCAGGCGCCGCAGGCGATGGTGAACGGCACCACCACCTTCTGCCCTTTTTTCAGCGTCGAGCGCGGGCCCACATCGACGACCTCGCCCATGAACTCGTGCCCGAGGATGTCGCCGGCCTGCATGGTCGGGATGTAGCCGTCATAAAGGTGGAGGTCGGATCCGCAGATCGCCGTCGCCGTCACCTTGATGATCGCATCGCGCGGATTGACGATCTCCGGATCGTCGACGGTTTCGACGCGGACGTCATGCTTGCCGTGCCAGGTGAGCGCGCGCATCAATTCTGTTCCTTCTCAAGTTCGGCGCGGTTGCGCGCGCCGGTGGCGATCTCGCCGGTTTCCATGAGTTGCTTGAAGCGCCGCAGGTCGCGGCGCGCCTGGATGCCGGGCTCGCGCTGGAACAGCTTGGCGATCAGCTTGCCGATCGTGCCGGCCGGCGGATCATAGAGAATCGTCGCGGTGACGACGGTGCCACGCGCGCCCGCGTCGCGGAAATCGACGCGGCCGCTGTTCGGCACCTCCGCGCCCTCCTCCGACGCCCAGGCGATCATGCGGCCCTCCTGCTCCTCGGTGATCGCGGCGGTCCATTCCACCGTGCGCCCGCCCGGCGCCTTCACCACCCAGTGGGAGCGCCGCTCGTCGAGAATGTCGATACGCTCGACATTCTCCATGACGGTGGCGAGGTTCGAAAAATCGCGCCAATAGGCATAGAGTTCGCTGCGCGGCCGGTTGATCGTCACGGCGCGACCGACCAGCGCGTCGCCCTTGGGCTCAATCAATGCCTCGGTTGCTTCGTCGACGGCCTCGCTTCGCTTCGATGCGGTGAGTGGGGCGTCATCGGTCTGCTGGTCTGCCACGAGCATCTCCATTACGCGGGAGAGCCAAGAACCGGCCATGACGAGCCGCCGTTCCAACCGTTGCAGAGGCGTTCTCACAAAGCGGGGCGAGAGCCTGTTTACCTCGATCGCGATCCGCTCTATCGCGCCGTCAGACGAACGGCGCCGACAAAGGTCCGCGCGGGCGGTTAGCTCAGTTGGTAGAGCATCTCGTTTACACCGAGAGGGTCGGCGGTTCGAGCCCGTCACCGCCCACCAGTCAGAACCCGAACATGCTCAATGGCCTCGAAGGCCATCGCCGCAATGCACGATCAAATTTCGGGGACGGCTCGCCGCGGCCGTCTCCCGCCCGCGTTGCGCCGATCAATCGTCCCGCGAGTAAACGATAAATTAGCGATCGCCATTTACTAGGGCGCTGAGGGGTCATGATTGTTGAGGCCCGTCGTCGTCGCGACGGGTGTCGCGTCACAGGAAATCCGTGCCGAAAATGTCTCATCACGGGACCAACGGCACACCGCCAGTTGACACGAAGGCGGGCGTACGTTTCGATGGAACGTGCAGTCCGGGGGACGAAATGCGGAACTTTTCAACAGGTCGCGATAACAGATCCGCTTTCCGGGCAGGTTTCAGTCGTTTCGTCGGCGGGGTGCACGGCCGCGACGCCCGATCGGCGCAGCGCGTCGTGCCGGAAGCGCGGATCATCGGCGATGCGGAGCTTGTCCTCGCGACTGGCTGCGTCCCACGCTACGAGCCGGCCGAATATGAAGCCCCGTCGAGCGCCCACCCCAGCAACCTCGGCGGGCTGCCTCTCTGGAGCGGCGACACTCCGCCTCCCGAGGTCGGCGATGTGGTGACGCGGAATGATCGTCAGCGTACCAGCATCACGGTCACTGGCTATGAGGTCGACCGGGGATGGCTGCTGATGAAGGGCTATCAGACGGATAACCCGTCCGTCGCCTGGACACTGACCGGCTGCGAGATCGTCGCGGGATAATATCGGTTTAGCCGGCCCGGGAGCGCGCGAGCCTGCCGCGGCCGAGCCTGACGCCTCTGGCGATCAACTCGTTCAGCAGCCGGCTGTCGCGCCAAGCATTCCACGCCGTTCGCCACCGATGTCATCACGGCAGGCGCCTCCATCTACCTTATCAATATTACGGGCTCCGTTCTTCGGGAAGCATCGACCGTCCAAAGTTCATTTTACTTAAGGTGCATAAGAAGCACGAGATCACTACGACTTAGGTAAGAATTATTCCGGCTCCGGTATCATTATCTTGCAGAAATGATACTCCGCCGAAACGAACCCGAATATTTCCTTCAGTACGGATCAATCTCTCCGTCCCGGTCTAGGAAACAGACTGACTTTCCTCCAAAACGATGGCATTCCTTGCGAACGGAACCGGAACTGAGGAAATCATGCTGGCCGTGGGAAATCTGAACGACGTGGACTATGATGAGGCCCCCACTGTTCTCATTCTGGGTGATGATCGAAGTAGCGCGACGGCGGACGCCGCGCGCGCAGTGGGGACCCGTGTCGTCGATTGTGTGTCGCTCGACATGGCGGAGGCCCGGCTTGATCAGCAGGTCGATGTCGACACGGTCATCCTGATCCTGCGCAACGACGAAGGCGCCCTCGCCGACCGGCTGCTCGATCGCATCGACCTGGCGGCACGCGAAGGGCGCTATCGCGGCGTGGTGATCGTGCCCGCATCGCTGATCGACGTGGCGGCAGCGCGGTTGAACCATGGCGACGTGACGCTGCTCGCCGATCCGGAGCCGATCGAAAGCGCGGCGGCGATCGCGATCGCCTGTGCCCGCAATTCCGGCCGGCAGCGGCTTCACGACCGCGGCAATGACGGCGGCACGCTGCGACTGGTCGAACTGACCCAGGAGGTCGGCCGTCTCGCCAAACAGCTCGCCGCGCTGACTACGCACCAGGATAACCCGCCGGCGCAGGAGGCGACGACGACGCTCGATGTCGCCGCCGGGGAGGATGTCGACGCGACAACGATCCGCGCCTTCATCCGCGCGCGGCGGGTGCGCGATCAGTTCTTCCGCGGGGATTTCTTCGCCGATCCGGCATGGGACATTCTGCTCGACCTCGCCGCCGCGCGGAAGGAAGGGCGCGGCGTTTCGGTATCCAGCCTGTGTATCGCCGCCGCCGTCCCGCCGACCACGGCGCTGCGCTGGATCAAGAGCCTTGGCGACGAGGGGCTGCTGGTGCGCCGCGCCGATCCGACGGACGGACGCCGCGTGTTCATCGCGCTCACCGAGCGGGCGGCGGCCGGCGTCGACGCCTGCCTGGCCACGATCATCCGCACGCTAAAGACGATCTGACCATTCGGGTCATGAAAAGGGGCCGGCGGGCGCGAACCCGCCGGCCCCTTTTTGTCGTGCCCGCGATCAGTCGCCGCTACGCGCCGCGGCCGGGGCCGCCGGCTTGCCGGCGTCGAGATGATCCCAATTGAGGATGGCGTTGAAGCCGAGGAAATAGCTGCCCTGCGATTGCCAGCGCCAGAAGGGGCGCATCGCGTAAAGCACCATATGCCCCTTGCCGTCCGGCACATCGACGATCAGCGCCTTGTTGGTCAGCGTCTCGCCGCCGACCAGCAGGCCGCTCAGCAGGATGTTGTCCGCCTTGGCCGGGAACTGCATCACGGTGCGCGGGAGCTGCGTCGGCGCGGCGCCGCCGGTGCGGCTGGTCGGCAACGCGGAGCCGAAGGGCGAACCGTTTTCGGCGATGCCGGCCGGCGCCGCCGGTGCCGCCGGTGTCGCATTGAACGGCGCGATCTTTTCCATCACCGCGTTCGGCGTGACGTTCTGGCTGAGCCGCGCGCCCGGGGCATTGGGGTCGAAATAGCCCATGCCCCTGCCGCCCGCGCTCACCGAGAGCACCGGATTTGCCGAGAAGTAGATCGGCATCTCCTTGTTCTGATAGCCGTAGACGAGCGGGCTCGACTGATCGGTGATGACGCCGCGCATCAGTGCGCCCTTGGTGAACAGCTGCGACGGCTCCGACACTGCGACGCCCTGGGCAACCCCGTAATCTGCCAGCATCTCGACGGTCGAGCCGTCGCCGATCAGCACGCCGCCGGCCTGCACGAACTTCTTCAGCTCGGCGAGGCCATCCTGGCCGAGGCCGCCGCGGATATCGTCCGCTGAATCCGGCGTACCGAGGTTCGGGGTGATCGCCGACTTCTTGTACGGGATCGCATCCGGCCCGTTCATCGCCACACCGACCACCTGATCGCGCGCGCTGGAGCCGACCGTCGGGTAGATGATCACGTCATATTTCTGGCGCAGCCCGCCGTCGCGCACCTTGATGTCCGCGAAATAGGTGTAGGGTACGCCATAACGATCGAGCGCGGCGCGCCACCAGCCTTCGTCCTGCGTGCGCAGCCAGGAATGGAGGTAGCCGATGCGCGGCGCGGTCAGCGCGTGGCTGGGCACCGCCGGCAACGCCGCCACCGCCTCGCCGGAAATGCCGAGATCGGCAACGACCTTGTCGAGTTCGGCGCGATTGGCGTTCTGGACGATGAAGGTGCCGGCGGCATAGCGCTTGCCGCCCGCCTCGAACGGCTGCTCGGCCGCCGCCATCTTCGCGCCCTTGAGGCGGAAGCGCAGCGCCACCAGCTCGTTGTCGCCGGTGTGGTTGAACAGGATCGTCGAGCCGGTGCCGGTGATCACGCCCTTCGGCGCGACATCGGCGGTGAGCAGCGTCATCGGCTGGGTGAGGATCGTCGGATCCTTCACCGTCTTCAGATCGACGTTGCGCATGTACTGCATCGTCCAGCCGGTATCGTCATAGGGACGCGGATTGGCGGCCGGATAATTCTGCACGCTGAGATACATGTCGGCGAGCGTGCGATAGGGCTGGTCGCCGCGGATGACGAAATCGCCAGCAGCCACACTCACGCCCCCGGCGGTGAAGGCGGAGTTGGCGGTGCTCACCTCCAGGCCCTGATGGCGCAGCTCGTTGATCATGTCGGCGATGTTGAGCTTCGCGTTCTGCGCGGCCGGGATCACCCAGGCGTTGACGTCGCCGGTACGGCCGGCGTCGATGGCGCGCTTGTTCTTCAGCCAATAGTTTTCGAGATAGATTTCGCGGTCATTGGCGACCCGGTTCAGCGCGAAGAGCAGCGCCGATTCCTGGATATTGGTGTTGTTACGGGGACCCCAGTCGATCGAGGGCAGCGGCGGATTGGCGCGATACCATTCGCGGCTCGTCACCGTCGGCGCCAGCTTCAGGCCCTTCTGCACGTCCGGGCCATAGCTCTGTACTTCGTAGAAGCGGCCGAAGCTGTTGTGGGTCTGGGCGATCCAGAACAGATAATTGGGCACCCAGCCGTCATAGAAGCCATAGGTGAACACGCCGGGAACGTTGCGCTTGGCCATTTCCATGACCTCGGTCTCGGCCAGCAGCCACCATTCGTTCGAGGAGATCGGGTCGAGCGAAGGATTGTAGGGGCCGGTGCCGGTCGAGACGTAGAGGTAGGACTGCGCCTCGTGCAGGTCATGCAGCACGGTCGGGTGCCATTCCAGCACGTTCTCCGTGATCGCCTGGGTGAGCTTCAGATACTGGCCCATCCCGTCGCGATTATTGTCATGTGCGACATACTTGCCCCAATAGACCATCGGCGGACGCGGCTTGCCCGTCTTCTTGCCGTAATAATAGGTATCGACCATCTTCTCGCGCCCGTCGACTTCGAGGACGGGGGTGATGAACGTCACCATATTGTTGCGGATCTTCTGGATGAAGGGCGATTCCTCCACTGCCAGGCGATAGGCGAGCTCGATCAGCATCTCGGGTCCGCCCGTTTCCGGCGAATGGATTCCGCTGGTGATCCAGTAGAGAGGCTTGGCCGTCTTGATCAGCTGGCGGGCCTGCGCCTCGCTGGTCTTGCGCGGGTCGCCGAGCGCGGCCAGCGCCGCCTTGTTCTGGTCGAGATTGGCGATCGTTGCCTCGTCGCCGATGGCCAGCACGACAATGTCGCGGCCCTCCTCGGTCTTGCCCACCGTCCACAGCTTGACCCGCTTCGAGGTGCGCGCGAGCTCCTGATAATAGCGCTCGATATCCTTGGCATAGGTCAGCTCGCCGGGCGTACCGGGGATACGGCCGAAGAATTTGAGCGGGGACGGCACGGTATCCGACGCCGGCATGTGATCGACGAGCTCGGTGCTGAAGCGCTTGTCGACGAGATGCTGGGCGATCAGCTTGCCATATTCGGCGTCCATCGGCTGGCTGGAGGTGGCGACGTCCTGCGCGGCGAGCGTCGCCGTCGCCGTCGAGAGCATCGCGATGGCCAGTGCAGCGAGACAGGTGGCCGGGACGAGTTTCTGCATGCGATTCCCCCTTTTGACGTGCGACCTCCCGATACGCCTCCGGACGTAAGGCACAAGCCGCTTGGACCTCAGAATACAGGTTTTTCCGCGACAATCTCGCCAAAGATGGCAGTGACTCGCCCCATCGCTTAGCGCGGAATCGCCCGTATCAGCGGGCTCCTTGGCGCATTCGAACTAGTCCAGGCGAGTAGTTCCGGTCGACAGAGCGTGGAGTCGCAGCCGCCTGGCCCCGTGGTTTCGCGACATTTCTCCACAAACCAATGTTTAATGATTCATTCTATAGATGATCTCAATTGATTCTGCCATTTGTTTGCATTGTTGTGGAGCCGGTCTGTGAAGAATCTGCGTATCGCCAACAAGCTCATGCTGTCCTTCGGGGGCATGGGGTTGCTGCTGCTGATCCTGGCGTGGTCGGCGGTTTCGCGGTTGGGGGCGATGCACGATCTGGCGAAGCTCGGGCTGAGCGAGCACGTACCGCGCATCATGGTGATGAAGGAAATCGACACCGCCATCACCCAGCTTCACGCCGCCGAACTGGAGGCGGCCGACCCGGTCTTGATGAAAGAGGCACAGACCGACCTGGGGCACGCCCAGGCAACGATAGCGCGCGGATATCAGCAGCTCGACGCGATGCGGTATCGTCCCGATATCCGGATGATCCTCGACCGGTTCAAGGTCGCGATGGATGCGCGCTTCAAGGAGAGCGACGCAGTCGCCGATCTCGCCCGGCAGCAACGCAGCGCAGAAGCCGCAGCGTTGACGCATCGCCACGCCCGGCAAGCCCATGATTCCCTGTCGAAAGCGACGGCGGAACTCATCGCCGCTCAGACCAGCCTCCTCAAAAGTGACGAGGCAGAGGGCGACGATCTCCACACCCGCGGGCGGCTGCTGCTGCTCGTCGTTGCGGCGGTGATGTATGCCGGCCTCGCCGGAATGCTGGTGCTGCTCGTCAAGCAGATTGCCAGGCCGGTGGCCAGCATCACCCGCGCGATCAGCGAACTCGCCAGCGGACGCATGGACGTCCCGGTGCCGGTTGACGAGCGCGCCGACGAGGTGGGCGCGCTCGCCACGGCGATGAAGCAGCTGCGCGATCAGCTCGCCGCCGCCGAGCAGGCCAAGGCCGAACAGACGGCGCTGATCGTCGACAGCATCGGCGACGCGCTCGGCCGGCTTGCCGACGGCGATCTGGCGACACGGGTCGATGCCGACCTCACCGGTTCCTACGCCCGGCTCAAGACCGACTTCAACAGCGCTGCCGACGCACTCCAGTCCGCCCTCGCCCAGGTTGCCGAGGCGGCGCGCGCCATCGACGGCGGCGCCGGCGAGATCCGCCTCGCCTCGGACGATCTCTCGCACCGCACCGAGCAGCAGGCGGCCAGCCTGGAAGAGACCGCCGCCGCGATGAGCGAGATCACCGACACCGTGCAGGCCACCGCCGACCGCGCCGAAAGCGCCCATGCCGCGGTGGAGAGCGCGCGCGAGGAGGCCGAACAGTCCGGCCGGGTGGTCGCGGACGCGGTTGAGGCGATGAGCGGCATCGAGCGCACCTCGAAGGAGATTTCCGAGATCATCTCGGTGATCGACGGCATCGCTTTCCAGACCAATCTTCTCGCGCTGAATGCCGGGGTGGAGGCCGCGCGGGCGGGCGACGCCGGTCGCGGCTTCGCCGTGGTGGCGTCGGAAGTGCGCGGGCTTGCCCAGCGCTCGGCCGAGGCGGCCAAGGACGTCAAGGCGCGCATCACGGCGTCGTCGCAGCAGGTCGCCAGCGGCGTCGAGCTGGTCGGCAAGACCGGCAAGGCGCTCGACCGCATCATCGCCCGCGTCTCCGAGGTCAACGCGCTGGTCGCCGAAATCGCCAGCTCCGCCGAGCATCAGGCCGCCGGCCTCAAGCAGGTCAACATCGCCATCGGCGAGATGGACGGCGTCACCCAGCAGAACGCCGCCATGGTCGAGCAGGCGACCGCCGCCGCGCGCAGCCTGGCGAGCGAAGCCGAGGGCATGGCGCGACAGATCGCCCGCTTCCGCACCACCGAGGGCGCGGGCCCGGGTTCGCCTGTCCACCGGTTGCAGGCCCGCGCGGCCGCGGCCGGACAACGGTTCTGATCACATGTCGGGCGACCGACACTCCCTCCAGCGAACAGGTGCCTCCGTGCGTGATATGAAAATGACCGTGCGTATCGCTATCGGCTTCTGCGCGGTGCTGTTGTTGATCCCGATCATCAGCGTCATCGCCGCCAACCGCGTCGAGGTCGTCAACGGCAACCTCGTGACGATGAACGATCTGAACAGCGTCAAGCAGCGCTACGCGATCAACTTCCGTGGCAGTGTCCATGATCGCGCCATCGCCGTGCGCGACGTCGTGCTCGCCAAGGATGCGCGGGAGCTTAAGACGGCGCTCGACACCATCGCCGACCGCGAGGCGAAATATGCCGCCTCCGCCGGCCCTCTCGACACGATGGTCGCGCCCGATCGGGCGCCGGCGCCGGAAGAGACCAGCATCCTTGCGAGCATCAAGGCGGTCGAGCAAAAGACCAACCCGATGGTCAAGGCGATGATCATGCACCGCCAGTCCGGAGATGTCGCCGCCGCCGGCGCGGTGCTCGCCGAGGCGCGGCCGCAATTCGACGAGTGGCTGCGCGTCATCAACCAGTTCATTGATTTCGAGGAGGCCCGCAACAAGGAGATCGCGACCGACACCCGCTCCCGCACCCAGGGCTTCACCTGGCTCATCCTCAGCTTCTGCCTGGTGGCGATGGGCATTGGCGGCGGCGTCTATTGGTGGGCGACGGGCGATGTCCGCAAGCTGTCGGGCATGACCGGCATTCTCGCAAAGCTCACCGGCGGCGAATATTCGGTCGCCATTCCGGCCGCCGACACCAATAACGAAATCGGCCAGCTCGTCCGCACCATGGCGAGCTTCCGCGAGCGCCTGCTCGCCGACAAGGCGCGCGACGAGCGCACCACCCAGGCGATCGCGAGCATGGATCGCGCGCTGGAGCGGCTGGCGGAAGGCGACCTCGCCGGCCGCATCGAGGCGGAGCTGGAGGGCGAGTTCGTCAAGCTCAAGAGTGATTTCAACAAGGCCGTCGCCGCCCTTGAGACCACGCTCGGCCAGGTCTCGCAGACCTCCGGCGAGATCCGCTCCGGCTCCGCGCTGATCAGCGACGCCGCCGACAATCTCTCGCAGCGCACCGAGCAGCAGGCCGCCGGCCTGCAGCAGACGGCAGCGACGATGAACGAGATCACCGCCATGGTCCGCCAGACCGCGGAGGATGCCGGCCGCGCCAACGGCGCCGTCGGCGAGGCCCAGGTCGAGGCGCACCGGTCCGGCGAGATCGTGACGCGGGCAGTCGGCGCGATGGGCGGGATCGAGCGCTCCTCCGCCGAAATCTCCGAGATCATCTCGGTGATCGACGGCATCGCCTTCCAGACCAACCTCCTCGCCCTCAACGCCGGCGTGGAGGCTGCGCGAGCCGGCGACGCCGGGCGCGGCTTCGCGGTCGTCGCCTCGGAGGTCCGCGCGCTGGCCCAGCGATCGGCCGAGGCGGCCAAGGACGTCAAAAGCCGCATCACCGCCTCGTCCGATCAGGTCGCGGCCGGCGTCGAGCTGGTCGGCGAAACGGGTCGCGCGCTGGAGCGGATCAGCGCGCGGGTGAGCGAGATCAGCAACATCGTCTCCTCGATCACCGAATCCGCCGATCGTCAGGCCACCGGCTTGCAGCAGATCAACATCGCCATGTCGGAGATCGACAGGGTGACGCAGCAGAATGCAGGCATGGTCGAGGAGACCACCGCCGCCGCCCGCAACCTCGCCACCGAGGCGGATCAGCTCGCCGCCCAGATCGCCCGTTTCCAGCTCGGTACGCAGCCGGGCGCCCCTCCGCTGGCCAAGGCGCCGGCCAGACGCGCCGCCCCCGCGGCACCACGCCTCGTCGGCAACACGGCGCTGGCGATCGAGGAGGACTGGTCGGAGTTCTAGCCCCAGAAGCCGGGGGCCGGCGCGATCAGCCGCCCGCCCTCGGCGGCAACGCCTCCCGGGCGATCCTGCTTCAGCCATAGCGGCCCGTCGAGATCGGCGAAGTCGGCGCGCGCCGCTAAATGCAGCGCGGGCGCGATCGACAGAGACGTGCAGATCATGCAGCCGACCATGATCCCCATCCCCCGCGCCCGCCCGGCCTCATACAGCGCCAGCGCGCCGGTGAGGCCGCCCGCCTTGTCCAGCTTGATGTTGATCATGCCGTAGCGCGGGGCGAGCCGATCGAGGTCGGCGACGGTGTGGCAGGATTCGTCGGCGCATACCGGCACCAGCGGCGCGAAACCTTCCAGCGCGGCGTCCGCCTCGGCCGGCAGCGGCTGCTCGACAAATTCGGTGCGGAGTTCGGCGAGCGCCGGTTGCAGCCTTTGCAGCAGCGCGAAGTCCCAGCTCTCGTTGGGATCGACGATCATGCGCGGGCGCGGCGCCGCCGCCCGTACCGCGCGAAGGCAGGTCTCGGGATCGCCGGCATCGACCTTGACCTTGATCAGCGGCATGTCGGCGAGCTTCGCGGCGGCGGCGGCCATCGCCTCCGGGCTATCGAGGCCGACCGTCAGCGCGGTGACCAGCGCCGGCAATGGCGCCCCGGCTACCGCGCTCACCGACGGCCCGCCGCGCCGCGCCTCCAGGTCCCACAGCGCGCAGTCGACCGCGTTGCGCGCGGCCCCGGCGGGCAGCAATGCCGTCAACTCCGCGCGCCCCGCCCCGTCGGCGATGGCGCGCTCGATCGCGGCGACCTGCGCCGCCACCCCCGCCCCGCTCTCCCCATAGCGCGGATAGGGCACCGATTCGCCGCGACCGGTGACTCCGTCCTCGGTCACCGCCACCGTGACGACCTCCGCGACCGTCTTCACCCCTCGCGAGATGCGAAACGGCGTCGCCAGCGGCCATTGTTCGACCCGGGTGGTGATCTGCCGTGGCACGTGCTCAGCTCATTTGTCGGGAAGCGCGAAATTATAGACAGTGTTCGCAGCGATGATCGCGACATGCTGCTTGCCGTTCACCGCATAGCTGATCGGCGACATGCTCACCGTGCCCGGAAGCTTGGCGTGCCATAACGGCTTGCCACTCTTCTGGTCGAGCGCGATCAGCTGGCCTTCGGCGGCGGCCACGAACAGCACATTGCCCGCCGTGCCGAGCACGCCGGCCGACAGCGATACCCGCGCCATCGGGTAGTTCCACAACGTCCGCCCGGTCTTCGCATCCAGCGCCTTCACGCCCATGCGCGGCTCCGGGCCTGGCGGAGGCGCGCCGGTGCCCCGCGCCAGATAGAGCTTGCCCTTCTCCTTCGGCGGCACCGGCGCGCTGATCGCGAAGCCCTGGCTGTCGACATATTGGAGGTAGAACACGCCCTTGCGGCGATCATAGGACGGCGCCTGGAAATTGGTGCCGCCCGTGGCCGGGAACACGACGTTGCCGGTATAGGTCGCCTTGGTGCTCGGCACGACATCCGGCCGGCCATTCTTGTCGAAGCCGGTGAACCAGTTGGTGCGCACGAACGGCGTCGCGGTGATGAACTGGCCGTTGGTGCGATCCAGCACATAATAGACGCCGTTGCGATCGGCGTGCAGGATCACCTTGCGCATCGTGCCGCCAATGTTCAGCTCGGTGAGCACCAGCGCTTCCGTGGCATCCCAATCATGATCGTCGTTCGGGGTGAACTGGTAATGCCACTTGATCTTGCCCGTTTCCGGGTCGATCGCCAGCACCGAATCCGTATAGAGATTATCGCCCGGCCGCGTTTCCGCATTATAGTCTGGGCCGGGGTTGCCGACCGCCCAGTAAAGCGTGTGGGTCTCGGGATCGTAACTGCCGGTCAGCCAGGTCGGCGCGCCACCATATTTCCATGCATCGCCGCCGCCCCAGGTCTCGTGGCCGGGCTCGCCGGGGCCGGGGATGGTGTAGGTGCGCCACAGCCGCTTGCCGGTCGCCGGATCATAGGCGTCGAGATAGCCGCGCGTGCCGAACTCGCCGCCCGACATGCCCATGATGATCTTGCCGTCCAGCACCAGCGGCGCACCGCCGAGCTGGAAGCCCTCCATGGTGTCGTCGGTGCGGGTCTCCCACAGCTGGCGGCCGGTATTGGCGTCGATGGCGATCAGCAGGCAATCCAGCGTGCCGACGAACACCCGCCCGTCAAGCACGGCGACGCCCTTGTTGTTGGCATTGTTCTGGGCCGGGTTGCGGAAGTCCTGCTTGCGGTGAAAGGCCCATTTCTGGATGCCGGAAGCGACGTCATAGGCCACCACCTCGCCGGGCGTCGTGAAATACATCACGCCGTCGACGACGATCGGCGACGATTCGCTGCTGCCATTGGGGCTGGCGATGTTGCCGCTCCAGCGCAGTTGCAGATTCTTCACATTGGCCGGCGTGATCTGCGCCAGGTCGCTGAAATGATGGGCAGAGTAATTGCCCCAATAGGTCGGCCAGTCCTTTGGATCGGGCTTGGCGATCTGGGCATAGCTGATCACCGGACGTGGATTGGCCTTGGCCGTCTCCGCCAGATTGCGCTCGCGATTGCTCGCCAGATAGGCGACGAGATCGTCGATCTGGCTCGGGGAGAAGCGCGTGGCGATGTCGGTCGGCGTCGCGCTCCCGGCGTTGGCGACGGTCTTCAGCTTCGATCGTTCATAGGTGGTCCATTTGCCCGACGCATCCTGGATCAGGACGTAGAAACTGTCCTCGCCGCGCAGCACGCCGTGGATCGTCTTGCCGTCCTTGGTGACGATGTCGACCGGGCGCGCCGCCGGCGGCCCGCGCCGGCCGCCGGCGGCCGGCTGGTGCAGCACGCCGGCGCGAATCGCGGCGACCGGCTTGGTGCCCACCGCCGACAGGTCGCTGGCGAAATCGGTGCCGCGCCCGTTGACCTCGTGGCAGCTGGTGCAGCCGCCGGCGCCGAAGAAAATCTGCTCGCCTGACGCGACATTGCCCGTGGCGACGCCGCGCGGGCCGGCCTGCCCTGACAAGCTCTTGATATAGGTGACGAGCTTCCAGACATCGTCGGTCGGCAGCGCGGAGAAGGACGGCATCATCGTGTTCGGCACGCCGGAGCGGATCGTCTGGAAGATGTCGTTGTCGCTGCCGCCATGCTGGAAGATGCCACTGTTCAGCGCGGGCGCGCGCTCGGAACCGCCGGCGCCGGTGCCGTGGCACGCGCTGCATGTGCTGTCGAAGATGGCGCGGCCCTGGGCGGGCGCGGTGGAATCGTTTGCAAAGGGGTTCGCGCTGAGATCGTTCGCGGCCGGCTGCGCATTGACCATGAGCCCGGTGGCCAGCGTGGACAGCGCGATGACGGCAGAGGTGGCAAGGGCCTTGCCGCGCAGACCACCGTCGAAGCCCAAGAATTTCATGAATGTCCTCCCCGCCCTCTCCAGTGGGCGGGCATTCCTTTGTCACACCGGCGGGCGGAACAACATCGTTTATCGCGATCCTGCTGCAAAAACATGCGCTTCGCGAGGGAATCCGGGGAATGTCGGAAGGGATGGTGGAGCCGAGGGGGATCGAACCCCTGACCTTCGCAATGCCATTGCGACGCTCTCCCAGCTGAGCTACGGCCCCGCACCATTTCGTTCCGCCGGGCTGGAAACCGGCGGGGAAGCGGCCCTCTAGGGCGGGCCGCTTCCCAACGCAACACCTAAATTAATGTTCGTCGTCACCATCGTCGGTCGCGACGCCGAGATCATCGTCGCCGCCGAGATCCGTCTCGTCGTCGGGCGAGATTTCCTCGTCCTCGTCGATGCTCAGATCCTCGTTCAGGTCGGAATCCTCGTCCTTCTCGGATTCCTTCTTGGGCGCGTCGAACGGCAGCGGCTGCTTGGACTTCAGAACGGGCTCCGGCTCCCACTGAGTCCCGCAGGCGATGCAGGTGACGGGATCTTCCTTGCCCAGATCGTAGAAACGGGTGCCGCATTTCGGGCAGCTCCGCTTGGCGCCCCATTCAGGCTTTACCATCTGTTTCCCTGCTCTTCTTCAATGTCGGATGAGGCCCCGGGTCAGAGGGCCAATGCGGCCGGCGCCTTGCCACACGCTCCACCCGCTGTCAAAGCCGCCGCCCATGTCACAAGCAGCTCCGCCAGCCCCCCTCGCCTTCGCCGCCGCCCGCCCGCTGTCCGGTGCGGTCACGGTGCCGGGGGACAAATCCATCTCGCATCGCTCGCTGATGCTGTCGGCGCTCGCCGTCGGCACCAGCCGCATCGAGGGGCTGCTGGAAGGCGAGGACGTGCACGCCACCGCCGCCGCGATGCGCGCGATGGGCGCCACCATCGGCCGCGACGGCGACGCCTGGACGGTCGACGGCGTTGGCGTCGGCGGTCTTCTCCAGCCCGATCGCGCCCTGGAGATGGGCAATTCCGGCACATCGACCCGGTTGCTGCTCGGCCTCGTCGCCAGCCACGCCATCACCGCCACCTTCACCGGCGACGCCTCTCTCTCGAAGCGACCGATGAACCGCGTCATCGAGCCCTTGTCGGCGATGGGCGCGGAATTCACGCCCAGCCCCGGCGGGCGGCTGCCCCTGATGGTGCGCGGCATCGTGCCGGCCGTGCCGATCGAATATCGGCTGCCGGTCGCCTCGGCGCAGGTGAAGTCGGCGATCCTGCTCGCCGGTCTCAATACCCCCGGCATCACCCGCGTCATCGAACCGGTGCCGACCCGCGACCATAGCGAGCGCATGCTGCGCGGCTTCGGCGCCACCCTCGATGTCGAGGAACTTCCCGACGGCACGCGCATCATCGAAATCACGGGCGAAGCGGAGCTCAAGCCGCAGCATATCGTCGTGCCGGGCGACCCTTCGTCTGCGGCCTTCCCGGTGGTGGCGGCGCTGCTTGTGCCGGGGTCGGACGTGGTGGTCGGCAATGTCGGCCTCAACCCGACCCGCGCCGGCCTTTATACGGTGCTGCGCATGATGGGCGCCGACATCACTCTGGAGGACGAGCGCGTCGTCGGCGGCGAGCCCGTCGCCGACTTGCGCGTGCGCCATTCCGGCCTCACCGGCATCGAGGTCCCAAGCGAGGTGGTGCCTTCGATGGTCGACGAATTTCCGGTGCTGTTCGTGGCGGCAGCCCTCGCCTCCGGCCGCACCGTGATGCGCGGCCTCGACGAGCTGCGCGTCAAGGAAAGCGATCGCATCGCAGTCATGGCCGAGGGGCTGCGCGCGATCGGCGCGCGCGTCGAGGAGCTGGAGGACGGCCTGATCGTCGACGGCACCGGCGGCGCGCCCCTCGCCGGCGGCGCTACCGTCGCCGCGCACCTCGATCATCGTATCGCAATGAGCTTCGCGGTCGCCGGTCTCGTCTCCCGCGCAGCGGTGACGATCGACGACATGGCCCCGGTCGCGACCAGCTTTCCAGGCTTCGTCGAGCTGATGACCGGCCTCGGCGCCGAGGTGCGGTGATGCAGCTTGCCCGGCGCAGTTTCCTGACATTTGCCGGCGCCGCGGCGCTCGCACCCGCCGCCGCCCTGGCGCGCGGCCCGGCCAGCTATCCCGCCCCGGATCGGGAGGCGATGCTGCCGGTCCCGGGCGGGCGGGTCTACGTCCGCGTCAATGGCAGGCTCGATGGCCCGCGCCCGCCGCTGGTGATGGTCCATGGCGGCCCGGGCGGCAATCATGCTGCCTTCCTCGACGCGCTGGCCATGGCCGACGAGCGCGCGATCATCCTTTACGATCAGCTCGATTCGGGCTGGTCGGACAAGCCCGGCGACGTCGCCAACTGGGTGGTGCCGCGCTTCGTCGATGAGCTGGAGGCGGTGCGCACCGGCCTCGGCGTCCGCCGCTGGCACGTGCTGGGCCATAGCTGGGGCGGCACCATCGCGCTCGAATATGGCGCGCGGCGCCCGGCGGCGCTGGCCGGGCTGGTGCTTGCCAGCCCGCTGGTCTCGACCAGAAGCTGGCTTGCCGACGCGGCCATCCTGCGCGGCGAGATGCCGGCCGACGCCCGCAACACCCTGGTCGCCTGCGAAACCCCGGCGCCGCCCGCCCCCGAAACGTGCAGTGCAGCCACGCGCACCTTCTACAGCCTCTATAATCGCCGCGAACCGGCAAGCGACGGGGCGGTCGCCTATCGTAAACAGCCGCGCATGCAGGGCGCGGGCGTCTCGCTCGCCGAACGGCTCTACGAGACGATGTGGGGCAAGACCGAGTTCGTCTCCACCGGCACGCTGCGGAATTACGATGGCGAGCCGCTGCTCACCCGGCTCGACGGGCGTCGCACGCGGTTCATGTGCGGCCAATTTGACGAGGCGCGGCCGCACACGGTGAGCGGCTTCGCACGCCGCGTCGGCGCCTCCTTCGCCGAGATCCCCGGCGCCGGGCACGGCATTTTCAGCGATCGGCCCACCGAAACACTGGCCGCTCTGCGCCCGTGGCTCGCCGCGCAGGATCGGCTGGCGTGAGCGGGCCTCTCGTGATCGCCGTCGACGGACCCGCTGCCTCCGGCAAGGGCACGATCGCCCGCGCGCTTGCCCGCCATTACGGGCTGCCGCACCTCGACACCGGCCTCCTCTATCGCGCGGTCGGCATCGGCGTGCTGCGCGCCGGCGGCGATCCGTCGCAGGCGGCAGACGCGCTCCGGGCGTGCGACTTCTCCGAGGGCGTGATGGCCGACCCCGGGCTCAAGAGCGAGGCGGCCGGCCGCGCCGCCTCCATCGTCTCGGCGCACCCGGCGGTGCGCGCAGCCCTGCTCGCCCGCCAGCGCGCCTTCGCCGCCCAGCCGGGCGGCGCCGTGCTTGACGGGCGCGACATTGGCACGGTGATCGCGCCTGCCGCCACGGCCAAGCTGTTCGTCACCGCCGCCAGCGATGTGCGCGCCCGCCGCCGCTTCGAGGAGCTGGCCCGCCTCGGCCTGCACGTCACCGAGGACCATGTGCTGGCCGACATCCTCGCCCGTGACGAGCGCGATTCCGGCCGCGCCGCCGCGCCGCTGGTGCGCGCCGAGGACGCCGTGCTGCTCGATACGAGCGCGATGGGCGTGGACGCCGCCGTAAAGGCCGCCATCGCCATCGTCGAGGCGCGCCGCTGATTAACCATGATTGGCGCTAAGCTGTCGAAATCCCTTACATTTACCATAAGGTTGCGCAGCCGAAACGCTGATTTTACGGGGTTGGCACGGCCCTTGCTTTCTCCTTGATCGACAAGGATGCGGCGTCCCCGGGGACGATGGAACGCACCCTTGAGCCAAGGGGTAACAAGAAAATGCGCAATCTGAAGAAGTTCGGTCTCGCCAGCCTGATCGCCATCGCCGCGGCGCTGCCGGGTGCGGCCAATGCGACGGCCGTGCTGTTCTCGTTCGATGCTGCCGCGTCGAGCATCAAGGTCACCGAGAACAGCCGCCAGTGCCTGCCCTTTTCCGGCTGCAAGCTGAGTGCCTCGCTGACCACGCCGTTCAGCGATTTCTCGATCGAAGAGGGCACGTCGCAGTCCTTCAACTTTGCCAACTTCAACGTCTCTCGCGGCCTCGGCGGCGACAGCGACGCGCGCGTCGAAGCGATCCTCGCCTTCAACAGCCCGCTGATCGGCAATGCCAGCACCGGCGGCACCGCCACCTATGGCGTCTTTGGCCGGCTGGTCGGCGGCTCGCTGATCTGGGACAACCCGGTGCAGCAGTTCAGCGGCGACAATGGTGAGCTGTTCACCGTCACCTTCTCGAACCTCATCGGCGTCACCTTCGGCGGCAATGCCCTCGCCACCGTGACGATCCATCTCGACAACGTTCCCGACGCCCCGGCCGCCGCGGTGCCTGAGCCCGCGACCTGGGCGATGATGCTGGCGGGCTTCGGCCTGGTCGGCGCGGGCCTGCGCCGCCGCACGGCGGTGCGCGCCGTGCTCGCCTGAGCAATTAACCCGATCCGTCGGGTGTGGGGGAAGGCGGGGCAGGCCGTAAGGCTTGCTCCGCCTTTGCTTTTCGAGTATGGCGCGGCCTGTCCAAAGGGTAATTGTGCCCGAGGAGGCAGGAATCGGATGCAGCCGACCGGATAGCCGGCGCCTGATCCGGGCAGGCGCGGCGGATTTCCGTCGCGCCCTTTTGCATTCTCATGGACATGAGACCACCGGACACAACCGGTCGGCCCGCAACGAATTAAGGATAGACAACGCTTATGGCCTCTCAGGCGAACCCCACGCGCGACGATTTCGCGGCGCTTCTCGATCAGACCCTCGGACAGGCGGACGGCTTCGAGGGCCGCGTCGTCAAGGGCACCGTCACCGGCATCGAGAATGACATGGCCGTGATCGACGTCGGCCTGAAGTCGGAAGGCCGCGTCGCGCTGCGCGAATTCGCCGCCCCGGGCCAGAAGGCGGATCTGAAGATCGGCGACGAAGTCGAAGTCTATGTCGACCGCGTCGAGAATGTTCATGGCGAGGCGATGCTGTCGCGCGACCGCGCCCGTCGCGAAGCCGCATGGGACAAGCTCGAGGCCGAGTTCGCCAAGACCGCGCGCGTCGAAGGCGTGATCTTCGGCCGCGTCAAGGGCGGCTTCACGGTCGACCTCAACGGCGCCGTCGCCTTCCTGCCGGGCAGCCAGGTGGACATCCGCCCGGTGCGCGACGTCACCCCGCTGATGGACCTGCCGCAGCCCTTCCAGATCCTGAAGATGGATCGCCGCCGCGGCAACATCGTCGTCTCCCGCCGCGCCGTGCTGGAAGAGACCCGCGCCGAGCAGCGTTCGGGCCTGATCCAGTCGCTGCATGAAGGCCAGGTGATCGACGGCGTGGTGAAGAACATCACCGATTACGGCGCCTTCGTCGACCTCGGCGGCATTGACGGCCTGCTGCACGTCACCGACCTCAGCTACAAGCGCGTCGGCCATCCGTCCGAGATGATCAATATCGGCGACACCGTGCGCGTCCAGATCATCCGCATCAACAAGGACACGCAGCGCATCTCGCTCGGCATGAAGCAGCTCGAGAGCGATCCGTGGGAAGGCGCCGCCGCGAAGTACCCGATCGGCGGCAAGTTCACCGGCCGCGTCACCAACATCACCGAATATGGCGCCTTCGTCGAGCTGGAGCCGGGCATCGAGGGCCTGGTCCACGTCTCGGAGATGAGCTGGACCAAGAAGAACGTCCATCCGGGCAAGATCGTCTCCACCTCCCAGGAGGTCGAGGTCGTCATCCTCGAGGTCGACGCCGAGAAGCGTCGCATCAGCCTCGGCCTGAAGCAGGCCCAGGCCAATCCGTGGGAGGCCTTCGCCGAGAAGCACCCGGTCGGCTCGACCGTCGAGGGCGAAGTGAAGAACGCCACCGAATTCGGCCTGTTCATCGGCCTGGACGGCGATGTGGACGGCATGGTCCACATGTCCGACATCGCCTGGGGCGTGTCCGGCGAGGAAGCGCTGAACCTCCATCACAAGGGCGAGACGGTGACCGCCGTCGTGCTCGACATCGATCCGGAGAAGGAGCGCATCTCGCTCGGCATGAAGCAGCTTGAGCGTGGCGGCGTCGCCACCGGCGGCACTTCGGCCGGCGGCGTGTCCAAGAACGAGGTCGTCACCGTCACCGTGCTCGAGGTTCGCGACGGCGGCCTCGAGGTGCAGGTCGGCGACGATGGCGTCACCGGGTTCATCCGTCGCGCCGATCTCGGCCGCGACCGCGACGAGCAGCGTCCGGAGCGCTTCCAGGTCGGCCAGAAGTTCGACGCGATGGTGATCGGCTTCGATCGCTCGAAGAAGCCGAACTTCTCCGTCAAGGCGATGCAGATGGCGGAAGAGAAGCAGGCGGTGGCCCAGTATGGCTCCTCCGATTCGGGCGCGTCGCTCGGCGATATCCTTGGCGAGGCGCTGAAGGCCCGTCAGGAGAATCAGTAAGCCGGGGTGATTCCCTCAAAAAACGGAAGCGGCCGGCCTTTGCGCCGGCCGTTTTTCGTTTCGGCGTCGGCAGATAGCGACCCGCCGCACGGCAATGACGCAACAGGTGACATTGATCTGTTTTTATGCCATCCGCTCCCGCCACGGCTTACTGCGGGGGGCAGTGGCGACACCGAGCCTGATCCGATGCTGTTTGTGGTGCGCACATGCGGTGACGAGGGGCGGTCAAGTCAGCGCAAGGGGGTGCAATGATCCGTTCCGAGCTGATCCAGCTGCTGTCCAGGGACCATCCTGATCTTCCGATCAAGGATGTCGAGCGCATCGTGACGACCTTCTTCGACACGATCACCGTTCACCTCGCCAGCGGCGGCCGCGTCGAACTGCGCGGCTTCGGCGCCTTTTCCACTCGGGGGCGTGAAGCGCGCACGGGCCGCAACCCGCGCACCGGCGATGCCGTCGATGTGCAGGCCAAGCGCGTGCCCTATTTCAAGCCGGGCAAGGAAATGCGCGCGCGCCTCAACGTCTGAGGCGTTCGCATTCGGCTTCCCGCTTGACGGATGTCCCTCCGCGCGCCTTCTGGGGGCGGCGCGGACGTGGCGAAACCGGTAGACGCAGCCGACTTAAAATCGGCTTCCTATGGAGTGCGGGTTCGAGTCCCGCCGTCCGCACCATTCCTCTCTTGGACGAGCGGCCCTTCGTCGGTCTATGGTTGCGCCGATGAAGCAATGCGTCCGTCTCCTCATGCCCCTGCTCCTCGCCGGCTGCGGTCTCGGCGGGGACGACAAGCCGATCGTGGTGAGCGTGATCGGGCCAGCACCGAAGCTCGCCGATCGCGCACGCCATCCGCTGGAGGCGCCGGCCGCCCTCCTCACCGATGCCACCGCGCAAGGGCTCGTCGCCTTCGATGCATCCGGCCAGACCGAACCGGCGCTTGCCGAACGCTGGACGGTTTCGAACAACGGCCTCAGCATCATCTTCCGCCTGTCGGACGTCGACTGGGCGGACGGGCGGCCGGTGGAGGCGGCAGACGTCGCCAGGCGGCTGAAGCTTGCCATCGCCCAGCGCAGCCGCAACCCCTATCTGCCGATCACCGGCGCGATCACCGATATCGTCGCGGTCACGCCGCAGGTGGTGGACGTGCGCCTGTCCTCGCCGCGCCCGAATCTGCTTCAGCTGTTCGCCCAGCCCGAGTTCGCGGTGATGCAGGATGACGAGGGCTCCGGGCCCTATCTCGCCTCGGTAGCGAAGGACGGCGCGATCGTGCTGCGCCCGCGGGTGATGCAGGACCCGGAAGCCGATCCCGGCGCGCCGCTACAGACCGACGCCGACACCATCCGGCTCCGCGGCGAGCGGGTGGCGGCGGCGGTGGTCCGCTTCGCCATGGGCCGCTCGGACGGCGTGCTCGGCGGCCGCTTCGTAGACCTGCCCATCGCCCATGCCGCGAGCGAATTGCCGCCGGGGGCGCTGCGCTTCGATCCGGCGACGGGTCTGTTCGGCCTGACGTTTGCCGAGGCGCCGTCCGATTCGTTCATTGGTACGCCGACAGTGCGCCGCGCGCTCGCCATGGCGATCGACCGCGAGGCCCTCGTCGCCGCCTTCGACGCGCCCGGCTGGCAACCCGAGACGCGGCTGATCGGCGGAGACGTCGCCGACCTGCCGATGGCAAGCGAGCCGGACTGGGCGGACCAGCCGCTCGACACCCGGCGCACCGACGCCGCCGCTTCGATCGCGATCTGGCGTAGCGCGCACGGCGAACCTCCGGCATTGCGCGTCGCCCTGCCCGACGGCCCGGGCAGCCGGCTGGTGTTCGCCCGGCTGGCGCAGGATTGGCGGGCGCTTGGCGTCGCGGTGACGCGGGTGGCGGCGGATGCGCCGGCCGACCTGCGGCTGGTCGATCAGGTCGCCCCGGGCGAGATCGCCAGCTGGTATCTGCGCCGATTTGCCTGCGCGATGAAGGTGCCCTGCACCAGCGAGAGCGACCGCGCGCTGATCGCCGCGCGCAACGCGCCGACGCTTGCCGAGCGGACGGTGATGCTGCGCGAGGCGGACCGGCTGATCACCCAGAACGTGCCCTATATCGCGCTCGCCCGGCCGCTGCGCTGGTCGCTGGTCGGGCGGCGGATGACCGGTTGGCGGGAAAGCCCCCGCGCCTTCCACCCGGCCCGCCATCTCCGCGCCGACCGCGACCGCCGCTGATCGCCATGCCACGCCCCGACCCGCTCACCGTCCGCCGCCGCGTCGAGCGGATGGAGCTGATGCTGGAGCGGAGCATGACGCTGCCGATCATCAACCGCCCGATCGGCCTCGACGCGGTGATGGGGCTGGTGCCGGTGGTCGGCGACGTCATGGGGGCGATGCTCGGCGCCTACCTGATCTGGGAAGCGCGCAACCTCGGCATGTCGAAATGGCAGATGACGCGGATGGCGGCGAACATCGGCATCGACACGCTGCTCGGCGCGATCCCGGTGGTCGGCGACATATTCGATTTCGCCTGGCGCTCCAACAGCCGCAACCTGCGCATCGTTCGCCGCCACCTCGACCGGCATCACCCGGGTCAGGCGATCGTCACGCTCGACCGCGCTGGATCCTGAGCGGACGCTGCGGCGCCGCGCCGCCCTGATGCGCCGGGCAGCGCACCGGCCGGAGCCGCGTGTCGCGACACAGCCATAGTTCATCGAGCCAGCCGGCCCGCGTCACCGTGACGCGCATCATGTCCGCACGCAGGCCAGGATTGACGGCGGCGAAGGCGCGCTGGAAGCCGCCCACCGTCAGCGACCGATCACGCGACAGACGGTCCATGTCCGGGAAGCGGAGCTGGCGGTACATCGCCGAGGAGCGCGCGAAATAGCTTTCGGGCGTCTCGCCGGGCATGCAGGTGCCGTGCTTGGCCCATTCATGCTGGATGAGCTGTTCGGAGGGCGTTGCGCACATCATGCCGCGGATCGTGCGCGGGGAGACGATCCCGGTCGGCGCGCAATATTGGGGCCAATCCTTCCCCTTCCCGTCCGGCCACAGCCCGTGGAGCACGAAGCCGAACCGGGCACGCCCGCTGCACTGGAAGCTGTAGCTCGCCGGCTTGCCGCGACAAAATTCCGGCGACCAGCTGATCGCCAGGGTATAGCCGCCGATCGGCACGACGCGGCGCGGCTCGTTCTCGTTCGGCAGCGCATCGTGCGGGGTGATCAGCGCGCCCGGCAACGGGCAGCTCGCCGGCGTCTGGGCGGAGAGCATCGTGGGCGCGGCAAGCAGGGCCGGCAAAGCGAGGATCAGGGCGCGCATCAAGGCTCCGGGTCAGGCAGTGGCGAGGTCGAGACCGATGTCTGCCGCCGGCGCCGACTGGGTCAAGCGGCCGACCGAAATATAGGTGACGCCGGTTTCCGCGATCGCCCGGATCGTCTCCAGCGTGACGCCGCCCGATGCCTCGGTCGGCACGCGCCCGCCGACCAGCGTGACGGCGCCGCGCAGGATTGCCGGCGGCATATTGTCGAGCAGCAAATGGGTGGCGCCGGCGGCCAGCGCCGGCTCGATCTGGTCGACGCGATCGACCTCGACGATGATGCGGGCGATACCCGCTGCCCTGGCGCGCGCCGCGGCCTCGGCGACGCCGCCGGCGACGGCGACGTGATTATCCTTGATCATCGCCGCATCCCACAGGCCCATGCGGTGATTGGTCGCTCCACCCATGCGGGTGGCGTATTTCTCGAGCAGGCGCAGCCCGGGAATGGTCTTGCGCGTGTCGAGCAGCACTGCGCCGGTGCCCGCGATGGCGTCGACATAGGTGCGCGTCAGCGTCGCGACCCCCGAGAGATGCTGAAGGGTGTTGAGCGCCGAGCGCTCGGCGGTGAGCAGCGCGCGCGCCCTGCCCTCGATCCGCATCAGATCGGTGCCGCGCGACACGCGATCGCCATCCTCGACCAGCCGCTCGATGCGGACATCCGGATCGAGCGTGCGGAAAAACGCCTCGGCGAGGGGCAGGCCGGCGACGGTGATCGCGTCGCGACTGTCCATGACGCCGGTGAAGCGGGCCTGCTCGGGAATGACGGCCGCCGACGTGATGTCGCCGCCGTCGCCCAGATCCTCGGCCAGAGTCGCGGCGACGAACGCGGCGACGTCGAAGCCCGCGATCACCCCTTCACCTGGCGCAGGCCGAGATCGCCGAGGCCGACCGTGCCGGCGGCCATGGCCAGCATGCGATCGAGCGGCGCCTTGGCGGCTAGGCGGGTCGCCTCGTCCAGCTCGATGCGGGGCTGCATGTCGCGCAGCGCGACGTAAAGCTTCTCCAGCGTGTTCAGCGCCATATAGGGGCACATGTTACAGTTGCAGTTGCCGTCGGCGCCGGGCGCGCCGATGAAGGTCTTGTGCGGCGCTGCCTTCTCCATCTGGTGGATGATGTGCGGCTCGGTGGCGACGATGATCGTGTCCGCTTGCGTCGCCAGCGCGAATTCGAGGATGGCGCGCGTCGACCCGACCTGATCGGCATGATCGAGGATATAGGCCGGGCATTCCGGGTGGGCGGCGACCGGCGCGCCGGGATGCAGCGCCTTGAGCTTCAGCAGCTCCGTCTCCGAAAACGCCTCGTGAACGATGCAGGCGCCCGGCCAGAGCAGCATGTCCCGCCCGGTCTTGCGATTGAAATAGGCGCCGAGATTCTTGTCGGGGGCGAAGATGATCTTCTGATCCAGCGGCAGCTGGGCAAGGATCTTCTCCGCCGAGGAGGAGGTGACGATGATGTCTGAATGCGCCTTCACCGCCGCGGAGCAGTTGATGTAGGTGAGCGCGATGTGATCGGGATGGGCAGCGCGGAAGGCTGCGAACTCCTGCGGCGGGCAGCTGTCCTCCAGCGAGCAGCCGGCGGCCATGTCCGGCAGGATCACCGTCTTCTCGGGCGACAGGATCTTGGCGACCTCGGCCATGAAGCGCACGCCGCAAAAGGCGATCACCTCGGCATCGGTGTCGGCCGCCTTGCGCGACAGGTCGAGGCTGTCACCGACGAAATCGGCGAGATCCTGGATCACCGGATCCTGATAATAATGGGCCAGGATGACGGCATTGCGCTCCTTGCGAAGCCGATCGATCTCGGCGCGGATGTCGACGCCCTTGAGGCTCTCGGTGACGGCGTTCATGGTCGAAACTCCTCTTCGCCGCCCAGATAGGCGAGACCCGCCCGCCCCGCCAGAGTTGAGGCGAAGTTGACGAAGCAGGGGATGTCGGCCGACCTATCGGGGAGAGGCGTAGACCTCGTTCAGCGAGGTGGAATGGTCGACATATTCCGGCGCGGCGGCGGGATCGGGCTCGTCGGCGAAGCGGGCCTTGACCGTCGCGTCGATGCCGGCGGCGCGCAACGGCATCGCGAAGCTGCGCTCGACGGCACTGCGCGCGGCGTCCCGGGCAAGGCGGAGCGGCGCTGCCTCCCGCGCCTGTGCCACCAGCTGGCGCTGGGCGGCGGCGCGGTTTGCCTGATCGAGCGCCTGTTCGGCATGGGTGAGCGCCATCAGCACGCCGCCCGAATCATATTCCTTGATGCCGGCCATATCGACTTCCGGGCCGGATACCTCGACCGGCGGCAGGGTGATCGTCAGCGTCCGCGTCGTCGGATTCCACGCAAGGTCGCGCTGCTGAAGACGGGCAAGGTCAAGCTCGTAACGCACCGTGCCCGGCATGATCATCGTCTTGCGCGCGGACAGGCCGAAGCGGGACTGGCTGGAGGTGACCACCGCCACGAAGCGGGCCGCGAACGGCGTCAGCCGATTCTGCTCGCGCAGACCCTGCAGGCTGGCCGAGGCCACTGTCTCGGGATCGGGCGGGGTCGTCGACCAGCGCCCGAGGTTGGAAAGGCCCAACCACGCGCCCAGTCCGATCAGGGCGGCGGCGAGCAGGATGACGATCGTGCGCTTCACGCAGCCAGCCTCCACCGGTCATTGTCGCGGGCGACGCGGGCGCGCGCCTCAAGGTCGATGAGATGGGCGAGCACGGAGCGGCCGGCCGCCGGATGCAGGCGCGGATCGATCCCGGAATACATTCGCGCCACCATCTCCGGGATCAGGCCGACATCCTCGCCGAGCAGCCGCAATATCTGCCCCTCACGCTGCCGCCGATGCCCGATGAGGCCGCGCACCCAGCGCTGCGGCTCGGCGATCGGCTCGCCATGGGCGGGATAATAGAGATGATCGGCCCGCGCCATCAGCCGGTCGAGGCTCGCCATATAGGCGGCCATGTCGCCGTCCGGGGGCGAGACGACGGTAGTCGACCAGCCCATGACATGATCGCCGCTGAACAGCGCCCGCTCCTCCGCCAGCGCGAAGCACAGGTGGTTGGAGGTGTGGCCGGGGGTGGCGACCGCCTCCAGGGTCCAGCCGGGGCCGGACACGCGCTCGCCGTCGGCGAGCACCCGGTCGGGGGCGTAGCCGGTGTCGAACGCGGCATCGGCGCGCGGCCCGTCATCGTCGAGCGACAGCGGCGCGCAACCGATCACCTCGGCGCCGGTCGCCGCCTTGAGCGGGGCGGCGCCGGGGCTGTGATCGCGATGGGTGTGGGTGCAGAGGATCGCGGTGACGCGCTCGCCCGCCGTGGCGGCGAGGATGGCGTCGATATGGGCCGAGAGATCGGGCCCGGGGTCGATCACCGCCACCTCGCCCTTCCCCACTACATAGGTCTGCGTGCCGGTGAAGGTGAAGGGCGACGGATTGGCAGCCAGCACCCGCCGCACGAGCGGCGAGAGGGGCTGGACGTGGTCGGGCGCCTGCTCTGTCACGGAAGAGATATGGGGACGTTCGGGCAGAAGGTCACGCTTTGTCGCCCTTCCACCCGAACGGGGTGCGCGCGCCATCACGCCTTGTGCGCGATGCCCCGCTCCTCGAACAGCTGCACCAGCTCGCCGGCCTCGTACATCTCCATGAGGATATCCGAACCGCCGACAAATTCGCCCTTCACATAAAGCTGGGGGATGGTCGGCCAGTCGGAATATTCCTTGATGCCCTGGCGGATGCCCTGATCCTGCAGCACGTCGACCGAAGCATATTCGACGCCGATATGGTCGAGGATGGCCACCGCACGGCTGGAAAAGCCGCACTGCGGGAAAAGCGGCGTGCCCTTCATGAACAGCACGACGGGATTGGTGTTCACCGTCTCGGCGATACGGGCCTGGGCTTCATTCGACATGTCGCAAAATCCTCAGTCGGGAATGGCGGTGGTAAGCTGGAGCGCATGGAGCACGCCGCCCATCCGGCCGCCGAGCGCGGCGTAGACGCGCTGGTGCTGGGCGACGCGAGAGGTGCCGCGGAAGCTTTCCGCGGTGACGCGCGCCGCATAATGATCGCCGTCACCGGCGAGATCGGTGATCTCCACGGCGGCATCCGGGATATTCTCCCGGATCATCGCCGCAATCTCGTCCGCCGCCATCGGCATCTCGGTTACTTCGCCTCCATGAGCTGGCGGCGGGCCTCGATCGTCGACGCATCGAGCTGGGCGCGGATGCGCGCCTCGTCCATGTCGACATTGGCGCTGACGAGGTCGCCGAGCAGCTTGCGGATCACATCCTCGTCGCCGGCCTCCTCGAAATCGGCCTGGACGACCGCCTTGGCATAGGCGTCGGTCTCGGCCGCGGTAAGGCCCATCAGCCCGGCAGCCCATTGGCCGATCAGGCGATTGCGCCGCGCCGTGACGCGGAATGCCATTTCCTGATCATGGGCGAACTTGGTCTCGAATCCCCGCTCGCGATCGTCGAAAGTCGTCATTGCCGCCCCTTGCTATCCTAGCGAAATTCGCCGGAGAGATAGGGACAGGCCGGCCCGCGCGCAACCGGGCGTTCAGGCCGCGTGCGGCGCCGCCCCGGTGCGGCCGGCGAGCCACGGCCGGTCTCGCGCCATCTCGGCCTCGAATCCGGTGATCGCTGGGGCCATGGCGAGCGTGATGCCGATCTCGTCCAGCCCCTCGAGCAGGCATTGCCGGCGGAAGGGGTCGATCTCGAACGGGAAGCGATCCTGGAACGGGGTGGTGACCGTGCAGGTCTCGAGATCGACGGTGATCGGGTGATCGCGGGCGACCTCGATCAGCCGGTCGACCGCCGCCTGCGGCAGGACCACGGGCAGGATGCCATTCTTCACCGCATTGCCGGAGAAGATATCCGAGAAGCTCGGCGCGATTACCGCGCGCACGCCCATGTCGCCCAGCGCCCAGGCGGCATGCTCGCGGCTGGAGCCGCAGCCGAAATTGTCGCCCGCGATCAGCACCGGCGCGCCGGCGTAGCGGGGATCGTCGAAGATGTTCCCATCGGTCGCGCGCACCGTCTCGAACGCGCCCCTGCCAAGCCCCTCGCGGCTCACCGTCTTGAGGTAATGGGCCGGGATGATGACATCGGTGTCGATGTTCTTGGCGCCCCACGGATAGGCGCGCCCCTCGACATGGGTGAAATTCTGCATCAGCCGATCAGCTCCCGGACGTCGGTCAGCCGGCCGGTTACCGCCGCGGCCGCGGCCATCGCCGGCGAGACGAGATGGGTGCGTGAGCCCGGGCCCTGCCGTCCGACGAAATTGCGGTTCGAGGTGGAGGCGCAGCGCTCGCCGGCGGGGATCTTGTCCGGGTTCATGCCGAGGCAGGCCGAGCAGCCGGGCTCGCGCCATTCGAACCCCGCCTCGATGAAGACGCGGTCCAGCCCCTCGGCTTCCGCCTGCCGCTTGACCAGGCCGGAGCCGGGCACCACCCACACGCGCTTGACGCCGTCCGCGCGGCGGCGGCCGCGGGCCACGGCGGCGGCCGCACGCAGATCCTCGATGCGGCTGTTGGTGCAGCTGCCGATGAAGATATTCTCCACCGCCACATCCTCCATCCGCGTACCCGGGGTCAGGCCCATATAGGCGAGCGACTTGGCGGCGGCGGCCTGCTTGGACGGGTCGGCGAAGCTCTCCGGATCCGGAACGGCGCCGGTGATCGGCACCACGTCCTCCGGGCTGGTGCCCCAGGTGACGCCGGGCGCGATGGCCGCGGCATCGAGCACCACGACCTTGTCGTAGGTCGCTCCCGGGTCGCTCGGCAGCGTGCGCCACCAGGCGACGGCGGCCTCCCAGTCCGCGCCCGCAGGGGCCATCGGACGACCCTTGAGATAGTCGAACACGGTGTCGTCCGGCGCGACCAGGCCGGCGCGGGCGCCGCCTTCGATCGACATGTTGCAGACGGTGATCCGCCCTTCCACCGACATCTCGCGGAATACGGAGCCGGTATATTCGATGACGTGGCCGGTGCCGCCCGCTGCCCCGATGCGTCCGATGATCGCCAGCACCACGTCCTTCGGGCTGACCCCGAAGCCGAGCGCGCCATCGACGCGGACCTCCATCGTCCTCGACTGCTGGAGCAGCAATGTCTGGGTCGCCAGCACATGCTCGACCTCGGACGTGCCGATACCGAAGGCCAGCGCGCCGATCCCGCCATGCGCCGAGGTATGGCTGTCTCCGCAGACGATGGTCGTGCCCGGCAGCGAGAAGCCCTGTTCCGGCCCGACGACATGGACGATGCCCTGCTCCGGATCGGCATCGCCGATATAGCGTATGCCGAAGGCCGGCGCGTTGCGCTCCAGCGTGGCGAGCTGGTTGGCCGATTCCGCGTCTGCGATCGGGATGCGCGAGCCGTCCGGGTTGCGGCGCGGCGTCGTCGGCAGATTGTGATCGGGCACCGCGAGGGTGAGATCGGGCCGCCGCACGCCACGGCCCGTCGCGCGAAGCCCCTCGAACGCCTGCGGGCTCGTCACCTCATGGACGAGATGGCGGTCGATATAGATCAGGCAGGTGCCATCGGGGCGTCGTTCGACGACATGGGCGTCCCAGATTTTCTCGTAGAGCGTGCGGGGCTTGGTCATGATGGAAGCTGCTCTAAACGCAATTGCGGCGAAAGGAAAGATCGCAGGAAGACGGTTTCAGGATGCTTTCTTGCGATCGTCGAGCCTCAGCCAGTCCTTTGCCGGTCGCCCGGCGAGCATGTCCCAGATTTCCATCGGGATGCCGACGGGCCGCGTGCTTTCCGAATTCCACAGCACGGCGACGCCGACCCCCGCCTCCGGATCAAAGGAGATGAGCGAGCGATAGCCACGCACGGCGCCGCGATGGCCGATCAGCCGCCGTCCGTCATACCAGGCGTTGCGGAAGCCGAGCGCGTAGCTGGTATCGCGCATCGGCACGTCATATTCGGTGCGATGCTCCGACCAGGTATCGACGCGGGCGCGGTGGAGATCGTCGAGCAGCGCCGGCGGCAGGATGGCGGGCACGCCGCCCATCTGCGCGCGCAGCCAGATGCCAAGATCGACGATCGTCGAATTGACCCCGCCGGCGGCCGGCACATGATAATAATTTTGCTGCACCGGATAGGCGCGCAGGCCGTTGGACGGGCGCGCCCAATCATCATCCGCCTCCAGCCCCTCCTGCCCGATCGAGGCGCCGGTCATGCCGAGCGGGCCGAAGATCAGCTGACGAACCGCCTGCGCATAGGGTGTGCCGGTCACCTTCTCGACGATCTCGTGCGCGGTGTCATAGGCGATATTCTGGTAGGCGAAGCAGGTGCCCGGACGGCAGAGATTGGAAAGCTTGGCATAGTCGCCCCGGATCACCGCCGGATCCTGGCCATCTTCCAGCCGGTCGTCCCAGGCGTTCTTCACCAGCCCGGTGCGGTGCGACAGCACGTCCTCCACCGTCACCACCTGCTCGCCGCCATTGGGCAGGCGCAGCGACGTGCCGTAATCGGCGACCGGCCGATCGAGCCGCACGCGGCCTTCCTGCGCCAGCCGCTCCATCAGCGTCGCCGCCACCGTCTTGGACAGCGAGGCCCAGGCGAAGCGGGTCTTGAGATCGACCGGATCGGTGGAGCCCGGCGCGCGCACGCCATAGCCCTTGAGGAAGCGGATGCGCCCCTGCTCGACCACGGCGACGGCGAAGCCGACCACGCCCTTCATCCCGGCGAGCCGGGTCAGCCGCTGATCCAGCCGCCGGTAATCGATGCGGCTGCCCACCGGCGGCGCCTCGACGATGGCGCCGCTGGCATCGGCCGTCAGCGCCGGGGCGAGCTTCGTCGGGCCGATGCGGCGGGTGAACAGGTCCATCGACATGGCGGCCGCCAGCAGGGCGATCACACCAGCCGCGACGAGGATCGCCACGAAGCCGGGACGCGCGCGGCGCGGGCGCTTCGGGGGACGGATCACGACCTGTTTCATGGGCCTCGGGAAGCAGGGGGCGCAAATGATCTGCGCGGAAGGGCAATCTTCTAGCCCTGCCCCTCTCTACCACAAGCCGTCCCGGCGGCAGAGCGCCGCCGAGCCGGGATGAACCGAAGAGGTTTGTTGTGGATAACAAAGCCTCGGGAAGAGGATTCCGTCAGCCTGAACGTGCGTCGGTCCGCGCAACTGACTCTCCGGAGCCCGTCGCGCGGCGGATGCCAAACGACGAATGCGGCACGCCGGCGCGCGAGAGACGCCCCGCGAACTGCTACACCCGCTCGATATAATGCGCCGTGGTGCGGGCCTTGACCTCCTCCGCCGTGACGCCCGGCGCCAGCTCGATCAGCGCGAACGGGCTCTGATGGTCGGGGCGCTGGAATACGGCGATGTCGGTGATGATCATGTCGACGACGTTCTTGCCGGTGAGCGGCAGCGTGCATTCCGGGATGAACTTGGCATCGCCCGACTTGGCATTATGCTCCATGACGACGATGATCTTCTTGACGCCGGCGACGAGGTCCATCGCCCCGCCCATGCCCTTCACCATCTTGCCGGGGATCATCCAGTTGGCGATGTCGCCGCCTTCCGACACTTCCATCGCGCCAAGCACGGTCAGGTCGATATGGCCGCCGCGGATCATCGCGAAGCTGTCCGCCGAGGAGAAATAGCTGGATGACGGCAGTTCGCTGATCGTCTGCTTGCCGGCGTTGATCAGATCCGGGTCGACCTCGTCCTCATAGGGAAAGGGCCCGATGCCGAGCATGCCGTTCTCGGACTGGAGCGTCACCTCGAGGCCGGCCGGGATATGGTTCGCCACCAGGGTCGGGATGCCGATGCCGAGGTTGACGTAGAAGCCGTCACGCAGTTCACGGGCGGCGCGCGCCGCCATGTCGTCGCGGGTCCAGGACATCAGGCGGCCTCCCTCGCGCGGGTGGTTCGGAATTCGATCTGCTTCTCATAGGGCGCGCCGAGGACGAGCCGCTTGATGAAAATGCCGGGCACGTGGATCGCGTCCGGATCGAGCGAGCCCACCGGCACGATCTCCTCCACCTCGGCCACCGTCATGTGGCTGGCGGTGGCCATCGGCTGATTGAAGTTGCGCGCCGTCTTGCGGAAGATGAGGTTGCCCGCCTCGTCCGCCTTCCAGCCCTTGATGATCGACAGGTCGGCGCGGATGCCGCGTTCGAGGACGTAGGTCTCCCCGTCGAACTCCCTGGTCTCCTTGCCGTCGGCGACGATCGTGCCGACGCCGGTCTTGGTGTAGAAGCCCGGAATGCCCGCGCCCCCGGCGCGGATGCGCTCGGCCAGCGTGCCCTGCGGGCAGAATTCCACGGCCAGCTCCCCGGCCAGATATTGCCGCTCGAACTCCTTGTTCTCACCGACATAGGAGGAGATCATCTTGGCGACCTGGCGGGTGCGGAGCAGCTTGCCGAGACCGACATTGTCGATGCCGGCATTGTTCGAGGCGATCACCAGCCCCTTCACGCCGGACGCCTGCACAGCGTCGATCAATCGCTCCGGAATGCCGCACAGGCCAAAGCCGCCCGCGCAGATCATCATGCCGTCATGCAGCAGGCCTTCAAGCGCCGCCGTTGCGTTCGGATAGACTTTTCCCATCTCGCCTTTCCTGCTCCCCCGCGCCGTTGCCGCGGTCTTAGGCCCGGCCCCGGGCGAGCGCAATGCGATGCAGCGCAACATGAAAAGGGCGCCGCCCCATGTGGGGCGACGCCCTGGTCGCGTCCGCTCTCGCGGCAACGGTCGAATTCAGATCCTGTCGACGGCGTTCTTCACGCCGCCCTTGGCGCGGCCGATGGCGGACTGGACGTCGCCCCTGGCCTCCTGTGCGTCACCCTCGGCACGAATGTCCGGCCGATCGGTGGCGTCGCCGATGGCGCGCTTGGCCTTGCCGATCGCCTCATTGGCGGCGCCTTCGACCCGATCCTTCAACTCACCCATAGAAGCCTCCATTCGCTGTCTCTCGCGTCATGAAGCGCGCGAGAGGGCGGGAGGTTCCTGTCACCCCCCGGAGGCCCGCCCGGGAAGGGTTCAGATCAGACCGGCGAGCGGGCTGGAGGGGTCGGCGTAGCGGCGCTTGCCCATGCGGCCGGCGCGGTAGGCGAGCCGGCCGGCCTCGACCGCCGCCTTCATCGCGGCAGCCATCAGCATCGGCTCGCGCGCCTCGGCGATGGCGGTGTTCATCAGCACGCCGTCGCAGCCCAGCTCCATCGCCACCGCGGCATCGGAGGCGGTGCCGACGCCGGCATCGACGATCACCGGCACGCCAGCGCCTTCCTTGATAAGGCGAATCGTCACCTGATTCTGGATGCCAAGCCCGGAGCCGATCGGCGCGCCGAGCGGCATCACCGCCACCGCGCCGGCATCCTCCAGCCGTTTGGCGGCGATCGGATCGTCCACGCAATAGACCATCGGAAGGAAGCCCTCCTTCGCCAGTATCTCGGTGGCGCGCAGCGTCTCGACCATGTCGGGATAAAGGGTACGCGCCTCGCCCAGCACCTCCAGCTTGACGAGGTCCCAGCCGCCGGCCTCGCGGGCGAGCCGCAACGTGCGGATCGCCTCGTCGGCGGTGAAGCAGCCGGCGGTGTTGGGCAGATAGGTGTAAAGCTTCGGATCGATATAATCGGTCAGCATCGGCGCCTTGGGGTCGGAGATGTTGACCCGGCGCACCGCGACGGTGACGATCTCGGCGCCGGCGGCGACCACCGCCGCGGCATTCTCCTCCAGCGTCCGGTACTTGCCGGTGCCGACGATCAGGCGCGAGCGGAAGCTGCGTCCCGCCACCGTCCAGCGATCCTCGTCGACCGGGCCGGCGTGATCGCCGCCGCCGACGAAGTGGACAATCTCCAGCTCGTCGCCATCCTCGACCTTCACCTCGGCCAGCGTCGAGCGCGGGACCACCGCCAGATTGCGCTCGACCGCGATCTTTTCGGGCACGAAGCCGAGTTCGGAGGCAAGCTCGGCAAGGCTGAGCCCGTCGGTGACGCGCCGGTGTTCGCCATTGACGCGGATGGAGATGGTTCCGTCTGTGTGCATGGCTCGCATATAGGGAGGGGGCGCACCCGCCCGCAACACGCGATGGAGAGCCCATGTGACCGACACCGTCTTCGTCCTCAACGGCCCGAACATCAACATGCTCGGCCTGCGCGAGCCGGACATCTACGGCCACGACACGCTGGACGACATCGCCAGCCGGCTGGAGGATCAGGCGCAGGCGCTGGGCATCGCCATCGACATGCGCCAGTCCAACCATGAAGGGCATATCGTCGACTGGCTGCAGGAGGCGAACGCGGTGGGCGCCAGGGCGGTGATCCTCAACGCCGCCGCCTTCACCCATACCTCCGTCGCAATCCACGACGCGATCAAGGCGATCGCCGTGCCGGTGATCGAGGTGCATCTGTCGAACCCGCACAAGCGCGAATCCTTCCGCCATGTCAGCCTCGTCGGGCAGGCGGCGAAGGGAACTATCGCGGGTTTTGGCGCGCTGTCCTATGCGCTCGCGCTGGACGCGGCGGCCAAGCTCTGACAAAGCCCGCGCGCATGAACGGAAAAAAGGGTCAGTGAATGGCCGAGCAGGAAAGCTCCATCATGCAGATTGATCCCACTCTGGTCCGGCAGCTCGCCGAGCTGCTCGACGAGACCCGGCTTACCGAGATCGAGGTGCAGGACGGCGAGCGGCGCATCCGCGTCGCGCGCGAGCCGGCGGCCCCGGTGATCGCGGCCCCCGCCCCGATGGCGGCCGCGCCCGCCCCGGTCGCCGCTGCGGCCCCCGCCGCTGCCCCGACGACGGCCACCGCGCCGGCTGATCATCCCGGCACGGTTCGCTCGCCGATGGTCGGTACCGTCTATCTGTCGCCCAATCCCGAGGCCGCGCCCTTCGTCACCGCGGGCGCGCAGGTGTCGGCCGGCCAGACCCTGCTCATCGTCGAGGCGATGAAGGTGATGAACCCGATCGTCGCCACCCATGCCGGCACGGTGCGCCAGATACTCGTCGACAATGGCCAGCCCGTCGAGTTCGACCAGCCGCTCGTGATCGTCGAGTAAGGCCGGGCCATGGCCATCCAGAAGATCCTCATCGCCAATCGCGGCGAGATCGCGCTTCGCATCCATCGTGCCGCCCATGAGATGGGGCTGCAGACGGTGGCGGTGCATTCCACCGCGGATTCGGACGCGATGCATGTCCGCCTCGCGGATCAGGCGGTGTGCATCGGGCCGCCGCCGGCGGGCGAATCCTATCTCAACGTGCCCAATATCATCGCCGCCGCGGAGATCAGCGGCGCCGATGCCATCCACCCCGGCTATGGCTTCCTCTCCGAGAATGCCCGCTTTGCCGAGATCGTGGAGAGCCACGGCCTGATCTGGATCGGCCCCAAGCCCGAGCATATCCGCACCATGGGCGACAAGATCGAGGCGAAGGCCACCGCCGCCCGCCTCGGCCTGCCGCTGGTGCCGGGCTCGGACGGGCCGCTTACCGATCTCGGCGAGGCCAAGCGCGTCGCTGCGGAGATCGGCTATCCGGTGCTGATCAAGGCCGCCTCTGGCGGCGGCGGGCGCGGCATGAAAGTGGTGCCCGAGGAGAGCGAGCTCGAGTCGCTGATGGCACAGGCCGGCTCCGAGGCGAAGGCGGCGTTCGGCGACGCCACCGTCTACATGGAGAAATATCTCGGCGATCCGCGCCATATCGAATTCCAGATCTTCGGTGACGGCCAGGGCCACGCCATCCATCTCGGCGAGCGCGATTGCTCACTGCAGCGCCGCCACCAGAAGGTGCTCGAGGAGGCCCCCTCGCCGGTGATCTCGGCGGAGCAGCGCGCCGAAATGGGCGGCGTCGTCGCCAGGGCGATGGCCGAGATGGGCTATCGCGGCGCGGGCACCATCGAGTTCCTTTACGAGGACGGGCGCTTCTACTTCATCGAGATGAACACCCGCCTGCAAGTGGAGCATCCGGTGACCGAAGCGATCACCGGGCTCGATCTTGTGCGCGAGCAGATCCGCATCGCCGAGGGCCATCCGCTGACCCTGCGCCAGGAGGATGTCGAGTTCCGCGGCCATGCCATCGAGGTGCGCATCAACGCCGAGGATCCGCGCAGCTTCGCGCCGTCGCCCGGGCTGGTGAAGCAGTATCACGCGCCGGGAGGGATGAACGTGCGCGTCGATTCCGGGCTCTATGCCGGCTACCGCATCCCGCCTTACTACGACTCGATGATCGCGAAGCTGATCGTGTGGGGCCACAGCCGCGAGGGTGCGCTGCGCCGGCTGCGCCGGGCACTGGAGGAGTTCGTGATCGACGGGGTGAAGACGACCATCCCACTCCACCAGGCGCTGCTCGACGATCCGGAATTCCAGGCCGGAGACTATACCATCAAGTGGCTGGAGGCGTGGCTCGCGCGGCAGGAGCCGAAATCGTGAAGGCGCGCATCTTTCACAATCCGCGCTGCTCCAAGTCGCGCGAGGCGCTGGCGCTGCTTGAGGCGGCGCCCGGAGTCGAAATCGAAATCGTCGATTATCTCAAGACCCCGCCGAGCGCGGCCGAGCTGGAGCGGCTCTATGCCCGCGCCGGCATGAGCCCGCGCGACGGGCTGCGCAAAGGCGAGGACGGCGCGAAGGCGCTGGCCGGCGCCGACGACGCGGCCGTGCTGGCGGCGATGGCGGCCAACCCGATCCTCATCGAGCGTCCGCTGGTCGAGACCGAAAAAGGCGTGGCGCTGGGCCGCCCGCCGGAGCGAATCGGTGCGATCCTTTAGGGATTAGCAAATCGTAAACCCGCGCCCGTCTATGGCTGTCGTCTTTCCCGTGGGGGATGGAGGGCTCAGCAAGGACGGGTTTCATGGCGATTCCAGCGATCACGCCGACAGGCGGCACGGGCGCGGCCTCGGGCACCGTCCAGCCTGTTCCTCCCGCCAGCGCCCAGTCCGGCACGACGAGCTACGGCTATGGCGCCAATGCCGGGGCGAGCGCGGGCGCCAACGGCTTCGGCCCGGCAGCGATCGTCAATCTTTCGCCCGAGGCGCAGAAGGCGTTGGCCCGGCTGACCGGCATCGACATCGCCGCCGCGCAAACCACCGGCGGTCTGGAAAAGATGCTCAGGGCCCTGCCCGACCGCGCGCTGAGCGACGCGGCGGCGCGGGCCGGAGCCCGCACGAAGGACGGCCCGCTGCCCCAAACCGCGGCCGCCGCTGACATGCCCCGCCTGCCCCAGCCGACGCCCGAACAGCTGCGCCACCTCGTTCAGTTCCTCGTCGAGCAGGACCGGCGGCTCTACCCCGGCGGTGGCGGCGGTGCCACGCCGGCAAGCGGTCGGCCGGCCGGCCACCCCGCGCTTCCCGAACAGGACGACAAGCCGCCGCCGGCCGCCGGCAATTTTCAGATCCATGCCGATGCGCATGGCGTGACCATCTTCCAGGGCAGCAAGGACATCACCGCGGCGGTGATGAGCGGTGCCCTCTCGACGCAGGCGCAGGCCGTGCTGCTCAGCGCGCTGCCGCCGGGCGTCGCCCGTCTGCTCCGCCCGGACCCGCGCCGCCGGGGCCGGGGCCCGGCGTGGAAGACGATGCTGCTGCTGGGCGGCATCGTCATGGCGGTCATCATGTTCCTGACGCTGCGATGAACCGCTTTGGCGGATGCTTGGCGCACCGCCGCCATTCGGGCATATAAAGACGCTGGAATGAACCGCGCCCGCGCCGACCGCGACGTATCGCCGAACATCGACCCCGATCTGCTCCTCGGGGCCTATTCGATCGGCGTTTTCCCGATGGCCGACAGCCGCGAGGCACCCGATATTTTCTGGGTCGAGCCCAAACAGCGCGGCATTCTGCCGCTGGACGGGTTCCGCCTCGCCCGCTCGCTGGCCAAGACACTGAAGGCGGATCGCTTCGAGGTGACCGCCGATCGCGCTTTCGGCCAAGTGGTGTCGGCCTGTGCGGAGCGGGTCGAGAACCGGCCCGATACCTGGATCAATCCGGCGATCGAAGATGCCTATGGAGAGCTTCACCGCCGCGGCAATGCCCATTCGATCGAATGCTGGCAGGGCGACGAGCTGGTCGGCGGGCTCTATGGCGTGTCGCTGGGCGCGGCCTTTTTTGGCGAGAGCATGTTCAGCCGCGCCCGCGACGCCTCGAAGATCGCGCTCGCCCATCTCGTCGCGCGGCTGAGGGTCGGGCGGTATCGCCTGCTCGACTGCCAGTTCATCACCGATCACCTCGCCTCGATGGGCGCGGTGGAGGTGAGCCGAGCGGCCTATCGCGCGTTGCTGGATTCCGCGCTGGTCGCCGGCGGGGTCGGCCCCGGCGCTGGCCTGCCCTCGGCATTGGTCGCGGCATCGGCAGGCGTCGATTTCGCGGCCCTCGACAAGCTCGTCTCGCCCCCGCCGGCCAGCGAGACGGTGTCCGGCCCGATATCCGGATGCGTCATCGCGCAGCTCTTGGGCCAGACATCGTAGATCGGGTGCTCGACGACGTTGAGCGACGGCGATTCCTTGTAGAGCCAGCCAGAGAAGATACGCGACCATGTGCCGTCGCGCGCCTGTACATCCACCTGCACGAACGCGCCGGTAAGTTGCTCCGGCTCCCAATCGGCGGTGGTCTCACAGGCGCGCAGGCGGATGATGAGGTCGTTGAGGCGGATCGCCTGTCCCGGCTTCAGCGTGACGTCGCGCCAGACGCCGTTGCGCTTGTTGAGCACGCCAAGCACGGCGACGCGATCGACGAGCGGCGTCTCGCCCTTGCTGATCGGGCGCGTCGGCAACACCGGCGGCGCGGCACGGGGCCGGGGCGCCGCGGCCGGCGTGGCGGCGGGGTCCGCCGCGGCGGGGGCGGCGCTGTCCGGCTGGATGGCAGGCGCGGTGGCTTCCTGGTAGGCGTGCAGGCCCTGCCACGCAGCGGCAACGCCGGCCGCGCCGAGCAGGCCGAGTTGCCAGCCCTTCACTTGCCCGGCGCCGGGGCCGTTCCCATCGTGCCGGAGCCGCCGGCGGCCGCGCCGCCGGACTTGTCGTCGCCGGAGCCGGTGCGGTTGATGAACTGGCCGATCAGGCTCATCAGGTCCAGCGAGCCCTGGGTGTCGACGATCATGTCGCCTTCCTTCAGCGCGACCTGATCCGCACCGGGCACGAGCTGGATATAAGTGCCGCCGAGCAGCCCCTCGGACGTGATCACCGCCGTCGAATCCGCCGGCACCTTCGTCGACGGATCGAGCGCGAGGACGACTTCGGCCTGCCACGTCTTGGGATCGAGCCGCTGGGTCGAGACCGTGCCCACCTTGAGGCCGGCGATGCGCACATCGGTGCCCACGCTGACGCCGGTGGCGTTGGGAAACAGCGCGGTGACGTGGACCGCCGAGGTGGCACCGCCGCCGCCGGTGCGCTGCCAGGCGAACACCGCGAACCACAGGGCGAGCGCGACGACGACGAAGCCGACAAGGGCCTCGGTCAGATTCTCACGGAAAACGCCACGCATCGCTCAGTTCGGGCTCCAGGCCTCATAATCGCCGGTGGCCGCGGCGCGCACGCCGCCGGCCTCCAGCGCGCCGGCCGGGCGATAGGCCTGGGCAGTGCCGGTCATGTTGGCGAGCGGCGGCTTCTGCCATTCGCGCGGCGGGGGCGCCTGATCCGGCGTCTGATCGACGGTGTTGTGCAGCCAGCCATGCCATTCCGGCGGCACGCGGCTCGCGTCATTGGCGCCGGCATAGATCACCCAACGGCGGCGCGGGCCCTTGCGGCCGGCCTTCGTCTCGAAATAGACGTTGCCGAGCGCGTCGCGGCCGACTTCGCTGCCATTGCGGCGGCTGAACAGGCTGGTGCCGATCGTGGCCCCATCCCACCAGGTGAAGATGCTCTTCAACAAACCCATGCCCTGCCCCTAGCCGGGATGCGGGTGGCCGCGCAACGGCAAAGGGATGGAAGGATGGTTTTCCCGTGCGGGCGCCGTCGTCCGGGATGACGAAGGGCTCGGTCCCCTCGACTACGCCCAGTCCATGCCCGCAACGAACGGGCGGGATCGCGCCGGCCGGGGCAAAGCCGGACCCGTCGACCCTGAAGAAGCCGCCCGGCTTGCCGAAGCGGGTCTCAAACAGCCCTGCCCGGGACAAACGGGAAGTGGGCGTCCTTCCCCCTCAATCCGGGTCGCGGAGCGTCACTGCGAGCGGGCCCTTGCGGCCGGCGGCGATGCGGGCGACGAGCCGCTGTTCCGGAATCAGATCGCGCAAGCCCGCGCGGCGCACCGTCTCCATATGGACGAAGATGTCCTCGGTCTGGCCCTCGCGCAGCACGAAGCCATAGCCCTTGAGCCGGTTGAACCATTTCACGCGCACGGCCTCTTCGTCCCCGGCGCCCTCGAGCAGCGCAATCGGATCGACATGATCCGTCTGCCGGCGGGCGACCGCGTCGGGATCGGGCCCGGTCGCGGTGCTGAGATCGAAGGAAACGAGCGAGCGGGCCTGAAGCCCGCGTTCCCGCTGCACCGCCTGGCAACGCACCGTCGCCCCTTCGGGCAGGGTGCGGCGGCCATGTTCGCGCAACACGGAGAAGTGAACGAGGACATCGCCCTCGCCATGATCACCAACCAGGAAGCCGAAGCCGCGTGTCGCGTCGAACCATTTGACGACGCCACATACGTCCAAGACGACTTCCGACGCTCCGGCGTCGTCATCGACACCGGCATCACTCATTTCAAAATCCGCCCCCGACGTTCGTTCCACGCTCCCCCCCGGGAACACGGTGCCAAACCCGGATGCGGACGACGGATCGCTGCGCATTCCCGAATTCTCCCCCGAGAGCACGACGTTAACACGACGAAACGGAGATGCGAAGCAGTAACAACAGGCGATTAAGCATAGGATGACCTAGTCGGCATCATTGTCTCCCGGCGGGGCAGAGATGATCGCGCGGGCAAGCTCCGGCTCATGGCCGGCGCGGATCATCGCCGCGATCGCCCTGGCGCGGACATCGCCCGTCGCGGGCTCGGCGGCATAAGGCCCGATGCGCCGGCGGCGCGCGAAGGCGAGCGCCGCCGCGCGGGCCCCCTCCTCGTCGTCGGGAAGCGCGCCCTGGCGATCCTCCGCCGCGATGCCGTCCGCCGCGAGCGCCGCGGCGACCCGCCGCCGCCCGTAGCCGCGCCGGGCAAGCGAGCGGCCGCGCGCCTCGGCGAAGGCGCGATCGTCGACATAGCCGGCCTCGGCCATGCGGGCGACGATGTCCTCCACCGGCGGTGAACCTGTGCCGACCCATTGCCGCACCGTCAGTTTTCGCGATAAATAGGCGGCGAGCTTCGCCCGCGTCGTCGCGTAGCGCGCCGCATAAGCCAGAGCGAGCGCCTCCAGCGCGGGCGCGTCGATCGGCCGTTGCCGCCTGTCCCCTTGCGCTTGCCGGCTCATGCCATGTTTGTGCCACAGTCGAGTCGAATTTTGAACGCCGCCATTCGACAGTGTAAGGGCCAAGGAGCTTGGGACTGGACCGACGCGACAAAAAACGCCAATGCCTGTACCTTTAGAGAAGTGGAGCAGCCATAGGTGCTGAACGAGATTATTAGCACCGACAAGGGGTTGGACGATGCGGACCGGCTCCTGCCGACGCCTTCCGATTGCCCCCGCCCGCGTCGCTATTCCGATTTCGGGACGCTGGGCGAGGCGCTGGATTACGCAGCGGGCACCGAGCGCGGGCTGAATTTCCATGACGCGCGCGGCACCCTGGTGCGCGCCTATCCGTTCGCGATGCTGCGCGCCGATGCGCTGGCCGCGGCGCGCCGGCTGCTGGCGCAGGGCGTGAAGCCGGGCGACCGGCTGGCGCTGATCGCCGAGACCGGCCCTGAATTCGCCGCCCTGTTCTTCGGCGCGGTCTATGCCGGCGCGTGGCCGGTGCCACTGCCGCTGCCGACCAGCTTCGGCGGGCGGGAAGCCTATATCGATCAGCTCAAGGTGCAGCTCGGCTCCTGTGATCCGAGCCTGCTCTTCTATCCGGACGAACTGGCCGCGCTGTGCGGCGCGGCGGCCGAGGCGGTCGGCGTCACCGGCATCGTCTGGGAACATTTCGCGGAGGGCGACGCGCCCGACATCGCGCTGCCCGACGCGCGCCCGGACGAGATCGCCTATCTGCAATATTCGAGCGGCTCGACGCGCTTCCCGCATGGCGTCGCCGTCACCCACCGCCAGCTGCTCAGCAATCTCGCCGCCCATTCGATCGGCATGGACATCCGCGACGGCGACCGCTGCGTATCGTGGCTTCCCTGGTATCACGACATGGGGCTGGTCGGCTGCCTGTTGTCGCCGGTGGCCAACCAGGTGTCGGTGGATTACCTGAAGACCGAGGATTTCGCCCGCCGCCCGCTCGCCTGGCTCGATCTGATCAGCCGCAATCCGGGCACCACCCTCTCCTATTCGCCGACGTTCGGCTACGACATCTGCGCGCGACGCATCGGCAGCCAGACGCCGGTCGCTGAACGGTTCGACCTGTCGCGCTGGCGCATCGCCGGCAACGGCGCGGACATGATCCGCCCGGACGTGATGCAGGCCTTCGTCGACGCCTTCGCGCCGGCGGGGTTCCAGGCCTCCGCATTCCTGCCATCCTATGGCCTTGCCGAGGCGACGCTGGCGGTGTCGATCATGCCCCCGGGCGAAGGCATCGTCGTCGAGCTGGTGGAGGAGACGCAGCTGTCCGGCGGCTCGGTCTCGGCGCATCGGCCGCAGCGTTATCGCGCGGTCGTCAATTGCGGCGTGCCGGCGCGCGGCATGGCGATCGAGATTCGCGACGAGGACGGCAACGTCCTTCCCGACAAGGCGATCGGCAAGCTGTGGTGCTCCGGCACCTCGGTGATGGAAGGCTATTTCCGCGATCCGGAGGCGACCGCCGCCTGCATGCAGGACGGCTGGCTGGACACCGGCGACATGGCCTACATGTCGGGCGGCTATGTCTATATCGTCGGCCGGGCGAAGGACATGATCATCATCAACGGCAAGAATCACTGGCCCCAGGACATCGAGTGGGCGGTGGAGCAGCTGCCGGGCTTCAAATCGGGCGACATCGCCGCCTTCGCGATCACGACCCCCGGCGGGGAGGAGACGCCGGCGGTGCTCGTCCAGTGCCGCACCTCGGACCCGAGCGAGCGAACGCGGCTGCGCGACATGATCCGCGACAAGGTGCGCACCATCACCGGCATGAACTGCGTGGTCGAGCTGGTGCCCCCGCGCACGCTGCCGCGCACTTCGTCCGGCAAGCTCAGCCGCGCCAAGGCCCGCAACCTCTATCTGTCCGGCGAGATCCAGCCTTACGACCTCGCCGCCTGAGGCGGCTTACCCCGTCTTAACCTGCTCCCGCGTAACTCGTCGCGATGTCCGACGAGCCACGCCTTCCGACTCTGGCCAGGGTGCTGGGCTTTGCCACGCATGCCGAAGGCGAACTCGACAGCGCGCGCTCGGTGCAGGCGGAGGACCTCGCCGCTTCCTGCCCGCTGGCGCTGACGCTCAGCCTGGCGACAGCGGCGATGCTCGCCCTGCTGCTCGGGCCGATCATGCCGCTGGCGCCGCTGGCGCTGTGGCTGGCGGCGCTGGCCGGGCTCACCGCCCTCGCGGTGCGCGATATCCGGCGCCATTGCCGCGTCGGCAGCGAGTTCGCCCCGCGCCGGCTGCTCCGCAACACGACCTTCAACGCGATGCTGTTCGGCCTGCTGTGGATGGTGCCCTCGGCGCTGTTCTCGCGCTGGTGCGACACCGCGGACGTCATCGTGCTGGCGATGCTGGTTCCGATCATGATGGCGGGCGCCGCGTTCCTGCTCTCGGCCGCCCCGCTCGCCGCGCTGATCTTCATCGCGCTGGAGGGGATCGGCGGCGCCGTGATGATCCTGCGCGTCGGATCGCCCCTGCTTGCCGCGGCCGCGCTGGTGGCGACGGTGCTGATGGCGGCTGCCTATTTGCGCCACGCGCGCACGCTGATGCAGCGCCGCGGCATCGAGATACTGCTCGACGAGCGCAACGCCGTGATCAGCCTGTTGCTGCGCGAGTTCGACGAAGGCGCCGACTGGCTATGGCAGATCGACACCGCCAAGATGCTGACCGGCGTCACCCCCAATCTCGCGCGCCGCTTCGGGCGCGAGGTGGCGGCGCTGGAAGGACAGCCGCTGCTCGAGCTGCTTGCCGGCGACGCCTGGGGCAGCGGCAAGGTCGCCCATGGCCTGCGCGATCTGGCCGAGAAATTCCGCCTGCGGGAGAGCTTCGGCAACCTCGTGCTGCCGGTGCCGGTGGCGGGCGAGATGCGCTGGTGGTCGCTTTCGGCGACACCGCGACATGACGAGACCGGCCGCTTCATCGGCTTCCAGGGCGTCGGGTCCGATATCACCGACCAGCGCCGCTCGGCCGACAGGATCGACCGCATGGCCCGGTTCGACGCGCTGACCGGCCTCGCCAATCGCCGCCAGATCATGGACGCGCTCTCCGAAGCGCTCGTTTCGGCGCATCGCGACGGCCATCGCGCCAGCTTCTTCATCATCGATCTCGACCGCTTCAAGCAGGTCAACGACACGCTCGGCCACCCGATCGGCGACCAGCTCCTCAAGCAGGTGGCGCGCCGCCTCATCGAGATATGCGGCGATTTCGCCCAGGCCGGGCGGCTGGGCGGCGACGAGTTCGCCGTCGTCGTCCACGACGCCAGCGACACCGCGCGCATCGACCGGCTGGCCGACGAGATCATCGCCGCCCTGTCCGCCCCCTATGAGATCGAGGCGCAGCGCCTGTTCATCGGCGCTTCGATCGGCAGCGCCACCGCCCCGCGCGACGGCCGTTCGGCGGAGACGGTGGTGCGCAATGCCGACCTCGCCCTTTATCGCGCCAAGGAGGAGGGGCGCGGCTGCCACCGCCGCTATGAACAGCATCTCTCCGCCCGCGCCGAGGAGCGCCGCGTCATCGAGATCGCGCTGCGCGAAGGGCTGGAGAAGGGCCAGTTCCGCCTCGTCTACCAGCCGATCGTCGCCTCGGCCGACAGCCGCATCGAGGGCTTCGAGGCCTATCTGCGCTGGACGCATCCCGAGCTGGGCGAGGTGCCGCCGGAGCGCTTCGTGCCGATCGCCGAGGAAGCGCGGCTGATCGGCCGGATCGGCGAATGGGTGATCCGCACCGCCTGCCAGGAGGCCGCCGGCTGGCCGGGCCAGACGCGGCTGGCGATCAACCTGTCGCGCGGGCAGTTCCATGATCCGCAACTCGTCAGCACGCTCGTCTCCGCGCTCTCGTCCAGCGGACTGGCGCCGACGCGGCTGGAGCTGGAGGTCGCCGAATCCGTGTTCCTGCGCGACGGCGGCCAGACCCAGGCGGTGATCGATCGCATCCACGCCACCGGCGTGCGTATCGCCCTCTCCGATTTCGGCACCGGCTATGCCTCGCTGGGCTATATCCGCAACGCACGCTTCTCGTCGATCAAGCTGGACCGCAGCTTCGTCGTCGGGGCCAGCCAGAATGCCTCGGACAGTCTGGCGGTGATCCGCGCGGTGGTGGCGATGGCCGACAGCCTGGGCATTGTCGTCACCGCCGAAGGCACCGAGACCGAGGACGAGTATCAACTGATCCGACGCCTCGGCTGCACCCAGGCACAGGGCTATCTGTTCGGCCACCCGGTCGCCGCGTGCGAGGCGCGGCTGCTGGCCGGCGTGCCGGCGGAGCGCCACGTCGCCTGACCGGGCGCGACCCTCAGACATCGGCCATCATCGCTGCCGCACCGTCCTCGCGCAGGCAATCGGCGAATTGCTGCAGGAGCCAGGAGGCGGCCGGCCCCGGCGGGGTATCGCGCCGCCAGATGTTCGACAGCCGATAATTGCCGCCGGGATGATCCGGCATCGCCAGGCGGACCAGCGTGCCCGCCACCAGGTCGCTCTCGATCATCGGCAGCGGCATGTTGCCCCAGCCAATGCCCTCGCGCAGCAGGGCGTGCTTGGCGCCGAGATCGGCCAGCCGCCAGGTGCGCGGGCTCATCACCGAAAAGTCGCGTCCCTGGGTCAGGGGCGAGCGGTCGGTGAGGACGATCTGGATATGATCTCGCCCCGCTCCCGGCGGCAGCGGATTGGTGCGGGCCAGCGGATGATCGGGCGCCGCCACCGGCACCATCAGCACGGACCCGATCGTCTGGCAGGCGATGCCGTCCATCTCGGAAGCGAGCGGGCCGCTGATCCCGATCACCGCCTGCCTGTCCAGCACCAGCCCCGTCACCGCGCCGAGCGCCTCGACATGGAGGCGCAGCGACACGGTCGGGAAAGCCGCGTTGAAAGCGCGCAGCACGCGGCCGAGCCGCTCCGACGGCAGCATCACGTCGACGGCGAGATTGACCTCCGCCTCCAGCCCGTCAAGCAGGCCCTTCACCTTGGCGCGCAGGCCGTCAATTCCCTGCGACACCGCCCGCGCCTCCGCGAGCACGGCATGGCCGGCGACGGTGAGCTTCGGCCGGCGCGTGCCCTCCCGATCGAACAGGGCAAGGCCGAGCTGCGCCTCGAGATTGCCGATGCCGTAGCTGATCACCGACACTGCCCGGTTGAGCTTGCGCGCCGCGGCGGCGAAGCTGCCCGTCTCGACCACCGTCAGGAACACGCGGAGCTGATCGAAAGTAGGCGTTCCCGGGCTCGACATTTCAACTTCCTCGAACGTTCACCCAGAATTTATCCGGCTGAGCACGCAAGTCCAGCGCGACTATCTGGGACGGGACAGATCGAAGGAGGGTCGAGATGAACCAGGACATTCCCGCGCTGAGCCAGACCGAGTGGAAGGCCGTTACCGTCGCCATCAACGACGCCGCCAATTGCGGCTGCGCCAGCGGCGAGCCGGGCCGGCTCGGGCGCATCTTCGCCGCGCTGACCGGCATCGAGCGGCCGAAGCCGCTGGCCGATCCCCGGCTGGAGGCACTGCGCCTGTTCGTCTGTGACACGCGCCGCAGCCGCAAGCCGGCGGAGAGCCTCGTCCCGGCGCTGATCGACCAGGGCTACAATCCGGCGCAGGTGCGCGCGATCGCGCTGCTCGCCGCCTGACCTTCCTCCGACCTCACCGAAAGGAACCGCGACATGATCGAACTTCGTCCCTTCGCCTCCCTTGGCGGCGCGAACCACGGCTGGCTCGATGCCAAGCATCATTTCTCCTTCGCCAATTATCACGATCCCGCCCGCACCAACTGGGGCAATCTGCGCGTCTGGAACGACGACACGATCGCGCCGCAGTCGGGCTTTCCGCCGCATCCGCATCGCGACATGGAGATCATCACCTATGTCCGCGAGGGCGCGATCACCCATCAGGACAATCTCGGCAACAAGGGCCGTACAGAAGCCGGCGACGTGCAGGTGATGTCGGCCGGCACCGGCATCGCCCATGCGGAGTATAATATGGAGGACGTGACGACCCGGATCTTCCAGATCTGGATCCTGCCGACGCGCACCGGCGAAAAGCCCAGCTGGGGCGCCAAGCCTTTCCCCAAGGGCGATCGCGCCGGCCAGTTCGTCGTGCTCGCTTCGGGCTTCGCCAACGACGATGACGCGCTGCCGATCCGCACCGATGCGCGGGTGGTCGGCGCGACGCTGAAGGCCGGCGAGACGGCGGAGTATCCGCTCGGCCGGGATCGGCGCGGCTACCTGGTGCCGGCCACCGGCGCCATCGAGATTGACGGCCAGCGGATCAACGCCCGCGATGGCGCCGCGATCAGCGAGGTCGACACGATCACGGTGACCGCGCTCGAAGATAGCGAGATCGTGCTGGTCGACGCCGCCTGAACCACTGCCTCGGACCGGCAACATCGATCGCGTGGCCCCCCTCTCCGCGATCTGCCGGTCCAGTGTGCCGCCGGGCCTCTCCCCTCCGCCCGGCGGCACCAACTTTTCTTTCTCGCCCCACCCTGCGACAGTGGCGCGACCCGACCCAGGAGTTGCCAGCATGACCCTCCGCTCCAGCGACGTCGACGGCGTCGACCTCGTCATCCTGCCGCCGGTGCGCGACCTCGGCGACGGGTTCAGCGTGCGGCGCGCGCTGCCATCCGCGCATCGCCGCATGGTCGGGCCGTTCATCTTCTTCGACCATATGGGCCCGTCCGCCTTCAACAGCGGCGATGGACTGGACGTCCGCCCGCACCCGCATATCGGGCTCGCCACCGTCACCTATCTTATCGAAGGCGAGATCATGCACCGGGATTCGGTGGGCTCGGTCCAGTCGATCCGCCCGGGTGAAGTGAACTGGATGACCGCAGGCTCCGGCATCGTCCATTCCGAGCGCACCGGGCCGGAGCTGCGCGCTGCGGGCGGCCCGCTGCACGGACTGCAGACCTGGGTCGCGCTTCCTACGGCTTATGAGGAATCTGACCCAAGTTTCTCGCACTACAAGGAAAGCGAAATTCCGAAGCTGGACGCGGACGGGGTTACCCTGACCCTCGTCGCGGGCCGCTCCGACGGGCTGGTCTCGCCGGTGAAGACCTTCTCGGACATGGTCTATGCCGAGATCCTGCTCGTCGACGGGGCACGTTACCAGCTCAGGGCCGAGCATGTGGAGCGGGCCATTTATGTGGTGTCCGGCGCGATCGAGGTGGAGGGCCAGGCCGGCAGCTTCACCGAACATGAGCTGGTCGTGTTCAAACCCGGCGCCGAGATCGTCGTCCGCGCCAAGGGTCCGACCCGGCTGATGCTTGCAGGCGGCGAGCCTTTCCCGGAAAAAAGGCATATTTACTGGAACTTCGTGTCATCTTCTGCCGATCGGATCGAACAGGCGAAGGAGGATTGGCGCGGGCAACGCTTTGCGCCGGTGCCGGAGGAGAGCGAGTTCATTCCCCTTCCCGACGATCCCCGGCCGGTCCGCTATCCCTGAAAGGAGCCTCGCCATGACCCACGCCACCGCCCATATCGGGCGCGACCGCTATCGCACGACCATCGAGGTATCGGGCCATCCGATCACCGCCGACGAACCGCAGCGTGTCGGCGGCGGCGATGCCGGGCCGGCTCCCTATGACTTGCTGCTCTCCGCGCTCGGCGCCTGCACCGCGATCACGCTGCGCATGTATGCCGATCGCAAGGAATGGCCGCTGGAGTCGCTGGATGTGAGCCTGCGCATCGTCCGCGCCGGCGAGGACATGCGTATCGAGCGGACGCTACGCCCCGCCGGCGCACTCAGCGAGGAGCAGCGCGCCCGCCTCGCCGATATCGCGGAGCGCACGCCGGTGACCCTGACGCTCAAGTCCGGCCTTCCCATCCACACCCAGCTCGCCTGAGACGATTTCCGAGGAGAGACCGGCAATGCCAACCCGCAGCCTGGAATTCACCGGCAGCACCCTCATGCCATTGTCCGGCCGTGTCGAGATGCCGGAAGGGCTGCCGCGCGCCTGGGCGGTGTTCGCCCACTGCCTCACCTGCGGGAAGGACAATATCGCCGCGGTGCGCATCGCCCGCGCTCTGGCGGCGCAGGGCATCGGCGTGCTGCGCTTTGATTTCGCCGGACTCGGGGACAGCGAGGGCGAGTTCGCCGAAACCAGCTTCGCCACCAATGTCGCCGACCTCGTCGCCGCCGTCACTTCGATGACCGCATCAGGAATGACGCCCAGCCTGTTGATCGGGCACAGTTTTGGCGGCGCCGCCGTACTCGCCGCTGCGGGTCAGTTGGAGCAGATCAAGGCGGTGGCGACGATCGCCGCGCCGTTTGATGTCGCCCACGTCCTCCATCATTTCGCGCCGGACAGCCTCGAGGCGATCGCACGCGACGGCATGGCGAAGGTGCCGCTGGCAGGCCGCACCTTTGCCGTAGGGCGACAGTTTCTGGACGATTTGCGCAGCCACGATCAGGGCGCTCGCATCGCCGCGCTGCACCGGCCGCTGCTCATCCTCCACGCTCCGCAGGATGACGTGGTCGGCATCGACAACGCCACCCGCATCTTCATGGCAGCGCGCCATCCCAAGAGCTTCATTTCTCTGGACAATGCCGATCACCTCCTGTCGGGCGCCGAGGATGCGCGCTACGCCGCCGGCCTGATCGCGGCGTGGGCAAGCCGCTATCTGCCGCCGCTGGAGCAAACCCGCGAAGGCTTCGACGCGCAGGACGTCGTCGCCGAGGAAACGCGCGAGGGACGTTACCAGGTCGCGATCCGCGCCGGCGGTCTGCGTTTCCTGGCCGACGAACCGGTCAGCGTCGGCGGGATGGGATCGGGGCCGACGCCCTATGACCTGCTGTCGGCCGCGCTCGGCGCCTGCACGACGATGACACTGCGGCTCTATGCCGACGGCAAGGGCTGGCCGGTCAACCGCATCCAGACCGCGGTCGGGCATGTCCGCGAGGCGGGCGTGGAGCCTGCCGACCTGTTCACCCGCCGCATCGCCGTCGACGGCGCGCTCGACGCAGCGCAGCGCGCGCGGCTTCTGGAGATCGCCGATCGCTGCCCGGTCCACCGCACGCTCGAGAAGGGATCGCGGGTGATGACCCGCCTCGGCGACCCGCCTGCCCAGGCCGAGCGCATCGAGGCGCACGCCGAGGAAATGGCACGGATGATGGAACACCCGGGCGGCTGAGATCGCGCAAATGACGGCTTTGCGGCGACCGCGAAACCGGATAGCATCCGGGCAATAGCGATGCTCCGGGGAAAGAGGATCGACTATGCCGATCACATCCCTGTCTCCGGTGCGTACCTGTTCCGATCTCGCCGCCGCCATCCAGGCGATCGGCGACCTGTTCACGCAGGCCACGCCCGCGATCGGGCTGGAGGGCGCCGCTCCAGCGCCCGGCTTCGGCCATTATGACGGGCTGCCGTCCAGGGTCGAGTTCTCCGACGAGGGGCGCAACGCAACGCTGCTCGCGCCCATTTCCTACACGCGGCCCGACGGCAGCGCCTGGCCGGTGCCGCTCGGCTCGGCCCTCGACGGGGCCTCGATCCCGCGCGTCTTCTGGTCGCTGATCGGCGGGCCGTTCGAGGGCCGGTATCTCAACGCCTCGATCGTCCACGATCATTATTGCGACGCCAGATCGCGCCCGTGGCGGGATACGCACCGCATGTTCCACGATGCCATGCGGTGCAGCGGCGTGTCGGCGGTACAGGCGAAGATCATGTTCTACGCCGTCTACCGCTTCGGCCCGCGCTGGAACGCGCCGGGCGTGGCGCTGGAAGGCGCGCTGGAGGCAATGCGCCAGCCGGGCGATGCGGATGCCGCGACGCTGGTCGCCGACAGCGAGGCGATCGTCGGCCACGGCCTCAACCTCGCCGAGATCGAGGCGCTGGCCGATGCCCGCGACACGGTGCGGGCGGCCGTGGAGGGCGCGCTCGACGCCCCGGCGGAGCGCATCGCCCGCGCCCGGCTGCTGGTCGTCACCGGCGGCAGCGGCACCGGCGAGGATCTGGAAGCGGTCGCCCGCGAGGCGGCGTCCCTTCCCGATGCGGTGATGGCGCGGTTCGAGGACCTGGGCATCCGCATCATCGCCTGCCGCGAAGCGGTCACCGATTTCGAGACCGGGCTGCGCGGCGTCGTGCCGCGCGGCTGGGAGAATACCGGGCGCACCTGGGACGACGTGCCCGGCACCTATCTGGACGACCGCAAGCGGGTGGTGATCGCGACCATCGCCGGGCCGGCGGGCGAGCGGGTGGTGCCCACCGCGGCGTCGGGCAAACATGGTTCGGCGTCGCTGGTCGTGCATGAATCGCTGCACGGCCATGACTATAGCGGCCGACATCAGGTGATCCGCGCCGCCGGCTTCCAGACGGCCCGCGACGGCGATCTGGCCCGGCTCGGCGTCTATGAATCGCAGCCGGGCGATGCCGGACTGGAGGAGACCTTCGCCGAGAGCGGCGCGCGCTTCTGCGTCGAGTCCGCAGCGCTGCACGGCGACTGGCCCAATCTGTTCGGCTATTGGGAGGCGGCGCCGCTTGCCGCCGGGCCGGTGCTCGAATCGCCGCTCGCCGTCGCCGAGCCCGACCCGGCAGCGCCGATCGGCACCGCCGAGCTGCGCGACGACGGCGCCATCCGGCTCGATCTGCGCGCGGAGGGACCGGGCGGCGCCATAGGCCATGCCGCCTTCGTCATCGCCCGCACCGACATCGTCTTCCCGGCGGTGCGGGATCATCTGTTCGCCGGCGGCGCGCTGGAGGCGGCGCCGGGGCGCGTGCTGCCGTTCCGACCGATGCCGGCATCGCGCTGACGCCCCCTCAACTTTCTCGCCGCCGGCTTTCCGGCCGGCCTATTCCAGGAGACGGACATGGGATTGATACCGAACTGCAAGGATCCTGCCCTCACCGCCCTCAAGGCGATGGGCTATAATGTCGTCCGGTTGCCCAAGGCGGACCTGACGCCGACGCTGCTGCTGGCGCGCAAGGGCAGCAAGCTGCAGCGCATCGGCTCGCTCACGTCCGTGTTCACACCGGCACCGGCGGCGCCGGTCCCGGCCATTTCCGCCGACAATCCGGCGCCGAACGTGTCCGGCACGAAATCGGCCGATATCGACATCGGCATCGGGCTCAACATCCTTGGCGGGCTGATCTCGGCGCTCGGCGGCTCCACGCTCGCACTGAACGCGGGCTATACCCAGGCGCGGTCCGTGCAGTTCGAGTTCGCCGGGGTGCTGGAAAGCAATGCCGAGCCGGCGCTTCTCGACCAGTTTTTTGCAGGCGCGACCATCAATCCCTTTGCGCACGCGATTAGCGACATGCTGGATTCGGACGATGTGTTCGTCATCACCTCGACCCTGAAATCCAGCAAGATCAACGTCGCCGCCAAGGACGACCACAAGAACTCGATCGGCCTCGACGTGCCGGTGATCCAGGGCGCGGTGGGCGGCAGCCTGAAGGTCTCGGGCAGCGGCGCGAGCAGTTCCGTGGTCACTTACGAGGGACAGGTTCCACTGGTGTTCGGCTTTCAGGCGGTGCGCCTGATCTTCGACGACGGCCGCTATCGCACGATGAAGCTCGCCGATGCCGGCAGCATCGCGCTGGAGGCAGCGCTGGGCGAAGGGCCCCAGGGCTATGTCTATCTCGACCAGGGCGGCCTGATCGCAACCGATCTGTGAGGGGCAAGCCGATGCACTGGATGGATGGAACGGTGCGCGTGCCGCGAAGCACGGCGCGCCTCGCGCGAACAGGGCAGCCCAGGGGGAGCGCCGGCCTCGGCCTGGAGGCGGCGGCGCCCTCCCGGGGGCTCGCCGCGGCGCCGGGGCTGCCGCGGGAGGATCGCGTGGAGATGCTCCGCGCCGGGCTCGACGCGCGCAATGCCGACCCGGAGCTGGCCGCGGCGCTCGTCGCCGGTGCGCAGACGGCCTTGCCCAAGCTCGACGACGGCCGCGACGACTTCACCATCCGCGAGGCGGTCGCGCTTGAGGCGGTGGTGCTGACCGACGGCACGCGGCCGAGCCTCACCATCCGCGACGGCTATATCGATCTCGCCGCCGCGGAGGTCGGCGAATGGCGCACGGCCCTGTCGCTGTTCCGGCCGGCGATCGAGAAGGTGATCCGCTCGGTGGCGCGGATCAACGTGCCGGTAAAGCCGTTCTTCGCCGGCACCGGCTTCGTCGTCGCCGACGATCTCGTCATCACAAATCGCCATGTCGCCGAGGCGATCGCCGTGGAAGGGCCGCGCGGCACCTGGACGCTGCGCTGGCCCGACGCGACCACGCTGGATTTCCTCGCCGAGGACGGCGCCCCCGCCAGGCCATCCGCCCGGGTCACCGACATCCCCTTCGCCGGGCCCGATCCGATCGCAGGCATGGTCGATTTCGGCCATCTCGACGTGGCCGTCCTGCGCTGCACCGGGATCGGCGGCGCCCGGCTTCCCGACGCCGTGTCGCTCGACGCCGGGCCGGACCGGCTGGCGGAAAGCGGCGCCTTTTGCGCCATCGGCTTTCCGGCGCGGCCGCTGGTGCAGGTCGGCGACGCCGTGCCGCCGCCCGGCTTCGAGACCAGCGCGGTGATCAGCTCCGTCTTCCACGGCGATTTCGGCGTCAAGAAGCTGGCGCCCGGCCGCATCGAGGACATGCCCGGCGCCCTGCCCGGCGACCGGCGCAAATGGGTCCTCTCCCATGACGCATCGACGCTCGGCGGCAATTCCGGCTCGGCACTGGTCGATCTTGATGCCGACGGCGGGCGCATCATCGGCATCCATTTCGGCGGCATCAGCCGGGAGGAGAATTATGGTCACGGCTTCGCCGCGATCCGCGCCTCGCTCCCCGACCTCATCAAATGCTTCGCTTGATCGGCCCCGTAACGATTCAGCGCTGATCGAGGGCAAACTGTCCGGTTTCGGGAAAAAATAAGAACGCGCAGGAAACGATTGTGTCATTCACGAGTTTGTTAACCCTAGCGCAAGGTTGCGTATCCCCGGGGCTGAGGGAAATGTGATGGCGGAGAATGACGCACTCTGGAAGTGGATGAAGACCCTGATCGGCTATGTCCGCTCCGGAAGGCCGGACCTGACGAATCGGCAGATGGCGCTGCTGCTGATCGTCTATCGCACTAACGGGCCGCATACGGTTCGCGGCCTCGCCGGCATGCTGGGCGTCTCCAAGCCCGTGGTGACGCGAGCCTTGAACACCCTCTCCGCGCTGGGCTATCTGCGCCGCGAACGCGACGAAAAGGATCGTCGCAATATCTTCATCACGCGCACGCAGTCAGGGGCGGATTTTCTTGAAGGTTTCAGTGGCCTCATCGGCGGCGATACGGGCCGAAGCCCCCCACCGGGCCAACAGTTCGCCGGCCTCGCTCACGGTTGAGCGGATCCGGCTGACCGGTCCGTCCCGGCGGATCGACCCACGAATTCACGCAGCCCGGGGGGACATCGCCGACGTCGCGCTCGCCGATCGCGTGTTCGCGCCGCATTATGCGCTGCCGCTGGAGCATGGCTGCGCGGCAGTGTCGGCGCCGATCCGCGCCGAACCGTCGCTGGAGGCCCGCGCCGTCTCCGAGCTGCTGCGCGGCGAGGGCTTTGCGGTGGTCGACGTGGCGGGTGGCTGGGCCTGGGGCTACAGCCTGCACGATCATTATGTCGGCTATGTCGCGCTTGATGCGCTTGGCACACCGCTGGCGGCGACGCACCGCGTGAGCGCGCCGGCCGGCTACCTGTTCTCCGCACCCGACATCAAGGCGCCGATCGTCGCCCGCCTGCCGATGGGCGTGCTGCTGGCCGGCACGTCGGGCGATGCCTTTCTCGATACGGCGGAGGGCTTCGTCCACATGCGCCACGTTCGGGCGCTCGATGACGATGAGGCCGATTACACCGGCGTCGCCGAACGGCTGATCGGCGCACCCTATCGCTGGGGCGGGCGCAGCGGCGACGGGCTGGACTGTTCCGGCCTCGTGCAGACGGCTCTCGCCGCTGCCGGCATCGCCGCCCCGCGGGACAGCGACCAACAGGCCGCGCTCGGCGAGGAGATTGCCGAGGGCGAGGCGCTGCGGCGGGGCGACCTGATCTTCTTCCCCGGCCATGTCGGCATCATGGCCGACGAGGCGACACTGCTCCACGCCAACGCCTTCTGGATGGCGACTGTCGCGGAGCCGCTCGATGACGTTGTCGCCCGGCTGGCGCCCGCCTACATGCAGCCGGTGACGGCGCGGAGGCGGCTATGAAGGTTTTTATCGACGGCGCGGCCGGCACCACCGGCCTGGAGATTCGCGAGCGGCTGACCGGACGTCCGGAGCTTGAGCTGCTCACCCTGCCGGATGAGCGGCGCAAGGATGCCGGCGCGCGCGCCGAAGCGCTGAACGCGGCCGACCTCGTCATCCTCTGCCTGCCCGACGATGCGGCGCGCGAGGCGGTGGCGCTGATCGACAATGATCGCACCCGCATCGTCGATGCCTCGACCGCGCATCGCACCGCGCCGGGCTGGGCTTATGGTTTCCCCGAGCTTGAGCCGGGCGGGGCGGCGGCGATCGCGGGATCGACGCGGATCTCCAATCCGGGCTGCTATCCGACCGGCTTTCTTGCGCTGGTGAGGCCCCTGGTTCGCGCCGGCATCATCTCCGTGGACCTCGCCGTCACGGTGAACGCCACCTCGGGCTATTCCGGCGGCGGCAAGGCGATGATCGCCGACTTCGAGGATCCCTCGGCGCCCGGCGCCACCGGTACCGGTTTCCGCATCTATGGCCTCGATCTGGCGCACAAGCATGTGCCGGAAATGCGCCAGCACGCCGGCCTCACCCACTCGCCCTTGTTCGCGCCGGCGGTGGCACGCAGCTATCGCGGCATGCTGGTCGAGGTGCCGCTGCCGCTTGCCTATCTGAATGGGGGCGTCCGGGAGATCAGGCAGACGCTGGGCGATGCCTATTCAGGCAGCCGGCTGATCTCGTTGCAGGAGCGGCCGGAGAGCGGCACGCTGACCCTGGAGCGCTGCGCCAGCACCGATCGCATCGAGCTGTTCGTGTTCGCCAACGAGGCCGCGGGACAGGTGCGGCTGGTTGCGGCGCTGGACAATCTCGGCAAGGGCGCTGCCGGCGCCGCGGTGCAGAACGGCAATCTGGCGCTTGGCCTTAACGAGACGGCGGGGCTGCGGCTTTAGGCGCCGACGAGCGCCTACATCTCCCCGCGCGACCGCCTGATCGCATACCATTTGGCGACATTGGCATTATGCTCCGCCAGCGTGTCGGCGAAGACGTGGCCGCCCTTGCCGTTGGCGACGAAGTAGAGCGCCTTGCTATCCGCGGGCGCCAGCACCGCTGCGATCGAATCGCGCCCGGGATTGGCGATCGGCCCGGCCGGAAGGCCGGGCTCCGCATAGGTGTTGTAGCCGTTCTTGGCGCGCAGCTCCGACACGCGGATGCGGCGCCCGAGCGGCTTGCCCCGGGTGATCGGGTAGATGACGGTCGGGTCCGCCTGGAGCGGCATGCCGAGCCGCAGCCGGTTGGCATAGACGGCGGCGACCATCGGCCGCTCGGCAGCGACGCCGGTTTCCTTCTCGACCACCGAGGCGAGGATGATCGCCTCGCGCGGGGTCTTGACCACGGTGTCGGGGCGACGCTTCGCCCACAGCGCGGCGAGTTCCTTGTCCATCGCCGCCTGCATGCGCTTGAGCACGGCGGCGCGGGCCTCGCCGCGCTCGAAGCTGTAGCTGTCAGGGAGGACGGAGCCTTCCGCCGGCACGGTGACCGGGCCGGCCAGCAAGGGTTCGGCGGCAAGCTTCTCGGCGACCAGCACCGACGGCATTCCCTCGGGCACATTGATCAGGCGGCGGACCGGCTGGCCATGCTGGAGGATGTCGAGGATGCGCGAGGCGCTGGCATGGGCCGGCAGCTCGAACTCGCCGGCCTTGATCGGATCATGCGCGCCGAGCCGCGTCGCCAGCCGGCGAAACCAGTCCGCCGACCGGATCGCGCCGGCCCGTTCCAGCTGTCGTGAGGCGGTGATGATCGTCGAGCCGTCCGCGATCGTCACCGTCGCCGGCCTGGCGAGGGGGCCTTCGGCCCACCAGAAACGCCAGACGGTGCCCAGTCCGACCACCGCCGCCACGATCAGCAGCAGCAGGAGAACGCGGACCGGGCGGCGCATCCTATTCGGCCGGCTTGAAGATTAGGCTGGCGTTGGTGCCGCCGAAGCCGAAGCTGTTGTTGAGCACGGCGCGCACCTGCCGCTTCTTGGCGACGAGCGGTACCAGGTCGACCCCCTCGCAGCTCTCGCTCGGATTATCGAGGTTGAGGGTCGGCGGCACGATCTGGTCGCGCATGGCGAGGATGCAGAAGATCGACTCCACCGCCCCGGCCCCGCCGAGGAGATGCCCGATCGCCGACTTGGTCGACGACATCGAGATATGGCCGATCTGATCACCGAACAGGCGGCGGACGGCGCCCAGCTCCAGCTCGTCGCCGAGCGGCGTCGAAGTGCCATGGGCGTTGACATAGTCGATGTCGGCCAGCGTCAGGCCGGACTTCTTCAGGGCCATTTCCATCGAGCGGAACGCCCCCGAGCCTTCCGGGTGCGGGGCGGTCACATGATAGGCATCGCCCGACAGGCCGTAGCCGACCAGCTCGGCATAGATCTTGGCGCTGCGCGCCTTGGCCCGTTCATATTCCTCGAGCACGACGACGCCTGCGCCCTCGCCCATGACGAAGCCGTCGCGGTCGCGATCATAGGGGCGGCTGGCCTTTTCCGGCTGATCATTGAAAGCGGTGGACAGCGCCCGCGCCTGCGCGAAGCCGGCGATGCCGAGCGGGCAGATCGCGCCCTCCGCGCCGCCGGCGAGCATCACGTCGGCGTCGCCGAGCGCGATCATCCGCGCGGCGTCGCCGATCGAGTGGGCGCCGGTCGAGCAGGCGGTGACGACCGCGTGATTCGGGCCCATCAGCCCATATTTGATCGAGACCTGACCGGAGATCAGGTTGATCAGCCGGCCATGCACGAAATGCGGGGAAACGCGGCGCGGCCCCTTCTCGTGCAGCACGATCGATTCGTGCTCAATGCCGGGCAGGCCGCCAATGCCCGCGCCGATCGACAGGCCGGCGCGCAGCCGCTCCGTCTCGGACATTCCGGTGAGGCCGGCGTCCTCGAGTGCCTGACCGGCAGCGTCGATGCCGTAGATGATGAACGGGTCGACCTGGCGCTGCACCTTGTGGTCGACGCGCTTGTTGGGATCGAAGCCCCAGGGGTGATCGGCCGGCTTCACCTCGCAGGCCACCCGGCATGCCTGGTCGGAAGCGTCGAAGCGGGTGATGGGGCCGGCACCCGATTTGCTGGCGATGAGGTTGGCCCAGGCGGTTTCCACGTCGGCGCCGAGCGGCGTCACGAGACCCAATCCAGTCACTACAACGCGGCGCATCCACGTTCTCCTTGGGGCATTATCGGCTGAGAATGGAAACGGCTCCCCGGAGGTTCCGGGGAGCCGTCATTGAATCCGCGGCTCGCCCGTCACCGGGCCTGAAAGCCGTCAGCCTTTATTGTTGTCGATGTAGCTGATGGCGTCCTTCACCGTCGTGATCTTCTCGGCGGCGTCGTCCGGGATCTCGACCCCGAACTCTTCTTCGAACGCCATCACCAGCTCCACGATGTCGAGGCTGTCGGCACCGAGGTCGTCGATGAAGCTCGCGTCCTCGGTCACCTTCTCCTGCTCGACGCCCAGATGCTCGACGACGATCTTCTTCACGCGCTCGGCGGTCTCGCTCATGTCCCGTTACCTTTCATCAGGCCTGTTTTGCCGTGCCCTAAACGTAGCCTAGCATGCTGGCAATAGGTCAGACCTCGGCGGCTTCCCCTTGGCGGCCCGGATCGCCGCCTTGAGCGTCACTGAGCTGGCGCGCCTTGGCCCTCAGCTCGTCCGCATAGTCAAGCAGACGACGCGCAACGTCCTGATCGGTGATGGTGCCCGCCATCATCCGATAGCGTTCCGCGGTCGACTGCAAGATTCGCACACGCTCCATGGACAAGACCCGTACCAATTCCCTGAAGATGAATGGTTCGACCGGCGGTCCTAACGAATTTCTACCCGTTTCTGTGCCCGAGGACATCCCCGATCCTCCGCCTCCTGGGGATTTTCTTGGGGAAAACCTGTAGATCGGGCAATTTCTGCGGTAGAACGAAAGATGTTCGCCGGTAAGCACACGGCGGCCTTCACCTGGCCGCCCACCCTCGGGAATGCCTCATAAGCGGCCTGACTGGCGCGAATCAATCGCATCAAGCACGAACGTCCCGCAGTGGCACACCCAGCCAGCGCGCGAGCCCGGGCAGATGGGGCAGCACCAGGCGCTCGACCAGCCACAGCAGGAGCAGCGAGGCGGCGAGCAGCGGCAGCAGCGCCGCCAGCGCCAGCAGAATCAGCGCCACGCCGCCGATGCGCGCCGGCACGCTGGCCGGTGGCGGGGCGCCAAGCGCGTCTTGCGGTTTGCGCCGTCGCCACAGCACGAAGCCGCTTACCGCCATCGTCAGCAGCCCGATCGCGGTGAGCACGCCGATCAGCTGGTTCACCCAGCCGAACAGCTGCCCCTCATGCCAGGCGATGCCATAGCCCACGACGCGATCGGCGAGATGGCCATCGGCAAAGCCCTCGCGGGACAGCTCGCGCCCGGTGGCGGCGTCGTAGGTGATGCTGGCGCGCAAGGGGCGGTTCTGCGCGTCGGAACGGACGCTCCACACCATTGCCCCGGGCCGGCCGAAGGCGCCGGGTGCGCCCGGCGGGGTCACGATCACCGGGAAGGCAAGCCGCGCCTGCGCCGCGCTTGCGACCATCGCGTCGAGGCCGGCGGGGGCGCTGGCCGGCTCCATCGACGCCATCTGCATCATCGCGGCGTGATCATGTCCGGCATGGGGATCGTTGACCTCGTCGACCGGCGCCTCGCCACCGATCGTCCAGTCCTGCGGCCCCTTGACCCAGCCGAGTTCGGTACGCGCCGCCTTGAAGGCGCTGCCCCATAGCCCGGCCCAGGGCAGGCCGGTGGTGAGCAGCACCAGCACCAGCGCCGATATCCAGAAACCGGTGACGGCGTGCAGGTCGCGCCAGAACATCCTGCGGCCGGCGCCAAGGCGCGGCCAGAGCACCCCGGCGAGTCCCCGCCCCCGCGGCCACCACAGGTAGAGGCCGGAAAGCACCAGCACGATCGCCCAGCTCGCCGCCAGCTCGACCAGCCAGCTGCCGCGCTTGCCGAGCAGCAGCTCGCCATGGATGCGCTTGTCCAGTTCCATCAGCCGCGCGTCGGGATCGAGGCTGCCAAGCACCCTGCCCTGCGGCGAGACGAACACGTCGCGCATCGCCCGGCCATCGGCCAGCGCGAGATGGACCATCGGCGCGTCACCCGGCCGCTCCGGAAGGCGATAGGCGTTGAAGCGGCCCCCGGGGAACGCGGCGAGGGCTGCCGCCACCTGCCGCTCTGCCGACACCGCGCCGGTGCCCGGCAGGCCCTGAAAGGCGCGTTCCTCCCAGCGCTCCACCTGCGGCTTGAACAGGTAGAAGCTGCCGGTCACCGACAGCAGCAGCACGAACGGGATCACCAGCAGCCCGGCGTAGAAATGCCAGCGCCAGATCGTGCGATAAAGGCCGGCCCGGTCGAAAGCGGTCGATAGCGTGCGCATCGTCATCACCATTTCGCCTTGATGTCGGCCACGAACGTCCGCTGCGGCAGCGGATGCGAGACGTAGGCCCGGTCGTTGAGGAGGTTGTCGACGCCCGCGCTCAGCTCCAGCGTCTTGCTGATCGCCCAGGAGGCGCGGGTGTCGACGAAGAAATATTCGGTCTGGAAGCCATAGGCGCCGCCACGCTGCAGCCCGAACAGGTCCGAATTGGGCCGCGAAGCGTAACGCCAGCCGAGCGACAGCTTCACCGGCCCGGCGAGGCGATAGCGAATATTGCCATTGGCCCGCCAGCGCGGGATGCGCGGGAATTGCACGCCCTCCGCCGCCGGATTGGCGCGGTTGCGCACGGTTTCCGCGTCGGTCCAGGCGGCATTGGCATCGATATCGAGCCCGTCGAGGAAGTTCTTGGCCTCGAGGATCAGCTCCACGCCATATTGCCGGACCCGGTCGACATTCTTGTACGAGGTGACGACGGTGCCGAACTGGTTGAGCCCGCTGAAGCTGAAGATGGCGTCGTCGATGGACTGGTAGAAGACGCTCGCCGTCGCCCGCACCCGGCCGAAGCGCCGCGCCAGGACAAGATTGGCGTCCTTTGATTTCTCCGGCTTGAGATTCGGATCGAAGCTTTGCGGATCGATTGCCCGCAGGTCGGTGTCGAAGCGGCCCTGGAACAGCTCGCCCACGGTCGGGAAGCGGGTCGCCGTGCCGAAGCTCAGTTGCAGGTCGATCTCGCCGGGCAGCCGGCCCTGAAGGCTGAGCTTAGGGCTGATCGAATCGTCCCGGCGGCTGGGGTAACGGGAATCGACCCGTGTTCCGCCGAAGATGACCCCGCTGATCGCCCCGCCGAACGCCCGCCAGCGATCATAACGCACCCCACCGGTGAGGGTGAATGCGCCCAGCGCCCAGCCATCCTCCAGCCACAGGCCCCACAGGCTTGTCTTGCCGCCGGTCGCGGCGGTGAACAGCGGCGCGGCGGCGCTGCGCCAATTGGCGGTGGCATAGCTGTCCTGCGCGGTCTCGTAGAGGCTGGCGTTAAGCCCGAAGGCGAGCTTGTGCGCGCCGATCCGACGTTCGGCGGTGACGTCGCCGCTCCACCAGCCGGGATTATCCTGCACCGCCTGCGTGCCGGCGCCGAACGACCGGCCGGTGGCGTAGTTGTTGGAGGTGCGGCTGTCCGCGTGGGGGATCCAGTAGCGCGACAGATTGGTGGAGATGTCCCACCCCGCGATCGGGCCGTCGAGCTTGAGGCCGGCAAGATATTCGGTGCGGCGGCTGACCGAAGAGTTGAGGCCGGTGGCGTTCCACACCTGCCCCTCATAGGAAACGCGGCCCTGATAGACCGGGTCGCCGGCGGCATTGGTAAGGAAGCTGCGCGGATCGGTGAGGTCCTGCCGGGTCTTCCAGACGAAGCCGAGCGCCTCGATCAGCCAGTCGCCTGCCTGATAGCCGATGCGCAGGCGCGCCTGATCCTGCGCCACATCGACGGGGGAGGCGGCGCCGAACACCGGCGCGGACAGGCGCGCATCGTCATAGGCACCGGTCACGGGGATGGCCGCCCCTGCTCCGCTCGCCGGGCTGAGCAGGTTGTAGGTCATCGACTGGCCGGTATTGGCGAAGTGGCGGAAGCTGCCGCGGATACGCCATGGCCCATCCCGCTGCGTCCACGAGGCGCCGCCCTCGACACTGTACCCCGCGAAGCTTTCGTCGATGCCATAGTCCTTGAACGGCATGACGAAACTCTGCGCCGTGCCGTAGATGGCGGTGCCCTCCGGCGCGTCGGTGGTGACGGAGATGACGCCGCCCATCGAATTGCCGCCATAGCGGGCCGAATAGGGACCGTAGACGATGTCGAACTGGCGCACCTCGGAAGGGCCGACGACATTCCACTTCGGCGGATAATCATAACGGTTGCCGAGGAAGTTGGAGACGAGAAAGCCGTCGACGAGCACGATCGTGCGGGCGCTCTGCACGGTGTTCGCGCCGCGCAGCGCGACCACGGCATTGTCATCCCCGGCGAAGCGCTTGCGCACGTAGAAATTGGGCGCGTACTTCATCAGATCTTCGACATTGACGGCGTTGACGGCATCGAACTCGGCCTTGCCGAGCGAGACGGACAGGCCACGCGGCGCGACCGTGATCGGCGCGTCCTGCTGGCCGATGACGAGGATGGCGTCGTCGCCCGGCTGGCCCGGGCCTTCGCCAGCAAAGGCGGGCGCCGCGGCCACACCGGCCGCGAGCGCGAGGAAACAGATGGTTTTCAAGGGAAGCCCCCATGTCCGACAGCATGAAACGAGCGACGAACGGGCGTCGCGCGTGGCGGTCAGAGGGTGGGCGGCGGGCCGATCGCCGGCGGCGGCGGGGCAGCGAGCCGGTGGACGGTGAGGTCCGCCAGCGCCGCGCCGAAGGGCAGCGTCACCGCGTGAACCAGCGGCGCGGCCAATCGCGGCGGGACGGCATCGAGCAGGCCCCCGGTGAAGCCGCCCGAGTAAGTACACGGGTGATCGGACGCCTTGTGTTCGTCGGCCGGATGGTGATCGCTGCCGCCGTCACGATCAATGACGATGCTGGCGGGGCCGGCGCCGGTGCAGAGCTGGATGACGACCTTGTCGTCCATCGCCACCGGCATGAAGCCGGAGGGCACCAGGGTGCGAATCAGCAGGACGAGGAAAGCCAGCGCGACGAACAGGTCGCGCGACGCCCTCGATTGCCGGATCCCCGCGGTCATGGGCGGCGATTACGCCACATCGGCGGGGTTGTCACTCACCGGGGCGATAACGGCGCCGGGCGTGGCTGGCGAGATCGTCCGGATAGAAATAAACCGGGCGGAGGTCGCCGCTGGCATAGCGCTGGATCTGGTCGGAGAAATGCGGCGAGGCCGGATCGCCGCTCTCGCCACCGACGGACACCGCCCGCGCCGTCACCTTCGGGCCGAACTCGACGGCGGCGACGAAGCTGTTGCCGCTGGTACCGTAGAAGCGCTTCGTGCCCGGATAGCGGCGCGCGCCGAACGACGCGAGCGAGCCCCATTGCGCCGAGGCGAACGGCACCGGCACGCTCGGCTTGGCGTCGTCGAACTGCTGGACGATGGCGGCGTCGTTGCGCTGGTAGCGATTGACCTCGCCCCACGGCACCCGCCACTCGCCGAAATCCTGTTTCAGCCGCGCCACCGCCTGCGACAGCGCCGCCAGCGTGCTGTCGTCCGGCATGGCATCGGCCATGATGTCATAGCGCGACATGCCCTTGTGGGCGGGCAGTCGCTCGGTCGCCTCGCGCCACATGTTCTCGCCCCAGAACACCGCAAGCGTGGTGGCCGTGGAGTCGCCCGCCCAGCGCTGGTCCCAGCCGCGCAGCAGGGCGATCGGCGCGGCAAGCTCGGCGCGGCGCGAATCGCCCGCCGGAAGCCCTTCATAGGCGCGCAGCAGCGCCGGCATCATCCGCGTGAAGGCGGGCAGCCAGCTATCATAGGCGCCGGTTATGAGCGACGGCAGGGTAAAGTCCTTGATCCCGTCCAGCACCCTGATCGCATGTTCGGCGCGCGGGTTCTCGCCGACCTGATCGAGATAGCGCGGGAAGGCGGCCGCCTTGATGCTGTCCTTGCCGGCGGCCGACCATGGCCAGTCATTGGTGTTGAACACCCAGCCATTGGCCGGATTGACGAGTCGCGGCAGCTCGTCGAGCCGGTGCAGGCCTTTCCAGTCGGTGGCCGGGTCGCTGCCGTCGACCGGCCTGGTATAGTCGAAGCGATTGTCGCGGACCGGCATGAATTGCGGCGTCAGGAAGGCGATCGTGCCGCGGTCGTCGGCATAGAGGGTGTTGTTCGAGGAATTGGCCTTGAGCTCGGCGACCTTGCTGAAGGCGGCGTAATTGGTCGCCTTGGTGCGCAGGAAGCTCTGCTCCAGCGCCGCCACCGGCCGGTACATCATCGCAAAGGCGATCCACTTGCCGTCGGCCTCGCGCACGATCGGCCCGTGATGGGTGCGATAGACGGTGAAGCGACGCGTGCCGGCGTCCTTCACCTTCAAGGTGACGGTGGCGGTGGTTACCGGCCGCTCCCCCGTGCCGTAGCGGTAGAAGAGCTTGTCGCCCCTGTGGACGATCGTCTCGGCGAACTCGTCGACATTGTCGACACCGGCCGAGGTATGCATCCAGCCGGCATGGGCATTGAAGCCCTGATAGATGAAGAACTGGCCCCACGTCGCCGCGCCATAGGCGTTGAGCCCGGTGTCGCTCGTCATCTGCAGCTCGGAACGGAAGAAGAAGCTGGTGTGCGGGTTGATCAGCAGCAGCGCGTGGCCGCCCTGCGTGTTGCCCGGCGCGATGGCGATGCCGTTCGAGCCCTGCGGCTCGCGGAACACCCGGCCGAGCTCGACATCGGTCATGGCGAGCTTGCGCTTGCCGTAAAAAGCCTCGAGCTGAGACAGCGGAATGCGCTCGATGTCGCCGCCGATCGAGCCCTCGCTGAACGACAGCGCCATCCATGGCTCGAATCGGGTGAGCACCCGGGCCTTGCCGGGATGAGTGGCGAGATAGAAGTTCAGCCCGTCCGCCCAGGCCTGCATCAGCGTCTTCAGCCACGCCGGGCTCCTGGCGTAATCGGCCTTGAGAGCGACGGGGTCGATGTAGAGCCGCTGGCGCAGATCCTGCCACACCGCCTTCTCGCCTTCGGCCTCGGCGAGGCGGCCGAGATTGACGAGATAGTTGGTCTCGATGCGGTTGAAGTCGTCCTCGGCCTGCGCATAGATCATGCCGAACACGGCATCCGCGTCCGTCCGTCCCTTCACATGGGCGATGCCCCAATCGTCGCGGGTGATGGTGACGCGGCTCGCCTGCGCCTTCCAGGCGGCCATGCCCTCGGCAGCCTCGACCGGCGAGCCGGCGAGCGCCAGTGCCGCGAGGATCACGGCGCGTGCTGCGTAGGTCATGAAAGCCCCCCCTCCCCATTGCGTGCCGATATGCTTCGGCATCGGCCGGCATCCTAGCGGCCCCAAGGGATGAATGGTAGCGGAGGAGGGACTTGAACCCCCGACACGCGGATTATGATTCCGCTGCTCTAACCAGCTGAGCTACTCCGCCCCGAGGCGAGGGGCGCCCTATAACAGGGCGGACCATGCGGTCAACTGCCCTCTCGCACCGCCTCCTTCGCGATTGCGGAACCCGCTGCCATGGATCACGTTGAGGGCGCGTTATCCGGCAGACGAGGCACGCATGGCATTGGACCTATCCATCTCACTGGAGACCATCTGCCGCCTGATCATCCGCGGCCGCGAGATGGAGGCGCAGGTTCCCGGCACCGATCCCGACAATGAGGATGAGCCCGACGACGTCGATGACGAGTTCGCCGTGCTCGACGATGACATCAACGAAGCGGTCGAGGAGGAGATGCGCTCGGCGCTGGAGGACCTGGCGGACGACCAGATCGCCGAGGTGCTGGCGCTCGCGCTGATCGGGCGCGGCACCTATGACGCCTCCGAATGGGATGAGGCGCTGGAAGCCGCCAACGATCCCGATGCGGAAGACCCGGTGGAACGCCTGCTCGAGATGCCGATGCTGTCGGCCTATCTCGATTCCGGCCTCGCCGCATTCGACCTGAGCTGCGAAGGCATCGGCCAGATCGACTAGCCGCGAAACGCCCAGCGGCCCAGCGGCGCCCAGGGCCCGCCGCGATATTCCCAGGCGCCGAGGCCGGCGATGGCCAGCGGGCGGTTCTCGAATCGTCCGGCCAGAGCGTGCTGGAGCGCGCGGGCCTCGGCGGCGGGCACCTTGTTCTGGATGGTGACGTGCGGGCGCCAGGCAGCGCGGTCCTGCGGGATGAGCATGCCGGCAAACGCGTCGGCCAGCTCCGCGCGTATCGTCTCCAGGCCCGGCGAGCGGACGCGCAGCGCGGTGCCGCCGCCGAGATTGATCGTTCCGGCGAGGATCGCGGCGGGCGGCGGCCCGGCCGCCATGCGCCGCACCTGCCCGCTCAGCGCGTCCTCCAGCGAGGGCGGTAGATGGTGGAACAGGGTGAGATGGGCGGGCACCCGGTCGCGGCCGGGCGGGTAGTGCGCCCGCCGGAGACCGTCCAGCAGGGCGTGGTCGGCCGCGCTGAACAAAGCTGTTAAAATGATCGGGCCGCGCATATCCGTTTCAAAAAATCGGGTCGCCGCGAAATTTCAACATAGCACTTGGCAAGCGGCCTGCCCTCTCCCCAGATGCTCGCCATAACAGACTCGCGGATTGTCAGGAGAGCTCGGAGCATGATCGAATTCTACACCGCCGCGACTCCCAACGGCTACAAGGTGGCGATCATGCTGGAGGAGACGGCGCTGCCCTACACGCCGCATTTTCTCACTCTGTCCGACAATGAGCAGAAACAGCCGGATTTCCTGGCGATCAACCCCAATGGTCGCATCCCCGCGATCGTCGATGATGGGTTTGCGGTGTTCGAGTCGGGGGCGATCCTGCTTTATCTCGCCGAGAAGACCGGGCGCTTCCTGTCGTTCGACCCGAGGCAGCGCAGCGTCGCCGTACAATGGCTGATGTGGCAGATGGGTGGGCTGGGGCCGATGATGGGCCAGCTCAACGTCTTCAAACGCTATTTCCCCGAGCAGATCCCCGCCGCCATCGCCCGCTATGAGCGGGAAAGCTACCGCCTGTTCGGCGTGATGGACGGACGACTCGCCGAGCATGAATATCTCGCCGGCGCTGACTATGGCGTGGCGGACATGGCGGCATGGCCGTGGGTGGCGATCCATGGGTGGCCGGGGCTCAGCCTCGAGGCTTATCCGCATCTTGCCCGCTGGCATGACGCGATCGCCGCCCGGCCCGCCGTGCAGCGCGCCCAGCAGGTGCCGCCCCGCCCTTCCGCCACTGTCGAAGACGATCGGGTGCGCACCGAGCGGGCACGGGCGATCCTGGTCTGATCGCTAGATCTCGACCTGGCTGCCCAGCTCGACGACGCGATTGGTCGGCAGGCGGAAAAACTCCATCGCGCTTTCGGCGTTGCGCATCATCCAGCCGAACAGACGTTCCCGCCACAAGGCCATTCCCGGCCGCGACGAGGCGAGCAGTGTCTGGCGGGCGAGGAAGAAGCTCGTGTCCATCATGCGGAACTGCGGCCCGCATTGGGTGACCAGCGCCAGCGCCGCCGGCACGTCCGGATCCTCGATGAACCCGTAACGGAGCACGACGCGGTAGAAGCCCTCACCGAGATCGGTGAAGTCCACCCGCTTGCTGCGCTCGACATAGGGCACGTCCTCGATGCGGACGGTGAGCAGGATGACGCGCTCGTGCAGCACCTTGTTGTGCTTGAGATTGTGGAGCAGCGCGTGCGGCACGCCGTCCGACGCGGTCGTCATGAACACCGCGGTGCCGGGCACCCGCACCGCCGAATTGACCGCCGACTGGACGAACACCTTCACCGGGATCGCCGCCTCGCGCAGCCGATCCAGCATCAGCCGGCGGCCCTTCGCCCAGGTGGTGAGCATGGTGAAGGTGATCAGGCCGACGAGCAGCGGGAACCAGCCGCCATCCACCACCTTGGTCAGGTTCGACGAGAAATAGGCGCCATCCACCACCAGGAACAGCAGCGCCACCGGCACCGCCATCCACAATGGCTTGTTCCACACGCGATAGAGCAGCACGCCGAGCATGCAGCTGGTGATGAACATCGTGCCGGTGACGGCGATGCCATAGGCGGCGGCGAGGTTGGTCGAGTTGCGGAAGCCGAGCACCAGCCCCAGCACCATGATCATCAGCCCCCAGTTGAGCGCGGGGATGTAGATCTGCCCGATCCGGCTGGCGCTGGTGTGGGCGATGCGCAGGCGCGGCATGAAACCGAGCTGGATCGCCTGCTGGGTGACGGAGAAGGCGCCGGTGATCACCGACTGGCTGGCGATCACCGTCGCCAGCGTGGCGAGGATCACCAGCGGCAGGCGCCATTCATCCGAGGCGAGCAGGAAGAAGGGGCTGCTCTGTGCGGCCTCGGGATGATTGGCGAGCAGCGCGGTCTGGCCGAGATAGTTGAGGATCAGCGACGGGAAGACCAGATAAAGCCAAGCGAGCGTGATCGGCCGGCGCCCGAAATGGCCCATATCCGCATAGAGCGCCTCAGCCCCGGTCACCGACAGGATCACCGCGCCCAGCGCGAGAAAGGCCAGCATCCCGTCCGCCGCGAAGAACCGCACCGCCCACATCGGGTTGAGCGCGGTGAGCACCTCCGGCCGATAGGCGATGTTGATCGCGCCGAGCACCGCCAGCGTCAGGAAATAGGCCAGCATCACCGGCCCGAACAGCTTGCCGACCCATTCCGTGCCCCGCGCCTGGAGCAGGAACAGGGCGATCAGCAGGACGACGGCGATCGGCACGACGAAGGGCTCGAGGCCGGCCTGCACGGTCGTCAGCCCTTCCACCGCCGACAGCACCGAAATCGCCGGCGTGACCATGGAATCGCCATAGAAGAGCGCGGTGGCGAACACGCCCAGCATGACCAGGCTCGACGACCAGCGCTTGGCGCCGGAGGCGCGCTGGATGAGGGCGAGCAGCGCCATCGAGCCGCCCTCGCCCTTGTTATCGGCGCGCATGATCAGCGCGACATATTTGAACGTGACGATCACCGTCATCGTCCAGAAGACGAGGCTGAGCACGCCATAGACGTGCAGCACATCCGGAAACAGCGGATGATGGCCGTCGAACGCCTCTTTCAGCGAATAGAGCGGGCTGGTGCCGATATCGCCGAACACCACGCCAATCGCGCCCAGCGCGAGGGCGGGCGTGCCTTGCCGGGAATGGCCATGCAACTCATGACCGTGTGCGGGCTGATCGATACCCGGCGTGGCGGAGGCGTCGGCGCTCATCGGCGTGGGCCAGCGCAGCCATGGAAACAACAAGCCAGTCCCGCAACCATGTCGGCGGTCAAGTCCCCAAAGCCGCCCCCATGCGGCAGGCCGGCGCCCCTAGCATGGGGCATTCTGCACCGCAACGGGACCGGCGGCCAGTGGAACATCACAAGAACTCGCTTCCCTGGCTCATCCGGCTCAAATGGTCGAGCGCGACAATGGATGCGCCGTCGCCGATTATCGCTGCAATTGAGCCTCGGCCTCGGCGATGCGCTTCTCGATCTCGGCCCGCCAGGCGACGGTCGGCGGAGTACGGGCGAGCAGGGCACGCCAGATCTCCAGCGCCTGATCGACCTGCCCCGACTGGGCGTAGGAAAGGGCAAGGAAATAGGGCGGTCCGGGGTGATCGGGGGCGAGCTGCGCGGCGCGTTCGAAGGCGAGACGCGCGGCCGGCGAGACCATCCCGTCGCCCGCCAATACCAGCGCGTTGCCAAGCCCGACCCACAGATTGGCGTCGCGCGGCCGCTCCTTGAGGCCGGACTTGATCGCGATCACGGATTCTCGATCACGCCCCATGCGATGCAGCGCGTCGGCAAAGTCGAGCCACTGGGCCGACGTGCCGAAGCGTTGCAAAAGCGCGCCGCGTTGCTGGGCAAAGGCGCTGTCCGGCTGCATGCCGATGTCGCGCGGGCGGGTCGGCTGGCCGGGCTCGCCGGGCGAGCCCTGCCACGCATAGCCGGCGATACCGAGGAGCAGCGCCGCCAGCGCCAGCTCCCGCGCCGATCCGGACAGCCGCCCGAACCGGATCAACGCCACGGCCACGGCCACCGCCAGCACGACGAGGATCACCCATCCGGTCATGTCCGACGCCTCCGCTTGAGCGAGCCGCGGGCGATGACGGTGCCGGCCACCAGTAGCAGGATCGGCGCGCCCCATAGCGGCCAGGTCACCGGCTCGACCGGCGGGGCGTAGCTCACCCAGTTGCCGTAGCGGGCGATCAGCCATTGGCGGATATCCTCCGGCTTCTCCCCGGCCTGGATGCGGCGGCGCACCAAAGCCCGCATGTCGCCGGCGATCTCCGCATCCGAATCGGCGATCGACTGGCCCTGGCAGACGAGGCAGCGCAACGTCACCATCAGCGCCTTGGCCGCCGCCTCCTGCTTCGGATCGGGAAGCTGGGTGTTGGCCAGCGCGGCCGGCGGCAGCGACGAATCGGCGAGGGCCGGCGCGGCGGCGATCAGCGCCAGAGCGATCAGCGCGCGCTTCATTGCGCGGCCTGAAGCGCGGAGAGGATGCCGGGAACGTCCTCCGGCCGGATGTCGCCGATATGCTGATGACGGATCACGCCCTTGCCGTCGATCACGAACGTCTCCGGCACGCCCGACGAGCCGAGCGCCAGCTGAACGCTGCTGTCCTTGTCGTCGGCGATGCGGGCATAGGGATCGCCGTAGCGGGCGAGGAAGCGCGCGGTGTCGGCCGGCCGGTCGCGGATGGCGATGGCGTCGATCGGCACGCCCGCCTCGGCGAGCTGGCGGAGCTGCGGCGCCTCCGCCGCGCAGGGTACGCACCAGCTGGCGAAGACGTTCAGCAGCCGCGGCCGACCCTGCCGGAAATCGGCGGTGGCGAGGCCGGGCTTGCCGGCTTGCGAGGCGGGCAGCGCGAAGTCGGGCAGCGCCTCGCCGATCAGATGGGAGCGGATCGTCGGATCGTTCGGGCGGGTAAGGCCGATGATCGACACCAGGGCCAGCACCGCGAAGATGATCAGCGGAACCCAGATCAGCCGCTTCCTGTTCATGCCAGATACCCTTGCGTCGCGCGTTCGGCGCGCTGGGCGCGGCCGGCGCGACGGATGCGGCCGAACAGCGCCAAGGCCCCGCCGATCGCGATCAGCGCGCCGCCGGCCCAGATCAGGGTGACGAACGGCTTCCACCACAGGCGCAGCTGCCAGCGACCCTGCCCGTCATCCTTGCCGAGCACGGTATAGAGCTGGCCATCGACATGGGTGGCGATGGCGCTTTCGTTGGTCTCCGTCGGCGGGGTCGAGAACATCCGGGCCTGCGGATGCATCACCGTCGGCGGGCCGTCGCCGCGACGTACGGTGAGACTGGCCTCCACCGCCGTCCAGTTCGGCCCGACGACGGGCTCCACCCCGTCGAGGCGGACGCTGTAGGGGCCGACCCGGTGGGTCTCGCCGATGCGCGAGGCGACCAGCGTCTCCTGCGTGAAGGCGCTTTCGGAGGCCATTCCGGCCAGCGACACCGCCACGCCGAGGTGGCTGATCACCATCCCCCAGGTGAACAGCGGCGTGCGGCGCAGATTGCGCTTCCACAGCGGCGCCAGGCTGGCCGCGCCGACACCGGCCGCGGCAACAAGCCCGAGCAGCGGCAGGACATGGATGCCCGGGGCAAGCAGCGCCACCGCCAGCAGCGCCGCCGCCGCCAGCAGCAGCGGCATCGCCACCCGGCGCGCCACCGGCAGGAGATCGTCGCGCCGCCAGCGCATCACCGGCCCCGCCCCCATCACCGCGACGAGGATCAGCGCCAGCGGCCCGGCGGCAGCGTTGAAATAGGGCGGGCCGACGGACAGCTTCTCGCCGCTCACCGCCTCGACGGCGAGCGGGTAGAGCGTGCCGACAAGCACGATGCCGAGGATCGCGGAGAGCAGCAGGTTGTTGACGACCAGCGCCCCTTCGCGGCTGACCATGTCAAAGCGGGAGCCCTCGCGCACGGTGCCGACGCGCAGCGCGAACAGCGCCAGCGCGCCGCCGATATAGATGAGCAGAAGGGCGAGGATGAAGCTGCCCCGGCGCGGATCGACGGCGAAGGCGTGGACCGAGGTGAGGATGCCCGAGCGGACCAGGAAGGTGCCGACCATCGACATCGAGAAAGCGACCACCGCTAGCATCACCGTCCAGGCGCGCAGCCCGTCGCGCGTCGCCAGCACCGTCACCGAATGGAGGAGCGCCGTCGCCGCCAGCCACGGCATCAGCGAGGCGTTCTCGACCGGATCCCAGAACCACCAGCCGCCCCAGCCCAGCTCATAATAGGCCCAGTAGGAGCCGGCGGTGATGCCGAGCGTCAGCAGGATCCACGCGCCCAGCACCCACGGCCGCATCGCGCGGGCGAAATCGGCGCCGACGTCGCGCGTCACCAGCGCGCCGACCGCAAAGGAGAAGGCCACCGACAGGCCGACATAGCCGATGTAAAGCGTCGGCGGGTGGAAGGCGAGGCCGGGATCCTGCAACAGCGGATTGAGGCTCAGCCCCTCGGCGGGCGGCGCCGCCAGCCGCGCGAAGGGATTGGAGGCGAACAGCAGGAAGGCATAGAAGCCGAGGCCGATCACCGCCTGCGCGGCGAGCGTGGCGATCAGGGTGGGTTCGGGCAGCCGGCGCTCGAGCAGGGCGACCGCCCCGCCCGCCACGCCGAGGATCATCACCCACAGCAGCATCGAGCCTTCATGGTTGCCCCAGGTGCCGGCAAACTTGTAGAGCCACGGCGTCGCCGAATGGCTGTTGCGCGCCACCAGCTCGACCGACAGGTCGGTACGCAGGAAGCACAGCACCAGCAGGCCGAAGGCGAGTGCCACCAGCACGCCCTGGACCACCGCCACCGGCCGCACCGCGCCGAGCAGCGCCCCGCCGCCCGGCCGCAACGCCATCGCCCCGAACACGAACTGGAGCAGGGCCAGCGCGGCGGCGAGCCACAGCGCGGCCAATCCCGCCTCGGCGATCATTTCTTGAGGCTCTCGGTCTTGTGCATTTCGCCGGCCATCTGCGGCGGCATGTAGCGTTCGTCATGCTTGGCGAGGATATTGTCGGCGATGAACGTGCCGCCGGGCTCGAAGCGGCCCTCGGCGACCATGCCCGACCCTTCCTTGAACAGGTCGGGCAATATGCCCTTGAACCGCACGGGCACCGCCGTTGCGCCGTCCGTCGCGCGGAAGGTGACGGTGACGCCGTCGGCGGCGCGGGCGATCGAGCCCTGCTCGACCATGCCGCCAAGCCTTATCGCGCGCCCGGCCGGGATGCCGTCCTTCTTCACGTCGCCGGGCGTGTAGAAATAGGCGGCCTGATCGCGGAGCGCCGACATGGCGAGCAGGGCGGCGCCGATGATCGCCGCCACCGCCAGTATGGCGAGGGTCAGCCGCTGGTGCTTGGCTTTCATTTGCGGGTAATGGCCTCTGCCTGGGCCTCGGCGCGACGCATGGCGATATAGCTCCACAGCAGCACGCCTGCGGTGCCGCCGATGCCGATAACATAGCAGGCGATGATGAACGGCCAGTGATTCATGCGCGCGCCATCCGCCGCATGCGGGCCTCCACCTTCTGCCGCGCCAGCATCGTCCGCATCCGCATCAACACCACCGCCGCGAAGATCAGGGTGAGGCCGAGCAGCGAGAATGGCAGCGGCCAAAGGATCGAGCCGTCGATCGAGGATTTGGTGAGGCTGATCGACTGGCCCTGATGCAGCGTGCGCCACCATTCCACCGAATAATGAATGACGGGCAGGATCGCCGAGCCGACCACGCCGAAAATGGCGACGGCGCGATTCTCCTTGCCCTGCTCGTCCGACGCCGCGGCGAACGCGATGAACGCGATGTAGAGGAACAGCAGGATCAGCATCGAGGTCAGCCGCCCGTCCCATTCCCACCACGTCCCCCACGTCGGCCGCCCCCAGATCGAGCCGGTGGCGAGGCAGATGGCGGTGTAGAGCGCGCCGGGCACGGCGACGGCGCGGGCCGCCACCGCCGCCAGCGGATGGCGCCAGATCAGCTGCATCAGGCTCGCCACCGCGATGCCCGACCAGCCGGCCATGCCGAGCCACGCGGTCGGCACATGCAGGTAGAGGATGCGCACACTCTCGCCCTGGAGATAGTCGGGCGGGGTGATGAACAGCCCTGCGCCGAGACCGACAGCGGTCAGCAGCGCGCCGATCCAGCCCAGCCAGGGGGTGAGCGGCCGCGCGATCGACAGGAAACGGGCAGGGTTGGCGAAAATGTGCATCGTGTTCCAGGCGGCTTATCCCAGCTTGCCCGCCGGGGAAAGCCGGCAGCTATTGTGCGGCTGCGTCCTTGCGATGCGACACGGCCCGGCGCAAAGGCTGGAATCATGGCCCCCGCCCCCCAATCCGGCGACCGGCTGATCACCGGCATCATGCTGCGCGTGGGGGCCGCGTGCACCTATGCGATCATGTCGGCGCTGCTCAAGCTCGCCAGCGAGCGCGGCGGCGTCGTGCCTTTCGAGATGCTGTTTTACCGGGCGCTGTTCGGCATGCTGGTGGTGCTGACGTGGGTAGCGAGCGGGCCGGGCCTCGGCGCGCTGACCACCCGGCGGCCGATCGCCCACATCCTGCGCTCGACCCTCGGCATCGTCTCGATCCTGCTCACCTTCCAGGCGATCATCATGCTGCCGCTGGAGCTGGCGATCACCATCGGCTTCACCGCGCCGATCTTCGCGACCCTGCTGTCCGCGGTGTTGCTCGGCGAGCCGGTGGGGCCGCGGCGCTGGGCGGCGGTGGCGATCGGCTTTGCCGGCATCGTCGTCGCCACGCGGCCCGGATCGGCGGGCCTGCCGCTGGCCGGAGTCGCCGTCGCCATCGCCTCCGCGCTCGGCCAGGGCAGCGTGACGGTGACGCTGCGCCGGCTGGGCAGGACGGAGCATCCGGCGGCAATCGTGTTCTGGTTCTTCTTCTGCTCCGCGGTGGTCGGGCTGGTCGCCCTCCCCTTCACCGGCCACCATCACGACTGGGGCACCTTCGCCTACCTCGCCGCCGGCGGGCTGTGCGGCGGGGCGATGCAATTGATGATGACGGCGTCGCTGCGCTTCGCCCCCGTCTCGGCGGTGGCGCCCTTCGACTATCTGCAGATCGTCTGGGCGATCGCGCTCGGCTGGACGCTATGGGCCGACGCCCCGGCATGGACGACGCTGGCCGGCGCGGCGCTGATCGCGGGGAGCGGCCTCTACACCGCGTGGCGCGAGCATCGCCTGAGCCTCGACAGGACCACGGCCGCACCGGTGCCGGTGGAGTAAGCTTCGCTTATCCGCGCCCGATCAGCGCCAGCGCCATGCGGTCGGCGACGGCGTCCGCCGAATCGCCCGTGGCGGCGCTCTCGTCCCAGACGCGCTCCAACCGATCCGGGATGCGCGAGATCAGCGCTTCCACCTCGGCCCGGTCGCCCTTGCCGAGATATTCGAGGCCGACATTGATGATGCCGCCGGCGTTGATCACATAATCGGGCGCATAGAGCACGCCCCTCGCATGAAGCCGGACGCCGTCCTCCGGCGTGGCGAGCTGGTTGTTGGCGGCACCGGCGACGATCGGCGCGTCGAGCCGGGCGATGCTCCGTTCGTCGAGCACGGCACCGAGCGCACAGGGGCTGACGACGTCGGCCTCGACGGCGAGGATGTCGGCCGGGGCGACCGCTCGGCCGCCCAGCTGTTCGGCCAGGGCCGCCGCCCGCGCCTGATCGACATCGGCAAGCACCAGCCTGGCGCCTTCCGCCGCCGCCAGGCGGGCGAGGCCACCGCCGACGCTGCCCACGCCCTGGATGGCGATGCGCACGTCGGCGAGCGTGTCGCGGCCGAGCACCCGGCGTACCGCCGCCTTGACGCCGAGGAACACGCCCAGCGCCGTCAGCGGGCCGGGATCGCCGCCGGCGTTGCCCGCCGCCACGGGCAGGCCCGAGACATATTTCGTCTGCTTCGCCACTTCCGCCATGTCGGCGGTGGAGATGCCGACATCCTCGGCGGTGACATAGCGTCCGCCGAGCGACTCCACCGCCCGGCCGAAGGCGGCGATCATCGCCGGCGTCTTGGTGCGCGCCGCGTCGGCGAGGATCACCGCCTTGCCGCCGCCCAGCGGCAGGTCGGCCATGGCATTCTTGAAGCTCATCCCGCGCGACAGCCGCAGCACATCGGTGATCGCCGCCTCGGGCGCCGGATAATGCCAGAAGCGCGTACCGCCGGCGGCGGGGCCGAGGGCCGTCGAGTGAATCGCGATGATGGCGGTGAGCCCGGATTCGCGATCCCGGAAGAGGTGAAGCCCCTCATGGTCGTCGAAATCAGGATAATCCCAGGGCGCCGTCATTGCCTTCCCTCCCGCGTAACAAAGTTGCGAGAGAGAGCATTAATGTTTTGGACTGCGCTTGGCCAGTGGCGATTAGGCCAGTATCCGCGCAAAGGCGGGTGGGGCGACCGACGGGACTTGAACCCGCAACTTCCGGCATCACAAGCCGGCGCTCTAACCAATTGAACTACGGTCGCCACAATCCGCACGGGCGGCGGATCGCCAGCGATCCATCCGCCCGGGAATTCGCGAAGCGCGTGGTGGGCGCGGCAAGGATTGAACTTGCGACCCCTGCGGTGTGAACACAGTGCTCTACCACTGAGCTACGCGCCCACGCTTCGCTGCCGGCCGCTTAGGGGAGCGATCCGTTCTCGGCAAGCCCTTTTGAGAGCGGCGCCTGCCCACCCTCAGGGCAGGCGCCGCTTTTCGACTCAGTTCACCGCTTCCTTCAGCGTCTTGCCAGGTCGGAATTTCGGCTGGGCCGATTCCTTGATGCTCATCGGCTCGCCGGTTCGTGGATTGCGCCCGGTAGACGCCTTGCGGCGCGACACAGAAAAAGTGCCGAAGCCGACCAGCCTCACCTCGTCCCCCACTTGAAGCGTCTTCAATATCGTATCGAAGACGCTCTCAACCGCTCGGCCGATCTCAGATCGTCCCAATCCGGTACTATCCGCGACCGCAGTAATCAGCTCCTGCTTGTTCATGGTTCCAGGCCCCTCATTTTCCCGCTTTCATCGGGTTTACACAGGAAGCCGCGATTCCATCTCAAGGTCAAGCAGATCAGTGGCGTATTGAAGCCTCAACTGTTTCATTGCTGGGCAGGACATGGCTGGGCTGCGTCGCCAGTTCATCCGCATCAGACCAATCGATCGGGGTGACAGGCTGGGCCAGCGCCCGCGTCAGCACTTCATCGACATGCGACACGGGGATGATCGACAGCCCTTCCCGAATATTGGCCGGGATCTCGGCGAGGTCCTTCTCATTCTCCTGCGGGATGAGCACGGTGGTGATGCCGCCGCGCAGCGCGGCCAGGAGCTTCTCCTTGAGCCCGCCGATCGGCAGCACGCGGCCGCGCAGCGTCACCTCCCCGGTCATCGCCACGTCGCGGCGCACCGCGAGGCCGGTGAGCGTCGAGATGATCGCCGTGACCATGCCGATGCCCGCCGACGGCCCATCCTTGGGCACGGCGCCTTCGGGCAGGTGGATATGGATATCCTTGCGGGCGAACACGCTCGGCTTGATGCCATAGGACGGCGCGCGGGCGCGCACGAAGCTGAAGGCGGCCTGCACCGACTCCTGCATCACCTCGCCGAGCTTGCCGGTGGTCTTGACCTGGCCCTTGCCGGGCACGGTGACGGCCTCGATGGTCAGCAGCTCGCCGCCGACCTCGGTCCAGGCGAGGCCGGTGACGGCGCCGATCTGGTCCTCCTCCTCCGACACGCCGAAACGGTATTTGCGGACGCCGGCGAATTCGGCGAGCGTTTCCGGGGTGATCTCGACCTTGCTCGTCTTGCCCTCGAGGATACGGCGCAGGCTCTTGCGGGCGAGCTTGGCGATCTCGCGCTCGAGCGTGCGCACGCCGGCCTCGCGGGTATAATAGCGGATCAGGTCGCGCAGGCCGGCATCGGTCAGCACGAACTCGCCCGCCTTCAGGCCGTGCGCCTCGATCTGCTTGGGCGTCAGGTGACGCTTGGCGATCTCGACCTTCTCGTCCTCGGTATAGCCCTCGAGCCGGATGATCTCCATGCGATCGAGCAGCGGCTGCGGCAGGTTTAGGCTGTTCGCGGTGGTGACGAACATGATGTCAGAAAGATCGAGGTCGATCTCCAGATAATGATCCTGGAACTTGCCGTTCTGCTCCGGGTCGAGCACCTCGAGCAGCGCCGACGCCGGATCGCCGCGGAAATCCTGGCCGAGCTTGTCGATCTCGTCGAGCAGGAACAGCGGGTTGGAGGTCCCGGCCTTTTTCAGGTTGGACACGATCTTGCCCGGCAGCGAGCCGATATAGGTCCGGCGATGGCCGCGAATCTCGGCCTCGTCGCGCACGCCGCCCAGCGACTGGCGCACGAACTCGCGGCCGGTCGCCTTGGCGATCGAGCGACCGAGCGAGGTCTTGCCGACACCCGGCGGGCCGACGAGGCACAGGATCGGCCCCTTCAGCTTGTTGGTGCGCGCCTGCACCGCCAGATATTCGACGATGCGGTCCTTGACCTTCTCCAGGCCGTAATGATCATCGTCCAGCACCTGCTGGGCGGCGGCGATATCCTTGCGGACGCGCGATTTCTTGCCCCATGGCAGGCCGAGCAGCACGTCGAGATAATTGCGCACCACCGTCGCCTCGGCGGACATCGGCGCCATCGTCTTCAGCTTCTTCAGTTCGGCGGTGGCCTTCTGCTTGGCCTCCTTGCTGAGCTTGAGCTTGGAGATGCGCTGGGTGAGCTCGGCGATCTCGTCGCCGCCCTCCTCGCCCTCGCCGGTGCCGAGCTCGCGCTGGATCGCCTTGAGCTGCTCGTTCAGATAATATTCGCGCTGGGTCTTCTCCATCTGCCGCTTGACGCGGCTGCGGATCTTCTTCTCGACCTTCATTACCGAGAGCTCGCCCTCCATGAAGGCCAGCGCCATCTCCAGCCGGCGGGCGGGATCATCCTCGACGAGCAGAGCCTGCTTGTCGGCGACCTTGACCTGCAGATGCGCCGCCACCGCATCGGACAGGCGGCCGGCATCCTCGATCTGGGCGAGCTGCTGGGCGACTTCCTCGGACAGCTTCTTGTTGAGGCGGGCATAGCTTTCGAACTGCTCGGTGACGGAGCGCATCAGCGCCTGCGCTTCCTCGCCATCGGCCTCCGATTCCGTCTCGGCAATCTCCTGGATCTCGGCGGTAAGGTGGCTGCCCTCGGTCACCAGCCGGTCGAGCCGGGCGCGCTGGCGCCCCTCGACCAGCACGCGCACCGTCCCGTCGGGCAGCTTGAGCAGCTGCAGCACCGTCGCCGTGACGCCGATGTCATAGAGCGCCTCGGCATCAGGATCGTCCTCAGCCGGATCGAGCTGGGCGACCAGGAAGATCGACTTGTCGGCAGCCATCGCCGCCTCCAGCGCGGCGACCGATTTGTCGCGGCCGACGAACAGCGGCACGATCATCTGCGGGAAGACGACGATATCACGAAGCGGCAGGACGGGGATGAGATCGGACATGATGGCTCCAACAGAGGCAGGCCTGACGCTCTGCCCCACTTGTCCAATATATGGAGACGCGAGCGGTTCCGATCAATGAACGGCTTTTAAACCTGCAAGCGCCTGAAATGACACAGGTCGAATCATGAGGCGATTCGCCTCCCGGCCGGTACCTAGCTGCCTTCGAAGATCGACCAGCCGGTCCGCGTCGCCAGCCGCTCCAGCGCCAGCGTGCCGAGCTGGGAGTTGCCCTGCGCATTGAGCCCGGGCGACCACACCGCGATCGAGGCCTTGCCCGGGGCGATCGCCAATATGCCGCCCCCGACGCCCGATTTTCCGGGCAGGCCGATCCGGAAGGCGAAGTCGCCCGAGGCGTCGTAATGGCCGCACATCATCATCAGCGCGTTGATGCGGCGCGCCCGTCCGGGGGAGACCACGCTCGCCCCGGAGGGATGTCGGCCGGATGCCATCAGGTAACGGCCGGACATGGCAAGCTGCGTGCAGCTCATCGCGATCGCGCACTGGTTGAAATAGAGCCACAGCGCCTCTTCGGGCGCATGCAGGATGTTGCCGTAAGCGCGCATGAAATTGGCGAGCGCGACGTTGCGGAAGCCGGTCTCGGCCTCGGAGCTGGCGACCATCCGGTCGATGCCGATGGTCTCGTCCTCGGCCAGATAGCGCACGAAGCGAAGGAGTTCGGCGACCGCCTCGACGGGCCGCGCGCGCGACAGGTTGACGTCGCACACCACGATCGCGCCGGCATTGATGAAGGGATTGCGCGGAATGCCCCGCTCGGCCTCGAGCTGGACGATGGAGTTGAAGGCGGTGCCCGACGGCTCCCGCCCGACCCGCCTCCACAAGGCATCGCCGATCTTGCCGAGCGCCAGCGTCAGCGCGAAGACCTTGGACACGCTCTGGATCGAGAAAGACATTTCGGCATCGCCGGCCGTGAACGCCTCTCCCGAGGCGGTGACGACGGCGATGCCGAAACGGGCCGGATCGATGCGGGCGAGGCCCGGAATATAGCTCGCCACCGTGCCGCGATCCGGCGCGGCTTTCATCTCTTCGGCGATGGCGGCGATGATGGGGGCGAGATCGGGTTCGGCCATGCCCTCTTGTGGCGGGGCCGCAATGATTTTCCAAGCGCGGGACAGATCGCGGCCGGAGAGTGCGGCCCGATCCGTCCCGCGTGGGGCTCAGGCCGTGACCCGGGCCATCCGCGAGCGGCGCTGGCGGGCGCCGAAGCCGACCATGCCGAAGCCGAGGATCATCATCGCCCAGGTGGCGGGCTCGGGGACCGCCGCGGCCGGCGGAGTGACGACCGGCGGCACGTAACCGGAGATGCGCGCCTCCGAGTGGCCGACGATGATGTTGCCGTTGAGCAGGTGGCCGTTCAGCGCATAGTCGGTCAGCGTGATGCGCAGCGCGTTGGTGAAGAACGAGATGCTGTCGTCGGTGATCGTCTGCTGCTGCTCGTTGAGGATCAGCGAGATGGCGCCGAGGTTGATCGCGGTGTTCGGGCCGGCATGGGCGAGCGCGCTGAAGTCGAGCTTGAGCAGGCCGAGCAGGCCGCCGGTGATGTTGAGGCCGGCGAGGTCGGAGCTGCCGCTGCCCCACAGCCCGTCCGGGCCGACGCCAACCTGGGTGGTGGAGGTGATCGCCCTGGCGCCGACATTCAGCGAGACAAGGTCGAGACCGAGCAGGTTGAGCGGGGTGAAGTTCACGCCGAGATTGTCGACCGTGGCGCTGGCGGAGGCATTGACCGCGTTCGGCACGTCGGACTTGGCGCGGGTGGTGATGACCCCGGTGCCGATGCCGACCTTGGCGTTGACCACGGGAACGCCGAACACCCGGGTGGTCAGGTTCGTGCCGGCCGTTACCTTGGCGACAGTGTTGCTCTTGTCATAGGCGCCGGGCGCGCTGCCTGAAGTCGAGCCGATGCCGGCCTTCAAGTCGAGAACGTTGGCGAGCACGTTTACATTGGCCTTCACGCCATAAGCGCTGCTGCTCGAAGTAACGACGGCAGCCGCCGGCGCAGTATAAGCGACAAGGGCGCCGATGAAGGTGAGTGCGTAAATTGCGTTCTGCTTGGTAGGCATGTCTTTCTCCCTGGTGTGACAAGGGAGATAAGAGCAAGCGGCGTGCCAATTCATTTGCCCAAAGGGAAATATAGTTAACAAAATCAATATGTAACTTTAGCCGACAATTGACGGGCGATTAACCCTAACGTTCCGACAGCCAATCTCCGCAATTCCCGCAACGCCTTGCAAAGGCAAAGGAAAAGGGCCGCCGCGAGATGTCCCGCGGCGGCCCTTCATGCCTTGTCGATAAAGCGAGGCGTCAGGCGGCGCCCGGCGCGGCCGCTTCCTTGCCCTTCTTGGCATAGACGCGAACCGGGTCCTTGCGGCCCTCGACCACGTCGCGGTCGATCAGCACCTCGTCAATGCCTTCCGAGCCCGGCAGATCGAACATCGTGTCGAGCAGGATCGCCTCGACGATCGAGCGCAGGCCGCGCGCGCCGGTCTTGCGGTCGATCGCCTTGCGGGCGATGGCGATCAGCGCGTCGTCCGTGAAGGAGAGCTTCACGCCCTCCATGTCGAACAGCTTCTGATATTGTTTGACCAGCGCGTTCTTCGGCTCGGCGAGGATCTTGACCAGCGCCGTCTCGTCGAGATCCTCCAGCGTCGCGATCACCGGCAGGCGGCCGACGAACTCGGGGATCAGGCCGAACTTGAGCAGGTCCTCAGGCTCGCACTGCTTCAGGGTTTCGCCGACGCGGCGCTCCTCCGGCGTGGCGACATAGGCGCCGAAGCCGATCGACTTGCCCTGAAGGCGATCGCCGATGATCCGCTCCAGCCCGCTGAACGCGCCGCCGCAGATGAACAGGATGTTGGTCGTGTCGACCTGGAGAAACTCCTGCTGCGGATGCTTGCGACCGCCCTGCGGCGGCACGCTGGCGGTGGTGCCCTCCATGAGCTTGAGCAAAGCCTGCTGGACGCCCTCGCCGGACACGTCGCGAGTGATCGAGGGGTTGTCCGCCTTGCGGCTGATCTTGTCGATCTCGTCGATATAGACGATGCCGCGCTGCGCCCGCTCGACATTATAGTCGGAGGCCTGGAGCAGCTTGAGGATGATGTTCTCGACATCCTCGCCGACATAGCCGGCCTCGGTCAGCGTCGTCGCATCGGCCATGGTGAACGGCACATCGAGGATGCGCGCCAGCGTCTGGGCGAGCAAGGTCTTGCCGCAGCCCGTGGGGCCGACGAGCAGGATGTTGGACTTGGACAGCTCCACATCCGCGCCCTTGGCGCCGTGATTCAGCCGCTTGTAATGATTATGCACCGCGACCGAGAGCACCCGCTTGGCCCGCTTCTGCCCGATGACATAGTCATCCAGCACGTCGCAAATCTCCTGCGGGCTCGGTACGCCGCCATCGCCCTTCTTCACCAGCGCGGACTTGGTCTCCTCGCGGATGATGTCGTTGCACAGCTCGACGCACTCATCGCAGATGAACACGGTCGGCCCGGCGATGAGCTTCCTCACCTCGTGCTGCGACTTTCCGCAGAACGAGCAGTAAAGCGTGCTCTTCGCATCGCCGCCGCTCAGCTTCGTCATAGAACTCTTATCCTCATCCGCTGCGGAAGCCGGCGGCGCACCCTGCCCCACCGCTTGATCCACAGCCCCGGACCGTCGCCAAACATCGGCGACGGCCTAATCATATGTCTATCCCGCATCTGCAAACAAGGGATTGACGACAAACGCATCACGCGGCCGCCTTCTCCTCGGCGGGCGCCGGGCGCTTGTCAAACACCTCGTCGATGATGCCGAAGGCCTTGGCCTCGTCCGCCTCGAGGAACTTGTCGCGGTCCATCGCCTTCTCGATCTCCTCGATCGGCTGGCCGGTATATTGCGCGTAGAGGCTGTTCAGCCGGTGGCGCATGCGCAGGATCTCGCGGGCCTGGATCTCGATATCGGCGGCCATGCCCTGGGCCCCGCCCGACGGCTGGTGGACCATGATGCGGCTGTTGGTCAGCGCGATGCGCATGCCCGGCTCGCCGGCCGCGAGCAGGAAGCTGCCCATCGACGCCGCCTGACCGATGCACACCGTGCCGACGCGCGGGCGGATATACTGCATGGTGTCGTGGATCGCGAGGCCCGCCGTCACCACGCCGCCCGGCGAGTTGATGTACATGAAGATGTCCTTCTTCGGGTTTTCCGACTCGAGGAAGAGCAGCTGGGCGACGATCAGCGAGGCCATATGGTCCTCGACCTGGCCGGTGACGAACACGATCCGCTCGCGCAGCAGGCGCGAGAAGATGTCGAAGCTCCGCTCACCGCGATTGGACTGTTCGATGACGATGGGAACGAGGCCGGCGGTGATGTCGGCGTGGTCGATGCTCATGGGAAGACCAAATCCTTAGCTGGGAAAAAGCAACATCGGCTTTCGCGGAGGAGACTTCAAGTGGAAGCGGACGGCCCCCGCGCTCCCGCTGCCGCTGCCGGCGCCGGATGGGCGAGATAGGCGAGGCGACGCATCTCCCGCCGGCCGCGCACCACCGTGTCGAGGATCACGCCGGTGAAGAAGCAGAGGAACGCGACGATGGTGAGGCCGGTGGCGAGGACCGCCGTCGGCAGGCGCGGCACCAGGCCGGTGGCGAGATAGGTCTCGGCGAGCGGCTCGGCCAGCACCAGGGCGACGAGAATGAGGAGGAGGCCGAGGCCGCCGAAGAACAGCACCGGCCGCTCGACGCGGAACAGGGTGAGGATGGTGTTGAGGATGCGCCAGCCGTCACGATAGGTGGACAGCTTGGACGCCGAGCCTTCTGGCCGGGCGGCGTAGGCGGTGACGATCTCGGCCACCGGCATGCGCAGCTCCAGCGCGTGGACGCTGATCTCGGTCTCGATCTCGAAGCCGGAGGACAGCACCGGGAAGCTCTTCACGAAGCGGCGCGAGAAGACGCGGTAGCCCGACAGGATATCGGTGAAGCTGCGCCCGAACAGCCGCGCCAGCATGCCGGTGAGCAAGCGGTTGCCCAGGCGATGTCCGCGCCGATAGGCCAGCTCCACCTCCGATTTGCGCGCGCCGACGACCATGTCGAGCTGCTCGTCCACCAGCCGGTCGATCAGCTGGGGCAGCGCGGCGGCGTCATAGGTGAGGTCGCCATCGGCGAGGACGTAGATGTCGGCATCGACATCGGCGAACATCCGGCGGACGACATGGCCCTTGCCCTGCATCCGCTCCGACCGGACGATGGCGCCGGCGGCGCGCGCCGCCGCCATCGTGCCGTCCGACGAATTATTGTCGTAAACGTAGATGGCGGCATCCGGCGCCGAGGCCCGGAATGCCGCCACCGTGCGGCCGATGGCCGCCTCTTCGTTCCAGCAAGGCAGCAGGATCGCGACGCGCGGGCGTCGGCCCATATCACCATCCATCGGCGAACTCGCTTCGGAAGCGGACATGGGCCTCTGCCTATGCAGGGCGGCGCGGTGCGAAAGCCGCCGGGATTATTCGGCCGCCTTCGGCTTGGCGGCGCGCTTCGCCTTGGGCTTGGCGTCGGCCTCGGCGGCAGGCGCTTCGGCGTCGGCGGCAGGGGCGGCCTTCTTGGCGGCGGGCTTGCGCTTTGCCGCGGGCTTCTCCTCGGCGGGAGCAGCCTCCGCCTCGGCATCCGCCGCAGGTGCGGCGGCCTTCTTGGCCGGCGCCTTCTTGGCCTTCGGTTTGGGCGCCGCCTCGGCCTGGGCCTCGTGGCTGTGATCGTGACCGTGATCGTGGTCATGATCGTGGTGATCATGGTCATGATCGTGATGATCATGGTCATGATCGTGATCGTGATCATGATCGTGGATATGGGTGCCGGTGGCGAAGCCGTCGTCGGATTCGATCGCGGCTTCCAGCTCGGCGCGAGTCACGGCGCGGTCGCTGATCTCGGCCGTGCTGAACAGCCAGTCGACCACCTTGTCCTCATAGAGCGGGGCGCGCAGCTGGGCGGCGGCCATCGCGTCCTGCGAGACATATTCGGCGAAGCGCTGGCGCTGGTCCGGGGCATATTGCTGCGCCGCCTGGGCGATGAGGCGGTTCATCTCCTGGTCCGTCACCGTGACGCCATTGGCGTTGCCGATTTCGGAGAGGAGCAGGCCGAGGCGGACGCGGCGCTCGGCGATCTTGCGATAATCGTCGCGATCATTTTCGAGCTCGGCGCGGGCGGCCTCGGGATCGGCCTCGTGCGTCGCCTCATGCTCCAGCTGGCGCCAGATCTGCTCGAACTCGGCCTCGACCATCGACGGCGGCACGTCGAAATCGTGATTCTCGGCGAGCTGATCGAGCAGCTTGCGCTTCATATAGGTGCGAGTGAGGCCATTCAGCTCCTGCTCGACCTGACCCTTGATGAGACCGCGAAGCTGGTCCAGGCTCTCCAGGCCGAGGCTCTTGGCGAACTCGTCGTCCGGCGCGCCGCCGTCCTTGGGCACCTTCAGCTCGGTGACGGTGACTTCGAACACGGCATCCTTGCCGGCCAGCTTCTTTTCCGGATAATCCTTCGGGAAGGTGACGTTGAGCGAGCGGCTCTCGCCCAGCTTCACGCCCTCGAGCTGCTCTTCGAAGCCCGGGATCAGCCGGCCGGAGCCGAGCTCGACGGCCATGCCGGAACCGGTGCCGCCGTCAAACGCGACGCCGTTCACGGAACCCGCGAAATCCATGGTGACGAGATCGCCCTCGACGGCCGGATGGCCCTCGGGAGCAGGATCGTACATCTTCTGCTGCGCAGCGATGCGGCCGACCTGCTCGTCGATCTCGGCGTCGGTGGCCTCGACGGTCAGCCGCTCCAGCTTGAGGCCCTCGATCGAAGGCGTCGGGATCTGGGGCAGCACCTCCAGCGTCACCTTGACCTCGGCGTCCTTGCCGGGCTCATAGCCCTCGTCCAACTCTACCGCCGGCTGCATCGCCGGGCGCAGCTGCTTCTCGGCGAGCAGCGACTGCACGCCCTGCTGCACGGCGTCCTGCAGCGCCTCCTGCTGGAGGGCGGGGCCGTGCATCTTGCGAACGAGGTTGGCCGGCACCTTGCCGGGGCGGAAACCGGGCATGCGCACCTGCGGCGCGACACGCGCCAGCTGGTCGTTGACGCGCGCATCGATTTCCGTCGCCGTGATGGTGAGGGTGTAGGCGCGGCGAAGCCCCTCGTTCAAAGTCTCGACCGTCTGCATGTTATCGGGCCTTCCCGTTGCTTATCCTGAAATTGCAAATGGGCGTCTCCCGTCCACGAAAGCACGGGAGCTGGTGCGGGCGAAGGGACTCGAACCCCCACATCTTGCGATACTGGAACCTAAATCCAGCGCGTCTACCAGTTCCGCCACGCCCGCTTAGAGAGCCGCCGGTCGAAGGCGCGTCTATCGCAGCGACGGCGGCAGGGCAAGGCGGGAGCCCGCGCCACCGCCCGCCAATACCGCCTCAGCCGTCCAGCGCCTTCTTGAGCACTTCGTTGACCACGGCCGGATTGGCCTTGCCGCCCATCGCCCGCATCGTCTGGCCGACGAAGAAGCCGAACAATTTGTCCTTGCCCGAGCGATATTCGGCGACCTTGTCGGCATTGGCCGCCATGATCTTCGCGATTTCCGCCTCGATCGCGCCGGTGTCGCTGGTCTGCTTCAGGCCGCGTGCCTCGACGATCGCCGCCGGGTCCTCGCCGGTCTCAAGCATCACCTCGAACACCTGCTTGGCGAGGCTGCCGGACAGCGTCCCGTCGGCCACGAGCGCGAGCAGCGCCGCGCCCTGCCTCGGCGAGACCGGGCTGTCGCCGATCTCGCGGCCGAGCCGATTGAGCGCGCCGAACAGGTCGGACGTCACCCAATTGGCCGCCGCCTTGGCCACCGCCTCCTGCGGCGCATTCTGCGCGGCCGCCGCATCGACCAGCAACGCCTCGAACCAGCGCGCCGTCTCGACGTCCGCGGTCAGCACGTCGGCGGCGTAAGGCGTGAGGCCGAGGGCGTCGACATAACGATCGCGCTTGGCGTCCGGCAGCTCGGGCAGGCTCTCGCGGCATTCCGCGATAAACGCCTCGTCGAGTTCCAGCGGCAGCAGGTCCGGGTCCGGGAAATAGCGATAGTCGTGCGCGTCCTCCTTGGAGCGCATCGAGCGGGTGACGCCCTTGTCCGGATCGAACAGGCGGGTTTCCTGCACCACCTTGCCGCCATCCTCGATCACGGCGATCTGGCGGCGCGCCTCATGCTCGATCGCGGCCATGACGAAGCGGACCGAATTGACGTTCTTCGTCTCGGTGCGCGTGCCGAGCTCTTCCGTTCCGACGCGGCGCACCGACACGTTCACGTCCGCGCGCATGGAGCCTTCCTCCATATTGCCGTCGCACGAGCCGACATAGCGCAGGATGGCGCGCAGCTTGCGGATATAGGCCCCCGCCTCGGCCGGCGAGCGCATGTCCGGCCGCGACACGATTTCCATCAGCGCCACGCCCGACCTGTTCAGATCGACATAGGAGCGGGTCGGATGCTGATCGTGCATCAGCTTGCCGGCGTCCTGCTCGACATGGATGCGCTCGACGCGGACCTTCTTCGCCTCGCCGGGGCCGTCGCGCTCCAGCGGCTCGATGGCGACGACGCCCTCGCCGACCAAGGGATGGTAAAGCTGGCTGATCTGATAGCCCTGCGGCAGATCGGCGTAGAAATAATTCTTGCGATCGAAGCGCGACCAGCGATTGATCTCCGCCTCGATCGCCATGCCGGTGCGCACTGCCTGGCGGATGCATTCCCGGTTCGGCACCGGCAGCATGCCTGGCATCGCCGCATCGACCAGCGACACGTTCGCGTTCGGCTCTGCGCCGAATTTCGTCGAGGCGCCCGAGAAGAGCTTGGCCTCGGAGGTGACCTGGGCATGGACTTCCAGCCCGATCACCACTTCCCAGGCGCCGGTCGCGCCTTCCAGCTGATAGACGCTCACCACCATTTCTCCGGTCGCGCGACAAAGCCGGCGCGCTGTTCGATCGCCAGACCCGCGTTGAGCACGCCCTGCTCGTCGAACGGGCGGCCGATGATCTGAAGGCCGAGCGGCAGGCCCTGCCCGTCCAGCCCCGCCGGCACCGACATGGCCGGCAGGCCCGCCAGCGAGGAGGGCACGGTGAACACGTCGTTGAGATACATGGCCAGCGGATCGGCCATCTTCTCGCCGAGCGCGAACGCGGCCGACGGCGCCGTCGGCGTGAGGATGACGTCGCAGGCCCCGAAGGCGCGCTCGAAATCGCGGGCGATCAGCGCGCGGACCTTCTGCGCCTTGGTATAATAGGCGTCGTAGAAGCCGGCCGAGAGCACATAGGTGCCGATCATGATGCGCCGGCGCACCTCCGCGCCGAAGCCGGCGGCGCGGGTGGCGGCGTACATCTCCTGGAGGTTCGCGCCGTCGGGCAGGTCGCGCAGCCCGTAGCGCACGCCGTCATAGCGGGCGAGGTTCGACGAGGCCTCGGCCGGCGCGATGATGTAATAGGTCGGCAGCGCATGCGCGGTGTGCGGCAGCGACACCGGCACGATCTCGGCGCCGGCGTCGCGCAGATACTCTTCGCCGCGACGCCACAGCGCCTCGATCTCGGCCGGCATTCCATCCACCCGATATTCGGCGGGAACGCCGACGCGCTTGCCCTTGAGATCGCCGGAAAGATTGGCTTCCCAGTGGGGCACGGGCAGGTCGAGCGAGGTCGCGTCCTTCGCGTCGAAGCCGGCCATCGCCTCCAGCATGATCGCGCAATCGCGCACGTCGCGCGCCATCGGCCCCGCCTGATCGAGCGAGGAGGCGAAGGCGATCACGCCCCAGCGCGAACAGCGGCCATAGGTCGGCTTGATGCCGGCGATGCCGGTGAAGGCGGCCGGCTGGCGGATCGAGCCGCCGGTGTCGGTGCCGGTGGCGCCCGGGCAGAGCCGTGCCGCCACCGCCGCCGAGGAGCCGCCGGACGAGCCGCCTGGCGCCATCGGGGCGTTGCCGCCATCGCCCCGCCGCCATGGCGAGATGACGTTGCCGAAGGCGGAGGTCTCGTTGGACGAGCCCATCGCGAACTGATCGAGGTTCAGCTTGCCGAGCATGCCCGCGCCGGCCGCGAACAGCTTCGCCGTGATCGTCGATTCATAGGTGGGCGTGAAGCCCTTGAGGATGCCGCTCGCCGCAGTCGTCTCGACACCCTCGGTGCAGAACAGGTCCTTGATGCCGAGCGGCACGCCCGACAGCGGCTTCAACGTGCCGGCGGCGCGATCGGCGTCGGCGGCGTCCGCAGCGGCGAGCGCCCGATCGGGCGTCTCGACAAGGAAGGCGTTGAGCGCGCGGGCGTCAGCGACAGCGGCGACATGCGCCTCCGCCACCTCGCGCGCGGTGAAAGCGCCGGCCTTCACGCCGTCGCGGATGGCGGCGATGCCGAGGTCGGTCAGGGACTTGTCGGTCACTATTCGATCACCTTGGGAACGGCGAAGAAGCCGTGCTGCGCCTCGGGCGCGTTGGCAAGCACCTTGTCGCGCACATTGCCGTCCGTCACCACGTCATCGCGCAGGCGCAGATGATTGGGGATGACGGCGGCGAGCGGCTCGATCCCGTCGGTATCGACCGCGGCGAGCTGGTCGATCCAGCCGAGGATATTGTTGAATTCGGGCACCAGCGCCTCGGCCTCGGCATCGGTGACGGCGATGCGGGCCAGGCTGGCGACCTTGCGAACGGTGGCGGCGTCTACGGACATGCATGGCGGCTAGCCGACGTAGCCGCCGCTTTCAAGCTTGGTGCGGAAAGGTTGTCGTTCGCCGCTATCGGGTCCATGAGGCGGGCCAAGTCTCTGTGAGGATGCATGGCGGCCCGTCGTTTTCTTTATATTGTCGCAGGTCTGATCATGCTGACGCTCGCCGCCGGGATTGGATGGAATCTGTTCCAGGACAGGCTGATGCGTGCCGCCCTGGTGCCCTCCGCCCCGTTCGCGCCCCCCGGGGATGCGGGTGCGCCGGATTATGGCACCGCCGCGGCGTGGCTCGCCCGGCCCGACCTCGCCGACGATCCGACACACTGGACGCCCAAGGGCGTGACGCGCGCGGCCCATCCCGACGTCGCCGTTTTCTATGTGCCGCCGACAACCTATCTGCGCCGCACCGCCTGGAACGCGCCGCTCGACGACGCCGAGGCCAACGGCCGGCTGCGCATCTTCGCGGCCAGCCAGGCGAGCGCATTCAACTCGGTCGGCGCGATCTGGGCGCCGCGCTATCGGCAGGCGACGATGGGGGCATTCCTCACCTCCACCGCGGACGCCGGCAAGGCGCTCGATTTCGCCTATCGCGACGTGGAGCGCGCCTTCGGCGCCTTCCTCGCGCAGGTGCCGCCACATGTGCCGATCATCCTCGCCGGGCACAGCCAGGGCTCGCTCCACCTGCTGCGCCTGCTCGCCGAACATGTCGCCGGGCAGCCGGTGCAGCGGCGCATCGTCGCGGCCTATGCCGTGGGCTGGCCGGTGTCGGTGGAGGCAGACGTGCCGGCGCTCGGTCTCCAGCCCTGCGCGCGCGCCGGGCAGACCGGGTGCATCCTGTCCTGGCAGAGCTTCGCCGAGCCCGCCGACCCCAGTCAGGTGCGTGACGTGTTCGACCTTTCCACCGGCTTCACCGGCCGGCCGCGCAAGGGCACGCACATGCTCTGCGTCAATCCGCTGACCGGCAGGCCGGGCGATACCGCCCCGGCCTCGGCCAATCTCGGCGCGCTACAGCCGACGGCGAGCCTGACCGACGCGATCCTCAAGCCCGGCGCGGTGCCGGCGCGCTGCGACGCGTCCGGCGTGCTGCTGATCGGGCCGCCGCCCGAGGGCTATGGCGCCTTCGTGCTGCGCGGCGAGAATTACCATGTGTTCGACTATGCCCTGTTCTGGGCGAATATCCGCGCCGACGCCGAGGCGCGCGTCGCCGCCTTCCACGCGCAGCACGGATGATCGGCACCGACGTCGCCGCCTTCGCCGAGGCGCTGCCGCAGGGCGGCCGGCTGGCCGGGCTCGACGTCGGCACCCGCACGATCGGCCTCGCGCTGTGCGACGCGCAATGGACGATCGCCACCCCCGCCGAGACGATCAAGCGCACCAAGTTCGGGCAGGATCTCGCCACGCTCGACGCCTTCTTCGCGAAGCAGGCGGTGCGCGGGCTGGTGATCGGCCTGCCGCTGTCGCTCGACGGCAGCGATTCGCCGCGCACGCAAGGGGTGCGCGCCTTCGCCCGCAACCTGTCGGTCCTCAAGCGCCCGATCCTGCTGTGGGACGAACGCTGGTCGACAGCGGCGGTCACGCGGACCTTGCTGGAAGCCGACGCGAGCCGCGCCAAGCGCGCCGAGGCGGTCGACAAGATGGCCGCCGCCTATATCCTGCAAGGTGCGATCGACGCGCTGATGCGCTGAGGCATCCACGACACCCGCCCTCGCCGGATGGGCGCTCCCCGCCGCACAGCGGTGGTCCCACCACCCTGTTGCCCCCCGGCCTCCCCTCGCCTATCGGACCGGCTCATGTCCGACGGCGTCCATCCCTTTCCGCATCGCCACCTCACCGGCATCTATGGCCTTCAGCCGCACGAAATCCTGTTCCTGCTCGACGAGGCGGAGCAATGGGTGACGCTCAACCGCGCCACCGCCAAGCATGACGAGCGGCTGTTCGGCCTCACCCAGATCAACGCCTTCTTCGAGAATTCGACACGCACGCTGTTGAGCTTCGAGATCGCCGGCAAGCGGCTCGGCATGGACGTCGTCAACATGGCGGTCGCCCAGTCGAGCGTGAAGAAGGGCGAGACGCTGATCGACACCGCAGTGACGCTCAACGCGATGCGGCCGGACGTGATCGTCATCCGCCACGAAAGCTCGGGCGCATCGCAGCTCATCGCCGAGAAGGTCGATTGCCCGGTGCTCAACGCCGGCGACGGGCGGCACGAGCATCCAACCCAGGCACTGCTCGACGCGCTGACCATCCGGCGGCGGCGCGGCAGGATCGAGAATCAGGTGGTGGCGATCTGCGGCGACGTGCTGCACAGCCGGGTGGCGCGCTCGAACATTCTCTGCCTGACCGCGCTCAATGCCGAGGTACGCGTGGTCGGTCCGCCGACGCTGCTGCCCCGGGATATCGAGCGGATGGGCGTGAAGGTCTTCACCAATCTCGAGGACGGCATCAGGGATGCCGACGTGGTGATGGCGCTTCGCCTTCAGACGGAGCGGATGCATGGCGGCTTCATCCCCTCGCCTCGCGAATATCACGCGCTCTACGGCCTGACGCCGGAGCGGATCGACCGGCTGGCGCCGGGCGCGCTCGTCATGCACCCGGGCCCGATGAACCGCGGCGTCGAGATCACCTCCGCCCTCGCCGACGATGCCGTTCGCTCGGCGATCACCGAACAGGTGGAGATGGGGGTGGCGGTGCGCATGGCCTGTCTCGACGTGCTGACCCGGCGCCGCCGCAAGGTGGAGGGCTGGGCATGAGCCGGGCGTTGGCGCTGCGCAACGCGCGGCTCGTCGATCCCGTCGCCGGCACGGTACGCGAGGGCTGCCTGCTCGCGCGCGACGGCGTCATCGAGGTGCTCGGCGATCTCGATCACATCACCCTGCGCAGCTCCGATGCGGTCGCCGATGTGCGGCGCGCGGTGGTGGCGCCGGGGCTGGTCGATCTCGGCGCTTTCGCCATCGACCTGCCGGGCTTCACCGCCGGGGGTATCACCCGCGCCGCGCTGATGCCCGATCAGGCGCCCGCGCTCGACGACGCGGCCCTGATCCAGCGCGCCGCCGCCGCCGGCAAGCCTGATGTGTGGATCCACCCGATCGCGGCGGCCACCGCCCGGCTCGAGGGCCGCGAGCTTGCCGAGATCGGGCTGATGAAGGCGGCCGGCGCCTGCGCCGTCGCCACCGGCCGCGCGCGCATCGCCGACGCCGGCGTGATGCACCGGCTGCTGAGCTATGCGGCGGCCCTTGACATGCTCGTCATCACCCACGCGGAGGATGAGGGACTCACCGGCGCCGCCGTCGCCACCGAGGGCGAGACCGCGACCCGCCTCGGCCTTGCCGCCGCCCCCGCCGCCGCCGAGGCGATGGCGGTGGCGCGCGACCTGATGCTGGCCGAGGACACCGGCGCGCGGCTGCACTTCCGCCAGGTGACGACGGCGCGCGCGTTCGAGCTGATCCGGGCCGCCAAGGCGCGCGGCGTGCGGGTCACCTGCGGGATCACCCCTGCCCATCTGATGCTGTCCGATATCGCGATGACGGGCTTCCGCACTTTCGCCCGCCTCTCCCCGCCGCTGCGCTGCGAGGATGACCGGCGCGCGGCGATCGAGGCGGTGCGCGACGGCACCGTCGACGTGATCTGTTCCGGCCATGATCCGCGTGGGCCGGAGGCAAAGCGCTTGCCCTTCGCTGATGCCGCGCCGGGCATGGCCGGCGCCGAGACGCTGCTCGCCCTGTCGCTCAATCTGGTGCGAGACGAGGTGATCGACCTGCCGCGCCTGTTCGCGCTGGTGTCGACCAATCCGGCGCGGCTGCTCGGGCTGCCGGGCGGGCGGCTGGAGGTGGGCGCCGCAGCCGATCTGGTCATCGTCGATGCCGATGCGCCGTGGAAGATCGACGCCGATCGCATGGCCGGCGCGGCGGGCAACACCCCGTTCGACGGCCTCCCCGTGCAGGGCAAGGTGCTGCGCACGATCAAGGGCGGGCAGCCGCTTGGCTGAGCGGCACAGGCCCCCTTCACGACGCCGGCGAATGGCCGACGCCTGCCCAGAGGTAACCAAATATTAAGTCATTTACGTAACAACTCGCCCTTGCGCATTGCGGCACTCGGGGGAGGCATTGCTGGACGGGTTCACCGTGGGACTGTGCATAGGCAAGCTGACAGCGGCGGCGATGGCCGTCACCCTCGCCACCCAGGCCGCGCAAGCCGCGGAGACAGACGCGCCAGCCGGACATCAGGTGGCGACAGTGTTCCTCAATACCACCCCTCAGGATTCCGCCGCCGCCATCGCGGGCTGGCGATCGCGCGCCGCGGCGGGCAATGCCGAGGCGCAGTATAATCTCGGGCAGGCCTATCGCCGCGGAGAGGGCGTGCCCGCGGATCCGGATCAGGCCCAATCCTGGTATCGCAAGGCAGCCGATCAGGGCTATCTCAACGCCGAGGCGCAGCTCGGCCTCATGCTGTTCACCTCGCCGCGACGGTCGGAGTCGTTTTCGTGGCTGGAAAAGGCCGCCACCGCGGGCGAGCCGCGCGCGCAATATGTGCTGGGCACCGCGCTGTTCAACGGCGACGGCGTGGCCAAGGATTGGCCCCGCGCCTACGCGATGATGAGCCGGGCCGCCGCCGGCGGGCTCGATGCCGCAAAGCGCAGTCTGGCGACGATGGAAACCTATATCAACGTCGCCGACAGGCAGAGGGGCGCGGCACTGGCCAGCGCGCTCGGCGCGAACGGGGCTCCTGCTGCCGCGCCCCGGGCGGAGACGGCCGTTCGCGCCCCGGCCTCGGCTGCCACCGTGCACCCGGCGAAGGTGTCGGCGGGCAGCGGCTGGCGCATCCAGCTCGGCGCTTTCGGCCAGGAGCAGGCGGCGCAGAATTATTGGACGGACCTGTCCCGCCTGGCGACGTTGCGCGATCTGACGCCGCGCTTCATGCCGGCGAACGGGGTAACCCGGTTGCAGGCCGGCCCCTTCCCCGGCAAGGCGGCGGCGGCGAGCGCGTGCGCCGCCATCCAGAAGGCCGGCAAGGGCTGTTTCCTGGTCGCGCCCTGAGCCGCCCCTCCCCTTACTCGTCCGCCGCCCATTCGGCGCGCGGCCAGCCCTGCGCGTAGAGCAACGCGGTCAGATCGCAGGCGTCGATGCGCGCCGCCGCCGCCGCCGCGGTGCGCGGCTTGGCATGATAGGCGACGCCGAGGCCGGCGGCCTGGATCATCGGGATGTCGTTGGCGCCGTCGCCCACCGCCAGCGTCTCCTCCGGCATGAGGCCAAGCGCGTCGCGCTCGGCGAGCAGCGTCGTCACCTTGGTCTGGGCATCGACGATGGGCTGGGCGACCGTACCGGCCAGCGCGCCGTCGGCCATGTCGAGATGGTTGGCGATGGCGCGATCGAAGCCGATCTCCGCGGCGACGCGATCGGCGAACACGGTGAAGCCGCCCGACACCAGCACGGTCCGCCCGCCCCGCGCGCGCATGGTGCGGATCAGCGCGCGGGCGCCGGGCATGATCGCCACCCGCTCGGCATGACAGCGGTCGATCGAGTCCGCGGCGAGGCCCTTGAGCAGGGCGACGCGGGCGGCAAGCGCCTCGCCGAAATCGAGTTCGCCGCGCATCGCGCGCTCGGTGACGGCGGCGATTTCCGCCTTGATGCCGGCATAATCCGCGAGCTCGTCGATGCACTCGATGGTGATCATCGTCGAATCCATGTCGGCGACGAGCAGCCGCTTGGCGCGCCCCGCCTCCGGCTGGACGATGACATCGACGCCGGCGGCCAGCCCCTCGAGCGCGGCGCGAGCGGCGACGGCATCGCCGGTGAAGGGAAGGTCCGCGGCCTTGCCCTCGTCGAGCCAGCGCGGCTCGACCGGGTTGGCGCCAGCAGCGGCGAGCGCGTCACGCGCGGCGGAAATATCGCCGCGGCCGATCGTATCGGCTGCTATCAGGGTTGCGATGAACATGATCTCTCCACAAGGCCGGCCGGCGGTGGCGCTTATTGCCGGGCCGACGGCGAGCGGCAAGTCGGCTCATGCGCTGGCGCTTGCGGAACGGACTGGCGGCGTCATCGTCAACGCCGATTCCGCGCAGGTCTATCGCGATCTCCGAATTCTTTCCGCCCGCCCCAGCGCCGAGGAGGAGGCGCGCGTGCCGCACCGGTTGTTCGGCTATGTCGACGGCGCCGATGCCTGTTCGGCGGCGCAATGGGCGGGGGATGCCAGGGCGGCGATCGCGGCCGCCCATGCCGAGGGACGGCTGCCGATCCTTGTCGGCGGCACCGGCATGTATATCCGCACGCTGCTCGACGGCATCGCGCCGGTGCCGGAGATCGACCCGGAGGTGCGCGCCACCGTCCGCGCGCTGGACGTGGCCGCCGCCCGCGCCGCGCTGGAACGTGAAGATGCGGAGGCGGCGGCGCGCATCGGCCCGCGCGATACCGCCCGCATCGCCCGCGCGCTGGAGGTGGTGCGCTCGACCGGCCAGTCGATCCTCATTTGGCGGGCGAGGCGAAGCGGCGGCATCGCCGACGGCATCACACTCCAGCCGCTCGTAATCCTGCCCCCCACCGAGCTTCTCTATGCCCGCTGCGACGCCCGCGCGGCGGCGATGATCGCGGCCGGCGCGCTCGATGAGGCGGCGGCGCTCAAAGCGCGGCGGCTGGATCACGCATTACCGGTGATGCGGGCGATCGGGGTGCCGCCGCTGCTCCGCCATCTCAACGGCGAAATCACGCTCGACGCCGCGCTTCGCCAACTTCAACAGGACACACGCAATTACGCCAAGCGCCAGAAAACGTGGATCAGGCACCAGTTTCCCGAGGCTTGGCCGCATGTGCCGTTTGTAGACAGTAACGAAGTTCATCCTTTACGCGCCGTTTAGAACCGTTGCGGGATTTCCGCGCCACCTTTAAGGCCGGCGCAGCTATTTAGAGAGCCGGGGTCCATCATGAAGCTGATCGTCGCACTGGTTGCGAGCGCGAGCGTGCTCGCCTTCGCCACGCCCGCCCTCGCCGTGGGCAATCCCGCGCTCGGCAATGCCGCGAACGGCCTTCAGGCGATGCGCGAGCTGAACCTGATCGTACTCGGCAACCTGACCAACGGGTCCCAGCATGTGCAGGGCAAGGCCTTCATCGGCGGTGACTCGGCCGGCGTCGAAGTCGGCAGCGGCGGTTCCGGCGCCTACACCCACAGCAGCCGGGCCGCGCTGACCGTCGGCGGCAACATCAGCAACGCCGCGGTCCAGTCGGGGCTCGGCTCGCCGCAGTCGGTGCGCGTCGGCGGCAACATCAACAACATCAACATGAACGTCGGCGGCCACATCGATGCCGGCGGCACGGTGAGCGGCTTCAACCCGAGCGGCACCAAGACCGCGACCACCGGCGTCGCCGGCCTGAAGACGCAGATCCAGACGGAAACGACGACCCTTGCCAACGATCTGGCGGCGCTGTCCCTTTCGCTGAAGCAGCTGCCGGCGATCGCCACGATCACCTCAAAGGCCAACAAGCTCGACGTCACCGGCGCCGGCGACTTCGCCGTGTTCAACATGACCGAGGCGGCGTTCGAGGACGGCAATGATTACGACAAGCTGTTCGCCGGCCTCGCCGGCAACCTGTCGATCGTGATCAACGTGTTCGGCGCCGATATCGACCAGAGCAGCAACTTCAACGCCGGCGCCTGGGTGAATGAGCATGTGTTGTGGAACTTCGTCGAAGCCACCACGATCGACGTGAAGGGCTTCCACGGCTCGATCCTCGGCGTCAATGCGGCGCTGGGCAACAGCTCGTCGATCGAGGGCTCGGTTGCGGTCAACAATTTTGCGATGCGCGGCGAGGTTCATCTCGGCACCTTCCAGGGCCCCGGCCCGCGTACCCCGGTGACGCCGGTGCCCGAGCCCGCGACGTGGGGCACGATGTTGCTCGGCTTCGGCATGGTCGGTATGATGGCGCGTTCGCGCCGCCGGCGGTCGATTATCGCGGGCTGATCCCCGCCTCGCCCGGCTCGACACCAACCCATTCGAGCCGCCCCGGGGAGACCCGGGGCGGCTTTTTGTTTATCTTCGCCCGGTTGTTTATCTCAGCCCGGTCAAAAGGCCGGTCATAAAATGATGATCCGGCGGGCGCTGTGGGAATAATATTTCTTATAATGGTTTGACACCCTAATTTTCAGCCGCTATCGGCGCGGCTTCCCAACGCATGGAACGAGCGATGAAGGACGAGCTGAGCGGCGCTGACATATTGGTCGAGACCTTGAGCGCGCTCGGGGTGGAGATCGTGTTCGGCTATCCGGGCGGCGCCGTGCTTCCGATTTACGATGCGCTGTTCAAGCAGCGGAAGCTGCGTCACATCCTCGTCCGCCAGGAAGGCGGCGCCGCCCACGCGGCGGAGGGCTATGCGCGCTCCACCGGCAAGCCGGGGGTGGTGCTGGTCACCTCCGGGCCGGGCGCCACCAACATCGTCACCGGCCTCGCCGACGCGCTGATGGATTCGATCCCGATGGTGGTCATCACCGGGCAGGTGCCGACACACCTGATCGGCACCGACGCCTTCCAGGAGGCGGACACGGTCGGCATCACCCGCCACTGCACCAAGCATAATTATCTGGTGAAGGATCCCGCCAGGCTGGCGGCGACGCTGCACGAGGCATTCCACATCGCCACCTCCGGACGGCCGGGCCCGGTTGTCATTGACCTGCCCAAGGACGTCCAGATCGCCACCGCGCCGTGGCCGGCGGACGTCGACGCGGCGGCCGACCCGGTGGTGCGCGTCCGCCCCACCTATCGTCCGCAGGAAGCAGCCGACCCGGCGCTGATCGAAGCGGCGGTGGAGATGCTGGCGGCGGCGGAGCGGCCGATCCTCTATACCGGCGGCGGCATCATCAATTCCGGCCCGCAGGCGAGTGCCGCCCTGCGTCAGCTCCAGTCGCTGACCGGCGCGCCGGTCACCTCGACGCTGATGGGCCTGGGCGCCTTCCCCGCCTCCCATCCGGACTGGCTGGGCATGCTCGGCATGCACGGCACCTACGAGGCGAATCTGGCGATGAACGAGGCGGACCTGATCCTCGCCCTCGGCGCGCGCTTCGACGATCGCGTCACCGGCCGGGTCGACGCCTTCGCCCCCGGAGCGAAGAAGATCCACGTCGATATCGACCGTTCCTCGATCAACAAGGTGATCCGCGTCGATATGGGCATCGTCGGCGATGTCGGCCGGGTGCTGGACGAGATGATCCGCATCTGGCGCGAGCGCGGCCATGCCCGGGTCGACCAGACCGACTGGCAGGCGCGCATCGCCCGGTGGCGCGCGAAGGACTGCCTCGCCGTGCCGCCCGCGCCCGACGCGCAGGCGATCATGCCGCAGACGGCGATCCGCCGGCTGTGGGAGGCGACCCACGCCCGCCGTCCGATCATCACCACCGAGGTCGGCCAGCACCAGATGTGGGCGGCGCAGCATTTCGGCTTCGAGGATCCCAATCGCTGGCTGACCTCCGGCGGGCTGGGCACGATGGGCTACGGCCTGCCGGCGGCGATCGGCGCCCAGCTCGGCGATCCGGACGCGCTGGTCATCGATATCGCCGGCGAGGCGTCGATCCAGATGAACAGCCAGGAGATGGCCACCGCCACCCAATATCGCCTGCCGGTGAAGGTGTTCATCCTGAACAACGAATATATGGGCATGGTCCGCCAGTGGCAGGAGCTGACCTATTCCAGCCGCTATTCCGAAAGCTATTCCGAGGCGCTGCCGGATTTCGTGCGGCTGGCGGAGGCCTATGGCTGGCGCGGCCTGCGCATCGACACGCTGGATCAGCTCGACGACGGCATTGCCGCGATGCTCGACCATCCCGGCCCGGTGATGGTCGATTGTCGGGTGACGAAGCTCGCCAACTGCTTCCCGATGATCCCGAGCGGGGCCGCCCATACCGACATGATCCTCCAGGCCAACGAGGTATCGGGCGAGATGGACGACGAGGCGCGCGCGCTGGTCTGAGCGCGGCGCGCCTGCCCCCTCTCCACCCCTTCGATCCGAGCGAAACCGATGCACATCCGCCCCGAGGCCGCCGAGCGGCACACGCTTTCGATTATCGTCGACAATGAATCCGGCATCCTCGCGCGGATCGCCGGGCTGTTTTCGGCGCGCGGCTACAATATCGAGAGCCTGACCGTCGCCGACATCACCGAGGACGAGGCGGTGAGCCGCATCACCATCGTCACCAAGGGCTCGCCGGCGGTGATCGAGCAGATCATCGCCCAGCTCGACCGGCTGGTGCCCGTGCATCGCGTCACCGACCTCACCGCGCTCGGCCCCTATGTCGAGCGGGAGCTGGCACTGGTGAAGGTGGCCGGGTCGGGCGACCACCGCATCGAGGCGCTGCGCCTCGCCGAGGTCTATCGCGCGCGTGTCGTCGACGCGACCATCTCCAGCTTCGTGTTCGAGGTGACCGGCGGCACCGAAAAGATCGACAAGTTCCTCGAGCTGATGCGGGAAGTGGGCCTTGTCGAGGTGGCGCGCACCGGTGTCGCCGCCATCGCCCGCGGGCGCGACGCCGGCCAGTAATCAACACACAGCAATCGCGCCGCCTGGGGGCGGCAGGAAGAAGGGACGACAAGACATGCGCGTTTATTATGATCGCGACGCCGATATCGGCCTGATCAAGACCAAGAAGGTCGCGATCGTCGGCTATGGCAGCCAGGGCCATGCCCATGCGCAGAATCTGCGCGACAGCGGCGTGACCGAGGTGGCGATCGCGCTGCGCCCGGGCTCGGCCTCGGCGCAGAAGGCGGAGGGGGCCGGCTTCAAGGTGATGGCCACCGCCGAAGCGGCCGCCTGGGCCGACATCGTCATGATCCTCGCGCCGGACGAGCACCAGTCCGCGATCTGGGAAGCCGACATCCGGGCGAACATCCGCGACGGCGCCGCGATCGCCTTCGCCCACGGCCTCAACGTGCATTTCGGCCTGATCGAGCCGCCGGCGAACATCGACGTGTTCATGATCGCGCCCAAGGGCCCGGGCCATACGGTGCGCTCCGAATATCAGCGCGGCGGCGGCGTGCCCTGCCTGATCGCCATCCATCAGGATGCCTCGGGCAACGCCCATGACGTGGCGCTCTCCTATGCCAGCGCGATCGGCGGCGGCCGTTCAGGCATCATCGAGACGACCTTCAAGGAAGAATGCGAGACCGATCTCTTCGGCGAGCAGGCGGTGCTCTGCGGCGGCCTCTCCCACCTGATCATGGCCGGGTTCGAGACGCTGGTGGAGGCCGGCTACTCCCCGGAAATGGCCTATTTCGAATGCCTGCACGAAGTGAAGCTGATCGTCGACCTGATGTATGAGGGCGGCATCGCCAACATGCGCTACTCGATCAGCAACACGGCGGAATATGGCGATTATCACACCGGGCCGCGCCTCATCACCGACGACACCAAGAAGGAAATGAAGCGCGTGCTGGCCGACATCCAGCAGGGCCGCTTCGTGCAGCGCTTCATGATGGACAATCGCATGGGCAATCCCGAGATGAAGGCGGCGCGCAAGCTGCAGGCCGAGCATCCGATCGAGAAGACGGGCGCTGAGCTGCGCGCGATGATGCCGTGGATCGCCAAGAACAAGCTGGTCGACAAGGCAAAGAACTGATCCGGCGCGCTTTCGGGGAGGCAGCGGGCTTCCCCGAAGCATCGCCACCCTGAAGGCTGCGAAGCTGGTGGGTGAAGTTTGACAGAAACGGGGGCGGCGCCGAGAAGGGCCGCCCCTTCGTCTTTCGAGAGAGATCGTCCGATGCGCCGTGGCCTGCTCCTGCCACTCGCCCTCCTCGCCGTGGCCTCGGCCACCGGAGCGCAGGCGCCGAACGCCATCCCCGGCGCGCCCGATCCGAGCCGCGTCGCCGCCGGCACCTATCAGGTGGAGCCGGGCCACACCCAGATCCTGTTCGGCGTCGATCATCTCGGCTTCACGCCCTATTACGGCCATTTTTCCGAGGTCTCCGGAACGCTGACCATCGACCCGGCGCGACCGGCCGCCGCGGCTCTCGACGTCACCGTGCCGGTCGCCAGCGTGCGCACGACCAGCACGAGGCTCGACGAGGAGCTGGCCTCACCGATGTTCTTCGACGCCGCGAAATTCCCGACCATGCGCTTCCGTTCGACCGCCATCCAGCTTCGCCAGGCCGGGGCGCTGGTGCAGGGCGAACTGACCCTGCATGGGGTGACGCGGCCGGTGGCGCTGGAGGTGCTGTTCCACGGTGCCGGCACCAATCCCAATCGCAAGACGGCGACGATCGGTTTCGAGGGCCGCGCCCATATCAAGCGCAGCGAGTTCGGCGTGACCTATGGCCTGCCGGGAATTTCGGATGAGGTGACGGTGATCATCGCCGCCGCGTTCGAAAAGCCGGCCGGCTGATCCGCTCAGGCGGCGCGGGCAGGACGGTCCGACGGGTCCGGCCGGGCGAAGCTGTCGAACAGCATCTGCAGTGTCCGATCGCGCAGCAGCGGGGTGCGATCGGCGATGGTGCGGGCGAACGACCGCCCGTCCTCCGCGGTCAGTACTTCCTGACACGCGAAATCCCAGCCGTGGAAGGCCCGCTCCGGCACCGTGCGCGCCGCGATCAGCCGGGGTTCGACATGGCGCGGGTCCGCGCAGATGCGGGCATAGCGGGACGACACGATTTCCCGTTCCCCTTCAATGACTTGAAGAAATCGGAAGCCGTTATAAATAAGAATTCCGGTAATATTATCGTCATGATTATTACGCTGCGCCGCAACAGCAATAGCGTCGATCTCTGCCCAGCTCAGTCCTGCGCGTGCCGCACTCACGAACGTCAATTGAAACATGGCCCACCCTATTCAGGATGACGCCCCTCATGCGCCCCTGACATACCCTTAATGGACGGTTAGCCGAACGTAAAGGATGTGACTTCTTGTCCTGCGAAACGATAATTCGCCTAGCGTCGGCCGAACAGTTTCTCGATATCGGCGTGGCCCAGCTTTACCCAGGTGGGGCGGCCGTGGTTGCACTGGCCCGAATGAGGGGTGATCTCCATTTCACGCAACAGCGCGTTCATCTCCGCCACCGACAGCACGCGGCCGGCGCGCACCGACCCGTGGCACGCCATGGTCGCGGCGACATGGTCCAGCCGCTCGCGCAGCGCCAGCGCTTCCCCGAAGGCGGCGAGTTCGTCGGCGAGATCGGTGACGAGGCCCTCGACATCCGCGCCGCCGAGCAGCGCCGGGGTGGCACGCACCAGCACCGCCTTGGGCCCGAACCGCTCCAGCTCGAGTCCGAGCCCGGCCAGCTCATCCGCCCGCGCCTCCAGCCGGTCGCAGGCCGGTTCGTCCAGTTCGACGACCTGCGGCAGCAGCAGCGTCTGGGCGGCGACGCCGGACCCCGCCATGGCGGCGCGCATCCGCTCCAGCACCAGCCGCTCATGCGCGGCATGCTGGTCGACCAGCACCAGCCCGTCGTCGGCCTCCGCGACGATATAGGTGTTGGCCACCTGGCCCCGCGCCACGCCGAGAGGATGGCTGACCGAGGCCGGGGGCGGCGCCGCGGCAGGCTCGGCGCGGGCCATCGGCGGCGCCGAATAGCCGGGTACCGCATCGTGCAGGGTCGCCGGTCGGGCATAGCCGGTGGGCGCGGCATAGGAGAAGGAGGGCGCCGTCACCGGCTCTGTCACCCAGGCGCCGAGCGCCGCTTCGGACGGGCGCTGCACGCTGCGATGGCCGGCGGCGTCGAGCGCGGCGCGCAGGCCGCCGACGATGAGGCCGCGCACCAGCCCGGGATCGCGAAAGCGCACCTCGGTCTTGGCCGGGTGGACGTTCACATCCACCTGGTCGCCAGGCAGATCAATGAACAGCGCGACGACGGGGTGGCGATCGCGGGCGAGCATGTCCTGATAGGCGCCGCGCACCGCGCCGACGAGCAGTCGATCGCGCACCGGCCGCCCGTTGACGAACAGATATTGGTGATCGGCGACGCCGCGATTGAAGGTCGGCAGGCCGGCGACGCCGCCCAGCATCACGCCCTCGCGAACATGGTCGAGGGCGACGCTGTTCTCGGCGAGCGCGCGATCGGTGAGCGCGGCGACCCGCTGGGGGCGATCCTCCCCCGGCGGGACGGAAAGGGCGCGGCGACCGTCATGCTCGACGGTGAAGCCGATTTCCGGCCGGGCCATGGCGAGGCGGCGGACGATATCGAGGCAGGCGGCATATTCCGAGCGCGCCGAGCGCAGGAACTTGCGCCGCGCCGGCACCTTTTCGAACAGGCCCTCGACCCGCACCCGCGTGCCGGGCGGGATCGCCGCCGGCCCCTCGCCCACCGCCACGCCGTTGTCGACCGTGCGCGCCCAGCCATCGGCGCCGCGCACGCGGCTCTCGATGGTCAGCCGCGCGACCGAGGCGATCGAGGGCAGCGCCTCGCCGCGAAAGCCCAGTGTGGTGACGGCGTCGATCGCCTCGTCCGGCAGCTTGGAGGTAGCGTGGCGCTCGCAGGCCAGCGCGATCTCGCCGGCGGGGATGCCACAGCCGTCGTCGGCGACCTCGATCCGGTCGATCCCGCCTGCCGCAAGGGTGATGGCGATGCGTGTCGCGCCGGCATCAATGGCGTTTTCGACCAGTTCCTTAAGCGCCGCAGCCGGCCTTTCCACCACTTCACCGGCAGCGATGCGATTCACAAGTCCGTCGGGCAGTCGGCGTATTGACATGGGACAGCCTCTAGCCCAACGGACGGCCTTCCGCGACAGGGCTTTCACGGACCAAAATCCGTGGGTGGGCGGGCCCAGGGCGCGATCCTTATAGACTGCGGCGGAAGACGGTCACGCGATGTTCTCACGACTTTTCAAGTTCATGTCGCAGGACATGGCAATCGATCTGGGTACTGCCAACACGCTGGTCTACGTCCGCGGGCGGGGCATCGTCCTCAACGAACCGTCGGTCGTCGCGATCGAGACGGTGGACGGCATCCGCCGCGTCCGCGCGGTCGGGGACGACGCCAAGGTGATGATGGGCAAGACGCCCGGCTCGATCGAGGCGATCCGGCCGCTGCGCGACGGCGTCATCGCCGACATCGACGTCGCCGAGGACATGATCAAATATTTCATCCGCAAGGTGCATGGCGGCCGCAAGAGCCCGCTGCGCTGGCCGGAGATCGTAATCTGCGTGCCGTCCGGCTCGACCAAGGTGGAGCGCCGCGCCATCCGCGACGCCGCCTCCAATGCTGGCGCCAGCAAGGTCTATCTGATCGAGGAGCCGATGGCGGCCGCGATCGGCGCCGACATGCCGGTCACCGAGCCGATCGGATCGATGGTCGTCGACATCGGCGGCGGCACCACCGAGGTCGCAGTGCTCTCGCTGCGCGGCCTTGCCTATACCACCTCGGTCAGGGTCGGCGGCGACAAGATGGACGAGGCGATCGCCTCCTATGTCCGTCGCACCCACAATTTACTGATCGGTGAGGCTACGGCCGAGCGGATCAAGAAGGATGTCGGCATCGCCCATCCGCCGGCCGACGGCATCGGCAAGACGATCGAGATCAAGGGCCGCGACCTCGTCAACGGCGTGCCCAAGGAGATCATCATCAACCAGGCGCAGATCGCCGAGGCGTTGAGCGAGCCGGTGGGCACGATTGTCGAAGGGGTCCGCATCGCGCTTGAAAACACCGCGCCGGAGCTCGCCGCGGACATCGTCGACCAGGGCATCGTGCTGACCGGCGGCGGCGCCCTGCTGGAAGGGTTGGACGCGGTGCTGCGCGAGGCGACGGGCCTGCCGGTCACCGTTGCCGATGATCCGCTGACCTGCGTGGCGCTCGGCACCGGGCGCGCCCTGGAAGAGGAAATCTTCCGCGGCGTGCTGCACACGGCGTAGGATCAGTCATGGCGCCGCCGTCAAACCGGCGCCCCGGCTTTTCCCGCCGCGCTCAATACGGCCTGTTCATTGGCTATGTCGTGGCCGTGGCCGGCATCGTGGTGGGGCTGGGGCTGATCCTCGTCGCCCGGTTCGATCCGCCGGGCTTCGCGCTGCTGCGCGCGGGCGTGCTGGACCTCACCGCCCCCATCTCGGCGGCGGGGCGATCGGGGGTGCGCAGCCTCGGCGACGTATTCGACGGCATCGGCGATTATCTCGACGCGGGAACCCAAAACGGGGTCCTGCGCGCCGAGCTGGTGGCGACCCGGCAACAGCTCGTCCAGGCGCAGATCGACAGCGCCGAAAATCGCCGCCTGCGCCGCCTCACCCGGCTGATCGAGCGCTCGCCCGAGCGGGTCGCCTCGACCCGCATCCTCGGCTCCACCGCCAGCGATATCCGCCGCATGGCGACGATCGGCGCCGGACGGAGCGACGGCGTGCGACCGGGGATGCCGGTGCGCTCTTCGGAAGGCGTGGTCGGCCGGGTCTATGAGGCGGGCCAGCTCGCCTCGCGGGTGATGCTGCTCACCGACGGCGGCAGCGTGGTGCCGGTGCGCCGCCTGCGCGACGGCGCTCCCGCGCTCGCTGCCGGACGCGGCGACGGGATGGTCGAGCTGCGCCCGCTCTCGGCCGGCGCCAACCCGTTCCAGCCCGGCGACATCGCGGTCACCTCGGGCATCGGCGGCGTGTTCCCGCCCAACGTGCCGGTGGCGCTCGTCACCGAGCGGCGCGAGGACGTGGCGATCGCGCGCCCCCTCGCCGACCCCGCCCGGCTCGACTTCGTCATCGTCGAGCGCCCCTTCGCCCCGCCGCCACCGGCCAACCAAGCGTCGCGGGCCGAACCGACGCTGGCGCAATGAGCGCGATGCAGCGCCTGCACGAAACGGAATTGCGCCGTATGCGGCGACGCGCCGCGGCGGTACCGGTCATCTCGACGATCATCGGCTCGGCGTTCGTGCTGCTGCCGGTGGTGGCAAGCGTGCCGCTGCTGCCACCGGTCGGTCTCCTGATGCTGCTCGGCTGGCGGCTGCTCCGTCCGGAGCTTTGGCCGGCGTGGATCGGGCTGCCGCTCGGGCTCGCCGACGATCTCCTCTCGGGCCGGCCGCTGGGCACGGCGATGGTGCTGTGGACGGCGATCCTGCTCGCCATCGACGCGGCGGAGGATCGCATGAGCTGGCGCGGCTGGTGGGAGGAATGGCTGTTCGCCGGCGTGGCCTGCGGCGTGGCGACGCTCGGCAGCTGGGCGGTGGCGCGGTTCATGGGCGGGGCGGGCGCGCTGCGCATGACGGCGCCGACGCTGGTCGCCGCGATCCTGCTGTTCCCGCTGGCGCAGCGGGTGTGCGCGAAGCTCGACGTGTGGCGGCTGCCGCAATGACCCGCAAGGTGCTGACCGAGGCCCAGCAGGGCTTCACCTTCACCCGCCGTGCACTGTTCATCGGCGGCGCGCAGATGGGCATTGGCGCGGTGCTTGCCGGCCGCATGGCGTGGCTCGCCATCGCCGAGAACGCCCATTATTCGGATCTCGCGGAGAGCAACCGTGTCCAGTCGATCCTGGTACCGCCGCGACGCGGGTGGATCGTCGACCGCTCCGGCAAGCCGATCGCCGTCAACCGCCCCGATCTGCGCGTCGATCTCATCCCCGATCGGGTGAAGGATGCGGACGCGCTGATCGCGACGCTGCGCGCCATCCTCGACCTGCCCGAGGACGAGGTGGAGCGCATCCACGAGGATCTCGCCAAGGCGGCCGGCTATCGGCCGGTGCAGGTCGCGTCCAACCTCGACTGGGATCGTTATGCCGCGGTGAACCTGCGGCTCGCCGACCTGCCCGGCGTCGCCCCGTCGCGGGGCTTTGCGCGCCATTACCCGACGGGGCCGGCGGTGGGCCATCTCGTCGGCTATGTCGGCGCGGCCTCGGCTGAGGATTACGAGCGGGAGAAGAACCCGCTGCTCATCACGCCGGGCTTTCGCATCGGCAAGGAGGGGCTGGAAAAGACGATGGACGCGACGTTGCGCGGCCGCGCCGGCGCCAAGCGCACCGAGGTGACGGCGCGCGGCCGGCTGGTGCGCGAGTTGACGATGCGCCCGGAGGTGCCCGGCAAATATCTCCATCTCACCGTCGATGCAGGCTTGCAGGATTATGCGGCGCGGCGGCTGGGCGATCAGTCCGGATCGGTGGTGGTGATCGACGTTGCCAAGGGGGACATGCTCGCCATGGCCTCCATGCCCTGTTACGACCCGAACAGCTTCTCCGCCGGCATCAGCCATTCCGAATGGAATATGCTTTCCGCCGACGATCACCTGCCGCTCGTCAACAAGACGCTGCAGGGGCTTTATCCCCCCGGCTCCACCGTCAAGCCGATGAACGCGCTCGCGCTGCTGGAGGCAGGCGTCGATCCGAACGAGACGGTGAGCTGCACCGGCGCCTATCGCGTCGGCGCCGGCACCTTCCACTGCTGGTCCCGGCGTGGCCACGGCGCGATCAACATGAGCCGCGCCATCGCGCAGAGCTGCGACATCTATTTCTACACGATGATGCGCAAGCTCGGCATCGAACGGCTCGCCGCGATGGCGCGCCGGCTCGGGCTCGGCGAGAAATACCCGCTGCCCGTCGTCTCGCAGCGCTTCGGCACCGTTCCCGACGCCGCGTGGAAGGAGCAGAAATACAAGAAGGCGTGGACGGTGGCCGATACCGTCAACACCTCGATCGGCCAGGGCTATATGCTCACCAATCCGCTACAGCTGGCGGTGATGGCGGCGCGCATCGCCTCGGGTCGCAAGATCGAGCCGCGGCTGATCCACGAGCCCAATGAGGCGGTGCCGCCGGCGATGGATGTCGACCCCGAGCATCTCGCCCTCGTCCGCGAGGCGATGAGCGCGGTGGTGAATGGCGGCGGCACCGCGGCGGTCGCGCGCCTGCAGGTGCCGGGCGTGCTGCTGGCCGGCAAGACCGGCTCGGCGCAGGTCCGCCGCATCAGCATGGCCGATCGCCTCGCCGGCCGCGCCAAGGCGCTCGGCGACAGCGGCGAGTGGCGGCTGCGCGACCACGGCCATTTCATCTGCTTCGCCCCCGCCGACACGCCTCGCTACGCGGCCGCCGTGACGCTCGAGCATGCCGGCCATGGCGCGGAAGCCGCGGCGGTGGCGCGCGACATCATGACCTATCTGTTCGACCAGCCGCGCGCGATGCGCACGCTCGAGGCCAATGAGGAGAAATGGGGCGGCGGGATCATGGCGCGGATGGCCGCCAAGTCCACGCGCTGGCGCGCCGCCCAGGCCGCCAACGCCGCCCCCACCGCGCCGACGCCGATCGGCCAGACGCCTCCCGCTCCGCCGCCCGGCCCCGCCACCGACACCGCCGCCGAAATCCCGCCCAGTCCGGACGTGCCGCGATGAGCCGCCAGACGCTGATCCCCAGCGCACTCGCGCGCCTGCCGTGGCGGATGCTGCTGCTGGTGCTGCTGATCGGCGGATTCGGGCTGGTAGTGCTTTATTCGGCGGCCGGCGGATCAATGCGGCCATGGGCGCTGTCGCAGGGGGTGAAGCTGATCGCGTTCATGTTCGGCGCGGTGATCCTGTCCCATATCGGCGAAGCGCGGCTGCGCCAGGCGGCGTTGCCGGCCTATGCCATGATCCTCGTCTCGCTGCTTGCGGTGGAGCTTCTCGGCGGCATTGCGGGCGGCAGCCAGCGCTGGCTCGACCTCGGCTTCGTCCGTCTCCAGCCCTCCGAGTTGATGAAGCCGGCGATCGTCCTCGCGGTGGCGCGCTTCTACGACATGCTGCCGTCGGGCGAGGTCAGGCGATGGAGCGCGATCTGGCCGGCGGCGCTGCTGATCGCAGTGCCGGCGTTCCTGGTCATGCTGCAGCCCGATCTCGGCACGGCGCTGATGATCACCGCGGGTGGGCTGACGGTGATGTTTCTGGCCGGGCTGCCGCTGCGGCTGTTCGTTGGCGGCGGGCTCGCGCTCGGCGCGCTGGCACCACTCGCCTATTTCTTCGTGCTGCGGGATTATCAGCGCAACCGCGTGCTGATCTTCCTCGATCCGGAGAGCGATCCGCTCGGCGCCGGCTATCACATCAGCCAGTCGAAGATCGCGATCGGCTCGGGCGGCATCTTCGGCAAGGGCTTCCTGCAAGGCACCCAGAGTCACCTCGATTATTTGCCCGAGGGGCAGACCGACTTCGTCTTCGCGACCATGGCCGAGGAATGGGGACTGATGGGCGGCCTGCTCCTGATCGTCGCCTTCATCCTGCTCTGCCAATGGGGGCTGGGTGTGTCCCGGCGGGCCAACACCCGCTTCGCGCGGCTCACCGCGGCCGGCCTTTCGACGACCATCTTCTTCTACGTGATGATCAACCTGATGATGGTGATGGGGCTGGCGCCGGTGGTCGGCATTCCGCTGCCGCTGGTCTCGTTCGGCGGGTCGGCGGTAATGACGGTGATGCTGTGCCTGGGGCTGCTGATGGCCATCGATCGCGAGGCCGACCGCGGCGGCCGCCGCTACCGCGGCTGATTTCGGCAACTTCGAAAATATGGTGGACGCACCAGGGCTCGAACCTGGGACCCGCTGATTAAGAGTCAGCTGCTCTACCAACTGAGCTATGCGTCCGTAAGCCGGATCGGCTTGGGAGGCGGCCGGTTAGCAGGGGTATGGGGGTCTGTAAAGCGCTATCCCGGAAGCCATTCGAAAAATGGCGGCCGCGCCAGTCGGCACGGCCGCCAAGGTTCGATCAGCGAGGCGTGGCAGGGCATCAGCCTCGCCAGCACTCATGTTGATTATAGAGAGGCCGGCACCACAGCGGTGACGGAATCCCGCCATTTTTTCACGATTGCGGGCGATGCGACATATTTGTCTCGCAGGCGCGCGCGGTCGGCTAGCCGATGTCCAGGTCGGTGAAGGCGAAACGTGGGATCGGCGTAGCGACGCCCAGATCGTCGAGCGCCATCGACAGATGCCCGGCGGCGGGCGATCCGATCTCATCCAGAATGCGCAACGCTTCCAGCATCAGCCGGGCCGCCTCCTCGCCGCGCCCGGCGGCGGCGGCCATCGGCCAGCCGAGATCAACATACACCATCATTCACTTTCACGTAAAAAAGGAACGCCTCCCCTTCCGACTCGGCGCACCGTGATCATCCTCGACGCAATCCGGACGCCATGAATTTCACGTGCCCGGGCACCGCCAGCGTAAGCCCGGCAACCAATCGACGCACAAGCCACCAACTCTGCCCCTGAGGGAGCAGGCGAACTGTTTGGCCGACACTGTTTGCAGCTGCATGACATATGCACATCATAGGACGTTCGCATCGAAAACCACGCGGCGATGAATCAGGATCAACGTGATCGATTGCGTCATTCAGCCAAACCCTTGCGCTGGCGAGGCTTAATGAACGCTGACGGCCGCAACCTGGCGCCTGTCGCCGCCGATTTGCGTTGGGTGAAAATGGTCGATAGGTGGGGCGCGTGGCTCCGTAGCTCAGCCGGATAGAGCGACGGTTTCCTAAACCGCAGGTCGCAGGTTCGAGTCCTGCCGGGGCCACCAGGTTTCGCTAGTTCGAGATTGCCGTGGCCGAAGAGCCGACCGATGGGGATTTGGTCGCCCCGCCCGCGAAGCTACCGGTGCCGCCAGAGGTCGAGGACGCGGTACGCACGCTGATCCGCTGGGCCGGCGACGACCCGGGCCGCGAGGGGCTGCTCGACACCCCGAGGCGCGTGGCGCGCGCCTGGAAGGAATATTGCCAGGGCTATGGCGAGGATCCCGCCCACCATCTCAGCCGCACCTTCGAGGAAGTGGGCGGCTATGACGAGGTGGTGCTGTTGAAGGACATCCCCTTCCAGTCGCATTGCGAGCACCACATGGCGCCGATCATCGGCAAGGCGGCGATCGCCTATCTGCCGCGCCACCGCGTCGTCGGCATCTCCAAGCTGGCCCGCGTGCTACACGGCTTCGCACGCCGGCTGCAGGTGCAGGAGCGGCTGACCGCCGAAGTGGCGGACTGTATCTGGGAGCATCTCCACCCCCATGGCGTCGCAGTGGTGATCGAGGCGAGCCATGCCTGCATGACGGCGCGCGGCGTACGCACGCCGGGCGTGGCGATGACGACCAGCCGGATGATGGGCGTGTTCCGCGAGGACGAGCGATCCCGGCGCGAGGTTCTGGCCCTGATGGGCTATTAGGCCGCCCGGCCAAGCTATTGCGCCGTAACGCGCGATCGTGGAAGTTCCCCCCCTCCGGAGGGGACTATGCGGGTCTTGCTGCTGGAAGATGGGCGGGATGGCGCCCGGCGCGTCGTCTCCGCTCTGGCGCAGGCCGAGCTGCACGAGGTCACCTGCGTGACGCGCGCCGGCGAGATGCTGCGCCGGATCGGCGCGGCACGTCATGACGTGCTGATCCTCGACGGCCTCGATGAAAATCTGGAGCCATTGCGTCAGTTGCGCGCCGTGGACGCGCACGTGCCGACGCTGCTGCTTTTCGAAGGCGACGAGGCGCGACGCCGCGTCGCCGGGCTGCGTGCGGGCGCGGATGACTGCATGGCCAAGCCGTTCGACGAGGAGGAACTGGTCGCACGCCTCGACGCTCTGGTGCGCCGGTCGCGGCCGGAGACCGGCGCGCAGGCCCATGTGCTGGGGGATCTGGAAGTGCGGCTTCGCGCCCGCAGTGCGCATTGGTGTGGCCGCCATATCGACCTCAGCCCCAAGGAGTTCGACATATTGCGGATCCTCATCGAGCGCGCCGGCACGATCGTTTCGCGCGAACAGATGTGGTCCGCGTGCTGGCCGGAACACAGCATCGAGCCACAGATGAACGTGATCGACGTCAACCTGTACCGCCTGCGCGGCAAGCTGGAGGTGGTGGCCGGCACCCCTCTTATCCGCACGGTGCGCCGCCAGGGGTTCACATTGCCACTGAATCCCTGAAATTACGTAATTTGTGGTTGTCGCAGGTTATTCAGATTATGCATCGCGGCGATGCAAAGTGTCCCGCCATTCAATCCGGTGAGCAGCGAGCCCGGAATCGCGGTGATCATCGGCACCCGGCCGGAAGCGATCAAGATGGCCCCGGTGATCATCGCCGCTCGCGATGCCGGCCTCCCGACCAGCCTCGTCACCACCGGCCAGCATGGCGAGATGTGCGACGATGCGCTCGCCGCCTTCGGGCTGTCAGCCGCTCATCGCCTCGCCATCCCGCGCCGCGCCGACGGGCTCGAAGCGCGCGAGGCGGCGATCGAGGCCGCCGTCGGAAGCTGGCTGGCCATCGCCCGGCCCGGCCTGGTGCTGGTTCAGGGCGACACCAGTTCGGCCTACGCAGCCGCGCTGGCCGCCCGCTCGCTCGGCATCCCGCTTGGCCATGTCGAGGCGGGGCTGCGATCCTACGACATGGATCGGCCCTTCCCGGAGGAGCGCTATCGCGTCGCCATCGATCGTATCGCGGCGCTGTTGTTCGCGCCGACGCCGGAGGCGGCCGCCAATCTGGGCGCCGACCGGGCGGTGCGCGGTCAGGTGCTGATCACCGGCAACACGGTGATCGACGCGCTGTTGACGATGCGGGCGCGCCTGCCGCCCGCCCCGCCCGATCCGCGGCGGCTGGTGCTCGTCACCTGTCATCGGCGAGAGGCGATCGGCGACGGCATCGACGGCATCTGCGCGGCGGTCGCCCGGCTCGCCGCGCGGGACGATGTGCGCATCCTGCTGCCGCTCCATCCCAATCCGGCGATCCGCGCCCCGGTCCAGGCGGCGCTCCGCGATGTGCCGCAGGTCACGCTGAGCGATCCGCTACCCTACCCCGAATGGGTCGCGGCGATGTCGGCGGCGCATCTCATCCTCAGCGACAGCGGCGGCATGCAGGAGGAGGCGCCGGCGCTCGGCGTGCCCCTCCTGGTGCTGCGCGAGGTGACGGAGCGACCGGAGGGCCTCGCCAGCGGCAGCCTCCGCCTCGTCGGCACCAACGCCGATCGCATCGTCGCGGCGGCGACGCGGCTGCTCGACGATCCCAGGGCATATGCGGCGATGGCTGTACCGCGCTTCCCGTTCGGGCGCGGGCGGGCCGCCCGGCACATCATCAAGGCCTGCCTGCACTATCTGCGCGCGCGATCACGCTGATAGAAAAGCTGCGGTTGCTTTCACGCGCCCGGACGCGCAAGGAAACCCACCCTTCAGGCTTTTGGGAAGACGAGAGATGACGGCGAACTGGACGCCGGAGACGTGGCGTGATCACGAGGCCCGGCAGCTGCCGGCCTATCCCGATGCGGCCAGGCTGGCCGCGGCGGAGAGCGAACTCAGCCATTATCCGCCGCTGGTCTTTGCCGGCGAGGCGCGCGCGCTCAAGCAGGATCTGGCCGAGGTCGCGGCCGGCAAGGCATTTCTGCTCCAGGGCGGAGATTGCGCCGAGAGCTTCGCGGAATTCCACCCCAACAACATCCGCGACACGTTCCGCGTGCTGCTCCAGATGGCGGTGGTGCTCACCTATGCCTCGAAGCTGCCGGTGGTGAAGCTGGGGCGCATGGCCGGGCAGTTCGCCAAGCCGCGCTCGGCGGACATGGAGGATGCCGACGGCCTCTCCCTGCCCAGCTATCGCGGCGACATCATCAACGACATCGCTTTCACCGAGGCCGGCCGCGCGCCCGATCCGCAGCGCATGATCCGCGCCTATAATCAGTCGGCGGCGACGCTCAATCTGCTGCGCGCCTTCGCGCAGGGCGGCTATGCCAACCTGCATCAGGTGCATCGCTGGACGCTCGATTTCATGGGCCGCAGCCCCTGGGCCGAGCGCTATCGCGAGATGGCCGACCGCATCGGCGAGGCGCTGGATTTCATGGCTGCGTGCGGCGTCGATCCGGAAACGGTGCCGCAGCTCAAGGGCACCAGCTTCTACACCAGCCACGAGGCGCTCCTGCTCCCCTATGAGCAGGCGCTGACGCGCCAGGACAGCCTGACCGGCGACTGGTATGACACGTCCGCCCATTTCCTGTGGATCGGTGATCGCACCCGCTTCGAGGGCTCGGCGCATGTCGAGTTCCTGCGCGGCCTCGGTAATCCGATCGGCGTGAAATGCGGGCCAAGCCTTGATCCGGACGTGCTGCTGCGCATGCTCGACGTGCTTGATCCGGGCCGCGAGCCCGGGCGCATCACGCTGATCACCCGGTATGGCCACGACAAGATCGAGAAGCACATGCCGGCCCTGGTCCGCGCCGTGAAGCGCGAGGGACGGACGCCGATATGGTCGTGCGATCCGATGCACGGCAACGTCGTCAAGGCATCGACCGGCTACAAGACGCGGCCGTTCGAGCGGATCCTCGCCGAGGTGCGCGGCTTCTTCGCGGTGCATCGCGCCGAGGGCACCCATGGCGGCGGCATCCACGCCGAGATGACCGGGCAGAACGTGACGGAGTGCACCGGCGGCGCGGTGGCGGTGACCGAGCAGAGCCTGGCCGACCGCTACCACACCCATTGCGACCCGCGCCTCAACGCCGGCCAGTCGCTGGAGCTGGCGTTCCTGCTCGCCGAGATGCTCAACCAGGAGCTGCGCGAACGCCACAAGGCGGCGGCGTGAACATCAACGCTTGACGGGGCGGCGCTCTCTCCATAAGGGGGCGCCTCCTCCCAGACGGCCCCTTCGTCTAGCGGTCTAGGACGTCGCCCTCTCACGGCGAAAACACGGGTTCGAGTCCCGTAGGGGTCACCAGGGATTTCAATGGCTTAGCCGATAGCACGGCGGATCAAAGCCAGAACATCCCCAATACATCCCAAATGGAAAACGGCATATGTCCGTGGACGTCGGGGGATGGTTTTTCGGACCGTCGCGATCGGCCTCGGCGGGGCTACTGAGCGGGTCCGATTCGCGGGCCGCGAATCAGTCGGCGGTCCACGACAGGTCGTTGCTCGGCAACCGGCGATGATCGTCGATAACCCGAAGCTGGTGTGGCTTTTCCCGACCCCATTTCCACAGGATGAGGTTGCGGTCGTCCGACCCGGCCCGATGCGCGAAACTCGGGACAATGATGCCGGCCATGCCCTCAGCGGCTAGACGCGCGGCAACCGCCCAACTCGGCGGCTCATGACCACGATCGGCGAGATCCTCCCATGGGCAGGCCAGCTCCTCCAGGGTGACAGCCGCCGCCCGCCGGACATCCGCCGAGCTGAGATCAAGGATATCCACGCAATGCACCGCATAGGCGCACAGCGTCATCGGCTGCGCCTTGAATGGAAAACCCTGCTGCGCCTCCAGCCAAGCCGTCTCCACCCGGAGCGACGCATAGAGCGCCGGCGTCCCACGCCGGTTGAAGCGCCCGCCATGGCGGCTCGCCCCCTCCCCCGATTCCGGATCAACGGCCCAACGCGGATGATGCGCGCGATAGACGATGCCCTCAAACGCCTCGACGGGCAGGCTCAAGCGAAGCCGCCCTCCGCGATCCGGCTAAGATAGCGCTTCACCACCTCGCCCCGCCCCGCGACGACCAGATCCTCGGCCGTGAGATCTCCAAAGGATGGTATCGGCTGCGACCTGTACCAGGCGAATGCAGCCAGCTCAGAACCCGCCCACGGGATCACGCGATTGATGATCTCGATGACGTCCCGAAGCCGCCGCTGGGTGGCGGGCGAACCGATCCGATCGCGCTTCGACACCGAATCCCGCGACAGCCCCAGGGCCAGTGCGAGCTCCCCCTTGCTGATCCTCAGTCGCCCGGAAAGCACCTCGGGTGACACCGCGCCTTCCCGGCCAGCGACATCAGTCAAGAAAGCCGACGCCATATCCGCCTCACAAATCGCCTTGCTACAGGGGCAATATATGGGGCAGAACCATGATTAGCAACGGGATGCCGTGGCCTCGCTCCTCTCCAGCTGCTTGCGCCCCAACCGGTCGTTCAGCGCTGCCTTATCCGAACCTAAAAAGCGGCCGTTCGCCTAGCTGCCCGGCCAACGGCACCTATTGGACGGAAAGTAGTCGGTAGCTTAAGTCGCGACCGCCGCCCGCCACCGTCCAGAGCGATCCACTCGCGAATAGTGGCTCGTAGTTCAGCGCATCGAAGAACGCCCTCAGCGTGTCGCCAAACCCTTTCCCCAACCTCAATCCGCCGCCATCCATCGACCTCGTTGACACCCTCGACCGATTGAGCCCATCAAGTAATGAAAGATCATCTCACCGCGCGCATCGAGCTTGCACGCGCGCCCTCCCGCGTCTACGTTTCGGATTCAAATCCGGGGAGGCGTTGCATGCTACTCAGCCTCTTCTGCGGGGCAGGCGGACTCGATGTCGGGTTCGAGGCGCGGGAATACGAAGTCGGTCTGGCGTTCGATCTGCGCAAGGACAGCATCGCCTCCTACAACCACAACCGCAAGAGCCGTCCCTCCCACGGGCACGTCGGCGACGTGTCGAAGCTCACCCTCGAAAAGCTCGACGAGCTACATGGAAGCGAATTCGCACCCGAGGGTGTGATCGGCGGGCCGCCTTGCCAGAGCTTCAGCCGCGCTAACACCGTGTACCTCGATGCGGATCCGCGACATTCGTTGCCGCTCGCCTACGCGAAGCTGCTTGGAACTCTTAACGAGCGCAACCCGGTCAAATTCTTCGTGATGGAGAATGTGACCGGGCTCCTGAGCGAGCGCCACGCTCATCGGCTCCGACGATACGAGTCGGCATTCCAGGAGGCCGGATTCACCTTGAACCGTGCGGTGCTCCTCGCCACAGACTACTCGACGTCGCAGATCCGCGAGCGCCTCTTCCTGGTTGGGTTCAACAGCGACCTCTACGGCGACGCGAAGTGGACGCCGCCGCCGAAGATACCGACTGCCGATGGCCGCCGGCCGGACGTCCGACAAGCGATTGGCCACCTACCCGACGCGACTTACTACAAGCGAGGGCTGACCTCGGACCGGATCCCGCACCATGTCAATCACTGGTGCATGAAGCCGAAGTCGGCGAAGTTCACCACTCCGGGCGCGCTCAAGCCCGGTGACGGCAGCAACCGCAGCTTCAAGACCCTCGCATGGGATAAACCTAGCCCCACGGTCGCTTACGGGCACCGCGAGGTGCACATCCATCCCAGCTGCACGCGCAGGCTGAGCGTCTACGAGGCGATGCTGCTCCAGGGGTTCCCACCGAGATACGAGCTGATCGGCAGCCTTTCCTCGCAGATCGTCCAGATCAGCGAGGCCGTGCCGCCGCCAGTCGCATCGGCGGTCGCGCTGTCGATTCGAACCCAAATAGCCGCGCTCGACTGCGCACGCGAGCCGGCGGCCGGGATGTCCGCCACAGAGGCGCGTGCTCGCGCATAGTTATGGCAAACCGGCTCGTCGCGGAGCCGTGGCGCCTTGAAACCACACCCTCGGCGCCCAAGCTGAGGTAAATGGAACCAGCTGGCAACGTCCTTTCGGCGGAGGCGCGCCGCAAAATGATGGCGGGCTTTCGATCCAAGGATACCAAGCCGGAGATGATGGTCAGGCGAGCCCTCCATCGGCTTGGCTACCGCTTCCGCCTTCACCGCAGTGATCTGCCCGGCAAGCCGGATATCGTGCTACCCCGCCACCGCACCGTTATCCTAGTTCACGGATGCTTCTGGCATCAGCACGCGGGATGCCGTGATGCGCGGATGCCACGGACTAGGCAGGAATACTGGGCGGAGAAGTTCAGGCGAAATTCTGAGCGCGACACCGCTGCGGCGGCGGCACTCGCTGCGCTCGGCTGGAACGTCGAGGTGATCTGGGAATGCGAGGCGCGGAAACCCGGGCTCAATTCCCGACTCCTGGAATTAATGCCGCAGCGCAAGCCAGATATCCTGCTTCCCCACCACGATGGTCCGGATGATGGCTTGGGCCCTGCACCAGCCCGTGTCAGGCCCCGCGATCCAAGGGATTTTTAAGCAGCTGCGTCCAGCCACCCGCGATAACCGGGGTTACCGTCGACGTCGTAGTGAGCGGCGCGCAGGAGCGCTGCCGATTCAATCGTGACTGCTTCCATTAACTGGTGGTCGCCGGCCAGTGTCGCGTCGAGATCCATCAGTCGCTCTGTCTCGTCGAGGAGTCCCATCGCGTGATTCACCTCGGCAGCGACAGGGTCAGCCCAGCGCTCGCCGACGAGCGCATACCGGTCCTGCGCCGGGGCGCGTGGCACGTCGCACCGGAAACCAAGTGACAGCATGTCCGGTCGATCCGGGCGCACGGCGTAGAAGCAGCTCGGCAGCATCCGGAGCGTGCGCCCGGGATTGGCCGCGCCGACGAACCTCAGCAGCCACTTGCCGAAACCCAGCGCGAAGAGATTCATGAACGCCTGGGGATCGAGGCTCGCTGGATCATCGAGCGCCGCCTGCAGGCCGTCCGCCTCGGCGCGGAGCAGCGCAGCCGTCCGATCGCCGAAAGCGGCGCTGGTGGCGACGTTATCGGTGACCGCCCTGATCAGCGCGGCTAGGTTGCGCGCATCGATCTGGTCTGGCGCGACGCGGGTAGTCAAGAACAGCAGCCATGGATGCATCGCGTGCTGCAGTTGCAGCTGAATCACTTCCGCAAGCGCATCGATGATGGTGTGCCCTCCGCCGTCTTGCGGGCGGAGTGCGAGATGGTCGCACAGGTCGATGTTTACCGCGTGAAACGGGCCGCCATCGCGCACCTCGGCGAATGCCAGCGACCTGGTGTTCGCGACCGTCTCGAAGCGCTCGCGCAGGATCGCCGACCCTTTATGTATGCCGGAGAGGCCGCGAACCTCGCTCTCCGCGATGTTCAGCTGCACGTCACGCGCAGAGCCGGCGCCCACCGCGTTCAGGCCGGTGAAACGCAGATCCACGCCAGCCTGCTCGCAAGCCTCGCGGAGAACCCGCACGTCCAGTAGATCCTCACCGGGCAGGCTCAGGTAGCGCATCACGCGGGCGTCTGCGGGAAAGTGGGTCTCCCGCAGCATGTCGACGAGCGAATCGTGCCACTGGTATCGCCTGATCCACTGCTTGCGCGGGCGATGCCAGGGCTTGAACGGACGCGGCGCCGGCTCCTCTGCGACCGGGCGGTGGGCGATGCGGCCGACGATGTCGGCGTCGCTGAACTCATCCATCAGGACCGCACCCCGAACACAGCGGCGATGTCGGCAAGGAGCGACTGCTGGTCATCCCAGCTCATCTCCTCGAGCAAGCCCCAGGCGGACAGCACCTTCACCAAAGCCTCGAGCTGGGCCGGCTCGACGGTGCTGTCGCGCCTGGACGCTTCGGCCTCAAGCGCATCCGCGTCGAAGACGAGTACGCCGCGATCACGGTCGGTCAGCATAGACTGGCCGCGGGCGGCCAACCGCACCTCCGGCGGCGGCTCCGAGTCCACTCCCCGGCGAGACCGCCATACCCGTTCCACCAGGGTTTCCAGGCGGGAAACGCGAGCACCTTCAGCTTTCGCGCGCTTCGCCTCGAGGAGCTCCTTGTTCAACCCCTTCAACTTGTTGGTCGTCTGGCGGACGGCGAAATGGACCCACTTCTGCAGATACTGGTAGTGGGGATGGCTGAAGTTGAAGGATTCGCGGTCGATATTGAGCGCAGCGTCGAGGCCCTCGGTGATGAAGACCTCAGACATCAGCTGGCGCAGCCGCGTCAGCTCGGAGACCTGGTAGCTCAGAAAGGACGGGTCGAAGAGAACACCGCTCGCATTGTTCACGCGGACGAGACAGCCGTTGTTCTCCTTTGGCGTGATCTTCTGGTTCCAGTACAGATACGCCTCGAAGGACAGCGCACCCCCGCCGATCTCTGGCGGCACGGCCCCAAGCCCCGATGTTACCTTGCCGAAGAACATCAGAGGCCGCCCGATATCGCTGGTGCCGTGAAGCTGGCTGTCGAAGGAAACCGGGCGGAGCAGCTCGACATCGTCGAGCAGGACGCGGAACGGCCCGACCGGATCGACCGAACTGGTGAGCCCGAGATGCGCGCCGATCGTCTCGCCGTCCGAAAGCTCGACCGCCTCCGCGGTCCTGCTCGTCAGTCGGTAGAAGCCGATGCCGTCGTCCGCGGTCAGCTCGAACGGATGCTTGTCGATGTAAGGCACCGGCACGGCCAAGCTGAGCAGCCAGATCATCCCGAGATAGCCGTCTAGCGATTCCTGGACATTCGGGGTGGCCTTGCGGGTGCGAACCTCCTGGCGGACTGCATTGTAGAGCTTGCGGAACCTGTCCTTCGGACTGTCGGACGCCAGCCAAGGCAGCTTTGGCCGCTCGAGGAAGATGTCGGCGTCGTCGGCGGCCACGCGGCCGATGTGGTAGCTGGGCGGGCTCGGGGGCAATCCCTCGATGTCGCCGGCCTCGGCGCGATCCAGCTCGGACCACCGGTCCAGGCTCTGCAGCAGCTCGCGCGCCTGCTGGGTCAGCTCCAGCAGGATGATCTCGGTCCCCTGCGTGTCGACGTCAGCGGCCGGCTCGCTGGTGATCTTCACCGTGCCGGTCTCAAACACATCGCCCTCGGACGCGGCGGCGAGCATCTCCTCGGTGTGCGTCTTCATCACGATCACGGCGGACGTACGGAACGCATCGCCGCGCCGCTTCGTGATCACCTGGAAGTGCTTTGTCAGCTGCGAGACCGAGAAGAGCCCGATGCCGATCTTGCCGATCAGCCTGCGACCTCCGACCGATAGCGTCGGATCGTCTTCGCTGACGGTTCCGAGCCGCTTCCCCTTCGCCGTACGCTTCGAGCTACCGCCGATGTGCGTCACCAGGTCGGCCAGGGATTCGGGCGACATCCCGCGGCCGTTGTCGCGCACAACGACGCGATCGAAACGCGGCGCGTCGGTCTGGAGGATGACCTCGGTCGCGTCCGCGTCGTAGGCGTTCGAGATGAGCTCGCGGAAGGCGGACGAAGGCCGCCGATAGATGCCATCGGTGACACGCGCGAGGACGCGATCGTCGACACGAAGCGTCGCGTGAACGACATCTCCGCTCACGCGCGCCCGGTGTATCTCGTTGGCGAGCTTCTCAGCAGCTTGATCGTTCATGGCTAACCCCTCATCCGAACGACCATGCGCGGCGCGCCACCCGGATGCAATTGCCGGACATCGTTCACCGGCCATGCCTTCCGGCTTGTTGCCGCCCCCCTCGCCCTCTTCACTGTGGACTGATGAGATGTGCGGTACAGCGTGATCGATGGGCCGCATGTCGCCGACCGCTCGATTCCCTCTGCGCTGGGCGGCGCCGAGGCGCCGCTCGCAGCATCTGCGGTCGCCTCCTCGATTTCGCTCGCGGCGCTCGCAGTCTGCTTCGGACCCTGCCCATCCACGGCCAATTGCTCTTCCGCTGACTGCTCTTGCGGCGGATTCTCGGGCCCTGGCCGCCGATCGGACAAAGGATCGGAAGGAGCCGGAAGCGGCTCCTTGGACTGCGGCGATAATCCAAAGATGCGGCGAAGGAGAGCGGCAACCCGCCTGAGCAGTGCTACCATCGCCATTCACCGCGCGCACCGTCAGTCGTCGGCGACCACGGGGTCGTCGCATCCGCAATTCGACCGACAATCCCCCGCCTAAACAATAACAGCGCCCCCCAGTCCGATGCTACGCTAGCGACCGTAGGCTAAGAAGCAAAGAATATTGTAAGTTTGAAAGCATGCGGAGCGCCGCAAGCGGTTTTGTTCGCCGGAGGGGCGGAAGTGACAGAATCCGGGCCCACCGTATTGAAAGCCCACTGGATCGAACCGGATTGAGCCTGAATAGAAGGTCCAAATCGGTTGTGATTCTCCGAATCCTGGTCGTGGCACCGCCGAGAAACTTGAGATCTCAACAGACCTACTGGTCCGTCAACGATTATCGCGAGCGGAAGCGAGCGTGAGATGTGATCCCCTGCCTCGCAAATGACAGTATTCCGTCGCGATCTTCTAAAAGTCACCTATCAACTATCAGCCAATACACGCCGCCCCCACCCCTCACCGCCTTCTCGCCGCCACGAAGCGGTGGAGGCTTGCCACCACGACGAGGGTGGCGCGGCCGACTTTTATGGTTTCGATCTCGCCGTCTTTCATCATCAGGTAGAATTGCGAGCGGCTGAGGCCGAGCATTCGCAGCGCGGTCGGGATCCTCACCGTGATGGCTTCGGGTTCGGCGGGGTGTTGGGGCTTTTCGTGTGGCGTCATGATTGTCCTCCGCCCTGTCGGCGCGGGGCTGGCGGGGTGCGCTTGGGGCGCCCTTCCCTGCCCTCTTGATCGGAGAGCAGGGGGGCGTTGGTGGGGTGTGGGGCACCGCCTCGGGGTTCGGGGGCGGGCGGGTGGTGGCAAAGAAGGACGTTCATTGTGCGCCCTCCCCGCCCAACAGGCCGCGTTGGGCCAGGATCCTTCGGGCCTCGGCCATGCCTTGTTCGAGGGCGCGGGGCGATTGTTGGCCGACCGCGGTGGCGACGATCGAGAGGATCTGGATCGCGGTGGCGAGGATCTCGTCGTGGGACGAGAAGACGTAGCGGCCGCGATCGTCCATCGCCTGTTCGAGCACCGCGCGCACGAAGGCCGAGAAGGACAGGTTCGCGCCAGAGGCACGGCGGGCCAGCCGCGCGTGGAGCGCGTCGTCAACGCGAACAACAATCGTAACCATGCCGTAAGGACTCCCAATCCGGGACCCTCACGGAGTGTCATGAAGCACAATACAGTTACGCCCTAGAAATGATATTTTCAAGGGTGCGTTGGAGCGTGGGAAGGCGACCGGATCGGGTCGACGGCCCCCTCCCCGTTGCCCGATCACCGCCAGCCGGTCCCCCTCACATCGGGTCACGGGGACACGCCCCGGAAATCGGGTCGCATTACAAGTATTACAAATAACCTCCTTATATTTCAGGATGATACCTGTGGCTTATGAGACGCCGTATATGCTGTAATACAGGATTGCGGGCCGGTGTCGCACGCGTATTACATGCGCATCTCATTGATCTAGCGCGATATTTTCGCCGCAGCACCCGTGCGTAGGGTCCATTGCACATTACGCCCGCAGGGTGTGCGTCCCGAACGCCTGCATCCGCCTTGCGGATGCGCCGAGTTGGCCGCCGTGTCGGGGGCAAATTGCTGGCGGCGCGGCGCGTTCCCCGGACGTTTGTTCCCGGCGAGAGGGTGGCGCGGAGCATCCGCATGGCGGAGCGACGCCCTCTCGCCGGCGTTCGGGCTAGGAGGGGCGCGGGTGGGCTCGACGCCCTTGCCGGCGCGGTCTCGAATTCAATCTTGCGCACTACTCAATTTAATTTCTCATCATCCGTAACTCATTAATGCCTCTCTGTTCATATAATGAAGTGAGTTGGTTGGCCCTTGTGGGGGGTCGGGTCTGGCGTGGGTGCATGTCGGGCCATTGGAACAGAGCGGTTTTTGAGCCCCGCCAGTGTCGTCCGTGCCGTTGGGCCGGGGGCTGGTGGTGGGAGGCGCGCGCCCCGCGCGCGCCATCATGCGAACAGGGAGGACGTCGCGTTGTCATACCAGAGCACCCATCAGCATGCCGGCCAGCTTGCCGCGCCTTCCGTGCGGCGGCGCGCGCTGGTTTCGACCGCGCTTGCCTCCACGCTGGCGCTGGGGCTGATCGCCTTGCCGCAGGCGGCATGGGCGCAAACCGCCGAGAGCGGGAGCGCGGGCACCTGGAGCGCACTCGGATTTGGCATCCCGGGTGGTGCGAACAACGCCTCGGGCACTGGCGTTAACGGTGTTGCCAGCTCCTCCAGTGGCGGCGGAGGCAGTGCCGGCATCGGCGGCGGCGGCGGCGGCGGCGGCGGCGGCGATGGCGGCAGCGGAGGTACGGGCGGTAGCGGCGATGGCGTCGGCATACTCAACCTATTCCCCCTCTCCAATACCGGCACGATCACCGGCGGAGGGGGTGGCTCCACCAGCGGCCATGGTGGCGGTGGCGGCGCCGGCATCGGCGGCGGCGGCGGCGGTGGCGGCGTCAGCGACAATACGACCGACGTGGGCGGTGCCGGCGGCAATCTCATCGGTGACGTGACGATCGACAATGCAGGAAGCATCACGGGCGGCGCGGGCGGCTCGATGGCGGACGGGGGCGACGGCATCGGCTCCGGCGGCAAGGGAACGACACCCTCTGACGGCGCGGCCGGCGGCAACGGTGGCATGATCACCGGAAGCATCACCATCACCAATTCGGGAACCATACAGGGCGGCAATGGTGGTGGCACACCCACTGGCACCCCTCTATATGGCGGCACGGGCGGCGCGGGCGTGCGTGGCGCGAATGTGACGATCATCAATTCCGGCACGATCGCGGGTGGCATGGGCGCGACTGGCCAAGCCGCCGCCATCACCTTCACCGGCGGCGAGAATAGCCTGGAGTTGCGGTCCGGCTCCATCATCAAAGGCGGGGTGTCGGCAGGCGGGAGCGCCGACACGCTGATCCTCGGCGGCACGGGATACGGCTTCATCGACAACATCTCCACCTTCGTAGGCTTCGAGAAGTTCGAGAAAAATAGCGACAGCTACTGGACGTTTACCGGCACCATAGCCAGCGCCACGCCATGGATCGTCAATGGCGGCACGCTGGCCGTGAACGCCACGCTCGACAACGCCGGGTCCTCCGTCACCGTCAACAGCGGGGGCACGCTGACGGGCAAAGGGAAAATCGGCAACGGCAGCGGCGGCCTTGTCACCGTGAACAGCGGCGGCACGCTGGCGGGTGTGGAGGGCGACACGCTCAGCATGTACAGCCTGACGCTGGCCGACGGCGCGATCATCTCGGCAACCCTCAACCAGCCCGGCACGACAGGCGCGCCGAGCGGGGCGCTGTTCCAGGTGGCGGGCGATCTCTCCCTGAACGGCACGGCGACGGTGAAGGTGACGGGCAGCACCGACTTCGGCTACGGCAACGGGCTTTACGGGCTGATCGCCTATGGCGGCGCCCTCTCCGGGGACGGCAAGCTGACGGCGGTGGAGGTCGGCGGATCGGGCGACCACATGCTTGCGATCGACACGCAGACCGCTGGCCAGTTCAACCTGCTGGTGATGGATGGGGTGCCAGCGACCGGGCCGTTCATCTTCTGGAAGCCGGGCGCCACGCTCGGCGGCGCGGGGACGTGGACGCCGAACGGCACGTTGTGGGGCAATGTCGACGGCAAGGGCGCGTCCACGTTCGACGGCGGTACCGACAATCCGGCGATCTTCGCGGGGACGACGGGCGGCACGGTGACGGTGTCGAATGGCGGGCAAGACATCGCGCTTCCCGGCGGCGGCCTGCAATTCGCGACGACCGGCTACACCATCACCGGCGATCCGCTGTCGCTGACCAATCAGCAGACGAAGATCTGGGTGGGCAATGGCACGGACGCCAGCGCGGGCATGACGGCGACGATCGCCTCCAAGCTGGTCAATGGGGAGGTGGGTGACAGCGAGATTGACGGCGGCATCAACAAGGTGGACGTCGGCAAGCTGATCCTGACCGGGACGAACTTCTACACGGGCGCGACCACGATCAGCGGCGGCACGCTGGCGCTGTCGGGCAGCGGCAGCATCGCCGAGAGCAGCGGCGTGACGGTGAAGGCGGAGACGGTTTTCGACATCAGCGGCACCAACAGCGGGGCCAGCATCAAATCGCTGGCCGGCGCGGGCATTGTCGCGCTGGGCGGCAAGACGCTGACGATAACCGATGCCGGCGGCGATTTCGCGGGCGCGCTCTCCGGGACCGGCGGCGTGACGCTGACCGGCGGCATGCAGACCCTCACCGGCACGAACAGCTATACCGGCGCGACGACGATCAGCGGCGGCAGTTGGCTCAACCTTTCCGGCGCGGGCAGCATCGCCCAGTCCAGCGGCGTGACGGCCAATGGTGGGCTTGATATTTCCGGCACGACCGGCGGCGCGACGATCGGCGGCCTTTCCGGCACCGGCGCGGTGGTCCTCGACGACAAGACGCTGACGGTCGATAGCGACGGCAACTGGACTTTTGACGGCTACATGACCGGCAACGGAGGCGGCCTGACCAAAAGCGGCGCCGGCACGCTGACGCTTACCGACATGAACACCTATACCGGCCCGACCATCATCTATGGCGGCACGCTGGCGCTGGGCGCGACCGGCAAGACCGGCACGATCGAGGACAGCAGCGGCGTCGAGCTGGCGGCCGCCGGCACCACCCTGTTGCTGGATTCGGAGATGACGAAGGTCAACATCAAGTCGCTGTCCGGTGTCGCGGGCAGCGTCGTGGATGTCGGCGTGCACAACCTGACGATCACCAACGCCAATGGCGAGTTCGCGGGCGACATCAAAGGCGCCGCCCTCGACATCGGCAGCGGCCTCTACATATTCGGCGGGCTGACGCTGGCCGGCGGCACGCTGACGCTGTCCGGCGCCAACACCTATGCCCGCACCACCGCTGTGACCGGCGGCACGCTGCTGGTGAACGGCTCGATCAACGGGATCGAGGTCAATGGGGAGATGGAAAGCGGGGATGTGGATGTCTACGGCGGCGCCACGCTTGGCGGCAGCGGCTCGGTCGCCGGCGATGTCGACGTGGATGTTGGCGGCGCGATCAAGGGCGCGACGGGCCAGACGCTCGCCATCGGCGGCTACCTCAGCCTCAACGGCGCGACCGTGAACGTCGCGCTCGGCGCGCCGTCCGAAACGGCGTTGTTCGACGTCGCCGGCGATGTGTACGTGTATGGCGACACGAAAATTGCCGTCACCGCCGGGCAGAGCTTCGGCGCGGGGCTTTACCGGCTGGTCGACTATGACGGCGCGTTCGCCCCCAAGAAGGGCGGCACGCTGACGGCGGACACGCTCGCGGGCTATGATCTCGGCATCCAGACCTCGATCGAAGGCCAGATCAACCTCACCGTCGCGAAAGCCTCGGGCGGATCGAGCGGCGGTGGCGGCACGTCGCCGACCCCGCCCGCCGGCCCGTTCAACTTCTGGAACCCGGTGCCGGGCGAGGCCGGCACGATCACCGGCGGCGCGGGCGTGTGGACCAGCGCGACCCTGTGGAGCAACGCCGGGGGCACGGCCACCGCGGCGCTCGACGCCTCCACCGCGCCGGCGATCTTCGCCGCCGCGCCGGGCGTGGTGCGGGTGGAGGGCGCGGCCCCCGTCCCCGCCACCGGCCTGCAATTCGCGGTCCATGGCTATGAAGTGACCGGCGACGCGCTGGTGCTGACCGACGCCCAAACCCCGATTCGCGTCGGCGACGGCACGGCGGCAGGCGCTGCCTATGTCGCGACCCTCTCGGCGCCGATCACGGGCACGGGCGGGCTCGTCAAGACCGACCTCGGCACGCTGATCCTCTCCGGCGCCAATGACTATACCGGCGGCACGACGATCGCGGGCGGCATCCTTGAAGTGACGGGCGACGCCAGCCTGGGCGCCGCGGGCGAGGACGTGATCCTCGACGGCGGCCGGCTGGTGGTGCCCGACGGCTTCACGACGACGCGGGCGATCAACTCCATCGGCGGCGGCACGTTCGATGTCGCGGGCGGCGAGACGCTCGGCGTGGACAGCGGGCTCGGCGGTGGCGGCCTGTTCGTCAAGACCGGCGGCGGCCTGCTCGCCTATGATGGCGACGGATCGGGCTTTGATGGCCTGTTGCGGGTGGACGATGGCAAGCTGGTGGTCGGCTCCTCCTCCGGGCGGAAAGGCGCGCGGGTCGGCGGATCGTTCGAGGTGGCACGCGGCGGCACGCTCGGCGGCCATGGCACGATCGGCTCCGGCAAGGGCTCGCTGGTGACGATCGCGGCCGGCGGCACGCTGGCGCCGGGCAACTCGATCGGCACGCTGACGGTGGACGGCGACCTGTCTTTCGACGCGGGATCGGTGCTGGAGGTGGAAGTCGATCCGGCGGGTGTGGCGAGCGATCTCGTCCATGTCACCGGCACGGCGGCGCTGGCTGGATCGGTGCGCCATATCGGCGAGAACGGGGCCTATGGGCTGGGCGCGACCTACACCATCCTGACGGCGGATGGCGGGGTGTCGGGCAGGTTCGCGGGCGTGGCCTCGAACTATGCCTTCCTGACGCCGACGCTCGGCTATGACGCGAACAATGTGACGTTGACGCTGGCGCGCAACGCGGTGGCGTTCGCCGCGGCGGCGGATACGCGCAACCAGCGGGCGGCGGCGGGCGCGCTCGACAGCATCGGGTTCGCGGCGGGGCATCCGGTGTATGACGCGGTGGCGTTGCTGGCCGATGACGCGCGGGTGATCCGGGGCGCCTATGATGCGCTCTCGGGCGAGGTGCATGCGTCGGCCAGGACGGCGTTGATCGAGGACAGCCGGTTCGTGCGGGATGCGGCGGTGGAGCGGCTGCGCGCGGGCGACGGGCGGGCGATCTGGGGCCGGGCGTTCGGGGCCTGGGCCCGGACGGCGAGCGACGGCAACGCCGCGCGGCTGACACATTCCACTGGCGGGCTGTTGCTCGGCGCGGATACGGACGTTGGCGGCGCACGAGTGGGCGTGGTCGGCGGCTATGGCCGGACCAGCTTCACCGTGGCGGGCCGCGCCTCATCGGGCGATGCGGACAGCTACCATCTCGGCGCCTATGCCGGCGGTGAATGGGGCGGCTTCGCGCTGCGCGGCGGGCTGGCCCATGCATGGCAGAAGCTCGACACCAAGCGGGCGGTGGCGTTCCCCGGCCTGAACGAGACGCCGCGGGCGGATTACAAGGCCGGCACGACGCAGGTGTTCGGAGACGTGGGCTACAAGCTCGGCGCGTTCGAGCCGTTCGCGAGCCTCGCTTATGTGTCGCTGCGGACGAAAGGCTTCACCGAACAGGGCGGCGCGGCGGCGGTGAAGGCCGGCAGCCAGACCACCGACGCGACCTTCTCCACGCTGGGCCTGCGCGCGGCGGGCGGCTTCGACCTGGGCGGGATGCAGGCGACGGCGCGCGGCGCGCTCGGCTGGCGCCATGCTTTCGGGGAGGTGGTGCCGGTGTCGGTCCAGTCCTTCACCGCGGGCGATGCGTTCACCGTGGCGGGCGTGCCGATCACCCGGAACGCCGCCACGGTCGAAGCCGGCCTCGACTTCGCCCTGAGCCCCAGCGCCACGCTGGGCCTGTCCTATCAGGGCCAGATGGCGAGCGGCGCCAGCCAGCATAGCGGCCGTGTCGGGCTAGCCGTGCGGTTCTGAGGGATATCGTTGAGGGGATAAAGTGCCGTGGCTCCCGCTCAAACCGATCGGGGCCACGGCAGATATGCGCCCTAATTCAAGTCGTTCGAGGTGCGAGCGGCTCCGCCCTAAAGCGGTCATTTATTCAGGTGAGCGGAATGGTCCGCTATGGAGTGGGAAGCGTAATTTTCGCCGCTGCGGCCACGCGAACTTACTCATCATGCTCTATTCCGAGCCGGAAACTCCGGCCCACGACTATGGCGGCAGGATCGCCCGGTCAAGCACCGGGCTCGAGGACCCCGCCGACCTGGTTGCCATCTGGAGGCGGCGTTGCGAGCGATGGCTTGAGCCGAAGAGGCGTCCGGTGCCGGCCTGCTCTCTAATCCGTCTCCTTTGCGAACAGGTTCAGTGATCGGCGGAGAGTTGCGACGAGTTCACGACGGAATTGATCTTCCTCGCTGATTGACCAAAGCACGGTCGTGCAATGGTTGGTGTCGAAATGGGTTCGAGCGCGTTCGAACTTCGTTCGTTCGCATAGATAGATCACTGGCTTGCCGAGCCCCTCCGCATAGCCCGCTTCCCAATAGGCGCCGAAGTTGTCATGGGTAAGGTCGACCAGCACGAACGCAGCATCCCTGATCTGCTCCCTCATGAGATTGTCGATGACGCCGGCGCGTGAGACGTTCCTCAGGTCGACGACGGTGTAGCCGATCGCGGACTCGACCTCCGGCTTGATCACGCGTTCGGAGAAGGCATCCAATTCCACGTCCCCGAACTTCATCGCCATGAAGCCGTATTTTCCGGCCATCTTACCGCGCTGCTCGGCCTCATACCGTTCCCATCCATCAAGCGAGAGCCCATGGAGCCTTCCGGATAGCACGCCCGGTCCGCGTGGGTTCGGGATGGTCGCGCTGCCCGCGTTGATCAGTACCTTTCTTTCAGTCAGCTCGCGGATGAGTTGATCAAACATCATTTGGTTGAAGGATCCGATCAGCGTGGCATCCCGGACTCCGTCGATGAAATATCCTTCGCCCGTGTGGCTCACATGGTCTCCCACCACTCGGATGAGATTTGCCGCCTGCAGGGCCGGGCTCGGCACGCGCGCCGTGGGCACGAACTGATCCAGCCAGAACGTCGTGACGAGCGGGCGCCCCGACGAGCGGTCGGTGATACGGACGCGGTGCGCCAGAGCGGCGCGCTCGCGCGCGTCGAGCCGGCGCGTTCCTCCAAACCAATTGACCAGGGCGGTGCGCGCCACCTCATATTCGCCGCAGGCCTCGCAGGCGAAACCGAGCGCATCTTTGCCCGACACTTGGAAGGTCGTGCACACCGCACCGGCGGCACCCTCGCATATCGCGCAGGCGTTGGCGCGGTCGCTCATCGGCTACATTTTCCTTTTCGGCTCCGAGCCGCGATCATTCGAAGCTCTCTTCCTGCGCATTTTCGCGCTCGCGTTCTGCCGCAATCCAGTTGTCGATTGTGCGGTTTGCTATGATGAGCCACGCGTTCACCTGGGCGTCACCGAGTTGCTCCAAGCCGGCCAGCACCGATTTGCGATGCTCGAGATTGGCGACGAGCGAGCCCACCCATCCGCGCGGATGCACGGTGTTGAAAGGACTGCCCAGGAATGCGGCCTTGTCAGGCGCATGCGCCATCACTCCGATGAAGTGGTCAGACAGGCCGGTGACCTCGTCGAGATTTCGAAGCACGAAGATCGACATTGCAGCGCCAAGGCGGGGGTAGCGACGCTCGGGTACCTGGTCGGCCCAGCCGACCAGCATAGCGGCAGGAACCTGATCCAATGGCGAGGTCCGACTCACACTGACCTCAAACATATCCTCGTCGGCGCCATCGACGCCATTGTCGAGAACGCAGTCAAGCGCGGGAAGCGGCTGAGTCTTGAACAGGGCAGTCAGGAAATAATGGGAGTCATGGACATAGATCTCATAGGCCCTGATCGCGGCGACGAGGCGCTGGCAGAGGATGCGGGCGTCGTCGGCCGCGTCTGGGCCGGCGAAGCAATATTCCACCAGAGCGCCAAGCCGATAGTCGCGTCCGGCTCGTGCGAGGCCGAAGTCTGCCCGGCAAAGGAGAGCCCTCCCATAGCTGGTGAGTTCAGCGGGCAGCTCGACTCCGCTATCCTTTTCGCACATGAGACGCGTGTGGAGGATGTCGAGCGCCACGCCCGACCCTCTATCCAGGCGGGAGACGACATCGAGCATCTCCACCAGCAGGTCAGGTTGGGTGCCTTCGACAACCCCGCATGCGAGGCTCGAGAAATCCTCCGCCTCGACCAGCCGAGCCGCCGCCACGCGCCGGAGCCGGTCAAGCCCCTCTCGATCCAGCGCGGCGCGCGACTGGAGAAAAGGCAGGGCGTGCCGCAGTTCCTCATCCCGCATCGTCTCCTCGAGAATCGCGTTCGTGGCGCCAGCATCGGATCGGTGGAGCGCTGAGACGAAACCGCCCAGAATGCTGATCTCGCGTTGTCCGGGCCCTGCGGCGGCGAACGCGCTGGTCAGCAGATCCCAAGTGGCGCGGGGATCATTGGAGCCTGCGGCAAGCCCGCAGCCGAACTCGAATGCCCGCGCGGCATGACCGGCGAACACTTCGCCGAGAAATACCGGAAGGTCGGCATGCTCGGTGGCCATCGCCTTTCCGAGATCGATCGCCGTGTCAGACGCGCGATGATAGGCCTGAACCGGATCGGCCTCATCACCGTCCGTGATGTCGAAACCGAGCGCGCTGTGCGAGAGGACCACTGCGCGCGCCCGCTCGAGAAGCCTCTTAGGTTCCACGCTTCTGATCAAGGCCTCTAGACGCCCTCGCTCCTCGGAGGACTGGCCATTCCCATCCCAGCGGTGCGTGCCGCGCAGACCAATCCACCCATCGATCCAGCTGCCGTTCACGCGAAAGCGTTCCGCAGCAGCCTCGATGCGATCGTGGCAACCTGCAAAATGCCAGATGCCACGTATGTGGCTGCCGAGCAGCGAGCTCGCCTCCGGCAGAACCGGCGCTGTGTCGACTGCCAAGTCGATAGCGCCATTGTACCATGCATCGATCTCGTCACGCGTCGTGGGATGCCAGCCGAAATCGCGCGGCCGCGCGCCGAAGTCGAACGACGCGTGCGACGAGAAGAGGGAGGTTTTGAGCAACGCACCAAGCGCCACCGCGCCAGCGCGCATCTGTGTGGCGTCGCCGCTCGCGATAAGCGTCTTCGCGAGGCCCCGTCGCTGTTCAGGCGATGCGCGCGTTCCAGACAGGTGGATGTGAAAGAGCTCAGCGAATGGCTCCCGCGCCGGATCGGAATTATGGCCTTCCGGTTCTGCCCAAACGAAGCGAGCGAGCAGCTTCGCCGCCGCTTCGAACGTCCCAGATTCGTACGCCAGCGCCTTTAGAAGCCTGATCCAACCGCTACGCGATCGGTTCGAGGTGGCGATGGTACGCTCGCCACGCGCCCCATCCAGTTCCGCGTGCATCGCCGCAAGGACCACCTTGGGCGAGGCCGGCGCCAAGCCGCGCAAGATGTCGAGCCCGATGTCTCCCAGTTCGAATAGATTCCCCAGTGGTCCATCGGGATTCAGCCACCGGCCGACGACCTCGCGCGCTTCCGCGCTGTCGTGGAGGTAGCCGATGCGCCGCGCGAACGATTTGAGTTGGCGTGCCGATGCTGATCGCCAGAAGCCGTCGACTGCTCTCGGCGGGATGCGGGCCAATGCACTTGCGGCAAGCCTGTTCGCGATCGCTTGGGGCAACACTGCGCGCCAGCGGCCGCGCGATTGAATGATGCCGCGTCCACGAAGCTCGGCGACTGCGCCGAAGAGCTCGCGCACGCTACGTCCAGCGAGTGTCCCGAGGTTCGCGAGCTCACCGGAAGGGCCGTCATCCTCGCCATCGAATGAGTATACAAGCGCCAGCGCCTCGGCGTCGCGCAACAGCTGATGGTCAGGAGCGTTGCGCTGGACGAACAGCCGCTCGAAGAGCTCTTGGCTACGCAGTCGGCCCAGCGTCTCTCCCCGACCCACCGTACCGGCGAGCGCACGGGCAACTCGGAAGTTGCCGTCGCTGAACTGGGCGATCGTGCCTCTATCCACCTGTGAGACATGCGGGAACTCGCGGTGCAGCCACGTCTCGATCGCGCCTTTCGACGTTGTGACGAGCCGGAACACCTCGGTGCGCTCGGGCTCGTCATCACGAACATCATATTCGACGGTGAGCAGGCTTATTTGGCTGCCAGGACGGTTGCAGATGGTGGCCAGCTCACTGTGCGTTGCCGGATTGCAGTTATCGATGACAAGGATCGCGCGCTGGCCCGCTTCGACGAGGCGACGCGCCATTTCCCGCGTGCTTGGCGCGATATCCTCGTCGAAGTCGGTGTACACCGAGAATGCAGGATCAAGCGGGGCGGCCGCCCCAACGCCCGGTTCGAACAGAGCCTCGACAAAGCGCGTCTTACCAACGCCCGACCTGCCGATGAGGCGGATGCACTGGCGCGGCATCGACAGCTTCTCTCGAAGGGTGTCGAGCGCCTGCAGGATCGTGAGCTCGTCGCGACCACCGGTCCGCTCACCGATGACCTTCGCCTCATCGCTAACGAGGTAAGGATGGCCCTGCACCACCTCCGTGTTCGACCATGCACCGATCGCGCGCCAGCCCGTCATCGGCGCGCCAACCCGAGCGCGTACCCATGCTGCAGCACCGGGGTAGCGATTTGCCCATGTGGCCAGCCGCTCGCGATCGTAAAAGTCCGTGTGGAGCTTGTCCGCATCCGCGCAGTCCGTCAGGGCGTCGCGGATCGCCTGTCGTCGGTCTATAAGCGGCTGATCGGCAACCGATCCTTGCGCGCTCACGATAATGTACGCCCCATCACGCTCGGCGAGGCGCGCTATCGCGGGACGCAGCTCTTTTGCCGGTTCCGGACGCATCTCCTTCATGATCTCGGATGCAGGCATGTCGGGCCGCTTGACCTGGAACCCGGTCACCGGTCTCGGTACGAAATCGGCGGCGGCGAGCGCGCCTAAGACCTCGACGCGCACGTCGATCCCTCCGTCCCTGGCATCCTGATGCCCGCCCGCCGTCACTGCGGATTGGGGCAGTCCCTGGGAGGCAAGCTCCGCCAATGCTAGGCGCGCGACCAGCGTACGCAGATCAGCATCCCCCAGTCGTGCAACATCTTCGCCGGTGATCTCGAACATTCGTGGAACATAGGCGATACGGGCGTGCGCAGGAAAGGGGGGATACCCGCCGATTTTTGCGCAAACGTGAAGCGAGCTTCGAACGCTCGTCCATCCGATCCTGCGCCACATCAGGTTGCCAGACGAAGCTGCTAGCGTCATGTTGGCTATGGTGGGAATCAAGGGATTTTTGAGCGTGGAAGACGAGATCAGATTGGCGTTCGAGCAAAGGATCAGCTCGACCTTGTCAGCGGCTAATCCTTGAGATCTTGCTACTCGTTGGCATTCAGAACATGCGAGTTTCGTCAGGAACGGCGGGCTGTGACGATCCGATCGAGACGCATTAAACCGACGCCGCAACCCTATGCTTAACCCGCTGGAACCGAGGAACCACATTGGAGTGAACAGCAGTGGTGAGACTGACGAAAAGAGCGATTATGCTCTTAGTCCCGCCTTCTGGCTGAACGGCCAGGCGCTTGGATTTCCAGTTCGATTCGACTTGGTGCTGAAGCACCTCCGTCAAGACATGCGTGACGACTGGTATTTTGACTGCCTTCATTATGAGGACCTTTTCAAGGATCAGGCTGAGGCGAAGCGGATTATTATCTCGCTTTTGCAGGAATGGAACGGCGAGTACCGCGGTACGCGCAGCGTTGTCCGTAATATTCCAAAGAAGGGGTACGGGGAACGTTATGGCCTGGAGACTGACTTTTTCGACCGCTTTGTCTATCAGGCTATCTGCAGTTTTCTGATCCCGTTTTACGATTCACTCCTTGGCCATCGCGTCCTAAGCTATCGGTTCGAGCCTGCTCCCCTTAATGAGAAGTATCTGTTTAAGAACAAGATCGACCGCTGGTTCACCTTCGAAGGCGTCACGCTGACCTTCCGCAAGTCGGGACGGCATCTGCTGGTCACCGACCTGAGCAATTTCTTCGAGAACATCTCTCGCGTGCAGATCATCAAAGCGCTCGAGCAAGCAGTCCCTGACCTCGCCGCGACCGGCCCGGAGAAGCTGCAGATCCGCAACGCGATCGCCACCCTCGACCGGCTGCTCACGCAATGGACGTTCAGCCGCGACCATGGCCTGCCGCAGAACCGTGACGCATCGGCATTCCTGTCCAATATCTTGCTGTCGTTCGTGGACAGGGAGATGACGAGGAAGGGCTACGATTACTACCGCTACGTCGACGACATCCGCATCATTGCCGATTCCGAGCTGCACGCCCGGCGCGCCCTCCAGGATCTCATCCGGCAGCTACGGACGGTGGGCCTCAATATCAACGCCAACAAGACCGAGATCCTCGCACCCGACGTATCGAACAAGAAAGTCGCGGAGTACTTCCCCTCACAGGACAGTTCTACCATCGCGATCAACCAGATGTGGCAGTCCCGCAGCCGGCGAATCGTGACCAGATCGGTAACGTACATCTTCGAGATTCTGAGTCGATGCATCGAAGAGAGGGATTCGCAGTCGCGGACCTTTCGCTTCGCGGTAAACCGGGTGGCGAAGATCGTGGAGTCCGGACTCTTCGACGTGGGCGACGCGTTGTCGGCTAACCTCCTCGACACGCTGTCGCGCTCGCTGTCCGAGCACGCCGTCACGACTGATCAGTACTGCCGGTTGATCGCCACGCTTGATCGCGACGGGCGCTGCCTGCCGGCCCTGGAAGCGTTCCTGCTCGCGGAGGATGGGGCCATCCACGATTGGCAGAACTACAACATCTGGATGCTGCTCGCTGCGCGGAGGCACCGGTCCGACGATCTCGTAGCACTGGCGGACCGCAAGCTGCGGGAAGACATGAAGTCGGGCGAGGCGGCCGCCATTCTGATCTGGCTCCGCTGCGTCGATGAGAAGGCGCTGATCGAGAAATGCGTGCAGGAGTTCACGACGCTGCCCTACCAGAACGCCCGCTACCTTCTCATTGCCTCGTCCGTCTTGGACGAAGACGCGCGGCGTCCGCTCTACGGCCATGTCCCCGCCTGCCTGAAGGGGACGGGGCCCAGGGCCGAGCGCCACTGTAACGAGGATGGCCTCCCGTTCGCCGTGCGGGAGAGCACTGATCTCCTGAACCTCGTCGACGAGGTCAGCGCCTATGATTGACCTGGCCTCCAGGCTCCTGCTCTTCATAAAGGACTTCACCGGGAGGGGAGCGGACGCCTTCTACTGGTTCCAGGACGGGCGGGTCCAGGAGACCGACGCTGCGAGCGTCGTCACATTTCCGGGCATTGTAGTGTGCCACGACTTCTGGATGATCCGCGATGCACTGTTCGACAGCACGGGCACGCTGCCCGGCACGATCATCGACATCGATGAGCTCCGCATCTCGATTAGCGGAATCCCCGAGGAACGGCTCGCCCGTGAGAAACGCGACGTCACGGCACTGCTTGGGCAATACGGGGCCGAGCAGGAGGTCCGTGACACGTATCAGAAGATGTTCAACAAGGGCGTCCCGTTTGACGGAACGGTCGCCGCCAGTGCCGCGATGGCGATCGCGGCGATGTATCTTGACCTCTGCGCGCAGGCGTCCGTCGAAGGCGAGCTCGAGCGCTTCTTTTCCGTCGAAGTACCCGCCTACCGGTTGCTCCAGCTCTCGATGTCGGCCGGCATCTCGATCGACACGGCAGGGCTCTCGGACAAGCGGATGCAGGCGGAGCACGACTACTTCTTGCTGCTGAAGGACTATTCCGCGAAGCACGACATGCCGCTCGAGACGCCGAGCAGGCGCGCCATTGAGGCCAAGTTGCTCAAAGAAGGTTTCGAGCTGGACGAGGTTTCCGTCGAATATCTCCTGGAGTTCGTGCCGCACGAAAACGACTTCGGCGGCGACACAATTGCGCTCCTTGCCCTTGGCACGGCGCGTAGAGTGCTTGGCTCGCTCACCCTGTCTACCGACATTACGCGACCGGTAGTCGACGTGTTTGGCTCGCGCACATCGCGCGTGCAACTGCGTAGTCCCAGCCTGCAGAACATCCCGAAACGATATCGGTCGATCATTACCGCGCACGGTGATGCCCAACTCGGCTACGTCGACTTCGACCAGTTCGAGGTCGGGATCATGGCAGCACTATCCGATGACGAGGAACTCAAGCGGCTCTATGCGGCAGGTGACATGTACGAGCTCTTCGCGACTACGCACCTAGGGCTTATCGGCAATCGGAAGGCCTCCAAGCAGCTATTCCTGTCCTATGCCTACGGGATGACCCGCAAGGCGCTTGTGGACGCTGCCGTCTCGCTCGGAGTTGACAGGCAGAAGGCGAAGGAGGCGTTTCGGCTCTTCCAACGCTACGAAGACTGGAAGAGGGGGGTGTGGACCGAGTTCCAGACCGCCGGCCGGGTAGCCACCATTCTAGGCAATCACTATCGTCGAACCGGCGGGGGACAGCTCACCCGCAAGGAGCAGCGTTCGGCCGTCAGCCAGGTGGTACAGGGCACGGCCTCACTGATATTCAAGCGCGCGCTGCTGGCGGCAGCCTCCATCGAAGACGTAAGAGTCGTCCTGCCAATGCACGACGCACTTCTGTTCGAGCACACGCTCGCCGATACACCGGGCGGGGTCGTCGAGGCCTTCGAGAGGGCTATGAGCGAAGTGCTCGGCGGACGGGTCTCGGGCAAGGCGTCGATCAGTGACTTTGCCGAACGTGAGCAAACCTCCTCCGCTCCAAAGGACAACGAAGTTTGACGAGCTCAAATCAGATTGGCCCAACTGCCAAAGGCTTCTACCCTGATCGAACAGGTTAAGGTCTTAGTCGACCGATCGTCGTGGCGATCTATGAACGAGCGGCCGAAATTGCTGCTATGCCGCTTAGCAAGATGGACGGGCACCAAAAATTTTCGTGTCGTTGCAGATGCTGAATGGACGGCGGCTTCTGGGATCAGAGAAGGGTCAGCTGCAGGGGCGCGGTTGTGCCTTCTTTGTTTCACTGGCTAGCTAATCGAAGGTCCGCATTTCACTCTACCGCACCTAAAAACTGCCAGCCCTCAACCGCCCAACTACCGACGTCCAACTCCCGTCCGGCCCGCGCCATTGGCAGCGGCGTTCGACGTCTCCGGTCCCCGCTAACAAAAGAGGCGGTGGGTATCTCACGCCTTCCTCCCGACGCGTAGGGCAGCCTGCCCTCACGCCGCATGTAACAGGGGCACAACCGCCTGCGCCGCCAGTTCGTCCAGGCTCTCGGTGATCCAGCGGGCATAGTGCTTCTCGATCATCGCAACCGATGTGTCGTGGAGCGCGGCCACCAGCCGGATCGGGAGGCCGTTGCGGATCGCTCGTACGATTGAGCTGTGGCGCAGGGCGTAGGGGATGACGCCGGGGCAGCCAGCCGCCTTGACGATCTCCGCCCACCAGCGCGACATCTCCGACGAGCTGGTCCAGGCCCGGCGGTCGACACGCACCCATTTGGTCGGGGAGATCTGACGGTATCGCCATCGGACCAGTAGCGGCTCCGATGCCTTGCGGCCTTCGGCCGTTCCCTCCAGTACCGCGAGCACGTCTGGTCCCACCCGCACGGGAATGGGCTTGCCGGGCTTGCGGCCCCTGCCCTTCCTTGATGGCGGCACCATTACGCGCTTGAATTCGGGTTGCACGTCGCCGACCAGCATCCGCGTCACCTGCGAGAAGCGCGCGCCCGTGGCGGCCAGCAGCATCGTCAGGAGGAAGTGGTCGCCATCCTCGTCCATTTCCTTGCCCTTGGCGAGGATGCGCCGAATCTGGTCGTCGGCCAGCACCTGATTGTCCCGCGCCGGCTCGGACGGGGCATCGTCGACGAACACCGGCTTGAGCCCGTATTTGATCGTGATCGGTAGGTCGCTCGGCAGCGCGCGGCGGTGCTCCTCGAAGGCGAGGTTCAGCGCCGCCTTGAGGTCGGTGACGACGCGCTGCTTCGTGGTCGCGCCGACGCCCTTGAGACGGCGTTGCCAGCCGCGAAGCTCGGCCTCGCTCAGGTCGCATAGCTTGATCCTGCACAGGGTCCGGTCAGGGAGCGCGTATTTGTTGAGCGTGTAATAGCCGCTGGAGTGCTTTCCACCGTGCGCGGCCACCCGTGCGTCCCGAATCTCGATATAGGCTTTTATCGCGTCGCGGACGGTCAGATTGGGATTGAGGGTGCGGCCGCCATTGGCTTGCTGCTTGATCCACGCATTGGCCTTGTCGAGCGCCTGCTTGTAGTTGAGCACCATCTCGCCGTCCGCCTCGACCATGTCGTCGGCGGTCCCAAGCGACAGGGTCGCGTAAGGCTCGTTGGAGCCGGCCTCGCGATAACGGGCCACCCACTTGCCACCGCGAGGTCCGCGGTAGTAGCCAATGTGGGCACCCTCGGAGATCATCCGCCAATAAGGGTGATGGCGGACAGCCAGCCGCCTGCGCGTGGTGCGCTCAAACAGCCGAACTTCCCGAACAACACCCATCGCCGCTCTCAGGAAACGTCACGAATACGTCCCAAACAGACATGCCAAAACGGTTATGGAAATGCAAGGACAGAAATAGACTAAGTTATTGATTTCCTTAAATCCATGGATGTCCATGAACATCCTAGAGGGGCCTCTCACGGCGAAAACACGGGGCCGAGTTCGCTAATGCTCACGAGATGCGAGCAAGAGGCGCCTCCCTAAGCAAGTGCATCCGGCATATCCGGCCCGTCCCATCCGAACGGAGGTGATCGAGATGGTGCGCAGACAGGCCCTGCTGCGGCGCAGACAGTGTCACGCAGGCGCGGCAGGCGGAGCGGGCCGCGCCCGGCGCACCGCACGCCTCCAGCCCGACAGAGCATAGTCAGGCCGCGGAAACGCCGTCGGCGCTGACCAGCCCGGGGCCGATGATCGTCCCGACCAGGTGCACCCGTTTTTCGACAAGATCGACCGGTGTTCGCTGTAACTCCAGCTCGAACCGACCGCCGACATCGCGCCGCAGGTAAAAGGCGCCGCCGTCCCGGATCAGCGTGCCGACCTCATTCACCCTTGTTCCGACATTCATCCCAATTCCCGTCCGCTGGTTTGCATGAAAAACCCCCCGCGCCGCCGGACCGGGGCCGGCGGCGGGTGGGGAACTCCCGTCCGCCCCCCGGGTTGCCCGAACGACACCCAATCGCCGCAACCGGAGCCGAGCTTCATGGCTGACAATCGGACCCGCACTGCCGTGATCACCGGCGCCTCCAGCGGCATCGGCCAGGCCACGGCCGAGGCCTTCGCCGCGCGCGGGTGGAACCTCATCCTCGCGGCGCGCAGCCGCGACGATCTGGAAACGGTCGCCTCGGCGTGTCGCGCCGCCGGCGTGCAGGTGCTGGTGGTGCCGACCGACGTCGGCGATGCCACGGCCGTGCAAGCCCTCGCCGCCGCCGCGCAGAGCTTCGCCGGGCGGATCGACCTTTGGTTCAGCAATGTCGGTGTCGGCGCGGTCGGTCGCTTCCTCGACGTGCCGATCGAGACGCATGACCGGATCATCCGCTCGAACCTCATCGGCCATATGAACGACGCCCATGCCGTGCTGCCGATCTTCATCGGGCAAGGCGAGGGCGTGCTCGTCAATATGATCTCGGTCGGCGGCTTCACTGCGGCGCCGTTTGCCACATCCTATTCGGCGAGCAAGTTCGGCCTGAGAGGCTTCACCGAGGCGCTGCGGCCCGAGCTTGCCGAGCATCCGCGCGTTCATGTCTGCGACGTCTACCCGTCCTTCGTCGATACCCCGGCGATCCGCCATGCCGGCAACTACACCGGCAAGGCACTGTCGGCGCCGCCGCCGCTGCTCGATCCGCGCACGGTAGCCGAAGCGGTCGTCCGTCTCGCCGATCATCCGCGCCCGAGCGTAATCCTCGGCACGGCGACCTGGGCGGCGCGGCTCGGCCATGCGCTCTCCCCTGCCCTGAACGCGAACGCCATCAGGCTGGTGTTCGAACGCTATTTCGCGGCAGCGGCGTCGGCGCCCGCAACCGACGGCAACGTCATGGCCCCTCCCGGCGACGGCGCCCATATCGACGGCGGCCTGCGCACCCCTCCCGCCCGCAGGGCCGGGCTTGCCGCCGCCGCGCTGGTCGCGTCGCTGGCGGCGGGAGGGCTGTTCCTGGCGGTGCGGCGGCAGCGGAGCCGGCGGGAGGACTAGGAGTCCGATGTCAGTTCGACGCTGAGTCGCCCCGGCCCGGGGCGGGCCGATGGCCGCCGGCGTAGACGAATCCGGGGCAATCGACGGCGCGGGTGACATGGCCAGACCTGGCTATGCGCGCGACGAGCTTATCGTCACGCCGGATTTCCAGATCACAGCCTTCCAGTCGCAACATGCATAAGGCAAGCACTTCCTCCGCATCAGCGACGTCATAGGTAGCGATGCATGAGGCAAACTCACCGTCCAATGTGAATAGTTCAAAGTGAGGCATAGTTAGCTCCTCCGGCGATTTTGGAGCGGGAGCTTTCCAGTTACTCTCGGCAAACGGCGCCAAACGGACGGCGTCGAGATTCTGTATAGCCGAAAGTGGCGCGTCGCGCGCTAATTTGGATCAGCCGGCGCCGGGGGACCGAGGCCCCCTCCCTCAGGCAACCTGTCCCTGGACAGGACGGGCCAGATAATCCCCGACGAGGATGCGCATCAGCGGAACAAAAACCGCGTCGATCGCTTAACCCGGTTTCAGCTCACCACCAGCGGAGATATCGGTGGACGATCGCGACCGAGTCGTCCCTGCCCCCGCGTTCGGGGTCGATCTGAGGATCATAAGCCAGGGGCTGAGGCAGACATTTCTGCCTGAGCACGATCCCTCCCTTGATGACTTGCTGCACGCAATCGACAGGGCCGATCACGCTCACGGACATTCGGACTAGATTCGGACGCGAACCCGCCTATATTCGGGATGCTGACGTCGCCTGCGACGGATAACGGGCCGCTCAGGCTTCCTTTGTCCCTTTCTTGCCTCACGAAGCCGGGATGCGCCGCGTGGCGCATGCCCGTCACACATGGGATAAAGGATACCCAGATGATCACCGGAACCGTCAAATTCTTCAACGCCGACAAGGGTTATGGCTTCATCGCGCCCGAGGACGGCGGCACCGATGCGTTCGTGCACATCACCGCCGTCGAGCGGGCCGGCATGCGCACCCTCGACAAGGATCAGCGCGTTTCGTACGAGCTCGAGACCGATCGGCGCGGCAAGACTTCTGCGGTGAACCTGCAGGCTGCCTGAGGATTGAGACAGGCGAGGTCATCGACCTCGCCTGTTCCCCTCATCCTCGGGAGCCCCCAATGTCAGCCTTGCATTTCTACCAGGACCAGGCCGCCAAACAGCAGTTGGCGGCCGATGCCGCCACGCTCGAAAATGTCCGCGAGCGGTGCCAGCGCGCATCCGATGCATGGGCTGCCCTGGCGGTCAGGACCGAGCGTACGGACAATGCCCGCATCCAGGCCGCCTCGGCCAAGCTTCTCACCGGCTCGGGCGATGACGGCGAGTCCCTCATGACGGCATCGTCGGAGGCCGTTGATTGACCTTGGCCGCGGCCGCAGCGCTCGGGCCGTCAGGGGTGCTTATCGATACGGCCGATATTCCGGGGGGCGGACAATTGCGCCTGGTCCGCCACGGTGACGATTACGAGATTCTGTTCGGTGAGGAACAGCTGATGGGAAGCTGGGCCTATCGATCGGAGGAGGCCCTGGCCACCCTCGCCTGTGCGCGCCTTGGCCGACGGGCCAGCCGCGTGCTGATCGGCGGCCTCGGCATGGGCTTCACGCTCGCCGCGGCGCGATCGGCGCTGCCCGCCTCGGCGACCATCGTCGTCGCGGAGCTTGTTCCCAAGGTGGTCAGCTGGGCGCACGGACCACTGGCGTCGATCCACGGCAATTCGCTCGGCGATCCCCGCGTTTCGCTCGAAATCCGCGACGTTCACGATGTCATCGCCGAGCAGCGGGCGGGCTTCGACGCCATCATGCTCGATGTCGACAACGGCCCCGATGGCCTGATCAACCTCGCCAACGACCGGCTCTATTGCGACTGGGGGTTGCGTGACATCTACGCCTCGCTCCGGGGAGGCGGCGTGCTGGCGATCTGGTCCGCTTATTCCGACCCGGCCTTTTCCAGCCGCCTGCGCAAGGCCGGGTTCGAGGTCGAAGAGGTCAGCATCCCGTCCGGCGACACCGAGGAGGACACCCGCCACCTGATCTGGCTCGCGGTGCGGCCAGATTAGGGGCGAGCCCGGCCGATCCGTCAGGGAAGCGCGGCGGTGGTCTGGAACACGATCTTGCCGTCACGGAACACGAAGACGTCCGATCCCTTTACCTGCTTGGGCGTCCCCGGAAACTGGGTCCAGCGGAACAGCAGCGTATCGGGGCCGACCATCTCGCTGCTCGATTCCATGCTCTGCGCGGCCGGCAGCACTGCCGGGGTCGACAACCAGACGAAGAAATCGCGCACCTTCTGCTTGCCGACGAAAGTGCCGGTCGGGGTGACCATGCCCGGCGGCGAGACCAGCACCGCATCGTCGGCATAATCGGCCATCACGCCGTCGACATTGGCGGCCTTCACGGCGGTGACGTGCCGGTCCACGGCGGCTCGCATCGCGGCCTCCGTGGTCGGCGCGGCCGCAGCGGCCGGCGCGGGGGGCGCGGGGGGCGCGGCAGGCTTCGAGCAGCCGGTGGCAATCAGGCCGCAAACAACGATGCCGGCGAGCGTATAGGCTTTCATGGTCCCTCCAATGACGTATCGATCGGCGCCGATGATATTGTCTGTCGCGGCTACGTCAAACCAGGCCGCGCCAGGTTGATAATTGAGCCGGCCTCGCCTATATGGGGCGGGCTAACGTCGCTTGTGACGGAACTTGAAGCCTCCGGGCTGATCCTTCCTTTTCTCGCTGCTGGCTCCGCGGACGTTCACGTCGCGCGGAACACCGAGTTTTTGCGAAGGGAAGTTTATGCCGATCGGCACCGCCGAGTGTTTCGCGAGTCACACGCTGGAGACTGACAGGCACTGCCAGCAGGCAGCCGTCACTCTCGGGCAGGGCTGAGCCGGGTGGCCAAGGAAGAACTCCTCTCCCTCGACGGCCAGATCGAAGACATTCTCCCCGATGGCCGTTTCAGGGTTCGACTGGAGAATGATCATCAAATCATCGCCTACACCGCGGGCAAGATGCGGCGCCACCGCATTCGCTCGGTGGTAGGGGATCGAGTCATCGTGGAGATGACGCCTTATGATCTTGAGAAGGGTCGCATCATCTTCCGTGAAAGAACGGCGGGTGGCGGCTCCGGCCCCCGTCGTGGCCCGCGCCGTTAGCGCGTCCAACTTGATATCGGCGCGTTTGCGCCAGGGATAAATATGCAAACTCAGACTATATCGCTACCGGTCGGCAAGACCCGAACCCCCCATCACCCGTTCCAGGCCATTCCGGTGACCACAGCCCCGCTTTCCAGGCGCGACTTGCGCCGTATCGTCGCCGAAATGATCGACTGATCCATCTATTGTCGTCGCGAGCGGCGCCTGAAAGGAAATCGGCATGTCCACGACAAGTGGTTATTATTTCGCCCAGGCCGAGATTGACGAACGGGCGGCCAGCCGCACCGCGCTCGGCAATGTCCGCGAATGCCACCTCCGCTCGGCGCGCGCATGGCGGGTGCTGGCCGAGCGGCTGCAGCATGCCGAGGCGATCCGCGCCGATCTCGCGAGCAAGCGCGCGCTTGTCGACGCGGCGGTCCTCTGATGGGCCGCCCCTTCGCCCATCGCGTCAAGACGCAACCCCTGTCAGCGGCGCAGGCCGATCGGCAGGGCCGCGTCACGCGCATGGCGATCGCGCGGTTCGGCGATGCCGCCGCCGTCACCGCATTCCTGAACACCCATCACGGGGCGCTCGGCGCGCGCCCCCTCGATCTCGCCATTGCGAGTGACGAGGGATTGGCCGCTGTCGAGGCGCTGATGGGCAGTGGGGCCGCCTGAGGATACGAATCCATGCCTCGAAATCACGGACCTGTGATAAGATGGCACATCACCGGCAGACTGAAGTAAGCGCCGGTGGCTGAGAGACAGGCGTCGCGCTCCCGCTTACCAACAGCAGGAGAAGTCATGGACCTCAATTATCTCTTTTATCGCCATCAGGTTTCGCTCGTCCGTGCGCGCGAGGCAAGTTGCAGCGCGTCGCGCCACGCCCATCAGGAACTCGCGCGAAATTATGCGCGGCTCATCGAGAAGGACCGGGCCGACCGCCCCTTGGGCACGTCCCATCCCGCGCGACTCGTCCGCCCCGCCCATACGTTCGCCTGACGGCCGCGCATCCACCGATCGAGGAGATCACCGGTGTTTCATAAATGGTTCGGGCGGCACGTTCCCGATTTGCATGCCAGCCGCTGGGGAAATGGGAACTTCACGACGACCTGCATGGTCTGCAACTGCAGGATGTCGCGTCTTCCCGGCCTTCCCTGGCAGGCGGCGCGCTAGACGCATAGCGAGCGATGACAGAATTTCTGATCGGCGTGCTGGTGGGTACGCTGCTGGGGGCGACCCCGATGATCGTGCTGGCGAGGATCGCGCGGGCCCGCGTCGCAGGCGACAAGCTCGTCTCCGGCCCCAAAACGCCGCTTTCGTCCGAAACCAGCTGACCCGTTACCCGCTATCGTTCAGGAGACGATGTTGCTCGAAATGCTCAAGGATCATCTGGATCGCGGCAGTGGCTCACTTGTCGTCGCGCTGCAGCTTGCCAGCGGGCTGGAGCATTCGAAGGCGATCCTTGCCGGAGCGGATGATGTCGGCATCGTCGTACTGGGCGAAAGCGGCAAGGATCGGCGACATGTCTTCTTTCCCTGGTCGTCGATAAGATCGATCGCGATACAGCTGGCGTCCGAGCCGGAGCTGATCGCTCATCCGGTGACGCCCGGCACGGGAATCTCCTGAAGCCCCGCCTGCTAAAATGAGCTACCCGCGCGCCTGAGAAGGTGTAACCATCCTGCGCCACCGTGCGAATTCATGCCATCATGGATTTCGGCGAGGCGACGGGATGCGGGAGAATTGGCGATATGGCGACGTCCGAGCCGGCTGACATGGCTGCCCCGCCGCAGGCCCGGCCGAGCTCGCTGGTCAAGCGCCACGGGCTGGCGACGCGCATCTGGCATTGGGTGAACGCCGTCACCATCCTGGTGATGCTGGGATCGGGCCTCATGATCCTGAACGCCCATCCGCATCTTTACTGGGGCCAATATGGGGCGAATTTCGACAGGCCCTGGTTCAACGTCAGCAGCGTCTTCGAAGGTGGGCGGGTGCCCGGGTGGCTGACCATCCCGTCCCAATATAATCTCGCGCTCGCGCGCCGATGGCACCTCACTTTCGCGCTGATCCTCGGGTTCGGACTGCTCCTGTTCATGGTCGCCGCGCTGGCCAACGGCCATGCCCGCGCCTTCCGGATGCGGCTGCGCGAGCTCGCCCCGCGCGCGTTGCTGCATGACATTCGCGAGCATCTCGCCTTCAGGTTCCACGATCCGGCGGACCCCACGGCATTCAACATCCTGCAGAAGCTGGCCTATGTGGTGCTGATCTTCGTGTTGCTGCCCCTCGTCATTCTGACCGGGCTCACCATGTCGCCGGCGATGGATGCCGCCTGGCCCTGGCTGCTCGATCTGTTCGGCGGCCGGCAGTCGGCGCGCTCGATCCATTTCATCGCCGCGATGTCGATCGCCGGGTTCATCCTCGTCCATCTCCTGCTGGTGGTGGCGGCCGGGCCGATCAACGGGATTCGTTCGATGATCACGGGCTGGTGGCGCGTGCCGGGAGAAACGCCGTGAGCAAGCTCATCACCCGGCGCGGGCTGGTGGGCGCATTCGCCGCCGGCGCCGGCTCTTTGCTGGCCGGGTGCGATCGGCTCGGTGACGATCCGACATTTCGCAAGGGCCTGCTGTTCCGCGGCGATGACTGGAACCGCTCGCTCCAGCGCCTGCTGTCGAACCGCGATGCTCCGGCGCGCGAATATCGTCCCGACCAGATGTCGCCGGTGTTCCGCACCAATGGCACGCGCGATCCGGGAACGCCGGACTATGCCGCCCATGTCGCCTCCAACTTCGTGGATTGGCGGATTCCGGTCGACGGCCTGGTGAACAGGCCGACGGCGTTCTCCGTCGCGCAGCTGCGATCGATGCCGCTTCGCGCGCAAATCACCCGCCATGATTGCGTCGAGGGCTGGAGCGCGATCGGAAAGTGGACGGGGCCGCGTCTTGCCACCCTGCTCGACGTCGCCGGCGTGAAGGATAGCGCGCGCTACATCGTCTTCCATTGCGCGGATCGCCTCGGGCGCGCGCGCCGTCCCTATTATGAATCCATCGACATGGTGGACGCGCTCCACCCCCAGACCATCCTCGCGCTGGCGCTGAACGATCGGGCGCTGTCGGTCGGGCACGGCGCTCCCGTCCGCCTGCGCGTTGAACGTCAACTCGGCTACAAACATGCCAAATATGTGCAGCGCATCGAAGCGGTCGCTTCCCTCGACGGCATCGCCGGCGGCAAGGGCGGCTATTGGGAGGATGTCGCCGACTATGACTGGTATGCCGGGATCTGACCGGCGAGGCCGCGGCACCGCCCGTGCAGGCGGCAGGCGGTCAGGGAAATCGGCCTTTATGGCCACATGAAGAGCTTGGCTAAAATCGTGCCGGCGTGCGCTGCCGGGCATCACGTCGCGTTACGCGCAGACCGGCGATCAGAAGCGCGTGGCGAATGAGAAGCCGCCGCCCCGGCTGTCCACGAAGGGAATGAGCCTGACGCCGTTGGTTCGCTTCGAGGTCAACAACAGGCCGCTTCCGGTGCCGATCGCAGCGCCGGCGACGACATCGTACCAATGGTGCTTGTTGGCCTCGATGCGGCTGACGCCGACGAAACTCGCCACCAGCAAGGCGGGCAAACCGGCCTTCCAGCCATAGCGGTTCTCCAACGTCGCGGCTGCCGCGAACGATACGCTGCTATGGCCCGATGGAAAGCTGTGGCGGTCGCTCCGATCGGGTCGCTCTTCCGGAAAGATGCGCTTGAGGCCATAGGCCGTGCCGTGCGCGAGGAGAAGGCTTCCGCCGGCCTGCAGGTCCCCGGTCCAGTCCCCCTGAATGGCGGGGACGCCGAGCGCGGCAACGACCAGCAGGTTGCGGCCTACGTCGCTGGCCTTGTCCCAGCCATGGCCGGCAGCCGCGACCGGGGAAACCGCCAGCACGAGCGCGCTTGCGCCGCCCGCGACCGATCGCAGGCAGCATCTGGCGGCTCGCCTCACGGCGGCGTTCCATTGGACACGTGGCTCACCCCCCTCCGTACCACGGTAGCGCGTGGCCTGGAAACGGCGCTCCCGCGGCGTTGCCGGTCGGTCGGCGGCCCCCGGGGCCGTCACCGGCAACCGTCGCGCGATGACCCGGCTACCGCTTAACTTTGCGACGAACGCCGATATTCATGCGACGAATAATCAGCCCAAGGTATTTAGGCCAAATGCACCAGAACCATCAGGCTTCTTGGGAGCATAAAGCTTGACTCATTACCTTTTAGGATTAACGTTAAACATGGTCGGGCCGGGGCTCTGCCGACTCTTTTCGTTTTTCAAATGAGAGGAGGGATTTCCATGCGACGGATCTTATTCGCGGCGTCGATTGCAATCGTCGCCGGCGCAATGGGCGCGGGCGCCGCCAGCGCGCAGATAACGCGCGTTTCTTCGGGCAATTTCAACGCCAGCGCCGGCGTCATCACCTTCTCGGAATATGCCGGCGGGACCGAGAATCCGAGCTATGCGCCAGCCCAATATGGCGGCGATCCGGTGAGTGCGCCAAACGTCACCTTCGGCGGCTGGTTCGTCGGGCAGTCGCTGAGCGCCAATCCGGGGGTCGATTGTCCGGGCGCGGCTGCGTCGGCCTGCCTGTCCGGCAATCCGAGCGCCGGTCTGGCGCTGGACGGCAATGCGCCGGCGACATTCATCACCAGTGACGGCTCGAATCCCACCTCGCCGGTGTTGTCGGGCTCGCCGCAATTCGACGGCCCGATCAGCGTGCTGTTCAGCGTCGACCAGCTGGCGGTGGGCTTTGACGGCGGCTTCTTCAACGCCGTCGGCAGCACCGGCATCCGCGCGTTCGACCGTCAGGGCAATATCCTCGGCACCGTCGCGAACCTCCAGGAAGGCATTGAATTCCTGGGCCTCGCGACCACCGACGGCCTCGCTCGCATCGCCGGCGTGCAGCTCACGCTCGTCGGGAGTGAGCCGGCGGGCTTCGCGATCGACAACCTGCGCTTCGGCGTCGCCGGTCAGGTCGTGATCCCGGGTGTGCCGGAGCCTGCGACCTGGGCGATGTTCATCGGCGGCTTCGGCCTGATCGGTGCGGCGATGCGGCGCCGCCCTGCCCTGGCCCAGCTCGCCTGACCTCGCTCCACGCGTGAGGAAGGCCGGCGGCTGATCACAGCCGCCGGCCTTCCGCACCGGGCATGACGGGCTTCATCGCCCGACCGGAAGGCCGGGCTAGGCGGCTTCGATGCCGATCGGCCGATAGCCTTGCCATTCGGGCCGGCTCGGGACGCCGCCGGGGTTGGCGGTCAGGCGCAGATGGAAGCCGCCGACGCTGGTCAACGCCAGGCAATTGTCGACATCTTTGAGATTGTCCTTGTGGAGCAGATCGGCGCCGATCAGCAGCGCCCGCTTCGCCCTGGACCGGGCCTCGTCGGCGCTTGCCGCCACGAACAAGCCGAATTCATGGAGTTCCGCCAGCGTATCGCGGCTGTACCCGCCCATATTGACGAAGAACAGAGTCTGTCCGCCTTCACACGGGGCGGCAGCAAGCTCCACATCATATCCATCGGCCCAGTCGATCGCCATGTAGCCATCGAGATGAAGCTTGTCCGCATCGCCGAACCATGCCTCCCGCAGCGCCGGGTACGCATCCTCGACCCGCGCCACGGCGACGAACTGGACATCATGGACTTCGATATTGGATCGCCCAGCGTTGCCGCCGACATAGAACATGTAAAGCTTGCAGCTGCCGGCGGCGACGCCGGCAGCCATCGTCTCGCGGTCATCTCTGGATTCGACCATATGGCTCCCCGACGTCCGGCGCGCGCCCGGGCGGTTGCCCGCGACGCGCCCGGCTCGCGTGCCCGTCGCAGGCCACGGCGTCAATTGGGTGGACGCTCGCGCGACAACCAGCCGCGGATGATCCGCCGGTTATTGTCGAACACGTCGCCAGGCACGGCCGCAGGGAACCGCGCTTCGTCGATCCCTCTCTCGCTGAGCGCGCGGCTGAGAAGAAGGGCTGGCTCGTCCCACGCCTCGTCCGTCAGTTGGAAGCCCCCCCAGTGGATGCCAATGGCCTGTCGCGTCTCAAGGTCCAGCATGATGCGAACGGCTTCGTCCGGGTCGGTGTGCTGGGTAGCCATGAACCAGCGAGGCGCATAGGCGCCGATCGGCAGCAGCGCGACATCGCTCGGGCCATAGGATGCGCGCATCGACCGGAAAATCGCGCCATCGCCATAGCCGGTATCGCCAGCAAAATAGACCTGCCCGGATGGCGTACGAAGCATGAAGCCGCCCCACAGGGCCATGCGCCGATCACCAATGCCGCGCGCCGACCAGTGATAGGCGGGCACGATGTGAACCTCGGCGCCGCCTTCGAGGCCCGTGCAGCTGCCCCAGTCTCCGGCGGCGACCCGGGCATCGGGGACTGCGTCACGCACAATTTTGTCGTTGCCGAGCGGTGTGACGATGAGCGGCTGGTGGACAGCCTGCAAACGCCGCAGGGTGGCCATATCCAGATGATCATAATGATTGTGGGAAAGGAGGACGGCGTCGATCGGCGGCAGGTCGCCAAAGGCAATGCCCGGCGGCGACACGCGTTGCGGCCCGGCAAAGCTGAGCGGACTTGCCCGCTCAGACCATACAGGGTCGGTGAGCACGTTGAGCCCGTCCGCCTGGATCAACAGCGTTGCATGGCCCACCATGGTGATCCGCAGCCCTTCGACGCGGGCATCCGGCTTGACCTGCCGCCCGGGGACGAGCCGGGGCCATCTCTGCTGCTTCTCGCCGAACTTCCATTGCAGCAACTGACGAAGCGACCGGTCGGTGTCAGGATGGTTCGGATTGAAGAAGCGGACGCCGTCAAAATGATCCGAAACCGGGCCGTCATAGTAGCGATTGCGCGCAGTCATCCGTCGGGGGGCCTCGTCCAGGGATGCCCCAGTTGGGAACTGGCTAGACCGATTGCCAGCCCCGACTGGTCAGCTGTCGCTCGCCAAGGGCGTTTGAACCTGCGATATGTCCGCTTCCTGGACCAGATAGCGGGGCGCCAGCTCGCAAGACCTTATGCTCATAGAAGATCGCCGCATCCTCTTGCGTGATTTCACTGAGGCAGACCGACCCGCGTTCCTCGCCTATCAGCTGGATCCACGTTACCTCGCACTATATGATTTCGATGCGTCCGACGTTCGGCGGCCGAACGATCTTTTTGATCTTTTCACCCGGTGGAGCGGCGAGATGCCGCGCAGGAACTTCCAACTCGGTATTTTCGACAGGCGAACCGGAGCGCTATGCGGCTGTGGCGGAATTCGTAAGGGGGCGGACGGCACGGGTGTTCTCGGGATCGAGCTCGCCCCGGCGAAATGGGGCTGCTTCGCGCTTGCCCTCGATGCCGCCGCGGCGCTAGCCGACTTCGGTTTCTCCGAACTGCGCCTCGAAACGATCCTCGGTGACACGGCGAGCGGCAACAAGCGGGTGGCTAGGCTTGCCCGGTGGTTCGGTGCCGATATCGTCGCCGAGCGCGACGGAACGCCATGGATGGTTCAACGCGGCTGGCGCGAAGTCGACTGGGCCATAAGCCGGCAGGCGTGGGAGGACTCGCGGCAACGGAATAACCGTTTCCGCCGGAGGTCAAGCAGCGCCCACCTGCGCTGACAGAGGTGCTACGGCCGGTCGATCGCTGCTCATCGACGGCCCGCCGAGCAGGCGCCCGGGAAACGGCAATTATACGTTGGTGTCATCCACAAGCATTGCCTTGAGGTGCTAGGCTGCGCCAAGAGGTAGCAGGATCCGCGCATGGCCGTTCAACCCCATGACACATCGGTCATTCACGTGATCGACGATGATCCGTCGATTCGCGGCGCGCTCGAGAGCCTGTTCGATTCGGTCGGGCTGACCGCGAAGACCTATGGTTCGGCGAGCGAGTTCCTTCAGTCAGAGCGCGACCATCCGCCGGGCTGTATCCTGATCGACGTCCGCTTGCCCGATGCCGACGGGATCGAATTCCAGGCTGCGCTCGGGGAGCTGGGCGTGCGCCTGCCCGTAATCGTCATGACCGGCTATGGAGATATACCCATGTCGGTGAAAGCGATGAAGCATGGCGCGCTCGACTTTCTGCCGAAGCCTTTCCGCGATCAGGAACTGCTGGACGCTGTAGCGGCCGCAATCGAGCGGGACCAACGCCGGCGAGCGCTCGATGAGGGCGAAAGCGCACTTGAGGCAAGGTTCGCGCGCCTGTCTCCGCGTGAGAAGGAGGTGATGCTACTCGTCACTGCCGGCAAGCTGAACAAGCAAGCGGCAGGCGATCTTGGCATCAGCGAGATCACGGTCAAGGTCCACCGTGGTGCGGCGATGCGCAAAATGGGTGCGCGCACGCTCCCCGAACTTGTCAGAATGGCGGACAAGCTAAGGCAAAGGCAGGCGGTTGAACCGGCGGCGAAGTGGGTCTAGCCGCGTCGCTTCTCGCGATAGATAACGAGTGCCGGAGCCACTGGTCAGGCTACTGACGGGCATTCGCGCAAACCTAAGGAAGTTCGGTGTCACGAGACGCGGTTATAGCAGTTATAGACGATGATGGGCTTTTTCGTGCCGCGCTCCTAGAACTACTCAGCTCGCTGGACTATGAGGCCTATGGCTTCGCGTCGGCGGAGGCGTTCCTCGGATTTGACGGCGCGCGATCTCTCGATTGCATCATTACTGATATTCATATGCCCGGAATGAGCGGTGTCGATTTGATACAGAAGCTTCGATTCGAAGACTATCGAGCTTCTGTGATCTTGATTACGGCGCGCGCGGAGCCGGGGCTTGAGGCACGGGTGGCGGCGATGGGCGCGGTTTGCCTGCTTAGGAAGCCCTTCGAGGCCGGCGCTTTGATCCGCTGTTTGGAGAGGGCGACCTCCGGTGGGCAAGGATCTTGAGATGACCGTGAGATACAGTCAATCGCATGGCACGCCTGTTTGGGCCTTTCAGCCGAAAAAATTCGTCCTGTCCTGCGTCCGCCCTGGCCAAGTTTGAACAGCCCCGCGATGCAGAGAGGCTCCCCTTCTGGATCTAACGATGATTTCCTGACGCTCACACGGGCGTCGCCGACGCCCATGCAAGTCTTACTAGCAACGCGCGTCGTACCCTTGATTTTGCTCGTCATATTCGTCTGTGCGAAACCTCTTTCGGGCCTTCAACTCTACCCTCTCCAGCCGTTCATCCCGTTCTACGTGACCGCGATTTTCCTAAACGATCTCATCACGGCGTGCTTGCTGTTCGCACAATTCTCCATTCTGCGGACGCGTGCGATGCTGATCGTAGCGAACGGCTATCTGTTCGCCGCGTTGATGCTGATACCCTACACATTGTCGTTTCCGGATGTTTTCTCATCCGGGAGCCTGGCGGGTAATCTGCAAAGCACACCCTGGCTGTACATAGTGCGTCATTGCGGACTCGCGCTCTTCCTGTCCGCATTTGCGCTCGCCGACCGAAGCGAGCAGCCTCCCTTCGCTCAGCGAATGGCCCGTACTGTGATGCCCGTAAGCATGCTGGTGACCACCGGACTGGTGCTCCTCGCGGCCTTCGTTTGCATTCACCATCGCGGTGCGCTCCCGATCGTGATTGACGACACCCGTCGGTTCTCGATGACATGGCCGCTGTACGCCGGCATCCCGATCGCTTGCTCCTACGCCGTGGCACTCGCCTTGCTCTGGTTCAGGCGGAACACCATTCTCGGCCTGTGGCTGATGGTTGTGGCGCTTGTCCACCTCACCGGCGTGCCACTCGGCTTTCACCCGGCCCCCGCCCGCTTCAGCGTTGGTTGGTACACAGTCATCCTCATGAACCTTGCAGCCAACACCCTGGTTCTGGTGGTGCTGCTGTTTGAATTCTCGAAGCTATATGCGCGGGTCATGCAAGCGGTGCGGGCCCAATATCTCGAGCGGGAGGCACGTCTTGTCACCGGCGACGCCGTGGCGGCGATGATCTCGCATGACGTCAAACAGCCGCTTTCCGCGATGATAACCCGCGCCGAGGCAGGCCTCCGTCGCCTTGAACGAGATACGCCCGATCTCGAAAAGGCCAAAGCGGACATCAAGCAAGTGGCTGCCGATGGGCATCGCGCGGCGGAGGTAATCGACAGCATCCGGGCGAACTTCAAGAAAGGGGCGAGAATCCGGACATTGCTGGATCTCAATGCCCTGGTACGCGAGACGGTCGCCCTGCTGCGTGACGACCTTCAGCGCCACGGTGTCATCGTTGAGGACGAGATGCGAGCCCGCGCGGCAACGGTATATGGCGATCGGACGCAGTTGCAGCAGGTCGTGCTGAACCTCTGCACCAATGCCATCGACGCGATGCTCGACGAGCCGCCTCCACGAAAACTCACGATCGGCTCCGCGACCCGGGACACAGGCGAGCTGGTGGTGACAGTGTCGGACACCGGAAAAGGCGTGGCGCCACAAGATATAGAGCACATCTTCAATCCGCTGTTCTCAACCAAGGCCGACGGTATGGGCATGGGGCTCTCGATTTGCCGGTCGATCATTGAGGCCCATGACGGGCGGATCTCCGTGTTGCGTAATCAAAGCAAGGGCGCGGTCTTGGAATTCGCTCTCCCGCTGGCATGAGCCGGCGGCAAAACGGAGGGCTCAGCGCCTGCTGCCAGGATACCCGATCGTAACGGCATCGGGTGCCAAGCAGTGACTTGGCGTGCGGCGGTAAGGCTGCGCCAACGATGAATGAGTTGCGCGAGCATGCGAACGGACGCGCAGCCGCACCTCACTTGTACGGCCTGCCACCCGGCGGGAGCACGGACTTCCGCGTGTTCGACAAGCCGCCGAGCCGGCCAGCGGCGCTGCATCAAAGGCGTGTCACGTCCACAATCGCCTCCGCGAAGGCGCGCGGCGCCTCCTGAGGGAGATTATGGCCAATGCCCCCGGTGATTTCACGATGAGCGTACCGCCCGGTAAATTTGGCGGCATAAGCCGCCGCTGGAGGATGGGGCGCACCGTTGGCGTCGCCCTCAAGCGTGATCGTAGGCACCGCGATCGGCGGCGCCTCGGCGAGACGCTGCTCGAGGCGGTCGTATCGCGCCTCGCCGGCGGCAAGGCCGAGCCGCCAACGATAGTTGTCGATCACGATCGCGACGTGATCAGGATTATCGAAGGCCGCGGCAGTACGCTGATAGACCGCATCTGAAAAATCCCAACGCGGTGAAGCGAGCCGCCAGATCAGCCGATTGAAGGTGACGCGGTTGCGGTCATAGCCCAGGCGGCCGCGCTCCGTCGCAAAGTAGAATTGATACCACCAAGCCAGCTCAGCCTCCGGCGCAAGCGGCAGCGCGTTCACCTTTTGGCTACCGATCAGATAGCCACTCACCGAGACGTGCGCGCGGCACCGGTCCGGCCAGAGCGCCGCGAGGATGTTCGCGGTGCGCGCGCCCCAGTCGAACCCTGCGACGACCGCCTCCCCAATGCCTAAAGCGTCGAGCAAAGCGACAACGTCCGCGGCCAGCGCGGCCTGCTGGCCATTGCGCAAGATATCAGCGGAGCGGAAGCGGGTGGTGCCGTAGCCCCGCAAATACGGGATGATCACGCGGTATCCGGCGGTCACCAGCAGCGGTGCCACCTCGGCGAAGCTGTGAATGTCATAGGGCCAGCCGTGGAGTAGAAGCGCAACCGGGCCGCGCCGAGGCCCAAGGTCCGCATAGCCACAATCGAGATCCCCCGCAGCGATTTGCCGCAACGGCAGGCTGCCGAGGTGCGCATCATTGCCTTCGCCTTGAGCGGGCGCTGCCGCCAGAACTGAGCCTGCAAAAGGTAGGAACAGGCTGGCGGCGCCACCAGCCACCAACGCCCGCCTGGAGCTATCAATCGTGTCGCGCCCGTTCGGCTGTATCATGCTCCTGCTCCTCGCTAGATACGGCAAGCCCGCCTCCACCAGCGCGAATGGCAGACGCCGTCGGCGTCCGCCAGCAGCCAGCGGGCCGGCCAAGCACAATTTGCGCCTAGGCTGAGCATGCCAATCAACAAAATGAGATGCATGGAATCAGCATCCGGTCTCGTCGGGGGTAGCGGCTGTGCGGCCTGACGAACGCGACTTAAACGTGGGCCGGCGGCTGGTCCATTAAACCATCGTGTCGGCCGGTGCTTCAGACGACCGCGGCAAACGTCGGCCGGCTCGAACCAGAACTCTTATCACCTTGGTATAGTCATACCTTGGAGCAATGGATCGCGGGTGTCCGCCAAGGCAGGCCCATCAAGCGCTGCTTGCAATCGCGCCAGAGGAGGACTGCCGTGAGCGAGGGAATGCAAATATCATCGAGGCGGGAATGCGGGCCGCTTGCACTGATGCTCGTCGAGGAAATCGGCCACCGCGTGATCAACGAATTCGCAGAGGCCATTTCGACACTCTCGCTCGCCGCCAGGACCGCCCCGTCGAGCGCGGAGCGGGCCAGCATCGAGCGAGCCGCCCTGGGCCTGTCAGGTCACGCGGAATTACACCGGGCCTTGCTTCCTCCAACGTCCGCCCATCCAGTCAGCCTGCCGGGGTATCTCGCGCGCATCTGCCAAAGCTTTTCGGCCACCGTGCTGGCGCGGCGCGGGGTGCGGTTGTTGCTGCGCTCGGACGAGGTCCAGCTGGCAAGCGGCGAGGCGTGGCGTGTGGCTCTGATCGTCATGGAGCTGGTCCGGAATGCTGCACGACACGCACAACTCAAGCCGGGCGGCCTGATCACCGTGGACCTCACGCTCGCGGACGGCGGCCTTACCTGCAGCGTCTGCGATAGCGGCCAGGCCTCGCCCGCGGCCAGACCGGGCCGGGGGCGTCATTTGGTTCAGTCCCTTGCCGCAGAATTGGGGGGACACGCGACTTGGCGCCTAGGCCCGGCAGGGAGCCAGGCACGCGTCGATCTGCCCCTGGCGACGCCGATTTGCGGACAACTGTCTTCCGGGCCATCCGAATAGCCTGGGTCCACACCAAAGTATCACCATACGAAAGTGCAATTTCGACCGACAGCGGCCCACGTCATCTTCAGACCGTTCGGCCCCGCCCGCTCTCGAGGAGAAACCTGCATGCCAACCGGCAGCTATTCAACATCGGCTTCTCGGGAGTCTCCAGGGCGCGCGTCGTAAGCCAAGCGGGGTGTGATGCCGACGGCGGCTCTGCGCCGCCTGGCACATCGCGCGGCCTGCCCTGCCCAACCAGCGCGGGCGGCGATGCTCCCTGCGCCAACTCATCTGACCCGGCGCTGAACTTTCAACGCCGCCCTTCTCGCTCAGAACAGCAAAGGATTCGCTCATGAACAACGACAAGAAGGTCGCCGTCATCACGGGGGCTTCGCAGGGCATCGGCGCGGGTCTGCGCGACGCCTATCTCGCGCGCGGGTTTCGCGTGGTTGCCACGTCGCGATCGATTCAGCCGACCGACAATCCCGACATGCTGGCAATAGCAGGCGATATTGGCGACCCAGCAACCGGCGCCAAAGTGATCACCGAGGCGCTGGACAAGTTCGGCAGGGTGGACACGCTGATCAACAACGCCGGCATCTTTGTTGCCTCACCTTTTACCCGCTACAGCGCCGAGCAATACGCACAGGTGATCGCCACCAACCTGAACGGCTTCTTTTTCATCACCCAGGCGGCGATCCACGCAATGGAAAAGCAGGGAGCCGGCCATGTCGTGAGCATCACGACCGCGCTCGTGCGCCAATCATTGTCAGCGGTGCCCTCGGCGCTCGCGGCTCTTTCAAAAGGCGGCATTGACGCATCCACGCGCAGCCTTGCGATCGAGTATGCCAGTCGTGGCATCAGGGTGAATGCCGTGGCGCCGGGCGTGATCAAGACGCCGATGCATCCGGCCGACACTCATGAGGCGCTCGGTGCACTCCACCCCCTTGGGCATATGGGAGAGATCGGCGACGTCGTCGAGGCAGTGCTCTATCTCGAGGGCGCGCCTTTTGTCACTGGCGAGACGCTTCACGTCGACGGCGGCCAGGCGGCCGGTCACTAAAAGGCGGGGAGACGAACCATGCCATTTGTTACGGTCGAACTTACCCGCGAGGGCACCGAGCCGGACGTCGCCGGCGTGACCCCTGAGCAGAAGGCGGCAATCTTCAAGGGCGTCAGTCAGGTCCTGTCAGATGTGCTCGGCAAGCCTGCCGACTGGACCTGGGTCGTGATCCGCGAGGTGGCACTTGAGGACTGGGGCTGGGGCGGCTTGCCAGTCCTCGAATACCGCAAGCAGCTCGCCGAACATGCGGCTAGCTCCGCGAGCTAGAGCGGGCATGGCGTTCGCCGACTACCTCGCTTTCCTCGGCATCGCGTTGCCGATTAATCGGGCACCGGTGGCGGGGGTTCACGCGCGCCCCTCGCGCTGCAGGCGTGGTTGCACTCTTGGCCGCACAATTCGGCCACGGCTCGCCGGGGGGAGGTGGTCGCATGGTTGAGAGTGTCAGGCTGCCGGCAATGCGGACGCGACCGCTCTTCGTCGCGGAAGTGCTGGTCGATCCCCTTCAGATCGTGGGAGGTCCCGTGGGTGCAGCGCGGCGGATCGGCACGTTGCCCGGCGGTCGCTTCGAGGGAAGGCGCTTGCGTGGTGCAATCCTTCCGGGCGGCGCCGACTGGCAGACCGAACGTGGCGACGGCGCTATCGTGCTCGATGCGCGGATCGTGCTGCGAACAGACGACGACGCACTCATCGCGATGAGCTATAGCGGCCTTCGCTACGGCCCCGCGGCAGTGATGGAGCGGCTGGCCCGTGGCGCGGCGGTGGCGCCGTCCGAATATTACTTCCGGATCCTGCCCGCCTTCGCGACCTCCGATCCGCGGTACGAATGGCTCAACCGCGCACTCGCCATTGGCATCGGCCATCGCACCCCCGCCGGGCCGATCTACGACGTCCACGAAATCATTTAGGCGCCGGCTGGCGTCCGTCATTTTGGGAGACAACAGGATGAGCATGGACATGAAGCTGGAAGCGATCGTGCTCCCCGTGGCGGACGTCGATCGCGCCTACGCCTTTTACAGCAGGCTCGGCTGGCGGATCGATGCGGATATCTCGAACGAGGCCGGCGGCCGAATCGTCCAGTTCACTCCCTCCGGATCGCCATGCTCCGTGCTGATCGGCAGCGGGTTGACACCGTCCCCGCCCGGCTCCTCGCAGTTCATCCATCTGGTCGTCGGCGATATCGTAAAGGCACGCGCAGAATTGATCGCGCGTGGCATCGAGGCCGGCAAGGTCTTCCACGATGGCGGTGGCGGCTATAATCGCTTCAACCCGGCGGTGCGCGTCGACGGGCCGGATCCAAAGCGGCGAAGCTATGCCTCATTCCTCACCTTTACCGATCCTGACGGGAACGGATGGGTGCTGCAGGAGATCACGCAGCGATTCCCCGGAAGGATCGACAGCGGTGTGACCAGCTTTGGCTCGGCAGCGGAACTTGCCGCTGCACTACGCCGTGCGGCTGCGGCGCATGGCGACCATGAGCAGCGCTCCGGACAAAATGACCCCGACTGGCCGGACTGGTATGCAGCCTATCTTGCTACCGAGCAGTCTGGCGCATCGCTGCCGCGTTGACGCCAGATGCCACTCTCCGCCCTCGCGCTCGCCGCTGCTCTCGCTGCAGCCGGACCGTCTGATCACCCGGCTCCCGTCACGGCCGTCCGTTACCATCGCGTCGATGTAGACGGCGTGGGGGTTTTCTATCGCGAAGCCGGCAATCCGGCCGCGCCGGCAGTCGTGCTGCTGCATGGCTATCCCTCCTCGTCGCGCATGTGGGGGCCCCTGCTTCCGCTCCTCGCCCGCAAATACCATGTGATCGCGCCGGATTATCCGGGTTTCGGACACAGCGATGCGCCGCCGCCGGGCGCATATATCTACACATTTGACCGTCTCGCGGAGACGATCAACCGGCTGCTCGCAAGGCTGGCAATCTCCCGCTACGTCCTCGTCATGCAGGATTATGGCGGACCGGTCGGTTTCCGGCTCGCGATCGCCCACCCATCCGCGGTTCGCGCGATCATCGTGCAGAATGCCAATGCCTACCGTGAGGGGCTCGGTCCGAAGTGGGCCGGCATCGCAGGTTATTGGTCGGATCCGACCAAGCACCAGGACCAGGTCGACGCCTTCGTCTCCCTCGCGGGCGCCAAGCAGCGCCACCTCGGCCTCAGCCCTCACATCGACAGATATGACCCCGACAGCTGGACCGATGAGTTCGCCTTTCTCTCGCGCCCGGGGGAACGCGCGATCCAGGCCGCTTTGCTCCGCGACTATCGGCACAATGTAGCCTCCTATCCGAAATGGCAGGACTGGATGCGACGTTATCGTCCCCCCGCGTTGATCCTCTGGGGCAAATATGACCCGTCGTTCATTGTTCCGGGTGCGCACGCCTATCTGCGCGATCTGCCGGAGGCAGAGCTGCACATTCTCGACGCTGGGCATTTTGCGCTCGACGAGCAAAAGGACGAGGTCGCGAGGTTAATGCTCGACTTTCTCGGTCGTCTTCCCTTGGACTAATCAAATACCGCCGGGCCGGCGGACGGCGAGACATCACCGGGTCAATGCCCTTCGCATGCAGCGCGAGAGAGGATCAGTGCGTCCGGGTCTGAAGACTTTCCTCAGCTGGTTGGAACGTGCGTGCAGGTGTCGCGAGGCACAATGCCGCTGACGGACATCGCCCCGCCGCTGCGCCGCATCAGTGGCAAACGACAATCCACAAAAATGAAGGGCGCCGGAGCGCCCTCCAGGTCTGGAGCCGGACGACGGGGGGAGAGATCGTCGCGGCCCGCCGATCGCCTCAGCGAACGGAACGAAACGTGGCGCGCAGTTCCTCGGCAAAAATGCGAGGTTGTTCCCAGGCGGCAAAATGCCCGCCTTTTTGAAGACGATTATAGTGGATAAGTTTTGGGTAAGCCTTTTCGGCCCAGCTCCGCGGCGCGGTGTAGATTTCGTCTGGGAAGGCGCTCACACCGATCGGCAACGTGACACCCTTTGGCGCGAAGAAAGCAAGCTTGCTTTCCCAATAGAGCCGCGCCGAGGACACGGCGCTGCGCGTCAGCCAATAGAGGGTGATATTGTCGAGAATGTCGTCGCGCGTGAGCCCCTCGCTCTGGCCGCCGAACACGCGCGCGATCAGCTCCTCACTACGCGCGTCGTGATCCAGCATCCAGGCTGCGAGACCAATCGGGGAATCGTCCAGTGCGTACAGCGTTTGAGGGCGGTTCGCCATTTCCTGAGCGTAGCCGAGGCCGTGCTTGTAGAAGGTGTCGAGCTGGTCATACGCATTCTTCTCCTCAGCGGAGAGCCCGACCGGCGCCGCCCCGCCGGAGGAAAGCGCGGTCGCGATCTCCGTCGGTACGGTGGCGGGCATATTGGTGTGAACCGCGATCAGGCCGGGCGGGGTCAGCAATGCCATCTGCTCAGTCACCGCGTTGCCCCAATCACCGCCCTGCGCAACATAGGCTCTGTATCCCAGCCTGCTCATGAGCTCGGCCCACGCCTTGGCGATCCGGATTGGATCCCAGCCGAGCTGGTCAGGTTTGGCCGAAAAACCGTGGCCCGGCAGCGACGGGATCACGACGTCGAAGGCATCGGACGGCGTGCCGCCGAATGCGGTAGGATCGCTCAACGGCCCGATCACCTTCATCTGCTCGATGATCGAACCTGGCCAGCCATGGGTGATGATCACTGGCAGCGCCTTCTCATGCTTCGAACGAACGTGTATGAAGTGAATGTCGACACCATCGATATTGGTGACGAACTGTGGATAGCGATTGAGCCGCGTCTCAAGCTTGCGCCAATCGTAATCGACCGCCCAATATTCAGCGAGCTGACGCATTGTCCTGAGCCGCACCCCCTGGGAGGCGTCGTCGACCAGCTCCTGTGACGGCCAGCGCGTGGCCGCGATGCGACGTCTGAGATCGGAGAGGTCCTCGTCCGACGCACGATATCGGAAGGAACGAACTTCACCCGCCCCGCCCACCGCAGTGGCGATTTGACCATAGGCAGCGGCGCGCGCCGGGGCGACCGGTAGCAGCAGGCCTGCCGAGCCGATGGCACTCGAACTCAGAAAATCACGACGATCCATCGCTGCTTGCGTCGATGCCATATCTGCCTCCTCATGGATAATTGTAGGGAGCCGGGTGCCAGCTCGCGGCTGCGGCCGGACCAAGCTGGACGCCCTAGATGCGCTGATCATGAGACTTGCCGCAGATGATAGATAAACGAAACTGATCAATAGTATCGGTATACTATGGTATAGCTGCCGTCTTTGTTAAATATTCGAGAGTCTTATACATTAGTTGAATTGTCTCATCTGACCACTAAAATTAGCTGTTTGCCATTCGAAGCGAACAGGAGCCTGAGATGAGCGATGCACAGATTGTCGATTCCAGCTTCAGCGCCATCATCCAGGCGCCGATCGAGAGGATCGACCTGCCCGCCTGGGCCTTCTCGCTCCCGGATGCCGAATATCAGGGTTGCTCCCCTGCCCATGTCGCGGCCGGCGCCACAACTTCGCCCGACGGCAAGCGCATGTCGATCAACGTCGAGGTAATCGGCGGGAGCCCGATGGTTCAACATTATGTCGAGAGGCTCGCAGAGCGCGACCATCTTATCCTCGAATCGGTCTCGGACGTTTTCACACCGAACGGGCGCACCACGATCAACGTTGTATGGGAACTGCGCGTGGCACAACTCGACGCGCACCGATGTGAATTCACCAATCATGTGCGATCCAGCGCGACCAGTGAGATGCTGGCGCTGCTTGATCGGCAAGGGATTCCGTTCGAGGTTTTCCGCGCCCAGCGTCAGCCGATGTCGATCGCGCACAATCAGGGCGAAACCCCCCTTTTCGCCGCCAGCATCGAACGCTTCGCGCTCCGCGCCTGACTCACGATCTGCAGGAGGATTGCATGGGCGTTTCGAGCTACGAGCCGCGATCGACCGCGCTGCTGTTCGTCGATCCGTATAACGACTTTCTGTCGGAAGGCGGCAAGGCCTGGCCGAGAGTCAAAACCGTCGCTGAGCAGGTCAACCTGCTCGACCATCTCCGCGCGATCGTCGCAACCGTGCGGGCGGCGGGGATCAGGCTGTTCATCGCCCCTCATAGACGATGGGAGGCGGGCGATTATGAAAGCTGGGCTCATCCCAACCCGACGCAACAGGGGATCATGCAGCGCCATACCTTTGCGCGAGGAGAATGGGGCGGAGATTGGCATCCCGACTTTGCGCCTCAGGCGGGCGATATCGTGGCCAAGGAGCATTGGGCGCAGAGCGGCTTTGCCAACACCGACCTCGATCAGCAATTGCGGCAGCATGGGATCACGCACCTGATCATCGTCGGTTTGCTCGCTAACACCTGCGTCGATTCAACCGCTCGCTATGCGATGGAACTCGGCTATCACGTGACGCTGGTTCGCGATGCTACGGCGGCTTATAGCCAGGAGCTGATGCACGCAGCGCACGAGCTGAGCGCGCCCACTTTCGCCCATGCAATTCTGACCACGGCCGATATTCTCAGCGCGCTATCACCCTCCAAGCGTTGAGCGCGGTTGGTCGCAGCCCCCCCCTGCCTCGTCGCTTGCATTCTGATCGGGACGTGTGGTGCCTCTCTAGAGCCTAACCGCACTCTTCAGGCCGATCACGCCCACCTCGCGTGCGCTCCGGAAGCCGCCGGCGTGGTGAATCCACTGCAGGTTTGGACGAACCTCGAGCCAGCCAAAGGGATGAAAGCCGTAATAGAGTTCAGCCCCATATTCGGCAGACTGTTTCTCTTTGCCCTTCAACCGTTCTAAGCGGCCGACCCTGCCTGCAACGTGTGTGCGCACGACACCGAAGCCGAGCACATCGTCGGTGAACCAGGGTAGGATTCGCTTCTCGAAGACGCCGACCGCGACCTGATTGTCGATCAAGGATGTCCGCCTGTCGGTGATCGTCGCGTTGAGGAAAACCGTCAGCCCCGATACGGATTCGCCAGCCGCAGACCTGCCGGTCAGTTGCTGCTGGGCGTTGATCCAGAAGCCGTAGCCTGCCCGATGGAGCAACGCCGGCTGCCGAGTAAGCACCTGGGGTTGGCGGTCGCGATCATAGTAGAGGTCCGGTTTGTCGGACGTGCTCAGCCACGCGCCGACCTTGTACGATCCAACCGGGCCCCCTTCCTTGCGGCCGGTGGTCACGCCCACCTCAGCGGGAATCAGCGCGCCGGTCGCGCCGCCGAAATGGCCGAGGCTAAAGCCTTTCTCGAGATTGCGCGGGTTTTCCTCGAAGACTGCAATTTGTACGTAGGCACGCGTTGAGCTGACGCGCAAGCGCGCACCCCATTGGCTTATCGGCCAATTGTACCAGTAGGCACCTGCCACATTGCCCGGTTGCGAGCCGCAGAAGCTCAAATTCTGGAAAGAGCAGGAGAAGGCGGCGAAATCCTCGCCCGGTGAGGTGCGCCCGGCCCTAAGGTCGACGGTACCCGAAAGAAGTCGCTGCTCATACCAGAACTGCGTAAGCCGCCATGTCTGGCCTCGCCCATATATCTCCTGCACCTCCTGCAGGGTGCCTAGTCCGGCCCGGCGATCCAGCTGATGCCCACGGCGCGAGGTAATCGTGGCCTGGAAAGTCCCGTCGGTGTGGGCGATCCGGCCGAGGTCCAGGTGCAGGCCTAGATCGACCTGGCCGGCTTCCGTTACATCATGGCGCTGGCCACCTGTCGGGTTCCAGGCGGCTTCCGAGACGTAGCGTCCGCTTAGGCCGACACCAGCCTGCGCCAACCATTGCTTCAGCCCGAACCAGTTCCCGGCCGCCCCGGGAGGCGGCGGAAGTTGCGCACCACCTTGCTCGCTGGCGGGAGAGAGATCCCCGCTCCGACGTCGCAATGCGCGGTCCGGAACCTCGACCTCCCTGAGAACGGACGCAGAAATGGGGCCAGGTTGCGTGCATGCCTCCCGCACGGGCGCCTGTATGAGCACAAAGCTCGCGGTGAGCAGCAGATGGCACCGGCGGGGGCCACACCATCTCGTCGGCATCCCGGGCACCGGCCAAATCCTCTCCTGAACATATCGTGCAACAAGACCATAGTAATGCGAGATTGATCATTACCCATTGAACGATAGTTTGATTATACGTTGGCGTAAGACTTCCCGATGATCGCCGCGCGACGCTCGCCATACCAATGTATAATTTGTCCGCGCTCCGACTTGTACAATTCTTCGTCAAGTTTATCGGAGATTCGCAATGCTCTCGAAACGTTTTGCTGCCGCGCTGCTGTGGGTCATGCCGATTGCCGCGAGCGCCGCTCCGGGAAACGGCGCCGGGCTGGCGGGTTCGGCAGCGCAAGGTGACAACGCAGCGGGCCGGGTTCAATTCCGGATCACGCGCGTTAGTCCCGCCTATTGGCGGGTCTCGATCGATCATCCGCCGTTCAACATTTTCGGGCCGGAGTCGATTCCGCAGCTCGAGGAGGTGATCCGCGCGATCGAACAGGATCCTCAACTCAAAGTGGTCGTGTTCGCAAGCAACGTGCCCGGGTTTTTCCTGACCCATTATGACTTCACGCCGCCGCTGGCGCGCACGACGAGCATTCCCTCGGGGCGAACCGGCCTCCCGGCGCTCACCGACATTCTCGTGCGCCTGAGCAAGGCCCCGGTCGTTTCGATCGTAGAAATCCGGGGACGCGCGTCAGGCGTCGGCAGCGAGCTGTCGCTCGCCAGCGACATGCGCTTCGCCAGCCGCGAGAACGCGAGATTGTCCCAGTTCGAGGTCGGCGCGGGCTTCGTACCGGGTGGTGGACCGATGGCGCGCCTGCCCCGCTTGGTGGGGCGGGGCCGTGCACTCGAGATCCTGCTCGGCGGCGACGATATCAGCGGCGACCTTGCCGAGCGCTACGGTTATGTGAACCGCGCGCTTCCGGACACCGAGCTCGACGGCTTCATCGACAATCTCGCGCGCCGCATCGCGTCCTATGACCGGACGGTGATCGGCGAGATCAAGGCGTTGGTAAACCGCTCAACCCTGCCCGCCGACCAGGACCTTGCAGCCGAATGGAGTAGCTTCATCGGCTCGGTGCAGCGCCCCGCCGCCCAAGAACGAATTGAGCTGCTGATGAAGCTCGGCCTGCAGACAAGGCCGGAAGTCGAGGTCGATCTTCCGCAATATACCGGGCAGGCCAGCCGCGACGTCGAGCAGCGCGCCGCCCGCAAATAGGTCAATCGCTATCGCAAATCCTTGAGGAGACAAGGAATGGCATCCTTTCATCCCGGAACTGCTCTTGTCACCGGCGCGTCGTCCGGAATGGGGGCGATCTATGCAGATCGGCTCGCGCGGCGCGGCTATGACCTCATCCTTGCTGGGCGTGATCGCGAGCGGCTGGAGCAATGCGCAGCAAGTCTCGCCAAACGCGAAGACCGCACCATCCGCATCGTGGCTGCTGACCTTCAGACCGCTCAGGGTCTGAACTCTGTCGAGCAAATTCTTTGTTCGGAGCGCGCCATATCCATGCTCGTCAACAATGCGGGGATTGGCGCGGTCGGCCCGCTCCTGCAGTCGGATATCAACCAATTGGACGCCTTGATCCGGCTCGACGTGATTGCGCCGGTGCGGCTCGCTTATGCAGCCGCGGCCGCCTTCGCCTCTCGCGGGAGCGGGACGATCGTCAACATGGCGTCGATCGTCGCCGTCGCACCGGAGCTGCTGAACGGCGTCTATGGGGCGGCAAAGGCGTTCGTGCTGGCATTCAGCCAATCGCTGCACCACGAGCTGTCCGACAAGGGCATTCGGATCCAGGTGGTCTTGCCGGGTGCGGTCGCCACAGCCTTCTGGGGAACCGCTGGGACCTCAGTCGAGCACCTGCCGGCTGACATCGTCATGTCTGCGGAAGACGCGGTGGATGCGGCACTTGCCGGCCTTGATGCCGGTGAAGTCGTCACCATCCCCTCACTCCCCGATCTCGCCGACTGGCAAGCGCTGGAGGACGCCCGGAAAAACCTGTTCCCCGGTCTTTCGCACGCCATCCCCGCTCCGCGCTACCGCGGGCTGTAGAAGCGTGCCGTGCGAAAGGGCCAGACGAAGGCCGCGGTGGTGCGATGCTCGGCGATCAAGCTGATCAGCGCCGTGACCTCGGCAGCGCTGGTCGCGCTCGAGGTGAAATGGCTTGCTCATTATCTCGGCGACGCCCTCGTCGCCATTGCCGTCACCGGGCTCGCCCTCGTCAATGCCGCCGCCCTCGCCCGAACGCGGCACACGGCACGGACCGACTGATGCGGTTGGCGTTGTCGACTGAACCAAGCGGCCACACGACCCGCGCTTCCCCAACATCGGTCAAAGGACGGACGAAATGCATAGTAAAACTGCCTTCCTATGCCTGTCCTCGCTCGCACTCGCGCCGGGCCCGGCGTCGCCGCAAGGGCTTTCGGCTCATCGCGTCGCCTGCGCCCATAGTGAAGAGATCGCGTTCGCGCCTTTCGCAGCATTCCCGAAAGGAGCCGAGATTGCTACGGTCGTGGGTAATCCCAGCCGGCCCGGTCCTTATGTGGTGCGCGTGCGGGTCGGCAAGGGTGTCAGATTGCAACCCCATATTCATCCCGGGGACAGGATTTACACGGTGATCTCGGGAGTCTTCTATATTGGCTTCGGCCAGACCTTCGATCCCATGAAGCTTCAGGCGTTCGGGCCCGGCAGCATCGTTGTCCTTCCAAAGGATACGCCACATTTTCACTGGGCAAAGTCGGGTGCTTATGTGACCCAGGTCAGCGGTAGCGGCCCGCTCGGCATCGCCTATGTCGACCCTGCCGATGATCCGCGCAACCACTGAGGGCACGTCACGCAACGGTCAATTATGTTGGTCGGAGGCGGCACCCCACTCTGCCGATCTCGATGCATCCTTGCATGATGCGAGCCGTCAGTGTCGGTGCCGAGCGTAATCGCGCTATCAATGCAAGCGGCCGACGCGCGAGCCGCGGGAACAGGTCCGCGGCTCGCGTCGATCGTTTCAGACGCTGATCATCGGTTTGAACAGGTCGAGGAGCGCTTGCGCTGCTGGTCCGGAAGAGGCCGGATTCTGGCCCGTCAGCAGCAACCCGTCGCGCACGACATGGGGTTGCCAGTCGTCTGCCTTGGAGAAAATGCCGCCCAGGCGGCGAAGTTCGGTCTCGACGAGGAACGGGACGACGTGTGTGAGCTGCACCGCCTCCTCCTCGGTGTTGGTGAAGCCGGTGACCCGCTTGCCTTTCACAAGCGGGTTGCCATCAGGGGCGCGGGCACGATGCAGCGCGGCCGGTGCATGGCAGACAAGGGCCAGCGGCTTGTTCGCCGCCAACGTGGTCTCGATCAACCGGATCGAGTCCTCGTCTTCCGCCAGATCCCACATGGGGCCGTGGCCGCCGGTGTAGAAGACAGTGTCGAAATCGGCTTGCGAAACAGTTCGCAGCTCGACCGTGTTTGCCAGGGCCCGCTGAGCATCCGCATCCCGCTCGAAACGATGGGTAAGGTCGGTCTGGAATTCAGGCTCGTTGCTCTTGGGATCAAGCGGTGGCTGCCCGCCATTGGGTGAGGCGATAGTGACCTCGGCGCCTGCATCCTTGAAAGTGAAATAGGGGGCTGCGAACTCCTCCAGCCAAAAGCCAGTCTTCCGGCCGGTTGTCCCCAGCTGATCGTGCGAGGTGAGGATCATCAGGATTTTCATGGGAGGCCTTTCGCAATTGGCGCGAAGCAGCCTTGCCTAGCGCTTCGTCGCTCCGCCAGCGTGCCTCTGGGTATCCCCCTTCTCAATTGTACATTGGTGTCGGACGCAAACGATCCTAACCGGTTATTCATCTTGCTCAATGGCCCTTAAGGGGGCCTGCGGTGAGTCACTCGGCTCACTCTACATGCCCGAGAATAGCGACTCACCAATAGGAATCGGTTAACCTTGCCGCCAGCGCGCGATTACCAATGTCACCGGAAGTGTGTGGCTCCATTCCGGGGAGCCAGGGCGCATCACCGCGCTCGGCCGGGACCACGCCTGAGGTAGGAGGTCGACCGCTGACGCAGGAAGGCACACAGGGTTCACCGCTCCTGTTACATCTGTAACAGACGCCTGCAAAAAGCCTTTATTTTCCGATATTTTCCCGGCCCATACAATCGTTTGGAACGGGTGGTGCCGCCTACAGGACTCGAACCTGTGACCCTCGCATTACGAATGCGATGCTCTACCAGCTGAGCTAAGGCGGCCCAAAAGGTGGCGCGCCTCTATCAGCGCTGCCGCCCGGGCACAAGCGTCTTTGCCTGACAGGTCTTAACCCGATGCTAACGCACCCGGCGCCAAGGTCTCGGGCGGGCGGGAAAGTCCGGTGGAGACGGGTAGATATGGACGCGCGCGCGCTCGATGATCTGTGGTGGCTCGATGGCGAGGAGCAGGGCGTCGATCGTCCGCCGTCCGTCGCCAGCGACGAGCGCCGGTTGCAGGTCCGCGCCTATAATCGCTGGGTCGCGCTGCTGCGCGGTCGCGCCTATCCCTCGATCGACGATCTGCGCGAGGACGAGGGCGGCTTCGGCGATCGCGGCGTCGTGCTCGATTTCTCGGCAGGGCCCGCAAACCCCCATATCGTCTATCTCGGCGAGGCGCTGCGTGCGGAATGCGGTGTCGCCGATGTCCGCTCGGTGGCGGATATTCCCAGCCGCTCGCTGCTCTCGCGCCTCACCGACCATTATCTGCAGATCATCGCCAATCGTGCGCCGATTGGATTCGAGGCCGAATTCGTGTCGCAGCGCGGGCTGAACACGCTTTATCGCGGCATATTGATGCCCTGTTCGTCCGACGATGTCACGATCGACTATATCTACGGTGTCATCAACTGGAAGGAACTGGCCGACCACGAGACCACCGCCGAGCTGGTGCTTGAGGTCGATCGTGCGCTACGGGACGCCGGGCTCGACGAATTGCCGCTGCCGGTGGCCCAGCCGCTCCCCCGTCACGACGGGATCGATCCGCTGGAAGCCGCGCGCGCCGCGCCGGCGCTGGCCCATGTCGCGCTGGCCGCGTCCGAGGAGTTCGTGGTGCTGCTGGCGCGGCGTGAGGCTTCAGGCGGCCTGTCCGTGCTCTCGACGCTTCCCGCCGACCCGCGCCTGATCGAGAGCGTCGCACGCACACTCTGATCGCCGCTCGGCGGCGCGCCGACAGAAAATGTCTTACCCGCCAGCATTCCGACACCCTTTGGAAACCCCCTCTCCCTAGCCTTGAGTAGCCCGGAATAGGCGCGCATATCCGCGGATGTGACGCGCCGGAGATGGCTCGGACAGGAGAGAATGATGGCGGCGAAGGCGGAACAGCTTCCGGGTTTGGGCGAGGATCTCGCGCGCGTGCTGACGGAGGGCGCGCTGCCCGGCGAGACGCTGGGGCTGGAGGGTGAGGCGCTGGCCGCCGCCGCCGAGTTCTCCGCTGCCGCCGCCCTTTCCCGTCCGGCCGGCGAGCCCGCCATTGCGCTGGAATCGCTTGGCACGGATGGGCCGCGCCGGCTGATGCGGCTGGCCGTCGTCAACGACGACATGCCGTTCCTGGTCGATTCGGTGGCCTCAGTGTTTTCGGCGCGCAATCTCGGCGTGGTCCGCCTGCTCCATCCGGTGATCACGGTGCGGCGCGACGGCGCCGGCCAGCTCGTTGCCCTGCTGCCGGCCGGCGAGGCGGGCGAGCGGCGCGAATCCCTGATCTATATGGAGATCGACCGCGCCGATGCCCGGGATCGGCGCGCGCTGGTCGACGAGCTTCACGCCGTGCTCGCCGATGTCCGCGCCTCAGTGCAGGATTGGCAGCGCATGCAGCTGGCCTTGCGCGACACCGCCGATACGCTGCCCGATGGCGAAGGCGCGGCGCTGATGCGCTGGTTCCTGGAAGGCAATATGACGCTGCTCGGCGCCGAGACGCAGGGCCGCGACGGCGCCGCGCATGACGCGCTGGGCATTTGCCGCACCGCCAGCGTCGCCCTGTGGAGCGAGCCGGCCCGCGCAGCTGCCTTCGCCTATTTCGATCAGGGCGGCACGGCGCCGCTGCTCGTCAAGGCCGATCGGGTGGCCACCGTCCACCGCCGCGTGCCCCTCGACCTCGTCGTGGCGCCGGTGCGCCGAGACGGCAGCGTCGTCGCGCTTTCCATCCATGCCGGCCTGTGGACTTCGGCGGCGCTGTCCACCAAAGCCGATCGCGTGCCCGTGCTGCGCCAGCGGCTGGCGGCGCTTGAGGAAAAGTTCGGCTTCGATCCGCGTGGCCATGCCGGCAAGGCGCTGCGCCACACGCTGTCGGTGCTGCCGCACGATCTGCTGATCGGCTTCGCGCCGCAGACGCTGGAGGCCGTGGCTCTCACCGCCATGTCGCTGACCGACCGGCCCCGCTCGAAGCTGCTGCTTGCCGAGGGGGCGCTTGGCATCCATCTCTTCGCCTTCGTCTGGCTGCCCCGTGACGAGCTGACCACCGCGAGGCGCGTCCAGATCGGCCGGATGCTCGAGGAAGCGGCCGGCGCCCCGGTATCGAGCTGGTCGTTCGAGCTGGGCGACGGCGACCTCGCCTTCCTGCGCTTTACGCTCGACACCGGCCCCGGCAGCGCGGCGCCCGACGCCGACGCGCTGGACAGACGGCTGGAGCAGATGGTGCGCGGCTGGGCCCCGGCGCTCGAGGCCGCGCTTGCGGATGCAGGGGCCGGATCGCGCGCCACCCGCCTCAACATCACCTATGCCGCCGCCTTCCCGGCCGCCTATCGCCTGCGCTACGGCCCGGCCGGCGCGGCATCCGACGTGCTGCGCCTTCAGGGCCTGGACGGCGACGCCAGCCGTGCCGCGCGCCTCTACGCCCAGGAGGACGAGCCCGACAGCCGCCTCCATCTTAAGATCTATCGCACCGGCGGCGTGGTGCCCCTATCGGACGCGGTGCCGGTGCTGGAGAATTTCGGCTTCCGCGTGATGGAGGAGATTCCCACCGCGCTCGAGGGCGGGCTCGGCCATATCCACGAATTCACCCTTGAGCTTCCTGAGGGCGCGCGTGGAGTGATGGATCGTGCCGCGACGGTGGAAGGCGCCATTGCCGCTGTGCTCGAAGGGCGGGCCGAGAATGATGCGTTCAACCAGCTGCTCGTCGCCGCCGGGCTCGATCCGGACGCGGTGGTGCTGTTGCGGGCGTGGTTCCGCTATCTGCGCCAGACCGGCCTGCCCTATGGCATCCAGACGGTGGTCGACGCCGCCCGCCGCGCGCCGGAGATCACGCGCGGCCTGATTGCCCTGTTCCACGCGCTGCATCATCCGCGCCACGCTTCGGATAAGGCCGCCGCCGAGGCCGGGCGGGCGCTCGATGCGGGCCTCGCCCAGGTCGCCGCGATCGACGACGACCGCATCCTGCGGCGCCTGCGCGCGGTCGTCGAGGCGACGCTGCGCACCAACGCATTCTCGCCCGCCGCCACGGAGGCGCTCGCCTTCAAGCTGGATTCCGCGCGCGTGCCCGATCTGCCCAAGCCGTTGCCATGGCGGGAGATCTGGGTCTATTCGCCGCGCGTCGAGGGCATCCATCTGCGCGGCGGCCCGATCGCCCGCGGCGGCCTGCGCTGGTCCGACCGGCGTGACGATTTCCGCACCGAAATCCTCGGCCTGATGAAGGCGCAGGTGGTCAAGAACGCGGTGATCGTCCCGACCGGCGCCAAGGGCGGCTTCTACGCCAAGCAGCTGCCCCCCGCCTCCGATCGCGCTGCCTGGTATGCCGAGGGCACGGAAAGCTATCGTGTCTTCATCCGCGCCTTGCTTTCCGTCACCGACAATCTCGTCGAGGGCGCGGTGGTCCATCCCGAGGGCGTGGCGATCCGGGACGGCGACGATCCCTATTTCGTCGTCGCCGCCGACAAGGGCACGGCCGCCTTTTCCGATGTCGCCAACGCGATCGCGGTGGAGCGCGGGTTCTGGCTGGGCGATGCGTTCGCCTCCGGCGGCTCACACGGCTATGACCACAAGGCGATGGGCATCACCGCGCGGGGCGCGTGGATTTCCGTCACCCGCCATTTCGCCGAAATGGGCGTCGATGTCGCCAACGATCCGGTGACGGTGGTCGGCTGCGGCGACATGTCTGGCGACGTGTTCGGTAACGGCATGCTGCTGTCCAAATCGCTGAAGCTGGTCGCCGCCTTCGATCACCGGCACATCTTCCTCGATCCCGATCCCGATCCGGCGGCAAGCTGGGCCGAGCGCGATCGCATGTTCCGGCTGCCGGCCTCCTCCTGGGGGGATTACGACGCTGCGCTGATCTCAACCGGCGGCGGCATCTTCCCCCGCTCGCAAAAGTCGATCCCGCTGACGCCGGAGGTGCGCGCCGTGCTCGGCATCGATGCCGAGGCGCTCGACCCGTCGGGCCTGATCTCGGCGATCCTGAAGGCGCCGGCCGACCTGCTGTGGTTCGGCGGCATCGGCACCTATGTGAAGGGCCCGCTGGAAGGCGCCGTCGGCGATCCCCCCAACGACGCGCACCGCGTCACCGGCGAGGAGGTGCGCGCCAAGGTCATCGGCGAAGGCGCCAACCTCGCGGTGACGCAGGCCGGCCGCATCGCCTTCGCGGCGCGGGGCGGACGCATCAACACCGACTTCATCGACAATTCGGCCGGCGTCGACTGTTCGGACAATGAGGTCAACATCAAGATCCCGCTCAATCGCGAGATGGTGGAAGGGCGGCTATCGTTCGAGGATCGCAACAGCCTCCTCGCCGAGATGACCGACGACGTCGCCGCCATCGTGCTGGAAGATAACCGTCTCCAGACGTTGGCCCTGTCGCTCGCCGAGCATGGCGGGGCGACGGCGCTGCCCTCCCAGGTGCGCGTGCTGGAGATATTGGAAGCGTCGGGCCGCATCGACCGCAAGGTCGAAGGGCTGGAGGCCAATGACGTGTTGTTGCGGCGTGGCCAGGAAGATCGCGGCCTCACCCGGCCGGAGCTGTCGGTGCTGCTCGCCCATGGCAAGCTGGCGCTACAGGCCGGCATCGAGGCTTCGGCGATCCCGGACGACGCGCTGTTCCGGCCGATGCTCCACGCCGCCTTCCCGCCGGCCATGCAGGAACGGCAGTCGGAGGCGATCGACGCGCATCGCCTGCGCCGCGAGATCGTCGCCACCAAGCTCGCCAACCTCGTCGTCAACCGGCTCGGGCCGGTGATGCCGTTCGAACTGGCCGAGGAAGAGGGCTGTTCGCTGGCGCGGGTGGCGGGGGCCTATGCCGCGGCCGACACCATCTTCGACCTGGCGCTTTTGTGGACCGCGATCGAGCAGGCGCCGGTGGTCGAGACGGAACGGCTCGCGCTGTTCGCCATCGCGGCGGGCGGCGTGCGCCTCCACATCTCCGACATCATCCAGTCCAGCGAGACGGATGCGCTGCCAGGCGCGATCGCCGAGCGGCTGCGCCCCGGCATCGCCCGGCTCGACGACGCGACGGAGGGGCTGCTGAAGGATGAGGCGCGGCTGCAGGCCGGCTCCCTGCGCGAACGCCTCGCCCAGACTGGCGCCTCCGCCGAGCTGATTGCGCGACTGGTGCGGCTTTACGAGCTGGACGGCGCGATCGGCATTGCCACCCTCTCCGCCCGGATGGGCCTGAGCGAGGTGGAGGCGACGTCCGCCTATACTCGCCTCGGCGAGGCGTTGGGGCTGGACTGGGCCAAGGCGGCGGCGATCCGCTTCCGCTCGGCCGATCCGTGGGAGCGGCTGCTCGTCGCCGGGCTGGTCAGCGAGTTCGAGCAGCTCCGCCTCGTCTTCCTTGCCGGCCAATCGGGGGACCCTGTCGCCGGCGTCGAGGAGTGGCTTGGCGCGCATGCCGCCCGCGTCACCCAGTTCAACGCGCTGGTCGCCCGTGGCCGGGTGACGGCGACGCCGTCCGCAGCGATGCTCGCCCAGATCGCCGCGCAGGCGCGATTGCTGTTGGCGCGATAGCCCCCCCGACCTCGCCGATGCCGTCACCCTGAACCCTGGTTCAGGGTGACGGGGTCTGTTCGCGGGCCATTGTCGCTGGCGTCATTCCGCTGCGACCAGCTTCGCCTTCTTGCGCCGCGCGACGTCCCCGCGCCAGCCGCGGGCGCGCCACCACATGATGATGCCGGTCACCGCGAGGATCGCCGGCAGGATGCCGCCCAGCGTGATGATCACCTTCCAGATGACGCCGGTGTTGGTGCCGTCATGGATGCGGCGCATCAGCCGGCTGGTCGTTTCGCGCTCGGGCCCGGCGCGGGCCTCGCGGCGCGGACGGTCGACCTGCCGCGTGGCGTCGTCGACCTTGATCTGGGTCGGGCGCTCGCCCTTGCCGCGCACCGAAATCGTCCACACCGGCTGCACGTCGGTCGGCCAGGAGATGGCGGCAAGCTGATCCGGCCGGGCCTCGGCGAGGGTGATCGCGGTGGCGAGGTCGGTCGCCGGATCGGGGAGCGGCTGGGCGCGCATCATCGCGGCGCGGTCCGGCTGGGCACGCTGCGGACGCGCCGCGGCGCCCGCGCCGCCGCGCTGCTGCGCCTGGGGCGCGCCGCCGGGGCCGCCGCCGAACACCTGCGGGAAGCTGATCCACACGCCGGTGATCGACAGCACCGCCAGCGGCAGCACGATCCAGAAGCCGAACAGATGGTGAAGGTTGGTGTCGAAATTGCGATGCCGGCGCCAGCGCAGCCCGCGCGCCCAACGGCCCACGGTCGGCCACCACAGCCACAGGCCGGAAATGCACGACACCGTCATCGCCACGCCGATCCAGCCGACGATCGGCCGGCCCATGCCGGGGATCATCAGGCTGCCGTGGATCATGTGCATGACGCGGATGGCGCCCTCGTTCGAGCCGGCGCGGTCGAGGATCACGCCCGTCGTCGGATCGAGCCACAATGTGGTGCGCGACGGCCGTCCGCCCTGCCCCTTCGAGGGCTGGGCCGCGGACGCGACCACCGCACCACCCTTCTTCGGATCCGGGAAGCGCAGGTCGATCAGCCTCTCCCCCGGCCGCAGCGCGGCGGTGGCGGCGGCGACATAGGCCTCGGGCGCCAGCGTCGCCGCGCCATGCGCCACGCGCTGCGGGTTGAGCATCTCGCCCAGCGGCTCGTCCCATACCAGAGCGGCGCCGGTGACACAGATCGGAATGATCGCGATCGCCAGGATCAGGCCGATCCACTTGTGCACCTGAAACCATGCGTTGCGCATGCCGACCTTGGTCATCGTTCCCAGTCCCCTTTTCGTCCCGTCTCCCTGACATTGGCGCTATTGCAAGTCAATCGCGATTGCGGCTCAGGCGACACCGAAATCCCTTGCGGCGGGCGCAATCTCCGCTAGCCTCGCCAGCAAGCCGGGTAGAAGGAGCAGCCTGATGGAACTCACCCGCCCCGACGGTTCGATGCCCGAGGACTTCCACCTCAGCCGACGCGCCGTGACCGGCATGTTCTTCGCCGGCTATGCGCTGGCCGCCGTGTCCGCCGACGCCGCGCCGATCACCACCTCGTCAGAAGGGCTGACGATCGAGGAGGTGACCATCGCCAATGCGGGGCCGGGCGGCCTGCCGGCCTATGTCGCGCGCCCATCGGGCGCCGGCCGCCACCCGGCGATCCTGGTGGTCAACGAGGTGTTCGGCATCCACGACTATATCAAGGACATATGCCGTCGCCTGGCCAAGCTCGGCTATGTCGCGGTGGCGCCCGATTTCTTCTACCGCTCCGGCGTCAACCTCCCCGCCCAGACGGACATGCAGGCGATCATGGCCACTGTGCGCCAGGCATCCGAGGCGCAGGTCGACGGCGATGTCCAGGCAGCGACGCGCTGGATCGTCTCCCGCCCGTTCGCGAGGCCCGGCAAGGTCGGCATCACCGGCTTCTGCTGGGGCGGCAACGTGGTGTGGCGCGCCGCGATGATCGATCCGAACGTCGGCGCGGGCGTCGCGTGGTACGGCCAGCTCAAGCAACTGATCGCCCGCGCGGGCGAACTCAAGGCGCCCGTGCTGGGCCTTTATGCCGGCAAGGACCAGGGCATCCCCCTTGCCGATGTCGAGGCGATGCGCGCCGCGCTCAAGGCGGCGGGCAAGACCAATGCGGAGATCGTCGTCTATCCGGATGCCGGCCATGGTTTCCACGCCGATTATCGTGCCAGCTATGACGCGACGGCGGCAGCGGACGGCTGGAGTCGGCTGATCGCCTTCTTCAAGGCCCACGGCATCGCCTGACCCGCATAGCGGCCGACCCCCCGCGCGCGCTTGCTGCTCACTGTTGTTGTGGAATAACACACCTGCCTGTTGCGTATGAGAGGCATGAGCCCATCTAGGACGTCCCGGGAACGGGAAGTCCGGTCGTGATGGGCGTTTGCAAGGCGCCGGGCGACCGGCGTGCGTAAAGGGGCCAGTGCCATGTACCTCGATCTCGACAAGGGATCACCCGCCCGGCTGAGCGGCGACGTCGCCGTCATCGGTGCCGGCGTGGCGGGAATCACCCTTGCCCGCCGGCTGCTGGCCCAGGGTCTGCACGTCGTTCTTCTGGAAAGCGGCGGCCGGGATTTCGAGGCGGCGACTGCCGCGCTGAACGCGGGCGAGGTCACCGGACAGGATTATTATCCCCTCGATCACGCCCGCTTGCGCTTCTTCGGAGGCACCACGGCGATCTGGGGCGGCCGCTGCGCCGAGCTGGACCCGATCGATTTCGAGCGCCGCCCCTGGGTGGCGCATTCCGGCTGGCCGATCGCCCACGCCGATCTGAAGAACCATTATGCCGAGGCATGGGCGACGTTCGATCTGCCCGGCGCACCGCAGCCGGAACTGCTGCGCGACGCCGGCGTGCCCCTGCCCCGTTTCGCCGAGGGGGAGCTGGCGACCCCGCTCTGGGCCTTTGACGACCAGTTCGATCGCTTCACCTTCGATCGCTGCCGGGACGTGCTCGATCACCCCCATTGCATCGTCGTCACCCACGCCACCGTTCGCGAGATCGTCGCCGAACGCTCCGGGCGCGGCGTTGCGCGGCTCGACGTGACCAGCATCGGCGGGCGGCGCCTGACGGTGGTCGCCGACGATTACGTGCTGGCGGCGGGCGGACTGGAAAATCCGCGACTGCTGCTCGCCTCGCGCTCGGTGATGCCGCAGGGGCTGGGCAATGGTCACGACCAGGTCGGCCGTTACTTCATGGAACATCCCCATGCCCGCGGCGGACGGATCGTCCATGGCCGGGTCTGGGCGTTGCTTTCGGCCTTCGCCAAGCGTCGCATCGGCGCGCAGACGGTCGCGCCGCTGATCGCGCCCGGGAGCGAACTGCAGCGGCGGCTCGGGCTGCTCAACACCTCGCTCACGCTGGCGCCGCGCCGTGCCGCCAGCGACAGCGAAGCGTGGGCGATGCGCCTCTATCTGCGCGCCAAGCACGATGCGTCGCCGACCCGCTTCGGGCGTGGCCTGTGGAAGGCCACCAAGCGCACCGTCGGCTGGTTGCAGCAGCACACCGATCCGCTGCGCCCCTGGCTGCTCAATCGGCTCGGCCGGCTGGAGGTGGCGCTGGTCGTCCGCGGCGAGCAGGCGCCCAATCCCGACAGCCGCGTCTATCTGTCGCAGGAGCGCGACCCTCTCGGCATGCCGCGCCTCGCCCTCGACTGGCGGACCAGCGCGCTCGACGCGGCCAGCGTGGAGGGGCTGGTGGCCGCGCTCGGCCGCGAGACGGCGCGGCTCGGTCTCGGCAAGGTGGAGCCTGCGGAGTGGCTGTCGGACCCGTCACGCGCGTGGCGCACCGACGCGCTGATCAGCGCTCATCCGATCGGCGGCTATCATCATATGGGCACCACGCGCATGTCGGCGAGCCCGCGCCACGGCGTCGCGGACGGTTATGGTCTGGTGCATGGGCTGGGCAATTTGTATATCGCCGGCAGTTCGCTTTTCCCGACATCCGGCTGGGCCAATCCGACATTGACCATCGTCGCGCTGGCGATGCGTACGGCCGATCGGATCATCGCCCAGAGATCAAAGAGCATTTCCATGACGTCCGTTCCCATCGCGAAGGCCTCTTGATGAAATTGGCGGAGGCCTCCGAACGGCACGCCGGGGACACGGCCGAGATGATGATTCGCCGGGCGATCGTGCTCAGCGCGGGCAAGGGTTCACGCCTGCTGCCGCTGACCGAGGATCGGCCGAAATGCCTGATCGAGCTGTCGGGCCGGACGCTGCTCGAATGGCAGCTCGACGCGCTCGACGCCGCCGGGATCGAGGAAGTGACCGTGGTATCGGGCTTTCGTGCCGACCTTGTCGACGCGGTGGTGGCGCCGCGCGCCGGCGCCAGCACGCTGTTCAATCCTTTTTACCATGTCGCCGACAATCTCGGCTCGGTGTGGATGGCGCGCGATCTGTTCGACCGCGACACCCTGCTGCTCAACGGCGACACGCTGGTTCCGTACGAACTGGTGCAGCGGGTGATCACCGCCGCGGCCGCCGCCCCGATCACCGTCACCGTCGACGAGAAGCCGGCCTATGACGATGACGACATGAAGGTCCGTCGCGAGGGCGATCGGCTGCGGCGCATCGGCAAGACGCTGTCGGCGCAGGAAACCAACGCGGAATCGATCGGCCTGCTCGCCTTCCGGGGCGAGGGGCGCGACGCCTTCATCAGCGCCGTCGATCGCATCATGCATACTCCGCTCGGCACGGCGAGCTGGTATCTCAAGGTCATCGACATGCTCGCCGACGAGAGCGAGATCGGTACTGTCTCCGTCAACGGGTTCGACTGGTGCGAGGTGGATTTCCCCGCCGATCTCGACGTCGCCCGCGCGCTCACCGCCGTCTGGCGCGACGAGGGGCGCTAGCCCCCCGCCCCGGCCGGGCCGATGAACACCGCATTCGCCTCGCGAAGCCGTGCGCTCTCCTCGTCATAGAAGAACGGCAGGAAGGCGAAGCGCCGGCCGCGCACCACCGGGCGCGCCTCGTGCAGCAGCGAGCAGGAGAAGACCACCGCTCCTCCCGTCGGGGCGCGATAGGTACGCGGCCCGAATTCCGGGAAGCACAGCTCGCCGCCCTCGAAGTCCTCGGCATTGAGGTTGATCGTACAGGCGAAGCGGCGATGCGCGGTGCCCTTGGTGGTATTGTCGCGATGGGCGCGGAAATAGCCGCCGCCATTGTCCCCGTCATAACAGGCGACGAGGTAACGCTCGATCCGCGTCGCCTTGAACTGGAAGGCGCGGGCGAGCTGGGGCAGCAGGAAGCGGGAGAGACGGCGGGCGATCTGCTCGCGCAGCCCCTCGTCCTCGATCACATAGTCCGAGCGGCGCTTGGAGCGGTGATCGAGCTTGCCGATCGTCCGGCCGGCCACCTCCTGCATGAAGCCGCTCTCCTCGCCGCCATGCGTTTCATAAAGCTCGATCAGGCGGCGGCACATCGCCGGCTCGAATACCCGTGGCAGGATCAGCACCGGCGCGCTCATATCCGGGTTGGGGGCGGCGCGCAGCGCGTCGAGCGCGGCGAATATTTCGGCGCCCCGATCGATCGGCGCGCGCCGCACGACGCGCAGCATCGGATCGAGCAACAGCCAGTGCGGCTGGTAATTCTGCGCCTCTCCGGTAGCGCGGCATGCGCCGTAGACGCGCGCGATGACGCCGTCATGATCGAGGAACCAGCGGATGCCGGGCAATTGCTGACGGATGCGCCCTTGCGCCGCGTCCGCCGGATCGAGGCTGACACCGAAGAAGCAGGCGTTCTCGTCATCGAACAGGTGGCGGTGGCGCTCGACGAGCGCAAGCGCGGCGGCGCAGGGCGGCCAGGCCGCCCTGCCGAGGAACAGCATGACGATCGCGCGGCCTGCCGCCTGATCGAAATTATAATTGGGGTTTCCGCTCAAGGCGGGCGCGCGGAACCAGGGCGCCGCGTCACCGGGCAACAGCATCGTCATTCCTGTCGGATGGGTTCAGGACAAGCGGCTCAGAAAACCCCCTCGGTGGCGAGGTTCTCGGCGGCGAGGTCGAGCGCCTCGGGCGCCTCCATGCCGATCAGCGCGTACGACATGTCGCCTGCCCGCCAGTAGGCGACCGAGGCATTGTCATGCCGCATCGCCAGCGGCGAGCGCGGAGCGGCGCTGCGCGCGCGCACCGCGAACACCGACAGGTTCTTGCCCGCCGGCGTCCGGATCATCAGCTGCAGCGCCGGCCCTTCGTCCGACGGGAAGATCTGCGCGTCGGTGATCTGCCAGCCGCGGGGCAGACGGGGCACGCGGATATGGGTGCTGCGCTGGATTTCGCCCGCGTCGAAATGCGGGCTTTCCAGTTGCGAGCGCAGTTCGGCGCGCAACAGGCCGGTGCGATAGGCCATCACCGCATCGCCGACATAGGATGGCGGCGCCGCCGGGCTGACGCCGGGCACCACGAACACCAGCAACGTCGCCGCGATCGCGGCCAGTCCGCCGACCGCCATGCCGCCGAAGGTCCGGTGGCGGAGCGGCCGCGGCGGCGGGGCCATTCGCGCCGCCAGCCGCCCGGCTGCCGCGATCAGCGCGGCCGGCGCCGGATCGCGCGGCTCGGCGAGCAGGCGCAGCGCGGTCTGGGCACGCAGCTCGGCCATGTAGCGGGCCGCCGCCGCCGGATCGCCGGCGAGATGATCCTCCACCGCGAGCCGCCGCGGCAGGTCGAGTTCGCCGTCGAGATAGGCCTGGATGTCCAGCTCGGTCACGGGATCATGCATCCTTGCCTCCGATGATACGCAGGGTTCCGCCGGCCTCCGTCTTCGCTGAGACCATGTGCGCCCGGAGCGCGGCGCGCGCCCGGCTCAGCCGCGACATGATCGTCCCGATCGGCGCATCGAGTGCGTCGGCCGCCTCCTGATAGGTGAGCCCGCGCACCGCCACGAGATCGAGCACGGCGCGTTGCTCGTCCGGCAGCGCATCGAACCGGGCCGCGATTTCGGCCAGCGCGACGGCATGCTCCTGCCCCGCCTCGGCCATGCGATCGGCCCACAGGCCGGCCAGCCCGGCATGGCCCCGCTCCTCGCTGGCGCCGCGCCGGCGGCCGTCGACGAACAGATTGTGCAGGATCGCGAACAGCCACGATCGGAGCGAGCGGTCCGGCCGATATGTCTCGGCCCGCTCATAGGCGCGCAGCAGCGCATCCTGCACGAGATCGTCCGCCGCCGCCTCGTTCCGCGTCAGCGCCCGCGCATAGCCGCGCAACGCGGGCAGATGCTGCGTGATCTCCGATGTCTTCCAGCTCGTCACGCGGCAATTACGCGCCAGCCGACGGGTTTATTCCAGCGCGGTCGTCAGCGCCGCCCCTGATGGCGGATGCCGGGCGGGCGGCCGCGCCGGCCGGCCATGCGGCGGCCGCGGTCCGGGCCTTTGCGCGGCGGCGGCATATGGCTCGCCCCTTCCGGCAGCTCGAAGCGGAGCGAGCCGGACACCGGGTCCGCCTCGACCAGCCGCAGCTTGAGCTTCATGCCGGGCACATAGCTCTCGCCGCTCTGCTCGCCTTCAAGACGCTGCGCGCCTTCGTCGAAGCTGAAACGTTCGGCGCCGAGCGTCGACACCGGCACCAGCCCGTCGCCGCCCAGCCCCTCCACGGTCGCGAAGAAGCCGAACGATTTCACGCCGGTGATGCGCGTGTCCATCACCTCGCCGAGATGCATCGCCAGATAGGCAGCGACATAGCGATCGACCGTTTCGCGCTCCGCCTCCATGGCGCGGCGCTCGGCATTGCTGATCGCCTCGCCAAGCCGCGCCATCGCGTCCGCATCCTCGGCGGACAAGGACGTGAACCGCGGCAGCGCCTTCAAGGTGGCGGCCGGCAGCGCCACCTCCAGCCCGTAGGCGCCGACCAGCGCGCGATGCACCAGCAGGTCCGCATAGCGCCGGATCGGCGAGGTGAAATGGGCGTAGCTCGCCAGCGACAGGCCGAAATGGCCGGTGTTCTGCGGCGCGTAATAGGCCTGCGTCTGGGTACGCAGGATCTGCTCCATCACCTGTGGCCGGCTGACATCGTCGCCGACCTGCTCCAGCAGTCGGTTGAAGGTGGCGGGCTTCACCACCTGGCCGAGCGCGAAGGCGATCCCGAACGTCGCCAGATAATCCTTGAGCGCGACCAGCTTCTCGCGGCTCGGCGGCTCGTGGTCGCGATACATCACCGGCGCCTTCTTCGCCTCCAGCGCCTTGGCGGCGGCGACGTTGGCGGCGATCATGAAATCCTCGATCAGCCGATGGGCGTCCAGCCGCTCGCGCGGCGCGACGGAGAGGATGCGCCCCTTCTCGTCGAGCATGACGCGCCGCTCGGGAAGGTCGAGGTCGAGCGGCTCGCGGCGGTCGCGCGCCTTGGCCAGCGCCGCCCAGCAATCCCAGAGCGGGCGGAGCGCGGTATCGGTGAGCGGGTGGGCCGCCGTGCCGTCGATCGCGGCCTGCGCGTCCTCATAGGCGATGTTGGCGGCAATGCGGACCAGTGCGCGGGTAAAGCGCCAGCCCTTGATCGCGCCGTCGGCGCCGATCTCCAGGTGGCAGGCCAGCGCCGCGCGATCCTCGCCCTCCTTCAGCGAGCAGACATCCGCCGAAAGCCGCTCCGGCAACATCGGCACGACGCGATCGGGGAAGTAGACGCTGTTGCCGCGCCGCCGCGCCTCGCGGTCCAGTGCCGAGCCCGGACGGACATAATAGCTGACGTCGGCGATAGCGACGATCGCGCGGCAGCCGCCCTGCCCGTCCGGCTCGGCCCACACCGCGTCGTCATGGTCGCGCGCGTCAGCGGGGTCGATCGCCACGATCGGCAGTGCGCGCAGATCCTCGCGCCCCTCGCCCTGCGGATCGACCAACGGTAATTGGGCGGCGGCGTCCGCCTCGGCCAGCGTCTCCTCCCGAAACTGGTCGGGAATGCCGAACTTGTGGATGGCGACGAGACTGAAGCTGCGCGGCGCGAAGGGATCGCCCAGCCGCTCCGTCACCCGCGCGGTGATGCGCGGCGGGCGTCCGGCCTTCTCCGCCAGCACGAGATCGCCGACATCCGCCTCGCCGGCATCGGAAACGAGGAGGTCGCGCCGCTCGCGCTTGTCGACCGGCTTCAGCCACAGCCGGTCACCCTCGCGGTGGAGCACGCCGAGGATCAACTCCTCGCCGCGCGCCAGCTTCTTCATCGGATGGGCGATCATGCCCCGCCCGGCGTCCTCCGTGCGCGCAAGGATGCGATCGCCGACGCTGAGCGCCGGGGCCTTCCGCCCCCGCTCGATCACGCGCATGCGTGGCGGCGGCTTGCCCTCGGCCTCCCAGCGCTCGGGCACCGCGATCGGCTGATCGCCGTCGACGTCGACGATGCGCAGCACGGTGACGCGCGGCACGCCGCCCATCTTGTGGAAGGCGCGGCCGGGGGCGACATCGATCAGCCCCTCGTCGGTCATATCCTTCAACAACGCCTTGAGCGCGATCTTGTCCGCGCCGGACAGCGCGAAGGCGCGCGCGATCTCGCGCTTGCCGGCGGGCTCGCGGCTTTCCTCGATGAACTTCAGTATCTGCTCGCGCGAGGGCAAGCCGGGGGATTTGCGGGCCATGTGCCGGAGATAGGTCCGATTGCGGCCCGCGTCACCTGCCCGCCGCCATTGCGACCGGAAGGCGCGGCGAATAAGGGCCGCGCATGACATGGCATGACTGGTGGATCTTCCTCGTCGCCGTGTTCCTGCTGTGCGGGACGCCGGGGCCGAACATGCTGCACGTGATGACGCGAAGCGCCCGCTTCGGCATCCGCCGCAGCGTGCCGGCGATGGCCGGTTGCCTGCTGGCGGTGGTGCTCGCCATCTCCGCCTCGGCGGCGGGGATGGCCGCCCTGCTCGCTGCCTGGCCGCGCCTGTTCGACGTGCTGCGCTATGGCGGCGTCGCTTATCTCCTTTATCTCGGCGTGCAGGCATTTCGGGCGAACGACGCGCCGATCGACGTCGCCCCCGACCGGCTGGCGCCGGCGCTGTCGCCGCTCCAGCTGTTCCGCGGTGGGCTGCTGATCGGATTGAGCAATCCCAAGCTGCTGCTGTTCGCCGCCGCCTTCTTTCCCCAGTTCATCAACCGCGGCGCGCCGGAGGGGCCGCAATTCCTGATCCTCGCCGCGACCTTCACGACCTGTGAAGCCTTCTGGTACGGCCTTTACGGACTCGGCGGGCACAGCCTGCAACACCAGCTCCGCCGCCCGGCGCTGGCGCGCTGGTTCAACCGGCTGACCGGCACCATCTTCATCGGTTTCGGCGCGGCGCTGCTCGGCCTGCGCGCCTGAGCGACCCGCCGTCGCTGCCCGCCCGGGCATCCGCCGCGGAGCGGACCGCGAGCCCAGGCGCGCGGGCGCCGTGACCTCACTCGAACTCGAGGATCACCTCGTCGATCGCGAGGCTGGCCCCCGGCGCGGCCGACACCGACTTGACCATGCCCGCTTTCTCGGCGCGCAGGATATTCTCCATCTTCATCGCCTCGACAGCGGCGAGCGGCTGGCCCGCCTCGACGCGGTCGCCGGCCTTGACCTCAAGCCGCGTCAGCAGCCCCGGCATCGGCGAGACGAGGAAGCGCGACAGGTCCGGGGGCACCTTCTCGATCATATGGCGGGTCAGCGCCGCTACAGACGGACGCCGCACGCGGGCCTCCCAGGCGCGGCCGCGGGTCGTCAGCACATAATGGCTGCGCCTGACGGCGAGCTTCACCGCCAGCGGCCGCCCGTCGATCGTCGCCTCGATCAGCCTTTGGCCGGGGACATAGGGCACCTCGATCGCCAGCCCCTTGCCGTCGACCAGAGCCGTGCCGGCCTGACAATCGACGCGATGCTCGACGCCGCCGAGCGCCACCACCCATTCGATCGGCACCAGCTGGCCGCCGTTGAGCTGGCCGTCGATCAGCCCCGCCCGCTCGGCGCGCACCGCAGCGATGGCCGCCGCGATCGCCGCCAGTTCCTCGGTCCGGCCCTCATCAGCGGGCGCCCCGGCAAAGCCCTCGGGATATTCCTCGGCGATGAAGCCGGTGGTGATCGCGCCGGCACGAAAGCGCGGGTGCTGCATCACGCTCGACAGGAAATCGATATTGTGGCCGATGCCCTCCACCTCATAGCTGTCCAGGGCGGCGATCTGGCGGTCAATCGCTTCCTCGCGGCTGTCACCCCAGGTGATCAGCTTGGCAACCATCGGATCATAGAACATCGAGATGTCCGATCCCTCGCCGACGCCGGTGTCGACGCGCACGCCGCCGCCCTCGTGCGGGGGGCGATAGCGGGTCAGCCGGCCGGTGGACGGCAGGAAATTGCGATAGGGATCCTCGGCATAGACGCGCGTCTCTACAGCCCAGCCCTTGAGCGTCACGTCATCCTGCGTGAAGCCGAGGGGTTCGCCGGCCGCCACCCGGATCATCTGCTCGACGAGATCGAGGCCGGTCACGCATTCGGTGACGGGATGCTCGACCTGCAGCCGCGTGTTCATCTCGAGAAAATAGAAGCCGCGATCGGCGCCGGCGATGAACTCCACGGTGCCGGCCGAGGTATAGCCGACGGCGCGCGCCAGCCCGACCGCCTGCTCGCCCATCGCGCGCCGCATCTCCGGCGTGACGAAGGGCGACGGCGCCTCCTCCACCACCTTCTGGTGGCGGCGCTGGATCGAGCATTCGCGCTCGCCCAGATAGACGATGTTGCCCTGCGCGTCGCCGAGCAGCTGGATCTCGATATGGCGCGGGCTCTCGATGAACTTCTCGATGAACACCCGGTCGTCGCCGAAACTGGCCTTGGCTTCGTTGCGGACCGACTGGAACGTCTCGCGGACATCCTTCTCGGACCACGCCAGCCGCATGCCCTTGCCGCCGCCGCCGGCCGACGCCTTCATCATCACCGGGTAGCCGATGCCGCCGGCGATCTCGACGGCGTGCTCGGTGTCGCGGATCTCGCCGACGAAGCCGGGCACCACAGACACGCCGGCGGCCTGCGCCAGCTTCTTGGACTCGATCTTGTCGCCCATCGCGGCGATGGCGGCGGGCGGCGGGCCGATGAAGGCGATGCCGTTGTCGGCGAGCAGCCGGGCGAAGCTCTCCCGCTCCGACAGGAAGCCATAGCCGGGGTGGACCGCTTCGGCCCCCGTCTCCTTACAGGCGAGGAGCAGCGCGTCGGCAAGCAGATAGCTCTCCGCCGCCGGCGGCGGGCCGAGGCGCACCGCCTCGTCAGCCATCAGCACATGCGGCGCCCGCGCGTCCGCGTCCGAATAGACGGCGACAGTGGCGATACCCATCCGCCGGGCGGTGCGGATGACGCGGCAGGCGATTTCGCCGCGATTGGCGATCAGGATTTTCTTGAACATCCCCGGTCCCGCTATTCGGCCGCCACCATGCGGGCAGGCTCATCATGATGCATGGGCTTGAGACCCAGCCTGGCGAACAGGGCGGCGTCGGCATCATCGCCGGCATTGCCGGTGGTGAGCAGTCGATCGCCCGTGAAGATCGAATTGGCGCCGGCCATGAAGCACAGCGCCTGTGTCGTGTCCGACATGCTTTCGCGGCCCGCCGACAGGCGCACGATCGACAGCGGCATGGTGATGCGCGCCACCGCCACCGTGCGCACGAACTCGATATCGTCGACCCGCGCCGAGGGCACATCCTTTAGCATGTCGCCGAGGACGGTGCCGGCGATCGGCACCAGGGCATTGATCGGCACGCTCTCCGGATGGCGCGGCAGGGTGGCGAGCGCATGGACGAAGCCGATGCGGTCCGACCGCGTCTCCCCCATGCCCAGAATGCCGCCGCAGCACACCGCAATGCCGGCGTCGCGGACCCGTTCCAGCGTGTCCAGCCGATCCTGCCAGACGCGGGTGGTGATGACATTGCCGTAATGCTCGGGCGAGGTATCGAGATTATGGTTGTAGTAATCGAGCCCGGCCTCGGCGAGCCGCGCCGCCTGCCCTTCGCTCAGCATCCCGAGGGTCATGCACGTCTCGAGGCCGAGCGCCTTCACCCGCGACACCATGTCGCACAAGGCGTCCATGTCGCGGTCCTTGGGCTCGCGCCACGCCGCGCCCATGCAGAAGCGATCCGAGCCATTGTCCGCCGCCTCCCGCGCCGCTGCGACCACGGCGCCGACATCCATCAGCTTGCTCGCCTGAAGGCCGGTCTCGGCGTGAACGGACTGGCTGCAATAGCCGCAATCCTCAGCGCAGCCGCCGGTCTTGATCGACAGCAGCGTGGAAAGCTGCACCTCGTTGCGGGCATGATGCGCGCGATGGACGCCCTGCGCCTGCCACAGGAGATCGAGGAACGGCAGGTCGAACAGCGCGGCGATCTCGTCGCGGCTCCAGTCGGTACGCATTATTCAGCAGCCTCCACGCCTTGCGGCGGCATATTATGGCCCAGCAGGCGAAGCACCTCGCCGGCCGCGTCGATGAGATTGGTACCCGGCCCGAAGATCGCCTGCACGCCGGCATCGCGGAGAAAGGCGTAGTCCTGCGCCGGAATGACGCCGCCGGCCACCACCCGGATATCCTCGCGGCCGGCGGCCTTGAGCAGACGGATCAGCTCCGGAATCAGGGTCTTGTGGCCCGCCGCGAGGCTGGAGGCGCCGACCACGTCGACATCCTCGCGCAGCGCCAGCTCGGCGGCCTCCTGCGGGGTCTGGAACAAGGGTCCGGCGACGACATCGAAGCCGAGATCCCCGAACGCCGACGACACGAGGTTGGCGCCGCGATCATGCCCGTCCTGCCCCATCTTGGCGATGAGGATGCGGGGGCGACGCCCCTTGATCCGCTCCACTGCGAGCACGCCATTCTCCAGCAGCAGCCAGCGCGCATCGTCCTTATAGGCGCCGCCATAGATGCCCTGCACCGGCTTCGGCACGGTATCGTGGCGGCCGAACACATCCTCCATCGCCCGGCTGATCTCGCCGAGCGTGGCGCGTGCGCGCCCGCAGTCCACGGCGAGGGCGAGCAGGTTGGCATTGCCCCGCGCGCCGTCCCGCAAGGCGTCGAGCGCGGCCTGGCACGCCGGCTCGTCCCGGCCCGCCTTCACGCGCTGGATGCGGGCGATCTGCGCCTCGCGGACCTTGTGGTTGTCGACATCGAGGATGTCGATCGACGCTTCGTCCGCCAGCCGATATTTGTTGACGCCGACGATCACATCCTCGCCGCGGTCGACGCGGGCGGCACGCGCGGCGGAGGCCTCCTCGATCATCGCCTTGGGCCAGCCGGCGGCGACGGCCTGCGCCATGCCGCCCTCGGCCTCGACCCTTTCGATGATTTCCCAGGCTCTTGCCGCCAGCTCCTCGGTCAGCGCCTCAACATAATAGGAGCCGCCCAGCGGATCGACGACCTTGGTGATCCCCGTTTCCTCCTGCAGCACGATCTGGGTGTTGCGGGCGATGCGGGCGGAGAAGTCGGTCGGCAGCGCGATCGCCTCGTCCAGGGCGTTGGTGTGCAGGCTCTGCGTGCCGCCCAGCGCCGCGGCCATCGCCTCGACGGTGGTGCGGATGACGTTGTTGTACGGGTCCTGCTCGGTCAGCGATACGCCGGACGTCTGGCAATGCGTGCGCAGCATCTTGGAGCGCTCATCCCGGGCGCCCAGCTCCGTCATCACCCGATGCCAGAGCTTCCGCGCCGCGCGCAGCTTCGCCACCTCCATGAAGAAGTTCATGCCAATTGCGAAGAAGAAGCTCAAACGCCCTGCAAACGCATCAATATCCAGCCCGGAGGCCATCGCCGCGCGGGCATATTCGCGGCCGTCTGCGATGGTGAAGGCCAGTTCCTGCACCTGCGTCGCGCCGGCCTCCTGCATGTGATAGCCGGAGATGGAAATGCTGTTGAATTTCGGCATGTTGGCCGAGGTATAGGCGATGATGTCGGAGATGATCCGCATGCTCGGCCCGGGCGGATAGATATAGGTGTTGCGGACCATGAACTCCTTCAGGATGTCGTTCTGGATGGTGCCGTCCAGCTTCGCCTGAGGGACCCCCTGCTCCTCGCCCGCGACGATGAAGAAGGCGAGGATCGGGATCACCGCGCCGTTCATCGTCATGCTGACCGACATTTCGTCGAGCGGGATGCTGTCGAACAGGATCTTCATGTCGTCGATCGTGTCGATCGCCACGCCGGCCTTGCCGACATCGCCGACGACGCGCGGATGATCGCTGTCATAGCCGCGATGGGTGGCGAGATCGAAGGCGACCGACAGGCCCTTCTGGCCGGCGGCGAGGTTGCGCCGGTAGAAGGCGTTGGATTCCTCCGCCGTCGAGAAGCCGGCATATTGCCGGATCGTCCATGGCCGGCCGGCATACATCGACGCGCGTACGCCGCGGGTAAATGGCGCGAAGCCGGGCAGCCCGGGATCGACGCCGGCCACATCCTCTTGCGTATAGAGCGGCTTGACGGGAATTCCTTCCGGCGTATGCCAAGTCAGGTCGCGCCCCTTTACCTCCCTGGCGGCGGCCTTCTCCCAATCATCAATGGTCGCCACGGGGCGTCTCCATCAGCTCGATCAACGTGCCGCCCATGTCCTTGGGGTGGACGAAGATCACCGGCGTGCCATGGGCGCCGATGCGCGGCTCGCCGAGCACGCGGCACCCCTTGGCCTCCATGTCCGCCTTGGCGGCGTGGATATCGGCGACCTCGAAACAGACATGGTGCTGCCCGCCCGCCGGATTCTTCTCCAGGAATTTCAGGATCGGGGAATTTTCACCAAGCGGCTCAAGCAGTTCGACCTGAGAGTTAGGCGTGTCTACGAAGCAGACGCGCACGCCCTGCGCGGGCAGGTCGAACGGCTCGCGCGACACCGTGCCGCCAAGCAGGTCTCGATAGAGCCGCAGCCCCTCGGCGATGCTGGGCGTGGCGATGCCGACATGGTTGAGCCGCCCGAGCCGCGCCATCAGATCAGCTCCACAGCCATCGCCGTCGCCTCGCCGCCACCGATGCAGAGCGAAGCCACGCCGCGCCTGCCGCCGGTCCGTCGCAGCGCCGCGATCAGGGTGGCGAGGATGCGGGCGCCGGACGCGCCGATCGGATGACCGAGCGCGGTGGCGCCGCCGTTGATGTTGGTCTTGTCATGGGGAATGCCGAGATCGTGCATGGCGATCATCGTCACGCAGGCGAACGCCTCGTTGATCTCGAACAGATCGACGTCATCCACCGTCCAGCCGGCCTTTTCGAGGACGCGGCTGACGGCGCCGACCGGGGCGGTGGTGAACTGCGCCGGCGCGCGGGCGTGGGCTGCATGGGCGACAATGCGCGCCACCGGCTTCAGCCCCTTCGCCTCGGCCAGCGATGCGCGGGTCAGCACCAGCGCCGCCGCCCCATCCGAGATGGAGGCGGAGCTCGCCGCGGTGATCGTGCCCTCCTTGGCGAAGGCAGCGCGTAGCGTCGGGATCTTGGCTGGATCGCCCTTGGGCGGCTGCTCGTCCTCGCTCACGGTGACCGCGCCCTTGCGCCCCTTCACCTCGACGGGAACGATCTCGTCGGCGAAGGCTCCAGTCTCCTGCGCCTTGCGGGCGCGCGAGAGGCTCTCGACCGCATAGGCATCCTGCGCCTCGCGCGTGAACTGATAATCGCGCGCCGAATCCTCGGCGAAGGTGCCCATGGCGCGGCCGGGCTCATAGGCGTCCTCCAGCCCGTCCAGCATCATGTGGTCGTAGATCGCGTCATGGCCGATGCGCGCGCCGGCGCGGTGCTTCTTGAGCAGATAGGGCGCGTTGGTCATGCTCTCCATGCCGCCCGCGACGATGATATCGGCAGAACCGGCCGCGATCGCATCGGCGGCGAGCATCGCGGCGGCCATGCCGGAGCCGCACATCTTGTTGACCGTCACCGCCTCGACCGACTGGGGCAGGCCGGCATGGATCGCCGCCTGTCGCGCCGGCGCCTGGCCGAGGCCGGCGGGCAGCACGCAGCCCATATAGACGCGCTCGACCGCATCGCCCGAGAGGCCAGCCCGCTCCACCGCCGCCCGGACGGCAGCGGCGCCGAGATCGACGGCCGAGGCGCCGGCGAGACTTCCCTGAAAGCCGCCCATCGGCGTGCGCGCGTAGGAGAGGATGACGGTCGGATCGCTGGTCATGGGATTGGACTGCCTTGGGTCAGAGCGGGATATTGTCGTGCTTCTTCCACGGATTTTCGAGGTGCTTGTTGCGCAGCTTGCGCAACGCCAGCGCGATCCGCCGCCGCGTCGAATGCGGCATGATCACCTCGTCGATGAAGCCCTTGGATGCGGCCACGAACGGGTTGGCGAAGCGCGCCTCATATTCGGCGGTGCGTTCGGCGATCTCCTCCGGCGTCTTGCCGCGGAAGATGATCTCGACCGCGCCCTTGGCCCCCATCACCGCGATCTCCGCGGTCGGCCAGGCATAGTTGAAGTCGCCGCGCAGATGCTTCGAAGCCATCACGTCATAGGCGCCGCCATAGGCTTTGCGGGTGATGACGGTGATCTTGGGCACGGTCGCCTCGGCATAGGCGAACAGCAGCTTGGCGCCGTGCTTGATGATGCCGCCATATTCCTGCGCGGTGCCGGGCAGGAAGCCGGGCACGTCGACGAAGGTGACGATCGGAATCTCGAAAGCGTCGCAGAAGCGCACGAAGCGGCCTGCCTTGCGCGCGGAATTGATGTCGAGCACGCCGGCCAGCACGAGCGGCTGGTTGGCGACGATGCCCACCGTCCGCCCCTCGATGCGGCCGAAGCCGGTGATGATATTGGCGGCATGGCCGGGCTGGGTTTCGAAGAAATCGCCCTCGTCGACGACCTTCGCGATCAGTTCGTGCATGTCATAGGGCTTGGCGGCGCTGTCCGGGATCAGCGTGTCGAGGCTCGGCTCGATCCGGTCCCACGCATCCTCGGTCGGCCGCACCGGCACGCCGGTCTGGTTGGACAGCGGCAGGAAGTCGAAAAAGTCCCGCGCCGCCAGCAGCGCCTCGATGTCATTGTCGAAGGCGACGTCGGCGACGCCCGAGCGGGTAGTGTGGGTGACGGCCCCGCCCAGCTCTTCCTGCGTCACCACCTCGTTGGTGACGGTCTTCACCACGTCCGGCCCGGTGACGAACATGTAGGACGAATCCTTCACCATGAAGATGAAGTCGGTCATCGCCGGGGAATAGACGGCGCCGCCCGCGCACGGCCCCATGATCAGGCTCAGCTGCGGCACCACCCCTGACGCCAGCACGTTGCGCTGGAATACCTCGGCATAACCGCCGAGCGACGCCACGCCCTCCTGGATGCGCGCACCGCCGCTGTCGTTGAGGCCGATCACCGGCGCCCCGACCTTCAGCGCCATGTCCATGATCTTGCAGATCTTCTGCGCATGGCGCTCCGACAGCGAGCCGCCGAAAACGGTGAAGTCCTGGCTGAACACGAACACCAGCCGGCCGTTGATCGTGCCGGAGCCGGTGACGACGCCGTCGCCCGGAATATGCTGGGCGTCCATGCCGAAGTCGGTGCAATTATGCTCGACGAACATGTCGAGCTCCTCGAAGCTGCCCTCGTCGAGCAGCACGTCGAGCCGCTCGCGCGCGGTGAGGCGGCCCTTGGCGTGCTGCGCGTCGATGCGCTTCTGCCCGCCGCCGAGGCGGGCGGCGGCGCGGCGGCGCTCGAGATCGTCGAGGATGGTCTGCATAGCTCGTGCCGTCCCTAAGGTCTTGCCGCTCCTCCCTTCCCCGCCGGCGATGCCGAGGCAAATGTGGTTTTGCGAAGTTGCGAACCGCAGCTTTGTGAAATAGCCTGCGCGGGATGAACCCTCCTGCCCGCACCTTCGCCGGCGCCCGTGTGCGCGCGCTGCGGCTGAGCCTGCGCCTCGGCCAGGCGGAGATGGCGCGCCGCGCCGGCATCTCCGTCTCCTATCTCTCGCAGATCGAGACCGACGATCGTCCGCTGACCAGCGCGGTGGCCATCGCGCTCGCGCGCGCCTTCCCGCACGACTGGTCGCTGCCCGATGCCGAAGACGCCGCGCGCTTCCACGTCGCGCTGGCCGAGGCGGCGGCCGATCCGCTTTCCCCGGATATCCCCGACGACGCCGCGCTCGCCCGTGCCGCCGAGCAGCAGCCCGCGCTGGCCCGCCGCCTCGTCGCGCTCCACGCCGCGTGGCGGCGCGCCGAGGAGCAGTTGATGATCCTCGACGATGCGGTCGACAGCGGTGCCACCGGCAGCGCCCGCCTGCCCTGGGAGGAAGCGCGCGACTGGTTTCACGACGCCGGCAACTACATCGACACGCTGGACACCGCTGCCGAGGCGCTGGCCGGAACCATCGGCGGCGACATCGCGCGGCGCCTGCGCGAACGGCACGGCGTCGAGACGATGTGGTCGGACACGTCGGAGCCGGGCACGCCGCTGCGCCGCTTCGACGCGGTTCGCGGCGTGCTGACCCTGGATCGGGCGCTGCCGCGCGAGAGCGCCGCCTTCCATCTCGCCCACCAGCTCACCCGGCTTGAGCTGGCCGGCGAGATTGCCGCGATCGTCGCCGGGGCCGGCCTCAAATCCGAGGAGGCCCGCCAGCTTCTCTCTGTCGGTCTCGCCAATTATGCGGCCGGGGCGCTGGTCATGCCCTATGCGGCGTTCCGCGCCGCCGCCACCGCCACCCGCCATGACATTGATCGCCTGTGCCAGATTTTCGGGGTTTCCTTCGAGCAGGCATGCCATCGGCTGTCGACGCTGCAACGGCCGGGCGCGCGCGGCCTGCCCTTCCATTTCTGCCGGGTCGACATGGCCGGCAACATCACCAAGCGCCATTCCGCCACGCGCCTGCAATTCGCCCGCTATGGCGGCGCCTGCCCGTTGTGGATCGTGCACGAGGCGGTGGCGATCCCGGACCGCATCCTCACCCAGCTGGCCGAGACGCCGGACGGGGTGCGCTATGTCTCCATGGCCAAGGGGCTGGTGAAGCCGACCGGCAGCTTCGCCCGGCCGCCGCGCCGCTATGCGGTGGCGATCGGCTGCGAGGTCGCCCATGCCGGCGCGTTCATCTATGCCGACGGGCTGGACCTGTCCGGCGCCCGCGGCGTGACGCCGATCGGCGTATCGTGCCGCATCTGCCCCCGCGAGGATTGCGAGCAGCGCGCCTTCCCGCCCGCCGGGCGGCGCATCCTCGTCGATCCGGATGTCCGCACGGTCGTGCCCTATCGGACGGGCTGACCTTGTGTCCGGCTGCGGCCATGATAATCCGCGTTGAGGGGGTGAGGCCGATGATCGTCAATCTGTTGAACAAGCTCGCCCGCCGCGACATGCTGGATGAGCATGAGCGCGCGGTGCTGATGGCCGCGCCCGCCGGCACGAAGCAGTTCGGGCCTCGCCGCAACATCGTCCGCCAGGGCGAGCCGCTCACCCAGTCGATGCTGCTGCTCGACGGATTCGTCTGCCGCTATATCGATCTGGCCGACGGCAAGCGGCAGATCCTCGAATTCCATATGCCCGGCGATTTCATTGATCTGCAGGGCTTCCTGCTGAAATCGCTGGAGCATAATATGGCGTCAGTCTCGCCGGTGACGGTGGCGCTGGTGCCGCACACCACGTTGCGCCACATCACCGAGAACGAGCCGCACCTTACCCGGCTGCTGTGGTTCACGACCCTGATCGACGCCGCCATCCACCGGCAGTGGATCGTCTCCAACGGCCGCCGCTCGGCGATCGCCCGTGTCGCGCATCTGATGTGCGAGCTGGATACGAGGCTCGACGTCGCCGGGCTTTCCGACGGGAACAGCTTCTTCCTGCCGTTCACCCAGGCCGATATCGCCGACGCCACCGGCCTGACCTCGATCCACGTCAACCGCATGTTGCGGGTGTTGCGCGACGATGGCGTGATGACCTTCCGCGATGGCCGGGTGACGATCACCAACCGCCCCGCGCTGGCCGACATCGCCGAGTTCGACCCGGCCTATCTCTACCTGCACAGCGAACCGCGCTGACCTTCTCGTCATGCCGGAGGGTGTCGGGCGCTAATAATCCTTGCGGTAACGCAGGTTCACGCTCGATCCGCCGAAGCTCGCGGTCTGGGACAGGATGGACAACGCCCGGCTCAGCGCGATCTCCAGCTGTGTCGCGGTATAGCCGCGCGCGTCGGTGATCACCTCCACATAGATATTGTTGGTGAGATACTGGCCGGCCGCCAGCGCCGTGCCCCGCCCCGCGGTCTTGTCCTCGCCGAGAACGCGCAGCCGGTCGATGCCGGTGGCGGAGCGCAGCTTGCCGAGCGGGTTGAGCCCGCCGCCGGTGCCGCGCAGCGAGTTGAGCGCCGCGGCGAGCTGGATCGCCTGGGTCGGCGACAGCGATGTCACCGGACCGCCGAACAGCAGCCGGGCCATGATCTCGTCCTGCGGGAGCGCGGGGGTCGAGGTCAGCGTGATCTGCGGCGCGAGCGCGTGGCCGCCGATGACGATGGTGGCGGTGATGCTGCTGGCGTTGCTGTTCACCGTGGTGTTGGCCTCGATGTCGAGCAGCGGATCGGTCATCGGCCCGCCTTCGAACCGGATGATGCCGCGGGTCAGATCGAAGCGGCGGCCGGCGAAGCTGTAGGTGCCGCGGATCACCTCCAGCTGGCCGACCAGCCGCGGGTCGTCCGACGTTCCCGTCACCTGCAGGTTGGATTTCCACTCGGATTCCAGGCCCATGCCGGTGACGAACAGCTGGTTGTCGGCACGCACGCGGATGTCGAGCCGCCAGCGCGAGGGCAGCGACGAGGCTTCCTCGGCCACCGGCTCCACGCCCTTGCGGTGGACCCCGGTCAGCTCCGGCACCTCGGCGGCGCCCTGGCGGATGATCTGGTAGCGCGCCTCGGGGATATTGAGGTCGCCCTTGATGAGCGCGGTGGTGCCGCGCCGGCTGGTCACGGAAAGCGTGCCCGACACCGTGCCGCCAAGCGCGTCGGAGCGCGCCAGCTGGGCGCGGTTGAGCGTGGCGTTGATGTCCATCGGGAAACCGCTCGCCGCATCCAGCCCGATATTGCCGCGCGCCGCGATCGAGCCCTCGCCGGCCTTGGCGGTCAGCGAGCTGACCTCCAGCCGCGACTGGGTGAAGCGGCCGCGCAAGGCGAGGTTGGTCAGGGTCGTGCCATAGGCCTCATTCTCGTAACGCAGGCTGTCGGCGCGGATGACCCCGTTCAGCTGCGGCTGATCGAGCCGGCCCGCGAAATCCGCCGCTACCGCGATCGGCCCGGCGACGGTCTGTCCGGCAACCCCGGTCAGCGACCATAGCAGCTCGGAGGGGCCGTTATAGCGGATGCCGCCGGAAAGCGGCGCCGCCATCAGCCGCTCGCTCCACGGCGCCTCGCCCGGCGCCACCGGGCCGAGGCGGGCGAGCACGCGCCCGACCACGCCGCCACCACGCCGCGCTACGGCCCGCAGGTCCGCCCCGCCCTCGCCCAGCGTGGCGAGCACGGCCATGTCGACCGGTGCCGAGACGGTGGCGATGCCGGAGCGGGTGATGCCCTTCAGCGTCAGCCGGGCGGTCATCTGCGGCGCGGCATCCCCCTGGGCGGCATAATCAATGCTGCCGGACGCCTTGCCGCCCAGCCGCAGCCCCGGCGCGAACGCCTGGCTTAGTGACAGATCGAGATTGTCGAGCACCGCCTTGGCCGTGGTGCGGGCGCCATAGCTGCCCTCGATCCGCACCTGGCCCTGCGGCAGCACGATCGTCGCCGGCGCCATCCGCCAGTCTTCGCCGGTCTTTCGCACCTCCACCGGGGCGGCGAGGCGGAAGGCGACGTCGTTGGCCGAGCCGCGGAGATTGGCGCGCACCAGTTCCGGCGTCATCTCCGCCTGTCCGGCCAGCGTGAACGGTACCCCGCTGACGCCGCGCCCGGCGAAGGCGACGTTACCGCGCCCGTCCTGCCAGCGCAGCCGCGCGCGCAGCCGGCTGAGCAGATTGCCCTCGCGCCGCACATTGGTGAGGGCGACATCCCCGCTCACGGTCGGTCCGGTATCGTTGAGGACCATCGTCCCGCGGATAGCGCCGCGCTCGATGGTGATCGGCGGCTGACCGGGGATGCTGGCGCCATTGGCACGCAAATCGGCATCGGCGCGCTGATACCGGCCCTCGGCGGAGAGACCGACCGCGCCGGTCAGCCCCGGCCCGGCGATCGTCACCGTGCCGGCGAACGGCCCCGCCGGCAGCTGGGTCAGCCGCCCTTTCAGGTCGATGCCGGCGACATGGACATTGGCGATGTCGATGGCGAGCGGCGTGCCGGTGCCGATGGTCAGCGCGGTGGTGAACGGTCCATAGTCGGACTGGCCCCGCGCGTTCACCGCGTAACCGCTCGGCACGCCGCGCAGCTCCGCCTCCAGATCGCGCAGGCCGAGGCCGACGCCCGGCCGTGCGGCCTTCAGCGTCACCAGCGGCCTTGCCACCGTGCCGCGCGCGACGACGGCGAGCGGGCCATATTGCTTCGACACCGCCTGTGCGGAAAAGGCGATGCGGCCGTCCGACAGGCGATAGCTGCCCTGGCCCTGCGTCACCCGGAATTGCGGCGCGTCGAGACGCAGCCGCTCGACGGTGACGCGGCCATTCTCGTCATAGCCGACGATGGCGGTGGTCACCGCCTGCCCGCCGAGAAAGCCCTGCACGGATGCATCGTCGAGCCGCCGCGTCACCGCGCGGACATGGCCGCGAATGCCGAAGCCCCCGCGCGGCCCGGTCACCAGCCTGGCGTCGGTGACGAGGTTGATGCGGCCGAGCCCGTCGACCTGATAGTCGTTGACCCGGCCCTTCAGCGCGCCGGTATATTTGCCATGGGCGATGTCGGCGATGAGGATCGCGGTCGCATCGATGCGGTCCGAGCGCAGCTTGAGGTCGTCGGACAACAGCCGACCCGCCGACCATGCCAGATGCCCGTCCGCGCGAACATTGGTGAGCAGGCCGCCCGCCGCCGCATTCAGCCCCGTCACCCGCCGCGCCGTCATCGACACCGGGATCAGGATGCGGTCGGCGTCGATCGTCGCCCGCCCGCGCGCCGTCACCTCCTCCAGCCCGGTCGCGCCGAAACCGAGGGCCGCTGCGCGCAGCGTATAGTCGATCGTCGGCGTCGCCATCGGCCCGTCCAGCACGGCGTCCAGCGTCACGTCGCGGCCACGCGCCTCGTCGGCGATGGCGCCGGGCCTGAGCAGCTTCGCCACCAGCCGCAGGTTGCCGAAGCGGCTGGCACCAAGATCGACCAGCCCGCGCGCGCTGACCGTCGCCGCGCCGGACCGCGCGGCGGCGGTGAGGTCCACCTTGCGATCGGCCAACGCCGCAGTCAGATCGAGATCGACGTTCGGCTGGGCCAGCCGCGCCGCCGGGCCGCTGAGCAGGCTGCCCGCCGTCAGCGGACCCTTCACCGTGAAAACGCCGTTGCGGCCGGTCACGGCCAGCGCCGCCAGCTCGTCGCCGCCGGCCGTGGCATGAAGCTGGCCGCGCCAGCTGGACCAGTCGCCGGTTCCGTTGATGCTCAGGCCGAGCGGCTTGCCGAGTGCGGCATAGCTGTCGACCAGCCCGCCCGCCGGCGCATCGAGCTTGGTGCTGATCACCAGCCGGTTTTGCTCTGGAACGGCATCCAGCATCAGGGTCAGCCGATCGCCCCCGGCCAGCCCCGGCGCCTTGCGGGCAAAGGCATCGGCAGTGATCCGCGCGCGCCCGTCGGCGATGTCGGCCGAGCCCAGCATGCGCAACGAGTGCCGCCGCCCGGTCACCGCCGGGGCGATGTCGAACTGGTCGATCGCCAGCCGGCCGACGACGATGTCGATATCCGGCAGCAATGGCGCGTTGGGATCGGTCGGCACCGTCTTGGTCTCGGGCACGCGCAGCAGCGTCATCTGCCCGGCCCACAGCGCGCGCACGTCGACCTTGTTGTGGAGATAGGCGAAGGGCCGCCAGTCGAGGTTGATTGCCGGCGCCGTCAGGAAAATGCCCCTGGGATCACGCAGCGCCACGCTGCGCAGCGTCATCCGCCCGTAAAGGGAGCCTTCGATCCGCCCGACCGTCAGCTTCAGGCCGGACTGCGTCTCATAGCCGTTGATCTGGTCCGCGACGAAGCGCCGCCCCGGCGAAGTGTTGAGCCCGAGCACCACCGCCAGCACCAGTAGCGCCAGCGAGCCCACCGCGATGCCGCCCCATTTGAGGATGCGGCGTGCCATCAGAAGGCCTGCCCGATCGAGATATAGACGGCGACCCGACTCTCGCCGCGCTGCCGGGCGAGCGGCGTCGCCACATCGATGCGCATCGGCCCGAAATTGGTATAGTAGCGCGCGCCGATACCCGCGCCGTAGCGCATGCCCGAGATGGACGGGGTCGACCCCTCGCCCACCCGCCCGGCATCGAGGAACGGCACCACGCCGAAATTGCCGAAGCGATAGCGCGCCTCGACCGCGAACTCGGTGAGCGAGCGCCCGCCGATCGGATTGGCATCGAGATCCTTGGGGCCGAGTTCCTGATAGCCGAAGCCGCGCACCGAGCCGCCGCCGCCGGCGTAGAGGCGCCGGGAAGGCGCGATCGAATCCCGGCTCGCGCCGTTGATCATGCCCAGCCGCGCCCGCGCCGCCAGCACCAGCCCGTCCATCAACGGGCGATAGGTGCTGGCGTCGAACTGCATGCGGACATAGCCGTCGAAGCCGGCACTGGTCTGCTTCTGCGCCTCCGGGCTGATCCGCGCCGACAGGCGAAAACCTCGCGTCGGGTCGAGCAGGCTGTCGGAGCGGTCATACCCCACCTGCAAGGGAAGCGCCGCGATGATGTAGGTGCCGCGATCGCGGGTCAGAAGGTCGCTGCCGGTGGCGCGCTCGCGGCTGGCGATCAGCTCGCCGCCAAGCGAATAGGTCCAGCGTTTCTGCCACAGCGGCGTGCTTTGCCGCGACAGGCTGGCGCCAAGGGTCAGCGTCTCGGCATCATAGGCGTCGTAGCGCTGGCGGGCGACCTCCGCCGAGGCCTGGAAAGTGCGGTCGCGCTTGCCGAGGTCGGAGCGGCGGAAGGTGCTCTTGACGCTTTGCTGCTGGGTGCCGGCGACGCCTTCCAGGATCAGCGCCCCCTCGGGCGGGAAGAGGTTGCGGTGGCTCCAGCTGCCGGTGATCTTCAGGCCCTCGCCGGTGCCATAGCCGCCGAGCACGGACAGGCTGCGCCACGGCCCGCGCACTTCGCGGACGAGCAGGTCCACAGTCTCGGTGCCGTCCGGGCCGGGGGCGTTGGTGCGCACCGGCTCCACCGAAACTGTCGAGAACAGGCTGGTCGCGATCAGCGCCTGGCGCAGATCGTCCACCTCGCGGCTGTCATAGACCTCGCCGGACTTGAAGCGGGCGAAGCGGGCAACCCGCCGCGCATCGAGGATCGGCTCGCCCTCGACGCGGAAACCGCCATAGCTCGCGCGAGGACCGGGCTCGACGGGCAGCGTGTAATCGCCGCTGTGCGTGGCCTCGTCGAGGGCGATGTCGCGCGGGCCCAGCCGGATGAAGGGATAGCCTTGCTCCGGCAGGTGCAGCGCCACCTGGGCCTCGGCATTCTCCACCGCCAGCGCCTGCAGCGGATCGCCGCTCTTCAGCGCCAGCGCCTTGAGGACGAGACCCGGGGGCGCCGTGTCCGGCCCGGTGACGGCAATGGTGCCCAGGGAGTAGCGCGTGCCCGGCGCCGCAACGATCGCGACGCTGACCTCGCCGGGCTTGTTCGCCGTCGGCGTGATCGTCGCCGAGGCGGTGCCGTCATAATAGCCCTCGGCGCGCATCATCCGCTCGGCGAGCTTCACGTCCTCGTCGGCGCGGGCCTGCACCTGGGTGGCGTTGGTGGTGTCCTTGCGATCCTTGTAGAGCGAGGCGAGGTCGCGGAACTCGTCCTCCAGCCCGATCGGCTTGAGACCGCTCACCGTCACCGAGTAACGGACCAGGCTCGCCGCCTCGTCCTTCACCTCCGGCGGCGCCTCCGGCGGCACGGTGTCGAAGGTGGCGAGCGGCGGCAACGGCTCGGACAGCGCGGGATCGGCCGGCGCGGCCGGCACAGCCGGGGGCGCCGCCGGATCGGGCGGGACGGGATCGAGCGGCGGCAGCGCCTGCTGGAACAACGGATCGTCGAACGGATCGTCCTGCGGCGCCGGCTGCGCCTGCGCATGCGCGCCGCCCGCGATTGCGAGCAGCGCGGCACCCGCGCACAGAATTGAGATGTCCCCCTTCACGCCCATGCCAACGCGAGGCCCCCGCATCGGTTGCAGCTATTCGGCCCGATAGGAGGGCGGCCTGCCACAAGCCGCCCGTGCCCATCTCACCACACTTTGATGCGCTGATCCGGCGGCAGGTAGAATTTGGTGCCGGGCTTCACGTCGAACGCCTTGTACCAGTCGTCATTGTTGCGCACGACATAGGGGCGCCAGTCGCCCGGCGTGTGCGGATCGGTGGTCAGCCGTTCCAGCAGGGCCGGCTCGCGCATCTTCTGCCGCCACACCTGCGCGAAGCCGAGGAAGAAGCGCTGCTCCCCGGTGAAACCGTCAATGACCGGCGCGGGCTTTCCTTTCAGCGAGCGGATCCACGCATCGTGCGCCACGAACAGGCCGGCGAGATCGGCCATGTTCTCGCCGAGCGTCAGCTCGCCGTTCACATGATGGCCCGGCAGCGGCATATATTCGGCATATTGCTTGACGACGCGGTCGGTGAACGCCTTGAAGCGCGCCACGTCCTGCGGCGTCCACCAGTCGGCGAGCTTGCCGGTCTTGTCATATTTGCGGCCCTGATCGTCGAAATGATGGCTGATCTCGTGGCCGATGACGACGCCGATCGCGCCATAGTTGATCGCCGGATCGGCATTGGGATCGAAGAAGGGCGGCTGCAGGATCGCGGCCGGGAACACGATCTCGTTCATCGGCGGGTTGGCGTAGGCGTTGATCGTCATCGGCGTCATGAACCACTCGCCGCGATCCACCGGCTGGCCGAGCTTGGCGATGTTGCGATCATATTCGAACGCCGCCGCGCGCTCGGCATTGCCATAGGCGTCGCCACGCACGACCCGCAGCGCCGCATAGTCGCGCCACTTGTCCGGGTAGCCGATCTTGGGAGTGAAGGCGGCCAGCTTCTCGCGCGCCTTCTGCTTGGTCTCGGGCGCCATCCAGCTGAGGTTGGCGAGCCGATTGTCCATCGCCGCGATCAGGTTGCGCACCAGTTCGTCGGCGGCCGCCTTCGCCTCGGGCGGGAAATATTTGGCGACGTAGAGCTGGCCGACCGCCTCGCCCATCGCATTGTTGACCTGATTGACGCCGCGCTTCCACCGCTCCTGAATCTGCGGCTGGCCGGACAGCGTGCGGCCGCGGAAATCGAAATTGGCGTCAACGAACGCCTTGGACAGCACCGGCGCGCGATCGACGATAATGTGAAAGGCCAGCCAGTCCTTCAGCGTGTCGAGCGGGGTATCGGCGTAGATCCTGGCCATTCCCGTGAAGGCGCTCGGCTGCTGGACGACGAACGCGCTCTGGCCGTTGAGCCCGGTGGTGGCGAACAGCGTCGCCCAGTCGAAGCCGGGCGCCTTCTGGGCGAGTTCGGCCGGTGTCCACTTGTTGTAGATCTTGTCGGTGTCGCGGCTGTCCGCGCGCGACCATTGCACCTCGGCGAGCTTCTTCTCGAAGGCGTAGATGCCCTGGGCCTTCGCGGTGGCCGCCGCCTCCGGGGTGCCGGCCAGCACCAGCATGCGCGCGATATGGGCGATATATTTGTCGCGGATCTCGGCGAAACGGGGATTGTCGACGACATAATAGTCGCGATCCGGCAGGCCGAGGCCGGATTGGCCGAGATAGGCGATATAGCTATCGGGCGCCTTGATGTCCTGGTCCACGCCCATGTCGAACAGGGTCGGCCCCTGCGCGCGCATCTCCTGGCCAAGCAGGCGCACGAAGCCGGTCTTGTCGGTGACCGCGTCGAGGCGGGCGAGATCGGCCTTGAGCGGCGCGGCGCCCTTCGCCTCGATCCCGGCCTCGTCCATGAAGCTGGCGAAATAATCGCCGACCTTCTGGCCGTTGCCCGCCGGGTTGTTGGCGGCGAGCTCGATGATCTCGCGGGTGCGCGCCTGGGACAGGTCATCGAGCACGACGAACATCCCGTAGACCGAGCGATCGGCGGGGATCTCGGTCTTGTCGGCCCATGCGCCATTGGCGAAGCGATAGAAGTCGTCGCCCGGCTTCACCGACCGGTCCATGCCCGACACGTCGAGGCCGAAGCTGCCGAGCTGCGGGCGGCCGGTCTGCCCCTGCGCCGTGCCGGCAATCAGCGCGGCCAGACCGGCGCCGAGGAGAATTGCTGTCTTCATGACAAAAGCCATCCGTATGAACTGTGTATGCTCGGTGTGGTAGGGCAATGACACGGTCCCGGTAAAGCCCCGCCCGAGCGATGACTGGCGCGGCGGGCCTGCATGCGGCACAAGGCCGGCACGCGATTCCCATGGGGCTCCGACAATGATCGACCGTCTCTTCCTCGCCCACCCGCGCACCGTCGGCGAAAGCTACGGCGCGCATTTCCGCACCGCGCTGGGCTTCGGCACGGCGATGGTCGCGGGCGGCCTGGCGTGCATCGCGCACGCCTTCGTGCCGGCGCTGTGCGTCCGTACGGGCAGCGACACGGTCAAGCGCCTCTATGGCAGGATGAAGGCCCGTCAGCCGGCTTTCCGCGACGCCGCACCGGCCTACAGCGAACCGCAGTGGCAACTTGAGTACGAGATCTGATCGATGGCCAGCCTGTCCCGTTTCCCCCGCCGCCGCTACACGCTGGCGCCGACCGCGATCGAACGCATGGAGCGCCTTTCTGCCCATCTCGGCGGGCCGACGCTGTGGATCAAGCGCGACGACCAGACCGGGCTGACCGGTGGCGGCAACAAGACGCGCAAGCTCGAATATCTCGTGGCCGATGCGCTGGCGCAGGGCGCCGACACGCTGATCACGGTCGGCGCCGTCCAGTCCAACCATTGCCGCCTCACCGCTGCCGCGGCGGTGCGCGAGGGGCTGAAATGCCGGCTGGTGCTGGAGGAGC
>NZ_JAHKRT010000006.1 GCF_018863195.1 Sphingomonas quercus | reverse complement strand
AGGGCACGCTGCTGCCCGATCACAACCCACGCCATCCCGACGACCCCAAGAAGCTCCAGGCCTTCGCCTTCTCCTATGGCTATATCGAAGGCCTCCTCCGCGCCGCCCGCGACGAAGCACGACGCGCGCTGAGGACCGCAGCATGATGCGGACGAGCCACGCCCTGCTGCTGGTGGCGCTGATGCCCGCCGCCGTCTCGGCACAGAAGCAGAGCCCGGTCCCGCCGCAGGCCGGGGCGAACCCGGCGACGGCGGATTCCTGCCGCCTCGACCTGCAAAAATTCTGCACCCGAGCTTCACTCAAGGCCGAATGCCTCGTGCAGCATTGGACCAAGATTTCCGACGATTGCCAGAATGCGCTCAGCCGTCCGATCCGGGGTGGCGGGGGCGGGGGCGGCTGACCCGCCAGTGAGGGTGAGGACAAGGTGAAAAACAGGATTGTAATGTCCGCGGGCGCTGCCCTGCTCGCGCTCGCGGCCGGCTGCGGCGCATTGGCACAGCCGATCGATTATGCCCGCATTCGTGCGCTCAACCTTGAGCCCAACATGGGGCCTGGCGAAGGGAATGCCGGCGCACGCGCGCCCGACGAACCGCGTCCGGCGGGGGCGGTGCTCGAAACCCGGCCGCCGCTCAATCCTGTCGCCAAGCCGGCCTTCAGGGAGCAGACCCGCGCGGTCGCCGTGAAGACGAAGACGGCGATCGCCGCCACCGTCGTCGCCCATGGCTTCCAGCGGGCGTGGAAGATCGTGTTCCGGCCGGACGGGCGCATGTTCGTCACCGAGAAGTCGGGCCGCATCCGCATCGTCACCCCGGACGGGAAGATCGGCGAGCCGCTCGGCGGCGTGCCGGAGGTGCTGAACTATTCGGACGCCGGCTTTTTCGACCTCGCGCTCGATCCCGATTTCGCGCGCACCCGGCGGATTTTCTTCTCCTATGTCGAATATCGGAAAGACGGCAACGGCCTGACCGTGGCGACGGCGACGCTGTCGCCGGACGAGACGATGATGCAGGATGTCCGGATCATCTTCTCGGCACCGGCCCACAATAATGTCGGCCATTATGGCGGGCGCATTCTTGTCCAGCCGGATCGAACGCTGCTCGTCACGGTCGGCGATCATTTTCTGCCGCAGCTACGCATCAAGGCGCAGGACCTCGATTCCACCCTCGGCAAGATCGTACGGATCAATTTTGACGGGTCGATACCCGCCGACAACCCATTTGCGCAGGTGCGCGCGGCGGAGGGCGCGATCTGGGCGCTCGGAGTGCGCAACATCGAAGGCCTCGTCCGGGACTCCCGCGGCGCTGTCTGGGCATCCGATATCGGACCGCAGACCGGGGACGAGATCGACCGTATCGAGCCCGGGCACAATTATGGATGGCCAGTCGTCGGCTATGGCACAGAATATAGCGGCAAGCTCATCAACAATGGCCGGAGCAGCTGGCCCGGCACCGACCAGCCCGTCTATTATTGGGACCCGACCATCGCGCCCAGCGGGATCACTTTTTACAGTGGCAAGCTGATCCCCGAATGGAGCGGTAACCTGTTCGTTGGCGCGCTTGCCGGCCAGCATCTGGCGCGACTGGTCATGCGCAACGGCCACGTCGTCGGCGAGGAGCGGCTGCTACAGGACCGGCGCCAGCGCATCCGCGATGTCGTGGAAGGGCCGGACGGCGCGCTGTGGGTGCTGACCGACAGTAATGATGGGCAATTACTCAGACTAGCGCCAATCGGCCGTTAGCCGACGACCCGGACGCCCCTATAAAAAACATTTCTAGCAGACAGAAATCTTTTGTGAATTGTGGTGTAGCCGAATCAACAATAGTCCCACCCTGACAAAAATAAACTTGGCCGAGCGGCATATAACGCCAGTTTTCCGGCATTTATCGAGGGGTGAGTGAATGCGCACTGGTCGCTATAATCATATCCACGCGTTGCTGATCGGTAGCGCCGCCTTGTTGCCCATGAGCGCCGCGCTCGCTCAGGATCCCGTGCCCCCGGCTGCGGTCGCCGCCAGCGGCGACGCTGCTACCCCGAGCGCCGGCGAGATCGTCGTCACCGGCTCGCGCGTCATTTCGGACGCCGCCAACTCGCCGACGCCGCTGACTGTGGTGTCGACCCAGCAGCTGCTCGCGACCACGCCGACCAACATCCCGGAGGCGCTGAGCAAGCTGCCGGTGTTCCTCGGTTCCCAGTCCGGGCGCAGCACCAGCAATGCGGGCAGCAATGCCGCCGGCAACGTGCTGAACCTGCGTAACTTCGGCGTCCAGCGCACGCTGGTGCTGCTGGACGGCCATCGCATCGCGCCTTCGAACGCCAACGGCACCGTCGACGCCGACGTGCTGCCGCTCGCGCTGATGAGCCGGGTCGACGTCGTCACCGGCGGCGCCTCTGCGGTTTATGGCTCGGACGCGGTTACCGGCGTCGTCAACTTCGTGCTCAACAAGAATTTCAACGGGCTGAAGTATGACTTCAACGGCGGTGTGTCCAAATATGGCGACGGCGCGTCCTACCAGGCGTCGGTTGCCGCCGGCACCAGCCTGTTCGGCGGTCGCGGCCATATCGAAGGCTCGCTGCGCATCTTCCACCAGGACGCGATCCCGATCACCGCACGCCCCTATGGCTTCAACGGTCAGGCCTGGGAGCAGTCGGGTGCCGGCACTGCCGCCAACCCCTATCGCAACACGCCCTTCTCCCGGCTCAGCAACCAGGCGCCAAACGGTCTGATAACCTGCGCCGGCTGCGCCGCCAACGGCATGCAGTTCACTCAGAACGGCGTGATCGGCCCTTATAATCCGGGCACCGCCACGGGCACGGGCAATCTCAGCAGCGGTGGCGACGGCGGCTATGATCTGTACGGCACCTATCAGGCGGCCCTGCGCTCGTTCGATGCCTTCTCGCGGTTCAGCTACGACCTGACCGACGACACCACTTTCTATGTGCAGGCCACGGCGGCCAAGTCGCGTAACTATGCGACCTGGTACCCGATGAACCTGTCGCCGGGCGCCAACGCAAACCGTCCGAATACATTCTTCGTCGACAACGCGTTCCTCACCCCGCAGGCGCGCGCCATGCTGGCCAATCCGTCGGGCAAGTTCGTGCTCGCCTCGTTCATCAACAATATCGGCGGCACCGACGCCGGCGATCAGGATCGGGTCTACGCAACTGTTGCGAACCAGCGCTATCTCTCGGTGCTCACCGGGATCAACGGCAAGCTGCTCGATCGTTTTGACTGGGATCTTTATTACAGCCACGGCGACAGCCGCCTGCTCCAGTACAATCCGAACAACACCAATAACCAGCGGCTTTACGCTGCCGAGGACGCGGTGCTGGATTCGGCGGGTCATCCCGTCTGCTATGTCTCGACGACGCCGTCTGCCAGCCTTTATCCGGGCTGCGTGCCGATCAATCCTTTTGGCGGCAGCTCGGTGACCGCGTCGCAGTTCGATTATGTTTCGCAGCGCACCCAATATGTCATGCGCAATATCATGGACAATGTCGGCGGCACTATCTCGGGAGAGCTGTTCAACCTTCCGGCGGGCCCGGTGCGCGTGGCGCTGTCCGGTGAGGCACGGTGGAACCGCTACAGCGTCGACAGCAGCGCATCGCCGACGGAGACCGTGAATTGCACCGGCCTGCGCCTGTGCAGCCCGTCGTCGCCGGTGTGGGTGCAGAATGTCGTCGCGGACGTTGCGGCGAGGAACAATGTCTATGAGTTCGCCGGCGAGGCCAACCTGCCGCTGCTGAAGGATATCCCCTTCATCCAGAGCTTCGACGTCAACGTCGCCGGCCGGTTCACGCATTACAGCACCTCCGGTTCGGTCGAGACGTGGAAGGTCGGCTTCGACCACCACGTCAACGACATCCTGCGCTTCCGCGGCACGATGTCGGTGGACATCCGCGCGCCGACGCTCAACGATCTGTTCTCGCCGTTGCAATCGTCGACGACCGGTTTCACCGATCTCCTCACCAATCAGACCGCCAGCATCCCGCTGAACAGCCAGGGCAATCCTGACCTCAAGCCGGAGAAGGCGCACACCTACACGATCGGCATGGTGCTCCGCCCGATCCCCGGAATGAGTTTCTCGGCCGACTATTACAAGATTACGGTCAAGGACGGCATCACCAACATCAACTATTCGACCCAGGCCGTGCAGCAACTCTGCATCGCGTCCGGCGGAACCTCGCCTTATTGCGCGCTGGCCATCCGTCCGAATCCGATCACCGACACCTCGGCCGCCAACTTCCCGACCGCGATCGTGTCGCAGAGCCTGAACAGCGCTTCGGTGCGCACCCAGGGCGTCGATATCGAGGCGAGCTATCGCTTCGACCTGGCCCAGCTGTCCGAGAAGCTGCCGGGCCGGCTCGACCTGCGCGGCTTCGGAACCTATCAGCCGACGATCAAGACCGTGAATTATCCGGGGGCACCGCAGAACCTCGCGCCCTTCCCCAATTACCGGGTCACGCTGTTCGTTGGTTATGAGATCGGCACCTGGAGCTTCAATCTGCAGGACAGCTGGCTGAGCAGCTTCAACAAGAAAACCTTGCCCGGCCAGGTGTTCGAGCAACCCCGCGTTCCCTCCTTCAACACGCTCGACGTGACGATCAACAAGTCGATCAAGATCGAAGGTACCACGGCCAACATCTACCTCGCTGTCCAGAACGTGGCGAACAAGCAATATCCTCTCTACCCGACCAACTCCCAGAATCCGGGGTTGTTCTACCCGGCGCCCAACAATTTCGGAAACTCGATGGGTCGATACTTCACGATCGGCTTCAAGGGCAGCCTCTGATCCGCGATGCCGACGGTATGTGACCGCATGCCGGCAACGATCCTCCCCTGGGGCTGCGCCCGTGCCGCGCGCAGCCCCATTTTTACCCGGCGGGGGCGGCCCCGCCAATGAGGGGCGACATGATCCGTTCGATTGCACGCAGGCCATTGCCGTCACTCGGGGCGCTGCTGCTGCTCGGGCTGGGCTCGGCGGCCCCGGCGGCGCCGGGCGCCGGCGACGTGACAGTCCAGGCCGGCAGCTTCCTCGTCGAATTGCCCACCCTTCAGTCGCTGGGCTTCGAATGGAATATCAAGGGCGACGCCAATCGCAACAGCATGGTGACGGTGAGCTATCGCAAGGCCGGCTCCGGCGAATGGCGCAAGGGCCTGCCGATGCTGCGGCTGGACGGCGAATTTGTGCGCGGGCCGAAGCCTGAATATGGCGACCGCAATTATTTCAACTATCGTGTCCCCAACATGTTCGCCGGCAGCATCCTCGGCCTCGACCCGGACACCGATTATGAATGCCGCTTCATTCTGACCGACCCTGACGGCGTCGTCGGCACCTCCGAGCAAGTCGTGACGGTCCATACCCGCAAGGAGCCGATGCCGGCGAGCGGCGGGCATGTCTACCACGTCTATCCGTTCGGCTATAAGGGCGAGATGCAGCAGCCCGGTTTCATCGGTCTGATGACGGCTTATTATCTCGGCTCGGACGAATCGGATCATTATAATCTGTTCGATCCGAGGGTGCAGCCCGGGGATACGATCCTGATCCATGCCGGTGTTTATAAGGACGCGCGGTTCATCTATGGCGGCATTGTCGGGACATTGAAGGACCCGGCCTATGGTACGCCGTTTGACGGCACCTATTATCTCACGGCCAGCGGCACGCCCGACAAGCCGATCGTCATCAAGGCCGCTGGCGATGGCGAGGTCGTCTTCGACGGGGACGGCGCGCACAATCTGTTCAATCTCGAAGCCGCCAGCTACAATTACTTCGAGGGCATCACCGTCCGCAACACCAACGTCGCCTTCTTGCTCGGCATGAAGCGGATCGTCGGCGCCAGCGGTTTCACACTGAAACATTCTCTGGTCTATGACGTCGGTCGTGTGGTGCAGGACGAGTGGGCGGGTTCGCGCGATTTCTACATCGCCGACAATGTTTTCCTCGGCCGCCACAATCCGACCCGGATGACTAGCTGGATCCACGATGAGGTCTGGGCAAAGTACGGCGAATATCCCGCGCCGATCACATCCGAATACGCGGTGAAGGTCTATGGCCGTGGCCATGTCATCGCACGCAACTATGTCGCCAACTTCCACGACGCGATCGACATCGCTACCTATGGCAGCCCCAGCGACAACCCTGGGGAGCAGGCGAGCTCGATCGACGTCTATCGCAACGACATGTTCAATCAAGCGGACAATTGCGTCGAGCTTGACGGCGGCGTCCACAATGTCCGGGCGTATGAAAATCGGTGCGTCAACGCGTCGAACCTCGCTTACAGCACCCAACCGATTTTTGGCGGGCCGGCCTATATCTATCGAAACCTGCTCTATAACGCTCCGTCCACCGGCGCGCTCAAGCTGCTCGACAATCCTGCCGGCGTGCTGATCTACCAGAACAGCTTCATCGGGCTGGCCGGGGCGCTCGGCGCCTTGTCCAATGTCCACCTGCGCAACAACCTGTTCGTAAGCGACGGGTGGGCCAAGCCGCTGTTCCAGATGCGCACTTTCACCAACTATTCGACCTCCGATTATAATGGATTTGGGCCGAGCCCGGGCGTGGACAAGAATTTCGGCTGGAATTCTCCCCCTGCCGGGGTCGCCGCGGACTATGACGGTCCGCTGGTCGCCCGTGCTTTCGCCACGCTCGCCGAGTATCAGAAGGGGACGGGGCAGGATCGCCATAGCGCTATCGTCACGCTTCAGGATTTCGTGAAGGTCGCGGCGGTGGATACGTCGGATCCGCGTATCCTCTACAAGCCCGAGGATATGGATTTCCGGCTGAGGCCTCGTTCGCGCGCGATCGACCGCGGCGTCGAATTGCCGGGCATCACCGACGGGTTCGCCGGCCGCGCGCCCGATCTCGGCGCCTATGAATTCGGCGCGCCGCTGCCGCATTACGGCCCGGACCGCTGGCCGGTCGGCATGCCGCGCAGCGCTGCCCGATCGGAGGCCGGTCCACCCCCCGACCAATAAGGGAGAAGGACGATGCGCATCGCCGCTACCGGCGCGCAGCTGGGCAGCCTGACGATCCTCGCGGGAGGCGCGATCGCCGCCGGCACCGCGCTGCTGGACTACAGGCTGGTCGAGACCGGGCTCAATGGCACCGGGGGCGCGCTGCTGGTGCTTGGCTCGGGCCTGCTGATGATGCTCGGCGCGATCCTGCTGCTGCGTCAGCCCCGGCGGGGCGCCGCGTGGCTGTTGCTCGCCCTGCTGCTGCTCGACATCGTCGGTACGTCGGTCGCGGCATGGTTCATGGAAAGCGGCGCGATCGTGGCGGCGATGGCGGTTGCGGCGGTCGGCTGGTTGTGGCGGCTATTCCGTCCGGGCTTGCCGGCGGTGCCCGCCGGACGCGGGGCCATGCTGGTCGGCGGCGCGCTCGTCGGGGTGGCGGCGATCGCTGCCGGCATCATGCTGCCCGCCCGCAGCGGCGGGGGCGGCGTGCTGACGCCGGCCGGCCCGACCGCGCCGTGGGACGATTTCAACGGCGATCGCATGGCGCAGAAATTTTCCGCCGCCACCCAGATCACGCCAGCCAACGTGGCGGGCCTGCGCGTCGCGTGGAGCCTGCATACCGGTGACGTCTCCCCCGGCCGGGGGCGTGATGACCCGAAGACGGCGTGGCAATCCACTCCTCTGTTCGCCAACAACTTGGTCTATGTGTCGACGCCCTTCTACCGCATCTTCGCGGTGGAGCCAGACAGCGGCCATGTCCGCTGGATCTACGATGCGCGCCCGGCGCACGCGTCGAAGTTTCACGGCAAGAATCGCGGCATCACATATTGGGCGTCGTCCGCTCCGATACCCGGCCAGCCCTGCCAGAAGCGCCTTTACATCGGCACGGTGGATGGCCTGCTTCACGCCGTCGATGCGGACACCGGCCGGCGATGCCAGGATTTCGGCCAGCAGGGTGTTCTCGACGTCAACCAGTGGAACGTCATCAATCCCAAATTCCCGCTCGAGCTGAACCAGTCGGTCGCGGTCTATCGTGATACGCTGGTCGTCGGCTGGGCAGGCGTGGACTGGACCTATCAGGATTCCCCGCCGGGCACGGTGTTCGGCATCGACGCCCGCACCGGTGCCCGGAAATGGGAATTCCAGACGATTCCTGAAGCAATGCGTCATCGCATCGGTACGGCCAATGTCTGGGCATCGATGTCCGTCGATGCCAAAGCGGGGCTGGTCTATCTGCCGGTTAGTTCGCCCGAGAACAATTATTATGGCGGCGATCGACGTGCCGACATCCCCTACGCGACCTCGATAACCGCGCTTCATGCCGATACCGGTACGGTGGCATGGTCGCGCCAGCTCGTCCATCACGACATCTGGGATTACGACACCAATTCCGCGCCGACGCTGGTCGATGTCAATCGCAATGGGCAGACGGTGCCGGCGCTGGTCCAGTCGTCGAAACAGGGCTTCCTCTATGTGCTGAACCGGCTGACCGGCGAGCCGGTCTATCCGATTGTCGAGCGGCCGGTGCCGCCATCCGACGTGCCCGGCGAGCACGCCTCGCCGACCCAGCCTTTCGTCCCCTGGCCGCAGCCGACGATCCCCGATCGCTTCACCGGCATCTCCCGCCTCGCCGATTGGGCGAGCCTCGGCCAGTGCAGCCGCGATCGCCGCCGCTACGTCGAAGGCGGCTTGTTCAAACCGCCGTCCCTTCGCGGCACGATCACCGCGCCGGCCACCGTCGGCGGCGTCGAATGGGGCGGCGGCGCGGTCGATCCCGCCCACCAGATCTATGTCGTCAACAGCTCCAACGTGGCGCAGATCTATCAGCTGATTCCCCGTGCCGAGGTGGCGGGCCAGGCGGCGGAGGCGGCGCGGCGCGGCCCTCGCCCGGACGCCGGCTGGCGGGCGCCCGGCTATGGCTCTCCCTATGGGGTGCGCATCGCCACCTTCTTCAATCGCTGGGGCATGCCGTGCTGGAACCCGCCCTATGGCACGATGTCGGCCTATGATCTGAAGACCGGGAGGCGACTGTGGCAGCGGCCATTCGGCCAGGTGCAGCATTGGGGCTTCTACATGCCCGAATCCTGGGGCTCGGTGACGATCGGCGGGCCGGCGATTACCGCTTCCGGCCTGATCTTTATCGGCGCCTCGATGGACAGCCGGGTGCGCGCCGTCGATCTATGGACCGGCAAGATATTGTGGAAGCAGCGGGTGGATGCGCCGGCGGTGGCGACGCCGGCGATCTACACCTACAAGGGCCGTCAATATGTGCTGTTCGCCGCGGGCGGCAACGGCCTGCTCGCGCCGCGTGTCGGCGACCAGCTGGTTGCCTTCGCGCTGCCCGGAACGCTGCGATGAGCGAGGCCGCTCAGCCCGGCATCGGCTGATCGGGGGCGCGGCGAGTCCATTTGTAAACGCGCGCCGCGTTACGCCAGAAATATTTCTCCGCCGCCGTGCGCGACTTGCCGGCGTAGAACCGACGCATCAGCGCGACCGTCTCGGCGATGGTCGCGGTCCCGTAGCTGTTCGGATAATCGCTGCCGAACATCAGCCGATCCTCACCAAAGGCCGCGAACAGATTGTCGAGACGTTCGCGGAGCTGCGCGAATTCGGTGATGATCTGATGGTCGCGCCGTCGATGATAAACCTGACTGAGCTTCACGAACACATTGGGCAATGCGGCAAGGTCACGAATGACGGCATCATAGGCGGCCTGGTTGTCGGGCGTCGGATCGAATGAGGGCAGATGATCGACGATCACGCGCAGGTCGGGCACCGCCTCGGCAAGCAGCGCATTGGCCCGCAACAGACCCATGCTTGGGTTGGCCGTGTCGAGCGCGAGATCGGCTGCGGCGAGCCTTCTCATATTATCGATCGCGGCCGGCGCCAACGCGATGCGGCCGCCATCGTCCGTATAGAAACGGCTGTAGCGGATCGCGCGGTAGAGCCGGTTCTTGCGGAATCGATCGAGATACTCGCCGAAATCCGCCTTGAATGGATCGAGATAGCCGGACACCGCGACGATCATCGGATCGCTCTGGGCGGTTTCGAGCAGCCAGAGATTGTCCTCGATCCACGGGCTCGTTTCCACCACCACCGCGCCGACGATGCCGGCGGGACGCGCCAGCGGACGATAGCCGGAGGGCAGCGAGACCTTCGATATGGCGGCATAGGCAGGCGAGCCGACATAGGGCGCGCCCTGCGGCCGGGTGCCGTCGAACAGGTGGATATGGGCGTCGATGATCGGGACATCGTCCCACACGCCGGCGGCATCGGTCTGCGACGCGCCCGCGGACAGAGCGGCTGCCGCCCCGGCCAGGAAGGTGCGACGCCCGATCTTCGAAAAGCTGCTCACGCCGCACCTGCTATCGCGGCCGCCATGCGCCAGGAAGGCGGACGTTTTCTCATTCAGCTATAAAAATATTTATAGACAATAAACACCTATCCAACGTGGGACGATTTGTTCAAGATCAATCTTGGCTTCCTTGCATGCCGGATGCGGGAATAGTCGCCGATCTCCGACACGGGACGTGATTTTCATGCACGGAATTGCTGTAAAGTTCGCGAGCGCAGCCTTCGCTTTGTCGTCGCCGCTCCTGATGGCGGCGGCGGGGGCGCCTGCCTATGTACCGGCGGGATCGCCGGTCACCAGCATTCCCCAGCCGGAGGATCTGCTGACCATTCCCGGCACCAGCTGGGTCATCGCCGGCTCGATGCGCACCCGGGAGAGGCCCGGCCACCTCTATGCCTTCGACGCGACGGCTCCGGCGCCGGCGCCGCGCGCGCTTTATCCCTCGGCCTCCGCCGCGAGCCTGAACCGGGCGCGCTTCGGCGATTGTCCCGGCCCCCTCGACGACAGCCGGTTCACGCCGCACGGTATCGGGCTGTCGCGGCGGGCCGACGGCAGTTTCGAACTGCTCGTCGTCAATCATGGCGGCCGGGAATCCATCGAGGCGTTCGACGTCACGCTGGGCGATGAAGGCCCGCAGGCCCGCTGGACGGGCTGTATCGTGCTGCCCGCGGGCGCGAGCGGGAACGGTGTTGTCGCGCTGCCTGACGGCAGCATCATTGTCAGCAAGTTTCTGGACAAGGCTGACCCGGACTTCCTCGACAAGATGGTCAATGGGCAGTCGACGGGCAATGTCCTCATGTGGAAACCGGGCAAGGGCTGGTCGAATGCGCTGAAGCAGGATTTTTCCGGCGCCAATGGCGTGGCGGTGTCCGCGGACGGAAGGTGGCTGTTCGTGGCCGAATGGTCCGCCCGCAAGCTTTGGCGCTTTCCCCTGCGCGACCGCTCGGCGCCGAAGAGTGTGGCAGTGGATTTTCTTCCGGACAATTTGCGCCTCACGGACAGGGGCACGATCCTTGTCGCCGGGCAGGCGGGTGATCCGCGAGGCGTGATGACCTGCAAGGGGCGTGGCACCCCCTGTCCGCAGGGATTCAAGGTGGTCGAGATGGACCCGAAGAGCCTGCGCCTGCGCCTGCTCGCGCAAGGTGGCGACCAGCGCTTCGGCGGCGCGACCGGCGCGACCTTGGCCGGGCCGGCCCTGTGGATCGGCGCCTATTATGGCGAGACGATCGCGCGCTACGCGCCAACCCCTCGTTGACGCGCCCGGGACGTTCGCACGCCAAAAACCTGCCCGTCCCCCCAGCTTCCACTTAATCGGCTCGCGGCTTGCCGGCGACGGACCGGCCGCGCTCGACGCCAGAGCCGCCTTCGCTCCCCATCGGTCGAGATGGCAGCCCGCCACCCCGGGCCGCCGACGCCTGCCCATGTGTCAGCGGCGACCGATCGCTATGGCCGAATGATCTTCTTCGGCCGTCCGCGCCCCGGCTGCCTTACGCTCCGAATAGCGATCGACCAGCTGCCGGTCATGCGGACGCATCAACACCGTGATCCGCACCAGCTCCTCCATCACGTCCACGATGCGATCATAATAGCTGGACGGCTTCATCCGGCCGGCGTCGTCAAACTCCTTGTAGGCCATCGCGACCGACGACTGGTTGGGAATCGTGAACATCCGCATCCAGCGCCCGAGCAAGCGTAGCGTGTTGACCGCGTTGAAGGACTGGGAGCCGCCCGACACCTGCATGACCGCCAGCGTGCGGCCCTGGGTCGGGCGCATGCCCTTCATCTCGAGCGGCAGGTGATCGATCTGGGCCTTCATGATACCGGAGATCGCGCCGTGGCGCTCCGGGCTGCACCAGACCTGGCCTTCGGACCACACGGACAGCTCGCGCAGCTCATGGACGGCGGGGTGATCGTCACCCGGCGATCTGATCGGGCAGCGGCAGATCGGACGGATCGAAGATGCGCGGCTCCGCACCGAACAACCGGAGCAGCCGCGCCGCTTCCTCGACGGCGAGGCGCGAGAACGAGCGCTCCCGCAGTGAACCGTAGAGCAGGAGGATGCGCGGCGGCGGCTGATCATCGCCAAGGCCGCTGGCCGGCCGGCGGATCACAAAGGCCGGATCGAGGGCGGGGAGATAGTCGGGATCGGCGAGGACGCGGAGACGGCTCATGCGGGTTCCTTGGTGGTGTCGGGAAAGACGAGCCCGCTCAGGCCATGCGCGGCCAGCGCGCCGGCGAGCTGCGCGGCGACGAAGGCGGGCACGCAGGCCGGCGCGATGCCGGCGAAGCTGTCGCTCAGCGATCGGGCGATCGTGATCGCCGGGTTCGCGAAGCTGGTCGAGGAGGTGAACCAATAGGCGGCGGCAATGTAGAGGGCGACGCTGGCGGGCACGCAGCCGGGCCTCGTTCCAAGGATCGTCAGTATCAGGCCGAAGGTGGCGACCGCCTCGCCCAGCCACTGGCCCGGGCCGCTGCGGCCGGTGTCCGAGAGCTGGAGGACGGGCAGGCCGAACATCAGGTGCGCGAGCCACACGCCGATGATGCCGCCGCCGAGCTGGGCCGCGCCATAGGCGATGGCCGCATCCGTCCGGATCTGTCCCCTGAGACGCATGACGAGGGTGACGGCCGGATTGAGGTGCGCCCCGGACACGGGCGCGAGCATCGTCACCAGCACGAACAGCATCGCGCCCGTCGCCAGCGTATTGCCGAGGAGGGCGATGGCGACGTTCCCGCCCGCGAACCGCTCTGCCATGATCCCCGAACCGACCACCGTCGCCAACAGCAACAGACTGCCGAGCGCCTCGCCCAGGACGGCCCGCCGGGTCACGTTGCGGAGACGCGATTGCCGGCTGCGTCGACCACCGGCTCCCCATTCTCTTTCACGAAGGCGCCGCGCTGGGCATCAGGCAGGATATCGAGCACCGCCTCGGACGGCCGGCACAGCCGCACGCCCAGCGGCGTCACCACCAGGGGCCGGTTGATCAGGATTGGATGCGCCATCATCGCGTCGACGAGCACGTCGTCGGTCAATGACGGGTCATCGAGGCCCAGTTCCCCATAGGGCGTGCCCTTTTCCCGCAGCAGGGCGCGGGGCGTGATGCCGGCGCGGGCGATCATCTCGATCAGAAGGGCGCGCGCGGGCGGCGTCTTCAGATAGTCGACGACATGCGGCTCGACGCCGGAATTGCGGATCAACGCGAGGACGTTGCGCGACGTGCCGCACGCCGGATTGTGATAGATGACGATGTCGGTCACGATCGCCCCTTCAGCAACAGGCGGCAAGGTCGGCGACAAGCGGCCCGCAAAGCTCGGCACGCCCCTGACAGCAATCCCTGGCAAGGAAAGTCATCAGGCGGCCCAGCGTGTCGATGGAGGCGCGCTGGATTTGCTGGCGCCCGCGCTTCTCCGCCGTCACCAGTCCGGCTCTGGCAAGGACGGCGAGGTGGGTGGAGAACGTGCTCTGGCTAAGCCCGCTCGCCGCGACGAGCGCGCCCGTCGACAGGCCGGCAGGCTCGTGCCGGACCAGCTCGCGAAAAGCTTCCAGCCGCGTCGGATGGGCGAGCGCGGCCAGCGCCGCCAGAGCGGTTTCGGTGTCCATTCATCGGAAAATATCGATGAGTCAGGTGGGGGTCAACATCAATCGGGAATTGTCGATACAGCGGATGGACGCGGATCGCCCGGCCAGGCTCGGAGGAGCCGAAACGGGCGGCCAGGACTGTTCCAGTCGGGACGGTCCGCTTCCCAGTCCGGAGCGGACGCCACCCCGATGCGGAACACCGAGAGCGGCGCCGCGATCATTCCGTACGCGATCTACCTTCGGGCTGACATTTTTCGCGAGCGGGTCGGAAGCGCGTGCTCGCCCAGGAGTTCGGCCGCGCTCAGCAGCTGGGCGATCTCCCCCTCCGGAAGCGCCTGGGAATAGAGGTACCCCTGCAACTCGTTGCAGCCGATTGCCGAGAGCATCGCTCCCTGCTCAGCGGTCTCCACCCCTTCCGCGGTCACGGATAACCCCATCGCGTGGCCCAGCGTCACCACTGCGGTGATGATCGCCGAGGAGTCGAGGGTCAGCCCAAGATTCTGCACGAAGCTGCGATCGATCTTGATCTTGTCGACCTCGAATTTCCGCAGGTAGCTGAGGCTCGAATAGCCGGTACCGAAATCGTCGAGCGCGATCCTGAAGCCGGCGGATCGAAGCTCGCGAAGCGAGTTCAGCACGGCCTGGTCGTCATTGATCAGCAGGCCCTCGGTGATCTCAAGCTCGATCTGCCGCGGGTCGACGCCGGCCTCCGCCACGATCGCGCGAACGCGTTCGACAAAGCCCAATGTGCGGAACTGCACGGGCGAGAGGTTCACCGCGATCGAGAGCGTGGGCCAGTGGGCGGCGGCACGACATGCCTCCGCGAGAACCCAATCACCCAGTTCGAGGATGAGGCCGGTTTCCTCCGCGATGGGCACGAAAAGCTGGGGGGTAATGAAACCGCGGGTCGGGTGATGCCACCGGGCGAGCGCCTCGAGGCCGATGATGGTGCTGCCGTCGCCAGCTACCTGAGGCTGATAGTAAACCTCCAGGCCCGTGCCGGCGGCAAGCGCGGCGCGCAAATCTTCCTCAAGGCTGGCGCGCAGCCGGACCGCCTCATCCATGTTCGTGGTGAACAGGCGGTAGCAGCTCCCCTCCTGCTCCTTGGCGCGATAGAGCGCGATGTCGGCCTTGCGCATGATCTCGGTGCGGTCCAGGCCGCATTCGGGCATCCCCGCGATACCGACGCTGACGCCCACATACACGCGATTGCCGAGCACCTCGAAAGGCCTGCTCGCCTCGTCCAGGATCTTGCCGGCAAGTTCCTCGATCCGGTTGGCCGAGGCGATCGCCAGCACGGCGAACTCATCTCCTCCCAGACGGGCTACCGTTTCGTCGGCTTCAACCAGACCGTTCAGGCGGCGGGCGAACTCCTGGATCAGCGCGTCTCCGGCGAGATGGCCGAGCGTGTCGTTCACCTGCTTGAAGCGATCGAGATCGAGCAGCAGGACGGCGAAAGGCCGGCCCTTGCGCGCATCGCCGAGCGCCTGTTCGATGCAGTTGTTGAACAAGGCCCGGTTCGGCAGCCCGGTCAGGGCGTCGTGAAAGGCGAGATGACTGGCCTGAGCCTCGCTCGCCCTTAGCTCCACCTGAGCGGCCTGGAGCTTCTTGATGATGCGGTCCTCGCGACGCATCAGCTTGCGAACACGATAGGCCAGCAAGACCATGACGAGCCCGAGGATCGCGAGCTCCGTCGCGCCGAACGGAATCATCGACCGCCACAGCTCGCTTCCGGGCAGCTCCGGCCGCCAGATGAAGAAGCCGACCGGCGAGCCGCTGCTGGATCTGATCGGCATTGCCAGTTCGTCCGCTGCCACCTGCTCCGACCTTGAAAAACGGGGCGTGGCGATGAGGTTGGCTTCCGAAAGACCCTTCAGGAAGCTCCCGTCCAGAAAGCGGACGCTGATCAGCAGATATTCCCTGCCGGGCGTCTGACGGACCCGGTTGGTGAACGGCACGATGCGCATCACGCTCACCGCCGCCGGCCGCCCTTGCACCAGAAGAAGGTCTCCGACATGGACGATCGCGTCCGGCCGGGCGAGCATTCCGGGGCGCGATTGCCGCCGGACCGCCTCAACCAGCGTCCTCAGGTCCGGGAACACGGTGGCGTAGCTCCCGGGCGCGATCGGTCGGCCGCTGGACATGCCATAAATGGCGTTATCCTCCGCGTTCAGCACATAGGTCTGATCGTGGCGGAAAAATCGCCACAGCCACTCCCCGAGATTTTCGTTCAGCCAAACGGTGTCGAGCCTGGGTTCCCTCAGTTTCAGGATAAGATCATCCCAGACGGCGGCGCCCTGCTGGGTCTGGATCAATTCATCGAGACTGCCGTCGATGGCCCTGGCGGCTTCCCGTGACTGACGATCGATCGATATCTGATCGCTCTTCGTCGAGAAATGATGGAGTCCGAACGCGGCGAGTGCCGCGACGCTGAGAAACACGAAGGCGACCGGAATCAAGACCCGAGTACGAAATCGAGAACTGAAGGCCTGGTCGTCGCGAGGCGCCCGCATAGCATTGTCTCACCCGGAAGGAGGTGTTCCAGTAAGGCGCCAATGGTTAATTTCCGATGAGGATATCAACTAGTTACGAACCTCTAACGAATATTCGTTCCGACTTCTTTGCCGCAAGAGCCGTTATTTCTGCTCGACCTTAACGATCGACCACCTCGCAAGAGGATCGACCTGGAGGGGGCTGGCGGTTCGCGAGCGTCGTCTACTTCCACGTCAGTAGCCCACGTTGTTCCCGATCCTGGTGTCGCCGAGGCCCTCGGGCGTCACGATCGGGATCATCAACGGCCAGCAGGTTCCGGATGCTCGGAAAGGCCGGCAGGCGACCTGAGCGGCGCGTACCGGCTCAGTTCACTTGACTCATAACTCTACATAAGTTGTATATCCCGAACGGCTCTATCCGCCGAACTGTCACGCCACATTCTCCGCTGATCCGGGATGCGGAATGGTGGGTATGACGGAAAGCAGGCGCTGGCGCCCGGATTGAGAGAGGAGACTCGTCATGATCCTTCGCCTTTGCTTCGCCGCCTGCGCCTCAGTCCTCCCCTTGCTGGCGGCATCTGCCGCGCCCGCTGCTGCGCAGGCAGGCCCGCAGCCCGTAGCCGCGCCGGCCAAGGCAATCGATCCGGCCGGGCGACAGGCGGTGGTTGAGAAGCTCGCCCAGTCGATGCGCGACCAATATGTCTTTCCCGAAATCGGTGAGCAGGCCGCAGCCGCCCTGACCGCCGCGCTCGCGCGGGGTGACTACAACGCCCTGAGCGATCCGGCCGCCCTTGCCGCACGGCTGACCGCCGATCTCGCCGCCGTCGCCCATGACAAGCACCTGCGCGTCATCTCGCAAGCGTCCCCACCGCCGCCGCCGCCGGCCGGGGCCCGTCCCGCCCCACGCGACGAGGCAGGGATCGTCCGCGCCGACAAACTCGCGAACGATATCGGCTACATCGAGGTTTCGGGGTTTCCGCCGCCGCCGGTGTTCAAGCCGGTGCTTGATCGTGCCCTGGCCAAGCTGAAAGGAAGCCGCGCACTGATCATCGACGATCGGCGCAACGGCGGCGGCGTGCCGCAATCGGTCGCCTACCTCGTCAGCTACCTGCTACCGCCCGGAGAGCCGGTGACGATCATCGAGTTCATTGGCCGGACGCCGGGAACCCGCGAGTTCAAGCGCGATCGTACCATAACCAGCCCGACGCCGTTCAGCTTTGGCGGTGTGCCCATCTACGTCCTGACCAGTAAAGCCACCTTCTCCGGCGGGGAGGAGTTCGCCTACGACCTCAAGACGATGAAGCGCGCGACCCTTGTTGGCGAGGTGACTGGCGGCGGTGCCAACCCCGTCGGGCCGGTCAGCCTGGGCTATGACCTGCTGGTTGCGATGCCCGGTGGCCGCCCCGAAAGCCCGATCACCAAAACCAACTGGGAGGGTGTTGGCGTGGAGCCCGACGTCAGGGTGCCGGAGGCGGAAGCACTCGGCGCCGCGCTGAAAGCGCTTGGCGAGGAGCCGGTCGCCGATATCAACGCCGCTTCGCGCGAGCAGCTGTTTACGCCACGCAGCACGCCGGTGCCGGGCAGCGACGCGGTGCTGCGACGCGTCATCGCCATGTACGCGACTGGCAAGATGGACGACACGCTGTTTGCTCCCGACGCCATTGAGGAGGCACGCCGGGCCCTGCCGTTCATGCTGGCGCAGCGGATGCGCTATGGCGAACTCAAGTCGCTCACATTTCGCGAGGTGAGGATGGGCGCGGACATGTACGTCGCGACATTCGACAACGGCGCGGCGGGGATCGGGATCGCCGTCGATCCTGACGGGCGCGTGCTGGCCACGACAGGGTTCATGCCTCATCCGCCGGGGAAGTAGGGGTTCTCGCCCATCCGCTATGCACGGCTGCGTGGCCGACTCACGCCGACAGGATCTGGATATGTCTACATATATAGGAATAGCGCATTAGGCGCAGGCTGAGGCTGGATCCATGAGCGACCGGCCGGCCCCGCCGCCAAAAGGCCGCGGGGCGTCGTGTTGAGGGAAGGGTGGGATCATGTGGCGATGGATGATCGCCGGCGCTGTTGTGGCGGCGGCTTTGGTGTTGGCGATGCCTGGCCTCTTCTCCCGCCAGCCGTCCTTAAAGGCAGGGGAGAACGGCATCTTCGCGAATGATTGTTGCGGCACCGTAGAACTGGTCGACGGCAAGATGCTGCTCAATGGCGGACAAGCGGTCCGCTATATTGTCGGCAAGGACGCGGAGGGGGCCTATGTGCTTCCACGCACCTTCGTCGGGGCGGTTCCGGACTGGGGTTTCGACGTCGATGGCACGCGCTCCGTCCGCAAGCTGCGACTGGACAGGATGCCCGTGCCCACCAAGATCATGCTCTACCAGGGATTGAGCCCTTATATATTCGTAAGGCAGGCGCAACGCCCGGGCAGGCGATGACCCGCATCTGAAGCCGCACCCCGAGCGCCGTGGCGTAGCTTCGGGCGGGCAGCGGTGCTCAGGCGATCAGATCAGCGGCGGCGCTTGAATGAAGACGCGCGTGCAATCGCGCGACGATCGCAACAAGGGCGAGTTCGGCGGCCATGGCAGCGACGTGGCCGGCGAGCGACGCCATATTAATGAGCAGCACGCCCATCAGCAGGAACAGCGTGAGCACCGCCGCCCCCATCAATGCCGCGGCCTTGACCACGCGCGGCCCGTTCCGTTCGACCACCGCCCACGCCAGACACAGATGCGCGACCCCGAGCGACAGCCAGAGGGCCAGCAGGATCGGCGCCGCGCTGAGCCGTGACAGAATCAAATAGGGGCTGGAGTTGACGCCCGCGGTCGGAATCCCGTCGGCGCTGCCGGTAAGCAACAATGGCAGGCCGGTCATCTGCGCGACCTGTAACGCCGCCATCGGGATGAGCAGGCCCAGCGCGAGCGCATAATTGGTGAGGGCAAGCCTCCCTTCGCTGTGTCGAGGTATCTCGCAACACGCGGCGATCAGGCAGCCCGCGGCAAAGCTGAGCGGCTTCCCATCTGCGGTCGCTACCTCGAACTCGCATGCCATCGCCTGGGCCCAGTCGCTGCGGCTTTCGCCGAGGCTGTTCGTCGCCAGCGTCATCAACGCCTTTGACAGGGCGATGATCATGCAAGGGCTGCCGTTGAAAAGGACGCGGGTCGAGCGCTGGCAGCCTCGCGCGCCAACGCCACGCCTGCGGCGGTCAGCCGGTAGGCGTGGCGGGCAGGTCGTCCGATTTGCGCGGGCTCGCGCCATTCCGCTTCGACTAGCCCTTGCTCAGTCATCCGCATCAGCAACGGATAGAGGGTGCCGGACAAGAGGCCGGTTTCCTTCATCAGATCATAGCCGTGACGCCACTGCTGGCTGCGCGCAGACAGCGCCTCCAGGAGGATCAGCATTTGCTTCGATGGTCGGCGATTGCGGCCCATACGCCTTCTCAACGTAAGTAGATTTTCCTGTCAACGGCCGATTCAGGCGACAGGAGCGGGGGCGGCGCCGTGAGGCCAGCGCGTCGAACCGGGCGGCCAACAGGCACGATCACTTGGTCGCCTTCGCCCAGCCGCAGGGGATCTGCCCGGTCGCGAAGAGGCGCACCCGTTTCAGCCCTCGTCAACCTGCCTTCCGGGCCTCGAGCACCCGGGTAGCGTCCTGGTGGAGCAGGTAGAGCGAGACGGCGAGCAGCACGAGATCCTTAAGCAGGAAGGCGGTGTTCATCGTCATCGCCGGAAAGCCGCCGGCCGCCGCGTTCCACGCATCGGGGACGAAGGGCATGACGGTGAAGGTCGCGATGAACGTGGCCGTCGAACCGATTGCGCCCAGCATGCCGATCCGCTTGTTCCAGAAGCCGAGGAGCAGCAGGCTGCCGAAGGTCCACTCGGACGTTCCGAGGAAGATCGCCGTGCCGTGGATGCCGAGCACCGGGATCGTCCATGAAATGAATGGGCCGTGCGTGATGATGGGCAGCAGTCCTGTGATCTCCGCCTCGAACCACTTGTCGTAGCCGAACCAGGCGAAGATGAAGACCATCGCTGCGCGCAGCAGATGATAGTCGAGGTCGCGCTTCAGGAAGCCCGCGCGGCCCAGCAGGTTGGCGATGAAATCCATAATGTCCTCCATGTCGGAGCCGTGGCCGTGCGTCGCGGCCGCCCGCTCCCATCTGTGTGAAGCCGATCCGAGGAGCGGGCGCCCGGATGCGCCCGGCGCCTCAGTTCACCGGCGGGAAGTCGATGGCGGTGTCGTTGATGCGATTGAAGACGTTGGTGAAGGTGGTGGTGGCGATGGCGAGGCTGATCTCGACGAGCTGCTGGTCGGTGTAGCCGGCGTCACGGATCGCCGCGAACTCGCGGTCCTCGATCGTACCGCTGCTGTTGGCCAGCAGGCCGACGAAACGGATCAGCGCGTCGCGCTGGGCCTGGCCGGTGGGCTCGCCGGCGCGGATGTGGCGGAGTGCTTCGGGGGACAGGCCGGCAAGCTCGCCGAGCAGGCTGTGGGCGGCGACGCAATAGTCGCATCCGGCCGACACGCTCACCAGCAGCTTGATCGTCTCCTGGTCGTCCTTTGACAAGGAGCCCGCCGCGAGGACGGCATCGGCCGCGAGCACCGCCTTCAACGCGGCAGGACTGGCGAAGCCGATCGCGGCATAGGTGTTGGGAACGCTGCCGACAGCCTTTCTGATCTGGCCGAAGAGCTCGGCGGATGCGCCCGTCGCAGTGGCGAGGGCGGGGGTGGCGATGCGGGACATGGTAACCTTCCTTTCCGTTCCCGGCTGGCTTGCCGGTGAGGTCGGTTTAGGACGGGCTGGTGAGCTTGCTAATTCTGGTTATGCTCAATATCATGCTCGAAAGTATCAAACACGGGGTGATGATGCTCGAATCCGCCGATTGGCTCAGCCACCTTCTCGATCTCGTGCCGGTGAGCGGGCAGGTCGAGCATCACTGCCTCTTTGGCGCACCCTGGCGGCTGGAGCTGGAGCGGTCGGCGGCGGGCGAAATCCCCTATCATATCGTGCTCGCCGGCAGCGCCATCCTCGATGATCCGGATGGCGGCGCGCCGGTGCATTTGTCGGCGGGCGACATCCTGATCCTGCCGCGCGGCGCCGCCCACAGTCTTCATGACGGGAGCGGCATGACGCCCGGGCCGATGCGGCAACGGCTGGGATCATCGGTCCCGATCGACGAGAATGATGGGGCCGGTGATCGGCTGGACATGCTGTGCGGTCGCTTTCTGCTGTCGCCGACGCACGAGCAATTGTTGCGCACTTATTTTCCCGAGCGTTTCGTGGCTCGGCCGCAGGCCGCCATTGCCCGCTCCGCCTCCGGCGGAACCCGGGCCCAGCTCGCCGCCCTTGTCGCGCTGATGCGGGTTGAGTCCTCGCAGGAGAATCTCGGCGGTCATGCCATGCTGAACGGCCTGTCGACCGCGCTCTTCACGCTGGCATTGCGGCTGGCGAGCGAATCCGCGGAGGCGCCCCAGGGCCTGCTCGCGCTCGCCGGGCATCCGCGGCTGGCGCCGGCCTTGTCCGCCCTGTTCAGGCATCCCGCACGGGCGTGGACGCTGCCGGACCTCGCGTCGCTCTGCGGGATGTCGCGTGCGACCTTCGTGAGGCAGTTCCAGCAGCGGCTGCGCCGTTCCGCCGCCGAGCTGCTGACCGACATCCGCATGACGATCGCCGCCCGTGAGCTTCGGGCGTCGAACGCAACGGCGGGGGCGATCGCGGAGACGGTCGGCTATCAGTCCGAAGCCGCGTTCCAGCGCGCCTTCAAGAAGACTGTCGGCACGACGCCCGCGCAGTTCAGAAAGACAGGGCGGGCGGCGGGCGGGCGCTAGACGGCCTTTATCTCGCCGCCGTCCATGCGAAGCGCGGAGCCCGTCAGCCAACTGGCGGACGGCGACACGAGGAACGCCATGAGCTCGGCGATTTCCTCGGGCCTGCCGTAACGGTCGATGCCGGCCCGTCTGGGGAACTGGGCGTCCGCCTCCTCAATCGAGACATCATGCAGCAGCGCCCATTGTTCGAGCAGGGCTCGCCGGCGACTGGTCATCACGGCGCCGGGCAGCACGCTGTTGACCTGCACACCATCCTCAAGCCCGCGGCCGGCAAAGGCCTTGGCGAGTGCGACGATGGCGGCGTTGATCGTGCCCACCGCCGCCTGCTTGGCCTTCGGCATCTCAGCGGAATTGCCGGCAATCAACACGACGGAGCCCCGGCTCTTCCTCAGCGCCGGCCATGCGGCGATGGTCAGGCGGCGCGCGCCGTGGAGCTTGAGCGCAAGGCCGGCGTCCCATTGCTCGTCCGTCATCGCAAACAAATCGTCCGGCGGCACCGCGCCGGCGATATTGAGCAGCGCGTCGATGCGGCCGAAGCGGGCGACGACCGTCTCGACGAGCTGGGCAGGGGCCGGCGGGTCTGCAAGATCGGCCCCTATGACGAGCACCTCCGTTCCCGGCGCGCGGATCTGCTCTGCGACTGCTTCGAGCGGGGCGCGGCTGCGCGCGACGAGGACGATGGCGTCGAAATCCCGCGCGAGGCGGACGGCGGTCGCGCGGCCGATGCCCTGGCTTGCGCCAGTGACGATGGCGACGGAGCGAGGCATGGCCACTTCCTTCGCGCGTGCGATCAGTGGACGACGACGAGCTTGCCGCCCGCCTCATTCGCCTCGACGAGGCGATGCGCCTCGGGCACCTCGTCGAAGCGGAATATGCGGGCCGGCTGGATATCGAGCCGGCCCGAGGCCGCATCCTGGGCGATCTGGGCCAGCGGCACATCCGACAGGGGAAAGCCGGGCGTTCCGAACACGAAGCTGCCGAAGAAGGTGAGACAGACCCCGCTCGGCATCTGCAGGAGCGGATTGAAATCCGGAATGGCATCAAGGCCACCCAGCCAGCCAGCGAGGCAAGAGCGGCCGCCCCGGCGAAGCATCCGCAGGGAATCCAGCACCACGGTGTTGCCGACCAGGTTCAGCACGGCGTCGATCCGGCCGCGCTCGGCGATGTGCGCCGCAAGATCGGGCCGCTCGATCTCGCAGCGCTCGACGCCCATCGCTTCCAGCGCCGCAAAGCGCCCGCGCTGACGCGTCGTCGCGATCACACGCGCGCCCGCATTCACCGCCAGCTTGACCGCCGCCTGGCCGAGGGCGGAGGTGGCGCCCCGGATCACGATCAACTCCCCCGCCGCGAGTTCGAGGTTCCGGAACAATGTGGTCCATGCAGTAGCGTAGGATTCGGGGATGGCGGCAAGCTGCGCCCAGGGCAGGTCGGCGTCGATCAGGGCCACGTTGGACACAGGAACCCTGGTCACTTCCGCATAGCTGCCGTTGATCGTGCGCCCCAGCCCGCCCATCAGTGCCGCCACTTTCGCGCCCACCGGAAACTCCCCGCCGCGGCAAGATTTGACGATGCCGACGCACTCGATGCCGGACACGGGCGCGGCCTCGGCCCACTCGCCCTTGCGCATGTGGATTTCGGCGTGGTTGATGCCGAATGCCTTGATGTCGATGACGACGTGGCCGTCAATCGGCTCGGGTTCGGGGATATCGCGGTAGGTCAGGGCTTCGAGACCGCCGAAGCCGTCAAGCACGATCGCACGCATGATCGTCTCCTAGAATATACTGGGTGCCTGCTGGGGGGGGCGGAAGCACGGCGCGCCCCTCGCTCGGCTTCAGGCGAAATGGGCGCGGATTTCCTGCGCGATTTCGGCCGCGTGGGTCTCCAGCGCGAAATGGCCGGTGTCGAGCAATCTCACCCGCGCGTCCCGCATGTCACGCGCGAACGCATCAGCTCCGCCGGGCAGGAAGAAGGGGTCGTTCCTTCCCCACACGGCCAGGAATGGCGGCTGGTGCGTCCGGAAATAATGCTGGAACACCGGGTACAGGGCGATGTTGCTCTTATAATCGAGGAACAGGTCGAGCTGCACGTCCTCGGCGCCGGGTCGGGCGAGATAATGGTCGTCGAGCGTATAGCCGTCCGGCGAGACCGCCGCGATATCCGCGACGCCGTGGGTATATTGCCAGTAAGTTGTCTCCGGCGCGAGCATGGTGCGCAGCGCATTGCGGTTCGCCGCCGATCCGTCGTTCCAATAGGCGCGTATCGGGTTCCACCCGTCGCTCAGCCCCTCGATATAGGCATTCCCGTTCTGGGAGATGATCCCGGCAATCCGTTCAGGGTGGCGGAGCGCAAGGCGGAAGCCGGTCGGCGCGCCATAATCGAACACATAGATGAGGTAGCGATCGAAGCCGACAATCTCCGTGAACAGCTCGATCGTGTCCGCGATCGAATCGAAACTATTGGCTTTGGGGTCGTCCGATCGGCCGAATCCCGGCAGATCCGGCGCCACGATATGGAAGCGGTCGGCGAGCAGTGGGATCAGATCCCGGAACATATGGCTGGAGGTCGGGAAGCCGTGCAGTAGCAGCAGCTTGGGTAGTCCGGTCGTCCCGGCCTCCCGATAGAAGATGGTCATGCCGTCGACCATGGTGGTGCGATAGCGGATCGGGCTCATCATCAGTCTCCTTGTAACTTGGATTATTGCTTGAAGAAGGTTAGCATGCTGCCGGGAGCCTCCGGCCGCAGGTAGAGCAGCAGCGCTGCGCAGATCAGGGCAAAGCTCGCCCCCGGCGCGAGCGCGGCAAGTGCTGTTGCCGCCACGAAGATCGCTACCGTGGTCACGGAGCGCCGGCCCGCCAGACGCTGCGCGCGTGGCGGAAAGCGGGAGGGGTCGGCCTGCCGGATCACTTCGCGCTCGAAGGCGAGGAAGATCAGGTTCACGACCACGAAGAGGCCGGCATAGACAGCGACCGGGGTTGCCGCGAGATGCGAGTCGGCCATCCAGCTGGTGGCGAATGGGAGCAGCGAGACGGCGAATAGATGCGCGAAGTTCAACCAGAGCAGGGGCGGGCTCGCCTGGCGGACGAACCGCAGGAGATGATGGTGGTTCATCCAGATGATCGCGATGAAAAGATAGCTGACCGCATAGCTGATCGCGATCGGCCACAGCGGCAGGAGCGCCTTCAGCTCCGCGTTCACCGGCGGCTTCAGTTCGAGCACCATGATCGTGATCACGACCGCGATCACCGCGTCTGAAAATGCGCTCATCCGGTCGGGTTCGGCTAGTCGCTGTCGCATCTGGCATCTCCCTGTCCAAGGTCCCGGCGGCAGGGGGCGCAGCGGTCGACCCGATCGCTGCGCTGTCCCGCGCCACGACACCACATCATGCGGTGTGAAACCTCCTTGGCGTCTGGTAGACGGTTAGGCAGTCCCGCGTAACTTGTCAACAGCGGGTTTGATGGTTACATCGTCATCTCGCCGCTACTGGAGGATGCTGGTGCCCGTTGACCTGCCTGCCATGTTCATCGCCGATGCGCGCGGCCTCGACTTCCTGAACTCCGTGGCGACTCCCGTCGACGCGCCCATCGACTGGATCGCCGACGGTGCGGGGCTTGTCGGCTGGCTGGCCCAGGCCGGCATGGTGCCGGAGGCGGAGCTGGCAGACCTCGCGGAACGAGCCATGCCGGGCGAGCTGGATCGCGTCGCCGATCAGGCCCGCGATCTGCGTGAGTGGTTTCGCGGTTTCGTGAACGCACACCGGGGTGCGCCGCTCGACGGCCGGGCGCTCGGCGAGCTTACGCCGCTCAGCCGCCTGTTGGAGCGTGACGAGGCCTATCAGCGCCTCGTGCTTCATGCCGGAGGGCGCCTGGCGCTGGAGACGACGCGGCGCTGGCGCTCGCCGGAATCCTTGCTCATCCCGATCGGAGAGGCGCTCGCGCGCCTCGTCGTCGATGAGGATTTCAGGCATGTGAAGGCGTGCGAGGGACATGGTTGCACGCTCGTCTTCGCCGATCATACGCGCACCAGGGCGCGGCGCTGGTGCACCATGAGCGTGTGCGGCAACCGCGCCAAGGTCGCGGCGCACCGCAAGAGACAGCGGGCGCGTGGCGATTGAGCCGCTTGCATGGATCTCGTGTGTGGGCGATCACTCAGCGCCTGACCCGCCCGAATATTCGCGCAGACCTGCATGCGTTCATCGCGAACATTGCCAGCGCGAGGGGACGGGCGGGGGGAGTTGGCTGTCCGAGGTTATTAGTCGCCCTGAAGCGGGCAGACTTCGGCATGCTCGACCTTGGCGCCGCTCAGATCGTGCCGATAGTTGATGTTCCGAAGCGAAAGATGGCAGTCATCGATCAAGACTGGCTTAGCGACATCGAGCCAGCTTTTGATTGACGTCGCCCCAGAAAATAGATGCGCGTCGAGCATGGAGGCCATGCTGGCAGGCCACACACCGATGGTCCATTGGCTTCCCAGTGCCGCACACTGCCTCTCGGCGAGGAGTGGAAGCGCCTCGATCAGCGGATGGACGTCAACCGGAGCCGAAAGCACGGCATCAAACCCGTTGTTGCCTGCGAAATGAAGCGCTGCGCTCAGGCCGCCCAGCGGGCCTCCACCCGGCGCCGGCCGGTCGGGAAGCCAGCCGAGGCCCGGCCATGGCCGACCGCAGCAGATGACCAGCGCAGCATGGGCAGAAAGCGCGGCGACGGCATGTTCAATCAGCGCCCTGCCGTCCACAATCGCGAGCGCCTTGTCGCTGCCGAAGCGACGCGACTTGCCACCGGCCAACACGGCGCCAAGCAGGCGCATCAGAAGCGCAGCATGTCGATCATGCTCCCCGCCGGCAGATCGCCGGCACCGGCGGGGAGGCGGACGAGCGCATCCGCGCTGGCAAGCAAGCATTGCGCGGAGGCGGATTGGCCGGGGAGGACGAGCGCGCCCTCCGGCCCAAGCCCGGCGCACAGGAACGTCTCGCGCTCGCCGCCGCTGCAACCGGCGACGAGCGGCGTCGCTTCCCAGCGCAGCGCCGAAAGCGCGCCGCGACCGCCCAGCCCCGCGAGCAGCGGCGCGAGAAACAGGCGCGCCACGGTCATCGCAGCCATGGGATTGCCCGGCAGCCCGAGCACCAGCTTGTCGCCGACCCGACCGCACCATACCGGCTTGCCCGGCTTGATCGCGACATCGGCGAACGCGATGTCGAGGCCGAGAGGGGTAAGAGCCGATTTGGCGAAATCACGGTCGCCGCGAGAGGCGCCCCCGCACAGTATGAGCAGGTCGGCATCAGCCAGCGCTGTCGCGGCGGCCGCGCGGAGCAGCGCCTCGTCATCGCGGACCAGCGTCGCGCCCACAGGCGCTGCGCCCCATTGCCGCGCCATCAGCAGCAGCGCATCGGAAAGGCTGTCTGGGACGCCGCCACGCGCGCGCGCTTCCCCGGCCGGCACAAGCTCGTCCCCGCTGGCGATCACGCGCACTCTCGGCCGACGCCAGACCGTCAGTCGTGCCGCATCGGCGGCGGAGGCGACGACCAGCGCACGCGCATCGACAGACTTGCCAGCCCTGAGCACTTCCGCGCCTGCCCGGGTATCGGAGCCCCGCTTGCGGACATGCAGCCTCGCGGGGATGCGGCCGGTGAGCGCGACCGTGTCGCCGGTCAGGCAGAGCAATTCGCGAACCAGCACCCTGTCGGCCCCGGCCGGGATCGGCGCGCCGGTCATGATACGCACGGCCTGTCCGGCCCCGATCGCCCGTGGACAGGGCGCGCCGGGATAGGCGGCGCCGATCACCGCGAAGCGGCGCAGCCCGGCGGCGAGATCGCCGTCGCGCACCGCGAAGCCGTCCATCGCGGCGAGATCCTGACAGGGTATGTCGATCGCCGCATGCACTGGCTCGGCAAGCACGCGCCTGCCGGCCTTGGCGAGCCTGACGCTCTCGGTGCCGAGAGGCTGGGCCAGCCTGGCTATGATCGCCTGGGCGGCGTCGAAGCCGAGAGTGGCAGGGCAGGGCGCGTCAATCTTGGTGGCTATTCTGACGTGCTTCATCGGCATTGCTCCTCCACGAGCGCGCCCAGTGGAATCCCGCCGCCGGCAGTCGCCTCCCCGACGAGGATCAGTGTCGGGCCGTCACCGCCGATGGCGGTTGCCGCGATCGGCAGCAGATCGAGCCTGGTGCGGAACACCCGTTCGCGCGGAAGGCTGATGTCGCACGCGATCAGGGCTGGCGTCGCGCCGCTCAACCCTGCTGCGATCAGCCGCCGGCTGATCTCGCCGGCCGCGCCGCGGCTCATGTAGAAGACGGTGGTAGCGGTCGGGTCGGCGAGCGCGCGCCAGTCCTGCGCCGGTGGCGAACCGGTGCAGAGGTGCGCGGTGACGAACTGGACGCGGCGCGCACGACCGCGCAGCGACAGGGAAACCCGTGCCGAGGCGGCGGCGGCGCTGGCGGCTGTGACGCCGGGGCAGATATGGGCGGCGATGCCGGCTGCCTCGAGCGCCGCCATTTCCTCCATCGAGCGACCGAACAACGACGGGTCGCCGCCCTTCAGTCGCACGACGCGCTCACCGGCCAGGGCGGCCTCGACGAGCAGCGCGTTGATCGCGTCCTGATTTCTGGAATGTCGCCCCGCGCGCTTTCCGACGCCGACGAGGCGGGCGGCAGGAGGGATCAACGCCAATATGCCGGGGCCGACCAGAGCGTCGTGGAACACCACCGTCGCCGCCCGCAAAAGCCGCTCGGCCTTGCGGGTGAGCAGGTCCGGATCGCCCGGGCCGGCGCCGACCAGCCAGACATGACCCGCGAGGATCACCTCATCCATGAGCCGCATTCCTGTTCTCGTCGAGAATTCGGCGGATCGCGGGACGGCATGAGCCGCAATTGGTGCCTGCAGACAGGGCGGCGCCGACCGCCTCGACAGTGGTGAGTTGCTGGCTGCCGACGGCGGCGAGGATCATCTTCAGCCCGACGTCGAAGCACAGGCAGATGATCGGTCCGCGGTCTTCATGCCGACCGGGCGGGGCACCGGCGAGCAGCGCGGCGCTGCCTTCCGCACCGAGCTGGCCGATCAGCCAGTCGCGCGGGGGCAGCTCCCCCCGCTCGGTGCGGAACAGGACGGCGACCAGCCGGCCGCCGCGAAGTACCGCGACGCGGTGCGAGCCGCGCGCGCGGTCCACGCTCTCGATCCGCTCGCCGCGCGGAAGTCGCGCGTCGATCAGCTGCGCACCACCGTTGCCGGCCAATTCGTACAGAGTTCCACCCGGCACCGCGACGCGCGTCGCCCACAGGCAGGCGGGGCGATCCATCGCCTCGGCGGTGATCAGGAAGCCGCGCCAATCCGGTGTCACCGGTTCGAGGGCGGCCGGGGTCGACTTGAACCCGGGCTGGCCTGAATGCGGATCGACCAGCGAACGCGGCAGCAGCCCCGTGCGCCCCCCGGTGGACTGGCGATCGGTCCAGTGGATCGGCGTGAACACTTCGCCTCGACGCTGGCCCGTGGCCAATGCCACGCGAAACAGGCTTGCGCCCTGCGGCGTCGAGACGCGGGCCAGCCCGCCGTCGGTCAGGCCAAAGGCCGCCGCGTCCTCGGGATGAACCTCGACCAGCGGCTCCTCGCGGTGCCGGGAGAGTCGTGGGCTGAGGCCGGTGCGGCTCATGCTGTGCCACTGATCGCGATAGCGACCGGTGTTGAGCGTCAGCGGCCATCTGGCGAGCGGCGCTTGCAACGGCATCTGGCTGACCGGGACCAGCCGTGCCCGCCCGTCAGGTGTCGGAAAGCGGCCATCGGCAAAAGCGTCGCCCCCCCAGCGAAACGGCGACATCGCCTCATACTCGGCATTGCCGATCGCGACGTGGCTGGCGAGGTCGAACAATCGCTGCCCGTCATTCTGGTAAGTCGAAAGGCGGGCATGCTCGCGGAAGATGTCCGCGGGCCGGGAATAGGCGAATTCGTCTGCCCAGCCCATGCGCCGGCCGACTTCCTTGATGATCCACCAGTCGTGTCGCGCCTCGCCGGGCGCGGGAAAGATCGCGCGCTGGCGGCTGATGCGCCTTTCCGAGTTGGTGACGGTGCCGTCCTTCTCGCCCCACCCGGTCGCGGGCAGGCGGACATGGGCAAACGGCGTGCAATCGGTCTCGGCCATCACCTCGGAGATCGCCACGAACGGGCAGCGCGCGAGGGCGGCGCGGACCGCGCCGGCATCCGGCATCGACACCGCCGGGTTGGTCGCCATGATCCACAACGCCTTGATCCGACCTTCGTCGATGGCGCGGAACAGGTCGACCGCCTTGAGCCCGGGCTTCCGGGCGATGGTCGGCGAGCCCCAGAAGCGCTTAACGTTTGCGCAGTTCTCCGGCGCGAAATCCATGTGCGCGGCGAGGCTCGAGGCGAGCCCGCCAACTTCGCGCCCGCCCATGGCGTTGGGCTGGCCGGTGATCGAGAAAGGCGCCGCGCCCCGCCTGCCAATCCGCCCGGTCGCGAGATGCAGGTTGAGGATCGCGTTCACCTGATCGGTGCCGCGCAGCGACTGGTTGATGCCCTGGCTGAACAGGGTGACGGTGCGTGGATGCTGGGCGAACAATTCGTAGAAGCGCCGGAGGTCGGCGGCCTCCACCTCGCATGTCCGCGCCACGGACCAGAGGTCGCAGCCCTGTTCGAGCGTGTCCCAGAAGCGATCGGGTACCGCCACGCTCGCCGCGAGATACCGCTCGTCGACCAGCCCCGCCGCACGGCAATGGGCGAGCAGCCCGTTCATCAAGGCGACGTCGCTGCCCGGCCGGATGGCAAGATGGAGGTCGGCGCCCTCGCAGGTCTCCGTGCGCCGCGGATCGATGACGACCAGCCGGGCGCCGGCGTCGCAGCGGGCACGAATGCGTTGATAGACGACCGGATGGCACCAGGCGGCGTTCGACCCGACCAGCACGAACAGGTCGGCGGCATCGAGGTCCTGATAACTGGCGGGCACGATGTCCTCGCCAAAGGCGCGGATATGCCCGGCCACCGCGCTCGACATGCACAGGCGCGAATTGGTGTCGATATTACCCGAGCCGATGAAGCCCTTCATCAGCTTGTTGGCGACGTAATAATCCTCGGTCAGCAACTGGCCTGAAACATAAAAGGCGACACTGTCGGCGCCGTGCTCGGCCACCGTCTGGCGGAAGCGTCTGGCTACCAGATCGAGCGCCTTGTCCCAGCTTGCGCGGCGCCGGCCGATCATCGGGTGCAGCAGCCGCCCCTCAAGCCCGATCGTCTCGCCGAGGTGCGTGCCCTTGGAGCAGAGCCGACCATGGTTGGCCGGGTGCCCGGGATCGCCCCTGATCTCGGCTGCGCGCGCGCCGGTCGGTGTCGCCACGATCCCGCAGCCGACGCCGCAATAGGCGCAGGTGGTGCGGGTGCCGGCCATCTCAGGCCGCCGCCCGGAGCGTGCTCGCCCGGCAGATCAGCACGCGGCCGCCGCTTATCTTCACCGGGATGATCGGCGTGCAGCCGCGGTCGCCGCCCTGCGCCTCGCCGGTGGCCAGCGCGATCGTCCAATTGTGCAGCGGGCAGGCGACACTATGGCCGTGAACGATGCCCTGGCTCAGCGGCCCGCCCTTGTGCGGACAGCGATTGACCAGTGCGAACACCTTGTCGTCACCGGTGCGGAACAGCGCGATTTCCTCGCCCCCGTCGACCGGGACGGTGCGGCTGCCGCGTACCGGGATCTCCTCCAGCCAGCCAATATCGAGCCATTCGCCAGTCATGCGATTTCCTCCACGCGGATGGGATTGAAGGCGGCCATGTGAGCATGCTGCTCGCGGGCCTTGCCGACGGCGCGCTCCGCCCAGGGATCGTCCTGGCTGAATGTCTGGGCGTGCCAGAATCGCGCCGCGAGTGCGTCGCGACCAGCGGCGTCCTCGACGATGCGGTCTTTTACATGGGCGAGGCCGACGCGCTCGATCCAGGGCGCGGTGCGTTCCAGATAGCGCGCCTCCTCACGATAAAGCTGGACGAAGGCGGCGGCGTAATGGATCGCCTCCGTCTCGGTCGCCACCTTCACGAGCAAGTCGGTCGCGCGGATATGGATGCCGCCATTCCCCCCGACGTGAAGCTCATAACCGGAATCGACGCAGATCACGCCGAAGTCCTTGATCGTCGCCTCGGCGCAGTTACGCGGACAGCCCGAGACCGCCATCTTGAACTTGTGCGGCATCCACGACCCCCAGAAGCCGCGTTCCAGCTTCACGCCGAGCCCGGTCGAATCCTGGGTACCGAAGCGGCACCATTCGGCACCGACGCAGGTCTTCACCGTGCGCAGCGCCTTGCCATAAGCATGGCCCGAGACCATGCCGGCGGCGTTGAGGTCCGCCCAGACCGCCGGCAAATCCTCCTTGCGGATGCCGAAGATGTCGAGCCGCTGCCCGCCGGTGACCTTGACCATCGGCGCGTTGTATTTCTCGACCACATCGGCGATCGCGCGCAGTTCTCCCGGTGTCGTGATCCCGCCCCACATGCGCGGCACCACGGAATAGGTGCCGTCCTTCTGGATGTTGGCGTGCATGCGCTCGTTGACGAAACGGCTCTGCTGGTCGTCGCGATAATCGCCCGGCAATGCACAGAGCAGATAGTAATTGAGCGCCGGCCGACAGGATGAGCAGCCATCCGGGGTGGACCAATGCAGCTTGTGCATCACCTCCGGGATGGACCGCATTTCCTGCGCGACGATCTCGCGCCGGACATCGTCATGGCCGAAGCTGGTACATTTGCACATCGTCTTCGGGCCAGCCTCGACCGCCTCGCCAAGGGTAAGGTCGAGCAACTGTCCGACAAGCGTCGTGCACGAGCCGCAGCTCGCCGAGGCCTTGCAGCCGGCGCGTACCGCATCGAGGCTCGCCGCGCCGTTCCCGATACAGGCGATCACCTGTCCCTTGCTGACGCCGTTGCAGCCGCAAATCTCGGTATCGTCCGGGAGCGCTGCAACGGCTGCCCTAGGGTCCGCCTGCCCACCTCCCTGGGCGAATGCCTGGCCGAAGATCAGCACATCGCGCAGGCCGGCGATATCCTCCTGCTTGCGGAGCAGATCGAAATACCAGGCGCCGTCGGCGGTGTCGCCATAGAGCACCGCGCCGACGAGGCGATCGTCGCGCACCACCACCCGCTTGTAGACGCCGCGGCTGGCGTCACGCAGCACGATGTCCTCGGCGCCGTCGCCGCCGGCGAAGTCACCGGCCGAAAAGACGTCGATGCCGGAGACCTTCAGCTTTGTGGAGGTGACCGAACCGCGATAGCCGCTCGGCTGGCCGACGAGGCCGTCAGCGAGCGCGCGGCACATCTCCCAGAGTGGCGCGACGAGGCCGTAGACCTGACCGTCATGCTCGACGCATTCGCCGACCGCGAGCACATCGGGATCGCTCGTCACCAGATGATCGTCGACCTTGATGCCACGGTCGACCGCCAGCCCCGCCTCGCGAGCGAGGGCGGTGTTTGGGCGGATGCCGGCCGCCATCACCACCAGTTGCGCCGGGATGACCCGTCCATCCTTGAGCCGCACGCCCTCGACGGCGTCTGCGCCGATGATCTCGGCGGTGTCGGCGCCGGTGAGGATGGTCTGGCCGCGTGCCTCGAGTGCGGATTTGAGCAGCCACCCGGCGGCCTCGTCGAGTTGGCGCTCCATCAGCGTTGGCATCAGATGCAGCACCGTGACCTTCATGCCGCGCAGCGAAAGCCCGTGCGCCGCCTCCAGCCCGAGCAGGCCGCCGCCGATCACCACCGCGTCGCCGCCCCGCTCCGCCGCCGCGAGCATGGCATCGACGTCGCTCATGTCACGAAAGCCGACCACGCCGGGCAGCGCCGCGCCGGGGACCGGAATGATGAAGGGATCCGAGCCCGTCGCGATCAGCAGCTTGTCATAATGGACGACGCGCCCGCCGCGCGACATCACCGTCCGGCTGGCGCGGTCGATGGCGGTGACCGGATCCCCGGCGATCAGCGCGATATCGTTGGCGCGATACCAGTCGGCGTCGTTGATGACGATGTCGTCAAAGCTCTTCTCTCCCGCCAGCACGGGCGAGAGCATGATCCGGTTGTAGTTCACGTGGCGCTCGGCGCCGAAGATCGTCACCCGGTAGCGGCGCGCGTCGCGTGCGAGCAGTTCTTCCACGGCGCGGCATCCGGCCATGCCGTTGCCGATGACGACGAGATGCAGGCGTTCGACGTGATCGATCATGGCGGCGGTCTCTCGATCGGGGGAAAGGAGGGGGCTCATCAGATCCGCACCCCCGCTGGCCAGTGCATCCGCCAGCGGCCCTTGACGAAGGCCAGCCCGGCGAGCGCGCAGAGCGAGAGCAACGCGAAGATCAGGAAACCCGGACCGAACCCGCCGGTGATCTGGCGGGCGAGGCCGAGCGAGGAGGCGAGATAGAAGCCGCCGACGCCGCCGGCCATGCCGACCAGCCCGGTGAGAATGCCGATCTCGCCGCCGAACCGTTGCGGCACCAGCTGGAACACCGCGCCGTTGCCGATGCCGAAGGCGAGCATGGCGATGATGAACAGCGACAGGGCCACGCCCGGATCGGCTGGCGTGGCGGCGACGCCGAGCAGCGCAAGCGCGGCTGCGGCATAGACGCCGGTCAGCGTCGTCGCCCCGCCGATACGGTCGGCGAGCGCACCGCCAACAGGGCGGACCAGCGAGCCGGCGAACACGCTGGCGGCGGTGCAATAGCCGGCGGTGACGGGGCTCAGCTCGAACTGGTCGGTGAAATAGATGGTGAGCGAGGACGCGAGGCCGGAAAATCCGCCAAAGGTCACGCCGTAGAACAGCATCAGCCACCAGGCGTCCGCCGTGCGCAGCGGATCGAGATAAGCCGCAAGGCGGCGCGGTGCCGGTCGGCCCGGAGCGTCCCTGGCGAGGAGGATGTAGACGACCAGGACGACCGACAGCGGCACGCACACCAGCCCGAGCACCGCGTTCCAGCCGAGCGCTCCGGCCAGCGCCGGCGCGAACAGGGCCGCGAGCACCGTGCCCGAATTGCCCATGCCGGCGATGCCCATCGCCTTGCCCTGATGCTCGGGCGGGTACCAGCGGCTGGCGAGCGGCAGCGCAACCGCGAAGCTCGCCCCGGCAAAGCCGAGCACGCCGCCGAGGGCAAGCGTGCCGGCGAAGCTCCGTACGCCGAGGGTCCAGGCGGCGAGCAGCCCGGCGATGACGACGACCTGGCCGATCACGCCGGTGCGCTTCGCTCCGATGCGGTCGGCGAGCAGGCCGACGAGCAGGCGCAGCACCGCCCCCGCCAGTGTCGGCGTTGCCACCATCAGCCCCTTCTGGGCGGGGCTCAGCGCCAGGTCGCGGGCGATCTCGGGGGCAAGCGGACCGAGCAGCACCCAGACCATGAACGCCATGTCGAAATAGAGGAAGGCGGCGATCAGCGTCGGGGCGTGGCCGCTGCTCCAGAAGGCTGATCTGGTCACGCGCGGCGGCCGGGGATCGATATCGGCTCCCCCGCCGATCGCCTCGAAACCTTCGCGCAACAGGTCTGCGACTTTCATCCGCATTGCCTTCCGTGCCGCAGGCACAAAAAAAGCCGCTTCCGACCCCCCGCCTGATGCGGTGATCGGACAGCGGCTTTGCTGTCTTCGATGGATGCCCGCGCCTACGTCGCCGTGGACTTCCGATGTGCGCCGCCCGGTCTTTCGAGCGACATGTTCAAGCTGACTCCTCCGGCGACATCTCGCAAGTGCAAAATTCTCAAGTCGCGTGCAGTCCGCGCAAATAGCCCTCCACATCCTGCGGATCGAAGGCGAGTCCGTCGAAGAATCGGTCTGGCGCCAGCGTCAGGCTGCCTTCGTGCGAGGCGGCGGCGAGGGGAGTGGCGAGCGCCCCCTCCACCTTCATGCTCGCGCCGGGCATCGCCACGCCGCGCCCGGCCAGCGCGCTGCGGTAAAGGTCCGAGCGGAACACGCCCGCCGCCGCGCGTTCGTTTTCCGGACCTGGCGCCACCATCCGCCAGCGCACGAACTGCGAGTAGATCCACAGCGCCTGGCTACGCCACGGGAAATTGGCGGCACCGTGGTGGAAGAGGAGGAAGTTCGGCAACGCCGCGATCTCGCCGCCTTGTGTCAGCGGCATGCGGCCGGACAGGGCGTGCAGGATCAGTTCCGCCGGCTGCCCGACATGGTCCGGGCGAGCGAGCAAGGCCGCCAGTTCCTCATGATTGGCCGGATCGTCGCACCAGGCCGCGGCGCGATCGAGCGCGCGCAGCAGGCGGCCGAGCGTCTCTCCATTCGCCTCCGCCCAATCGGCGCGGGTGGCGAGCACCTTCTCGACGCCGCGCTGCCAGATATTGACGCCGGCGGCGGCGATCTCGCCGATGCCCTCGGCGACGGCGACGCTGCTCCACGGCTCGCCGGCGATGAAGCCGTCGATCTCCCCGAGGCTGAGTGCCTGCACCATCAGCGAGGGCGGCAGCACGCGCAACGTCACGTCGCGGTCGGGGTCGACACCCGCGTAAGCCAGCCAGTAGCGCAGCATCAGCGCGTGGCTGGAGAAGCGATGAACAATGCCGATAATCGGCTTGCGGCGGTGCAGTCCGATCGCCGCGGCGAAATCATGGGCGGTGGCGATCGGGTCCTGCACGCGCGCGCGCCGGTCCGGATCGAGCGCGGCGGCGAGTTCGGCGGACAAAGTGAGCGCGTTGCCATTGTCGTTGAGCTTGAACGGGGCGGCGATCGGGCAGGAGGCCTGGCTCAGCCCCAGCGTGACCGCCACTGCGAGCGGCGCCAGCATGTGCGCGCACTGCACCTGGCCATAGACGAGCCGGTCGCGCGCGGTGGCCCAGCTGGTGTCGCGCATCAGGCTGAGGGCGATGTCCTCCGCTTCGGCAAAGCCTCGTTCGCGCGCCACGATCAGCGGCGCGCTGTCGGTGAGCGGGAGGAAGGCAATCGAAAGCGGCGTCATCGCTCGTCTCCAAACAGGTCGGCAGCGGTGATCAGGGCCTCCGCGACCTCGACGATACGCCGCCCCTGCTTCATCGCGGTGGTGCGCAGCAGCGCATAGGCTTCGGGCTCGGCGAGCCCGCGGTTGCGCATCAGGATCGCCTTCGCCCGATCGAGCGTCTTGCGTTCTGCGAGTTCAGTGCGCGCCGCCGCGAGCTCGGTCTGCAGCTTCGAAAAGGCATTGAAGCGGCGGATCGCAAGCTCGAGCACCGGCTTCACCCGGTCCTTGCGCAGCCCGTCGACGACATAGGCGGAGACCCCGGCGTCGATCGCGGCGCCGATCATGCCGTCGTCGGACTGGTCCACGAACATCGCGATCGGCCGGGCGAGCGCGCGGCTCACCGCCAGCATTTCCTCGAGCGAATCGCGGTTGGCGTTGCCCAGGTTGATCAACACCACATCGGGCGCCATCCGCTCGAGACGGGCCACGAACGCGCCATGCGCGGGCACGACTTCGATTTCGTCGAAGCCCGCGTCGCGCAATCCCTCCTCCAGGATCGTGGCGCGCAGTCCGCTGTCGTCAATGATGGCAATGCGCAAACCTGGCCCCCGAGCCTCACGCACGCGAGGCTATTCACGGCGCTCGGAACGTCAACGTCCTCCAGCTCTGCCACACTGGCACGAGCGGTCGATCGACAGTCGTTACGGCAGTGAGACTGCCATTATGGCCACAGAAGACGATCCGCAATGAACCTATAGGGGAATGGGCGGTTGAGCCTGCCTGACTGCGCGCGGCGACCTGCCGGAGCGATCAGGAGGAGACCGAGGATGTTGAGGACCCAATTTCTGTGCGCTGCCGCGGTGATCGTGGCAGCGACGGGCGCGTCTGCCCAGGCGCCCCAGTCCGGCTCGCACAATCCCGCCACCAAGGACAGCAAGGTGCATCATGTCGCAGCCCCGGCGAAGGGGCACAGCTCCTTCACCGAGGACCAGGCGAAGGGCCGGCTGGCGAAGGCGGGGTACACCGATGTCTCCGGCCTCGCCAAGACCGATGACGGAGCATGGCAGGGCAAGGCCATGAAGGGCAGCCAGGCTGTCACCGTCACGCTCGATTACAAGGGCAATGTCACCGCGCGCTGATCCCCATACTGAGGAGACCGATGATGAGCAGGACCATTAGCCGGCTGTTCGACGATTATTCCGATGCCAAGGCCGCCGTGCATGAGCTTGAGCGGATTGGCGTGCCGCACCACGATCTCAGCATCGTCGCCAACAACGCCCATGGGGACCATGACGTCAGCGATGTCAACGACCATGGCGACGTCACCCGCGGCGCCTCGACCGGCGCGGTGCTCGGCGGCGTCGGCGGTCTGCTCGCCGGCCTCGGCTTGCTGGCGATACCCGGCCTCGGCCCGATCGTGGCTGCCGGCTGGCTCGCCTCGACGGCGGCAGGCGCGGCGATTGGCGGTGTCGGCGGCGCGGCCACCGGCAGCATCGTCGGCGCGCTGAAGAATGCCGGCCACAGCGAGGATGAGGCGAATGTCTATTCCGAAGGCGTGCGGCGCGGCGGCACCCTCGTCAGCGCCCGCGTGCCGGACGGCTTGGTCGGCGAGGCGGAAGCGGCCCTGAACAGCCATCGCGGCGTCGATGCGGCGACGCGCGGCGCCGATTACCGTCGCTCGGGCTGGACCCGGTTCGACGAGACCGCGGCCCCCTATTCCGAGGACGAGATCGAGCGCGAGCGGGCGAGCTACCGCCGCGAGACCACCTACTAAACGGGCGTGCGCCGGGGCGGTCTCTTGTCCGCCCGGCGCTCGACCTGCCGATTTCATCTGAAGGAGTAATGCGTGCGTTCAGCCTTGCTGCGGTCGGCAGCGCTCATGCTGGCTTTGGCAGGGTGCGATATCCAACAACCCCAGGCAGACAAGGCAACCGCCGGGAGCGAGACCGCCCAGCGGCCGCGCTGGAGCACGCAGGCGGCCGGCCAGTTGCGGCAGGCGATCGGGCGCCGCGCCGCCCATGGGCTCGACCAGATGCCGTTCGCCCTCGCCGGGGAAGGGGATGCGGAGCTCACCCGCGTTGCGCTTGCCTATGCCTCGGCGCTGGCGCGCGGCGCCACCGATCCCGCGAAGCTCTACGATCTCTATACCGTGCCGCGGCCTGCGCCGGACCTCAAGGCCGGGCTCGCCGACGCACTGCGCACCGGCAATGTCACCGCCTGGCTCGACAGCCTGGCGCCCCGGACCGACGAATATCGGCGCCTTTCGCAAGCCTATCTCAAGCTCGCCGCCCAGCCCATGTCGCCGCCCGCCAATGTGCCGGCCGCAGGGGAGATGATCAGGCCGGGGATGAGCGATCCGCGCATGCCGATCATCGCGCAGCAACTCGTCAACCTCGACTATATTGACGTTCGCGCCGCGCAGGGCACGCGCTACACGCCGGCGATGGTCGCCGCGGTGAAGAGGATGCAGGCCGACTACGGGATGAAGCCCGACGGGGTGATCGGCAGCGAGGCGCTGGCGATCCTCAACATGTCCGACCTTGACCGGCGGCGCGCCATCGCCGTGGCGATGGAGCGGATGCGGTGGCTGGAGCGGACCCCGCCGCCGACCCGCATCGATGTCAACGTGGCGGCGGCACGGCTCACCTATTGGCGCGACGGGCGCATTGCCGACAGGCGCAATGTCGTGGTCGGCGAGCCGGACAAGCAGACGCCCCAGCTCGGCTCGCCGATCTTCCGCCTCGTCGCCAATCCGACCTGGACGGTGCCCCGGTCGGTGCAGAACAACGAGATCGCGCAGAAGGGGCCCGGCTATCTCGAGGCCAATGACATGGAGTGGAAGGACGGCTGGATCGTGCAGCGCTCCGGACCGAAAAATTCCCTCGGTCTCGTCAAGTTCGACATGCAGAATGACCAGGCGATCTACCTGCACGACACGCCGGCCAAGGCCTTGTTCGGCATGGTGCAGCGCCAGCGCAGTCATGGCTGCGTCCGGGTGGAGGATGCCCTGGGCTTCGCCGCCATGCTCGCCCGCGACGAGGGCGTCGAGGAGGAGTGGAACGAGGCGCAGGCGAGCGGCGAGGAAAGCTTCGTCAAGCTGCCGCGCCGCATTCCGGTGAGGATGCTCTACCAGACGGTGCTGTTCGACCAATCCGGCGAGCCGATCGTGCGCAACGATCCTTATGGATGGGATGATCGCGTCGGCGCGGCGCTCGGCTTCAAGGCCGGTCGGGCGCTGCGCGTGAGAAGCGGCGGCGGCGACATCGCACCTTGACGGCCGCCAGCGCACGGCGCTGACGGGCGGCGCAGGCGGTGCCAGTCCAGGCACCGGCGTCCGGAACGGCATGGCGGCCCACGCCGGCGGCGGCCTAGGTCCGGGACGCGATCGTCGACCATCCCAAGGAGCGCGGGCGCTGTCGCCCGGGGGGGGCGGAGCGTGATCTGGCGGGCTTCCCGCACGCTGATGCCAGCCGCCACCCGGCCACCGCAGCCCAGTTTCGGCATCGACCAGCGCGTGTGCTGCGGTGAGCATAGACGCGGGTTCAGGCCAAGCCGCGTGCTGCCCAACATGTGGCGGCTGGTGAAGAGTGGTTCGAACACACCCTCGCGATCGCCGAGCGGGATGCCGGGGCCGTTATCGCGCACCAGCAACGCCACGGCATCATCGTCCGCCCACGGCGCGGAACCCGCGACCGGCGCTCCAACGCCATGTGTCCTCGAAACGTGCGACCTGCCCATCAGAACAGGAGCACTCGAAGCCCGCAATCAATAGGGCTCTGCGCACGGACGTCTGATTATAGTGTTCTGGCTGAGGGGAGGGATTATAACTATTCGGCCGCCGCCGTACGCCAGTGTTTCTAGTTTTATGGTTTGAAAGGTAGTTTTTTAGGGAGAATTTGCCACTGCGGCTTCGCCAATATTTGCCGTTGGCTGCCAGCTGCCACGTTGAAAGTGGGCATAGAAATGGCAATGAGCCAAAGGAGTAGGACTGAGAGCCGACCAAGGCCCCATATGTGGCCGCGGCGCACGCAAGCGCTGCTGAATCCTGCCTCTCATGCGGGCCTTAATCTTTGATAGTGCATAAGTATATGCGGGCCCTAAGCGGGGTGGCGGCGTGACCATCGGCACGATTGCACCGGCGCGGTGCATCGGCGCTCGAACATCGGCCATTATCAATGGGAACCGGGCTGATCGGGCTCGGCATTCACAGAAGGTCCAGATCGGACGAATAGGGACATTCGTCCTCGACATTCCCTCTCTTTATTCCACGTTCGTAGTCGGGGTAGTGCGAAGCCGCCGGCGGCGTGTGCGGAGGATATATATATGAGGGTTTGGCCCGGATGTTTCTGCGCGATCGCGGCGCTCCTCCTGACCGGGCAGGGTCATGCCGCTTGTCCCTCGCCCGCCGCAGATCAGACCGTCGCGGTGCCCGGCCATCCCTTTGCCGCCGAGGCGACGAGCGACAATTGCCATCTCTTTGCTTCTCTATCCCAAGGGCCAGCCAGCGGCGCCGTCGCGGTGCTGACCAACGAAAAGGGCAGCTTCGGCGTCACGCGCAGCGTGCGTCTGCCGCGTGGATCCGGCGCAGGGCTGGCACTGTCGCATGACGGCAGCATGCTGGCGGTTTCGACGGGCGAGGCGCTCGTCCTCCTGGATGCAGAGAAGCTGGTGACGGCGGATGAGGATCCGCTCATTGCCACGGTACCCGAAGGGAGCCACGGGGCCGTCTACACGCAATTCTCCAAGGACGACGCCCTGCTCTTCGTCAGTGAGGAGGACAGCGCCAGCATCGCCGTACTGAACGTGGCGGCACTTCGCCAGGGCCAAGGCAGCAAGGCGGTCGTCGGGCGCATCGCCACCGGCCAGGCGCCAGTGGGACTCGCGCTGTCACCCGATGGCAGCCGACTGTTCTCGACCAGCCAGATCGCGGGCATCTCTGCCGAATGCATGCCGGAACAGGGCGGTGGCCGACCACATGCCAAGGGCGCGCTGCTTTCCATCGACGTCGCCAAGGCAGCGACCGATCTGCGCCACGCAGTCGTCGGCATGGCGAAGCTTGGCTGCAATCCGGTGCGCGTGGCAGTTACCGCCGACGGCCACAGCCTTTGGGTGAGCGAGCGCGGCGACGGGCGAGTGCTCGGCATCGATCCCTCTTCGCTCGCCTCCGGTGGCGCGCGAGTGACGCGGATCGAGGTCGGAAAGTCGCCGGTTGGGCTGGCGATCCGTCCTGATGGGCAACAGCTCTGGATCGCCGATTCCGATCGCTTCGCCAATGGCGGCGGGGCGCTGGCGCTGGTCACGCCGGCCATAGCTGGCGAGGCCAAGCTCGCCAGCACGATCAGGGTCGGCGCCTTCCCGCGCGACCTGCGCTTCCTTCCTGACGGCAAAACCCTGGTCGCCGCCCTCTACGGCGAGGATGCGGTTCTGCTTCATCCCACCGAACCGTGAGGGAACGTGCAGAGTGCGCACGCAACCCTCACACTGTACACGCCGCGGCCGAAGAATCAGCGATGCTTATCGCGATACTGAGCTGAAAAGATCCGACAATTCCGGTTCACGCAAATCGTGATCGAAAGAGGATGCCTGCCGAGAGAGAAAATCCTCCTTTGGTTGCCCGCCCGATAAGATTCGAGTTTGGCCTTCTTCTATATGAAATCAACTCAGACCTAGCATCGGAGAGAATAGGCGTCCTCTATCGCTTTCTGAAGTCCGTAAGTTGTCGCCTGCAATCGGCACGCAGACGGGGCCAATTGTAGTCACGGGCACGGTCCCACCCGGCCCAACGCCACCGGGAGAGGCGCCCGGAACTGTCGTGAGCCCAGGAAGTCCGTCAAAGCAGAATCCAATTTACCTGAACACTCACGCAAGTGTGTGGGCAAGCTCACGAATAGAGAAGCATGCGAGTGGCGCACTGTCAGATGGTTAATATTCCAGAACCCACGAGGTTCTTAATGAACTCTATAAATTCGCTGCTGATGATCCTTTCTATAGGATCGACATAGGTAACGGGCACTCGATAATTGCTCTCCAGTTATTTAATGATATTTCGAATATGAAGTTCAAAATAGTAGATTTTGATGATCCGTTATCTGGCGGAAGTGGAGCATGGACGGATGCGACAAGCGGAACGGCAGGAATATACATTAACGTTGGCCCATGCCATGGGAGTGCCTACCATCGAAAATCCAAAGGCGATTGCTTCAGAAGCAGCGACCCGAAGAGCTCCCAGTAAGACAATGAGCGGCATAGCGACGGGCATCGGAGCCACCCAAATCGATCTTTTGCCAATGGCAACACACCGGAAGGCAGCGGCGCCGTTCTCAATCGCGAACCATCCATAGGATCGGCTACCCCTTTCTGCTGCGCTTCTCGCTGAAGGATATTGGCCGCGGCCCGCTGCTGAGACACCTGCCGAGCGATGACTGCGCGCGAGCAGCGCAGACTCGTCCCCGTAGCGCAAGCATATCATTATAGAACAATGACGAGATACTCGATTCGTGGAAATAACAGTTCCACGACCCAACGCACATTGTGCTCCATGCCTGCGTATGGTGACATTAATAAGACACTAACTGATTCTTACTTTCTTGACTTGGAGATGGTCAAGGTAGTTGAACGAACCCGTCTTCTACAGGGGGTAGTTATGTTCAGCTTGGTGAACCGCGGACTCATCGCTGCCGTCGCGTTGGCAGCGGCCAGCCAGGCGCCGGCGGCGGTCCTGGTCATTTCCTTCACCGGCACGGTCGATAAGAAGTATGTGCAGGATCTCGCCACCGGCGCCACCGTAGATGGCGGCGCGCAGAGCTTGGCCGGCACGATACGCATCGACACGGCGCTGCTCGGCGCGAATGGCGCCGCCGATCCCGATTTCAGCTGGTTCCGCGACGACGCGCAATTCCTCGCCGTCAGCCTGAGCTTCAGCGGCGGCATCGCGCCAATGCTCGGCGGCGATGTCTATCGCACGGATGCGCTCGCCGGCAGCTTCGGCGGCTATGGCTCGATCGACAAGACTTGGGTCGCCGGACAGTCCGTCGATGCCGGCGGCAATGTCATCAACATCAGCTCGAGCTTCTCCTTCGGCGGCGACTTTGTCGGGGATATCCTCGTCGGCGGCATCCGCCTGCCCGAATTCGCGAGCGCCATCGGTCTCGATTTCTATGTCACAGACAGCATGAGCGTCATTGATGCGGCGGGCGCAGCCTCCGGCACAGCGCGCACCTCGCTCGGCATGATCGACAGCTTGTCGGTGGCGATCGAGCCGGATGCGGTGCCCGAGCCTGCTGCCTGGGCGATGATGATCACCGGCTTCGGCTTGACCGGCGCGGCGCTGCGGCGCCGCACGGCTGCCGCTCTCGCCGCCTGAATCTCGCACGCGCCACCGACAGACGACGCGCCTCGGCGCGCCCGCCGCCGTGGATGACAGCATAGGGACCGACGACCATGTCGATCTTCATCAACGAGTTCCATTATGACAATGCCGGCGGCGACGTCGGCGAGCTCGTCGAGATCGCCGGCACCGATCTCAGCGGCTACAAGCTCCTCCTTTACAATGGTTCGAACGGCCAGTCCTATAACACGCTCAGCCTGAGCGGGGTCATTGCAGATCAGCAAAACGGCTTCGGCGCCGTCTCGTTCGCCTATCCGGACACCGCCCAGGGCACGATCCAGAACGGCTCGCCGGACGGTATCGCGCTCGTCGACGGCAACAACAATGTCGTCGAGTTCCTGAGCTATGAAGGCAGCTTCAAGGCGACCAACGGCGCGGCCAATGGACTGACCAGCACCGATGTCGGCGTTGCGGAGACGGGCACGGCCAACGGCACCTCTGTCGCCCGCACCGGCACGGGCAGCGAGGCCGGCGATTTCAGCTGGGCGGTCTCCACCAGCAGCCATGGCAGCATCAATGCTGGCCAGAGCTTCGCCGGTGGCGCGACGCCGATCAAAATCAAGGTGGACGATGCCGCCCCGGTCGCCGAGGGCGACACCGGCGATAGCACGATCACCTTCACCGTCACGCGCAGCGGCGGCGCTGGCGCGTTTTCGGTCGATTACGCGACCGCTGACGGCTCCGCCCATGCCGGCAGCGACTATGTCGCCACCGCCGGCACGCTCATCTTCGCCGCCGGCCAGACCGAGGCGCATGTGCTGGTGGCGATCACCGGCGACACGGTGGTCGAGCCAGACGAGAGCTTCGTCATCAGCCTCGGCAACGCCACCGGCGGCGCCACCATCGCTCAGGCTCGGGCGCAGGGCGTAATCGTCAATGACGATCAGGCCGCCACCAATGTCGCGATCAGCGACACGGCCGTCACCGAAGGCGATGACGGCCAGACCTTCGCCACCTTCACCGTCACGCGCACGGGCGATGCCGTGCCCTTCTCTGTCGATTTCGCGACGGCCGATGGCACCGCGCATGCCGGCAGCGACTATGTCGCCAGGAACGGCACGCTGAGCTTCGCCGCCGACGAGACCGTCAAGACGATCACCGTCGCCGTCCAGGGGGATCATGCCGGAGAGGGCGCGGAGAGCTTCTCCGTCAACCTCGCCAATGCCACGGGCAATGTCGGCATCACCGACACGACCGGCGTCGGCACGATCCTCGACAGTGACTTCACCCGCATAAGCCAGATCCAGGGTGACGCCAATTTCAGCCCCATACTCGTCGATGCCGGTATCCACAGCTTCAACGTCCAGTCGGCCGACACGGTAGCGGTGAACGCCGTCGTCACCGCCATCGACGACGAAGGCCGGCTCCAGGGCTATTATCTGATGGAGCAGCAGGGGGACTGGGACGACAGCGCGCTGACGTCCGAGGGTATCTTCGTGATGACCCGCAACGACGCCAATGTCGGCCAGACCGTCGCCGCTGCCGCGCCCGGCCTGCAGGTCGGCCAGACGCTGACGGTGCAGGCGCACGTCATGGAATATCAGTCGTTCTACAATCTGCCGCGCACCATGCTGACGGATGCGACGATCGTCAGCCAGTCCGCCGAGATCAGCGAACTGCCCACCAATGTGCTGGACGGTAGCGTGGGGCGGCACATCCCCAACGCCATCCTCACCGACGAGGTGCCCGATTATCTCGATGCGCATGACGATCCGAACGACACGTTTGATCCGCAGAATGACGCGCTCGATTTCTTCGAGACGGTCGAGGGCATGCGCGTCACCATCCCGAACATGGTGGTGGCGGACGGCTTTGCCGGCGGCTCGGACAATGCCGTCTACTTCAAGGCCTATTCGCTGGATCATGCCAATCCCGAGCAGATCAACAGCCGCGGCGGCTACACCATCGCCGGCGATCCCCCCTTCTCGCCGCCCGACACCGCCAATCCGGACGACGCCACCCACGAGGGCGGCAAATATCTCCATGACGGCGACGTGAATCCCGATATCGTCGAGCTCGACTTCAGCAATGCCGGCCGCGGCGGCACCTCCGGCTTCGATCAGCAGCTTACCATGGGCGACAAGCTAGGCGGCGTGTCGGGCGTGGTCGATTTCGACTTCGGCAATCTGAAAGTCTATGTTACCGATCCGGTGACGCTCACCGATACACAGCCCGTGCAGGAGACACTGACGCTGGCGGACGATGCCCGCTCCCTCAGGGTCGCGACCTTCAACGTCGAGAATCTCGATCCGACCGACGGGTCGGCCCGCTTTACTCAGATCGCAGAGACGATCGCCTCCAACCTGAAGGCGCCCGACATCATCTCCGTCGAGGAGATCCAGGACAATAACGGCTCGGGCGCCGGCGGCACGGATGCCTCCCAAACGTGGCAGCAGCTCGTCGATGCGCTCAATGCAGCGACCGGCAAGCATTACCAATATGTCGATCAGGACCCGGTCAACGGCGCCGAGGGCGGCGAGCCCAACGGCAATATCCGCGTCGGGTTCCTCTACGACACCGATCGGGTGCAGCTCGGCGATCTGGCGGCGGATGCGAGCCTGACCGAGCGGCGCGAATATACCGACCGCATCGGCGACGGTGTGCGCGATGCCGACGACAACATCGCCTTCGACGATTCGATGATCGCCAGCGAGATCAACCCGGTCGATTACGAGGCCACGCGCAAGTCGCTGCTCGGCGAGTTCGCCTTCAACGGCAACACCGTCTACGTCACCGCCAACCACTTCCCGTCGAAGAGCGGGGGCAGCGACAATTTCTACCAGATGACGCAGGACCTTCCCAGCGGCCAGCCCGAGAACAGCGACTGGGCGCAGCGCGTCGCCGCCGCCGATGCTCTCAACGCCATACTGAACAGGATAGCGCAAGGAGATGGCGATGCCCGCATCATCTCCGGCGGCGACTATAACGACTTCTACTTCTACCGGCCGCTGGAGGTCGCCGCCGGCTATGTGAAGCCCGACGGCACGCCCGCCACGGACCGCACCAGCTTCGACAACCTCACCATCACCAAGCTGCCGGAGGCGGAGCGCTATACCTACGACTTTGACGGGCGATCTCAGGCGATCGACCATATCCTCGTCGATCACACGCTCAATTCGGTGGCGAGCTACGATATCGTCCACATCAACACCGGCTATAATCAGCGCAACGGCGCGGTGAACCCGGCCATCTCCGATCATGACCCGGCGGTCGCCCAGTTCGACTTCCGCACGCTGGCCGAGTCGCTGACGGGAAACGCCGCGGCGAACCTGATCGAAGGTTTTGGCGGCGACGACACGCTGTCGGGCGAAGGCGGCGCGGACACGCTGGCCGGCGGCGCCGGCAATGACTGGCTCGACGGCGGCCCCGACAATGATATCGTCGCCTTTACCGGCCCGCGCACCGACTACAGCTTCGCCCGCGGCGAGGCCGGCAGCATCATTGTAGCCGACGGCCTCGCCGACCGCGACGGCACCGACACCGTCGCCAACGCCGAGACCTTCCGTTTCGGCGACGGTGCTACGGTCAGCCTCGACCAGCTCCTCGTCGGCGTCATCCGTACAGGCGGCACGGCGGCGGACCAGCTCATCGGCCAGGGCGTCGGCGATAGGCTCTACGGCTATGCGGGCGCCGACACGCTGATCGGCCTTGCCGGCCATGACAGCCTGTGGGGCGGCCAGGGGAATGACGTGCTAGCCGGCGGCAATGGCGACGACAGGCTGCATGGCGGGCAGGGCAACGACAGCGTCACCGGCGACGCAGGCGCGGACGTCATTGTCGGCGGCGTCGGCAGCGACATGCTGGCCGGCGGGGCGGGCGACGACATCTTCTTCTTCGCCCGCGGCGACGGCCGAGACATCATCGCCGACTATACGGTTGGTCATGACGTCCTCTATCTGGCGACTGGCTTGGCGGTGACGTCGAGCAGTGTCGGCGACACGAATGGCGACGGGGTTGCCGACCTCACCGTATCGCTTACCGGCAAGGGGGCGGTGACGGTGCTTGGTGTCGGCGGGCTCAACCAGCTCGCCATCGTTGCTAACCAGATCAGTCCAATGCCCGACATCGGCTAATCCGGCCGCCTGCAACGGCAGGGGCGCGGGCGGGGCATCCCGTCGTCCGCGCCCACAGTCTTCGCCGCTGACCCCGCGGTTAAGAATTGCCAGAGGGTTATGCGGCGTCTGTTCGGCGATAAGCCGACAAAGGCCGTGTTCGAGGATTCCGCGCTCAACTTTGCCGACCGCTCGCAATCGGGCGGACTTTGCACGCGCGGCGGCTCAGGGGGCATCGCCCTCCGCGCGTCTAGTTGCACCGCCGCAGGTGCGGCCGAGCAAGCACCCGCGATCACGCGCAAATGCGATCAGGTCGGCCGAGGGGACGTTGTCGGCGCGCCAGCTCCGTTTGCCGCACCATAGGCGCCACGCCCTTGCCCATCTCATCACGGACGAGGCCAACCACGCCGACGCTGGCGGCCGCCGCATGGACCGTCGCGCCTGGGTCAGAGGCGACGCTCCAGCTTTCTGGTCGAATATCTGCTCTGTGACTCTGACCGCCCAGAAGCCGCCATTCCGCTCCCAACCAACAAACGGCGTTCCGATCAGTTAGCAGGAACGACTGCTCATGCCAGAAGCCGCCAATGGCAGCGTTTATCATGCCTCGATGATGCGTCTGAGACGCTGACAAATCAGAAAGCGCATTCCGGACGGCGTTAAAGCGTGTGACCGGACGAACACCCCGCCATCACGCGCGGCTGGTGGTATCGGTCTGACACCCAGCAGGCTCCATCAGTGGGCGAAACGACCCGCCCACGCGTCAGCGCAATTGGCTATCCTTGCTGCCGCGCCGGTTGATCCCCGCGCTGCGGATGCTCGCGTCCCGCTTCGACTGACATGCAACGCAGGTCCGGGTTCCCGGAAGAGCGGCGCGGCGCGCGGCGGGAATATCCTCCCCGCAATCGTCGCATTCGTCGCTGCCTTCACCCACCGACATCATGACGCGCGCGCGCAAGACCGCGTCCTTCACGGTGTCGTCAATCTGATCCTGTACGGCGCCATCGGGCGCCCAACCATTGGCCATCTCGTCCTCTTCCGCGCACGCGTCCTCAAATAACGAGATAGGAAACGGGCCGCGGCATTCAAAGCTCCGCCGGCCATCCCTGCCGCCTACGCGCCTTGAATAAAAAAGGCCTTCGACGTCGATCCGGCGTGACGGAATTTGGCGGCAGCTTGATAAGCTGGGCTGTCATACCAGGCCCGGGCCGTTGCCATGTCCGGGAATTCGATAATGACCGCTCCTTCGATAAGGTCGCCTTCGAGTTGATCGAGAGTTCCATAGATAGCGAGCGGCTTTAGCGGGTGACCTTGTGCGGCGAGGGAAGCGCGTGGCCCATATTCGGCCAGCGCAGCAGCGTCGGTCGTCTTTTCGCGGATCATGACAAAATAGGCGCTCATATCGCTGTTTCCTGATCTAGTCGGGAGGCGGCGCTGCGCTCGCCGGTCGTGGCGAAAAAGCGCGGCCAATCTGTGATGGCTGATCCGGCTCGTGCGATCCTTCCAACGGCGCGCACGAGCCGTCGATCGATGGAGATCAAACCTGCGCCAAGCCACCATCGACTGGAAGGTCGATGCCGGTGACGTAGCTCGATTCGCCGGATGCCAGGAAATAAGCGCCGGCTGCAATTTCCTCCGGCAAGCCGAGCCGGCCGAGCGGCGTGATCGATGCGAACATGCCCTTGGCGGCATCAGATGCTTCGTCGCTGTCGAACTGGGCGCGGATAATTGGGGTCTCGGTCGCGCCGGGGCTGAGCGAGTTCACGCGGATGCCCTTGTCTTTCAACTCCTGCGCCCAGACGCGCACCAACGCGCGCACGCCGGCCTTTGCTGCGGCATAGATGCCATGCGCAGGAACGCCCTTCATGTTGATGATGGAGGACACCACGACGATCGAGCCGCCGCGCGTCATCAGCGGCAAGGCCTTCTGCACCGAGAACACCACGCCTTTGACGTTGATGTCCATAGTCTTCTCATAGTGGGCTTCGCTCAGGTCGAAGATCGTCGCATGCTCGATGAAACCGGCATTAGCTACGACGATGTCGACGACACCCGCCTCAGCTTTGACCGTCGCGTACAGCCGGTCGAGATCGGCCAGGCTGGTTACGTCGCCCTGGACCGACGTCACCTTACCGCCGATCTCGACCTTTGCCTTGTCCAGTTCGGGCTGGCGGCGACCTGTGATGAAGACATGGGCACCTTCCGCCGCAAGGCGCTTGGCCGTTGCCAGACCGATGCCGCTCGATCCGCCCGTGATCACGGCCACTTTTCCTGCAAGATGAGACATGACGTGCTCCTTGATCAAATTGATGAGCAGTCCGGGATGGGCGGCTCGTGATGAGGAGTATTGCCATTCCCATCGTGCCGGATAAGACCGCCTATAGCGATAATATCTATTCCTGAGGGGAATGATGGACCGGCTGCAGGCAATGGCCGCTTTCGTGCGGGTGGTGGAGACCGGATCCTTCACGGGGGCTGCGCGGCAACTCGGCGTCGGTCAGCCCGCGGTCTCGAAAACGATCGCTCAACTCGAGGAGTGGCTTCAAGTCAGGCTGTTGGTCCGATCCACACATGGCCTTGCGCCGACGGACACAGGGCTGCGATTCTACGAGCGTGCACGTGACGCGATCCGCGAAGTCGAGGAGGCCGAGCTCGAGGCGCGTGGTGCGGGGGCCCGCCTCTCAGGGCGGTTGCGGGTCTGCGCGGCGACCACCTTTGCCCGGTTGATGATCGTGCCGCACCTCCCGAAATTTCTGGCGGCCAACCCCTCGCTCGATATCGACGTGATCCTGGACGACCGGGTGATAGATCTTGTGTCCGAAGGAATCGACATCGCCCTGCGGATGGGGAGGATGACGGATTCGACGGCGGTCGCGCGCAGGATTACGACGGGTGACCGGTCGGTAGTCGCGACCCCCGCTTATCTTGCCCGCGCCGGGACGCCTAAGGTGCCGGCCGACCTCCTGCATCATCATGCGGTGACGTACAGCCAGCAAAGCGACAACTGGACGTTCCGGCGCCGCGGCAAAGAGGAGTCGGTCGCTGTGCGCGGGCGGCTCCGGCTCAGCGCCGCAGAAGGAATTCGCGCGGCGGTGCTGGCCGACATGGGCTTGGCCGTGGCGTCCGACTGGATGTTCGGTCCCGAACTGGCCAACGGCGCGGTGGAGCGCGTGCTGCCAGAGTGGACGCTCCCGCCGATCGACTTGTGGGCGGTGTATCCGACGGGAAGGCTGGCAACTGCGAAAGCGCGCGCGTTCGCCGATTTCGTTGAGGCCGTCCTGTCGGATCCTGAAGCGCGAGCGCCTGCGGGCGGGCCGAACCCCCAGGCTCGTTGATCGTTGGGCTTCCATAGATGGAGGCAACGATGACCAAGCTCCGTGCCGAAGACCGGGACGACCTTTCCAAGGGCTCGTTCGCATTTCCGAAGCAGCGGAAGGAGCCGCTCGAAAACGCCGCACACGTTCGCAACGCCGTCGCCCGCTTCAACCAGGTGAAGGATGTCAGCGATGACGAGCGTGATGATGCCTGGAAGCGGATCAGGGCGGCGGCAAAAAAATACGGGGTCGAAATCAGCGAGAAGTCCTGGCGCGAGATCGGCAAGCTTTAGCCCCGGTCCGCCCCGGCTACTTGCTAGTCTAAATCGGACCCTTGCAACCTGCGGGATGCGAAGCCGCTAGCGGCCATGATCGCTTGGATCGGCGGATAGCCCCTAATGGTTGGCGGTGACATAACCGCGATCCTCGAAGCAACGGCGAAGCGGCAGACGTCGACCAAGGCTGGTCGTCGCACCGCGCCTGCGAGACGGCTGCTCTTCGCAAAAGCTGCCATCAAGCAAACCGTCAGCAGCACGGTTATGACCCATATCAATCAGGGCACCGATGTTCTCGCCACCGTTACATCGAGCGAAATAATGAAGTGCCGAGACGGGTCATTCTCGCCTCTTCGGTATCGAAGCACAATGGCGTTGCGGATCGGGAATGGACCCGACCTTCACGTAGGATTTCGCTATGAAGCTTCATCACCATCCTCTGTCGGGCCACTCGCACCGCGCCGCGCTGCTCGCGTCGCTGCTCAACGTTCCCCATGAGCTGGTCGAAGTTGATCTCAAGGCCGGGGCACACAAGCGGCCCGAGTTTCTTGCGCTCAACCCGTTCGGCCAGGTGCCGGTTCTGGAAGATGACGGAGTGGTCGTGGCGGACTCGAACGCGATCCTCGTCTATCTCGCCAAGAAAGCCGGCCGCACCGATTGGCTGCCCGAAGATCCGCAGGGCGCCGCAGCCGTCCAGCGCTGGTTGTCGGTCGCTGCCGGCGAGGTCGCCTATGGCCCGGCCGCGGCCCGGCTCATCACCGTGTTCGGCGCCAAGTTCAATGCCGACGAAGTGATCGGTCGCGCTCATACCCTGCTCGGCCGTCTGGAAGCCCGTCTGGAGGACGCTGACTGGCTGGTGGGCTCGCAACCCACAATAGCTGACGTCGCCATCTACAGCTATGTCGCACGCGCGCCGGAGGGCAATGTCGACCTCTCGGGTTATCCGAACGTGAACGCCTTTCTTCGCCGGGTCGAAGCGCTGCCGGGCTTCGTGCCCTTCGTGAAGACGCCAGTCGGCTTGGCGGCCTGATCGTGCCGCCGACAGCGAGCGCCCGCCAGCGTGCGCGCGCCAGGCTCCAGCAAAGGCAAGAGAACGATGACGGCGAACTTCAGCAAGCTCTCGGTCTGGCATGAAGGCGAGCGCTTCATTCAGGAGAAGGTGGGCGTCGCAGAGCGCATGGCGTCGGTCGGTCAGCGGGTCATCCGCGACTATATGCCCGATCAGCACCGAGAGTTTTACGCGAAGCTCCCGTTCATCGTGCTTGGCAGCGTCGAGGAGGCCGGCGCGCCTTGGGCGACGTTCTTGGAGGGACGCTCGGGGTTCATCAGCTCTCCCGACGCTACTACGCTCGAGATTGACGCCAGCGCGGACCCGACCGACCCCGCCGCCTCGGGGCTTGCACCGTGCAAGCCTATCGGACTGCTCGGCATAGAGATGCACACGCGCCGGCGGAATCGCATGAACGGCGTCGTCCGCGAAGGCCCGCACGGTTTCCGGATCGATGTCGATCAAAGCTTCGGTAATTGCCCGCGCTACATTCAGCTTCGTAACTTCCGTTATGCGCGCGATCCCGGCATGCCCTACGCCGGGGACGTCGAGGCCCTGGCCGCACTCGACGCCTCCGCCCGGACAATGATCGGAGGGGCGGACGGCTTCTTTGTGGCCTCCTATGCCGATCGCGGAGATCGCCGGCAAGTCGACGTCTCCCACCGCGGCGGCAAGGCCGGGTTCGTCCGCGTCGCCGACAATGGCACGCTCACCATTCCCGATTTCGACGGCAACCTGTTCTTCAATACGCTCGGCAACATCCTGCTCAACGGCAAAGCCGGATTGCTCTTCGTCGATTACGCGACCGGCGACGTGCTCCAGATAACCGGCACGGCCGAGGTCATCTTCGACAGTCCCGAGATCGCCGCTTTCCAGGGCGCGGAGCGGCTTTGGACGTTTACCGCGCAGACGGTCGTGCGCCGACGCGGCGCGCTCGCCTTGCGCTGGGATATGCAAGCGGAACCCTGGTCGCCGAGTTCGCTGATGACTGGCGACTGGGACGAAGCCGCCAACCGCCTGCGCGCGGCCGAACTGTCGGCCCGATGGCGCCCGCTCAAGGTGACGAAGATCGTCGACGAGAGCAGCTCGATCCGTTCCTTTCATCTCCTGCCCGACGACGGCGCCGGATTGCTGCTCCACCAGGCGGGCCAGCATCTCCCGATCCGCGTGATGCTTCCGGGCGACGACAAGCCCGTCATCCGGAACTACACGCTGTCCGCCGCACCCTCCGATGGGGTCTATCGCATCAGCATCAAGCGCGAGGGGCCTGTCTCGAGCCATCTTCACGATTCCATCCGGGTCGGCAATGTGATCGAGGCGCGAGCGCCCGCCGGCGACTTTACCATCGACGCCCGCGAGACGCGCCCCGCAGTCCTGCTAGCGGGCGGGGTGGGCATCACCCCTATGCTCGCGATGCTGCGCCATGTCGTCTATGAGGGCGTGCGCAGACAGCGTACCCGCCCGACCTACCTCTTCCACGCCGCCCGGACGAAGGCAGAGCGCCCATTCGCCGCGGAGTTGGCGAAGCTGGTCGAAAACTCCTTCAGCGCCGTGAAGGTCATCCGGGTGCTGAGCGATCCCACCGACGCCGCTGAAGGCGCCGACTACGACGCCGCAGGGCGGATCGACATGGCCCTGCTCACCCGCTTCCTGCCGTTCAACGACTATGATTTCTACCTCTGCGGTCCGGCTGCCTTCACCCAGGCGCTCTACGATGGCCTGCGCATGCTGAATATCGCCGACGCACGCATCCACGCCGAAGCGTTCGGGCCGTCCTCCCTGGTCCGCGCACCCGACGTCGCGGCCTCCACTCAAGCGCCGATGCGCCCTGCCTCGACGAAGCCGGTGCCCGTGGCCTTCATGGCGTCTGCCAAGGAGGCGCGCTGGACGCCGGCATCCGGGACGCTTCTTGACCTTGCCGAAGCGCGGGGCCTGTCGCCCGAATTTAGCTGCCGCGAAGGCACCTGCGGAACCTGCAGGACCAAGTTGCTGCGGGGGACAGTGACCCACATCCGCCAACCGGGAGTGAGCCTCGCCGACGATGAAGTGCTGATCTGCAGCGCGGTGCCGGCAGAGCAGGGGCCGGCCGACGAGGACCGTATCCAGCTGGAGCTGTGACAGCCCTTTGCATCCATCAAGTGGAACAATCCCTTCCGGTTTTTCGACATTCAGTCGCGCCCCCTGACCCGCCATCTTCCTCTCGTCAGGCTTGCACGGTGCAAGCCCTCCCGGAGTTGAACACCATGTCTGTGATCCCCACCCCCGCCACGATCGACGACGCTCCCGAGGCATCGCGTCCCATCCTTGAAGCCGTCCAGAAGCAGCTCGGCGCCGTGCCGAACATCTTCCGGCTCGTCTCCACCAGCCCGGTTGCGCTCAATGCGCTGGCTGGCCTGCAAGGGGCGCTCGGCAAGGGCAAGCTGCCCCTTGCGACCCGCGAGCGTCTGGCGCTCACGATGGCACAAGCGAATGGCTGTGATTATTGCCTGTCGGCCCATAGCTATACCGGCAGCCGCTTTGCAAAGCTCGATGAGGCCGAGATCGCGGCAGCGCGAGCCGGCACATCGAGCGATCCCAAGGCCGCCGCGGCCGTGGCGTTCGCCCGGGCGCTGACCGCAGCGCGCGGTTCGGTCGCTCCGGCCGAGATCGAGAAGGTTCGCGCCGCAGGGTATGGCGACGCCGAAATCCTCGAGATCATCGCGCACGTCGCGCTCAACACCTTCACCAACTACGTCAACGAAGCGCTTGGCACCGAGATCGACTTCCCCCGCGTCGATCGCCTGGCAGCCTGACGCAGCGGCGCGCGGCCAAAAGCCCCTCCGGTCGCCCGCCCATTCTGTTCCTCAATGTCACGCCACAGGAGACCCGCATGAGCCGTCCGCCCCTACCTCCGTTCACCCACGAAAGCGCCGTTGAGAAGGTGCGCCTGGCCGAAGATGGCTGGAACAGCCGCGATCCTGCCAAAGTCGCGCTCGCCTACACGGTTGACACACGCTGGCGTAACCGCGCCGAGTTCGCGACCAACCGCGAGGAAGCGCAGGCGTTTCTCACCCGCAAGTGGGACAAGGAGCTGGAATACCGGCTCATTAAGGAGCTGTGGGCCTTCACCGGCAACAGGATCGCCGTGCGCTACGCCTACGAGTATCGCGACGATAGCGGCCAGTGGTTCCGCGCCTATGGCAACGAGAATTGGGAGTTCGCCGAGGACGGTCTGATGGCGCACCGCCACGCCAGCATCAACGAGCATCCGATCCGCGAGGAGGACCGCAAGTTCCGCTGGCCGCTCGGCCGGCGTCCCGACGATCACCCCGGCCTCAGCGACTTCGGTTTCTAGCGGGCCCGGTTGGGCACGTGGCATTCCCCATCCGAGGATTTGACCATGCAAATCTCTAAACTCGACCCGCGCACACGCCTGTCGATCGAGATGGCACTCGCGGGAGACAGAGGCGCCGCCGCCCTGATCCGCCAGCAGGACGACGCCGCGGCACGGATTGGCATGTGCGGCGCGGAGATCGACGCCGCGCGCGCAGGGCGGAGCTTTGACGTGCGCGGTGCGCGAGCACTGGAACTAGCGCTGGCCGTCAAGCGCAGCGACTATCGCAAAGTCCGATCACGCGCGATCCGGGCCGGCTTCGACGACGAGGCTTGCCGCGAAATCGAAGGCATCGCGATTGCTCATGCTTCCAGTGCGGAGGCGAACGGTCATGGCTAGTGTTGCGATCAGGCACCCGGCCCGACCGGTAAAGGCCTCTATACTGCGATCCCTTACAGGCGCCCTTGCACGGCTTCTCGACAGGCTGACGTCAAGCAGTCAGAAGTCCGATTATTACGGTGACATACTGCGGGAGGGACTGGCCGATGACGCGACGACCTTGATGCAGATGATCTGAGATACGGTGCGAGCGGAGGTTACGGATGGATCGATGGCAAGCGATGCGGATCTTCGCAAAGGTCGCAGAAACGGAAAGCTTCGCCGAAACGGCCCGTCTCATGCACATGAGCGCGCCCACCGTGACCCGCATTGTCGCATCGCTCGAGGATCTGATCGGCGCGCGCCTGTTCGTCCGCACCACCCGGTCGGTGAAGATGACTGAGGCCGGCACCCGTTATTTCGACGACTGCCGGCGCATCCTCGCCGATATAGCGGAGGCCGAGGCCGCCGCCGCGGGCTCCTATGCGACGCCTGCCGGCACACTCGCCGTCACCGCGTCGGCAATGTTCGGCCAGATGTATGTGCTTCCAGTCATGACCGAATATCTCGATACCTACCCGACGATGGGCGGTAGGACGTTTTTCGTCGATCGCCCCGTCAACATCGTCGAGGAAGGGGTCGATGTCGCGATCCGCATCGGGCATCTGCCGGATTCGGGCTTTACCGCGATCAGGGTCGGTTCGGTGCGCAGGGTGGTCTGCGGCTCGCCTGGCTATTTCGAGAAACATGGCGTTCCGTCCACGCCTGCGGACCTGAAGGCACACCGGGTTGCAGCCTCAACGAGCGCCTGGGCATCGCCCGAATGGCGCTTCGCCGGGGATCAGCGCGTGACGATCGACGCAATCCTTCAATGCAATACCAACGAGGCCGCGATCGCCGTCGCGAAGGAAGGCTGGGGCCTTACCCGTGTCGTTCATTATCAAATCGGGCCGGCGCTGATCGCCGGCGATCTTCAGATCGTTTTGGCAGATTATGAGGAACCCCCGCTTCCGATCCATGTCCTTTACCCGGAGGGTCGTCACGCCCCCGCCAAGGTGCGTGCTTTCGTCGACCTGGCGGTTTCGCGGCTACGCGAAAATCGGCTGCTGAACTAGCCGAACTAGACGATCCGGCACCTTTGCGCCCAAGCCTGAGGACTTGCACCATGCAAGCCCCCTCGGTGGGACCTGCTTGAGCGGAGCCCGAGGATGCAGAGTGGGACAGGCAACGCCGGTGCTAGCAGCGCCCGCTTGAGAACTTCTCGGTCAGCAGATCGATCAACACGCGGACCTTTCGCGGGACGTGTTGGCCTGGCGCACGCACGACGAAAATCCCGACGTCGGGCAAGGTGAACCCTGTCATGATGGGGACCAGCTTGCCCGCGTCGACATAGGGGCCGGCGATCATCTCGCCCATCGCCAGCACACCGAGGCCGGCTGCTGCCGCCTCGGCAAGGACATAGGCATTGTCCGCCTTGAACCTGCCTTGCGGATGTACCGTGAAGCTCTGATCCCCATCGCTGAACACCCAACTAGCGGTGCCGGCCGTGACGGCCGAGTGCTTCAGGATATCGCCAGGATATTCGGGGGCGCCATTCGCCACGATGTAATCAGGGCTCGCATAGAGCCGCATCGGCAACGAGCCGATCTTGCGGGCAATGAGATTGGAATCCGGCATGTAGCCGACCCGGATGGCGCAATCGAAGCCTTCGGCGGCGAGATCGACATATTGGTCCGAGAAACGTGTGTGAACGTTGAGTGCCGGATACCTGCGGGCAAAGTCGGCCAGCGCGGGGGCGAAAAAGGTGCCGACGGACGCCGGCCCCGCGATGCGGAGCAATCCCCGAAGGTCGCCATTGGGCGACATTTCCTCGCGTGCTGCGTCGATCTTAGCGCAAATGTCGGCCGCCTGATCACGGAACGATATACCGGCTTCGGTGAGCACCGCGCCGCGGGTCGTGCGCGCGAGGAGTTCCGCGCCCAGTTCCTGCTCGAGCCGCAGCAAGCGGCGGCTTACGATCGACTTCGCCAGACCAAGTCGACGCGCAGCGGAGTTAATCCCGCCAGCGTCGGCCACTTCGACGAACATCCTCAGATCCTCGATTTCCACGCCCGTCTCCCGCCGGCTGCGGCCACTTCTCCCCGGCGCCGAGTGTTCCTTCAACCGCGACACCGCGTAGCATCTTCGATGTCTAGTGGCGAGCCGTGGAGTGCCTCATTTCCAGGGCAAGCGGATGATCCATCATCCTGCTGCAAACAGGAGATGTCCTATGAATAACGTCCGTTATGCCCCGCTCGCTGGCCGACTTCTGATCGGTCTTCCGTTTATTCTTTTCGGTCTAGGTAAGGCGGCGACCTTCGGCGCAACTGCTGCCATGATCGGAGCAGTCGGCCTTCCGGTTCCTCCTCTTGCCGCGCTCGGCGCGATCACGCTCGAGATCGTTGGTGGCTCGCTGCTCGTCGCGGGCTACAAGGTGCGTCCGGTCGCCGCCCTGCTCGCCTTCTTCTCGATGGTCACGGCCTTCTACTTCCACAGCGACCTCGCCGACCAAAACACCTTCGTTCACTTCTTCAAGAACGTGATGATGACGGGCGGTCTGCTCCAGATCGTCGGTTTCGGTGCCGGCGCCTTCAGCCTGGACGAGTATCTGAGCAATCGCCGCACCTACTCGAGCCGGCTTGCCACCGCTCAGTAATCGCCTCCACCGATCGGCGCCTCGAGCCGGGCACACGGAACCGTGTGTCCGGCTTTGCTGCGTTCTGGGGCCCCGCCCGCCACAACGAAGTGTTCCCCAAAATGCGACCCCGTAGAACGATCTGGCTGTCTAGTGGCGGCCCTTCCGCTGCGCCAGCTTAGCTTCAGCAAGACCGAGATTGCTCCGGCACTCTCCCCACGAAGCGAAGGAAATTTGATGTCGACCATCACCGCCAACCCCAAGATCGCCCTCATCATCGGTTCGACGCGCGCCGCGCGCTTTGCCGACGTGCCCGCGCAATGGATGCTCAAGCAGGCCCAGGCCCGCGAGGATCTGGACGTCGAGCTGCTCGACCTGCGCGACTTTAACCTGCCCTTCTTCGACGAGGTCGCATCGAGCGCGTGGGTGCCGAGCCAGAGCCCCGAAGCGGTCCGTTGGCAGAAGACCCTTGCTGGCTTCGACGGCTTTATCTTCGTCGTCGCCGAATATAACCACTCGCTCACTGGCGCGCTCAAGAACGCGCTCGATCACGCGTACAAGGAGTGGAGCCACAAGCCCTTTACCGCGATCGGCTATGGCGGCGTCGGCGCGGCCCGCGCCATCGAGCATCTGCGCCTGATCGGCATCGAGATGCACATGGTCTCGACCCATGCGGCCGTCCATATCGGCGGCAGCGACTTCTTCACGATCTTCCCGGCCGTCGGCAATCAGCCGATCGAGTCGATCGAGCAGAACCTTATTCCTACCGCGACCGCGCTCGACGAACTGGTCTGGTGGGCAAAGGCCACCATGGCCGCCCGCGCCGAGACTGCCGGACGCGCCCAAGCGGACTGACCGCGCCCCAACTTCCCGACCTTGCCGCAACATCATGACGGGTCGCCGACAGCTGCTTCCCGAAGGAGAAGACTCGTGCCCACCATCAGCATCATCCGCGCAGCGAAGAGCGCTACCACTGCCCCCACCGTCGGCCGCGACGTCATCTATCGCACCAATGGTCGCGGTCATGGCGAGGTGTTCCGCCTAATAAGCCCGAGCGACCTGGGTGAACAGCTCAAGCCGTTCGTGTTCCTCGACAGCTTCGGCGGCGTGATGAGCGAATTCGCGGCCGCAGGCGGGATGCATCCCCATTCCGGGATTGGCACCGTCACCGTCTTCACCCGCGGCGACGTGCATTTCGACGACCCGGAGGCAGGCTCGGGCTACATCGGTTACGGCGGTGTCGAATGGATGCGCGCCGGTGGCGGCGTGTGGCACGGCAAAGAACTGTCGTCCGGCAAGTCCGAGCGCATTCACGGCTTCCAGCTCTGGTTGTCGCTGCCCGAGGAACTGGAGCTGGCGCCGGTCGACAGCCAATATGTCGAGGCGGCCGACATGCACCAGGTCGGGCCGGCCTATATCATCGTCGGGGCGCATGGCGGCGTCACCAGCCCGGTCAGGGCGCCTGCGGGCATCAACTACCTGCTCGTGACCCTCGCGCCCGGCCAGCGCTGGGACTACACTCCCCCCGCCGGCCACACGGTCGGTTGGCTCGCGCTGTCCAAGGGCAGCCTTGCAGGTCCCGCGTCCGCCTCGAACGGCGAGCTGCTCATCTTCTCCGAGCATGACGGGACGATCGCGCTCCAGGGCGGCCCGGACGGCGCGACATTCGTGCTCGGTTCGGCGATCCCTTCCCCGCACGAGCTGCACCTTGGCTATTATTCGGTGCACGCCACAGCCGAAGGATTGGTGACGGGCGAGCGGAACATCCAGGTGCTCAGGGACCAGCTCTTCTCGCTTGGCAACCGCCAGCGGGCCTCCGGGTCGACGCCGATCTATCGGGGCTGACCCCTCCCGCTTCCCTCGGTAGCGAGGCCTCCCCCGCCTCAGCCACACCGCAGCCAGGGCCTGCCCACCGGCCCCGGCTGCCCCCCCTTTTTCAAATGAACTTGGAGACTCCTCATGCCTTCTATCGGAATCATCGGCACCGGAATGATTGGCGGTGCCATCGCCCGGCGTCTTGGCGCCAAGGGCATTCCGGCGACGATCGCCAACAGCCGTGGCCCGGAAACGCTCGCCGAGCTGGTCGCGAAAGCCGGTCCGTCGATCACCGCCGGCACCCGTGAGGAGGCGGCGGCCAAGGACATCGTGTTCGTGTCCGTGAACTGGCCCAGGCTGCAAGGCGCGCTCGCCGGGCTGGACTGGAACGGCCGCATCCTCGTCGACACCAATAACAACATGCAAAAGCCGCCTCTGCCGCCAATCGATATTGCGGGTCGGGCGTCCACGTCGATCGTTCGGGAATGGGCACCTGGCGCCCGCGTGGTGAAGGCATTCAACCATCATGTCTTCATGAATCTGGAGAAGGCTCCTGACGCCGATGGCGGGCGGCGCGTGCTGTTCTACGCCGGCGATGACCAGGGTGCGAAGGCCGAAGTCGCGGAGCTTATCGATCAGCTCGGTTTCTTCGGACTCGACCTTGGCGATGTGGAGCATGGCAGCCGGCTGTTCCAGTCGCCCGGTGGTCCGCTCATCGCCCACGACCTCGTGAAGATCGACAACTCCTTCCCGTAAGGCCTGGTCCGGCGGGGGCGCCTTGCCGCTGCCGCTGGGTACGCCAATCGCAACTCGCGACGTCGGCTCGCGCCAGCCACCCACCCGCACGCACAGCGGGTCACGAAATAACGGACATCGATCTATGAATGCGATTTATTCCCCGTTCCAGCTTGGCCGCATCCAGTTGCAGAACCGGTTTGTCATGGCCCCCATGACGCGGGCTCGCGCCAACCCCGACGGCACGCCCGGACCGCTCGCCGCCGAATATTATGGCCAACGCGCCAGCGTCGGGCTCACGGTGACGGAGGGAACGCAACCGTCCGACGACGGGCAAGGCTATCCGCTGACACCCGGCATCTACACCAATGCCCATGTCGCAGGCTGGCGCGTGGTGAATGACGGGATCCATGCGCGCGGCGGCCATGTGTTCTACCAGCTCATGCGTGCAGGCCGCATGTCGCACCCTGACAACACTCCGCATCACCGGCAGGGCGTCGCCCCGTCCGCGATCGCGCCGGGCGAGCAAATCTACACGCTGGACGGTATGAAGAACATCCCGGTCCCCCGCGCGCTGACCACCGACGAGGTGGCGGCGACGATCAAGGACTATGCCTGCTCCGCACGGCGCGCGATCGAGTCCGGCGCCGATGGCGTCGAAATCCATGGCGTCGCCTACCTTGTCCACCAGTTCCTCGCTAAAAGCTCCAACCAGCGCACCGACCGCTACGGCGGATCGATTGAAAACCGGGCCCGCTTCGCGATCGAGGTGGCGCAGGCCATTGTCGCAGAGATCGGCGCCGACCGGACCGGCATCCGGCTTTCGCCTGGTTTCACCGGCTTTGGCCTCGACGTCGGCCCGGAAGGACCGGACGTGTTCCGCTATCTGGTCGGTGAACTGGACAAGCTCGGCCTCGCCTACATCCACATCGTCCATTATGGGGACGAGGACATCCTGCACGACTTCCGCAGAATCTGGCATCAGGCGATCATCCTCAACCGCCCGGCGCGCCCGCGCGACGAAATCGGCAAGGACATCGCGTCGGGCCTCGCCGACCTTGAATCCTACGGCGCACACATACTTGCCAATCCCGACTTCATCGATCACGTCGTGGCGAATGCGCCGTTCAACACAGCCGACCACAGCGTCTACTTCGGATACCAGCCGAAGGGCCCCGAAGCGGGATATACCGACTTCCCGACCCTGAAGGCGGAACAGGAAGGGGTTCCGGGATGAACCGGTTTCAGCGGTGGTCCGCTTCGCGAAGCACGCCGGCAAGCGCGAGGAGTTCAAGCGTGTCGCCGAGGACATGGATATGGCTGACGCGCGCCCGTCCAGCTCGGCTGCGCGAGCTCGACTGCGGGCAAAGCTATTCCGTTCCTTGTCATCCATGGATGCAGACCTTCAGCTTCATGATGCGAGAATCGGGACGGCGCCAAGCGCCCTGCTGCCAGTGGGGGGCTCAGCACATGTGGCGGTGCGCCCATGATGCGGATCACGATATTGCTCAGCGCCCATGTGGATCGCCACGCGCCGCGTCACGTGCACGGGGCCGGACGCCGAGCCCTCAAGGGGGCTGGCCGGACATGATATTCCTCGGCTGTGTGGATAGCACCAGCGCCATGCCGGTGCAGCCACCAACCCTGTCGTGCTGCCAGGTGCCGTTGCCCGGGCTCGCCCTTTAGCTCAGGCTGGGACGCGTCAGGGCGCTCCCAAATGGGCAATAGCTGCTTGAGTGGCCGTGCTCGTCCGCCGGCGAGCGCTTAAAGCCTTGCCGCAAGTGGGCATGAAAGTGGGCAGGGAGCGCTGATTTTCTCAAATTGACGGAAAATCAGAAGGTTCTGGCGGAGCGGGAGGGATTCGAACCCTCGAGGGGCTGTTAACCCCTACACACTTTCCAGGCGTGCGCCTTCGACCACTCGGCCACCGCTCCGTAAGGTCGGGGCACCTAGCGGGTGGCGCGCCGCCATGCAACCTGCCATGCTCATATCCCATGCATGCCGCCCTCGCTTTTCTCGCATTCCAGGCCGTCACCGCGCCCGCGCCACCCATCACCCCCAATGACGTGATCGCCGCCGCGCCGGCCAGCGCCTGGACGCGGATCGCCGACGACGCGCTGCTGGTGATCGAGCTCATGGGCGGGGCGCGGGTGGTGATCCAGCTGGCGCCCGGCTTCGCGCCGGCCCATGTCGCCAATATCCGCGCACTCGCCCGCGCCCGCTGGTGGGATGGCGAGAGCGTCTATCGCGTGCAGGACAATTATGTCGTGCAATGGGGCGATCCTACCGACAAGAAACCGCTGCCGGGCGGCGTCGCCGCCCGTCCGCCCGCCGAATATGAGCGCGACGCACAGGGCCTGGCGATCCGTCCGCTGGATGCGCCGGACGCCTATGCGCCGCGTACCGGCTTTGTCGAAGGATGGCCGGTGGCGGTGCGCGACGGGCGGGCCAGCCTCACTCATTGCTACGCGATGGTCGGCGTCGCCCGCGATCCGGCGCCGGATACGGGGAGCGGCTCGGCGCTCTACACCGTCATCGGCCATGCGCCGCGCCAGCTCGATCGCAACATCGCGCTGGTCGGCCGCATCGTCGCCGGCATGGAGGCGCTGTCGGCGTTGCCGCGCGGCACGGGCGACCTTGGCCTTTATCGAACGCCGGGCGAGCGGCTGCCGATCATCAGCGTGCGGCTGGCCAGCGACATGCCGGCCGCCGCGCGTCCTGCCTTCGAGGTGATGGACAGCGCCGCGCCGGCCTTCGCCGATTATGTGCGGTTGCGCGCCAACCGCCATGACGGCTTCTTCGCGGTGCCGGCCGGTGGCGTCGATATCTGCAACGTGCCGGTGCCGGTGAGGGCGGTGCGATGAGCGACGCCGTCGCCTACAAGATACTCACCGCCGATCAGTGGCGGGCGCTGGATCTCGACGGGCGCTTCGCGGGGGCGCCGGTCGATCTCGCCGACGGCTATATCCACCTCTCCACCGCCGCCCAGCTCGGCGAGACGGCAGCGAAGCACTTTGCCGGGCAGGATGGGCTGATCGTCGCCGCGGTGGACATCGCCGCACTTGGCGAGGCGATTCGCTGGGAGGTGTCGCGCGGCGGGGCGCTGTTCCCCCATCTTTATGGGGCGCTGACCAAGGCTGACCTGCTGTGGGCGGAGGCGATGCCGCTCGTCGAGGGTCGCCACCAGCTGCCGCGCGGCCTGCCTGCCGCCGCAGCCTGAATCCGCTTCACCGTCGACGCACCGCTCACTCCGGACCGGCCGGGCATCACCGGGGAAATGCGGGGAGCCTAGGCCGCCGCCGCTTCCTCGACCTCGTCGATGCGCACCCGCTCGGCCGAGGCGACCGCGTCCGCCGCCCTCAGCGCGGCGAGGATGCGTTCCAGCTGCTGGACGTCGCGCACCTCGAGGTCGACGCGGAACGTGTGGAACGCCGTGTCGCGATGGATGAGCAGCAGGTTGAGGATGTTCGCGCCGTGGGTGCCGAAGATGCCGGCGACGGCGCCGAGCGATCCCGGCTCGTTCTTGACGATGACGTGGAGCTGCGCCGTAGCCCCGTCCGTCTTTCCCCAGGACAGGTCCACCCAGTCGAGGTCGGGCGCGCGCGCCAGCGTCGGGCAATCGATGGTGTGGACGTCGACGCCTTCGCCCGGTCGGCGCAGGCCGACGATGCGGTCGCCGGGGAGCGGGTGGCAGCAGGTGGCGAGGTGGAAGGCGACGCCAGGGGTGAGCCCGCGGATCGAGATGGCATGGCGCGCCGGGCGGGCGCGGGTCAGCGCGTCGGCGCGCTCGCCGGTGCCGGGCATCAGCGCCTCCATCACCTCGGCGTCGACGATGGTCTGGCGGGCAATGGCGATCATCAGCGCCGTCTCGTCCGCCAGCGACAGGCGCTTCAGCGCCTGCGGGATCGCCTCGGCGCCGAGCGGGGCGGGGAGGCGGGCGACGATCTCGTCAAAGAATTTGCGGCCGAGCGCCACGGTCTCGTCACGTTCCTTCTGGCGCACGAAGCGGCGCAGCGCGGCGCGCGCCTTGCCGGTGACGACGAAGTTCAGCCAGCCGGGCTGCGGTTGCTGGGCGGCGGATTTGAGTATCTGCACCTGATCGCCATTCTGGATCTGGGTGCGCAGCGGCACGACGCGGCCGTTGATCTTGGCGCCGACCGTCTGGTCGCCGAGCCGGGAGTGGAGCGCATAGGCGAAATCCACCGGCGTCGCCCCCTTCGGCAGCTGGATCAGCTCGCCCTTGGGGGTGAAGGCGAAGATCTTGTCCTGATACATCGCCATGCGGGTATGTTCGAGCAGCTCCTCCGGGCTGTCGGCATGATCGAGGATCTCGACGAGGTCGCGGATCCAGCGCGCCTGGCCGCTGCTCTCCGCGTCGGGGTCGCGGCCCTGCTTGTAGGCCCAGTGCGAGGCAAAGCCATATTCGGCCTGGGCGTGCATCTCCTCGCTGCGGATCTGCACCTCGACGCGGGCATTGTCGTTGTGGATGACGGTGGTGTGCAGCGACTGGTAGCCGTTGCGCTTGGGCGTCGAGATATAATCCTTGAAGCGGCCCGGCACCATCGGCCAGCGCTGGTGGATGATGCCCAGCGCGCGATAGCAGGCGGCGGCATCCTCGACGATGACGCGGAAGGCCATGACGTCGGACAGCTGCTCGAAGCTGATGTGCCGTTCCGACATCTTGCGCCAGATCGAATAGGGGTGCTTCTCGCGGCCGGCCACTTCGGCGGTGATGCCGTTGGTGCCGAGCAGCAGGCGCAGATGGCTGGCGATGCGGCTGATCTGGTCGCCGCCGGCCTTCATCTGCTCCAGCCGGCGGGTGATCGATTCATAGGCTTCGGGTTCAAGCTCGCGGAAGGCGAGCGTCTGCATCTCCTTCATGAACTCGTACATGCCGATCCGTTCGGCGAGCGGGGCATAGATATCCATCGTCTCGCGGGCGATGCGGCGGCGCTTCTCCGGATTGGGAATGTGATGGAGCGTGCGCATATTGTGCAGCCGGTCAGCGAGCTTGACGAGCAGCACGCGGATGTCGTCGGACATCGCCAGCAGGAACTTGCGCAGGTTCTCGGCGGCGCGCTCGTTCTCGGTTTGCGCCTCGATCTTGGACAGCTTGGTGACGCCGTCGACCAGGCGCGCGACATTGGGGCCGAACAGCTTCTCGATCTGCTCGTGGGTGGCGACGGTGTCCTCGATCGTGTCGTGGAGGATGGCGGTGGCGATCGTCTCGTCGTCAAGGCGCAGATCGGTGAGGATGCCCGCCACCTCGATCGGGTGGCTGAAATAGGGATCGCCCGACGCGCGCTTCTGATTGCCATGCGCCTGCATCGAAAACACATAGGCGCGATTGAGCAGCGCCTCGTCGGCGTCGGGGTCGTAGCGGCGGACCCGCTCGACAAGTTCATATTGCCTCAGCACAGCTTTACATGGGGCTTGGGCGCACGCGCGCGCAACCCCATGACGTGCCAATTGCGCAACAGTTTTCGCGCTTTCCGCTCATGGCGCCGCATCGGCGGGCGGCGGCGGCGGCGGCCCCGGCAGGGGCTTTGAACAGTCGCGTAAAAAGGCGTACCGCGATCGGGTGCCCGAACCTGTCGATCCCCTGCGCGACGCCGTCGTCAACTGTTCGCTGCCCGTGGCGCTGGAGGCGATGGGGGAGCGCTGGTCCTTCCTGATCCTGCGCGCCGCGTTCAACGGCCTGTGCCACTTCGAGCAATTCCAGAGCACGCTCGGCATCGCCCGCAACATCCTCGCCAACCGCCTCGCCCGGCTGGTCAAGCATGGCATCCTCGCGCGCACACCCTGCGCGGACGATCGCCGCAAGGTGGAATACCGGCTGACCGAAAAGGGCGAGGCGCTGTTGCCGACGCTGGTCGCGCTGCGCCAATGGGGGGAGCGCTGGAATGCGCAGGGGCCGGCCTGCGCGGTGTTGGTCGATGCGCGCGACGGGCGCCCGCTCGCGCCGATCGAGGTGCGCGCCGCGGACGGTCGCCGTCTCGGCCTCGCCGACCTGCGCTGGATGCAGCCCGATGCTGCGGCGCCCACCGCCCGGGATTAGCGTCACCGCCGCGCGCTGGCCCGCTTGGCGCCGCAACATAATGTCGCGGACGGGCCTGGCCGGGGGTCCGCGTTTCGGTCGTGAAACAGGGGGCGCAAGCATGTCAAAGTTGAAACCATTTTCCTGCCCGTTGTGCCTCCGGCGCCAATTGACTCAGGATCGCGCGCCACCTAGCCCGGCGGGCATATGACGCCCCATCAGCACCTTGGCTCCGCGCTGCGCTGCACCACGCTTGCGCTCCTGCTGGCGCTCGCCGCATGCGGCGCCCAGCAACAGCAGGACGGCGCCGGCGGTGGCGGTGGCGGCGGCGGACGCAATGGCGGCGGGCGTCGCGGCGCCTTTGTCGGCACGCCGGAGGCGGGATACGTGGTGTTGAAGCGCGAGAGCGTCGCGCTGCCGATCGAGCTGTCCGGCCGTACCAGCGCCTTCGAAAGCTCGGACGTGCGTCCGCAGGTATCGGGCGTGATCAAGGCGCGGCTGTTCGAGGAAGGTTCGATCGTCAAGCAGGGCCAGACCCTCTACCAGATCGATCCCAGCCTCTATGAGGCCGCCGTTTCCCAGGCAAAGGCCAATCTCGCCAATGCCCGCGCCGCCGCGTCGGCCGCGCGCGCCCGCGCCGATCGCTACAAGCCGCTGGTCGAGATGGAGGCGGTCGCCCAGCAGGACTATACCGATGCGGAGGCCGCCGCGCAGCAGGCCGCCGCGCAGGTGCAGCAGGCTCAGGCCCAGCTCGACACCGCCAATGTCAACCTGCGTTTCACGCGCGTGCCGGCGCCGATCACCGGCCGGGTCGGCCGCTCGCTGGTCACCACCGGCGCGCTCGTCACCAACGGCCAGACGACGGCGATGACGAGCATCCAACGGCTCGATCCGATGTTCGTCGATATCCAGCAATCGGCCGCCGACCTGCTGGCGCTGCGCCGCGCCCTGAGCCGCGACGGCCTCACCCGCTCCTCGGCCGACGTCAAGCTGACGCTGGAAGACGGCAGCGCCTATGGCCCCACCGGCCATGTCGAATTCGCCGAGGCGCTGGTCGATCCGGCCACCGGCACGGTGACGCTGCGCGCCCGCTTCCCCAATCCGCAGGGCGTGCTGCTGCCGGGCATGTTCGTTCGCGCGCATATGAGCCAGGCCACCGCCACCGAGGCGATCCTGGTGCCGCAGGCGGGCGTGGCGCGCGATCCGCGCGGCAGCGCCACGGTGATGCTGGTCGGCCCCGACAACAAGGCGAAGCTGCAGCCGATCACCGTCACGCAGACGGTTGGCGACAAGTGGCTCGCCACCTCGGGCGTGAAGCCCGGCGACAAGGTGATCGTCGAGGGGCTGCTCAATATCCAGCCGGAAACGAAGATCCGTCCGGTGCCGGCCGGCGCGCCGCCGCTGCCGCCCCGCCGTCAGGGAGCCGGCGACGCCGGCAATGGCGCCGGCGGCAATCGCGGCGGGGGCCAGCGCGCCGGCGGATCGGCGGGCTGATCCGCCATGATCTCGAAAATCTTCATCGATCGCCCGATTTTCGCCTGGGTGATCGCGATCATCATCATGCTGTTCGGCATCGGCGCGATCGTGTCGCTGCCGATCGAGCAATATCCCGACATCGCGCCGCCATCGGTGAACATCCGCGCCAGCTATCCGGGCGCCAATGCCGAGACGGTGGAATCCAGCGTCACCCAGATCATCGAGCAGCAGCTCACCGGCATTGACGGGCTGCTCTACTTCACCTCGAGCTCGAGTTCCTCGGGCTCGGTAGGCATCACCTGCACGTTCGAAAAGGGCGTCGATCCGGACATCGCCCAGGTGCAGGTGCAGAACAAGGTCCAGCAGGCCCTGTCCCGCCTGCCGCAGCAGGTGCAGCAGCGCGGCCTCACCGTCACCAAGTCCAACCCGGACTTCCTGATGGTGATCGCGATCTATGACGAGACCGATCGCATGGCGAGCGGCGACGTCAGCGATTTCCTCGCCACCAATCTGCAGGACGCCATCGGCCGCCTCGAGGGCGTCGGCGACGTCAACGTGTTCGGCTCGTCCTACGCGATGCGGATCTGGCTCGATCCCTTCAAGCTCGCCTCGTACAGCCTGATCCCGGACGATGTCCGCCAGGCCATCCAGGCGCAGAACACCCAGGTCGCGGCCGGTTCGCTCGGCGATCTTCCGGCCGTCCCGGGGCAGAGCCTGACCGCGATCGTCACGGCGCGCTCGCGTCTCAGCACGCCGGACCAGTTCCGGCAGATCATCGTCAAGACCCAGTCCGACGGCTCCAAGGTACTGCTGAAGGACATTGCGCGGGTTGAACTGGCGCCGGAAAATGCCGGCACGGTGAGCCGCCTCAACGGCCATCCCGGCACCGGCATCGCCATCAACCTCGCGCCCAACGCCGACGCGATGCGCACCGCCGAGCTTGTCCGCTCGTTCATCGTCGAGCGCGCCAAGGGTTTCCCGCCGGGCCTCAAATACGCCTTTCCGCAGGACACGACCGCTTTCATCAAGCTGTCGATCGAAGAGGTGGTGAAGACGCTGTTCGAGGCGATCATCCTCGTCGTCATCGTCATGTTCGTGTTCCTGCAGAGCTGGCGGGCGACGTTGATCCCGGCGATCGCGGTGCCGGTGGTGCTGCTCGGCACGTTCGGCGTGCTGGCGATCTTCGGTTATTCGATCAACACTCTCACCTTGTTCGGCATGGTGCTGGCAATCGGCCTGCTCGTCGACGACGCGATCGTCGTCGTCGAGAATGTCGAGCGCGTGATGGAGGAAGAGCCCGACATCACCCCGCGCGAGGCGACCATCAAGTCGATGGAAGAGATCAACATCGCGCTGATCGCCATTGCGCTGGTGTTGTCGGCGGTGTTCCTGCCGATGGCCTTTTTCGGCGGCTCGACCGGCGTCATCTATCGCCAGTTCTCGATCACCATCGTCTCCTCGATGGTGCTGTCGGTGCTCGTCGCGCTGATCCTGTCGCCGGCGCTGGCCGCCTCCATGCTGAAGCGTCGCGAGCATGGCCATGCGGATGAGAATCCGATGGTCCGCTACCTCCATCGCTATGGCGACAAGTTCAACAACTGGTTCAACCGCACCGCCGATCGTTACACGGAAACGGTGCGCAAGGTGATCACGCGCGGCGGGCTGGCAATGCTGGTCTATGGCCTGCTCGTGGTCGCGCTTGCGGTGGTGTTCCTGCGCCTGCCGACCAGCTTCCTGCCGGTCGAGGATCAGGGCACCGCCCAGATCAACTATACGCTGCCGCCCGGCGCCACCCAGCCGCGCACGCTGCAGGCGGTCTACACCATCGAGAAGTGGTTCCAGAAGAACGAGCCGAAGAACGTCCCGATCATCTTCGCGATCACCGGCACGGGCGCGGGCGGCAACGGCCAGAATACCGGTCGCGGCTTCATCGCCTTCCAGCCGTGGGACGAGCGGCCCGGCTTCGCCAATTCGGTGCAGGGGATCACGCAGCGCGCCAACCGCGCGCTCAGCCGGCAGATGCGCGACGTGCGCTTCTTCGCGCTGAACCCGGCGCCGGTGCGCGGCCTCGGCCAGTCCTCCGGCTTCTCCATGGAGCTGCTCAACACCGGCGGCTTGTCGCGTGCCGAGTTCAAGGCGCGTCGTGACGCGCTGATCGCGGCGGCGGAGAATGATCCGGCGCTCGCCAATGTCCGCTTCCAGGGCCTGGACGACAGCCCGACGCTGGAAGTGGTCGAGGATCAGGAGAAGATCGGCGCTCTCGGCCTGTCGCAGACGCAGGTGGATTCCACCCTGTCCGCGGCCTGGGGCGGCAACTACGTCAATGACTTCGTCGATCGCGGCCGGGTGAAGCGCGTCTATATCCAGGGCGACGCGCCCTATCGCAGCCGCCCGGAAGACCTCGGCAACTGGTATGTCCGTTCGTCCAATGGGCAGATGGCGCCGTTCTCGGCCTTCGCCACCACCAAATGGGGTGTCGCCGCCTCGAACCTCAACCGTTTCAACGGCGTCGCCAACTATTCCATCCAGGGCCAGGCGCCGGAAGGCCGCAGCTCGGGCGACGCGATGAAGCGCATCGCGGAGCTTGCCGCGGAACAGCCGGGTACCTCGATCGCCTGGTCGGGCCTGTCCTATCAGGAGCGCGCCGCCGGCAATCAGGCGCCGTTGCTCTATGCGCTGTCGATGCTGGTGGTGTTCCTGTGTCTCGCCGCGCTGTACGAAAGCTGGTCGATCCCCTTCTCGGTGATGATGGTGATCCCGCTCGGCCTGCTCGGCGCGGCGGTGGCGGTGGCGCTGCGCGGCATCGAGAACGACGTGTATTTCCAGGTCGGCCTGCTCACCACCATGGGCCTGTCCGCCAAGAATGCGATCCTCATCGTCGAATTCGCCGAACAGGCGGAGAAGCGCGGCAGCACGCCGCTCGAGGCTGCGCTGGAGGCGGCGCGGCTGCGCCTGCGTCCGATCCTGATGACCAGCTTCGCCTTCATCTTCGGCGTGCTGCCGCTCGCGGTTTCGACCGGCGCCGGCGCCAAGAGCCGTGTCGCCATCGGCACGTCGGTGCTCGGCGGCATGATCACGGCGACGGCGCTCGCGATCTTCTTCGTCCCCCTGTTCTTCGTGCTGGTCCGCCGCTGGTTCGGCAGCAAGCATGGCAGTGACCGGAGCAACCCGCCCCATGGCGCGGCCGCGGTGCGCGAGGTGCCGGCCGAATGAAAAATGCCGTTTCGCTGATTGCGCTGGCGGCGTTGCTGCCGGCCTGCACCATGGAGCCGCATTATGCGCGGCCCGCCCCCGCGGTGCCTCAGGGCTGGCCGGCCGGGTCGCCCGTGCTGCAGCAGGATGAGGCGAGCCTGCCGGTCGTCCGCTACGTCGACGTGTTTCGCGACCCTGCGCTGCAACGGATCATCGCGCAGGCACTGGCCAACAACCAGGATCTCAAGGCGGCGATGGCGAATGTCGCGATCGCGCGGGGGCAATATCGCGTTCAGCGCGCCAATATATTCCCGCAGATCGACGTCAGCGCCGGCGCCACCACCCGCGATGTCGGTGGGGCGGGCAGCGGCACTTCGGCGCGCAATGCCGGCACCCAGACCAACTATACGGCCCAGGTCGGCGACACCTCCTTCGTACTCGACCTGTTCGGCCGGCTGCGCAGCCTGTCGGCGGCCGCGCTCGACAGCTATTTCGCCACCGAGGCCGGGGTTCGTTCGGCGCGGCTGGCGCTCGTCTCCGACGTCGCCAGCGCCTATCTGGCGCTGGCCACCGATCGCAGTCTGCTCGCCATCGCGGCGGACACCGTCGACAATGCCGGCCAGTCGCTGAGGATCACTCGCGCCCGTCTCAACGGCGGCGTCGCGCCGCGCACCGACGTGCGACAGGCGGAAACGGTGCTCGCCCAGGCCGAGGCCGATCGCCAGAACCTCATCGCGCAGGTGGTGCAGGATCGCAACGCGCTGGAGCTGCTGGTCGGCGCGCCCGTCTCGGACGCCGATCTGCCGGTGTCGATCGAGGCGGTGGACACGCAGATCGCCGCCGTTCCCGCCGGGCTCGATTCGCGCATCCTGCTGCGCCGGCCGGACGTGCTGCAGGCCGAATATGCGCTGCGTGCCAGCAATGCCCAGATCGGCGCGGCGCGCGCTGCCTTTTTTCCGACGATCAGCCTGACGGCGGTGGCCGGGTTTGCCAGCACTTCGCTGTCCTCGCTGTTCAACAGCGGCAATTTCACCTGGTCCGCCGGCCCGTCCGCCAGCCTGCCGATCTTCGACGCCGGGGCGCGTCGCGGCGATCTGGAGGCGGCACGGGGCCGCTTCAATCTTGCCCTCGCCCAATATCAGCGGACGATCCAGACCGCCTTCCGCGAAGTCGCCGACGCGCTTGCCCGCCGTTCGACCATCGACGCCGAGTTCGCCGCGCAGGAGCGGCTGGAAGCCGCCGCGCGTGATACGCTGACGCTGAGCGAGGCGCGCTATCGCCAGGGCATCGATCCGTTCCTCGACACGCTGGTTGCGCAACGCACGCTCTACTCGGCGCGCCGCTCTTTGGTCGCGGCGCGGCTGTCGCGGGCGACGAGCCTCGTCGATCTCTACACCAGCCTCGGCGGCGACGAGCTGTCCGACATCACGCCGCGTTCGGCGGGGACGTCCGGCGGCGCAAGGGCTGCGGGCGCCCCCTAGCGAGCGTCCGCCACAGCCATTCCAGCGGGCCGTAGCGGAAATGGTCGAGCCACGGCTTCGACCAGAGCAGCATCACCGCCCACGCCCCCACCACCACCAGATAGAGCGCGGTGCGATCCAGCCGCCCGAACAGGCCGAATCCCCAGCCGTAGAAAAGCGCCGTCATCGCGAGGCTGGTGCCGAGATAGTTGCTGAAGGCGACGCGCCCGGCCGCGATGACGCGGTCGCGCAAGCCACTTCGCCCGGCCGTCAGCCATAGCACGCCAAGCGCCGCATGGCCGATCGCCACCAACGGGCGGAACGGCAGGCCGCCGGCCATGCTCGCCCCGAACACGGTGAGCGAATCATAGCGGGAGCGCAGGCAGAGCAGCAGCAGCAGGCCGGTCCCGGCGAGGCCGATGCCGTAGCCCCACGCGGCCGCCCGCCAATAGGCCCGGCGTGGCCATTGCCCGGTGAGGAAGCCGCTCCGCAGCGCCGCCATGCCGAGCAGCATCAGCCCCAGCGTCTCGGCCCCGCCGGCATAGAGGAGGTAGAGGGGGAGCAGCGCCTTTTCCCCGGTCAGCGCCGCGACGATGCCGGACCATGGCCCGCGATAGAGCGCGATCTCGGCGGCGAGCCGATCGGGCGTGGAGAGGCCGAGCTCGGCGCGCGTATCCAGCCAGCCCTTCACCGCGCTCGCCGCCGCGCCGGGGGTCGTCCCCGCCACCTCGATCTGGCGCAGGCTGAGGTAGAGCATGGCGGCGATCAGCGCCTCGATCACGAAGCACAATATCGCTCCGCGCAGCAGCGCGGGCCCCGTCTGGCCGCGAAAGGCGAAGGCAAGGCAGCCCACCAGCGCATAGTGCAGCAGGATATCGCCCCACCAGATCAGGTAGAGATGCGCCGCCCCGAACAGTGCCAGCGTCAGCATCCGCCGGTAATGCACGCCCGGCGCGCTCCCGCCAGCGGTCTCGGCACGCTCCGCGACGAGCAGCAGCGAAGCGCCGAACAGCATCGAGAACAGAGCCCGCATCTTGCCGTCGACCAGCAGGAACATCACCGCCCACAGGGCATAATCGAGCGGGCCGCTCGAGCCATAGGCTGCGGGGTTGTAATAGGCCCCTTCCGGCAGCGCGAAGCCGGCGATGTTCATCAGCAGGATGCCCATCACGGCCATCCCGCGCACCCCGTCGAGGGTGGCGATACGGCCGGTGGGAAGGGCTGGTCTGTCGGGCATCAGGGCATCAGCGATCGAAGCGGTGAGGGGCGGGCGCTCAGGCGCCGGCCGCCGCCATCCACCGGGGGCGCCGCCACACGCCGCCGTACAGGTCGGCCCCCGCCAGCGTCGGCGCCCCAACCGCCGGCCCGGCAATGGCGATGGCGGCGAGGCCGGGCGCCAGGGAGCCGCGCAGGGCGCTCGCCGCGACGGGGCGGCAGGCGCACGCCGCGGAGATCGCGGCAATCAGGGACGATGTCATGCCGCAACCGCTCCGCTACAGGGCCGCCCAGCACACGGCGACGGCATGGCTAACATCCGCGGGCCGAGCGGTCGAGCGCCGTTGCCCTGCGCCTCAGGCCAGCGCCGCGTCCGCGCCCATCAACACGGGGAAGAACGCCTCGTGCGCCGTGCGCAGGTCGGCGAGCGCTACGCCCGCCACCGTGTCGCCGCCGACCGTGCCGATGCGTCGTGCGCCGGGCACGACCGCATTCGCCGCAGTGGTGACGAGGTAGCAGCCCTGATCCTCGCCGAACGCGGTGGCGGCGTCGAGCGCGATGTCGAGCACGACGCCGCGATTTCCCGCCAGCGCCATCTCCGCCAGCGCCACGATCAGCCCGCCGTCGGACAGATCATGCACCGCGGTCGCCACGCCGTCGGCGATGAGCGTGCGGACCTGCTCGCCGATGGCGCGTTCGGCGGCGAGATCGACCGGCGGCGGCGGGCCGTCCTCGCGGCCGAGCAGTTCGCGCAGCCACAGCGACTGGCCGAGATGGCCGTCATGCCGGCCGAGCAGCCAGATCGTATCGCCATCGGCCTTGAGCGCGATCGTCGCCGATTTCGACCAGTCGGCGAGCAGGCCGACGCCACCGATCGCGGGCGTCGGCAGGATCGCCGAGCCCGAGCCGTCGTCATTCTTCGTCTCGTTGTAGAGCGAGACATTGCCCGACACGATCGGGAAGTCGAGCGCGCGGCACGCCTCGCCCATCCCTTTGATGCAGCCGACGAACTGGCCCATGATCTCCGGCCGCTGCGGGTTGCCGAAGTTCATGCAATCGGTGGTCGCCAGCGGCAGGGCGCCGACGGCCGACAGGTTGCGATAGGCCTCGGCGATCGCCTGCTTGCCGCCTTCATAGGGGTCGGCGAAGCAATAGCGCGGCGTACAGTCGGTGGTGATCGCCAGCCCCTTCTGCGTGCCGTGGACGCGCACCACGGCCGCGTCGCCGCCGGGACGCTGCACGGTGTCGGCCCCGACCATGTGATCATATTGCTCCCAGATCCAGCGGCGCGAGGCGAGGTCCGGCGAGCCCATCAGCCGGAGCAGGTCCGCGCCGATATCGGCCGAAGCCGGCACGTCGCCGAGCGGCGCCTGCTTCGGCGTTTCCACCCACGGCCGATCATAAAGCGGAGCATCGTCGGCGAGCGGCCCGAGCGGAATGTCGCACACCGTCTCGCCCTGATGGACGAGCACCATGCGGCCGGTGTCGGTGACCTCCCCGATCACGGCGAAATCCAGCTCCCATTTGCGGAAGATCGCCTCGGCCTCGGCCTCGCGGCCGGGCTTCAGCACCATCAGCATGCGCTCCTGCGATTCGGAGAGCATCATCTCGTAGGCGGTCATGCCCGCCTCGCGCTGGGGCACCTTGTCCATGTCGAGCCGGATGCCGACGCCACCCTTCGACGCCATCTCCACCGAGGAAGAGGTGAGGCCGGCGGCGCCCATGTCCTGGATGGCGACGATCGCGTCGGAGGCCATCAGCTCCAGGCAGGCCTCGATCAGCAATTTCTCGGTGAACGGGTCGCCGACCTGTACGGTCGGGCGCTTCTCCTCCGAATCCTCGGAGAAGTCGGCTGAGGCCATGGTCGCGCCGTGGATGCCGTCGCGGCCCGTCTTGGAGCCGACATAAACGATCGGGTTGCCGATGCCGGACGCCGCCGAATAGAAGATCTTCGCGGTCTCGGCGACACCCACGGTCATCGCGTTGACGAGGATGTTGCCGTCATAGGCGCGGTGGAAGTTCACCTCGCCGCCGACGGTCGGCACGCCCACGCAATTGCCATAGCCGCCAATGCCATGGACGACGCCGGCGATCAGGTGGCGCATCTTGGGATGATCCGGCCGGCCGAAGCGCAGCGCGTTCATGTTGGCCACCGGCCGCGCGCCCATCGTGAACACGTCGCGCAGGATGCCGCCGACGCCGGTGGCGGCGCCCTGATAGGGCTCGATGTAGCTCGGATGGTTGTGGCTCTCCATCTTGAAGATGGCGGCCTGGCCGTCGCCGATATCGATCACGCCGGCATTCTCGCCGGGGCCGCAGATGACCTGGGGGCCGGTGGTCGGCAGTGTCTTGAGGTGGAGGCGGCTCGACTTGTAGGAGCAATGCTCGGACCACATCACCGAGAAGATGCCGAGCTCCGTCAGATTGGGCTCGCGGCCGAGCGCGTTCAGCACGCGCGCATATTCCTCGGGGCTCAGGCCGTGCTCGGCAACGATTTCGGGCGTGATCTGGGTCATGGCCGAAGCCGGTAACCGGACAACGGCCTGATGTCAGCCCGAATTGCGCGTGTCACGGCAGGGGAGGATGCTGGGCGCCCCGATTCGTCTGAGGAGAGCGACATGGTTCAGCCGATTCCTGATGGCTATCACACGGTCACGCCCTATCTGATCATCAACGGCGCCGCCAAGGCGCTCGACTGGTATGTCGAGGCGTTCGGCGCCGAGGAGGTGATGCGGATGCCGATGGGCGACAAGATCGCCCACGCCGAGATGCGCATCGGCGATTCGCACATCATGATGACCGACGAATGGCCCGATCGCGACACCCTGTCGCCCACATCGCGCGGCGGCGGCACCGCGATGTTCATGCTCTATGTGCCGGATGTCGACCGCGCCTTCGCACGCGCCGTGGCCGCCGGGGCCACCGTCGTGCAGCCGGTGACCGACCAGTTCTACGGCGACCGATCCGGCATGATCGTCGACCCGTTCGGCCATCAGTGGAACATCGCCACCCATGTCGAGGACGTGTCGGAGGCCGAGCTTCAGCGGCGGCTGGCGGCGATGGGCGACGAATCGGCCGCGCAAAGAAAAAGGGCCGGCGCGGTATCCCCGCGCCGGCCCCGATATGGGTTGGATCGTCGGATCAGGCCTTGCAGCTCTGCTCCGCCTTGCCGGGGGCGGCATACTGGATGGTCGCGCCCGAGCCCTTGACGGTATAGCCGTCGGCGGTCAGCGGCTGGCCGGCCTCATCGGCCTTGAGCGTGATCGGCGTCGCATCCTTCTTGCCCGGATGGATGATCGCCTGCTTGTCGCCCGCGAAGAAGTCGACGAAAACCAGGCTGTTGTCCTTGCAACGGTAGGACTTGCTGGCCGTCATCGCCGGCGGCAGCTCGACCGGCTTCGCTGCGTTCAGCGCCGCCTTCATGTCGTCCGGCGCCTCATCGGCGGTGATCGTTTCAGGCTGGCCGCAAGCGGACAGGAGGAGGACGGCCGCGATTGACGCGGAGCGGAAAAGGGCGCGGTTCTGCATAGGGCCCCGTTTTTCTGCGATTAGTTGGCCACAGGTCAAGCAACTTTGTGCATTGCAACCCATGTCCGTCGGCATTTTTTGCGATGAACGGTTCGTCGTGGCTTCTCATCTGATGCGCGCCACGCCGGATTGTCCAGCTTCGGGACATTTCGCTCAATCGGGCCCGGCAAGATTCGGTTCGCGCCTTGAAAGGCCAAGCCGCTTGGCCTCAGCGGCGGCGAGGGCTAGGCAATGGACATGACCGTACCCCTTGCGCCCCACGCCCTCGCGCTCATCGGCAACACGCCTCTCGTTCGTCTCAGCGGACCGAGCGAGGCGACCGGCTGCGAGATTCTCGCCAAGTGCGAGTTCATGAACCCCGGCGGCTCGGTGAAGGACCGCGCGGCGCTCTACATCGTCCAGGATGCCGAGGCGAAGGGGCATCTCTCTCCCGGCGGCACGATCGTCGAGGGCACCGCCGGCAATACCGGCATCGGCCTCGCGCTCGTCGGCCAGGCCAAGGGCTACAAGGTCGTCATCGTCATCCCCGAGACACAGAGCCAGGAAAAGAAGGACACGCTGCGCGCGCTGGGCGCCGAGCTGATCGAGGTCGCGCCGACCAGCTATTCGAATCCGGCCCATTATGTTCACACCTCGCGCCGCATCGCCGAGGAGACGCCGAACGCGCTGTGGTCCAACCAGTTCGACAATATCGCCAACCGCCTCGCCCATATCCGCACCACCGCGCCGGAAATCTGGGCGCAGACGGAAGGCCGGATCGACGGTTTCACCTGCGCGGTGGGCACCGGCGGCACGCTGGCCGGCACGGGGCTCGGCCTCAAGGAATATCGCGACGACATCACCATCGCGCTCACCGATCCGCACGGCGCCGCGCTCTACGAATATTACGCCCATGGCGAGCTCAAGGCCGAGGGCTCGTCGGTGGCCGAGGGCATCGGCCAGAGCCGCATCACCGCCAATCTCGAAAGCGCCCCGATCGACACCCAATATCGCATCTCGGACGAGGAGGGCTTGGCCCAGGTCCACGCCCTGCTGCGCGAGGGACTGTGCGTCGGCCTGTCATCCGGCATCAACGTCGCCGGCGCGATGGCGCTGGCCCGCGATATGGGGCCGGGCCATCGCATCGTGACGATGCTGTGCGATTCCGGGATGCGCTATCTCTCCACCCTCTCCAACCCGGCCTGGCTGCGCGCCAAGGGGCTGGAGGTGCCGCCCTGGCTGGAGGGTCGATAGGCCGGTCCTCGCCCGCGCCGTGGCGCCGCGGCGGCTCCGCGGCCGTTCTTCATCCAAGCCGTTCGGCGTGCCAGGCGAGCTGATCGGCCATGAAGGTCGACACGAAATAATAGCTGTGGTCGTAGCCCGGCTGCATGCGCAGCGTCAGCGGCTGGCCGGCCGAGGCGCACACCGTCTCCAGCAGCTCGGGCCGCAGCTGTTCACGCAGGAACTGGTCGGCCTCGCCCTGATCCACCAATAGCGCGGGCAGGCGCGCCCCGTCCTCGATCAGCGCCAGAGCGTCGTGCCGCCGCCACGCCGCCTTGTCCTCGCCCAGATATCGGCCCAGCGCCTTGCGACCCCATGGCACCAGCGCCGGCGCGACGATCGGCGCGAAGGCGGAGATCGCGCGATACCGCTCGGGAAAGCTCAGGCCGATGGTCAGCGCGCCATGGCCGCCCATCGAATGGCCCATGATCGACTGGCGGGCCATGTCCGCCGGGAAATGCGCGGCGACCAGCGCAGGCAGCTCCGCGGTGACATAGCTCCACATCCGGTAGTTGGCGGCCCACGGCGCTTCGGTGGCGTCCACGTAGAAGCCGGCGCCGAGCCCGAAATCATAGGCGCCCTCCGCATCGTCGGGCACGCCCTCGCCCCGCGGCGAGGTATCGGGCGCGACGAGGATCAGGCCGAGTTCCGCGCAGGCGCGCCGATACTCGCCCTTCTCCATGACATTGGCATGCGTGCAGGTGAGGCCGGAGAGATACCAGACCACCGGCAGCCTCGCGCCCTCCGCGTGCGGCGGCACGAAGACGGCAAAGCTCATGTCGGTCCGCGTCTCGGTCGAGGCGTGGCGGTACACACCCTGTGTGCCGCCATGAGCGCGATAGGTGGCGACGGTCTCCATAGGGATTCTCCTTGGCCCGAAAGGAATTTGCCTCAGCGAAAAATGACGGTGCGCTGGCCGTTCAGGAACACCCGTCGTTCCGCCACCCAGCGCACCGCGCGCGCCAGCACCTGCGCCTCGATATCGCGACCGGTGCGGGCGAGTTCGGCGGCGGTGGCGCGATGGTCCACCCGCTCCACCGCCTGCTCGATGATCGGTCCCTCGTCCAGCTCGGCGGTGACGAAATGGGCGGTGGCGCCGATCAGCTTGACGCCGCGATCATGGGCGCGGGCATAGGGGTTGGCGCCCTTGAAGCCGGGCAGGAAGCTGTGGTGGATGTTGATGCAGCGCCCCGCCAGCTGTCCGGCGAAACCGTCCGACAGCACCTGCATGTAGCGGGCCAGCACGAGATAGTCGGCGCGCGCTTCCTCGAACAACGCCAGCATCGCCGCCTCCTGCGCCGGCCTTGTGTCGGCGCCGACCGGCAGGTGATGCCAGGGCAGGCCATGCCAGCGGACCAGCTCGGCGAGGTCGGGATGGTTGGAGACGACGCCGGCAATGTCGATCGGCAGCGTACCGGAGCGCCAGCGGTAGAGCAGGTCGTTCAGGCAATGCGATCCCCTCGACACCGCGATCAGGATGCGCGGCCGCGCCTCGGCGGAGGCCAGGCCCCAGTCCAGCTCCAGCGCGTCCGCCACGGGCGCCAGCGCGGCATGCAGGCCGTCGGCATCCGGGAAGCGCGGCCCGCCTGCGCGGAAGACGACCCGCATGAAGAAGCGGTTGGTCTCCAGATCGGCATATTGCTGGCTGTCGAGAATGAAGCCGTCCAGCCCGGCCAGGGCGCCCGCGACGCGCGCCACGATGCCCACCTGGTCGGCGCAGGTGAGGGTGAGGATGAAGGCACCGGCCTGTTCCATCAGCATGCCGCGGCGGCCATCAATAGACCACCACCGAACGGATGCTCTCGCCGCGGTGCATCAGGTCGAAGCCGTCATTGATCTGGTCGAGGGTGAGGATGTGGGTGATCATCGGATCGATGGCGATCTTGCCGTCCATGTACCAGTCGACGATTTTCGGTACGTCCGTCCGGCCCTTGGCGCCGCCGAACGCCGAGCCTTTCCACACGCGGCCGGTGACAAGCTGGAAGGGGCGGGTGGCAATCTCCTTGCCGGCCTCGGCCACGCCGATGATGATGCTCTCGCCCCAGCCGCGATGGCACGCCTCCAGCGCGGTGCGCATCACGTCGGTGTTGCCGGTGCAGTCGAAACTATAGTCCGCCCCGCCGTCGGTCAGCGCGACGAGATGCGCGACGAGATCGCCCTCAACCTTCGCCGGATTGACGAAATGGGTCATGCCGAAGCGGCGGCCCCATTCCGCCTTGGCGTCATTGAGGTCGACGCCGATGATCCGATCCGCGCCGACCAGCTTCAGGCCCTGAATGACATTGAGGCCGATGCCGCCGAGCCCGAACACGATGCAATTGGCCCCCGGCTCGACCTTGGCGGTCTTGACCACCGCGCCGACGCCGGTGGTGACGCCGCAGCCGATATAGCAGCTGGTCTGGAACGGCGCGTCCTCGCGGATCTTCGCGACCGCGATCTCCGGCAGCACCGTGAAATTGGAGAAGGTCGAGCAGCCCATATAATGGAAGATCGGCTGGCCCTTGTAGCTGAAGCGGGTGGTGCCGTCGGGCATCACGCCCTTGCCCTGCGTGGCGCGGATCGCGGTGCACAGGTTGGTCTTGCCCGACAGGCAGCTTTTGCACTGGCGGCATTCCGGCGTGTAGAGCGGGATGACGTGATCGCCGGGCTTCACGCTGGTCACGCCCGCGCCCACCTCGCGCACCACGCCGGCCCCTTCATGGCCGAGGATCGAGGGAAACAGGCCCTCCGAATCCAGCCCGTCCAGCGTATAGGCGTCGGTGTGGCAGATGCCGGTGGCCATGATCTCGACCAGCACTTCGCCGGCCTTCGGACCTTCCAGGTCCAGCTCGACGATTTCCAGCGGCTTCCTGGCCTCGAACGCGACGGCGGCGCGGGTCTTCATGGGGGCTTCCTCCTCGATGGGCGCTTGGCACCCCTTACGGTTTCATCCACTTATGGGGAAGCGGTGGACCCGTGGCTTGTGTCGGGCGGTTATTTGCCGTTCATGTCGCCTGCGGCAGAAGCCGGGCCAGCTTGAAAGGAAAGGGTGTCGATGCGCGTTCTGATCGTCGAGGACGAGCCCAATCTCGGCCGCCAGCTCCGCGCCACGCTGGAGGGGGCGGGCTATGCGATCGACCTCGCCACCGATGGCGAGGACGGCCATTATCTCGGCTCGACCGAGGCCTATGACGCGGTGGTGCTGGATCTCGGCCTGCCGGAGGTGGACGGGCTGACGGTGCTCGATCGCTGGCGCAAGGAAGGCCGCACCATGCCGGTGCTGGTGCTGACCGCGCGCGACAGCTGGTCGGACAAGGTGGCCGGCCTCGATGCCGGCGCCGACGATTATCTCGCCAAGCCGTTCCAGACCGAGGAGCTGATCGCGCGACTGCGCGCGCTGATCCGCCGCGCCGCCGGCAACGCCTCGTCCGAGCTGACGGCGGGCGATGTCCGCCTCGACACCCGCTCCGGCAAGGTGACGCTGGCGGGCGAGCCGGTGAAGCTTACCGCGCAGGAGTACAAGCTGCTCTCCTACCTGCTTCATCACAAGGGCAAGGTGGTCAGCCGCACGGAGCTGATCGAGCATATCTACGATCAGGATTTCGATCGCGACTCGAACACCATCGAGGTGTTTGTGACGCGCATCCGCAAGAAGCTCGGCCAGGACGTGATCACCACCATCCGCGGCCTCGGCTATTCGCTGGAGGACCCCGACGCCTGAGCCGGCCATGATGGGTAAGGCGCAACCCGGGCCGGACGACGACCGGCCCGATCGCTGGTGGTCGGCGCCGGTCGCCATGGCCCGTCGCATCCTGCGCCGCCGGCGTCGGCGGGGGTCGGGCTCGCTCACCCGGCGTATGCTCGGCATCTCGGCGATCTGGATCCTCGTGCTGCTGGTCGGCGGCGGGGTCGCGCTCGACCGGGTGCTGACCAGCGCCATCACCCGCAATTTCGACAGCGCGCTCGATTATGTGCTGACGGCGATGATCGCCTCTTCGGAGATCGGCCCGGACGGGGAGGTGCGCTTCAACCGCCCGCTCGCCGACCAGCGGTTTCTGGAGCCCTATTCCGGGCTCTATTACCAGATCAGCGGCCGCGGCTACGAGCCGTTCCGGTCGCGCTCGCTCTGGGATCGCGCGCTGGAGGTCGGTCCGAACCATAGCGATATGGAGGTCCACACCTTCGACAGCCGCGAATTCTCGCAGGAGCCGCTGCGCGTGCTGGAGCGCGACGTGATGCTGCCGGGGTCGCCCGTGGTCTGGCGCTTCCAGGTCGCGCAGGGCCGCACCATCCTCGACGAGCAGATCGCCGTGCTTCGCCGCACGCTGGTCCGCTCCTTCGCGCTGCTCGGGCTCGGCCTGATCTTCATGTCGGTGCTGCAGCTGACCTACGGGCTGTGGCCGCTCAGGCGGGTGCGCATCGCCATCGCACGCATCCGCAGCGGCCGCGCCGCGCGTCTCGACGAGACGTTTCCGCAGGAGATCACGCCCCTCGTCGAGGAGCTCAACGCGCTCCTCGCCCATAACGAGACCCAGGCCGAGGAGGCGCGCCGCCACGCCGGCAATCTCGCCCATGCGCTCAAGACGCCGCTGACCGTGATCATGAACGAGGCCACCGCCAATTCGGCCGACCTCAACACCACCGTCATCCGCGAGGCGACGACGATGCGGCGCCAGGTCGATCACCACCTTGCCCGCGCCCGCGCCGTCGGCAGGCGCGGCAGCGCGCAGAGCCGCGCCGAGGTATGGCCGTCGCTGGAGGCGGTGGAGCGCGCCGTCGCCCGCCTCTATCCCGACACGACGATCGACCTTGCCGGCGTCCGTCACGCCGTCGCGCATGTCGAGCGACAGGATCTCGACGAGATGCTCGGCAACCTCATCGAGAACGCCGCCAAATATGGCGGCAGCCGGGTGTTCGTCACCGTCTCCGAAGAGGCCGGCTTCGTGCAGTTCCTGATCGAGGATGACGGCGCCGGCATCCCCGAGGAGCAGCGCGGCACGCTGTTCAAGCGCGGTGCCCGGCTCGACACCGACAAGCCCGGCACCGGCCTCGGCCTCGCCATCGTGCGCGACGTCGCCGAAATCTATGGCGGCACCGTCGCGCTTGAGGAGAGCGAGGATCTCGGCGGCCTGCTCGTCCGCCTGCGCCTGCCGGCCGCGGAATAAGCCGTTCCGCGCCCGCCCGCCCGGCTCAGCCGGACAGCTTGGCCGCCGTCGTCGCCACGCGCCGGCCGAGGTAGCGGGCGGCGTCCAGCTCGTTGTCGGACGGCATGCGACTGCCGTCGCCGCCGGTGATGGTGGTGGCGCCATAGGGCGAGCCGCCATGCACCGCGTCCAGCGTCATCTGCGCGCCATAGCCATAATCGAGGCCGACCACGGTCATGCCGAAGTGCAGCATGTTGGTGATCAGCGAGAATAACGTCGTCTCCTGCCCGCCATGCTGGGTGGCGGTGGCGGTGAACGCCGCGCCGACCTTGCCGACCAGCGCGCCCGACGCCCACAGGCCGCCGGCCTGATCGAGGAACGCCGCCATCTGGGAGGTGATGCGGCCGAAGCGGGTGCCGGTGCCGAAGATGATCGCGTCATAATCGGCAAGTTCGTCGATCCTCGCCACCGGCGCCTGCTGATCGAGCTTGAAATGGGCGGCGCGGGCGACCTCCTCGGGCGCGGTCTCGGGCACGCGGCGGATGTCGACGGCGGCGCCAGCCTCGCGTGCGCCCTCGGCGACGGCGTTGGCCATGGTCTCGATATGGCCGTAGCTGGAATAATAAAGGACGAGGACGCGGCTCATGCGGGCAAACTCCGTTTGGGGAACGACAGCGTGTCGTCAGATAGGCCTTGCCGGCAGAGGCAGGAATGGAAATGATGGAAAACTATCATTTCCATTTTTAAGCAGATCGAGTGATGGCGCTGCCGGATTTCGAAGGCTGGGCGATCTTCGTGGCGGTGATCGAGGCGGGTTCCTTCGCCGGTGCCGCCGACGCCCTCGGCCTGTCGCGGGCGACCGTGTCCAAGGCGGTGGCGCGGCTGGAGGCCCGGCTCGGCACGACCCTGATCCACCGGACCTCGCGCCGCATCGCGCCGAGCGAGGCAGGGCGCGCCGCGCTTGCCCGCGCGCGCCGCATGCTGGACGAGGGCGAAGCCGCCGACGCCGAGGCGGCAGCCGGCTCGGCGAGCCCGCGCGGGCCGATCCGCCTCGCCGCGCCGATGAGCTTCGGCGTCGCCCATGTCGGGCCGCTGCTGCCCGCCTTCGCGGCGCGCTATCCGGAGGTGACGGTCGACCTGCATCTCTCGGACGCGCGAGTCGATCTCGTCGGCGGTGGCTTCGACCTGGCGATCCGCATCGCCGAACTCGCCGACTCGTCGCTGCGCGCGCGGCGGCTGTGCGCGGTGAAGCGGCCGCTCGTCGCCGCCCCCGCCTATCTCGACCGCCACGGCCGGCCCGGGCATCCGCGCGAGCTGGAGCGCCATCTCGGCCTGCTCTACACCAATCTGCCCCAACCCGACCTGTGGCGCTTCCGCCATCCGCGCCTCGGGGAGGCGGCGGTGCGGGTTCCCGGCCGGGCGCGGGCCAATAATGGCGAGGTGCTGCTGCCGCTGCTGCTCGCCGGCGAGGGCCTCGCCTATTTCCCCGACTTCCTGGTCTGGCGGGAACTCGCCGCCGGCCGGCTGGAGGAGGTGCTGCCGGAATGGCGGCTGCCGGACATCGCCGCCCATATCCTCATGCCGCCGGGTGCCGCCCGGCCGGCGCGGGTCGAGCTGCTCATCGACCATCTCGTCCGCGCGCTTGCGCGCCCGCCGTGGCGGGCGGCGGGAGCGGGCCCATAAATCCGGTCCACTTCGTCGCGCATTTCGGCTATCATCGCCGCCGGCGCGATGTGCGACCGACTGCGCCCGGCATGCGCCGGGCCGGGCGCTTGACTCTGCCGGCGCTGTTCCTTAATTGCGACCGTTCCCGACAATGCCGGCTTCCCGGAGGTGCCTTATCGCGCCGGCCGGCCGTGGCGGCGTTACGGGATCAACGCGTCGAGATGGGGCGACGGCCAATCGCCCCGTGGAGCAGGAGAATTATACAGTGGCACGTATCGCGGGTGTCAACATCCCGACCAACAAGCGCGTCGAGATCGCGCTGACCTATATCCATGGCATCGGCCCGTCCAAGGCCAAGGAAATCACCGCCAAGCTCGGCATCGCCGCGGAGCGCCGCGTGCAGGACCTTTCGGATCAGGAAGTGCTCCAGATCCGCGAGGCGATCGACGCCGGCTATACCGTCGAGGGTGATCTTCGCCGCGAAGTGGCGATGAACATCAAGCGGCTGATGGACCTCGCCTGCTATCGCGGCCTGCGCCATCGCAAGGGCCTGCCGGTCCGCGGCCAGCGCACGCACACCAATGCGCGCACCCGCAAGGGCAAGGCCAAGCCGATCGCCGGCAAGAAGAAGTAAATCACACGGGGTGTGATTTACTCCGCCGGAGGCAGGTCCGGGCTGGAGCCGCCCTTTCAGGGGAAGGCTCCACCGCCCAGGGGAAACCTCTCCGGCGTCACGCAACGAGATTAGGTTGGGAAATTACCAATGGCCCGTGAACCGCAGCGCCTCCGCCGTCGCGAGCGCAAGAACATCACCGCCGGCGTCGCCCATGTGAACGCCAGCTTCAACAACACCATGATCACCATCACCGACGCGCAGGGCAACGCCATCGCCTGGTCGTCCGCCGGCATGATGGGCTTCAAGGGCAGCCGCAAGTCGACGCCCTATGCCGCCCAGGTCGCCGCCGAGGACGCCGGCAAGAAGGCCGCCGAGCATGGCGTGCGCACCCTCGAGGTCGAGGTGAAGGGCCCGGGTTCGGGCCGTGAGTCGGCGCTGCGCGCGCTGCAGGCGGTCGGCTTTTCGATCACGTCGATCCGCGACGTGACCCCGATCCCGCACAATGGCGTGCGACCGTCCAAGCGCCGTCGCGTCTGATCCGGTTTCGTGACGGGGCGGCCCGCCCGCCCCGTCCGCATTTTCGAGTACCGGCCGGAGCGAGCGCCCCCCGCTCCCGCCCAACCGCAGAGGGACCCACGTGGCCGTCAACGCGAAGAACTGGCAGGAAATGAAGAAGCCCGTCGCGCTCGAGCGCAAGACGGGCGGCGATGCCCGCCGCAAGGGCACGTTCGTAGCCGAGCCGCTGGAGCGTGGCTTCGGCCTGACGCTCGGCAACGCGCTGCGCCGCGTGCTGTTGTCGTCGCTCCAGGGTGCTGCCGTCACCTCGATCAGGATCGAGAACGTGCTGCATGAATTCTCCTCGCTCGCCGGCGTGCGCGAGGATGTCACCGACATCGTGCTCAACGTGAAGCAGATCGCGCTGCGCATGCAGGGCGAGGGGCCGAAGCGGCTCCAGCTGTCCGCCACCGGCCCGGCCGAGGTCAAGGCCGGCCAGATCGCCACCACCGGCGATATCGAGGTGATGAACCCCGATCTGGTGATCTGCCACCTCGACGAGGGGGCGACGCTCAACATGGAGCTGACCGCCGATGTCGGCAAAGGCTACATCCCGGCCGCGTCCAACCGCCCGGCCGACGCGCCGATCGGCCTGATCCCGGTCGACGCGCTCTACTCGCCGGTCCGCCAGGTCGCCTACAAGGTGGAGAACACCCGCGTCGGCCAGGAGCTGGACTATGACAAGCTGACCATCACCGTCGAGACCGACGGCACGGTCAGCCCCGAGGACGGCCTCGCTTATGCGGCGCGCATCCTCCAGGACCAGCTGCAGCTGTTCGTCCACTTCGACGACGGCCTCGTCGCGGCGGCCTCCGCCCCGATCGGGCTTGCCGCTACGCCGGGTTCCGGCGGCGCCGAGCCGGAGGGCGATTCCAACCAGCTCAACCGCTACCTTCTCAAGAAGGTCGACGAGCTGGAGCTGTCGGTCCGCTCGGCCAATTGCCTGAAGAACGACAACATCATCTATATCGGCGATCTCGTCCAGAAAACGGAGGCGGAGATGCTCCGCACCCCGAATTTCGGCCGCAAGTCGCTGAACGAGATCAAGGAAGTGCTGGCCTCGATGGGCCTGCGCCTCGGCATGGAAATCCCCGGCTGGCCGCCCGAGAATATCGAGGAAATGGCCAAGAAGCTGGAACAGGAATTCTGATCCATCCTCCCCGGGCTCGTCTCGGGGGGGGACAGGGGTTTGGGCGGCGCCCCGTTTCCGCCGCCTGGCCGGGAGTGCCTGATACGGCTCCCGGACGAACATGAAGGAAGATCATCATGCGTCATCGCGTCGGCGGCCGTAAGCTGCAGCGTACCTCGTCCCATCGCGCGGCCCTGTTCCGCAACATGGCGGCGGCGCTGATCAAGCACGAGCAGATCACCACCACGCTCGCCAAGGCCAAGGAGCTTCGCCCCTATACGGAGAAGCTGATCACGCTCGCCAAGAAGGGCGGCCTCGCCAATCGCCGTCTCGCCCACGCCCGCCTGCTGGACGATGCCCAGCTGGTGAAGCTGTTCGAGGTGCTGGCCACCCGCTACGCCGATCGCAACGGCGGCTATACCCGCATCATCAAGGCCAATATCCGCGCCTCCGATGCCGCGCCGATGGCGATCATTGAGTTCGTCGACCGCGACGTCTCCGCCAAGGGCAAGGATTCCGGGCCGGTGCAGGGCGATGACGAGCTGGACGAGGCGGCCTGAGCCGCGCCGGGCGTCCACCCGCAGAATTGAAAGGGCCGTCCCCCCGGGGGGCGGCCCTTTTGCCGTCCGTGCCGGTCAACTGCCTTTCGTGACCGTTGCGGCCGCCCTTCGCTCCTGCTCGCATCGCCGGGCATCAGCGGAGGGATCGTCTTGCGCACGTCAGCCCGGCTCATCGCCATCACCATCATCGTCGACCTGTTCCTGCTCGGCATCGGCGGCATCGCCGCATCGCGGCTGCGCTATTATTTCGCCAGCCTCGACTATTTCGGCCGCTACGGCCTCGCCGAGACCGTCACTCATATCTGGATCGGGGCGGCCATCGTTCTTGTGCTGTTCACCGGGGGGATGGTCTATGCCATCATCCTGCTTCGGCGCCGCGGCGATTAGGGCCGGGGCGGATCCTTGAAGGGACTGCCGTGTTCCGTGCTTTCCTCCCCTTGTTTGCGAGCCTCCTGACGATGACCGCCGCGCCGGCCCTTGCCGCCACCCCCTTCGCCTATCCCCAGGCCGCCCGCGGCGACACCGTCGACACGGCCTTCGGCCAGAGCGTCGCTGATCCTTATCGCTGGCTCGAGAATGACGTGCGCACCGATCCGCGGGTGCGCGACTGGGTCGATGCCGAGAACAAGGTCACCGACGCCTATCTCGCCACGCTGCCGGGGCGCGACGCGATCCGCGCGCGGCTCACCCGCCTGTGGAATTATGAGCGGTTCGGCACGCCGGTGAAGCGCGGCAGCCGCTATTTCTATGCGCATAACAGCGGGTTGCAGAACCAGTCCGTGCTCTACGTCCGCGAAGGGCTGGACGGCGCCGCCCGCCTGCTCGTCGACCCGAACGAATGGGCCAGGGACGGCGCCACCGCGCTCGCCGAATGGACGCCGTCGGAGGATGGCCGCCGTATCGCCTATGCGGTGCAGGACGGCGGCACCGACTGGCGCATCATCCGCGTCCTTGACGTCGACACCGGCAAGGAGACCGGCGACGAGGTGCGCTGGGCGAAATTCTCCGGCGCCACCTGGGCGAAGGATGGATCGGGCTTCTATTACACCCGCTTCCCGGAGCCCGCCCCGGGCGAGGCGTTCCAGTCGGTGAACCTCAACGCGCGGCTGTGGTTCCACAGGCTCGGCACGCCGCAGGCGGCCGACACGCTGGTCTACGAGACCCCCGATCATCCCACCTGGGGCCATTATCCCGAGGTGACCGAGGATGGCCGCTGGCTCGTCATCTCGACCAGCGAGGGCACCGATCCGCGCAACGACATCACCCTCATCGATCTCGCCGCGCCAGGCTCGGCGCCGCGCCATCTGTTCACCGGCATCAGTAACCAGTGGAGCCTGGTCGGTTCGCAGGGCAACCGCTTCTGGTTCCAGACCGACCTCGCCGCGCCGCGCGGCCGTATCGTCGAGGTCGATGTCGACCAGACCGCACCGAAGCCCGTCGAGATCATCGGGCAGGACAAGGCCACGCTCGAGCGCGCCGGCCTGATCGGCGGCCGCCTGATCAGCCTCTATCTTGTCGACGCGCACAGCGAGGCGCGGCTGTTCGCGCTGGACGGCAAGCCCGCCGGCACCGTCAAGCTGCCCGGCATCGGCACCATCGGTGCCGTCACCGGCCGCGAGACCGACCCCGAGGCGTTCTTCGCCTTCTCCAGCTTCAACATGCCCCCGCGCGTCATGCGCCTCGACATGACGAGCGGGGCGACGGCCACCTTCACCACTCCGGAAGTGGCCTTCTCGCCGGACGATTACGTCGTCGAGGAGCGCTTCTATCCCTCGAAGGACGGCACGCAGGTGCCGCTGTTCATCGTCCACCGCAAGGGGCTGGACCTGTCGAAAGGCGCGCCGACGCTGCTCTACGGCTATGGCGGCTTCAACGTCTCGCTGACGCCGGCCTTCTCGCCGCGCATCCTCGCCTGGCTCGAGATGGGCGGCGTCTATGCGCAGGCGTCGCTGCGTGGCGGCGGCGAATATGGCAATGCCTGGCACGACGCCGGTCGTCTCGCGCGCAAGCAGAACGTGTTCGACGACTTCATCGCCGCCGGCGAATATCTGAAGCGCGAAGGTATCGCTTCGGCGCTGGTCGCGCAGGGCGGCTCCAATGGCGGCTTGCTGGTCGGCGCGGTGGTCAATCAGCGGCCAGACCTGTGGGCGGCGGCGCTGCCGGCGGTCGGCGTGATGGACATGCTGCGCTTCGATCGCTTCACCGCCGGCCGTTACTGGGTCGACGATTATGGCTACCCCGACCGCGAGGCCGACTGGAAGGTGCTGCGCGCCTATTCACCCTATCACAACATCCGTCCGGGCGTGGCCTATCCGCCGATCCTCGTGACGACGGCCGACACGGATGACCGCGTCGTTCCCGGCCACAGCTTCAAATACACTGCGGCGCTTCAGGCCGCCGATCTCGGCGACAAGCCGCACCTCATCCGCATCGAGACGCGCGCCGGCCATGGCTCAGGCAAGCCCACCGACAAGGCGATCGCCGAGACCGCTGACCTGTGGGCTTTCGCCGCCCATTGGTCCGGCCTCGCAGTGCCGACCAACTAGGCGGTCTTGCGGCGCTGCCGGGCAAAGGTGGCGTGGATCGCCGCCTCGTCCGGCAGCGCCTGTTCTACCACGCAACGCAGGCCGAGGCCGTCAAAGCCGGCGATCGGCTGGATCAGCGCCTGCGCGGTGATCGCGCCGTCGGCGACGCGGATCGGCGCGCTGCCCAGCTTTTCGAGCGGCATGATCTCGCCGAAACGTCGCCCGCCGGAGGTCGACACCACACGCCCGCGCTCGTCGAGGATCGAGATGGTGGTGCCGCCCTCGCCGAGATCGCGGAACAGGTGGCGATCATTGACCAGCCCGTCGATCACGCCCTTCCAGTCGAATTCGAGATAGGCGACGCCCGCCGCGGTGCCGCCCCGCCACACCGGCGCGGCGAAGATCAGCACCGGCCGGTCGTCCGACCAGGGATTGGCCCACACCTCGTCGGTGAACCAGTCGTCCGGCCCGCCGGCGTGGATCGCGCGGTTGAACTGGAGCGCCTCAGCCATGTTGACGGCGCACACCCGCGCGCCCGGCACCCCGGACATGACGATATTCCCCCGCGGGTCGGCGACCAGCGCGTTCAGGAAATGCGGCGCCAGGCCTACCAGCCGCCCGAGTCGCGCCGTTCCGGCGGCGAGCAGCGCGGGATCGTCGGTGCCGATCGCCGCCACGATCGCCGGATCGGTCGCGATCATGCGCAGGTCGATCGAGCGGGCGTAGAGGGTGCGCCCGATATTCTGGATCAGCGCCTGGGCGCGTTCGACCAATCCGGCGCCCTCGATGTCGGCGATCAGCTCCCCGGCGATCCGCGCGCCTTCGTGCAGCCGCTCCAGCACATCGGCGCGAAAGTCATTGGCGTTGGCGCGGGCCTGGGCCGCCAAGGCCTTCACCTCCTGCGCGACGATGGCGAAGCCGCGCCCGGCCTCGCCTGAGCGCGCCGCCTCGATCGTCGCGTTGAGCGCGAGCAGATTGGTGCGCCCGGCGATCGCCGCGCTGCGTCCCGCATAAAGCTGCACCTCTTCGCGAAGCATCGCGAAAAGGGAGAGGATTCGGCGCGGCATCCGTGTCTCCCACCCGTTCGGCGCATGAATAGCGGCGAATGGTAAACGGCCTGTTTAGCGATGTTGCGGGGGCGTTATGGACGCGCGGCGGCTGGACAGGCGCTGCGCATCTGCCTAACCGCCGGCCATGACGATCCAAGCCCCCGCCCAGGACAGCATCCTCATCGTCGATTTCGGCAGCCAGGTGACGCAGCTCATCGCGCGCCGCGTGCGCGAAGCCGGAGTCTATAGCGAGATCGCCCCGTTCACTGCCGCCGAGGCCGCGTTCCAGCGGATGAAGCCGGCCGGCATCATCCTGTCCGGCGGCCCCGCCTCCGTCACCGACGCGAACAGCCCGCGCGCGCCGCAGGCGCTGTTCGAGGCAGGCGTGCCGATCCTCGGCATTTGCTACGGACAGCAGGTGATGTGCCAGCAGCTGGGCGGCGAGGTGGTCGGCGGGCAGGGTGAGGGCGAATTCGGCCGGGCCTTCGTCGAGGTGCGGCGCGGCTCCCATCTGTTCGACGGTCTGTGGCAGGAGGGCGAGCGCCATCAGGTATGGATGAGCCATGGCGACAAGGTCGCCCGCCTGCCGGACGGATTCGACATCGTCGCCGTCTCCGAAGGCGCGCCCTATGCGATCACCGCCGACGAGCAGCGCCGCTTCTACGGCGTGCAATTCCACCCCGAGGTGGTGCACACGCCGGACGGCGCGAAGCTGATCGCCAATTTCGCGCGCCATGTCTGCGGGCTGGCCGGGGATTGGTCGATGGCCGAATTTCGCGCCACCAAGATCGCCGAGATCAGGGCGCAGGTGGGCAAGGGGCGGGTGATCTGCGGCCTGTCGGGCGGCGTCGACTCGGCGGTGGCGGCGGTGCTGATCCACGAGGCGATCGGCGACCAGCTGACATGCGTGTTCGTCGATCATGGCCTGATGCGCTCCGGCGAGGCGGATCAGGTGGTCGGCCTGTTCCGCGAGCATTACGGCATCCCGCTCGTCCATGTGAATGCCGAGACGCTGTTCCTCGGCGGGCTTGCCGGCGTCACCGATCCGGAGGCGAAGCGCAAGTTCATCGGCAAGACCTTCATCGACGTGTTCGAGGACGAGGCGCGCAAGATCGGCGGCGCTGATTTCCTGGCGCAGGGCACGCTCTATCCCGACGTGATCGAGAGCGTGTCCTTCACCGGCGGCCCGTCCGTGACGATCAAGAGCCACCACAATGTCGGCGGCCTGCCCGAGCGCATGAACATGAAGCTCGTCGAGCCGTTGCGCGAGCTGTTCAAGGACGAGGTGCGCGCGCTCGGCCGCGAGCTCGGCCTGCCGGAAATCTTCGTCGCCCGCCATCCCTTCCCGGGCCCGGGCCTTGCCATCCGCATCCCCGGCGAGGTGACGCGCGAGCGCTGCGACATATTGCGCAAGGCCGACGCCATCTACCTCGAGGAAATCCGCCGGGCCGGCCTTTACGACGCCATCTGGCAGGCGTTCGCCGTGCTGCTGCCGGTGCGCACGGTCGGCGTGATGGGCGACGGCCGCACCTATGATTCGGTGTGCGCGATCCGCGCCGTCACCTCGACTGACGGCATGACGGCGGAGGCCTATCCTTTCGACCCGGCCTTCCTCAATCGCGTCGCCACCCGCATCGTCAACGAGGTGCAGGGCATCAACCGCGTCACCTACGACATCACCTCCAAGCCGCCCGGCACGATCGAGTGGGAGTGAAATGACGAGCCGGATCGCGTCGTGCAGCTGCGGCAGGCTCCGCCTGACCTGCACGGGTGATCCGGTGCGTATCTCGATCTGCCACTGTCTCGAATGCCAGAGGCGCACCGGCAGCGTGTTCGGCGCGCAGGCTCGCTTCCCGCGTACCGCGGTGGCCGTCGCCGGCCGCTCTTCGACATGGGAGCGCACCGGCGACAGCGGCGGCACCGCCACCTTTCACTTCTGCCCGCACTGCGGGGCGACGGTTTACTGGCTTCCGGACACGATGCCCGATTTTGTCAGCGTCGCGGTCGGCGCCTTCGCCGATCCGCATTTCCCGCCGCCGCGCGTCTCCGTCTACGAGGAGCGCCGGCATGAATGGGCGCTCGCTGCCGGTGAGCTGCCGCTGGTCCACGAAAGTTAGGGCTGCCCCGCCGCAATTCGGCAGTCGTCCCGGATGGCGCCGAGGCGGTTCGCACGTGCAGGTCCGGGCAGTCGCCGGGCCGGGCGAATCCACGTCACGCCCGCGACCGGCGGGGGTTGAGGTGCCGGCCCTGCGCTGTTTACCGCCCGCTGCGCCCCATCATCGGCGCCACCGTCACGAATCCAAGGGCCGAGGCGACAACGCCGACCAGCGGGTCTCCGACATAGCTGACGGAGGCCGCAAACAGGCCGCCGGCCGCGCCCAGGGAGGCGAGCCAGCCGGCGGCGCCGATGCCGTCCCTGCGGCCGCGGCGGCCGGCGCCGCCGACCATTGCGGCAACCTGATTGGCGTGCAGCGGCTCGAAGCCCGCGGCGAGGAACGCATCATAGTCAGCCTGCGCGGACTCGCCCCGCAGGCGGAGCAGCACGGCGAACCGGCGCAGCGCCTCCAGCCGCGGATCGGCGAGCGCGTTGGCCGCAGTCACGCCGAACACGCGTCGTGCGGCCGCCAGCCAGCGCGGTCCCGCCGAGAGGCTGGAACGCGCGTCACGGAGCGACAGCCGGACGACACTGCGCTCGAGCGGGGTGAGGCCCCCGTCCGGCGCGGCGAGGCCGAGCCCGGTCAGGTCCACCGGCAGTTCGAGCGAGCCGCGATAGGCGGCGAGATTGCGATCGAGATAGGCCATGACGGCGCGCCCTTTGTCTCCGGTCGCGCTTTCGCGAGACCTCATTGCCGGCCATTATGGGCATTGGCGGCGCGGCGATAAGGCAGGTGAATTGCAACTCACTATGTCTCCACGGTGAACAATCGGAGTGCGGCAGGAATGAAAGATGTGAAGCGGATCGGCGTGGTGACGGGCGTGGCCCACGAGCTGGATGCGCTGCTGCCCGACTGCCCGCGCGTGGCGCTGGGCGGGCGGCCGCCGGTGGCGCGGGTCGACTGGCAGGACAAGCAATTGTTTCTCGCCTGCGCCGGCATCGGCAAGGTCGCCGCCGCCACCGCCGCCACGGCACTCGCCGCGCGGCATGATGTGGAGCTGCTGCTGGTCATCGGCACCGCCGGCAAGATCGGCGCGGCGGACGGCGACCTGTTCCTGCTCACCGAGGCGGTGCAGGCCGATTATGGCGCGCAGCGCCCCGACGGCCTCGCCCACTACACCGCCGGGACGATGCCGATCGGCGACGCGACGCTTCGCTGCTTCGTCGGCCAGGCGCCCGAGGGGCTCGGCCTGCCGGCGGCGCGCATCGCCACCAGCGATCTGTTCGTGGAATGCGGCGTGCACGGGGCGCGGGTCAGCGACCGGCTGGACGCCGCCCTGATCGACATGGAGACGGCCGCCGTCGCCCATGCCGCCGAACTGCTCGGCCTGCCCTGGGCGGCGATCAAGGCCACCACCGACGGGGCGGACACCGACAGCGCCGCCAGTTTCGCGCGCAATCTGGAACGCGCGGCGCGAGCGGCGGCCGATGCGGCGGCGCGGCTGATCGCCGGCCTGTAACGCGAGTCGACTGGTAATCTTCGGCCATGGACGGCATCAGCCGATATTCGATCGGGAGACATGACAGATGAAATCCCTTCTGCTTGCCGGCGCGGCGCTGTTGCTTCCCGCCCTTGGCCACGCCCAGGCACCCGCATTCGACACCGGGCGCGTCATCCGCGACATCAAGACGCTGTCGAGCGACGCCTTCGAGGGCCGCGGTCCGGCGACGCCGGCCGAGGCGAGGACGGTCGATTATATCATCCGGCAGATGCAGGGCGCCGGACTCCAGCCGGGCGGCAGCCCCGACGCCCGTGGGGTGCGCGGCTGGACGCAGGACGTGCCGCTGCTCAAGGCCGAGATCACCGGCACGCCCCGTTTCACGCTCGCCCATGCCGGTACGGCCGGCACGCTGCGCCAGGGCGAGGAGATCGCGGTGCGGGCCGCGCTCACCGGCCAGAGCCAGGTGACGTTGAAGGACGCGCCGCTGATCTTCGTCGGCTATGGCGTGCGCGCGCCGGAACGGAAATGGGATGATTTCAAGGGCGTCGACGTGCGCGGAAAGATCCTCGTCGTGCTCGTCAACGACCCCGATTTCGAGGGCGGCGAGGGCGATTTCGGCGGCAAGCTGATGACCTATTATGGCCGCTGGACCTACAAATATGAGGAGGCCGCGCGCCTCGGCGCGGCCGGCGTGATGATCGTCCATGAGACGGCGCCGGCCTCCTATGGCTGGGCGATCATCCGGAATTCGAACACGATTGCCCAGTTCGACATCGTCCGGAAGGACGCCGCCGCGCATACCCCGGTCGAGGCGTGGATCCAGCGCGACGTGGCGCAACAGATTTTCGCCGCCTCGGGGCTCGATTTCGAGGCCGCCAGGAAGGCCGCGCAGAAGGCCGATTTCCGCCCGATGCCGCTCAAGGCGACGTTCAGCGCCGATTTCCGCGTGAAGCCGGAGGTGATCACGTCGAAGAACGTCGCCGGCATCCTGCCCGGCCAGGGCCACCCGGATGAGACGGTGATCTATTCCGCCCATTGGGACCATATCGGTATCAGCGCGCCGGACGCGAAGGGCGATCGCATCAACAATGGCGCGATGGACAATGCCTCGGGCGTGGCGATGATGCTGGAGGCGGCGCGCGCCTTCGCCGCCGGCCCCCGGCCGGATCGCTCGGTGCTGTTCCTCGCCGTGACGGCGGAGGAGAAGGGATTGCTCGGCTCCGAATATTATTCGGACAACCCGCTCTACCCGCTGGCCAAGACAGTGGGCGTGATCAACATGGACAGCCCGATCGGCCATGGCCGCACGCGCGATTTCACCATCTCCGGGGTAGCCCGGCTGGACCTGCTCGACATGCTCTCGGCGGAAGGGGCGAAGCAGGGCCGCCGCTTCACGCCAGACGCCGCGCCCGAGGCGGGGCACTTCTATCGTTCGGATCACTTCCCCTTCGCCAAGCGCGGCGTGCCGGCGCTGTCGTACAGCGCGGGACTGGATCTGGTGGAGGGCGGCACGGCGCGCGGCACGGAACTCGCCGAGGCCTATACCCGCGATCGCTATCACCAGCCGGCCGACCAGTATGACGACAGCTGGGACATGGCTGGCGTGCCGGAGGATCTGGCCCTGGTCTATAATCTCGGCCGCGATCTCGCGGGCAGCCGCGTCTGGCCGAACTGGGGGGCGGACAGCGAATTCCGCGCGGCACGCGACAAGACGGCGGCCGAGCGGAAATAGGCGGAGGACCCCCGTTCGTCCTGAGCAGCCACTGGGCGATCGACAGGCTCAGCGGCTGCTCAGGGCAAAGGGAGGGTTCGTCTCAGCGGCAGCGCACGTCCGTGTTCTGCTGGTCCACCGAGCGGCCAAGCAGCGCGCCGAGCGCGCCGCCGATCAGGGTGCCGCCGGTGCGGTGGCGCCCGCCGTCGATGACATTGCCGAGAATGCCGCCGGCCGCGCCGCCGATGATCAGGCCCGTGGTGCCGTCATTGCGCTTGCAGTAATAACGGCCGTCCGAGCCGCGGAACACCTCGTCATTGCTGCTCAGCCGGCGCTCCTGATAGCCGGGCCCGTCGCGATAATAGCGCGCGGCGTCATAGTTGGTGGCGAAGCCGTCGCGGCCATCGCCATAGGGGCGGCCGGCGCCATATTGCCCGCGCGAGGCCTCGTAACGCTGCTGCTCCGCCTCGTAGATGGCGGTCTCGCGCTGAAACCGGGCCTGCGCCTCGTCCCAGCGCTGCTGATCGGCGGGGCTCTGCGCCAGCGCGGGCGCGGCGAGCGTGCTGGCGGCAAGAGCGAGAAGAAGAATCGGGCGACGCATGGACCACTCCATCAATGTAAACCGTGTCGGCGACCGGTTTCGTCCCGCCGGGCTGAACGGCGGCTGAGCGGCGCATTTGCGTGTCCGCGCCGGTGCGCTTATTCGAGCCATCCATGTCTACCTTCACGATCGACACGGCGACAAGCCGCGCCACCCCGACGCCCGCGCCGATGAAGCGGGTCACCGTGCCCAGCGTGCGCGCGCGCAAGGGCGGCGAGCCGCTGGTGGTGCTGACCGCCTATACCGTGCGCCACGCCCAGCTGCTCGATCCGCACTGCGACATGCTGCTGGTCGGCGACAGCCTCGGCCAGGTGATTTACGGCCTGCCTTCGACGGTGCCGGTCAGCCTGGAGATGATGTGCGCGCATGGCGCCGCGGTGGTGCGCGGCAGCTATCACGCGCTCGTCATCGTCGACATGCCGTTCGGCAGCTACGAGGCGAGCCCGGAACAGGCGTTCGCCTCGGCTGCGCGCGTTCTCAAGGAAACGGGCGCCGCCGCCGTCAAGATGGAGGGCGGCGAGGCGATGGCGCCGACCGTGCGGTTCCTCACTGAGCGCGGCATTCCGGTGATGGGCCATGTCGGCCTCACCCCGCAGGCGGTGAACCTGCTCGGCGGCTATGGCGCGCGCGGCCGCGATGCCGCCGAGGCGGAGAAGCTGGTGCGTGACGCCGCCGCCATCGCCGAGGCGGGCGCCTTCTCGCTGGTCATCGAAGGCGTGGTCGAGCCGATCGCGGTCGAGATGAGCCGCGCCGCCGCCTGCCCGACGATCGGCATCGGCGCGTCGGCGGCCTGCGACGGGCAGGTGCTGGTGACCGAGGACATGGTCGGCATGTTCGAGCGCGTGCCGCGTTTCGTGAAGCGCTTCGGCGAGGTCGGCCAGGCGATCGGCGCCGCCGCCGAACATTATGCCCGCGATGTGCGCGCCCGCGCCTTCCCCACGCCCGAGCAGACCTATCAACCGAAATAGGTGAGGCTTCCGCTCGGGCCGGTTGATCGCTATCAGGCTCCGCCACAGGAGATCCGACACTTGGCCGTTGCACCCGAGACAAACCAGGCATTCGTCCGCGAAGTCGACGACGAACTGCGCCGTGATCGCACGGAACAGTTCTTCCGCCGCTATGGCATGCTCGTCATCGTCGCGGTGGGCGTGTTCCTCGCCGCGACCGGCGGCTGGCTGTGGTGGCAGAATCAGCGCCAGGCGGCGGCCGGCCAGCAGGCCGAGGCGCTCGACCGGGCCCTTGCCGACGTTGCCGGCGGCCCCGCCACCGAGGCCAGGGGCCGCGCCGCGCTCGACGACCTCGCCAAGTCTTCGAAGGACGGCTACGCCGTGCTCGCCCGGCTGACGCTGGCCGCCGCCGCGATGCAGAAGGACGACACCAAGACCGCCGCGCGCATCTGGTCCGAGATCGCCGCCGACGAGAGCGTCGCCCAGCCGTTCCGCGACCTCGCGCTGATCCGCCAGACCACTGCCGAATTCGACACGCTGCCGCTCGGCACGGTCAAGGCGCGGATGCAGGGGCTGGCGGTGCCCGGCAATCCCTGGTTCGGCAGCGCCGGCGAGCTGGTCGCGGTGGCAATGCTGAAAGCCGGCGATCGCGCCGGCGCGGCGAAGCTCTACGATCAGCTCGCCAAGGATGAGCGCGTGCCCCAGACGGTTCGTTCGCGTGCCGTTCAGATGGCGGGGATCATGAGCGTGAATGCGCCGGCGGCGTCTGCCCCGGCCGCGGCCAAGAATGAGGCGCAAGGCAAATAATGAGGATTGGTAAGCGGGCCATCGCGGTCCTGGCGGCGACGGCGCTGCTCAGCGGTTGCGGCATGTTCCGCGGCACGAACAAGCCCAAGACGCCGGTGCTGGGAGAGCGCATCCCGGTGCTCACCTACGAAAGCGGCGCGGACACTGATCCGGGCCTTGCCGATCAGGCGGTGACCTTGCCGGCGCCGCAGGTGAACGCCGACTGGGCGCAATCGGGCGGCAGCGCCTCCAAGTCGCTCGGCCAGCTCGCGCTCGGCGCCAGCATCAGCCCGACCTGGAGCACGCGCATTGCCGGCAACAGCTCCAAGGCGCGTCTCGCGGCCGGGCCGGTGGTCGCCGACGGCAAGCTCTACGTCACCGATGTCGATGCGATGGTCCGCGCCATCGATGCCGGCAACGGCCGGGTGCTGTGGAGCACCTCGCTGCGCCGGCCGGGCAAGGAAGGCGCCCGCGCCGCGTTCGGCGGCGGCGTCAGCTACGAGAATGGCCGCGTCTACGCCACCACGGGCAGCGGCGACATCGCCGCGCTCGACGCCAAGACCGGCGCCGTGATCTGGAAGAAGACGCCCGCCGGCCCGCTGCGCGGCGCGCCGACCATCGCCAACGGCCAGATCTATGCGATGACCCAGGACAACCAGCTGTTCGCGCTGAAGCAGGAGGACGGCGCGGTCGACTGGCAGGTTGCCGCGACGCTGGAGACGGCCGGCGTGTTCGGCGTCGCCGCGCCTGCGGCAGGACAGGGCACGATCGTCGCCGGCTTCTCCTCCGGCGAGCTGACCGCCTATCGCTACGAAAATGGCCGCGTCGTGTGGCAGGACGCGCTCAGCCGCACCTCCATCTCGACGGCGGTGGCGAGCCTTTCGGACATTGATGCCGACCCGGTGATCGACCAGGGCCGCGTCTACGCGGTCGGCCAGGGCGGCCGCATGGTCGCCATGGAGCTGACCACCGGCCAGCGCCTGTGGGAACTCAACATTGCCGGCATCGCCACGCCGTGGGTGGCGGGCGACTGGGTGTTCGTCGTCACCGATGATGCGCGGCTGCTCTGCGTGCAGCGCACCTCCGGCAAGATCCGCTGGGCGACCCAGCTCGAGCATTGGCGCAACGAGAAGAAGAAGACCAATCCGATCGGCTGGACGGCGCCCGTGCTGGCCGGTGGCCGGCTGATCCTCGCCTCGACGCGCGGGGCGATGGTCGAGGTTTCGCCCGCCGACGGCAAGGTGACGACCACCCACAAGCTGGGCGAGGCCGTCTATCTCCGCCCCATCGTCGCCAACAATGTGCTCTACGTGACGGATCAGAAGGGCAAGATCACCGCCTGGCGCTAACCGGAAAACCCGCCCTGTCTATCCGCGCCCGCGGCTGGTAAGGCGCTCGCCATGATCCGGAAGAATTACTGACATGGCGAAGCTGCCAGTCGTCGCCATCGTCGGCCGCCCCAATGTCGGCAAGTCGACCCTGTTCAATCGCCTCGTCGGCAAGAAGCTGGCGCTGGTCGACGATCGCCCCGGCGTCACGCGCGATCGGCGGGAGGGGGACGCGCATCTGCTCGGCCTCGATTTCCGCATCGTGGATACCGCCGGCTTCGAGACCGACGACCCGCAGACGCTGCCCGGGCGCATGCGCGCGCAGACGCAGGCGGCGGTCGATCAGGCCGACGCCGCCCTGTTCATGATCGATTCGCGCGCCGGCATCGTGCCGCTGGACGAGGAGATCGCCCAATGGCTGCGCAATTCCGATACGCCGGTGATCCTCGTCGCCAACAAGGCGGAGGGCCGCGCGGGCGATACCGGCGTCTATGAAAGCATGGCCCTGGGCTTCGGCGATCCGGTGGTGTTCTCCGCTGAACATGGCGAGGGGCTGGCCGACCTGTTCGATGCGCTGCTCCCCCATATCGAGCGGCCCGACGAGGAAGAGGACGAGGAGGAGGACGCCGAGGACGGCCCGCTCAAGCTCGCCATCGTCGGCCGCCCCAATGCCGGCAAGTCGACCCTGGTCAACAAGATCCTCGGCGAGCAGCGCATGATCACCGGCCCCGAGGCCGGCATCACCCGCGATTCGATCGCGATCGACTGGCAGTGGACGGATCGCGAGGGCAATCAGCGCCCGATCCGGCTGATCGATACCGCCGGCCTGCGCAAGAAGGCCAAGGTCGACGACAAGCTGGAGCGGCTGTCCGCCGCCGACACCCGCCACGCGATCGACTTCGCCGAAGTGGTGGTGCTGCTCCTCGACGCGACGCGCGGGCTGGAGGCGCAGGACCTGCGCATCGCCGATCAGGTGCTGCAGGAAGGCCGTGCGCTGGTCATCGCGCTCAACAAATGGGACGTCGCCGAAAATCAGTCGAGCCTGTTCAACGGCGTGCGCGGCGCGCTGGACGAGGGGCTGGCGCAGGTGAAGGGCGTGCCGCTGATGACGGTGTCGGCGGAGACCGGCAAGGGGCTGGACATGCTCATCCAGGTCGCCTTCGAAACGCGCGATGCGTGGAGCCGTCGCGTCACCACCGGCCAGCTCAACCGCTGGTTCGAGGGGGCGGTGGAGAAGAACCCGCCGCCCGCGCCCGGCGGCAAGCGCATCAAGCTGCGCTTCATCACCCAGGCCAAGACGCGGCCGCCGGGCTTCGTGCTGTTCGGCACGCGGGTCGATCAGCTGCCGGCGAGCTACCAGCGCTATCTGGTCAACGGCATCCGCCGCGATCTCGGCTTCGGCGCGGTGCCGGTGCGGCTGACGTTGCGCGCGCCGAAAAACCCATGGGGCGATCGCAAGGGCGGGGATGACTGAGCTGCTGGTCGACGCGCGCGGCATGCGCTGCCCGTGGCCGGCCTTGCGGCTGGCGAGGGCGATGCGCGAGGCGGGGGTGGTCCGGCTGCTCGCCGACGATCCCGCCGTGCCGCGCGAAGTCGGCGCTCTCGCCGCCGAACATGGCTGGACCGCCGAGCCGCTGGCGCCGCCAGAACAGGGCTTCCGCGTCATTCGCGCGGAATTTTAAACGGCTCCTTTACCCCGGGGCCTTAGATGCCGGCCAATCCGGGGTTGAAGGGGACGGTATCCGTGTCGGATCCGCAGTTGGTCGATCGTGCGGCGCTCAGGGCCTTTCAGGGCGAGGTCGGCAGCGGCTACGCCCGCATTCTCGGCTATTTCCGCGAGGACGGCATCAAGTCCGTTGCCGCGATCGAGGAGGGGATGCGCCAGCGCAGCGCCGCCGCGCTGATCATCCCGGCGCACACGCTGAAGGGCGAATCGCTGCAATTCGGCGCCGGCCCGCTGGCCACGCTCGCCGAGCATATCGAGCTGACGGCGCGCGGCTGCGTCGAGAGCCAGGCGTTGCCCGATATCCTCGTGCCCGATGTGTGGAAGCTGCGCGGTCTGTTCGACGAGACGATGACGGCGCTGGCGCAGGACGGCGCCGCCCCCGCGCCGCCGGCCCGGTCCGTCGGCGGCCGGCCGGTGTTCGGGCGCCGCACCTTCGGCACCGCGACGCGCTGAACCTGATTGCATGGGCTGTGCGTTTGCCGCCCATGCCGTCCAGCGTGATCCGCAGCTTCGCTTATGACGAACCGGCCCGCCGGCTCGACATCGAGTTCGTCAGCGGCCGCGTCTACGCCTATCACGACGTGCCCCCGGCGGTGGCGCGGGCGATGGCCGCCTCCGGATCGCGGGGCGGCTATTTCAACCGCCGCATTCGCGATCGCTATCGCTTCACCCGCTTGCCGGAAGCCTCTATGGCGCCGGAATGACCGAGCGCACCGAGGAAGAACATAGCGCGCAGATGCGCCGCATCCAGGCCGCCCGCGCGAAGATGATGGCCGGCAAGACGACCGAGAAGGGCCTCGTCATCGTCCATACCGGCAAGGGCAAGGGCAAGAGCACCGCCGCGTTCGGCATGGCCGCACGCGCCATCGGCCACGGCATGAAGGTGGGCATCGTCCAGTTCGTGAAGGGGGCGATGATGACCGGCGAGAGCGTCGTGTTCGCCGCCTTCGCGGATCAGGTGGAGTTCAAGCCGATGGGCGAGGGCTTCACCTGGGACACGCAGGATCGCGCCCGCGACATCGCCGTCGCCCGTGAAGCGTGGAACGAGGTGAAGCGCATGATCGCCGACCCCGCCTATGGCATGGTCATCGCCGACGAGCTCAACATCGTGCTGCGCTATGATTATCTGCCGGTGGACGAGGTGCTGGCCGCGCTCGCCGCCAGGCCGGCGATGACCCATGTCGTCATCACCGGCCGCAACGCCCCGGATGCATTGATCGAGGCGGCCGACCTCGTCACCGAGATGGCCCAGGTGAAGCACCCGTTCCGCGATGGCGTGAAGGCGCAGGCGGGCGTGGAATTCTAGGTTCGAGCTGGCCGATGAGGCTCGCCGCCGCCAGCACATAGGCCGGGCCGCCGCACACCGTCCACGCCTGCGGCAGGGACAGACGGGGGATATGGCGTAGCGCCGGATGCTGGAGCATCTCCGTGCCCTGGTCGGCGACATGGGCGCTGTCCGTTTCGACGATCAGGAAATCGGGCCGCGCCGCAACCAGCTGCTCCAGCGACAGGCGCGACAGGGCCGGCCGGCCGAGCCGGGCGGCGAGATTGACGAGGCCGGCCCGCGCCATGAGATCGTCGATCAGCGTGCCGCGACCGGTGAGATAGCCGCGCCGCTGATAATAGGCCGCCACCCGCCCGCCGCCGGCGTTGCGCGGCAATCGGGCAAGCGCCGCATCCATCCGCCGCACCAGCGCCTCGCCCCGTTCCGGGTGGCCGATGGCTCCGGCCACCTGCCGCACCTGATCGCGGATCGCCGCATAGCTGTCGGCAGGATCGAGGGTGATCGTCGGATAATGTCTCCCTGCCGCCGCCAGCGCGTCCATCCGGCGATAGGGGGTAGAGAGGATCAGGTCGGGATCGAGTGCCATCACCTCCTCCGCGGAGCCGCGCGAGAAGGGCAACCGCGCCGCCCTGCCGGGCTCGGCCGACATCGCCGGATCGCGCGCATATTGGGTGAGGGCGGCGATCTGCCCGGGATCGGCCAGCGCCAGCAGATATTGGTCGGCGCACAGATTGAGCGACACGATCCGCCGCGGCGCGGCTGCACCGGAGGTCGCGGCAAGCGCGAGGATCAGGATGAGCAGGCGGGGCCGCATCGCCCGGCCTTCGCATGCCGCCGGGCGATGTCACAAGAGAGACGGCGACGCCGAATCCCGTCGTAGGGGGGGAGCCGCGTCGTCCGCCGCGCCCCGCGGCAAAGTCATCTCCCCCTGATCCGGCACCCACCCCGGCAGCAACGCGGGCGCGCGGGGAGGAGCAGGCCGGGAAACAAGTTCGGTGTGACGGTGTGGACATGGGCGGGCCGCGCGGCGAAAGAGCCGTTCGTGACTGCCGCGCTGCCCCGCCCGATCCTGATCATCGGCCTCGCCGGGCTGGCCGCGCTCGCCTTCCTGCTGTCGCTCGGCATCGGCACGGTCGCGCTCGGGCCGGGGCGGCTGCTGGCCGCGGTGGAGGGACGCGATGTCATCGCCCATGTCATCCTCGTCGATCTGCGGCTTCCGCGCGGACTGCTCGGCCTCGGGGTCGGGGCGATGCTCGGCCTCGCCGGGGCCGCGCTACAGGGCTACCTGCGCAATCCGCTGGCGGAGCCCGCGGTGCTCGGCGTGTCCAACGGCGCTGCGCTCGGCGCGGTGGTGGCGCTCTATTTCGGCCTCGCCAATCTGCACCCGGCGCTGCTGCCGCTGCTCGCCATCATCGGCGCGCTGACCGCGATCGCGCTGCTGTTCGCGCTGGCCGGCGACGTGGAAAGCCCGTTGACCCTGATCCTCGCCGGCATCGCCATGGCGACGCTCGCCGGGGCCGGGATCAGCCTCGCGCTGAACCTGTCGCCCAATCCGTTCGCGGCGATGGAGATCGCCACATGGCTGCTCGGCTCCCTGGAGGATCGCTCGGCCAATCATGTGCTGCTGGCGCTGCCCTGCGTCGCCATCGGCGTCGGCCTGCTGCTGTGGGACGGCCGCGCGCTCGATGCGCTGACGCTGGGCGAGGAGGGGGCCGCAGCGCTCGGCGTGGATCTCGGCGCCACGCGGCTGCGCCTGCTTGCCGGGGTGGCAATCGGCGTCGGCGGCGCGGTGGCGGTGTCCGGGGCGATCGGGTTCGTCGGGCTGATCGTGCCGCATCTCGTCCGCCCGCTCACCGATCGCGCCCCGTCGTCGATCCTGCTGCCGTCAGCGCTGGCGGGGGCGGCGCTGCTGACGGTGGCGGATGTCGCCGTCCGGCTGGTGCCGACCGCCAATGAGCTCAAGCTCGGCGTGGTCACCGCCTTTCTTGGCGTGCCGGTGTTCCTCGCCCATCTGATGCGGGCGCGCCGGATATGGTGACGCTCGCCTGCGAGGGCCTTGCAGTCACTCTTGGCGGCCGCATCGTGCTCGACGCGGCGAGCGCGGCGTTCGCGCCGGGCGGGCTGGTCGGCGTGGTCGGGCCGAACGGCGCCGGGAAGTCGACGCTTGTCCGCGCGCTGGCCGGGCTGCTGCCGGTGGCGCGGGGGCGGGCGACGCTGGACGGTCGCGATGTCGCGGCGATCCCGCGCGCCGAGATGGCGCGGCGCATCGCCTATCTGCCTCAGGGCCAGACGCTGCACTGGCCGCTGTCCGTAGCGCGGCTGGTGGCGCTCGGCCGGCTGCCGCATCTGGCGCCGTTCCAGCGCATCGGCGCGGGCGATGCCGCCGCCATCGACCGCGCCATGGCGCTGACCGAGGTCACCGATCTGCGCGACCGCGTCGCCACCGAACTTTCCGGGGGCGAGCGCGCCCGCGTGCTCCTCGCCCGCGCGCTGGCGGTGGAGGCGCCGGTACTGATCGTCGACGAGCCACTGGCGGCGCTCGATCCCGGTCACCAGCTCGACATGATGGCGCTGCTGCGGGCGCGGGCGGGAGAGGGGGCGCTGGTCATCGCGGTGCTGCACGATCTCGGCCTTGCCGCGCGGCAGTGCGACCGGCTGCTGCTGCTGCACGCGGGCCGCGTCGTCGCCGATGGCGCCCCGGCCGACGTGCTGACGGCGGAGAGGCTCGCCGCCATATTCGGCATCCGCGCCTGGACCGGGATGGTGGAAGGCCAGCCGATCCTCGTGCCGCTGCATCGCAGCAGTTGACCGCGGCCGCGGCCTCGGCGTAGGGCGGCGATCGCGACAGGTTCCCCGGTGACGGGGATGAAAAGGGAACGGGGTTCGACGCCCCGGCTGCCCCTGCAACTGTAAGCGGCGAGCCACCGAGCCACTCAGCCATTGGGGTTTACGATCCCGAGAAGGCGGCCCGGACGGCAATGACCCGCGAGCCAGGAGACCTGCCCGTCGCGGTCGTCCTTCGTCCGGACAGGGTGTTCCGGTCGAACGGGTATGAACCCGAGCGGCGACTTCTGCTGCCTCCGTGCGCGAGCGCGGGGGTGCGTTGTCACGGGGGTTTTACATGATCAGATCTTATCTTCTTGTTTCCGTTCTGCTTTCGTCCGCGCCCGCGCTGGCGCAGGAGGCGCCGCGGCCGGATGCCGCGGCCGATCCGGACGCCAGCGCCGTCATCGTCACGGCGACGCGCGCGCCGACCTCGATCGATCGCGTCGCCGCTTCGGTGACGGTGCTCGACAAGGCGGCGATCGATCGCGCCCAGGATATCGGCGTCACCGAAATCCTCCAGCGCACGCCGGGCATCAGCGTCACCCGCAATGGCGGCTATGGGACGGCGACGTCGCTGCGCATTCGCGGCGCCGAGACGGATCAGACGGTGGTGGTGATCGACGGCGTCAAGCTCAATGATCCCTCGGCCGCCGGCGGCGGCTACAATTTCGCCAATCTGCTGATCGGCGACGCCGCCCGCATCGAGGTGCTGCGCGGGCCGCAGTCGATCCTGTGGGGCAGCCAGGCGATCGGCGGCGTCGTCAACATCGTCACCCCGCTGCCGGACCAGCCGCTCGAGGCGAGCTTCGACGTCGAGACCGGCTCGCGCGAGACGGTCAGTGCGCGCGCCGGCCTTGGCGGGCGCAGCGGCCCACTCGCCTGGCGGTTGGGCGCGCAGGCCTTCACCACCGACGGCATCTCGGCGATCGCGCCGGCATTCGGCGGCAAGGAGCGCGACGGCTACACCAATCGCAACCTCTCGGGCCGCGCCGTGCTGGAGCTGGCCGATGGCGTCAGCGCCGACGTGCGCGGCTATTATGGATGGGGCCGTGCCGGGATCGACGGGTTCAGCGGCGATACGCCCGAATATGGCCTGAACCGCGAGTTTGTCGGCTATGCGGGCCTCAATGTCGATCTGTTCGGCGGGCGCCTGCGCAACCGCATCGGCTATGGCTATACCGACACCGATCGCGACAATTATAACCCCGCCCTCGAGCGCGCGCAGACCTTCGATTCCGCCGGCCGCAACGAACGGCTCGAATATCAGGGCAGCCTCGCCATCGCCAAGGGATGGAACGCGGTGTTCGGCGTCGAGAATGAGCGCTCCCGCTTCCGCAGCGTGTCGCCGCCGGCATCGCTGGCGGCGCCGGTGCCCGCGCCGGCGCGAGGGCGCGCGGAGATCACCAGCTTTTACGGGCAGGTCAGCGGCGAAGTGTTTGCCGGGCTGACCCTGACCGGCGGCGCGCGTAACGACGATCACAGTCGCTACGGTTCGCGCACCCTGTTTTCGGGCGGCGCGGCGTGGAGGCTGCCGACCGGCACGGTGCTTCGCGCCAGCTATGGCGAGGGCTTCAAGGCGCCGACGCTCTATCAGCTGTTCTCCGATTACGGGAACATCGCCCTGTCGCCCGAGCGCGCCCATGGCTGGGAGGCCGGCGCCGAGCAGCGGCTGCTGGACGGGGCGCTGAGCTTCGGCGCCACATGGTTCGAGCGGCGGACGAAGGATCAGATCATCTTCGCAAGCTGCATCGCGCCGACCAGCGATCCGCTGTGCGTGGTGCCTGGGACAACGATCTCGCGCTTCGGCTATTACGACAATATCGCCCGCGCCGGGGCGAAGGGCATCGAGGCGACGGCAGCGGCGAAGGTCGGCGGCCTGACCCTCGACGGCAATTACAGCTGGATGCAATCCGAGGATCGTTCGCCGGGAAGCAGCTTCGGCAAATGGCTGCCGCGTCGCCCGCGCCATGTCGCCAACGCCTCGGTCAGCTATGACTGGGGCTTCGGCCTCACCACCGGCGCTGCGCTGCGCTGGTCGGGGCGGAGCTTCGATGATGTCGCCAATGCTCGCCAGCTCGATTCCTACACGCTGGTCGATGCGCGGGCGGAGTTTGCGCTGAGCGAGACGGTGCGTCTGTTCGCACGGGTCGAAAACCTGTTCGACGAGGATTACACGACGGTCTACCGTTACGGCACGCTCGGCCGGAGCGTCTACGCCGGCATTCGCGGCCGTTTCTGAGGGAGATGGGACGATGGGATATGATCGTACCGGCGCCGATCGCGGCGCCGCCCTGCTCTGGATCCTGCTGCTCACCGCGACGAGCGCGATCGTCAGCCTGGTCCTGAAATGCGCGACGCCCTTCCCGGCGCTGGCGGCGCTGGCCGCCGTGCATATGGGGCGGCGGGATGGCCTTGCGCTGATGGCGCTCGTCTGGGCGGCGAGCCAGGCCGTCGGCTTCTGCCTGCAGGGCTTTCCGCATGAGGCAGCGACCTATGGCTGGGCGGCCTCGCTGCTCTTCGGCGGCATCGCCTCGGTGATCGCGGCCGACGGCTTCGCCCGGCGCGCGGGCGGCGACCGGGCGGGCCTCGCGCTCGGCTATGTCGCGGGGTTCGTGGCGTTCAAGCTGGTCGTGCTGTTCTTCGGCATGGGCATCGAGGGGCATATCGGCGCCGCCTTTTCCGGGTCGGTGCTGGTCACCCAGTTCGTGCGCAACGCCGCGATCCTGATCGGTCTGGCGGCGCTCTACCACGGTCTCGTGGCGCTCGGCGCCCCGCTGGCCGGGCGGCGGGCGCTGGCCTGAGGTGCTGGTCGCGGTCGCGGACGGGCCGGCGGTGGTCGCCTGCAACAGCTGCCGCCACGCCGACGACGCGCGGCATGACGCCGATGGCGTCTCCGGCGGGGCGCGGCTGATCGAGGCGCTGCGCGCGGCGCACGCCGCCGAGCCGTGCTATGCCGGCATCGCCGTGCAGGAGATGCCGTGCCTGTTCGCGTGTGCCGACCATTGCACGGTGCATCTGCGCGCGCCGGGCAAGGTCGGCTTTGTGCTTGGCCGCTTCGTCCCCGGCGAGGCGGCGGCGCGCGCCATCCTCGATTATGCCGTCGCCTATGCGGAGAGCGAGATGGGGCAGGTACCGTACCGCCAATGGCCGGAGGGCGTGAAGGGACATTTCCTGACGCGCACGCCACCCGCCGGCTTCGTCGTGGCATGAATCGTTTCGCATCGCTCGCCGCGTTCGAGGCGGCGCTGGACGATCTGCCGATGCCGGATGCGGCGGCCGTCGCGGCGGCGGCGGCGCGGCAGGGGCAGCTCACCAAGCCCGCCGGTTCGCTCGGGCGGCTGGAGGAGATCGCACTGTTCATGGCCGGCTGGCAGGGCCGCGCCGTGCCGGCGATCGACCGGGCATGCGCGGCGATCTTCGCCGGTAATCACGGCGTCGCGGCGCGCGGGGTCAGCGCTTTCCCGCCCGAGGTGACGGCCGAGATGGTGCGCAACTTCGCCCATGGCGGCGCCGCGATCAACGCGCTCGCCGGCGCCGCCGGGCTCGACCTCAAGGTGGTCTCGCTCGATCTCGACCACCCGACCGCCGACTTCACCGTGGCACCAGCGATGACCGCTGAAGAGCTGCTCTCCGCGCTCAACAGCGGCGCGGCGATCGTGGCGGAGGGCATGGACCTGCTCGTCCTCGGCGAGATGGGCATTGGCAATTCCACCGCCGCCGCGGCGCTCTGCGCACGGAGTTTCGGCGGCACCGCGACGGACTGGACAGGCCCCGGCACCGGGCTCGACGCGGAGGGGGTGACGCGCAAGGCGGCGGTGGTGGCAGCCGGCCTCGCCGCCCACGCCGACGCGGCCGTCACCCCGGTCGAGACGCTGCGCCGGCTCGGCGGACGTGAGATCGCGGCCATCGCCGGCGCGGTGGTGACGGCGCGGCTGATGCGCGTGCCGGTGCTGCTCGACGGGTTCATCAGTTGCGCCGGCGTCGCGCCATTGGCCGCGGCCCGCCCGGCGATCACGGGGCATTGCCTCGCCGGCCATTGCTCGGCCGAGCCCGGGCATGGCCGGCTGCTCGCGCGGCTCGGCCTCGCGCCGCTGCTTCGGCTCGACATGCGGCTTGGCGAGGGCAGCGGGGCGGCGGTGGCGGCGCAGATCGTCCGCTCGGCGCTGGCCGCGCATGCGCAGATGGCGACCTTCGCCGAAGCGGGAGTGACAGCCGGCTGATGATCCACCTGATGCGCCACGGGCCGACAGCGCGGCCGGGCCGCATGCTGGGGCGGACGGACTGGCCGGCCACGCCCGAGGGTATTTCCGACTGCGTGGCGCAGGCGGCGGGGCTTGCCTTCGATCATATCCTCACCTCCGACCTGGTCCGGGCCAAGGCTTGTGCCGACGCGATCGGCCGGGCGCAGGGCATTGCCGTGCGGGTCGATCCGCGCTGGCGCGAGCTTGATTTCGGCGCGTGGGAGGGGCTTGGCGCCGCCGAGGTGGACGCCGGCGCGCTGGCCCGCTTCTGGGCCGACCCCGACGCCTGCCCGCCGCCCGGCGGGGAACGCTGGTCGTCGCTGACCGCCCGTATCGCCGCGGCGCTGGCCGACAGGCCCGGCGGCCCGCTGCTGATCGTCACCCATGGCGGGGCGATGCGGGCGGCGTTGATGCACCTGACCGGCTTCGGGCTGGAGCAGGCGCGCGCCTTCGATCTGCCATGCGGGGCGGTGATCAGCCTGCGCCTGTGGCCGGGCAGCCCGGCGCAGATCATCGCGCTGCGCCCGTGCGCCGGCTGATCCTCGCGGTCGCATTCCTGACGCGGCTGCCGATGCCGCGCGTGGTGGCGGACGATGCGGAGTTCGCCGCGGCGCTGCGCCTCTATCCGCTGGCGGGGCTGGTCGTCGGTGCGATCGTAATTGCGGCGGCCCGCGCCGGAGGGCTCGCCGATGCGTGGGTCGGCGCGCTCGCCGGGCTGGCGGCGTGGGTGCTGGTGACAGGCGCGCTCCACCTCGACGGGCTTGCCGACCTCGCCGACGGGCTGGGCGCCGCGCATCGCGACCGGGATCGGATGCTCGCGGTGATGGCGGATCCGCATGCCGGCAGCTTCGCGGTGACGGCGATCGCGTTGCAGCTCATCGCCAAGCTGGTGCTGCTCCACGGCCTTGGCGGTGATTGGCGCGTGCTGCTGGTGCCGTTCGCGGCGCGGATCGGGCCGTTGGTCTGGGCGAGGCTGCTGCTGCCGCTCAAGCCGGGACTGGGGGCGACGATCGCGCAGGCGGCGCGCTGGCGCGATGTCGGTGTCTGGGCGCTAGCGGCGGCGGGCGCGGCGATCGTCGCGCCGGGGCTGGCGGTGGCGTTTCTGCTGATTCCGGGCTGGGCGCTCTGGCTCCGCTGGCGGGTGGGCGGCATCACCGGCGACTGCCACGGCGCCGGGATCGAACTGGTCGAGACCGGTCTGCTGGCGGCGCTACTGCTGTTCTGAGAGGCGGATCAGCCCGTCGATATCGACATGCGCCTCCAGAGTGGCGGCGATCGCGTTGAGCGCCGCGTCGACGGCAAGCGCGTGATCCGGCCCGCTGCTGGCCACGCCGAGCCACGCCGCGCGCTGCTCCGCCATTCCGAACAGTCCGTGGACATAGCAGCCGGCGACCAGCCCGTCGGCGCGCGCCGCGCCATCTGGCCGGCCATCTTCGAAGCGGGCCAGCGGCCGTGCGGTGTCGGGCCCGCTAGTCTCCCCGACGTGCATCTCATAGCCGGCAAAGCGCGCGCCCCGCGCCTCGCCGGTCACCTGCCGCAAGGCCTTGTCCCCGGTCAGCACCGTCTCCACGTCGAGCAGGCCGAGCCCGTCGACGCTGCCGGCCGGCCCCTCGATGCCGTGCGGATCGGCGATGCGCCGGCCGAGCATCTGATAGCCGCCGCACAGGCCGAGCACCGGACGACCCCGTCGGACATGGGCCTTGATGTCGATGTCCCAGCCCTGCGCGCGCACGAAGGCGAGGTCGGCGATCGTCGATTTGGAGCCGGCGAGCAGGATCAGCGCCGCTTCGGCCGGGATCGCCCGGCCGGGTGGGATCATCATCACCTCCACGCCGGGCTCCAGCTTCAACGGATCGAGATCGTCGAAATTGGAGATGCGCGGCGTGATCGGGCAGGCGACGACCAGCCGCGCCTGCGCCTGCGGGGCGTGCCGTTCAAGCACCACCGCGTCCTCGCTCGGCAGCCCCGCCGCCTCGGCGATCCAGGGCACCACGCCGAAACCGCGCCAGCCGGCCCGCGCCTCGATGGCGCGATAGCCGTCGGCGAACAGCGCCGGATCGCCCCGGAACTTGTTGATCAGGAAGCCGCGGATCATCGCCGCATCATCGGCATCGATCACCGCGCGCGTGCCGATGATCGCGGCGATGACCCCGCCGCGGTCGATATCGCCGACCAGCACAACCGGCACGCCGGCTGCGCGCGCAAAGCCCATATTGGCGATATCGCCGCCGCGCAGGTTGATCTCGGCGGGCGAGCCGGCGCCCTCGACGACGACGATGTCGGCCTGGTCCTGCAGTCGCCGGAAGCTCGCCAGCACCTCGGGCAACAGCGGCTCACGCGCCTGCCGCCAATTGCCGGTGGTGAGCGTGCCGCGCATCCGGCCGTGGACGATGAGCTGCGACGTGCGGTCCGCCTGCGGCTTCAACAACACCGGGTTCATGTCGACGCTCGGCCGCGCGCGGCAGGCGATGGCCTGCGTCGCCTGGGCGCGACCGATCTCGCCACCATCGTCGGTGACGGCGGCGTTGTTGGACATGTTCTGCGGCTTGAACGGGCGCACCGTCAGCCCGCGATTGGCGAGCGCCCGGCACAGGCCGGCAACCAGCACCGACTTGCCGACGTCCGAGCCCGTGCCCTGCAGCATCAGAGCGCCCACGCCATGCCTCCCGCCACCAGCCAGAGCGTCAGGCACGAGCGCCGGTAGACACGCAGCGCCCGGGTGATGTCGGCGGCGCCGGCCTGCCGGCAGCCGTCGCCGATCCGTGGCTTGTCCAGCACCGCGCCGTCATAGGCCGCCGGTCCACCGAGGCTGAGCCCGAGGGCGCCCGCCATCGCCGCTTCCGGCCAGCCGGCATTGGGCGAGGTATGGTTGCCGGCATCGCGGGCCATGATCCGCCACCCGCCCCGGCCGGCAAGGCAGATCGTCGCGCCCGCGATGCGCGCCGGAACGAAATTGGCGACGTCGTCGGTGCGTGCCGCCGCCCAGCCGAAGGCGCGCCAGCGCGGCTCGTAATGGCCGATCAGGCTGTCGGCGGTGTTGATCGCCTTATAGGCCCACAGGCCGGGCAGGCCGAGCAGCAGCAGCCAGAACAGCGGCGCGGCAATGCCGTCGCAAAAACTTTCCGCGAGGCTTTCGATCGCGGCGCGGGCGACACCCGCCTCGTCCAGCGCGGCGGTGTCGCGGCCGACGATCCGGCCCACCGCCGCGCGTGCCGCAGAGAGATCGCCCGCCGCCAGCGCGCGCGAGACCGGCAGGACATGATCGTACAGGCTGCGCTGGGCGAGGCCGGGCGCCGCGGCAAACGCGATGCCGAGCCACGCATGGCCGCCGAGCAGCGCGCGGCAAATCGCCTCGATCGCCCAGCCGCCGGCCGCGGCGATGCCGGCGGCCAGCGCCAGCGTGGCGATACCGCGCAACCGCCGCGCGCGATCCGGCAGGTCCGCCCGGTTCCATCGGCGCTCGCCCCAGCCGATCACCCGCGCGAACAGGCCGACGGGGTGGCCGATCCGTGCATAGAGGGCTGGCGGCCAGCCGAGGGCGGCGTCGATCGCCAGCGCCGCCAGCGCCATGGGTTCAGCCATCCGCCAGCGCACGCTCCAGCCGCGCGAGCCCTGCGCCGCCGGGAAGCCCGAGACGCAGCCAGCGCGGCGCCGTGTCGAACGGCCGGGTGAGGATGCCGGCACGCGCGAGGCGCAAGAACAGGCCATGCGCATCCTCGGTTTCGATCAGCCGGAACAGTGGGCATGCGCCGCGGGGCGTGTGGCCGGCCGCTGTCAGCACGTTGTCCAGCGCCGCCGCTTCATCATGGAGATGGGCACGGGTGGCGGCGATCCAGCCCGCATCCGCATAGGCGGCGCGACCCACTTCGATGGCGAGGCTGGACACCGGCCAGCTGCCCAGCCGCGCGCGAATGCGCTCGATCATCGGCTCCGGCCCGACCGCGAAGCCGAGGCGGATGCCCGCCAGCCCGAAGAATTTGCCGAAGGAGCGGAACACCAGCACCGGATCCTCGGCGGTGCGATAGGGCAGCACGCTCGCTTCGGGGAGCGTGTCGGCAAAGGCCTCGTCGACGATCAGCCAGCCGCCGCGCCGCTTGAGGCGCCGGGCGACGGCAAGCAGATGCTCCGGGTCCACCCGGTGGCCCTCGGGATTGGATGGATTGGCGACGATGATGGTCCCGCCGCCGGCCGCTGCCGCGTCGATATCCGTCACCGGGATCCGGCGGCTGTCGTGGAACGCGGCCGCGTGGCTGGCATAGCCGGGGCCGACATGGCGATGCGGCCCGGGAAAGCCGATCGCCTGCAACATGCGGATGCCGATTTCGGAGCCCGGCAGCGCCGTTACCGCCGCATCGGTGGCGAAGGCGCCGGCGGCCGCGCGCTCGAGCGCGGCCAGCGCCGACGGGGCGGGGAGCGGGCCGAGATCGGCTGTCGCCAGACCCTCCGGCACCGGCCAGCGTAGCGGATTGATGCCCGTCGACAGATCCAGCCAGGGCTGCGGCGCGTCGGGGAAACGCAGCTTCGCAAGGTCCAGGCGCCCGCCATGCATCATCCACTCGGACGCCATCGGCGCCGTTCCAATCTGCCCGTCCACGGCCCGTCCGTCCCTTTACGCTTGATCCGGAGGCCCCTCGTTCGCCAATCAGCGCGCGCACGGCAACCCCGGAAAGCGACGGCATGACGTATATCCATCTTATCCTCGGGGGCGCCCGCTCCGGAAAAAGCCGGTATGCGCAGGCGCTGGCCGAGACCGAGCCCGGCGATCCGGTCTATGTCGCCACCGCGCAGGCGCTGGACGGGGAGATGGCCGGGCGCATCCTCCGCCATCGCGCCGACCGCGGCGCGCGCTGGACGACGATCGAGGCGCCGCTGGACCTCGCCGCCGCGCTCGACGGCTGCCGGGGGCAGGGCGAGGGAGCGGTGCTGGTCGACTGCCTGACCTTATGGGCGAGCAACCTGCTGCTCGCCGAGCACAACGCGGATCAGGCGACGGCGGCGTTGCTGGCGGCCGGCGCGGCTCTCGGCCGGCCGCTGATCCTCGTCGCCAACGAGGTGGGGCTCGGCATCGTCCCGGACAATGCGCTTGCCCGCCGGTTCCGCGACATCGCGGGCGCGATGAACCAGCGGATCGCGGCGGCGGCCGATCAGGTGACGTTCGTCGCCGCCGGCCTGCCGCTGGTGCTGAAAGGGCAGATCCTTCCCGGGACGAACCCGTCACCCTGACCTGGTCTCAGGAGTCACCTGTCGCGGGAGCCGCCACCCTGTCTCAGAACGCCGCCCTGGCCGTAATGCGGAGGTCGCGGCCGGCCAAAGGCGCGAAGTCCTTGAGGAAGGAGGCGTGGCGGCGGGCCACCACGTCGAAGATGTTGTTCGCCGACAGCGCGAAGGACAGAGGCCGCTCCGCCCCCCAGGGGCGGATGTTGAGCTCGGCATTGACGACGGTGAAGCTGTCGGTCGGCGTCTCAAAGGCCTGAATGCGGTCCTGCTTGTCGGACCATTCCACCTCGGCGCGGGCGTCGAGCTTGGTGCCCTGCAAGGCGACGCCGCCGAGCACGCGCAGCGGCGGGATGCGCGGCACCGGGCCGACGTCGCTGATATTGGCGTGGACGTAATCGGCCAGCCCGTCGGCCACCAGCTTCACCGAGCCGAACTCGGCAAGGGTGACATTGCCCTGCGCCTCGAAACCGTAGAAGCGCACCTTGCCCTGCTTCGACTGATAGACGGGGAGCCCGTCCTCGATCGCGCCGGTCTGGGTGTCGAAAATATAGTTGTCGAACCAGTTGTGATAGACCGACAGCTCGATGTGGTAACCCGGTCCGCCACCGCGCAGCACCGCCTCCAGCCCCCAGCTTTTCTCCAGCTTGAAATCGGGATTGCCGATCTCGAACGCCTCGGTGCCGGCATGCGGGCCATTGGCGAACAGCTCCTCGGCGGACGGCGCGCGCACCGCGCGCATGAGGTTCGCGCCGAGCCGCCACGTGCCGCTCAGGCCGTAAGAGGCGCCGGCCGAGAAGGAGAAGGCGTTGAAGCTGCGCTCGCCCTTGAAGAAATCCTGGTCGGGCCGGGGCGATGCGGACACGTTGCTATGCTCGAAACGGGCCGCGCCCTCGACTTTCAGCGCGCCGAAATCGAGCTGCTGGGAGGTGAACAGGCCAAGCTGCTCGGTGCTGTTCGCCGGCAGGAACGCCTCGTCGCCGACCACGTCGAAGTCGCGCGAGAAATATTGCACGCCGCTGGCGCCCTTCCACACGCCGTGATCGGCCTGCACCAGCTCCAGCCGCCCCTCGGCGCCCTGGTTGTAGAAAGCGGTGCCGACCGAGCCGTCCTCTTCCAGCTCGAAATGGCGATAGGTGGCGTAGCCGACGCGGGCGCGGATCGTCTGGAGGATGTCGCCGCCGGTCTGCACCTCGGCGCGTCCGTCCCAGCGATTCTGGACGAGGCTGATGCGTGGCGCCTCCTGCTCCTGACCCGGGGCGGTGGCGAAGCGGATCGGCACGCCGTAGAGGCTGTCATAATGGCTGTAGGAGAGGCCGAAATTGCCGGTGTCGGTGATGATCGCGGCGCCGGCGCCGACTGTCCATGTCTTGCTCGCCGAATTGGGCAGCGTGCCTTTCAGGGCGGCGTTGGCGGCGAAGTCGATGCCGTCGGCGACCTGGTCGTCATCCTCCTTGCCGGCATTGGCCAGCGCCTGCGCCCGTGCGCTCGGCGAGAGGACATGGCCGCCTATCTCGAGGTCCCCGGTCTTGAGGTAGCTGGCGTCGGCATGGACGACGATCTTGTCGGTGACGGGCATGTCCACCGCCGCGCCGCCGGAGCGCTCATTGGCGGCCGAACCATAGGTGGCGATGGCGTCGATATGGACGGGCTCGCTCGGCACCGCACGCGGGATGCGCTTGTCGATGACGTTGACGACGCCGCCGATCGCCGACGAACCATAGAGCAGCGATTCCGGCCCGCGCAGCACCTCGACACGCTCGGCGAGCAGCGGATTGACCACCACCGCGTGATCGACGCTGGTGTTGGAAACGTCGATCGAGCCGATGCCATCGGTCAGCACCCGCACGCGCTCGCCCTGCAGGCCGCGGAGCACCGGCCGCGAGGCGTTCGGACCAAACGAGGTCGCCGACACGCCGGGGGTACGGCTCAGCGTCTCGCCGATCGTCGGGCGGGTGGCCTGGGTAAGCTCGGCGCCCTGCACCACCGCGACGCCGGAAAGCAGATCCTGACGATCCCGCGCGAAAGGGGCGGTGACGATGATCTCGTTCGGGGCCGTGGCATGGAAATCGCCCTGGGCCGGCGCGTCTGCGGCCGCTGCCGCGTCATCCGCCGCGAGCGCGCCGGTGGCGGGCATCGCGGCGAGCAGGATGGCGCAGGAGGAGAGCAGGAACGTACGGCGCATGGGCCACCCCTTATGGTGATGTGATAACATCAAGACGATATGCCGCGCGCAAACGGCGACGGCGGGGAGCTGGGTAGCCCCTCCATAGGGACGTGACAATATATCATTTCGAGGAAATTTACGATTGTGGCGGGTATGTCACAAGCGCCGGACTCGCCTGCGTCCATCATGATGAACGCGGGCCCGCTGCCATCCGACCAGACATCCCGGAGCCCGCCGGCAGGGCAGGCCCTGAAGCGACGTCGGGGCGACGTGGGCGGGGGGCGGGGGGGCGGGGCAGGGCGGCGTCTGCCCGACCGGCAGACGCCGTTGAGACGCTAGTTGGCCGAGCGGCCCAGCGCCGTCTTCAGCAGGCCCATCTGCTTGCGATAGAGGTTGGTCATCGCCGTGAAATCGGACTGAACGGTGCCCATCTTGAGGAGCTGTTCCTCCAGTGTGACATTGTTGCCGTCGGGCTTGGTCTCGGTGGTGTTGCGATCCATGATGATGTCGGTCGCCGAGGCCGGCGGTCGGGCGCCGAGCGCGGTCATGCCGCTGGTGATGGTGATATGCGGGCGCGCCACGCGCGGCGCGCCCTTGCTGCCGCCCTGCGCGCGCAGCATCGCGGAGAAATCCGGAGCCTCGACGTCGCGCGCCTTGAAATGGGGGGTCTCGCTATTGGCGATATTCTCGGAGATCACCCGCTGGCGATCGGCAAGGTTGTGCATCGAGCGGGTGATGCCGCCGATCAGCGAGGTGGGGCCGTCAGCCATGATCCTGGGTCCTCAGACGGAGATGCCGGACAGGCGCGCCAGCCCGGCTTTGTAATTGGCGAGCTGGGCGGCCTGATAGGCGGTGCCCCCGCCGCCCTTGGTGCCGTCGACGATCTGGGCATCGGTGCTGCTCCAGTAGAGCGAGCGATAGGCGGTCTGGATCATCGAGATCGCCTTGTTGATCGCCGCCGCCGCCGCCTGAGCGGTCTTCGACGAGGTCAGATCATAGGCGTTGTCGAGATTGAGGCCGTAGGTGCCGCCCGGGCGGACCTTGGGATCATCCTTGCCGGGCTGGGCAGGGATGTCGATCTTGCCCGGCGTGATGCCGAGCGCGGCGAGCGCGTCCGAACCCTTGGGCCCGGCGATCAGCTCGACCGGGTGTCCGTCCTTGCCAAGGATTTGCAGGCTGACCGTGCCGTCGTCATTCTTCGTCGTCGACACGAATGCGCTGTCGCCGACGATGCTGCGGATCTTGTCGGCGAGCGTCGACATGGTCTCGGTCTTGTCGATCATGATCGAGCGCGGCTGCTTGCCGTCGACGGCGATCTCGAAGCTGTCGCCGCCGACCAGGAACTTGCTGGTCTTTCCGGTGACGGGGTTGGTGTAGCTGGTATATTCGGGCTGGTGCAGATTGGTCTGCGCGACCAGCGTCGTCACCGTCGGCGGGTTGATCGCGCCGCGGCTGAAGCCGAGCGAACGCACCGCGCTGCCGCCGCCATTCTGCGCCACGGAGACGCGCACCGGCTCGGTGGTGACGCCGCTCTGGCCGAACTGGGCGGTGACGGTGAAGCTGCCGCCGGCGTCGAGCTTGCCGACGAAGCCGTCGACGGTGCCGCGCACGGCGAGGCCGCTGAGCAGGCCGCGGGTGCGCCCGCCGACATAGAGATCGTCGCCCATGAAGGCGATGCTGTCGATCTGGTCGTTGGAGGCGGTGCCGACATAGCTGGTGGTGGCGTTGGCGAGGCCGGCGTCGAGGCGGGTGACGAAGCCGTCGGTGCCGCCGGAGAGCGCGTTCGCCTGGGTGCCGGCGGCGACCGGGGTGGAGGCCGAGCCGGCCACCGCGATCTTGCCGTTGGCGGAAACCGCGATCGAGCGCGCATCGACATTGCCGAGGTCGATCACGCCGGTTTCGGTGGTCAGCGCCGCGCCGCTCAGCTGATGGATTTTCGAGCCGCTGCCCTCGCGGGTCAGCACCAGCAGATTGCCGGAATTGTCGACGGCGAGCCCGCTCACGAAATCATTGCCGCCGCTGTCGGCGAGCGAGGTCCGCTCCAGCACCTTGCCGGTGCCGTCGACGCGGGCGACATAGGCGTTGCCATTGCCCGCCGCCGTCTTGCCGCCGACATAGATGCTGCCGTCGGCGCCGACCGTCACCGCCGTGGCGCTGTCGTTGCCGAGCGTGCCGAAGGAGGTGGTGAAGGTCTGCTCGCCATTGGCGGTGAAGCGGGTGACGAGCATGTTGGTGTCGGTGCTGGTGCCGCCCTTGAGATCGCCGGTGACGGTGCCCGCGACGACGACGTCGCCATTGGGGGCGAGGCTGATCGCCGCGCCCTTGGCATCGCCGACCTCGCCCAGCGCATGCTGCCAGACGACCTTGCCCTCGCTGTCCATCTTGGTGAGGAACAGGTCGTCGAGCCCGTCGGAGACGTTGGCGCCGACCTTGCCGGCGGTGGTGCCGACGACGTAGGTGAAGCCGTCCGCGTCCGTCACCATCGCGTTGGCGGTGGTCTGCTTGTAGATGGTCGGCGGGGTGATCTGATGCTCATCCTCGTCGTCCCAGCTGGCCGGCTTGTCGGTCTTGAGCGCGGCGGCGGCATCGGCCTCCTCCTTGCGCGCCACGGCGGTGGCGTTCTCGTCGACGCCGCCGATCGTGCCGACGACGGTGCGCACCGCCGACCCGTCGAGATTGTCGAAGCGCATCACCGAGACCGGCTGCGGGGTGTTGGTCTTGTCGACGTCCTTGCCGGTATTGGCGAAATAGGCCTGGCCGCTGGTCGCCATCACCGCGTTCGGGGCGCTCGCCTCATCGAGGCCGATCGTCTCGACGCCATAGGGCGAGAGCGTCAGGCCCCACTCGCCGTCGGTGCCCTTCGTCACCGTGAATTTCGATTTGAACGCGCTCAGCACCTGGCCGTTGGCGCCTGTCAGCGGCTGGCCGTTGGCCTGGTTGATCGGCGGATCCTGGCTGATCGCATTGTTGAGCGCGGCGGCAACCTGATCCAGCGTCGGCGGATTGCCGCCATTGACGGTCGACAGGTCGACATCGACATAGGTGCTGGCGCCGACCTTGGAGAGGCTGACACGGAGCACCTCGTTGCCGGCGAGCCCGGCCACCGGATCGTCGCGATTGTCGGCGACGCCGCGGCCGGAGACCTTGGTCGTCACGTCAGGCTGCACGCCGATGCTCTTCACCTGGGTAGCGGGCTGGCTGAAGCCGAGCCGGAGCTGATCGGTGACGGCACTGCCGAGATAGGTCTTGAGCTGGTCGAGACCCTTGTTGAAAGCGGTCTGCAGCTTGTCGCGATCGGTCGGGCTGGTGCCGGCCTTCGCCGCCTGCTCGGCGAGGACGCGCAGCTGGTCGAGCGCCTTGTAGGTGGTGAAGGTCGCCTGGACGTCGGGCAACCCGGCGATAGCGGAGTTGCTCGACGGGCTGATGATCGTGCGCGCGCCGATGATCTGTTCGAGTTGCGCCCAGCTCGGATTGGTGAGCGGCGTGTCGTTTTGCCACGGCGCGACCGTCGCCGGGGTGATGAACGCGGCCTTGGCCTTGGTCACCGCGGCAGAGTCGACATTGGCCGTCAGCGAGCTGGAGAAATTCATGAAATTGGTGGCGGCTTCGCTTCCTGACAGGATGCTGAGCCCGATCAGTCCACCCGACAAATTTGTCACGTCGATCTTCTCCCCGAGGGCCGGCCGGGCCGCGCTTCTCCTATAAGATAGATGGATGGAAGCCGGTCCGGTCGCGGATCGGGGGTTTTTTTGGGGATTTCAATGAACGCGATGACGCAGATCGGCGAACCGCCGGAGCTGAAGAAATTCTCCGGCCTGCAGCGTGCCGCGGCCCTGATGCTGGCGCTCGGCCAGGAACATGGCGCGCCGATCTGGCAGCAGCTGACCACCGAGGAGATCCGCGAGCTGTCCTCCGCCATCGCCCAGCTCGGTCGCGTGCCGGCGGCGGTGGTCGAGCATCTGCTGATCAGCTTCTCGGGCGAAGTCTCCAGCATGTCGACGCTGCACGGCTCGTTCGAGACCACCGAGCGGCTGCTCGCCGGCATGCTGCCGGACGATCGCGTCAAGGAGATCATGGAGGATATCCGTGGTCCGTCCGGCCGGACGATGTGGGACAAGCTGTCCAACGTCAGCGAGACGGTGCTCGCCGCCTATCTGAAGAATGAATATCCCCAGACCGTCGCCGTCATCCTCCACAAGCTGCGTTCCGATCACGCCGCGCGCGTGCTCTCCGAACTGCCGCGCGATCTCGCCACCGACGTGGTGATGCGCATGCTGCGCATGGATACGGTGCAGAAGGACGTCATCCAGCAGGTCGAGCACACGCTGAAGAGCGAGTTCATGAGCAACCTGTCGCGCGCCCAGCGCCGCGACCCGCATGAATCCATGGCCGAGATGTTCAACGCCCTGGATCGCACCACCGAGGAATCGATGCTGACCGCGCTCGATGCGCGCGCGCCGGAATCGGCCGAGAAGATCCGCGCGCTGATGTTCACCTTCGACGATCTCGGCAAGCTGCTGCCGACGGCGATCCAGGTCATCGTGCGCAATTGCAACAAGCGCGAGCTGGCGCTGGCGCTGAAGGGCGCGACGGAGGAGATCAAGACGCTCTTCCTGTCCGGCATGACCGAGCGCGCCGCCAAGCTGCTCCGCGACGACATGGCCGCGATGGGCCCGGTGCGCGCGCGCGACTGCGAGGAGGCGCAGGGCAATCTCGTGCGGCTCGCCAAGACGCTTGGCGATCGCGGCGAGATCATCCTCGCCGATCCCAAGGGCGACGAGGCCGTGATCTATTGATCTTCCCGGAAAGGGCGAACTCTCGATGATCCACCATGCTTCATCCGATGTGCGGCCGTTCCGCTTCGATCGCGTGTTCAGCAACCTCCACACCACCGAGCCCAGGAACGAGGCCGAGATGGGGGTGGAGGCCGAGGAAGACGAGGTCGTGAGCGAGCTGCGCGAGGCCATGGCGCGCATGGCGCGCGATCATGGCGACGAGCTGGCCCGCGCCCGCGCCGACGGTTTCGAGGCGGGGCTCCGCCACGCCCGCGGCGAACGCGACGCGGCGGTGCTCGCCGCGCTCGATGCGGTCCACGCCTCCTTCGACGATGTCGACCAGCGGCTCGTGGCGGCCGCCGACGGCATGACCCGCGATGCCGCCAACGTTGCGCTGCTGATCGGCGAGGCGCTGGCCGGCCATGCGCTCGCGCAGGATCCCGGCCGCGCCATCGACGAAGCGCTCGGCCGCGTGCTCCAGCAGGTGGCGCGCGGCACGCGGCTCGTCATCCGCGTCAGCCCCGGCATCGTGGGCGAGGTGGAGCGGCTGTTCGCGCTGCGCCAGGGCAAGGAACGCCGCAAGCTCTACGTCACCGTGCTGCCCGATCCCGACATGAGCCATGGCGATGCCGTGATCGCCTGGGACGAAGGCAGCCTGGCGATCGACAGCGCCGCGCGGCGTGCGGCGGTGATGGCCGAGATGGCGCCGCTGCTCGCCGGCATGCCGGTGGCCGAGCGCGTTTCCGCCGAGGAGCCGGCCATCGAGAAAGAAATCGATCCGGCAAGAATTGCCTAGCGATTCTCCTCCTATAATGCCTGTGCAGGGGCACGGCCTTTGCTTACCAGATTTGCGAGGCTGTCTTGAACGGATTGCGGAATCTGATCACCCAGCTTGGCCCACGCCGGCTGATGATCATGGGTGGCGTCGCCCTGGCGCTGCTCCTCGGAATTGGCGTGCTGGCCATGCGCAGTGGCTCGTCGTCCGAGATGGGCTTTCTCTACACGGATCTTGATCCGTCGGCCGCGGCCGCGATCTCCGAGAAGCTGAAGGCGCAGAACGTGCCGTTCCAGCTGTCGGCGGATGGCACCGCGATCACCGCGCCGGTGGACAAGCTGCCGGAGCTTCGGATGGCGATGGCCTCCGAGAAGCTGGGCGGCAAGATCGGCTACGAGGTGCTCGATGCCGAGGAGCCGTTCGGCGTATCCTCCTCGCGCGCCAAGATGAACGAGACGCGCGCCGTCGAGGGCGAGCTCGCCAAGTCGATCGAGAGCCTCGATCGTGTCAGCAAGGCGCGCGTCCACATCGTCATGCCGGAGCGCGCGATGTTCGCCGCCGAGGCGCGCAAGGCGACCGCCGCCGTCACGCTGAAGACGCAGGGCCGCCTGCCGAGCGAGGCGGTCCAGTCGATCCGCTATCTCGTGTCGTCCTCGGTGCCCGAACTGTCGCCGGAAAGCGTATCGGTCGTCGATCAGTCCGGAGCGTTGCTCGCCCGGGCCGGTGACGAGGCCGGCGCCGCCGCCTCCGAGATCGAGGAACGCCAGGCTGCCGTCGAGGGCCGGCTGCGTCAGGAGATCGAATCCCTGATCGAGCCGATCGTCGGCCAGGGCAAGGTGCGCGCCGAGGTCGCCGTGGTGCTGAACCGCGACCAGACCCGGCAGGAAGCCGAGATGTTCGATCCCGACAAGCAGGTGATCCAGCACCAGGTGACGGTGGAATCGAACGACCAGAACAATGAATCCGATGCCGGTGCCCAGGGCGCGACCGTCGCCGCCCAGCTTCCCGACAAGGAAGCCGACGTCAACGGCAATGGCGGCAATTCCCGCCGCTCGGCCAAGAACGAATCGTCCGAAGACACGACCTACGACAATAGCCGCACCCATACGGTGAGCGTCAGCGGCCCCGGCAAGATCAATCGCCTCACCGTCGCGGTGATGGTCGATGGCGGCACCGCCGGCCTGCCTGCGCCCCAGGTGCAGCGCCTCACCCGGCTGGTGGAGAATGCCGTCGGCTTCGATGCCGACCGCGGTGACAGCGTGGTCGTGGAAAGCATGCCGTTTGCCGCCGTCGACGGCATGGACGGCGAGAAGAGCGCCCTGCCTTTCGGCCTGACCGGCGGCAACCTGCTCAACCTCGTCGAACTGATCGTCGTCGTCGCCGCCGGCCTGTTCGCGGTCCGCATGTTGCGTCGTCGCGGCACCGATGCCGAGCCCGGCACCCGCGAGGGCGAGCTGACGGTGGAGGGCCGCGAAGGCGAGATGCTGGTGGATGCCGATGGCAACCCGATGCTCGAAGGGCAGGGCGATCCCGACCTGCTCGACCAGGAAATCGCGCTGGCCCAGGTCGACGGCCGCATCCGGCTCTCGGCGCTGCGCAAGATCGGTGACGCGATCAGCGCCAACCCGGCGGAGTCCGTCTCGGTCATTCGCCAGTGGATGAACGCATGAACGAGGATAGCATGATCGAGAATTCCGAACCGCGTCAGCTCGCGCCGACCCATTTCGGCTCGGATGCCACCGAGACCGATCAGATCGACAACGCCCCGGAGATCCCGTCGGCGCCGCCCACCTCCGCCGACCTGCACGCCGTGTTCGACGTGCCGGTGAAGGTGCAGGCCGTACTTGGCCGCTCGCGCATGGACATCGGCCAGCTCATGCGCCTGAAAAATGGTGATGTCGTCGAGCTGGACCGCCGTGTCGGCGAGCCCGTCGACATTTTCGTGAACAACCGGCTGATCGCCCGCGGCGAAGTGGTGCTGATCGACAGCGCACTCGGCGTGACCCTCACCGAAATCGTCAGGCAGGATCGTTAATGGCTCACGTTCAGGCTCCCAAGGAAACGTCCCATATCCTCCTCGTCGGCGAGCCGCTTGCGGCTGCCGAGGTTGCCGCGGGGCTGGCACGCGCCGGCCGTGAAGCGCTCGTCATCCGCCCGGCCGATGCCGGCATGCTGGATCGGCTGCGCGAACGGGCCCAGGGCGGCCTCGTCGCCGTGGACGTGCCGATCGACGTGTCGGACGTGTTGTCCCGCCTCGGCGCCGGCCCGGCGGTGATCGAGGGGCTCGTCGGCCGCAGCGTCGCCGATGTCGAGCGCGCGCTGATCCTCGGCACGCTGGCGCGCTGCCGCGGCAACCGCACCTCGGCGGCGACGATCCTCGGCATCTCGGTGCGCACGATGCGCAACAAGCTGCGCAGCTTCATCGAGGACGGCGTGCCCGTCTCGCCGGCGTCCTGATCCCTTTCCGGAGCCCGTTTCCGATGCCGCCCCAGGTCGAGAAAATCCTGAAGCAGTTCTCCGGCAGCCGCGACCTCGCGCTCGCCGGCGCGGTGATCGCGATCATCGCCATGCTGATCCTGCCGATGCCGGGCTGGCTGCTCGATTTCGGCTTGTCGCTGTCGATCACGGCGTCGGTCCTCATCCTGATGACGGCGCTGTTCATCGAGAAGCCGCTGCAGCTGTCGAGCTTCCCGACCATCCTGCTCATCGTCACCATGCTCAGGCTGGGCCTCAACCTCGCCTCGACCCGCCTGATCCTCGGCCACGGCCATGAGGGGCATCAGGCGGCCGGCGGGGTGATCGGCGCATTCGGTGAATTCCTGATGGGTGGCGAGACCGTGATCGGCCTCACCATCTTCCTGATCCTCGTCGTCATCAACTTCGTCGTCATCACCAAGGGCGCCGGCCGCATCGCCGAGGTGGCGGCCCGCTTCAGCCTCGATTCGATGCCCGGCAAGCAGATGGCGATCGACGCCGATCTGTCCGCCGGCATGATCAATGAGCAGCAGGCCAAGGAGCGCCGCAGCGAGATCGAGGCGGAAAGCGGCTTCTACGGCGCGATGGACGGCGCCTCCAAGTTCGTGAAGGGCGACGCGGTCGCCGGCCTCGTCATCACCGGCATCAACATCCTCGTCGGCCTGATCATCGGCGTGGTCATTCATGGCGTGCCGTTCGGGGAGGCCTTCCACACCTATACGGTGCTGACCGCCGGTGACGGCCTGGTCAGCCAGATCCCGGCGCTGATCGTGTCGACCGCGGCTGGCCTGCTCGTCACCAAGGGTGGCGTCGAGGGCAAGACCGGCGAGGCGCTGAGCGCCCAGCTCGGCCGCTATCCCAAGGCGTTCGGCATGGCCGGGGTGCTGATGGGCATGCTCGCGCTGATGCCGGGCCTGCCGTTCGTGCCGTTCGCGGTGTTCGGCGCGTTCTGCGGCTTCCTCGCCTGGCGCATGTCCAAGACCGCTGAGCTGGAGCGCGCCCGGACCCGCATGCAGAAGGCGATGGCCGAGCAGCAGGAGGCCCAGGTCGACGAGCCGATCGCGCGTACCCTCGCCATCGACACGGTGCGTATCGAGCTCGGCTATGCGCTGCTGCCGCTGATCAATGACAGCAACGCCGAGCCGCGGCTCGACGATCAGGTGCGCGCGCTGCGCCGCCAGATGGCGATCGATTTCGGCTTCGTGCTGCCGTCGGTGCGCATCCTCGACAACATGTCGCTCCAGCCCAACGACTATGTCATCTACGTCAAGGAGACCGAGGCGGCGCGCGGCCAGATCCGCATCGACAAGCTGATGGTCATCAATCCGGGTGGCGGCAATGTCGGCCTGAAGGGCGAGGACACGCGCGAGCCGGTGTTCAACCTGCCGGCGCTGTGGATCGAGCGATCGCTGCGCGACGAGGCGGGCCTGCGCGGCCTCACCGTCGTCAACAGCGGCACGATCATCACCACCCACCTGACCGAGATCGTGAAGGAGAATATCGCCGATCTGCTCTCCTATTCGGAAACGCAGAAGCTGCTGTCCGAATGCCACAAGGATTCGGAGAAGCTGATCGCCGACATCATCCCGTCCAAAATCTCCATCTCCGGCATCCAGCGCATCCTGCAGAACCTGCTCGCCGAGGGCGTGTCGATCCGCGACCTGCCGTCGATCCTGGAGGGCATCGCCGAGGCCACCGGCTACACCGCCAACATCACGCTGGTGACGGAACATGTCCGCAGCCGGCTTGCCCGCCAGATCTCGGCGCAGCAGATGCGCGACGGCGCCATCCCGATCGTCACCCTGACACCGCAATGGGACGAGCAATTCGCGGAAAGCATCATCGGCCAGGGCGACGATCGTCAGCTCGCCATGGCGCCGTCCAGCCTGCAGGCGTTCATCAATTCGCTGAAGGAGACCTACGACACGCTGGCCAGCAAGGGGGAGATCCCCTGCCTGATGACCAGCCCGGCGCTCCGGCCGTTCGTGCGCTCGATCGTCGAGCGCATCCGGCCGGCGACGGTGGTGCTCTCCCAGAACGAGATCCATGCGCGGGCCCGCATCCGCAGCCTCGGGTCGATCGGTTGACGGGCGAAATGATCGGCCGGTCGCGACCGCAGCGCGGGGAAACCCTCTATAACGGATGAAGGGGCGCCATACGCCCAGAAAGCACGCCTGATGAGCATCCCGTCGATCGTCTCCCGCTCTCCCGCGCCGGCGCCGGTGCGCCCCGCCGATAATGGCTCGTCCGCGGCGGGCTCGGCGTTTGGCGCGATGGTCGACGACAACAAGCCGGCCGCCGCCCCGGTTCGCCCGAGCCAGCAGGCGCAGCAGCAGGAGCCGGCTGCCGACAAGACGGCCGCCGACAGGCCCGCCGGTGCGACCGCGAAGGCCGACAAGCCCGCGCCCGCCGACGCCACGAATGAAACGCTCGAACAGGCCGTCGCCGAACCCGCTGTCGAGGCGCCGCCGCTCCCCGACCTGCCGGCCGGCGCCGCCGAGGCCGATCCGATCGCGCCGACGCCGGGCGAACTGGCGCTGGGCGACGACGCGGCCAACACGCTTGCGGGCTCGCTTGCCGACGATGCGGTGAAGCCCGCCGACCCGACATTGCCGGCGACGCCCCCGGCGCCCGTTGCCGCGACCAAACCGATCCAGACGCCCGCGCTCGCCCAGCAGGCCGCCGCCGCAGATGCGATCGTCGAGCAGCCGCTCGCCGCCGCCACCGCCGGGATTGCGGCGCCGAAGCCGGCCGCTCCGGCGAAGAAGCAGGACAGCGCCGCCGCCCCCAAAGCCGACACCAAGGCCGATCCGGCGCAGGCGACTGCCGCCGCCACCGCCGCCGCCCTGCCGATGCCGGTGGTCGCGCCGCAGCAGGCCGTCGCCGCCACCGTGGCGCAGGACGAGGCCCCCCCCGCCGACGCGGCGCTGCCCGGCCTGTCCGGCGCATTGTCGCGCACGGCTGCCAAAGGCGAGGTCGCTGCTTCTCCTACTGCCGATGCCGATACCGGTGCCGCTGCGCCGGCGGCGCGCGACGCCGGCCCCGCCGTGCAGACCCACCAGCTCGCCCAGGGCGGGCTTTCCTCGACCCTGCTGGCGCAGAGCGTGCCCGCCGACACCAAGCCGGCGAGCTTCGGCACGGTCTATGCCGCCAACCTCGCCCAGACCAGCACCGAGGCCGCCCACGCCACCGTTGCCGCCCAGACCGGCCGCATCGGTCACGACATGGGCGTGGAGATCGCGCGCAGCGTTGCCGCCGGCCGTCATGAAATCCTCGTCCGCCTCGATCCGCCCGAGATGGGCCGCATCGAGGTGCGCATGTCCTTCGACAAGGATGGCGGCCTTCGCGCCGTCGTCGCCGCCGACAATCACGGCGCGCTCGACCTGTTGAAGCGGGACTCGGCCGATCTCGTCCGCGCGCTGTCCGATGCCGGCGTGCGCTCCGACAGCCAGTCCTTCCGCTTCGATAGCCGCAGTGGCGATGGCGGCCAGCAATGGCGCCAGGCCCAGCAGGACGGAACGAACAGCCGCGGCAGTGCGGCGGGCGGCGCCGATGGCCTCGCCGAGGACGAACCCGCTTACCGGCAGCTCCGCACGAGCGGCCGTATCGACATGATGGCATAAGGAACGGCACGCCATGGCGACGACCATCCCCGACAGCAGCGCGGCCTCCTCGGCCGGCGCCCAGCAGAAGACGGACACCGACAGCAAGAGCCTGATCGCGCCCGATTTCAACATGTTCCTGAAGCTGCTCACCACGCAGATGCAGAACCAGGATCCGCTCAACCCGATGGACACGTCGGAATATACCCAGCAGCTCGTCCAGTTCTCGCAGGTCGAGCAGTCGATGCAGCAGACCAGCACGCTGAAGGACATGCTGGCGCGCATGTCGACGCAGGATATGGCCCAGTCCGCTTCCTATATCGGGCAGGAGGGCCGCTTTGATTCCGCCACCTCGGGCCTCGCCGACGGCAAGCCGGCGACGTGGAGCTACGCCTTCGACACCAAGCCGGCCGCGGTCACCGCGACCGTCAAGGATTCGTCCGGCGCGGTCGTCAAGAAGGTGGATCTGACGCCCGACACCCAGGGCCGCTTCAGCTGGGACGGCATCAAGACCAACGGCGATCGCGCGGCCGATGGCGGCTACACGCTGTCGATCGCGGCTACCGATGCCAACAACAACGCCGTCAAGACGACGATCAACTCGGTCGGCACCGTCAAGGAAGTCGTCACCGATGGCGCCAACGTCATGCTCAGCGTCAACGGCCTGCGCTTTCCGCTGGCGAGCCTGGTCGCGGTCTCGGCGCCTGCCGCAGCCCAGCAGGCCGGCGACTGAACCTGTCATAACCTATCCGGGGAGAAACCCCTCCGGCCTCACGCCGGAGGGGTTTTTTATTGTGAATGACGGTCGGGTCGGCGTGAGATGACCGCCGGTCACCACTTGTCGTCACCCCGGGCGCCTCGACAGGCCCGGGACATCGTAGTTTCGGGACCGCGCCTTTGCGAGCGCAGGCGGGTGTGTGGCCGGGTGGATGCTGAAACAGGTTCAGCATGACGGGGTGCGGAATGGGGCCCGGCCGCCCCACCGCTCGTCGTCACCCTGAACTTGTTTCAGGGTCCACGCCCTTGCAAGCGCAGGGGTGTGTGGCCGGGTGGTTGCGGACACAAGCCTGTCTCGAGCCTGTCGAAGGGTTCCCGCGTGGCGGGCTTTGGCATTGGCACCCGCCCCGCTGTCCACAAAAAAAGGCCGGGATGGCGAACCATCCCGGCCTCTTGTCGCTGTCACGCCCCCGGTGGGGGTGGAGGAAGGGGGCGTCGTCAGCCTCCTTCCGTTATCGACTTAACGGAACAGCGACAGCAGGGTCTGCGGCGCCTGGTTGGCGATGGAGAGGGCCTGCACGCCCAGCTGCTGCTTGACCTGCAGCGCCTGGAGGCTCGCCGATTCCTTGGCCAGGTCCGCATCGACGAGATTGCCGATGCCGCTGGTGATCGTGTCCGACAGCTTGCTGGTGAAGACGAGCTGGTCGTCGATGCGACGGGCATTGGCGCCGAGCGTGCTGAGCACGTCCTGCACTTCGCCAAACGCATCCTCGAGATGCTCCATCTTCACCGAGCCGGCCGCCGCCCACTCTGCGCTTCCGCCGAGGACGGAGGCGAGCTTCGTGGACAGATCGACATTGTCGAGCGACAGTTTCTCGAAGTCCCAGGTCGTCGAGTCACCATCACCACCCTGCAGCGAGATCAGCGCCGTGGTGCTGGAACCGCCACCGGTGGAGTTCGGCGAGGCAAGAAGATTGATGCCGTTGAAGCCGGAGGAGGTGATGATGTTCTCGATCTGGTTCTGATAGGCCTGGAAGTCCTTGCCGATGCGAGCCGTGGATTCGGCATCCGTGCCTTCCGACTGGGCGACGAGCGCCTTCATCTTGTTGAGGATGTCCGAGATCTGCTCGGTTCCCGACACCGCGACATCCGAGACGCTCTTCGCGTTGTTGAGCGAAGAGGTGACGGAAGCCAGACCGCCGACATCGCCGCGCAGCTGCTGGGCGATGGTGTACTTGGCGGAATCGTCCTTGGTGCTGGCGACGTTCAGGCCGGTGTTGATGCGGCTCTGGGTCGTTTCCAGCGAACGGTTGGTGGCGTTGAGGACCTGCAGCGCGGCCATTGCGCCGACATTGGTGTTGACTGAAGGCATATTCACTTCCCTTCTAGGATATCGGGCCGAATTCTTCGCACCCGGATTGTCCCTGGCCACTGCAGGTCGCTTGCGCGTCCCGTGCCCTTATTCTGGGAAGAAAAAATGCGCCGCCAAAATCGGACGCAGGAAAAACGCCTGAAAACAGGGCTATACTGTCCAACTAGACAGGAAAAAATTGCCTGGCGGCAAATATTGCCGGGGGGTCTCCCAAGAAAACGCTGTCCCGGACTTGATCCGCGGCCCATCCGTTTCCCCGGGGCGCCGGCGCCTGTGGCGGCTTGGACGCTGAAACAAGCCTGTCCTGAGCCTGTCGAAGGGTTCGGCATGGCGACGGCGGAAATGGCCACGGGCCGCCCCGCCGGGCGCCCGGCCGCTCCACGCGTGCTCATCATCGGCTGCCGGCTTCGCACGCAAGAAGAAAGGCCGGGATGGCGAACCATCCCGGCCTCCTTTGTCGGCTGTCACGCCCCCGGGTGTGGGGGTGGAGGAAGGGGGCGTGGCAGCCTCCTTCCGTTAATCGATTAACGGAACAGCGACAGCAGGGTCTGCGGCGCCTGATTGGCGATGGAGAGAGCCTGCACGCCCAGCTGCTGCTTGACCTGCAGCGACTGGAGGTTGGCCGATTCCTTGGCCAGGTCAGCGTCGACCATGTTGCCGATGCCGCTCGTGATCGTGTCCGACAGCTTGCTGGTGAACACCAGCTGGTCCTCGATGCGGCGGGCGTTGGCGCCGAGCGTGCTGAGCACGTCCTGCACGCTGCCGAACGCGTCCTCGAGGTCGCTCATCGTGCCCGAACCGGTGACCGCTTCGCCCGAACCGGTGATGGTGGCGAGCTTCGTGGTCAGGTCCTGGTTGTCGAGCGACAGCTTCTCGAAATCCCAGGTCGTCGAGTCACCATCCGAACCCTGCAGCGAGATCAGCGCCGTGGTGCTGGAACCGCCGGCAGAGGTGCCAGCGAGCAGGTTCACGCCGTTGAAGGCCGAAGAGGTGATGATGTTCTTGATCTGCGACTGATAGGCCTTGAAGTCCTCGCCGATGCGCTCCTTGGACTCGGAGTCCGCGCCTTCGGTCTGGGCGACGAGCGCCTTCATCTTGTTGAGGATGTCCGAGATCTGCTCGGTACCCGAGACGGCGACGTCCGAGACGCTCTTCGCGTTGTTGAGCGAGGAGGTAACGGAAGCCAGACCGCCAACGTCGCCGCGCAGCTGCTGGGCGATCGTGAACTTCGCGGAATCGTCCTTCGTGCTGGCGACGTTCAGGCCGGTGTTGATGCGGCTCTGGGTCGTCTCCATCGAACGGTTCGAGGCGTTCAGGGTCTGCAGCGCGGCCATCGCGCCGATGTTGGTGTTGAGCGAAAGTGCCATGGTGTTTTCCTTTCTAGGATTTAAGGGTCAATTCTTTGACCCTGGGCCGGAAACGCCGACCCTCGGAAAGCCTTTTTGACGAGCTTACAAATCCATTGTGGGAAGGAATGCACTCACGGCAAAGTGATGTGCGAGAAAAATCGTAGTAAAACTGCATTTACTACGAAACGATCAAGTATAGGCAAATCTTGCCTAGGAAATATTTGCCGGGCGGGTTTTGGCCATGAGGCCGGCGCAGGCAAGAAAAAGCCCCCTTCCGGGCGGACCGGAAGGGGGCTGGGCAAGTCTGCGCCGCGGCCCATTGCCGCGGCCTGGCGCGATTGTCAGGCAGCCGCCCTGCGGCCCTCATCGACGGCCTCGTGCGCGGGCTCGATGCTTTCGAGCTTCGGCTTGGCGCGGGTCACGATCGGGCGGAAGACGAGGTTGAGCAGCATCGGCTGTTCGGCCGGCACGGCCTGGACGACCATGAAGCCGTCCGCCCCCTCGATGCGGTACAGCCCCTTGGCCACCTCATCCATGCCCTCGATGATGGCGTGGGCCGGTGTCTGCGCCTCCAGCACCAGCTCGTCGACCGGCTGGAAACTGATCTCGTCGAACTGGACATATTCGAACAGCCGGCCGAGGAAGATGCCGACCGTGAACTCGCCCCTGCCGACCGGAATGGTCGCCCGGTAGAAGCCGTCCGCGGTGCGGTGCGCGCCGACCGTCTCGGCCGACGACTGGCCGCCGCCGAAGATCTGGATCGGCAGCTGCATGGCGTCGACGTTGAACTCGTCCTTGGCAAAGTCGAGCGCGAAGCGGCGCATGCCGAACAAGGTCATGTTCATCGGCAGGCCGTGCTTGTGCAGTTCGCCCGGCAGATACATGCGCATCGCGTTCTTGGTGTAGAACATGCCGCGGCGGCGCAGGCTGCGATCGGCGGAGGCGGGGTCGAACATCTCGATCATCGCGTCCGTGCCGAAATTGACGTCGTGCGCGAAATTTTCGAGCATGGCGATCTCGCTGTCCATCGGCATGTACAGCAGGCGCGCGAGGATGCCGGCGGCGCCGCGGCGGCGCGCATCATGATTGTCGGAACGGGGCGGGCGGACGAAGCCCTTGCCGGTCTCGCGCACGAAATCGATGCAGGCGTGCTGGGCCTGTTCGCGGATGTCGCTCTGCGCGCCCTTCACGCCCGGCTCGTCGCGGATCGGCGTGCCATCCGCCGCATAGTCGACCACCGAGCCGAGGCCGACGGTGCAGAACTGCTCCAGCACCGAGATCGGCCCATAGATCGAGGTGATTGCCCGATAGTCATAATTGCGGGTGTCGAAAAAGCCCTTCTTGTCGCTGGACTGGCGAAGCTGCTCGCGCAGCAGCAGGTAACGGCCGGCGACGGTCAGCCCCATATCCTCGCGCAGCACGGCCTCGACGGCGTCCTGCACGGTGCCGGCATAGCCGAGATCGATCATCATCACCGTGTCGCCATCGTCGATGCCCTCGCCGTGCAGATGGGCGACGAGCCGGCGGGAGAAAGCGCGGGAGCGATCGACGATGAGCTGCTGATGCTCCGGCTTCAGAATGTCCTCGCCGAATTCGCCCATCGTCTTGCCTTCGGTCAGCGCGGCGCCTTCCTCGTCGCTGAACAGCAGCTGGCGGGTGAAGAAGGTCGCCTTCGAGATCGGCCGGCGGATATTCTTGACCAGCCACGGCATCATGTAGCGGTTGATCGTTTCGCTATCGCGGAAACTGGAGGCGACGGCGGTGAAGCGGCTGATCGAAACCTCCTTCACGCGATCCGCCCATTGCGGATAGAGCGCGGTGAAGGCGCGCGCCGGCAGATGGCCGTCGCGCAGCAGGAACAGCAGCTTCACGGGCTTGCCCGTTTCCTTCTCCAGCGCCTCCGCCTCGTCGTGCAACCACGTCGCGAACGCGGACATCACCGGCCCGAGCACGTCATGGCCGAAGGCGTAGACCGGGTCGTCATTCTCGCGCAGCGCGATCTGGGCGCGATGCGGCTGGTAGGCCGGATGGGTGTTGCGCGTCGTCGAATCCAGCATCGTGCCGGCCGCCGCTTCCATGCGCAGGCGCTGCAGCGTCTCCAGGCTGAACTGCTGGAGATGGACGGCGTTGATGTTGTAGAAGGCCGGCGCCGAGACGTCCGCGGTCAGATTGTCGCCGATGTGCAGGATCTCGCTCGGCTTCAGCCCGGTTTCCTTGAGGACATGGGCGAACAGGCCGCGCGTCTTGCCGATGCCATATTCGCACGAGCAGAACACCTGGTCGATCATGGCGAGCAGGTCGGCACCGGCGACATCGGCGATCAGCGTGCGCAGCCGCGCCTCGGACAGATAGGTGTCGGAAACGACCACCACCTTCATGCCGCGCTGCTTGGCGCCGACGATCAGGTCGCGGACCGGCGCGAAGGCAAAGCAGTGGCGCGCTTCCGCATCCAGCTCGGCCTGAACCAGCGCCTGCTGATGCTCGACATTGTCCGGGACGAGTTCGGCGTGGATTTCCTCGAGCGTCACTTCCGAGCGGTTGCGCAGGTGGGGGGCAAGGGCGCGCGCCTGGCCCTCGGCCATGCGGCGGCGCTCGATGCTGCCACCGGGCAGGCCGAGATCGGGGAAAACGTCGACCGGCGCGTTGAGATTGCGCCAGATCAGCGTGTCGAAACAGTCGAGCGACAGGCAGGTGATGCTCGGGGGAACCATGTCCAGCAGCGTGTGAAGGGCATTGGCGCGAATGGCGTTATGGGTCATCTCGTCCCTCGGGGCATGGGTGGCGCAGAGATCTGGCCGTCGCGGTTAATATAGAGGGAAAGCTTTGCCGCCCGACGCGATGCGCTTTTTTATTGCTGCGCGGGGTGTCCATGAAAACCCCTCTATAAGAGATAGTAATGGCCATATTTACGATGCCCTCGGGCGGCCGGTGCGGTTGCGGAGGGCAGGCCTATCATTGTCCGGACAGGATCTTGCTCGTGAACATCGACCTCGCCTCGAAAATCGTCTCGCGCCTGGGCCCGTGCCGCATCGCGCTGAACCTGTCCGATCACGTCGCACTGGCGCATGAATTGTCGCTTATGGGCTGCGACGTCTATGGCACACCGGACGGCCCGCTCGCCGACGGCAGCGGACCGAGGGTCGGCTTCGTCGAATGGCCGCGCCAGGACGGCAGCCAGTCGCTGGCCGAGGTGATCCGCCCCTTCATCCATCTCGACACGCTGGTGCTCATGACGCGCGGCGCCCATCGCGCGGCGATCGAAGCGACCCTGTTCGCGGCCGGTCTCAGCCGTCATCCTGCCGGCATGTTCGCCAACGACTATTCGGACTGGAGCGGGCAGACGCTGCCCATCGTCACCTATTATCAGCGCCTGCCGGAGCATGGGCGCGGCGGCGCGCTCTCCCGCGGCGGTGTCGCGGCCGACGCGATCATCGCGCGCTACGCCTTCGCCGCCACCCGGGTGCGCGCCGGCGACACGGTGCTGGTTGACGGGGCGGACTCCGCCGATGGCGTGCGCATCCTCGGCGCGTCGTGCCGCGGCAGCCGCTTCCGCCGCGTGGCGGACGCGGAAGGCGCGGACGGCGTCGAGGGCTCGCTGCGCGACATTGCCGACCATTCGCTCGACATGATCGTCGCCGTCGAGCCGGCGATGCCGCAAGGCCTTTCGGCGCGGCTCGACGATTATGCCCGCGTGCTGAAGTTCGACGGCCGGCTGATCCTCGCCCTGCGCGAAGGCTCGCCGGGCGACAATGCCCGCCCGACCAGCTGGCAGGCCTTCCATGACGAAGTCGCCCGCCGATTCATCACCGAGCAGCGCCATGCGCAGGTGCCGACCACGCCCGACCCGCAGGGGCCGCGCACCCTCATCAAGGTCGATCTCGACAATCAGCTGTCGCTGGAATGGATGATCGTCTCGGCGATCGTCGACCCGTTGCAGGGCGCCGCCCATCGCGATCTCTATTCGCATCCCGGCTTCGAGCCGTCCGGCAATCCGGTGGCCGCCGATTTCGGCGCCGCCTATGACAATCCCTGGCTCTATCGCAGCATGGTGCAGATGGGCGAGCGGCTGGGCGACGAGGGCAAGCTGGCCCAGCTCGCCGGCCAGGTCATCGCCACGTCGCGCCCGGATTCCGCCGATCGCGGCGCCGCGCTCACCGTGCTGGGCTATCGCGCGCTGGAGTTGCGCGCCGGGCAGCGCGTGGCGACGCTGATCGGCAACATCATCGATTATCTCCAGACGGTCGAGGGGACGGACGCGCCGCCGCATGTCCGCCGCTGGACGATCTCGCTGTCCTTCCTCGCCGGTCGGCTGTGCGAGATGATCGGCGATCGCGCCGCGGCGATCAGCTGGTTCCGCATGGCCGCTGAAGGCAATTGGCAGGAATTCTCGCCGATCCTGGCGACCAAGGCGGTGGGCGGCGCCTTTTTCGGGGCGCGGCTGCATCTCGCCAATGGCGATATCGAGGCGGCAACCGCCTATTTCCGCCACGGCATGGACGTGTCGCTTCGCGCCGCTTCCGCAGCGCATGCCGAGCAGCTCGGCAACACGGAGCGGCCGCTGCCATTCTATCTGGTCGAGCTGGCCGAGGTGATCGACATGGGCTCGCAATGCGCCAACGCGCTCGCCCATATCGACCTCTATGCCCGCGATCCGGGGCTGTTCTGGCGCCAGATCGACATGCGTCGCTTCGGCCTGGGTTCGTGGCTGCGCGACTTGCAGCGCGAGACCCAGCGCCTCAACACGCGGCTGCGCCAGGCGGCGTGATCGCAGGCCCCGATTAGCCCTCTATAAGGTGAGGAAAGGGATCGCCGGCAGGGCTCCGTCACCAGGCGGAGCGCGTCATGCACGGTCTGAAAAAACGAGCAGGATCACTGCGGGGTTGGAGCTGTCGAATGCTGAACTACAATGCCAATGCGTTTCTGCCGCTTGAGGCTTCCGACACTGGCGACGAGCTCAGCCGGTTGTGGTTCCGCGACGTGCTCGCCGCCGAGCGCGACGCACTGGATCAATTCCTCGGCGCCGAGCATGACGCCATTCCCGCGATCGTCGCGCTGGTCGCCGCGCAGGAGCGGCCGATCGTGTGCCTGGGCATCGGCAAGTCGGGGCTGGTCGCGGCCAAGGTGGCGGCAACCTTCTCGAGCCTCGGCACCTCCGCCTTCTTCCTCAACGCCGCCGAGGCGGCCCATGGCGATCTCGGCGCGGTGCAGACCGAGAATGTCGTGCTGCTCTTCTCAAACAGCGGTACCACCGAAGAGATCATGCGCATCCTGCCGATCCTCAAGGCGCGCCGCTGCCGCCTGATCGGAATCATCGGCAGGGCGGAATCGCCACTTGCCCAGGTCGTCGAGCATTGCGTGCTGATGAATGTGCGCGGCGAGGCCGATCATATCGGCATGGCGCCGACCTGCAGCACCACGCTGCAGATGGCGATCGGCGATGCGCTGGCGGTCGCCGTCAGCCGCGCGCGGGGCTTCACCCGCGACGATTTCCTGCGCCATCACCCGGCCGGCCTGCTCGGCCGCCACATGATCCCGATCCGCGATCTCATGCGCAAGGGGGCCGATCTGCCGACGATCGGGCCGGACGCCAGCGTTGCCGACATGATCACCGTGATCTCCGCCCAGCGCATGGGTGCGGTGTGCGTGGTTGATCATGCCGCGCGCCTGCTCGGGCTGGTGGTGGACGGGGATGTCCGCCGCCTCATCGAATCCCGCCACGACATTTATTCGAAGCGCACTGCCGACATCATGTGCGCCCAGCCGATTACAGTGCGCGAGAGCGCGGTGGTTGCCGACGTGCTGATGCTGCTCCAGCAGGTCGGCCGGCCATTGTCGGTGGTGCCGGTGGTGGATGACGGCGGGCGGCTATGCGGTATGATCCAGAGCTACGACCTGCTTCGCCCGTGAGATTTGAGAAAGGCTCTGTTCCTCGATGACCGACGCTCCCGACAGCCCGCGCACCGTCCATGTCGGACCGCACGCCATCGCCAATGACCGGCCGTTCACCCTGATCGCCGGCCCGTGCGCGATGGAAAGCCGCGCCCATGCGCTGGAAATGGCGGCCGCGCTTACCGAGATATGTGGGCAGCTCGGCATCCCGCTGATCTACAAATCCTCATTCGACAAGGGCAATCGCACCTCGATCGACGCACCGCGCGGCATCGGCATCGACAAGGCGCTGGAGGTGTTCGCCGAAGTGCGCGAGACTTATGGCTGCCCGGTCGTCACCGACGTTCATGACGCCGGACAGTGCGCGCCGGTCGCAGAAGCGGTCGACCTGTTGCAGATCCCCGCATTCCTCTGCCGCCAGACCGACCTGCTCGTCGCCGCGGCGAAGACGGGCAAGCCGGTCAACGTCAAGAAGGGCCAGTTCCTCGCGCCGTGGGACATGCGCAATGTCGCCGCCAAGCTGGTCTCCGCCGGCAATGATCAGGTGCTGCTGTGCGAGCGCGGCGCCAGCTTCGGCTACAACACGCTGGTGACGGACATGCGTTCGCTGCCGATCATGGCGCGCACCGGCTTCCCGGTGGTGTTCGACGCCACCCATTCGGTGCAGCAGCCGGGCGGGCAGGGGACGAGTTCCGGCGGCGAGCGCGAGTTCGTGCCGGTGCTGGCGCGTGCGGCGCTGGCGATCGGCGTCGCGGCTATCTTCATGGAAACCCATGAGCAGCCGGAGCGCGCGCCGAGCGACGGGCCGAACATGGTCCGCCTCGCCGACATGCCGGCCTTGCTGGCCAGGCTTCAGAAATTCGATCAGCTCGCCAAGAGCTGAAATAGGCAAACAATCATCGGCCGCCGCCACGCTCGGACGGCATCCCGCCCTATAATGAACAGGAGCAATGGCGCCCGTCGCCGTTGCGATCGTGTCACCGCTTGATGGACCAGATCTCAAGAAGCGGCGGCCTAGCCGATGGGATGATCGTGATGAATTTTCAGAGTGCCGCCGCGCTGGCTCCGGCTCCGGTCTTTGGCGAGAGCAATACCCGCGCCTATGAGGTGAAGGGCTTTGTCGGTCGTGATCTTGCGCGCAAGGTCGAGCCGCGCGAGGTGCGCGATGTCGTCGCAGCCGGCGCCCATCCCTTCAAGATCGTGTCTTTCTACACCGCCAACAACGAATATGCCGAGCATGCCGCGCGCCTGCGCGCGACGCTCGATCAATTCGGCCTCGACTATGTGCTGCATCCGATCGACGCGACGGCGCGCTGGGAACATGTCTGCGCCTACAAGGCCGAATTCATCCTCGCCCAGTGGGAAGCTTCCGATCATCCGATCGTGTGGATCGACGCCGATGCCACCGTCGAGGCACTGCCGGAGCTGTTCTCCGCGCTCGCGGCCGATGTCGCGCTTCACAAATGGACGTGGAACCATGCCGAGCATGACCGTGGCTGGGAATTTTGTTCCGGCACGCTCTATTTCGGCAAGACCGAGCTGGCGCGCGATCTGCTGAAACAATGGGTGCTGCGCTGCAAGGCCGACCCGCTGACCTGGGATCAGGTCCATCTCAGCTCCGCCTGGTGCGACGTCAGCAGCGTCAAGCCGCTGAAGACGAGCTGGCTGCCGCGCTCCTATCTCCACATCGACGGTGCGCCCGGGGCCGAGCCGGCAGTGATCCGCCACTGGCAGGCGTCGCGCGCCGCCAGGGCCACTGGCGCCAAGGTCGAGCATGAATCCGCCCGCATTACCGAGCAGGGCGCGCGCGACCGGCGCGACAACCGCCTGTGGCGGACGCCGGAGGAGGCGTTCTGGATCCAGGAAGGCGTCGACCACATCATCCCCGGCAAGGGCTATGAATTCCCCGAAGGGTTCGATGTCGGCGCCGCGCTCGGTCGCGCGCTCGGCGGCACTTTCCCGGTACTGGAGATCGGCTGCGGCATCGGCCGGATCGCCTCCCTGTTCACACCGGAGGGCTATACCGGCGTCGACGTGAATCCGAATTCGCTGCGCCAGGCGCGCGAATATCTGCCGGGCCATAGCTTCCGCATCCATGATCACGGCTATCAATATCCGGAGGCCCCGGCGCTGCTTTTCTACACCGTTCTGCTGCACGTCGCCGACGAGGCGATCCTGCCGCTGCTCGTTGAGGCGGTGAAGGGGCGTCAGCGCGTCGTCATCGCCGAGTTGATGGACCAGCGGTGGCGCCGTGACGGCAATCCGCCGGTGTTCAATCGCGATCCCGAACTCTACATCTATCTGATGAACGAGCTTGGCTTCCGCCTCGCCGACTACGCGAAGCACGAATATTCCCACTATAATCGCGCGCCCTGGAATGTCGGCAAGGACAGCCGCATCACGTTCCTCGCGTTCGACCGGAAATAAACCGGCGACTGCCGGGTGTCGATAGTCATTCAGGGGATGATGAGGAATGAAGACCTCGTTCAAGGTCGTTGGTGACACCTATATCTGCCGGGTTCCGGTGGAGATGCTGTTTTGCGAAAGCAATGATTTCATCCATGGCCCGGGGAAATATCCCGATCGGCCGCCGCTCTGGCATCAGCAGCACGGCATCACCGACGGCCTGTCGATCCTGAGCCTGCGCTCGCATGTGCGGCTGTTCGAGGGTTTCTTCGATCCCTCGCGCCTGGACGTTGGCTATTATGAGAATTGGTGGAATGCCACCCACCGCACGATGGGCGTCGCCCCGCCGCGTGATGCCGCCCGTCAGATCTTCGAGCGCTATGATTATTTCAACCATCTCAACGCCCGCTATGCCGAGAATGGCGTAGACGACGACGCCTTCCTGCTCGACGGCGAATATGATGCGGCCACCGGCCGCTTCATCCTGCGCGACGGCCATCACCGCGCCAGCTATCTGATCGGCCGGCGCCAGCGCTGGGCCAATGTGCGCATGTCGCCCCGCTCATTCGGGTCGCTGTTCGAGCCGTCGATCGGCGCGCGCGTACGCCGGCATGTCGAGCAGATCGGCTATAAGGAGCCCTATTCGCCGATCGAGCATCCGCAATTCCATATCCCCTTCGCCCATCGTGACAATTTCTTCCCTAACCGGCTCGGCTGCATCGCCGACACGCTCGGCTATATCCGGCCGGCGAGCGTGCTCGATATCGGCTGCAACGCGGGCTATTTCTCGCGTCACTTCAGCCGCCTGGGCGCGCAAGTGGTCGGCGTCGAGCCGCAGGATTCCCATTTCACCACCGCCTCGATCCTCAACGAGCTGTTCAACACGCAGTGCGATTTCCGGCAGGATACCGCCGAGTCCGTCGACCTCGGGAGTCAGGTGTTCGACATGGCGATCGTGCTGACCGTTCTCTATCACTTCCTCGACCGAGGCGACACGGCGGTGAAGATCGCCAAGAAGATCGACAATCATGTGTCCGACTTCCTGTTCTGGGAGTCCGGATCGGACATTGCCCGCGAGATCGACTTCATGAACAGGCACACCGGCTTCGGCGCCTATCGACGGCTGCGCATGACGATCGGCACGGGCCGGGTGCGCGAGCTCGGCATCTTCGCGCGCAATGCCGACGCGATCGACAGCCTGCTCGCCTTCAACCCCTATCGCCCGTTCCTCGCCGGCTGATCGCCGGCAGGCACGTCCTGACGGACAATCTGCGGAGGTCCGGCGATCGCGCCGGGCCTCCGCTTTTATTTGGACCGGCCGGGCTCCCCGCCGCGAAGCGACGCCAAACGGCGAAACGGCCGGGCAGGACGGCGCGCGTCCCGCCCGGCCGTGGCCGGTGATCGGAGGCGGGCCGGGCGCAGCCAGTGCGGCGCCCGGCGTTCGGTCAGAACGGAAACAGCGCGTCGTAGATCTGCTGGCCCCAGCGCGCCTGCTGCGCGTCGGTGAGCTGGCCGCGGCCGCCATAGCTGATGCGCGCTTCCGCGATCTGGCTGTGGGCAATGGTATTGTCGCGGGCGATATCCTCGGGCCGGACGATGCCGGTGACGATCAGCTCGCGCAGCTCGAAATTGACGCGCACCTCCTGCCGGCCGCGGATCACCAGATTGCCGTTGGGCAGCACGCCGGTGACGATCGCCGCCATGGTCAGGTTGATCTGCTCGCTGCGGGTCGTGTTGCCGGCGCCGGTCGCGGTCGAGTTGGAATTGAAATCGACCAGCTTCGACGGATCCGGCTTGCCCGGCAGGATCTTGGGCAGCTGCGTCTCCAGGCCGAGCAGGCCGGCGATGCCGCCCGTCTCGCCGCCGGCGCGCGTGCGCGACGTGGTGTTGTCCACCGACGCCTTGTCGGCGATGTTGATGCGGATGGTGAGGATATCGCCCACCTTCGAGGCGCGCTGATCGCGCAGGAAGCCGCCCGCGCCGGTGCGGAACAGCGAGGCGGAGGGCGCAGGCGCCGCCGTCGCGCCGTTGCGATGGGCCGCACCCTGCAGGCCGAGCGAGGGCTCGATCTCCGGCGCGACGGGATCGTCCATCGCCGTCATCTTCGGCGCCTTGCCGACGCCTTGCAGACGCCCGACCGCGCCGCAGCCGGACAGCAGGCAGGCCAGCGCTACAACGGAAACCATACGCTTCATCACAATCACTCCTAAAGCGTCGTCACGCGGACATGGCCGCCGGATTCGACGACGGCATCGAGCGTGCGGTTGGTGCTGATGCTCAGCACGCGCACCGCCTCGCCCGCGCCGCCGCCGGTCAGCGCCTTGCCCGGCGTCGAGATGGACAGCGTGCCGGCGCGCACCGTGATCACCACGGATTCGCCGCGCCGCACGAGCTGGGCATGGACGAGGTCGCTGGCGCGCAGCGGCGCCCCGGCCATCAGCCGCCGGGCGGCCTCCATGCCATCGGCATCGGCCGGCTTGAGCGCGACGCGCGCCACGCTGGCCGGGCGGCGATCGACGGTGAAGTCGCCGGCGGTGACCCGCTCGCCCTTCTCGACGGTGCGCGCCAGCACCGGCGTGTCGGCGAGCGGAGAGGAAGGCTGCGCCGCCGCCGCGCCGGGCAGCAGCAGCGTCGCGATGAGAAGCGCGCGCATCGGGCTCAGTGCATCTGCGAGGAGGTGGCCAGCATCTCGTCGGCGGTCTTCACCACCCGGCTGTTCATCTCATAGGCGCGCTGCGCCGTGATCAGCGAGGTGATCTCGGACACCGGGTTGACGTTGGACGCTTCGAGGAAGCCCTGGTTGATGGTGCCGAAACCCGGCTGGCCGGGCGTCGAGACGGTCGGCTGGCCGGACGCGTCGGTCTCCAGGAACAGGTTGGAGCCCATCGCCTCGAGGCCGGACTGGTTGACGAAGGTGGCAAGCTCGATCTGGCCGATCGTCTGGATCTGGGTCTGGTCCTGCATCTTGATCTGGACCTCGCCGGTCTTCGAGACCATCACGTCGACCGCGCCCTGCGGCACGGTGATCGCCGGCTCGACGCGATAGCCGTCGCTGGTGACGAGCTCGCCCTGGTCGGACACCTGGAAGGAGCCGGCGCGGGTATAGCCCGTCTCGCCGGTCGGCAGCGTCACCTGGAAAAAGCCCTCGCCGTCGATCGCCATGTCATAGCGGCCGTCGGTCTTGGTCAGCGCGCCCGCCTCGTTGATGCGATAGACGCCGCCGGTGCGCACACCGGCGCCGATCTGGATGCCGGACGGCACCTTGGTGCCATCCTGGCTCGTTGCGGTGCCCGGACGCGAAACCTGCTGGTACAGCAGGTCCTGGAATTCGGCGCGCTGCCGCTTGAACGCGGTGGTGTTCATGTTGGCGATGTTGTTTGAGATCACGTCGACATTGGTCTGCTGGGCAAGCATGCCGGTGGCGGCGATCGAGAGGGAACGCATGGGTCCGGTCCTTTCGGATTACATCAAAGATCAGTGGTTGGTGCCGCCGAGGCGGCTGATCGCGCTCTTGCGCATATTGTCCAGGTCCTGGGACATGGACATGCTGGTCTGGTAGGCGCGCAGGATCTCGACCATGCGGGTGGTCTCGACGATCGGCTCCACGTTGGAAGCCTCGACCCCGCCGGAGCGCAGCCGCGCCTCGCGCTGCGTGTAGATGCGGCCGTTGCTGCCATCGAGCAGCCCGTCGCCGCGCACCTTCACCGCCATCTCGTCGGGAAAGCCGGTGACGGCGATGCGGCCGAGCTGGCCGCCGTCGGGGCCGATCACCGACCCGTCCGACTGGATGGAGATGCGGCTGGCCTGGTCGGGCGGCACGTTGATCGGCCGGCCGTTGGTGTCGAGCAGGCGCTGGCCGCCGGCGGTGGCGAGGTCGCCGGATTCCAGAACCTTGATGAACCCTGCGCGCGTATAGGCGACGCCGCCGCCCGGAGCCTCGACATTGAGATAGCCGGGACCCTCGATCATCACGTCGAGCGGGTTGCCGGTCGCCTGGAAGGAGCCCTGCGCGGTATCGTGCACGGCGCCGTAATCGAGCACGAACGATGTCTTCCTGGCGTCGTTGACCGGCGCTTCGTTCACCCGCTCCACATATTCGTGGAACAGCGGCTGCTCGCGCTTGTATCCGACCGTGCTGCTGTTCGCCATGTTGTTGGCGGTCACGTCCATCTGGCGCCGGAGCGCCTGCTCGTGGCTCAGCAGCACATAGGATGAGACGTCGCTCATTCGAAGCACCTCGGAAAATTCACGCCCAGGCAAATATTGCCCAGTGTCCATCCTATAATAGGAGAGAAACGGCGGGACGGGTCGCAGCCGAACACGAAAGCGACCGTGTTTTCCTGATCTCGGTGGAGATAAAATGTCGAGCGACGTGATCATCAATGTGGCCGCGGAGGACGAAGCTCCTGCGCAGGCCACGCAGCCGAAGAAGAAGAAGCTGATCATCATCGCGCTCGCGGTGGTGGCGGTGCTGATCGCGGCGGGTGCCGGCGCCTATGTGATGCTGGGCGGCAAGAAGGCCGATACCGAGCATGGGGCGGAGGCGCCGGCGGCCGAGGGCGGCCACGGCAAGGAGGGCGCCTCGGCGGACGCCTATGTCGAGGCGCCGACGATGCTGGTCAACCTGCGCACGGCGGACGGGGAGGCGCGCTTCCTGAAGATGCGCTTCATCGTCGTCGCGACCGATGCGAAGAAGGCCGCCGACCTCAAGGCCAAGCTGCCGGCGGTGCTCGACGCGCTGCAGCCTTTCCTGCGCGAGCTTCGCCCCGAGGATCTCAACGGCTCCGCCGCGCTCTTCCGCGTCAAGGAAGAGATGATGGTGCGTGCCACCGAGGCGCTCGGGCCGGGCATGGTGCGTGACATTCTGATCCAGGATCTGGTGCAGCAATGAGCGACGATTTCGACGATTTCGAGCTGCCGGAGCCGCCGAAGGTCTCGTCAGAGGTCGGCGAGACCTTCGATCAGGCCGGCATCGACGCGCTGTTCGGCTTCGACCTGGTCACGCCGACCGCGCAGAAGAGCGGCCTCAAGGCGGTCATCGAGTCCGACGTCATCAGCCATGAGCGCCTGCCGATGCTGGAGGTGGTGTGCGAGCGGATGGTGCGCACCTTCGCCACCAGCATGCGCAACCTCACTTCGGACGCGATCGACGTCCATCTGGAGGAAGTCACCTCGACGCGCTTCGGCGAGTTCATGAACCGCGTCGCGCTGCCCGCCATGCTCGGCGTGTTCAAGGTGCGCGAGTGGGAGAATTACGGCGTCGTCACCGTCGATTCCGGCCTGATCTACGCCGTCGTCGATGCGCTGCTCGGCGGGCGCAAGGGCAATGAGCCGGTGCGCATCGACGGCCGCGCCTTCACCACCATCGAAACCTCGCTGGTGTCGCGGATGGTGCAGCTGGCGCTCAACGATTTCGCCGCCTCCTTCGAGGCGATCGAGCCGATCGGCATCGAGCTGGAGCGCGTCGAGACGAGCCCCCGCTTCGCGGCGATCGCCGGCCCCTCCAACATCGCCGCGGTCGCCACCTTCCGCGTCGACATGGAAGGGCGCGGCGGCAAATTCTCCGTCGTCCTGCCGCACGCCACCATCGAGCCCGTGCGCGGCAAGCTGTTGCAGCGCTTCATGGGCGAGAAGCTCGGCCGCGATCGCATCTGGGAAGCCCACATGGCCAACGAGCTGTGGCAGACCGAGATCATCATGGACGTGGTGCTCGGCGAGAAGGTGATGCGCCTCAACGACGTCATGAACCTGGCTGTCGGCCAGACGATCGGCGTCAATCGCGGGCCCGACGATGCGCTGGAAGTGCATTGCGGCGGCGTGCCGCTGGGCCGCGCCCATATCGGCCAGCGCTGCAGCAACATCGCCATCCGCATGGTGACGGACATTTCGAAAGGCTTTTCCCGATGAGCTTCGTGGCCCTCAGCAACCTGCTGCTCAGCGTGCTGTGCATCGCCGTGATCGTGCAGACGGTGCGGATGATCCGCCGCTTCAACGCGCTCAAAAAGGGTGATCTGGGCGAGATGGTCAAGTCGCTCGATCGCGCCACCGGCCAGGCCCGGCAGGTGCTCGGCGAGCTGAAGGAAATGCTCGCGACCGATGGCGCGGCGAGCATCCGCACCATCCAGTCCGCCGAGGATCTGCGCGAGGAGCTGTCGGTGATGATCGGCATCGGCAATTCCATCGCCGAGCGCATCGTCGAGGCGTCCAGCGCCGAGCGCGCCAAGGAAGAGGTGGCCGAGGCCGCTCCCGCCCCGGCGAAGCGTGGCCGCCCGTCGCAGCAGATGCGCGCCCGCCGCGCCGCCGGCGGCCGGTTGCAGCCGAAGCGCGCCACCGGCGACGAGGAGGAGTTCAAGCCCGCAATCGGCCTCATGGCCGAGCTGGAAGCGCTGGCCACGGCGCATGACAAGGTGACCATGTCCGCGGAGAAATATTGAGATGGCCGCACAGAAGAAGGGCGGCGCCGGGTTGCCCGCCCGGACGACGAAGCCGGTGCCCATGCTCGAGCGGGTGATGCGTCGCCGGCCCTCGCCGCTGACCGCGATGATCGGCGTCGCCGGCGTCGCTGCGGTCGCCAATGCGGTGGCGGCGGTGGCCGCGCCCGATGCCGCGCCGATCCCGACGCGGCTCGGCGTGCAGATTGCGCAGAGCGCCGCCGACCATGATCAGGTGATGGCCAGCCAGCGCCGCGCGCTTGACCTGCGCGAGCAGGCGACCCGCGCCGCCGAGCAACGGCTGAAGGCAGAGCTTGCCGCGCGTCAGGCGCCCGCGCCGCAGGCGGGTGGCGCGCGTGGCGGCGGCGCCAATGGTGGCCAGAGCGGCACGCCGGACGCGGTCGACCAGCCCTATGACGATCTCGCGCGCATTTATCAGACGATGAAGCCCGCCCGCGCCGCGCCGGTGTTCGAGCGGCTCGACCTCGATGTTCAGATGCAGGTCGCCAAGCGGATGCGCGAGCGCAACACCGCGATGATCCTGTCGAGCATGAGCCCGCAGGCGGCGGTGCGCCTCAGCATGGCGCTCGCTGGCAAGCCGATCGGTCCGGCGCCGGAGGCCGCGCCGCAGCCGGTCGCCGCGCCTGCGCCTGCGCCGGCGCCCGTTGCCCAGCCCGAGCGTGCCCAGCCGCGCGGCAAGACCGCCGCGGCCCGCCCGCCGCTGACGCGCGCCGCTGCGCCGAAGCAGGCGGGCGCCGGCGCGCCCAAGGAAGAGATCACCCCGCCGCCGCCAAAGGCATAAGGAAGAGCGCCGGGGCGAGACGGGGACAGGCACGGGGCCTGCCCCGTCTCGCCCCGGCGCATCGTCACCTGACCTGTTCCAGGATCGGCGCAGCCCCGATCCGGGCGCTTGCGGCGGGGTGGATGCTGAACCCAGTTCAGCATGACGGGGGGTGCGGAACTGGCGCCCGGCAACAGTCCAGGCATCGTCACCCCGGACTTCGGGTCCGCCCGGGCGGAACCCCGGCATCTGCGGCCGAGGGGATGCTGAACCGAACTCAGTCTGACGGCGTAGGAAGACGGCTGCCCGGTGCGCGGAGATGTGTCAGGCGGGCTGTGCCTGGAGCCTGAGGATCAGCACGCGCGACACCTGCGGGTGCGACTTGCGCACGGCAGCGGAAAGATGCTCGCCAAGGCGTTTGGCGTCCACCGCGCGCAGGCCCGAGGCGTAGAGGCGGGAGAATTCCAGCGTCGCCGCGTACATTTCGGCGCGGACCATGGGCATGTCTGCACGCACCTGGTCCATCGTTGCCGGGTCGGCCGTCTCGATCGTCGCCAGCACCTTCACCGCGCCGTCGAGCCGGCTGGCGTCGACGATCGGGGTGGTGATCTCGGCGATCGGCATGAAGCCCGGCGCCGGCGAATCGAGCGGGTCTCCGGACGCCGCGACGCTGCCGCTGGTGACGGCGCCGCCCAGCAGCGCGGCAAACAGAACAGGCAGACGCATCGATAATCTCCGGGGGTAAACATGCACTCGATCACCACCGAATATCCTGGCGCCGATAAGCGTCCAGCAGCGATCACGTCCTATAATGGGGTAAAAGCTTGAACGACAGGTAAACAAAATATGAGCGACCGCAGGCCGGCCAAGGTCCGGGTCTATTCCGACAGCAGCCGGTCTGCCGCCGCGCCCGCTCCCGCGGGCGACGGCGCCGCGCCCGCGTCGGCCGGCTCGACACCGCAGCGCCGGCGCACCGATGCCGGCTACAAGGGGCAGGAGGGCGGCTCCGGATCGATGAGCAGCCTGTTGCTGATCATCCTCTTCGTGCTCGGCGCCGCCGGTGGCGGCGCGCTGAGCGTCGCCCTCAATCTTGTCGAGATGCCGATCCCATGAAGACCGCCCTGCTGCTCGCTTCGGCTGCTCTGGCCGCTACCCCCGCCGTCCGGCAGGCGCCGCTGCCCGCTGCGCCGGCCGCGCCGGTCGCCGCGCCCACGCCGGTGGCGTTCGCCGATCCGTCGCCGCAGGTTTCGGCCCAGGCGCGTATCCCCGGTTTCGCCGCCGATCTCGCCCAGCGCCCGTCGATCGCCGGGCCGGCGGACTGGCTGGTGGTCGCCGACGAGGATTCGTGGAAGGTGCTGGCCCGCGCCCATGGCGAGGCCCGGCAGGAAGCGCGCTGGGCCTATGCGCGCAGCCTGATCGGTCGCAATCGCGGCGCCGAGGCGATCGGCGTGCTCGACGTCATGCAGCAGGACGATCCCGACCTCGCCATGGTCGACAGCTTCCAGCTCGCCCGCGCCGTCACCCTCGTGCAGATGAACCGCCTGCCGGACGCGCTGGCGACGCTCAGCCGCCCCGGCCTCGCCGCCAATCCCGAGGCCTGCGCCTGGCGGATGCGTGCGCTTTCCCAGCAGGGCTTCGCCGCCCAGGCGCTCGGCGAGCTGCGTTGCGCACGGGAAGCGCTGGTCAAGCGGCCGCTGGCGAGCGGCACGCCGTTCCTGCTCGACGCCGCTCATGCCGCGGTGGCGGCCGGCAAGCCCGACGTCGCCCTGCGCCTGCTCGCCCAGCTGCCGGATCGCGATGCCGCCGCCAACCTCGGTCGCGGCCAGGCCTATGTCGCGCTCGGCAAGACCGCGGAGGCGCGGCTGCGCTTCGCCCGCGTCGTGCGCAGCGGCACCCGCCAGGAAAGCACCGAGGCCGCGCTCAGCCAGATCGAGGCGAGCGTCGCCGAGGGTTCGCTGAAGCCCGCGGCGGCACTGCGTCAGCTCGACGCACTGCGCTTTGCGTGGCGTGGCGACGCGATCGAGGAGCGGGCGCTGCGGCTGAGCTACAAGCTCGCCTCCGACACCCGCGACCTGCGCGAGGCGCTGTCCGCCGGCGCGACGCTGTTCCGCTTCTACGATCCGACCCGCCAGGGGCCGGATTTCGTCATGGGGCTGCAGGAAAAGCTGCTCGCCTCGCTCGATGCCGCCAATGGCCTGCCGCTCGATCAGGCGGCCGGGCTGTTCTGGGATTATCGCGATCTGACGCCGAGCGGCGCCGAGGGCGATGCGCTGCTCGCCAAGCTTGCCGATCGCCTGCAGACGGCGGGCCTTTACGGGCGTGCCGCCGACCTGTTCGAGCACCAGTTGTTCAACCGCGCCCGCGACCTGTCGCGTGGGCCGCTGTCGGTGCGGGTCGCTTCGCTGCGCATCCTTGCCGGCCAGCCGGATCGCGCGGTGATCGCGCTGCGCCGCTCGGCGCAGCAGGATTATACGCCGGACATGCTGCGGTCGCGCGCGCGTGTCGAGGCCGTGGCGCTGAGCCAGCTCGGCAAGGTGCAGGAAGCCTTCGCGGTGATCCAGGACCTGCCCGACGCCGGCTCGCTCAAGGCGGAGATCCTGTGGAAACGGCATGACTGGCAGGGGCTCGCCGCCGAGACCGCGGCGCTGCCGGCCAATGCCGCCGCGCTCAGTGATGTCGATCAGGCGATCGTGCTGCGTCACGCCATCGCCTATGCGATGATCGGCCGTGATGACGGCCTCGTCCATCTGCGCGAGCGCTATTCGATCGCCTTCGCCAAGCTGCCCACCGGCCCGGTGTTCGACATGCTGACAACCTCGATCGGCACCGTCGATCCCGACAAGCTCGCCCGCGCCATGGCGGCGATGCCGACGGCGAGCCCGGTCGGCGAGCTCGCCGCGCTCATCGACGCGCAGCCGCTGCCGGTTACCAAGAAGAAGGCGTGACAAGGAAAGGGCGCTCCGGATCGACCGGAGCGCCCTTTTTTTGTCGCGCTGGATTGGGTCGAGGGTCCGGCGGGGACAGGCTGCCGCGTTTGTGGATGAGTGGATGCCGGATCAGGTCCGGCATGACGGCACCGGGTTGGCGCCCGGCCGCCCGCAATTCGCGATCACCCCCGTACCCTTCGACAGCTTGACCGCGTGGTTCGGGGTCCACCGGGGCTCCGGAGGAGGTGGAAGAGTGGATGCTGGAGCAAGTCCAGCATGACGGGGCCGCGCGGCCGCCGGCGATGCCTGCGCGAGCGCCGTCGCTCGTGCGCCAACGGCAAGGAACGCGCGAGGCGAGCGGTCTGCCCGCCCGCCCCTCAGCGTTTACAGATAGTTCGCCAGCGACAGATTGGCGATCTTGGCGAACACCGAATAGCTCGCCGACAGCATCGTCTGGCCGTTGGTGATGTCCAGCGCCACCTGGCCGAGATCGGCGTCCTCGGCCTTGCCGATGACGGTCTTCAGCATCTTGGTGCGATCCTCGCCGCGCGCGGTGACGGTGTCGACCTCGGCCTGGAGGCGGCCATTATTGGCATTGGCCGTGCGGACGTCGGCAAGCCCGTCCTCGATCTGCTTCATCGCGGTCTTCACCGCGTCCATCTGCGCGTCGGTGGCCTTTTCGCCGAACGGCCCGGCCTCGGCGAGGGTGCGGAACGCAGCGATGATATTCTTGCCGACATCGCTGGCGACGACGCCATATTGCATCGTGTTGTCGTTGGAGACCTGGGCGGACAGCTTCACCTGGTCATTGTTGAAGGCGTCGTTCGGATCCAGGCCGATCGTGTCCTGCAACGTCGCAGGCTTGACCGGGGTGGACCCGGTCATCGAGCCCGCGAAGATCGGCTGGCCGGCGACGGTGGTGTTGAGCGCGGTGCGCACGCTGGCGAAGGTCTGCTCGATCGTCGTCTGCAGGCCGTAGGTGTCGCCCGAGCCGACCACATCCAGCATCGCCTTGCGCAGGTCGGACATGTCGCCGTCGACCGCGGTGAGCGAGGTGTTGTAATAGTCGAGCGTGGTGCCGACCTGCGACGTCACCGTGTCCTGTGCCGCCTGCCGGGCCAGCATGTTGCGGGCCGACAGCACGCGCGTGGTGTCGAGGCCGAGCTCGGCGTAGCTGTTCGCCTTCTTCTGCGTGTTCATCTGATCCAGGCTATTCGCAAGCTTCGCCTGCGTGTTCTGGATCGAGTTCGACATCGTGTACTGAATAGGAAGGGTGGCAACGCGGTTCATTGTCTATACTCCCTTTACACCATCTCGACGAGGGTGCGGTACATCTCGCTGGCGGTGGTAACCACACGCGCAGCGGCGGTGTAGCTGTTCTGCAAGATGACCATCTGCGACAGCTCCTCGTCTATATTCACCCCGCCGAAATTGTCCCGCCGCGTCTGCGCATCGAGGCGGCGGCTGGATGCATCCTCATAATTGGTCTGCGCGATCGCCGCGTCGGAGCCGGCCCGGCCGAGCAGCTGCGCGGAGAAGGCGTCGATCGTCGTCATGCCGTCCTTGCCGAAATCGGCGGCGGACTGGAGCTGGTCGACAAAGGCGTTGGCGCCGCGCATGTCGCCGGGGCCGACGGCCTTCTGGCCGACCGGCACGTCGAGCTGGAGCCGGGCGAGCGGCAGGCGGCCCGGATTGTTGAGGATGTCCTCGCGCACCGCCGCGCTGTTGAGCCCGCTGGCGTTGCCGGACATCCCGAACATCGACGAGAAGGTGACGCCGGTGCCGGCGCGGCTGGTCGAATCGACGGGCACGGTGATCGTCGCGCCCGCCGAGTTGGAGTTGGGCGCGAAACGGATGCGGCCCTCGCCATCCAGCGAGAACACGCCGTAATTGCCGACATCGCTGCCGTTGAGGCTGTTGACCATGTCGCCGACGCTGCCGCCGGCGGCCGGCGACAGCGTGTAGCTGGCGACCAGCCGCCCGCTCGAATCGCGCAGCGCCACCTCGGCGGTCTGGCCGGCGGCGAAGCCGTGCGGGTCGCCGGCCTGGAGGCCCGAAGGCACCAGCGCGCTGCTGTCGCTGCGCACGACATCGTTCATGCCGAAGAATTGGGAGAAGCCCATGCCGGCACGATCGCTCGGCGCGGTCGCGTCCTGGGCGATGGCGATGCCGTTGCCGGCGGTGTTGGCGGTGATGGAGAGCACGCCCTTCGCATCGATCGCGGCGGTCGCGGTGCTGCCGAGGCCGGCGTTGATCGCAGCGACGGCGTCGTCGATCGTCGCAGTCGGGCCGAGCGCGTCGAAATCGACCGTCGTCTTGGAGACGAGCGTGCCGTCCTGGCCGAGCACGGCGAAGGTCGCCTTGCCGGTGAAGCCGAGCCGGTCAGCGCCGACCAGCCCGTTGGGGCGGCCGGTGAGGTCCGGTGGCGGGGGCAGGGTGGTGCCCTCGTTGCTGACCTTGTTGAGCGAATCCGCCATGCCGGAGAAGAGCTGGCCGAGCTGCTCCTTGAACTGCGGCAGCGCACGGTCGCGCAGATCGAGCAGGCCGCCCAGCTTGCCGCCGACCGAGGAGGAGTCGATGCTCTCGCCGGTCGATGCGGCAATATTGCCCTTGTCGTCGGTGAAGCGGATGTCGATCGGCGGGTAGGTCGCCTGAGCGTCCGCGTCCACGGAGGCCGGATAGCTCAGCTGGCGCAGCCGCTTGTCGAGCAGGGTCTGCCCGCTCGACGTCTCGATGACGACGCGGCCGTCGGTCTGGTTGCGGACATTGACCTGCATCAGCCCGCTCAGCTCCTCGAGCGCGGCCGCGCGGCTGCTCTCGGCGCCGGGGGCGCCGCCGACCGGGTTGGAGCGGGCGATGACGTCGTTCAGGCTATGGATCTGCTTCAACAGCACGTTGACGCGGCTGACCGTCTGGCCGACCTCGGTCTCGACATCGCGGCGCAGGTCATCGACGTCGCCGCTGACCTGGCCCATGGCGTTGATCGCGTCCTGGATGTTGCCGGTGAACGCCCCCACCGTCTGCGGCGAACCCTGCACGCCGGTCATCGCCCCGGCGGCGCTGGCGATGGCGTTCAGCCGCTCGGCGAGGCCGCCGGCCGAGCCGGGCGCGCCGAGCAGCGCCTGCAGGCGGTCGAGATAGGAAGAGGTGACCTCCGACTGCCCCATCGCGCCGCCGTTGCGATAGACGGCGTTTTCCAGGAACGAATCCGCCACCCGCTCCGGCTGGCCGACGACCACGCCCTGAACCTGCCCCTGCGAGGCTGCCGTGCTGACCGAGACACGGGTGCGGGCATAGCCCGGCACATTCGCGTTCGCGATATTGTTGGACACCGTCCCCAGCCCGGACTGGGACGCGGAAAGCCCGCTGATGGCGGTGTGGAAAATATCGTTGAGCGACACGGGTCCGGTCCTTTGCGGGGCGGGTCAGGGAAGGGCGGCAGCGCGGCCGGGATCAGCGCTTCATGTTGCTGAGTTCCTGGAGCATGTCGTCCACCGTGGTGATGATCTTCGAGGACGCGCTGTAGGCGCGCTGGAAGAGGATCATGTTGGTGAATTCCTTGCCGAGGTCGGCGGTCGAGCCCTCGAGCTGGCCGGCCGCGATCTTGCCCGAGCCCTGGGTGGCGGCGGCGTTGATGATCGCGGTGCCGGAATTGGCCGACACCTGATAGGCATTGCCGCCCATCGCCTTGAGCCCGTCCGGATTGTTGAAGGTGGCGATCGGCAGCTGATAGACGGCGCGCATGGTGCCGTCCTCGAACACGGCGCTGACCACGCCGTCGTCGGAGATCGACACCGAGGCGACGGCAGACGGGCTGCCGCCGTCCACGGTGGAGCTGCGCAGGTTGGACGGCTCGGAGCTGGTGGTCAGGCCGTCGCGGTTGCCCGGCGTGCCGAGGCCGAGGCTGATCGGCTGCGAGCCGGCGCCGTTGGTCCAGCTCGGCGTCGCCGTCGCCGGCATCGTGCTGGCGTTGAGCGTGCCGTCGCCGTTGAACTTCACTTCGCCGCTGGCGAGCAGGCCGTTCGCCTGGGTGACGTCGGTCGCCGGATTGGCATAGACCTCGACCTTCCAGGTGTTCACGTCGCTCTTGATGAAGCCCATCGTCACCTGATGCGCGTTGCCCTGCGCGTCATAGAGGGTGAACGGGCGCGAGAATTGCGGCGGGACCGTGTTGGTCGCCATGTCGCCGGCGGCATAGCCGGCGGCGCCCGGAGAGACATCGGCGTCGGACTCGAGGTTGAGGCTGACGTTGAACTTCGTCGTCGGCTGGGCCGCGCCCGACACCTTGTACGGGTTGACCGGCTGCAGCGCGTTGAGGTCGCCATTATTGGCGAAATTGCCGCTGTCATCGAGCGGCCAGCCCTGGAGGTAGTAGCCGGCCGCGTTCTTGAGATTGCCTTCCTGGTCGCGCGAGAAGTTGCCGGCGCGGGTATAGGCGACCTGGCTGTCGGCGGCGGTGCCGGAGCGCACGATGAAGAAGCCGTTGCCGTCGATCGCCATGTCGGTGTTCGACGTGCCGGCCTGGAACGACCCGGCCTTGGAGATGAGCGACTGCGGCGACACTTTCACGCCGCCGGCGACATAGGTCGAGCTGGTGGTTCCGCCCGCCACCATCGTGCTGAAGTTCGCCTGCGCGGACTTGTAGCCGATGGTGTTGACGTTGGTGATGTTGTCGGCGACCGTCGCCATCGCGGCCGCTTCCGAATTCAGGCCCGAAACGCCGGCGTACATCGCGGAATAGAGGCTCACGTCTGTCTCCATGCATAGTGGTTCGACGGGCGCGTGGCGCCAGCCGGGTTCCCACGATCATTGTAGGAGGCGGCGAATGGCCGCCAAACATAGGCAAAATTTTCCGCATCGCCGGCGCGTCCGCGGCACGGCGCGGCCACCTATAATGGGAACAACAGATTATGATCCCCGAGGAATTGTCATGACTCTCCGCATCTCCCTTCGCGATGGCGAGCGCATGGTCGTCAACGGCGCCGTGGTGCGCGCGACGGGCCGGGTGAACCTGTGCGTCGAAAACACCGCCACCATCCTGCGCGGCCGTGACGTGATGACCGCCGAGGAGGCGAACACGCCGGCGCGGCTGCTCTATTTCGCGTGCATGATGGCCTATATCGATCCGGACAATGCCGCCCGCCATCGCGACGCGATCGTGTCGCGCATCGGCGATCTGATGGGCGCGCTGGAATCGCCCGAGGCCAAGCGGGTGTGCATCGCCTTCGCCCAGAAGGCGGCGCTGCTCGATTTTTATGGCGCGCTTACCGATTGCCGGTGGCTGATCGCCTATGAAGCTGAGGCGATGGCAAGAATCCCGGCTGCCGCAGAGTAAGAGTAAAGGACGCTTATCGTGCTGTCGCTGGCCTCAGCTGCATCGGGCTTGCGCGCCCTCGAGCCCGATCTGCGCTTCGGCCGGGTCGTCGCGGTCCGCGGCGCCCTGATCGAGGTGGAGGGGCTTGCCGGCGCCGCCCAGATCGGATCGCGCCTGCGCATCGCATCGCCTTCCGGCGTGGTCGATGCCGAGGTGACCGGGCTCGACCGCCACATCGCCCATTGCCTGCCGTTCAGCGATCCGCAGGGCATCGCCTCCGGCGCCAAGGCGGAGCTGACCGCCGGGCAATTCTCGATTCGCCCGTCGGAAAGCTGGCTCGGCCGCCTCGTCGACGGCCTCGGCCGGCCGGTGGACGGCAAGGGACCGCTGATCGCCGGCGCCGTCCCGCGCCCGATCAAGGCGAGCCCGCCGCAGGCCTCGAGCCGCGCCCGCGTCGGCCACAAGATCGAGACGGGGGTGCGCGCGCTCGACGTGTTCGCGCCGCTCTGCGTTGGCCAGCGCCTCGGCCTGTTCGCCGGTTCCGGCGTCGGCAAGTCGACCTTGCTGTCGATGCTGGCCCGGTGGACGGATTGCGACATCGCGGTCATCGGTCTGGTCGGCGAGCGTGGCCGCGAGGTTCAGGAATTCGTCGAGGACGATCTCGGCCCGGAAGGCCTGGCACGAAGCGTCGTCGTCGTTGCCACCTCCGACGAGCCGGCGCTGATGCGGCGGCAGGCGGCGTGGACCACGCTCGCCGTCGCCGAGCATTTTCGCGATCAGGGGCTGCACGTCCTCTGCCTGATGGATTCGGTGACGCGTTTCGCCATGGCGCAGCGCGAGATCGGGCTGGCGAGCGGAGAGCCGCCGGCCACCAAGGGCTATACGCCGACCGTCTTCGCCGAGCTGCCCCGCCTTCTCGAGCGCGCCGGGCCCGGCCTGCCCGGGCAGGGCTCGATCACCGGGCTGTTCACCGTGCTGGTGGATGGCGACGATCATAACGAACCGGTCGCCGACGCCGTGCGCGGCATCCTGGACGGCCACGTCGTCATCACCCGCAAGATCGCCGAGCGCGGCCGCTATCCGGCGATCGACGTGCTCAAATCCGTGTCGCGCACCTTGCCGCAAGCGCACAGCGAAGCGCAGAACGACACCCGCCTCGCCGCGCGCCGCCTGCTGTCGACCTATGGGGACATGGAGGAGATGGTGCGGCTCGGCGCTTACAAGGCCGGATCGAGCGAGGAAGTGGACCGCGCCGTGGCGCTGGCGCCGCGAATCGAGGACGCGATCAACCAGCGCAAGGACGATCGCGGCAGCGCCGTGGCGACCTTTGCCGCGATCGACCGATTGATGAACGGCGACGTCGCCGAAGCGGAGGCCGCATGAAGACGCCCTATGACGCCGCCGCGCGCGTCCGCCAGCGCGAGATCGACGATCTGCGCAAGCTGATCGACGCCGAGCGCGGTCGCCTCGCCCAGATCGACAAGAGGCTGGAGACGATCGCCGCCGCGCTGGTGCGCGAGGCGCGCCTGGCCGCCGACGATCCCGCGCTCACCGCCCAGGCCTATATGGACCTGCTTCGCGCCGAGCGCGCGCGCCTCGTCGCCGAGAAGCCGGTGATCGAGGCCCGCCTCGCCCAGCTGCGCGACCAGACCGCCGAGGCTTATGGCGCGCTGCGGGCAATCGAGACGGCCGCTGCCGATTATCGGCATGAGGCCGAGCGCATCCTCGCCAATGCCGAGCAGACCATGCTCGACGACATCGCCGCGACCAGCCTGTTCCGGCGGAGCGCCTGATCGTGATTGCCCGCTACGATGCCACCCAGCTCGCCGCCGCGCAGAAGGCCGACCTGATCCTCGCCACCGCGCGCGCCGATCTGTCGAACAGCCTGTGGCAGGCGGCGCTGGGCGTGGACCGTGGCGCGGCGACCGCTGCCGGTGCCCAGGGCGGACGCAATGTCCAGGGCATGTCGCTGGATTCGCTGCTGGCGATGCTCACCAGCCAGGCCGACGAGGCGGCGCGCCCGCGCGAACTGGCCAAGGCCGCCGAGCGGGCCGATGCGGCGCCCGCGCCTGCCGAGGGGCTGCCGGGCGGCGAAGTCAGCCGCGACGGACTTGGCGCCAATGTCGATCTCGCGCGTCATCTCACCGCCGCCGCCGAGCGCACCGGCATCCCTTCCGCCGTGCTCGCCTCGATCGTCGATGCCGAGGCGGCCAAGGATGCCGATGGGCGTTGGCGCATCTTCTCGCGCAATCCGCGCTCCAGCGCCGCCGGCCTCGGCCAGTTCCTCAGCGGCAGCTGGGAGACGCTGGCCGAGCGCCCCGGCACCTGGCTCAACCAGCTTGCCGAGGCGAATGGCTGGCTGAACGAACACGGCCATGTCCGCGGTCGCTCGCGCTCGGCGCTGCTTGAGCTGCGCTATGATCCTCAGGCCGCGATCAACGGCATCGCCGATTACGCCCGCGACAATCTCGACCGGCTGCGCGCCGCCGGCGTAGCGGTGGATGGCAATGCCGAGACCACCGCGCGCGCCGCCTATCTCGGCCATCATCTCGGGCTCGGCGACGCGATTCGCTTCCTCAAGGACGGCATCGCCTCCGGCCGCGCCCGCCACCTTCTCGATGCCCAGATCGGGCATGAAGCCGCGAATCGGAAGATCGCCGCCTATGGCGATGCCAGCGCCGCCCACCGTGCCTGGCTGCTCGGTTACATCGACCGCAATGTTCGACCAGAGCGATTCGCGATGATGGTAAATCCTGTAAGTGCCCGATCGGCCTAGTGTTTTCCCGCGCCCATCAGTTTCTGCATGAGAGAAATAACCCTTAATTAACTGGCGATGGGGATAACTCCGCCTCGTGGAGGGTGAACGGCGCGATGAGTGCCGCGAGCCGAAGTGGAGGAACCTAAATGTCGAAGACGACGCTCGCGCTCGAAGCCGCGGTCTCAAAAGTAATCGAGAACACGCCTAAGGATGGCTCGAAGCAAACCGTTCGTCAGCGCGCCGAAGTCGATCGTGCCTTTGCGCAAATTCTTAAGCTGATCGCGCCGCGCATTCGTCATTTCACCCGCCAATATGGTCTCATTGATTATTGGGACGATGCCGAGCAGGTCTGCGCGATCGCCGTTCATCGGGCGATCCAGGCTTACGAGCCCGAGAAAGCGCAGTTTACCACGTTTGTTAACTGGCAGATCCGCGGCGAGCTGCAGAGCCTGCGCTTCCGCGTGATGACCGACCAGCGGCCGTCCGCCAAGAAGGTCGAGGCGACCACCGTGTCCCTTAACGCTGTCACCCACGGTCCGGACGGCGAGGAGACCAGCCTCGACGCACTGATCGAGGACGAGGACGCGCTGGCGCTGACCGAGGCCGGCGCCTCGGGCTACCTCGCCAATTCGGCGATGCAGTCGCTGGTCGACAGCTATATCGGCCACCTGCGCACCACCGCGATCAACCGCCTGAAGAAGCAGCGCCCCCGCGTCCGCAAGCCGGTCCAGCCGTGCGAGGACGGCGCCATGGCCGCCCGTCTGCGCTTCGCCACCCACGGCATCGATCCGGAGGAGCTGGAGAAGCTCGACCAGCGTCTCAAGCGCAACCGCGAGATCGTCGAGAGCCGCCTGTTCGACATCGCCACTGCCGAAGTGGTGATCGACGACGCCGGCATCACCAAGGAGCGTGTCCGCCAGATCACCAAGCGTGCCGCCAAGGCGATCGCCGAGCTTGCCGAGAGCGATCCCCGGTTCGCGCTGATGGCCGGTGAGCGCCGCATGGCCGCCCCGCGTGCCCGCAAGCCGCGCGTCGTCGAGACGCCGAAGCAGCTCCACACCGTCCCCTCCGTCACCAAGCGCCTCGTCGAGGGCCACGCGCTCGCCGAGATGCCGTCCTGGACCGCCGACATCGCCTCCTGGGCGACGATGGTCGAAGTGCCGGCCAACGAGCTGCGCCTGCTCGAGGCTCCGTCGACGATGAGCCACTGAGGCTCGCTTCCTCCACTCGTCAATCAAAGGCCCGCTCCCCAGCGATTGGGGGGCGGGCTTTTTTGATGCAGCGATCCGCCCGGGCGTACTGGGCAGGGGATGAGGAAAGTCGAAGGCCCGTGTCGGCAGCGGCGCGACATTCGACATGCCGCTACGAAAGGCTCGGCGGCGACTGGCGGTGAACCGGAACAGGGCAGGGCGGGCGCACGCCCGCCCCCCTCACGCCTCCGGAGAGAAATTCTCCTGCTGCAGCCCGTCCATCAGCGTACGGTTGACGCTGATCAGCTCGTCGATCGTGTCCTGGCCGCGCACCACCAATGTGGTGTGACGATCGACCCACAGCGCGAGCGAGATGATTCCCGCGCGCAGCTCGTCGGAAAGCTGGTTGCCGGGCGCCGCGCACATCGACGAGAACGTCCCCCAGACGGCACGGTTGCGGTGCAGCGCCGGCATCAGCGCCGTCCCGGCGAGGCCGGCGTCGCGGGCCTGGATCATCTCGCCGGTGACGTTGCTGATCAGCCGGTATTCCGTGCCTCGCGGGGATTCGATGATTGCGCGTGCGCGCCGATAGGCATCGACGGACATTGCAGCTCCTTGGGCTATTTCCCAGCATTTTAGAATGAAGCGGAGGGCCAGCGGCATTATCGCGCGATTTTTCCGATATCTTAATGCTGCACGGCGCAAAAGCGTCTCCAGCGGGCCGGCTGCTCTGAATCCTTCCTATAATCAGAGTAACCGGCCTGTTGGCCTTCCAGATTATCGGGTCTGTCATGCTCAACGGAATCGGCGTCGTCGTCATCCTCGTCTGCGTCTTCGGCAGCTTCATCCTGTCGGGGGGCAACCTCACCGTCATCTTCCATGCGCTTCCGCATGAGATGATGGCGATCGGTGGCGCGGCGGTCGGCGCATTCATCTTCAGCAACAATATGGGCACGGTGAAGAAGGCCGGCGGCGGCTTCATGCGCGTGTTCAAGGGGCCGCACTGGAAGGAGAGCGATTATCGCGATCTCCTCTCGCTGCTCTTCTCGCTGCTGGCAACGTTCCGCAAGGGCGGCGCGACCGCGATCGAGCCGCACATCGAATCGCCCGAGACCAGCACCTTCTTCAGCGCCTATCCGCGGCTGCTCAAGGATCATCACCTGGTTCACTTCATCTGCGACTATCTGCGCATGATGACGGTGAACTTCGAGGATCCGCATCAGCTCGCCGAGGCGATGGAAGGCGATATCGAGCGCCACCACGAGGAGGAGCTCGCCCCGCAGCTGGCGCTCCAGACGATGGCCGACGGCCTGCCGGCGCTCGGCATCGTCGCCGCCGTGCTCGGCGTCATCAAGACGATGGCCTCGATCGATCAGCCGACCGAAATCCTCGGCGCGATGATCGGCGGCGCCCTCGTCGGCACCTTCCTCGGCGTGCTTCTCGCTTATTGCTTCGTCGGGCCGATCGCCTCGAAGCTGCAGCAGATCGTCGATGCCGACTCCAAGCCCTTCCAGCTCGTCAAGACGGCGGTCGTCGCCTACGCGCAGGGCCTGCCCACGCAGGTCGCCGTGGAGCTGGCGCGCCGCATGACGCCGTCGGCCTATGCGCCGACGTTCAGCGAACTCGAAACCTCGCTCGACGAGGCCAAGGAGCGTCTCAATGCCAAGCCTGCCTGAGGCCGGCCCGGGCGAGGGCGGGGCCGTGCGCCTCGCCGCCAACGCCTCCACCGTCACCGCGGCAGACCTGCGCCGCCGCCTCGTCGCCGAGATCGACGGGCCGCCGGGCGATGTGCTCGTCGACGCGGCCGAGGTCGCCAGCGTCGGCCAGGCCGTGTTGCAGCTGCTCGTCGCGGCGCGCGCCGAGGCGGCATCCGCCGGGCGCACGCTCCGCTTCGTGAAGGCAAGCCCGGCCTTTCTGAATCGCGTGGCCGGCTGCCGGCTCGGCGGCGCCCTGGGATTGGAGCAGGCAGCATGAGCAAGATGATCCTGACGGTCGATGATTCTCCCAGCATGCGCGCGCTGCTCAACTCGGCGCTGTCGGCGCAGGGGTTCGCGGTGGAGAGCGCCGAAGACGGCCTCGACGGCCTTGCCCGCATGCAGGCGCTGAAGCCGGACCTGCTCATCACCGATATCAACATGCCGAACATGGACGGTTTCCAGCTGATCGAGGCGGTGCGCGGCATCGAGGAATTCCGCGGCACGCCGATTCTCGTCCTCTCGACCGAATTCTCCGACGAGAAGAAGGGCCGCGCGCGCGCCGCCGGTGCCACCGGCTGGATCACCAAGCCGTTCGACCCCGAAAAGCTCGGCGCGGCGATCCGCCGCGTATGCCCGTGACCGACACGGCCGCGCTGGACGAGATCCAGGCGATCTTCTTCGAGGAATGCGCCGAAGGCCTGTCCGTCGCGGAACGGGGCCTGTCGGCGATGGCCGGCGGGGACGCCAACCCCGAGGTCGTCGGCGGGGTGTTCCGCGCCGTCCACTCGATCAAGGGCGGAGCCGGCGCGTTCGGCCATGCGCCGCTGAGCGGCTTTGCCCACCGTTTCGAGGCGGTGCTGGACGAAATCCGTTCCGGGCGCGTCGAACCGGACGCGGCGGTGACGGGGATCCTGCGTCAGGCTTTCGAAATGCTCGCCGATCATGTCGCCGCGGCGCGCGGGCAAAGCGCTCTTCCCGCCGATGCGGCGGTGCTGGCAGGGCTGAACGCCGTGCTCGGTGCCGCGCCGGTGCCGGCATCCGCGTCGCCATCGGCGTCGGCAGGCGAAGCCGACGAGTTCGGCTTCGTGCCCGTCGGCGCCGAGCTTGACCTCGATCTCGACGCGACCGGAGCGTGGCAGGTGGTGTTCGCGCCCTCGCGCGCGGCTCTCGCCAATGGCGGCGAGCCGCTGCTCGTCATCCGCGAGCTGGAGGATATGGGGGGACGGGTGATCGCGGCCGATTTTGCGGCGATGCCCGGCTTGCGCGATCTCGACCCTGAAAATGGCTATTGCGTGTGGACGATCGTCCTGCCCGCAGCGACCGACGGCGCCGCGATCCGCGACTGTTTCGATTTCGTCGCCCCCGATTCCCGCATCGACATTGCGCGTCTCGTCGACGCGCCTGAGGAGCTCGCCCTGTGCCCGACTTGCGCGTGAACGAGCCCGTCGACGGCATGATCGTCCGCCTGGGGGCGCAGCGCTATGTGCTGCCGCTGGCGAGCGTGGTCGAGACCGTGCGCCCCGAGCGGGACCAGATCCGGCCGCTGTCCGATGCCGCCGGCATGATCGAGCTGCGCGGCCGTTACCTGCCGGTGTGCCGCATCGCCGACCTGCTCGGCATCGACACCGGCGCGATGCGGCCCGCCGAGGAATCCGTCATCATCATCGTGGAGACGAACCACGCCGGCCTGTTCGGGCTGATGGCCGACACGATCGAGAATCGCTGCGATGTGCTGCTGCGACCGCTGGAGGAGAATCTCCACCCGGTGCGCGGCCTGGCCGGCGTCACCGTGCTCGACGGCGACGCGATCGCGCTGATCCTGGATATCGAGGCGATGGTCGCCGACGCGCGCGCGCGCCACCCGGATACGGGGATGGCGGCATGAGCGTCCGGGCAACACATCGCAATTGCCGCGGCGCGCCGTTCGGCCGCGCCGCCGTCTATATTGTGCTTGGGGGTGGGGCGCATGCCGGCCTTGCGGTTGCAAGGTGGCGCATGGGGGGACTGACATCGAATCAAATTGTTATGCCGGGGCCAGCATTCCCGGCGTGGCGCAAGCGTTAGGAAAGCGGGAACCTGTCATGCCGGCAGCAGCAGCAATCAAGGTTATGGTCGTGGACGACCAGACGAGCATGCGCGCGATGATCCGTCGCGCCTTGCAGGATTTCGGTTTCAAGGATGTGCGGGACAAGCCCGGCGCCGTAGAGGCGCTGTCGGCGATCCGCCAGGATCGCGTCCATCTCGTCATCTCGGACTTCAACATGCCCGACATGGACGGGCTGCAGTTCCTGGAGGCGGTGCGCGGCGATCCGGTGATCGGCAAGACGGTGTTCATCATGCTCACCGGCTCGTCGGACAAGGAGATCGTCCAGAAGGCGGCCGCGCTCGGCGTCAACAATTACGTCGTGAAGCCCTTCGCGCCCGCCGCGCTGAAGGAAAAAATCGAGCGCGTGTTCGGCGAGCTCACCTGAGGCCATGCGCGCATCCGCACCGGCATGGATGCGCGGGGTGGGCCGCGTGAAGGCAGTTCATGGAAGGCGGCCGCCGGCTGCCATGAGGAATTAGGTCATGGCGCAGTTCGACAATGCCCCGCCCTCTGTGGTCATCCGCAAGGTCCGCAAGCACAAGAAGCACGGCCATCACGGCGGCGCGTGGAAGGTGGCCTATGCCGACTTCGTGACGGCGATGATGGCGTTCTTCATGCTGCTGTGGCTGCTGTCCAACCCGGACAAGGCCCAGTTGAAGGGGCTCGCCGACTATTTCTCGCCATCGCCCGCGCTGGGCACGCCCGCGACCATGACCAACGAGCCCGGCAACGAGCCCGGCATGGGCGGCCATCGCCGCCGCGCCCAGGCGGACAGCGCCACGCCGCGCGGCGAGCCGACCACCGAGGCGGCCCGCAAGGGCAATGCGCGCGGCGGCACCGCCGACATCCCCGAGGCGGCGCTGCGCCAGCTCGCCAACGAGATGCGCGTCACGCTGGAGACGTCGCCGGATTCCAACGGCCAGCAATCCGTCAAGATCGAGCCCGATCGTGACGGCGTGCATGTCAGCCTGATGGACACCGCCAACCGCACCATGTTCCGCGGGCCGACCGCGCAGCTCAACGATTATGCGCGCGAGCTTCTTACCCGCATCGCCCAGAAGCTGGTCAAGACCGGTGCCCAGATCGCCATCGAAGGCCATACCGACGCCACCGGCGGCCAGAGCGACGCCAATTGGCGCCTGTCGGGCGAGCGCGCACTGTCGGCGCGCTCGGCAATGGTCGCCGCCGGTCTGACGCCCGATCATTTCTCCGAGGTGGTGGCCAAGGCCGGCACCCAGCCCATCTATCCCGATCAGCCGGAGCGGCCGGAGAACCGCCGCATCACGCTCGTCATCAAGGGGGATCCCGCGGTGCTGCCGCAGGATGCCAGCTTCCAGTTCTGATGGAGCGGCCACGATGAAGAAGATCCTTCTCGCGATCGCGGCCCTGCTGCTCGGCACCGGCCTTGGCGGCGGCGCCGCGTTCGGCACCAGCAAGCTGCTCGGCGGCAAGCCGCTGCACAAGCCGGCCGAGCCCGAGCCGGTGTTCGTGCCGACCAGCACTATTCTCGCGCCGCTGGTGGCTGAAGACGGCAAGCTGTCCGGCTACGCCCAGTTCGAGGTGCAGCTGCAGGTGGCGGCGACCCGTGTCGACCAGGTCACCCAGCGCATGCCGCTGCTGCTCAATGCCATCAACATGCGCACCTATCGCTCGCCGATGGCGGTCGGGCCGGACGGCATGGTGCCCGATCTCGAGCTGTTCCGCTCCATCGTCATGGATGCGGCCAACGAAGCCCTCGGCAAGGGTGTGGTGCGCCGCGTCGCCGTCACCCAGGCGCAGCCGGCCTGATCCGGCGGGGGCCCACCGCCGCCCCCGGATGAAATCCTCGTAATGATCGGCCGAACACGCGCCGGCGAGGTTGCGGGCGGGGGCGCGCGGCGCTAGGGCCGGCGCGCCATGCGTTCGGCGATCCGCCTGCCTTCGTCGGACCTGTTTCCGCGCCGCACCGCGGCCCTCATCCTGGTCGTCGTCGTCCATCTGCTCATGCTGCTGATGCTGCTGAGCCTGACGCCGGCGATGGAATTCCTCGACATGGGCCGCAAGGCGCTCACCGTCGACCTGCTGCCCGATCAGCCCGCCACCCCCGAGCCCGCCCGGCGCGCGCGCAGCAAGCGGGCCGGTGGCGCTTCGGGCAAGCGCACGCCGGCGCCGGAGCCCGCGCCCGCGCCGTCCCCGCCGCCGCCGCCGGTCCCGGTTCCGGACAACACCCCGCTGGCGCTGATCCCGCTGACCAGCGACCAGATGGCGGCTGGCGACATTTCACGCCTGCCCTCCCGCGCGCCTGGCCCGCGCGCCGGCCCGGACCTTGCCGACAACGCCGGCAACGGCGACGCCGACAGCGATGGAGCGACCGGGCCGAATGGCGAGAAGCTCTATGCCGCCGACTGGTATCGCGAGCCGACCCATGCCGAGCTCGCCTTCTACCTGCCCAAGAATGGCGTGCGCAGCGGCTGGGGGATGATCGCCTGCCAGACCTTCCCCGACTTCCACGTCGATAATTGTCAGGAGCTCGGCCAGTCCCCGGGCTCGGGCCTCGCGCGCGCCGTCCGTCAGGCGGCGTGGCAATTCCGGGTGCGCCCGCCGCGCGTCGGCGGCCGCCCGATGGTCGGCGCGTGGGTGCGCATCCGCATCGATTTCACCGAAACCAACGCGATGGTCCGTCAATAGGAATTTGCCTGCCTGTCGCAGGCAGATTCCTCAGGGGGGGGGCGTGTCAGGACATCACCACCAGCAACGCCTGCGCCGGCAGGACGCCATGATTGCGGATGGCATGTGGCACGTCGACCGGATAACGCGCGATCGCGCCGGTACCGACCGCGGCGTTGGTGTCGCCGCTTGTCACGATCAGTTCCCCCGCCAGCACGGAGAGATGCTCGGTGCTGCCGCGCGCATGCGCGTCCGAGACCAGCTCGCCGCCGGGCGCCACGGTGAGGTGATAGAGCTCGGTCTTGCCCACCTCCTGCGCCGGGCTGAGGATGCGCATCACGCAATTGCCGTCCTCGGTGCGGATCTCGGGAACGAAGGAAGCGGCAGTCACTTCGATGCGGCCGCGCCGCTCGATCCGTCGCCCGCCGACAAACTCCGACAGCTCCACGCCGAGCGCCTGCGACAGATGCCAGACGATGGCCAATGTCGGATTGGCCTGTCCGCGCTCGATCTGCGAGAGCATCGACCGCGACACACTCGACGCCGCCGCCAGCTCGTCCAGCGTCAGGCCGCGTTCCTTGCGCAGTTGCTGAAGGCGCGGCCCGATCGCGGGCGCATTGCTTCTCTCGGCCATGCCGCGACTATAGATCGGGTGGCGCGCGCATCAACGCCTGCTTGACGCAAACAGTTGATATCAACACAGAGGCGCGATGCCCGATGCCGTTCCTTTCGCCACCACCCTCGAGGTCCGCGATCATTGCCTGTGCCTGCATGCCCAGCGCGCCGCCCGCGCTCTGGCGCGGCGTTTCGATGTAGCGCTGAGGCCGCACGGGTTGACCAACCAGCAATTCTCGCTGCTGATGGCGCTCAACCGCCCGGAGCCGCCGACCATGGCGCCGGTTGCCCAGCTGCTGGCCATCGACCGCACCACGCTGACCGCCGCCGTGAAGCCGCTGGAGCGCCGCGGCCTCCTCGCCATCGAGCCCGATCCGCGGGACCGCCGTGGCCGCCGCCTGCGCCTCACCGCCGAGGGGCACGCGGCGCTGCTCGCGGCGCTGCCGGCGTGGCGCCAGACCCATGCGGAGATCGAGCGCGAACACGCCGCTCTCGATTTCGATTCCCTCCGCGCGGCGCTCAGGGCGCTGGCCTAGGGCGGGGTGAGGATTCCGAACGGATCGTCCCCGGCGGCGCGCGTCACCGCGTCGAGCAGCCAGTCGCGCAGCGCGCGGACCTTGGGCAGGTTGCGCTTGCGCTCCGGGTAGACCAGCCAATAGCCGTTCCGGTAGGTCGCGAAATGGCGGAAGGGCTGGACGAGCAGCCCCGCCTCGATCTGCTGCTGGAACATCGGCGGGCTGAGGATGGCGACGCCATGGCCGGCGATCGCGGCATGTCCGTCGAGCACCTGCGATTCGAAACGGATGCCGCTGTGCAGCCGTCCGTCGCAGTTCAGATCCTCCAGCGAGTCGAACCACAAATCCCACCAGTCGTCGTCCGGCGAAAGGCGCGGCGCGGTGAGCAGGTCGGCCGGCGTGTTCAGCGCGTGGCGGGCGAGGAAGGCGGGGCTCGCCAGCGGCGTCACCGGCATGCGCATCAGGAAATGGCAGATCATGTCCGGCTGCGGCCCGGGAATGCCGCGGATGCCGACGTCGAATTCGCTCGCCGCGAGATCGACCAGCGTGTCGGTGACGTCGAGCCGCACGGCGAGGCCGGGATGGGCGAGGTTGAAATCGCCGAGCCGCGCCGCCAGCCAGTTGGTGGCGAAGGTGCGTGGCGCGGTGATGGCGAGCACGCTGTCGCTTTCGGCGCGGGCATCGGCAAAGGCCTTGCCGAGCGTGGCGAAGGCCTCGGTGCACATCGGCGCGACGCGGCGACCGAGATCGGTGAGCGCCATGCCCCGCCCGCGCCGCACGAACAGCGGCGCGCCGAGCCGCTCCTCGAGCAACTTCATCTGGTAGCTGACCGCCGCCTGGGTCATCGCCAGCTCCTCGGCGGCGCGGCTGAAATTCTCATGCCGGGCGGCCGCCTCAAACACGCGGATCGCGGCAAGCGGCGGGATGCGATGCATCGCTCATATAAGCCAGACTTGTGATCACGCCGCAACGCTTTGTTGGTCATCGTGGCCATGCCGGGCGACAAGGAGCGCGGTTCAAAACATCGGAGATTCAATCATGTCGAAGCAGCTTCTGCTGATGGCCGCGCTGTGCCTCGGCCTCTCCGCGCCGGCACAGGCCGAGCCGGCGGCGGCGCCCCGCGTACGCGTGCCCTATGGCGACCTCAATCTCGCCCGTCCGTCCGATATCCACCGTCTGAACCGGCGCCTCGCCGGCGCCATCGACCGCGTCTGCCCGGACATGGCGAGCACGGCGCCGGAAACCAGAATGGCCGCCCGGCGCTGCCATGCCGCGCAGCGATCCGCGATCGCCGGCGAGCGCGCCCGGGTGCTCGCCGGGGCCTCGGAGCGGCGCCTCGCAGGCGTTGCGGGCAGCGCCGCAACCTACAAGCCGGACTGATATCTTCCCGCCTCGCACCCCGCCGATCCTTCTGCCGGCGGGGTGCGAACCGACTGTTGGCAACGGCCATGGCGCCGAGCCAAGTTCAGCATGACGGGGGCTGATCGGCCGGCTATGGCCGCGGGATGAAGCGGGGAGGGCGCGCGTCGCGCGGCAAGGAGGCAGGATGGCTGCTGGCGCTGCTTGCGGCGCTGGCGGGCGCGCAACTCTACGCTTTCCATTGGGGCGTGATCACCCCCGACACTATCTTCCAGTGGAGCCAGGTGGTGTCGGGCCGCTACGACAATTGGCACCCGCCGGCCACGACCTGGGCGTGGCGGCAGCTGAGCCGGCTCGGCCCGGGTACCGCCCCGATCCTGATCTTCGACATCGCGCTCTACTGGACGGGGGTGTGGCTGATCGCCGCAACGCTGTGGCGCGAGCGCCAGCGCTGGGCGGCCGGCCTTGCCCTGCTGTGCGCGGCGTCGCCGATCCCGTTCGGGCAGATGGGGGCGATCCTCAAGGATCCGCTGCTGTGCGCCTGCTGTCTGGTGGCGAGCGGCCTGCTGCTCGCTTCCCGCCGGCACAGCCTGCGTCCGCTCGCCTTCGCCGTCGCGCTGGCGCTGCTGCTGTTCGCCAGCGCCACCCGCTTCAACGCGGTCGCCGCCACCGCGCCCCTGCTCGCCGGCTGGGCGCCGCGGCGCTGGCTGAGCGGGCCGGCGCGGCTGCTGGCGACGCTTGCCGGGTCGGCGGCGCTTCTCGGCCTCGGCGGCTGGGCGATCGACGCGGTGGCGCTGCACCCGCAGAATTCCGAGCCGATCTATTCGCTGGTCAATTTCGACCTGGGCGGCATCGCCGCGCATGGCGGCCGGCATGTCTATCCCAATCTCGATCAGGCCACCGAGACGCGGATGACGGCGCTCTGCTACACGCCCTCGCTCTATAATCCGGCCGATCGCACCGATTGCGACGATGTCGAGGGCGCGCTGCGGGATTATGCCCATGCGCATCGCCGCTCGGCGGTGTCGATCTGGCTGGAGGCCGTCGCCCGCGCGCCCTTGCCCTATCTCCGGCATCGGCTGGCCCATCTCAATCGCAACCTGCGCTTCGCGGTGCCCGGCGTGCCGGACGACGCCATCTACATGATGTCGACGCCCAACCCTTACGGCCTCGACTTCCGCGCCAATGCGGTGACGCGGGGCGTGCTGCGCGCCGCCCGGATGGTCGCGCCGACCCCGCTCGGCCGCCCGGCGACGTGGATGGCGGTGGCGCTCGGCCTGCTGGCGATTTCCGGCCGGCTCGGCGGCGCGCGCGGCTTCGTGACGGCGGTCAGCGCCTCGGTGCTGCTCTACGGCCTCGCCTATGCCGTTGCCAGCGTCGCGCCGGACATGCGTTATAATTTCTGGACGATGCTCGGCGCGATGATGGCGCTGGCGGTCGCAGCCGGCGATCTGCGGGAGCGACGCTGGCTCGGCGTGGCGCTGATCCCGGCGGTCGTCGCGGCGCTGATCGAATTGGCCGCGCTTGCCTGACCGGGCAACACCAGTCGCGCGATTTTCATCTATAAGTCATGAAACAGACTGTGCCGGGAGGGTGCGATGTTCGACGCTAATCTGATGGCCGGCGCGCTGGCGGAGAGGGTGGGATTCGAACCCACGTTACGGTTGCCCGTAAACCGCATTTCGAGTGCGGCGCATTCGACCTCTCTGCCACCTCTCCAGAAGATGCGCTCAAGCCGCGTCGGCATGCGCCGGGCCGGTCGGAGGGCGCTCCTAACCTGTCCAATCTTGCTTGCCAACCCACAGCCGCGTTCTAAATAGTGAATTATGGTTCCTGACCGTATCTCTCACCCTGTCGACCCTGCGGACGCCCTCGGCGCGCCGGCGGTGGCGCACGCCCGTTTCGCCATCGGCGACGTGGTGCGGCACCGGCTGTTTCCGTTCCGCGGCGTGGTGTTCGACGTCGACCCCGTCTTCGCCAACAGCGAGGAATGGTATCAGGCCATCCCGGAGGAAGTCCGCCCCCGCAAGGACCAGCCCTTCTACCACCTGCTCGCCGAGAATGCGGAGAGCAACTACGTCGCCTATGTCAGCCAGCAGAATCTCGAGCATGACGAGACGCTGGAGCCGGTCGACCATCCGGCCATCGCCGGCATCTTCGACGGCTTCGACGGCAGCCGTTACCGCTTGCGGCGCGAGCATCGGCACTAGGGTCGGCTTGGGCTTCGCCAATTGGCCGGCCGGCATCGCCACGGCGCCGGCGGATCGACATTGACTCTTCAATGACCATCAACTAGGCGGCCCATTCCCGCGCGGGGGCCGGCCGTGGCCGATTCCATGTGCGGGTCAGAATTCGGATTGGAAAGAGAGCCATGTTCGCTATCGTGCGCACGGGCGGCAAGCAGTATCGCGTCGCCGCCGGAGACAAGATCGTCGTCGAGAAGCTGGACGGCGAGGCCGGTGCGTCCGTGACGCTTTCCGACGTGCTGTTCGCCGGTGAGGGCGGGGACGTGAAGTCGACCGAGGGTCTGACTGTCGCCGCGGAGATCGTCGCCCAGGCCAAGGGCGAGAAGGTGATCGTGTTCAAGAAGCGTCGCCGTCACAATTATCGGCGCCGCAACGGCCACCGCCAGCAGCACACGATCCTCAAGATCGTGTCGATCGGCGGCGAGCAGAAGGCTTCGAAGAAGGCTGCCAAGGCGGAAGCGCCGGCCGCCGCCGAAGCCTGACGGGTACGCGAAGGAGTAGACGGAAATGGCACATAAGAAAGCAGGCGGCTCCTCGCGCAACGGTCGCGATTCGGCAGGCCGTCGCCTCGGCGTGAAGAAGTTCGGCGGCCAGGAAGTGGTCGGCGGCAACATCATCATCCGCCAGCGCGGGACGAAGGTCTATCCGGGCCGCAATGTCGGCATCGGCAAGGATCATACCCTGTTCGCGACCGCGGCTGGCCGCGTCGTGTTCCACGAGGGCCGTCTCGGCCGCAAATATGTATCGGTAGACGCGATTATGGCGATCGCGGCCGAATAACGGACGAACCTGATTTCGGGTCGTCCGGTGGGCGACCCGAGGCCCCGCTTCGGCGGGGCGTGAGGGAGACGGGTCGCCCCCGCCTCCCTTCTTGCTATCTCCCTCAAAAAAACTGTCGCACCCCGGTAACCTTCATCGGTCACGGGCGTTCTCGCGTCGCGAGGGAGAGGCTAATAACGATGTTCGCACGTACTGAGCGGCTGTTGCTGCGGCCCGGCTGGCGCGAGGATGCGCCCGCCCTGGCGCGGGCCATTGCCGACGAAGCTGTCATCCGTAACCTGGCGCGCGCGCCGTGGCCCTATGGCCTGGAGGAGGCGGACGCCTTCCTCAGCCAGCCGGCCGACGATTTGCCGCGCCTGCTGATGTTCCAGCGCACCGCCGGGGCCCCGCGCCTGATCGGCGGCGTCGGCCTGCACCGTGACGAGGCAGGAGAGCCGGAGCTGGGCTACTGGGTGGCGCGCAGCTTCTGGGGGCTGGGTTTCGCCACCGAGGCCGGCCGCGCCGTGATCGACATGGCGCGCCGCTCGCTGCGCCTGCCGCGGCTGGTCGCGAGCCACGCGCTGGACAATCCGGCGTCGGGGAACGTGCTGCGCAAGCTCGGCTTCCGCCCGACCGGCGGCGTCGTTCCGCGCCACAGCCTCGGTCGCGGCGGACCGATGGAGTGTGCGGAATTTACGCTGGACTTGTCGGAGGAAGACAATCCGTGCGTAAGACTTGCGGCGTGAAGTCGAAAATCTGTTGCCGATAGGTGACGAAGATGGCTCTGCGCCGCGGTTACAGGGTTAACAAGCTATTGTTAACCAATAAACTTCTTGCGCCCTTTACGGGGGCGGGCGTAGCGCATCTGGCATAGAAATCGGTCGCCGCCGGCCTGATCCGACGGCCCCTTGCTGGATCAACGCCACATGCGCACGCCTGCCCTGTTCGCCACCTGCGTGGCGGCCCTTGCCCTGTATGCCGCGCCCGCCGCGGCGACGGATGTCGTCTATCGCTATCCGGATCTCGGCAAGGCCGGGACGCAGAACGCCGACCTTTATCGCTTCACGGCGACCAGCGACGGTCTGCTCAGCGGCTATTATCTGGGCTCGACCGCGTCCTATGACGAGACGCTGAGCCTGAAGGTCAATGGCCAGCTCGTCGCCGACGGCGTCTTCCAGAACCACAATACGCCGAACTTCACGCGCCTCGATTTCGGCAATGTCCGCGCCGGGGACGTGCTGGAGTTCCTCGTCAACGTCACCAGCACCGGCGACATCTTTTCGAGCAACGCCGCGCTGAACGGCGACGGCATCAACCATATCTTCGCCTCGGCCTATGCCGGCGAGCCGTGGATCGGCGTGCCCGGCGGGACCTTCCTCGGCTTCGAGGACCTCAACGGCGGCGGCGATCTCAACTATAACGACCTGACCTTCGTGTTCACCAACGTCACCGCCGGCCGCCCCGACGCCGGCGGCGGAGCGGGCGCGGTGCCGGAGCCAGCGACCTGGGCGACGATGCTGCTCGGCTTCGGCCTGGTCGGCCTTCTCGTGCGCAATCGCCGCCGCCGGCCGACTGCCGCCGCCGCCTTCTGAGCTTCTCCCCGCCGGGGAGGGAAACGGCCCCGCCGGCGCATCGTCGCCGGCGGGGCCATGTCTTTTCAGCGCCGCCTCGACGGATCGCCGCGTTTCCGCTAAGGGCCAGCGCCCATGCATTTTCTTGATCAGGCAAAAATCTTCGTCCGCTCGGGCGCGGGCGGCCCCGGGGCCGTCTCCTTCCGGCGTGAGAAGTTCATCGAATATGGCGGTCCCGACGGCGGCAATGGCGGCAAGGGCGGCGACATCGTGTTCGAGGCCGTGCCCGGCCTCAACACGCTGATCGACTTCCGCTATACCCAGCATTTCAAGGCGCCGCGCGGCAAGGGCGGCGCCGGCAGCAACATGACCGGGGCCGGCGGCAACGACCTCGTCATCAAAGTGCCGGTCGGCACCCAGATCCTTTCCGAGGACAAGGAGCATGTGCTGGCGGACTTCACCGTCCCCGGCCAGCGCATCGTCTTCCTGCGCGGCGGTGACGGCGGCCGCGGCAACCTCAGCTACAAGACCTCGACCAACCGCGCGCCGCGCCAGCACGGACAGGGCTGGCCGGGCGATGAGGCGTGGGTGTGGCTGCGCCTGAAGCTGCTCGCCGATGCCGGGCTGGTCGGTCTGCCCAATGCCGGCAAGTCGACCTTCATCAACGCCGTCTCCAACGCCAAGGCCAAGGTCGGCGACTATCCCTTCACCACCACGCGCCCCCAGCTCGGCGTCGTCACCCATCACCAGCGTGAGTTCGTCGTCGCCGATATCCCCGGCCTGATCGAAGGCGCGGCGGACGGCGCCGGCATCGGCGACCGCTTCCTCGGCCATATCGAGCGTTGCCGCGTGCTGCTGCACCTCGTCGACGCGACGGGCGACGATCCGCTCGATGCCTATCAGATCGTCCGCGAGGAGCTCGACGCCTATGGCGCGGGCCTTACCGAGAAGACCGAGATACTGGCGCTGAACAAGGTCGACGCGATCGACGCCAAGACGCTGAAAAGCCTGACCAGGAAGCTGGAAAAGGCATCGGGGGCGACAGTGCTGCCGCTATCCGGCGCAACCGGCGAGGGGCTCGACGCGGTGCTCGACGCGCTGCTCGCCGCCATCGGCCCGGCGGCGACCAACGTCGAAGCGACGCACGAGAGCGGCGAAGGGGAATGGTCCCCGCTCTGATCCTGTTTTAAGAGCCCGCCTCTTACAGATCGCATCACCCGTTCGCCCCGGACAGGCATTTCGGCTGGCCCGAAATTTCTCAGGGCGAACGGAGGAGCAGTGGGAACAGGACCGATTACAGCCTCCGTGACCCATCCCTTCTCCCCCGGCGCCTGCCCGCGCCTCGTCGTCAAGGTCGGCTCCGCGCTGCTCGTCGATCCGGCGGGCGACGTGCGCCGCGAATGGCTGGCCAGCCTCGTCGCCGACATCGCCGACGCGATCGCGGCCGGCCAGCGCATCGTCATCGTCTCCTCCGGCGCCATCGCGCTGGGCGCGCGGCGGCTGAAGCTGCCGGCGGGCGGGCGCGCCAGCCTGGAGGATGCGCAGGCCGCCGCCGCGACCGGCCAGATCGCCCTCAGCGGCTGCTGGGCGGAGCTGCTCCACGGCCATGGTCTCACCGCCGCGCAGATGCTGGTGACGCTCGATGATCTCGAGGACCGGCGCCGCTATCTGAACGCCGCGGCGACCCTGGACCGGCTGCTGGCGCTGGGCGTGGTGCCGGTGGTCAACGAGAATGATTCGGTCGCCACCGCCGAGATCCGCTTCGGCGACAATGATCGCCTCGCCGCGCGCATCGGCCAGGCCGCGGGGGCGCAGGGGGTGCTGCTGCTTTCCGACGTCGACGGGCTCTACACCGCCAATCCGGGCACCGACCCCAACGCTACGCTGATCCCGGAAGTGACGCGGCTCGACGCGCGCATTCGCGCCATGGCCGACAGCGGCTCGGCGTCGGGCATGGGATCGGGGGGCATGGTGTCGAAGCTGGAGGCGGCGCGCATCGCGCTGTCGGCCGGCGCCCACCTCGCCATCGCCTCGGGCCGCGTGCCGCATCCGCTGGCGCGCTTCATCGAGTCGGGCCACGGCACGGTGTTCCGCGCCGCCGGTCCGGCGCGGGCGCGCAAGGCGTGGCTCGCCGGCCGCCTCACCGCGCGCGGGCGGATCGCCGTCGACGCCGGCGCTGTCGCCGCGCTCGGCCAGGGCAAGAGCCTGCTGCCGGCCGGCGCTACCGCCGTCGAGGGCCGGTTCCTGCGCGGCGACGTGATCGACATTGCCGGGCCGGACGGGGCGCTCGTCGCGCGCGGCCTCGCCGAATATGACGCGGACGATGCCACCCGGATCATCGGCCTGCGCACCGCGGCGCTGGCCGACGTGCTGGGGCAGCCGCCGCGCGCCTGCCTCGTCCATCGCGACCACCTCGTGCTGCTGTGAGGACGCTCGCGCTCACCGGCGGTACCGGCTTCGTCGGCGGCAACCTCATTCCGCTGGCGGTCGGCAAGGGCTTCGCCGTGCGCGCCTTGACCCGCCGGCCGCAGGTGCCGCGCGATGGCGTCGTCTGGATACCGGGCTCGCTCGACGATCCGGATGCGCTGGCACGCCTCTGCCGCGGCGCCGATGCGGTGATCCACGTCGCCGGCACGATCAACGCGACGGATCGCGCCGGCTTCGAGGCCGGCAATGTCCGCGGCACGATGGCGATGATCCGCGCCGCGCGGGCCGAGCAGGTCCGCCGCTTCATCCACGTCTCCTCGCTTGCCGCGCGCGAGCCGGACTTGTCCGACTATGGCCGCTCCAAGCGCCGGTCGGAGCGGGTCGTCGCTGCCTCCGGGCTGGACTGGACAATCGTCCGCCCGCCCGCCGTTTACGGACCCGGTGATCGCGAGATGCTGGAGCTGTTCCGCATGGCACGGCGCGGGTTGGTGCCGCTGCCGCCGGGCGGGCGGCTGTCGGTGATCGCTGCCGGCGATCTCTGCCGCCTGCTTCTCGCCCTGATCGACGCGCCGCGCACGATCGGCGAGACCTATGAGCCCGATGACGGCCAGCCGGGCGGGTGGAGCCACCGGGAGTTCGCCCAGGCGCTGGGCGCCGCGTTTGGCCGGCGGGTGCGCGCGCTCAGCCTTTCATCGGGGCTGCTCAAGGCCGGCGCCCGGATCGACCGGCTGCTGCGTCGCGACGGCGCCAAGCTGACCGCCGATCGCGTCCGCTATTTCTGTCACCCCGACTGGGTGGCGCGCGCGGATCATCACCCGCCAATGTCCGTCTGGCACCCGGCCACGCCGACCCCGGTCGGCCTGCGCGCCACCGCCGACTGGTACCAGGCGGCCGGCTGGCTTTAACCGCCGTCATGCCGGACGCCTGGGCAAGCTCAGGGCAGGACGGGACCCTGAAACCCGTTCCGCCTCACGGCCTGTGGAGATTGGCGAAGCCGCTTCCCGCCCACTCCTTGCCAAGCTTGCGCCGCAATCGCTTGGCAGAGCCGCCGCCAATCCACTAGGGACATGGCCCCATGAGCAATCGCGACGCAATCTTCGCCCGGGTGGCGGAACTGATCGAGCCCTTCAACAAGAAGGGTGCGGCACTTTCCGACTCCACCACCTTCGCCGGCGATCTCGAATGGGACAGCCTGACCGTGATGGATTTCGTGGCGGCGATCGAGGATGAGTTCGACATCCTCATCACCATGAACATGCAGGCCGAGATCGAGACGGTCGGCCAGCTCGTCGACGCCGTGGGCAAGCTTGCGAAATGAGCGACGCCCCGATGAAGCAGGACGGCGCCACGTCCGAAGACGTCCGCCTCGGCCACAATAGCGGCCGCAAGGATCTGCTGTCCAAGTTCGATGCGCTGATCGCCGAGCGCGAGGCGCTGCTCGACACCGGCGTGCGCGATCCGTTCGCGATCGTCATGGATCAGGTGCTGTCGCCGACCGAGGCGGTGATCCGCGGCAAGCGCACCATCCTTCTCGGCACCTACAATTACATGGGCATGACGTTCGATCCGGACGTCATCGCCGCCGGCAAGCAGGCGCTCGACGAGTTCGGCTCGGGCACCACCGGCAGCCGCGTCCTCAACGGCACCTATCAGGGCCACAAGGAAGTCGAGGAGGCGCTGAAGGACTTTTACGGCACCGAGCATGCCATGGTCTTCTCCACCGGCTACCAGGCCAATCTGGGGATGATCTCGACCCTTGCCGGCAAGGGCGACTACATCATCCTCGACGCCGACAGCCACGCCTCCATCTATGACGGCTGCTGGCTGGGCGATGCCGAGATCGTGCGTTTCCGCCACAATTCGGTCGAGGATCTCGACAAGCGGCTCGGCCGGCTGCCTGCCGAGGCCGGCAAGCTCGTCATCCTCGAGGGCGTCTATTCGATGCTCGGCGACATCGCTCCTCTCAAGGAAATGGTCGCCGTCGCCAGGAAGCATGGCGCGATGATCCTCGTCGATGAGGCGCATGGCATGGGCTTTTTCGGCGAGCATGGCCGCGGCGTGTTCGAGGAAGCCGGAGTCGCCGACGACGTCGATTTCGTCGTCGGCACCTTCTCCAAGTCGGTCGGCACGGTCGGCGGCTTCTGCGTGTCGAACCATCCGAAGTTCGAGGTGCTGCGTCTCGTCTGCCGGCCCTATGTGTTCACCGCCTCGCTGCCGCCTTCGGTGGTGGCGACCGCCGCCACCTCGATCCGCAAGCTGATGCATGCCGGCGACAAGCGCGCCCATCTCTGGAAGAACAGCCGCCGCCTGCATGCCGGCCTCAAGGAGCTGGGTTTCACGCTCGGCACGCAGACCGCCCAGTCGGCGATCATCGCCATCATCCTGCCGGACATGGAGACGGCGGTGGCGATGTGGCAGGGGCTGCTGGAGCAGGGGCTTTACGTCAACATGGCACGTCCGCCGGCGACGCCGGCCGGCATGTTTCTGCTGCGCTGCTCATTGTGCGCGGCGCACAGCGACGAACAGGTCGGGGAGATCCTCACCATGTTCGAGACCGCGGGCCGCGCCACCGGCTGCATCGGCTGAGCCGGGCGCGGCTCCCGCCGCGCCCGCGCCTCGCTTATCCTTCTTCCTCTTCCTCGAGGAGCACGGCGTTGGCGCCCGTCGCGGACAGGCGCACGGTGTCGCCCTCGATCTCGGCGACGAGCCCGGTCGAGATATAGTGATGCCGGCCGTCACCCGAATCCTGCCGGGTCAGCTTGATGCGGTCGCCATCGACATGATCGACCGTGCCGAGGTGCGTGCCGTCGGCGCCGATCACCTCCATATGCTCCCGAATCTGGTCTTTCTCGAACATCGCCGTGGCTCCTGCTTCTGGGGGGGACGAGCCCCCATAACGCCCGGGGTGGGGCGCCGGCTCCCGCCGGCCCCGCGCTCAATTGCGCGCCGCCCTGCTTTCGGCTATCGGGATTTTGTCCGCCCCGCCCGCGCGTTTTTGGGAACGCCGCGTCCGGGGCGAAACGCTTTTTGAACGCATGCAGGAGCCGCCGTCATGGCCCGCCGCCGCCAGATCTACGAAGGCAAGGCAAAGATCCTCTACGAGGGCCCCGAGCCGGGCACGCTGATCCAGTATTTCAAGGACGACGCGACCGCCTTCAATGCCCAGAAAAAGGGCACGATCAACGGCAAGGGCGTGCTCAATAATCGTATCTCCGAGCATGTCTTCACGCTGCTCGGGGCGATCGGCGTGCCGACTCACTTCATCCGCCGCCTGAACATGCGCGAGCAGCTCATCCGCCAGGTCGAGATCGTGCCGATCGAGGTGGTGGTGCGCAACGTCGCGGCCGGCAGCCTGACCAAGCGGCTCGGCATCGAGGAGGGCACGCAGCTGCCCCGCACGATCATCGAATATTATTACAAGGACGATGCGCTCGGCGATCCGATGGTCGCCGACGAGCATATCGCCTGCTTCGGCTGGGCGAGCCAGGAGGAGATGCACGACATCGCCGACATGGCGATCCGGGTGAACGACTTCCTCACCGGCCTGTTCGCAGGGATCGGCATCCGTCTGGTCGACTTCAAGCTCGAGTTCGGCCGCATCTGGGACAATGACTATAGCCGCATCATCCTCGCCGACGAGATCAGCCCCGACGGCTGCCGCCTGTGGGACATGACCACCGGCGAGAAGCTGGACAAGGATCGTTTCCGCCAGGATCTCGGCGGCGAGGTCGAGGCGTATCAGGAGATCGCCCGCCGGCTCGGCCTGCTGCCCGAAGGCGCGGAGAACGCCGTGCTCGACATGGAAACCCACCGCAAGAAGCGCGGCAAGTAAGCGGCGGGGCGGGGTGGGGACGGGCTTGCCCCGCCCGCCCGCCCGCGCCATAGGAGCGGCCATGAAGACCCGCATCCATGTCACCCTGAAGCCCGGCGTGCTCGATCCGCAGGGCAAGGCGATCCATCATGCGCTGGAGGGACTCGGCTTCGGCGGCGTCAACGACGTGCGCGCCGGCAAGCTCATCGAGCTGGACCTGGCCGACGACACCAGCGATGCGGACCTCGACGCCATGTGCCGGCGGCTGCTGGCCAATACGGTGATCGAGAATTACCGCATCGAGAAGCTGTAAGGGAGCGCGGGCATGAAGGCCGCCGTCCTCGTCTTCCCCGGTTCCAACTGCGACCGCGATCTTGCCGTGGCGATCGAGCAGGTCGGCGGTACCAGGCCCGCCATGGTCTGGCACGGCGACTCCACGCTGCCGGACGGGCTCGACCTGATCGCGGTGCCGGGCGGCTTCTCCTATGGCGATTATCTGCGCTCCGGCGCGATGGCGGCGCGCTCGCCGGTGATGCGCGCGGTGATCGAGGCGGCGGATCGCGGCGTGCCGGTGCTCGGCGTGTGCAATGGCTTCCAGATCCTCACCGAGGCCGGGCTGCTGCCGGGCGCACTGATGCGTAATGCCGGGCTGAACTTCGTGTGCCGCGACGTGCCGCTGACCATCGACAATGCGCAGACCCTGTTCACCAGCCGCTACGACCAGGGCGAGTCGATCCTGCTGCCGGTCGCCCATCATGACGGCAACTACGCCGCCGATGAGGACACGCTCGACCGGCTGGAGGGCGAGGGCCGCGTGGCGCTGCGCTATGCCGCCCCGATCAACGGCTCGGCCCGCGCCATTGCCGGCATCGTCAATGAGGCAGGCAATGTGCTGGGCATGATGCCCCATCCGGAACGCCGCATCGAAGCCGCCCATGGCGGCACCGACGGCCGCCGCATGTTCGAAGCGCTGCTCGAGCGGGTCGCCGCCTGATCCAGCCCCCCGCGCGACCGGCTCGGGGGCTTACGCTTTCACCCGGAACGGCGAGAAATCGGTGTGGGCGTCATAGACGTCCACGCCTTCCCGCCGCTTGAGGAAGCCGACGGCGGCGTAAGTGGCGGGTGTCAGCACCACCTCCCACGACACTTTCAGCACGAACTGGCTCACCATCACCGCCAGCATCGAACGCACCGGCCAATCCGGCGCGCCGTAAAAGGCCATCGGATAGAAGATCAGGCTGTCGACCCCTTCGCCGACGATGGTGCTGCCGATCGTGCGCGTCCACAGCAGGCGGCCCTTTGTCCACAGCTTCATCCGGGCGAGCACGAAGGAGTTGGCGAACTCGCCCGCCCAGAAGGCACAGATGCTGGCGAGCACGATGCGGGGCACCTGCCCGAATACCGCCTCATAGGCGGCCTGCCCGCTCCAGCCGGCATCGGGCGGCAGCGCCACCACGACCCACGACATCACCACCATGAACAGCAGCGCCGCCGTGCCCACCCAGATGCAGCGGCGCGCCCGGGCATAGCCATAGACCTCGGTCATCACATCGCCGATGACATAGCTGACCGGGAAGAACAGCAGTCCCGCCCCGAACGGCCACGGCCCGACCAGCGGCAGATCGACCACCGCGCGCTTGCCGGCGCCGAGCACGTTGGACAGCAGCAGGATGACGACGAACGCGACCATCACGAAATCGAAATAGCGCAGCTGCCGGCCCTGCAGCGTATCGGCCTCGACCGCGACCGGACGATCCGCTTCCATCCCTTCACCCCGTCCGCTCGGCGCGCGAGCCAGGCTGCCCGCGCGAAAAACACCCTATCGCGGTTCCTTCGCCGCGCAATCGCCGTTAAAGGAGCCGGCGGGCCCCGTAGCTCAGTTGGATAGAGCATTCGCCTTCTAAGCGAATGGTCGCGTGTTCGAATCACGCCGGGGTCGCCATTCTCAGCCGGCATGCCGCAGCCTCATCGACATACGAATCGCGGGCAAAAAGCCGTTGCCGAGAACGAACTAGGTCATTAACGCCACAAAACTGTGCATGGCTAGCGCGGTTAGCCCAAAAGCTGGCGTCTTATCGCCCGATTTTGGGAACATCTCGCTGCCGACATCATGCATAGTGGCCAAGGCACGGCGGTTCAAAAAGACCAAGGAGCTGGCGGCTGGCGGTGCGATTGCGCGGGCATAGACAGAATAATCTGCATGCACCAAGCAAAATTTAATCAGGGTTGGAACGCATTTGATGATCTAGCGCGCTGACGGAGCATAACAGGTTGGTGCGCCTCTCTCGCCAAGAAAAAGCATAGAAAAATATCGACTATATCTAGATCTTGGTGAAAAGCTGGGAAAAGGGAAGTGTAATGAAGAATGTTGTTACCGGGTCTCGCCGACGTTTCGGCGTGCGCCTCGCTCTGTTCTGCTCGGCCGCCTCTGGCCTCGCCGCGCCGTTGCTTGCCCAGGACATGCCTCGCGCGACGGCGGTAGTCGACGACAGCGAGATCGTCGTGACGGCGCTGCGCCGCGCCACCAGCGTGCAGGAAACGCCGATCGCCATTTCCGCGGTCAGCGCCGCGACCCTCACCAATCAGGGCATCACCACCTCCGAGGGCCTCGCCCGCGTCGCGCCGAACCTCGTCGTGCGGCCGAACTCGGACGGCGGCAGCCGCGTCACCATCCGCAATATCCAGGCGCCGGGCGAGCCCACCGTCGGCCTCTATTATGACGACACGCCGCTGATCGGCTCGGGCGGCGTCAGCAACGATTCCGGCGCGACCACCCCGGCCGTGCGCCTGTTCGACGTCGAGCGCGTCGAAGTGCTGCGCGGTCCGCAGGGCACGCTCTATGGTGCCAGCGCCATGGCCGGCACCGTGCGCCTGATCTTCAACAAGCCGAACCTGTCCGACTGGGGTGGCGAGGTCGCTGCCGACGTCACCAGCATCCAGCATGGCGAGCCCGGCTTCAACACCCAGGCCGCGCTGAACGTGCCGCTGGTCGACGGCAAGCTCGCCGTGCGCGTCGTCGGCTTCGTCGAGGAGCTGGGTGGCTGGGTCGACAACAGCACGCTCGGCAAGAAGGACGTCAACGACAATGAGTCCTATGGCGGCCGCGCGCTGATCCGCTGGAAGCCGACCGACGACCTGACGCTGGACGGCCTCGCCGTCTACCAGAAGCGGACCGGCGCCCGCGCCACCTGGGACCTGTCGCGCTGGGTCAATGGCGGCCCGAAATATGATCAGGATCGCCTGATCGCGATGCCGCAGAGCGACCGCCTGCAGCTCTATAGCGGCACGGCCAACTGGGATTTCGGCTTCGCGACGCTGACCGCCATCGGCTCCTACTCGAAGCGCGATCTGGCGTTCAGCTTCGACTACACGCCCTATTTCCACAACCGCGCCTCGGTGACGGCCCCGAACAGCGCCGCCTGCTCGCGTTGGGCAGGTCTCGCCGACACCACCAATCCGGCGTGGCCGGTGACGGGCCAGTGCTCGCCCGCGCAGCTCGCTTCGTTCAAGCAGAACTATGTCGACGCCTGGCCGACCAACGCCACCTACCAGCCCCAGTCGACCAAGACCAACACCCAGGAAGTCCGCCTCGCCAATGGCGATGGCCGCTTCAAGTGGACGCTGGGCTTCTACCACTCGGTGCGCGACAATTTCACCCGCAGCCTGCTCTACTCGACCAATGCCGCGGGTTACATCACGCCGGAGACGATGCAGAATCCGGGGCCGTATCTCGATCGCTATGTCGACGACCGGCTGTCGCAGATCGCCGGCTTCGGCGAGGCGACCTACGAGGTGCTGGATGGGCTGAACGTGACCGGCGGCGTCCGCTACTTCGAATATAAGAAGCGGACGACGAGCGCGGTTCCGGTCGGCAATTTCATCGCCGGCAGCCTCGCCAACCCGACGCCGACCACGGACCGTTTCAACCAGAACGGCACGCTCCTCAACTTCAACGTCAACTACAAGGTGACGCCGACCGTGATGGTCTATGCGTCGGCCAGCCAGGGCTTCCGCCCGGGCGGCGTCAATCAGGCGCCGACCACGGATCCGAGCTACCAGCGCACCTATGACTCGGACAGCCTGTGGAACTATGAAGTCGGCGTGAAGTCGACCCTGTTCGATCGCCTGCTGGTGCTGAATGCGGACGTGTTCCAGATCGACTGGAGCAATATGCAGATCAGCGGCTCGTTCCAGAACGCGTTCAGCTTCGTCACCAATGCCGGCAAGGCCCGCATCCGCGGCGTCGAGGTCGAGGCGACGCTGCGGCCGATGCCGGGCCTGGTGCTGAGGGGCTCCGGCTCGTACACGATCGGCAAGCTGACCGAGGATCAGGTGCCGCCGGCCGGTGCCGCCGTCACCTATCGCGGCCTGAAGGGCGATTACATCCCGAACGTGCCGAAGATCACGGCGCAGGGCTCGGCCGAATATACCTTCCCAGTCAGCGACGGAATGGAGTTCACGACCATCGCCGACGTCAGCTATCAGGGCAGCAACTGGAGCCAGTTCCCGCGCGTCCAGCGCTCGATCTACTCGGCGAGCACCAACGCCAACATCGTGCCGGCGCTGCAGCGCATCCGGGCGATGACGATGACCGGCCTGCGCGCCGGCTTCCAGAGCACGGACGGCGGCTGGGGCATCTATGCCTATGTCACCAACCTGTTCGACGAGACCGGCATCATCAGCAAGGCCAACGGGCCGACGACCGGGGGCGACAACATCAACCTCGTCTTCGTCCAGGCCTCGCAGCCGCGCACCTTCGGCCTGAACTTCCGCAAGAAGTTCTGATCAAAAATTCCTCCCCGGGCTATGCCCGGGGAGGATTTTTTTAAAATTGCGAGTTGACCGAGATCGGCGGGGAAAGGTCGATCGGGGAGAGCGTGCCGACGTCGCTATAGGTGTCGGCGCGCTTCTTGAACTGGCGGCGCGCCTCCTTGGCGATCACCTTCATCAGCTCGTTGGACAGCTCCAGGTGGCGCTCGATCACCGCCGCATTCTCGGTGGAGGCGGTGCCCAGCGCGGAGACGACGGCGGTCAGCCGGGCGCGCTGATCCTCCTCCATCGCCTTCGACCAGCCGGGCTGCTCCCGGTTCAGCCGGGCGATCTCGGTCTCGAGCAGGCCGGTCAGCCGCACCTTGGCCGAGGTCAGCTCGACGAGATCGCGGGCGCGATCGTGCATCTTCAGCCGGTCGGTCTCCTCGGTCATGATCAGCGTCAACGAAGAGATGATGTCGACGAGGTTATCGGTCACGCGAAGCGCCCCCTTGCATCTGGATCATTTGGTTGAGCACGGCCGGCGCGAGGCCGATGCCGCCGCGCTTGGCGATTTCCTTGCCCAGTTCCTCGGCAAGCACGCCGCGGAAAATCTCCTCGCCATTGCCGCCGGAGAATCCCTCCGCGGGCTTGGCCGATTCCATCATCAGCTTGGTCATCTGGCCGATGAACACGGATTCGAAGTCCCGCGCCGTCTTGGCCATGTCCTTGCCCGGGCCCGTGCCGGCGCGAGGCAGGGTCGGGCCGGAGGGCGGGGGCAGCGACGGCATCTCCATGTCCGCCATCACTGCACCTCGATTTCGGCCTGCAGGGCGCCGGCGCTGCGCAGCGCCTGGAGGATGGTGATCAGGTCGCGCGGCGAGACGCCGAGGGCGTTGAGGCCGGAGACCAGCGATTGCAGCGTGGCGCCGGTGCTGAGCACCCCGAGCGAGCGGCCGGAGCCATCGTCGACATCCACCTGGGTGCGTGGCAACACCTGCGTCTGCCCGTTCGAGAAGGGCTCGGGCTGGGAGGCGACCGGCGTCTCGGTGACGCTGATCGTCAGCCCGCCCTGGGCGATGGCCACGGGGCTGATGCGCACGTCCGCGCCCATCACCACCGTGCCCGAGGCCTCGTTGATGACGATACGCGCCGGCTGGTCGACGGTGACCGGCAGATTCTCGATCTGGGCGACGAGATCGACCGGCGAGCCGGCACTCGGCTTCAGTTCGACGGTGGACGGGTCGAGCACCGTGGCGACGCCGGGCGCCTTGGAGTTGATCACCTTGGCGATCTGGAAAGCAGTGGTGAAGTCGGGGTTCTTCAGCGCCAGCTTGAGGCTGGTGGCCGAGCGCAGCGCGAACGGCACCTCGCGCTCGACCAGCGCGCCGTCGGCGATCCGCGCCGAGGTGGTCACCCCGCGCGAGACGCTGGCTGCCTGGCCCTGCGCGCGGAAGCCGGAGACCGCGACGGGCCCTTGCGCCACGGCGTAGATCTCGCCGTCCATGCCACGCAGCGACGAGGCGACGAGGATGCCGCCCTGCAGGCTGGTGGCGTCGCCGAGCGCGGACACCTGCACGTCGATCTTCGAGCCGGCGCGCGAGAATGGCGGCAGCGTCGCGGTGACGGTGACGGCGGCGACGTTCTGGGTGCGCATCTGGTTGGCGCTGCGCACGTTGACGCCCATGCGCTCGAGCATCGCCAGCATCGTCTCTTCGGTGAAGGGCGCGTTGCGAATGCGGTCGCCCGTGCCTTGCAGGCCGACGACGAGGCCGTAGCCGACGAGCTGGTTTGGCCGGACATTCTCGATGTCGACAATGTCCTTGATGCGCGTCGTCGGCCCGGCGTGCGCAGGCGCGGCGCCGAGGCCGAGGCCAAGCGCCATGATCGCGGCAAGGGCAGGTGCCCGGTATTTCGAAGGGATCGGCATCACTTTCCTTATAGGATGGACGACGTGCCTGCCGGTCCGGCGGGGGAGATTTTCAATGGTCATGCGACCTTGCTCCTGGCCAGCCGCATGACGTAGCCGATGACCTCGGCGACGGCGGCGTAATGTTCGACGGGGATCGGCCGATCGATGTCCGCGGACGCGAACAGTGCGCGCGCCAGCGGCGGGCTCTCGACGATCGGCACCTTGTTCTCGGTGGCGACGGCGCGGATGCGCAGCGCCACCTCGTCGGCGCCCTTGGCCACCACCACCGGCGCCGCCATCTCGCCATGCTCATATTTGAGCGCCACGGCATAGTGGGTCGGGTTGGTGATGACGACGCTGGCGGTGGGCACCGCGGCCATCATGCGCTGGCGCGAGCGCTGGCGCTGGATCGAGCGGATGCGCCCCTTGACCTTGGGATCGCCTTCCTGCTGGCGATACTCGTCCTTGATCTCCTGCTTCGACATCCGCATCTTCGCGAACCAGGCGCGGCGCTGGTAGAAGAAGTCGGCGAACGCGATCACCGCCACCATCATCGCCACCGCCTTGATCAGCGAATAGACGAGCGCGTTGATGGTGTGGACGACGGCCTGCGGCTCGGAGCCGACGAGCTGGTCGAATGCCACCAGCTTCGGGCGCAGCACCATCGTCGCGACGATGATCACCGCCGCGCATTTGGCCACCGTCTTGACGAAGTCGACGAGCGACCGCGTGCTGAACATGCGGCCGAGCCCGTTCATCGGCGACAATTTCGAGAATTTCGGCTTGAGCCGCGCCACCGCGAAGGTCGGCTTGCCCTGCGACAGGCTGGTGAGCAGCGCGAACACGACGACGACGCCGGCCGCGGGCATCATCGCCAGCGCGAAATGCTCGGCGATGCCGAACGCGAAATTCTGCGCGCCGGTCGGCTCCAGACGATAGTCCTCGGCATTGCCCCACAGGCGCACGAACATCGTGCCCAGCCGGGCCAGCGTCCAGGTGCCGATGCTGCCCATCAGCACCAGCACCGCGACCAGCATCACCGCGTGGCGAAACTCCGTCGCGGTGATGACGTCGCCCTTCTTGCGCGCGTCACTGAGGCGTTTGGAGGTAGGATCCTCGGTCTTCTGGTCCTTGTCCGCCATGGATCAGCCGCCCCAGTTGGTCTGCATGAAGGCGCCCATCGCATTGGCGAACACCATCAGCACCGCCCCCATCGTGCTGATCAGGATCGACAGGCCCAGCACGATGTTGAGCGGCTGGGAGATGAAGAAGATCTGGATCGTCGGCGCCATGCGTGCGGCGAGCCCGAGCGCGACGTTGAACAGGATGCCATAGGCGATGAGCGGCGCGGCCAGCCCGATCGCGAGGCGCATCGACTGGCCGATGGTGTCGATCGCCAGCCGCGCGAAATCCTGCGCCGGGGGCAGGCCACCCACCGGGAACACCGCGTAGGATTTGACGATCGAGGCGATCCACAGATGATGCACGCCGAGCGACATGCACACGATCGTTGCGGCGACGGTGATGAAGCGCGCGACCAGCGTCGACTGGCCGCCGGCATCCGGATCGGGCACCAGCACTGAGGACAGGCCGACCTGCAGGCTGATGATGCCGCCGGCGATGGTCACCGCCTTGAACAGCAGATTGATGATGCCGCCCATCGCCAGTCCGATCAGCATTTCCGAGATGACGAGGCCGGGCAGCGCGCGATCGTCGGCGACGGCGGGCAGGACATGCTCGGACAGCATGCCGTACAGCCCCATGCTCAGGCCGAGTGCGAGCAGCAGGCGAAGCTGGGCCGGGATCGTCGATTCCGAGAACACCGGCAACAGCATCGCCACCGCGCCGACCCGCACGAATACGATCAGGAATACGGAGAGGTCGATCGGCAGCGATGCCATCTTGATCAGCCGGTGATGATGAGGCTGGAGATGCGCGCCATGAACCCGGCCAGCGCCTGGCCGATCATCGGCAGGCACAGCAGCAGGACCAGGCCCATCGAGACCAGCTTGGGCACGAAGGTGAGGGTCATCTCGTTGATCTGGGTCAGCGCCTGGAACAGGCTGATCGAGACGCCGACGATGAACGAGGTGACCAGCATCGGACCAGCGATGGTCAGCACCAGGAACAGCGCCGCCTTCGCCAGATCGATCGCCTGAAGCGCGTCCATTGGCTTCAGATCTGCATGTGCATGATTTCGGTGTAGGCGCTGACGATCTTGTCGCGCACCGCCACCACCGTATCGAGCGCATGCTCGGCCGCGCCGACCGCGGTCACGACATTGATCAGGTCGCCCTTGCCGGCGACCTGCTTGGCGCCTTCCGCTTCGGCGGTGTGCAGGCTCTGGGCGGTCTGGCCGACCATGGATTCGATCATGCCGGCAAAGCCGCCGCCGGCCGCCGCCTGCGCGCCGCTGGCGGCGGCGGGGGCATCGTCGGCGCCGAGGCCGAAGCTCGGCATGGTGTTCATGGCGCGCGAATAAGCGGCCGTCGCGTCGAAGGCTCCGATCGACATGGCAGTCATCCCTTATTTGATGAGATCGATGGTCCGTTGGGTGAGGTTGCGCGCTGCCTCGATGGCGTTGAGGTTCGCCTCGTAGGAGCGCTGCGCCGCTTTCATGTCGGCGCTTTCGATGAGCGGGTTCACGTTCGGCCGCAGGACATAGCCCTGTCCGTCGGCCGCCGGGTTGCCGGGCTGGTAGACGCGGCTGAAACTGGATTTATCGGGGGTGATGGATTGCACCTTCACCTGCGTGGCGCCGGTCGCGCGATCCACCTCGCTCTTGAAGGTGGCGACGCGCCGGCGATAGGGATCGCCGCCGGGATCGCGCGCGACGGAGTCCGAATTGGCGAGATTTTCCGCGATCACCCGCATGCGCAGGGCCTGCGCACGAAGGCCGGACGCCGAAACATCCACGGAATTCTTCAGGTCCACTCAACGCCTCCTGCCAGCATGATGCCGACAGATTTCTTATAGGCATTTTTTGCCTACCAACGGCGGTTGGGGGAAAATTATTCCTACAATACCCAGCATAAGGAGACGCGCATGTCCGTGCTGGATGGCATTCCGATCGACCTTTCGATCGTGCTCGGTTCTACGAATATCCCCGTCCGTCAGCTGCTCAAGATGAGCCGCGGCGCGATGATCCCGTTCGATTGCGATCATAACGATCCGACGCTGGTCTATGTGAACAACCAGCTGGTGGCGCATGGCAAGATCCTCGTCGACGGCGAGCTGATGTCGCTTGAGATCACCGAAGTCGTGCAGCGGGTGCCCTGACCGATGGATTTCCTCGCATTGCTCCGCACGTTCGGCGCGCTCGGCGTCGTTCTTGGGCTCCTCGTCGGCGCGCTGTGGCTGGTCCGTCGTTATAATATCAAGCTGCCGGGCGGCATGGTCGTCGGCCATAATGGAGAGCGCCGCCTCGCCGTGGTCGAGCGCATCTCGATCGACGCGCGTCGATCGGTGGCGCTGATCCGCCGCGACGATACCGAGCATCTCGTCATGATCGCGCCCGAGGGCCTGCTGCTGCTGGATGCGGCACCCGGCACCTCCACCAGACCCCCCGTCGCCCGCAAGGCTGGATTCCCGAATGCGTAAGCCACTCCTTCTCGTTCTTGCCGCGGCGGTGCCGCTGGCGCTGCTCGCCATTCCCGAGCCGGCGCTGGCGCAGACCGTGTCCGCCAACCTCGGCGAGGGCTCGGTGTCGGGCCGTGCCATCCAGCTGGTGATGATGCTGACGGTGCTGAGCCTTGCGCCCGGCATCCTGATGACCGTCACCTCCTTCACGCGCATCGTCGTGGCGCTGTCGCTGCTGCGCAACGGCCTCGGCGCGCCGGGCGTGCCGCCTAACCCGGTGATCATCAGCCTCGCCCTGTTCCTCTCCTTCTTCGTGATGGGCCCGACGCTGGACGCGGCGTGGAAGAACGGCATCAGCCCCTATAATGCCGGTCAGATCAACGAGACCCAGGCGTTCGAGCGCACGTCGGAGCCGTTCAAGCAGTTCATGCTCAAGCACGTCCGCGAGGATGACGTCCGCCTGTTCGTGGAGCTTGCCAACAAGCCGCCGGTGCCGCGCGCCCAGATCCCGCTGACCACGCTGATGCCGGCGTTCATGATCTCCGAGCTTCGCCGCGCCTTCGAGATCGGCTTCCTGCTGCTGCTGCCGTTTCTCGTCATCGACATGGCGGTGGCGGCGATCATGATGGCGATGGGCATGATGATGGTGCCGCCGGCCAGCATCGCCCTGCCGATGAAGATCATCTTCTTCGTGCTGGTGGATGGCTGGGCGCTGGTCGCGGGCTCGCTGGTCAAGAGCTTCGGCGCGGCCTGAGCCGCCTCCCCCTCACTGACGATCCGGAAGGCCGGCCACGCCCAGCAGCGTGGCCGGCCTTTCCTTTCGCGCAGGCCCGCCGTGTGGCAGAGCTGCGGGCAGGGCCGGGGGCATTCCCGACATGCTGATTTTGCATGTGTTGTATGCACAAAGATTCATGTGTACACAATTCCTGTCCGCCTCCGGGCGAGAAGGTGCCGCAGAGCGCCGAGGTCGAGACTGATAGGGAGAGATTTATGATCATGCGCGGATATCGGGCCGTTCTTCTGGCGGCGACGGGCGGCCTGCTGGCGGCTGCCACAGCGCAGGCCCAGTCCGTGCCGCCGACCAGCGGCCCGGCCGAGAACGGCCAGCCCGCCTGGTTCCTCAAGGGCTCCTTTCCCGATCCGACCGGCAACACCGCCGTCGCCCCGGGTGGCAAGGTGACGGTGCTGCCCCGCCCGACGTCCCCGCCGCAGCTGCTGATGCCGAACCCGCCGGGCTGCCGCCAGTCGCCGGTCTGCGGCAACCGCATGCCCGGCGCGCCTCAGCGCAACCAGATGCAGCGCGTGCAGTGGCAGGCGACGCTCGGCTATCAGTATAGCTATCCGGTCAACTTGCCCGAGGGCATTGGCGGCGTCCCCTCGGTGGCGCTCGATTCCAAGGGTAATTTGTGGGTGTTCCAGCGCAAGCCGCTCGGCATGGCCCAGCTGTTCAAATATGATCGCAACAACAAGCTGATCCTGACCATTGGCGACGACGTCATCGGCCACGCCAACAAGGCGCACGGCATGGCCATCGATGCCGAAGACAATGTCTGGATCCTCGACACCGGTCTCGCCACCGCCAAGAAGGTGAGCCCCGACGGCAAGCTGCTGATGACCATCGGCACCGCCGGCCATCGCGGGGACTGGGATGAGGCCAAGGGCCAGCGGCTGCTGTGGGAGCCGGTGATGCTCGCCTTCGGCCGCAACGGCGACATCTATATCGCCGAGGGCCATGGCAACGAAAGCCCGAACGACACCCAGACCGACGATCCGGCCAACCAGTCGGGCGCCGCCCGCATCATCCAGCTCGACAAGAGCGGCAAGTTCATCCGCCAATGGTATGGCAACAACGTCAATAACGGAAAGTTCGAGTCCGCGCACGGTCTCGCCATCGATCCGACCAACGGCGACGTGTGGATCGGTGATCGCGAGCAATATCGCATCGTCGTCTATTCGGCGGACGGCAAGTTCCTGCGCAACATCCTGACGCGCAACCTGGTCTGCGCCATCCAGTTCGATCCCGAGGGCAATCCGTGGATGGCCAGCGGCCAGGACGGCCAGTTCCTGAAGATGGATCGGTCCGGCCGCGTCCTCGGCGCGATCGGCAACGGCATGGGCATCGGCACCGGTGAGTTCATCGAGGCGAGCTACTGGGTGTTCGACAAGGACAGCAATCTCTACGCCGGCGACACCAGTGTCGGGCGCGTGACGGTGATGAAGAAGTCCCGCTGACCGACAGGGGTGAGGATCCATGGCACAGCTTTCCATGACCAGGGCCGCGCTCGCCGCGGCCGTCGCGCTCGGCCTCGCCATCCCGGCTGGCGCGGAGACGGTGCTGGTGGCGCTCGACGGCAAGCAGGTGCGCGCCGGCGACACGCAGACCGGCCCCACCGCCGATGCGGTGGCGGTACTCGACATCGGCACCCGCCCGCCGCGCGTGCTCGGCATGGTCGAGACGCCGGCAACGCTGAATGGTCCACCGGTATCGATCGCGGTGTCGCGCGACGGCAAGTTCGCGCTGGTCGCCAATCCCCAGAAGCTCGGCCCGGACAACAAGACCCAGCCCGACGGCGTCGTGTCGCTGATCTCGCTCGCTGATCCGGCTCATCCGCGGGTGCTTCAGCGTCTCGCGGTCGCGCCCGGCGCGATGGGCGTGTGGCTCAACCGCCGGGGCGATCTGGCACTGGTCGCGTGCGCCAATGACGACAGCATCGCAGTGCTCGCCGTGCGCGGCGGCACGACGCTGGAGCAGGTCGGCACCGTCAAGCTGGAGGCCAAGGCCGAGCCGCGCGACGTCGTCATGACGCCTGACGGGCGCAGCGCTTATGCCGTGCGCTTCGGGGACGGCAAGCTCACCCGCCTCGCTATCAAGGGCAACAGCGTCACTCGCGACGGCGACATCGCGGTCGGGGTCAATCCGGACGGGGCGATCATCTCGGCGGATGGGCGCTATCTCTACAACAGCAATTTCGGCGGCACCCCGCTGAACACGCCGAAGACCGGCGCGGTTTCGATCGTCGATCTCAAGGCCGGGCGGATGATCGGCGCGGTCGACGTCGGCGCCACACCGGAGCATGTCGTCCTGTCCCCGGACGGGCGCTATCTGGCGGTCGTCGTCGGCAATGGCTCGGCGTTCGTGCGCACGGCGGAGAATTTCTCCACCGTGCTCGGCAAGCTCAAGCTGTTCCGCACCGGCGGCGGCACCCTGGTGCCGGTGGCGGAGGCGGATACCAGCCATAATTGCCAGGGCGCCACGTTCAGCGCCGACGGACGGACGATCCTCGTCGAGTGCGCGGTGGAGCGCGACATCACCAGCTATGCGTTCGACGGCAAGACGCTGACCCGGGCCGCGGAGCCGCCACTGGTCTTCGAGTCACGGCCGGGTGCGTTCGGCTCCAGCCGCGGCCGGTAGGAAAAAGGCCGCCCGGCGGTGATGCCGGGCGGCCTTTGTCGTGGTTACGATCAGTTGGCCGGCGCTTCGAAATTATGAAGGATCGGCGGGCGCGGGTTGAACGGAATGCGCGTCGACATCGGCGCGCCCGGATCATTGCTCGGCCGATGCCAGCGGCCCTTGGCGGCGGCGACGACGTCACCCTGATCGGCGACGAAGTAGGGGAAGCCCTCGATCTGATAACCGACCTTGCCTTCCATGATGAACCAGAACTCCATCCAGTCGACGTGGAAATGGCCCTTGTTGGTGGCCGGCGGGATCGTCTGGGCCTTGCCGCGCAATATGTTCGAGGTGAAGTGATCGTCCCACACGAACTTGCCGTTATAAGGCTTTTCTCCGACCGCGACGTCTTTCAGGAAGTCGATATAGAGCGGATTGGTATCGCGATCCTTGTTCGGCCCGGGATTGCCCGTCACCTTGACATAGGTGCGGCCGGGGTAGGGATCGGGCGTCTCGGTCGCCGGGAACAGCGGCGGCGAGCCGGCCTGGCGCACCTCGAAGCGCAGCGACGGCTTGTCGCCCACCGTTTCCAGCGAATAGATGTGGCGGAACGGCACATTGACCATGAAGCCCTTGGTCGCCGTGAACGGCTCGGCGCCGTCGATCGTCACGCGGATCGCACCGTCCTGGACGATGAACACCACGCGATCGTCGGCGTAGAAACGCGGCTTGGTCTTCTTGCCGACGCCGAGCGAGATATAGTCGGCATCCTGCTCGCGATTGCGGATGATGGGCTGCACCCAGTCGCTCTGCCCGCGATGCGAGGCGAGTATTTCCGACAGCTTCCAATGCACCTTGTTCGGCGCCTCATAGGGCGTCGGCGTGCTTGGCTTGGCCGACCAGAACTGCGCCGGCATACGCTGCTCGGTGACCGGCATCGGATCGTCCTTCGGCAGGAACTGGGCGCCGGCCGCCACCGCCGTCGACACCGCGACCATCGCCGCACCGAAATACAACAAGCCTCTCATCGCTTTTTCCCTCCTGTGTGCCGGCGCGTCGGCCCGCCGGCGGACCCGCCCAGCATAAGGCCCCGATTCTTGCATGCAATTACGACCAACGTCGCGGCCGCGGGCAAATCCGCCAGAACGGTCCTGATACGGCTGCCCAGCGAACCGATACGGCTAAAACATGACAATGAGCTTCCAGTTGTGCATGCATGACATCACATCTTGCATGCACTGTTGACATGATCCCCGAGTCGATGCAATCAAAGCTCAGGCGCACAAAGAACGCCGCCCAATAAAATCGGGGAGAGAGAGATGAGCATAGTCTTGCGCCACGTGGCCCGTGGCGTATCCGCCATCGCCTTGGGCACAGCGGCCATCACGGCGTCCGCCGCGCTGGCGCAGAACGCGCCGCCGCCCGCGCCCGTGCCGGCGAGCCAGCCCACCGACGAGATCGTCGTCACCGGCACCAGTATCCGCGGCGTCGCGCCGGTCGGCTCGAACCTGGTGTCCGTCACGGCCGAGACGCTGGCGGCGACCGGCGAGCAGACCGTCACCGGCGCGCTCGATTCCGTGCCCTCGCTCAGCGGCGTCACCGGCCAGGGGACGACCTCGGCCTTTTATCAGCCGAGCATCCACCAGCTCGGCGCCAGCGCCTCCAACTCGACGCTGGTGCTGATCGACGGCCATCGCGGGCCGACCGGCGGCACCAACCACACCTTCCTCGATCCGAACATCGTCCCGGACATCATGATCCAGCGCGTCGAGGTCCTCGCCGAAGGCGCGTCCTCGGTCTACGGATCGGACGCGGTGGCTGGCGTGATCAACTTCATCACCCGCCGGAAATTCGATGGTATCCGCGCCGACGTGTCGACCACGCTGCGCGATGGCACCACGGGTTATTCTGCGGGTTTGCTGATGGGCACCACCGGCGACACTTTCTCCGCGGTGGTCGGCGCCGGCTATATCTATCAGGACAATCTGCGCAACAAGGATCGGGACTTCACCTATCCCGATCACCGTAATGTCTCGCTCGGCAACGGACGGACGGGCGGCAATTTCCTGACCTCGTTCTGCGATCCGGCGTCGATCAATTCCACGGCGCTCACCTGCACCAACTGGGACGTCACCGACCTCCTCGGCAAGGAGACCCGCCAGAATGTGATGGCGCGGATCAGCTTCACGCCGACCAGCGCCCTCGAAATGGGGGTGGACCTGCTTTATTCCCGCCGGCGTGGGGTCAGCCGCAACGGCGCGGGCACGATCCAGGCCACCGTCTTCTCCGGCGGCCAGCAGGCCAATCCTTTCTATACGGGACCCGGCGCCAGCCAGACGGTGCGCTGGGACGCGACCTCGCTGTTCGGGCCGGCCAAGGGGCATAACAACAGCGACAGCATGTATGCCAACTTCACCCTCGGCTATGATTTCACCTCGGACTGGCATCTCGATTTCCTGGCCAGCGCCGGTCGCGACGAGAGCAGCACCTTCACCACCGGCGCGATCAATTCCAGCGTCGCGCTGCTGGGGCTGAACGGTACCACCAACGGCGGCGGTTCGCTGACCGCCATCTCCATCCCCGGCACCACCACCATCATCACCCAATTGCCGCTGACCACCGCCAATGCGCTGGACGTGTGGAATCCGGCGAGCAGCAACCGCACCTCGCAGGCGGTGCGCGACGCGCTGATGGACAACACCAACCTGCTGCGCAACACCACCGGCTATCAGCAGGTGCGCGCCAGTGTGACCGGCTCGCTGTTCGAGCTTCCCGCCGGTGCCGTGAAGCTCGCGGTCGGCGGCGAGATGTACAACACCCAGCTCAGCCAGTTCGTGTCACGCGCCAACAATTCGGGTCCGGCGCGGCAAGGTTCGCAGCAGCTGAAATATGATTTCAGCCGCAAGGTCTATTCGGGCTTCGCCGAGTTGAACGTGCCGGTGATCTCGCCCGAAATGGGGGTGAGCTTCATCAGCAAGCTCGATCTGTCCGCGTCGGTGCGCTACGATCACTACAGCGAATTCGGCGGCACGACCAATCCCAAGTTCGCGTTCAATCTTGATCCGATCGAGGGCCTGCGCCTGCGCGGCAATTACTCGACGTCCTTCGTGTCGCCGCCGCTGACCATCTTCGGCGACCAATATGGTTCCTTCGGAACGGCCGGCTGGTCGACGCAGACCAACAACGTCAATATCCCGGTGTCGGCCTATCCGGCGGTGGCGCAGATCATCCCGAGCTGCGCGGGGCAGGCGCTCTGCAACATCGCCACGCTGCAGGGCATCCAGGTGACGAGCGGCGATCAGAATGCCGGCCCGCAGGAGGGCAGCGGCTGGTCGCTGGGCGTCGATCTTGGCCCGCAGCTGGTGCCGGGCCTCCACGCCGGCATCACCTATTGGAGCACCAAGTTCGATGGCGGCACGACCGGGCCGCAGCTCCAGAATGTGATCAACACCGCGTCAGCCCAGTTCCTGCTCAGCTTCTACCCGGGCTGCGCGACCCAGGCAGATATCGCGGCGGTGACGCAGGGTATCCCGCAGACCAACAGCCAAGCGGCCTGCACCAACTATATCTTCCGGACGATCAACTCCAACTGGCTGAACCTGCGGGTGGCGGGCATCGATTATAATATCGATTATGATCTGCGCACCGAAAGCGCCGGAACATTCTCGGCGGGGATTTCGGGCACGCAATTCACCCGCTACCGGCAGTCGTTCGGCGACGGGCCGTTCTATGACATCCTCGGCACCGCCGGCATTAACGGCACCTTCCCGTCGAACCGCACCAAGCTTCGCGGCTATCTCGGCTGGTCCGATGGCACCCTCGCGATCCGCGCCTTCGCCAATTACACCGGCAGCTATCGCAACTGGTCGAGCAGCACCGTCACCCCGCTCACCCGCGACGAGAACGGCAATCCGAGCGGCGGCGGCGACAAGGTGAAGAGCCAGACCACCTTCGATCTGAACATCAGCTATGATCTGCCCGGCGTGCTGAACGGGGCCAGGATCGCGGTTGCTTCCCGCAATCTGTTCGACAAGGACCCGCCTTACTATAACGGCGCGAGCGGCTATTACTCGCTGATCAACAACCCTTACGGCCGCACCGTCACCCTCAATCTGTCGATCAAGCTATAGGACGGCCGGGGAAGGGGTGGCGTCCGCCCCTTCCCGCGGTGCTTGCAGCCATCTTGCGGACCAGGTGCTTTTCCGGACTGAAGCAGACGCAATCAAAGGAAGGATAGCGATCTCCATGCCCCACGCTTTTCGTCTCGGCGTCGCTGCCATCGCGTTGCTGGCGCCGGCGATGCTGGCTGCGCAGGCGCCGGCCAACGATTGGCCGACCTGGGGCTATGATCAGGAACGCACCGGCTGGAACCGGGGCGAGACCGCCCTCGGTACCGGCAATGTCGGCAAGCTCAAGCTGCAATGGACAGCGAAGCTGCCCGCCGAGGTGACCGACGTCGCGCTGTCGACGCTGACCGCGCCGGTCATCGCCGCGGGGGTGCAGACCGCGCAGGGCGTCAAGAACATCCTCGTGGTGCTCAGCGCGGACGACAAGCTGTTCGCCGTCGATGCCGACACCGGCGCGATGCTCTGGCAGAAATCCTTCCCCAACGCCGTCAAGCCGACCAAGCAGGCGACGTGGCTCTGTCCCAACACCGCCAATGCCACGCCGACCATCGACAAGGCGCGCGGCGTGGTGTTCTTCCTCGCCTCGGACGGCAAGCTGCGCGGCGTCAACCTCGCCGATGGCGCCGAGCGGCTGGCGGCAACCGAGATGGTGGCCCCGTTTGCGCGCGCCTGGAGCCTCAACCTGATCAGCGACGTCGTCTATGCGACGAGCGGCCGGGCGTGCGGCGAGATCACCGATCCCAAATCGGCCATGTATGCGGCGCGCGATCTCAAGACGCCGTTTGATCCCGCCAACCGCCCGACCGATCCCTCATCGGTGACGGCTGTCGACGTCACTGATCTCGCGCGTCCCGAGTTGACCCGCTTCTACCTGAGCAGCGGACGTCCCGCTGCGCCGTGGGGCCGCGGCGGCCTTGCGCGCGGACCCAATGACAGCGTCATCTTCGAAACCTCGGATGGACCCTATGATCCGGCCGCCGGCAACTGGAGCGACACGATCGTGCGCCTGTCGCACAAGGCGGCGCGCGTGCTCGATTCCTTCACGCCGGAAAATCACCGCTATCTGAGCGGCCATGATCTCGGCGGCTCGGCAAGCCCGGTAGTCTTCCCGTTCGGCGGCAAGACGCTGGTCGCGGTGGCGCAGAAGGAATCGGTGCTCCGCCTGCTCAATGCCGACGACATGGGCGGCGGCGCGCTCGCCAGTCACCAGAAGCCCCTGTTCCAGTCGCCGGTGCTCGGCAATGAAGGGGCGGTCGGCACCGATCCGAGCTCCGGCGTGTGGGGTGCGATCACCACCTACGCCAACGCCGCCGGCCGGCGCTTCCTCTATCTGCCGATGTGGGGCCCGCTCGCCAGGACGGCCCCGGAATTCAAGATCAGCGCCGGTGATACGCCTAATGGCAGCGTGCTGGCGTTCGAGGTGGTCGAGGCGAACGGCACCGTCTCGGCGGTGCCGCTGTGGAAGTCGGGCGACATGATCATGCCGGATCCGCCGGTGGTCGCCAACGGTGTCGTCTATGCCCTGTCCACCGGTGGCCAGGCGCTGCAGAATTACCGGGTCCAGGGCGGTCCGCGCCTCGTCAACACCACGCCCGAGGCGGCGAACTTCCGCGCCACGCCGATCGGCAATCTGACGCTCTACGCCTATGATGCGGAGACCGGAAAGCAGCTCTATTCAAGCGGCAAGACGCTGTCGGGCTGGGTACATTTCTCCGAGCCGGTGGTCGCCCTCGGCAAGGTGTTCGTGGTCACCCACGATGCGCAGATTCATGCCCTGGGGGTCGATGACGGCAAGCCCACGGCCCGGTCCCGCCGCTGAACCGGCGATCGGTAGCGCTACGGGCAGCTGCTCGGCGGGACTGCGCCTTTGGTCGTACTTGGCGAACGCCCTCCCAGCCGTCAGCGTGGTGCGACCAGAGCAGGACATTGAGAAGGGGTGGGAATGGCGAAGCTGACGCGGCGGACGGCGATGGCGTTGCCGTTGATGGCATGGCTTTTCGCGCGCACGCCTGCCCTCGCCCAGATCACGCCGCGTCAGCGCGCGCCGGGCGATACCGACTGGCCGAGCTATGGCAACAATCTCGCCAATCACCGCTATTCGCCGCTCGACCAGATCAACGCGGAGAATTTCAACGATCTCGAGATCGCCTGGCGGGTGAAGACCGATCTGTTCGGCGCCCGGCCGGAATATCAGTTCGAATGCACGCCGCTGATGATCAACGGCGTGCTTTATGCGACGGCGGGAACGCGCCGCTCCGTCATCGCCGTTGATGGCGCCACCGGCGAGATATTGTGGATCCACCGCGAGGATGAGGGCGAGCGCGCGCGAAATGCGCCGCGCAAGCTCTCCGGCCGCGGCCTGTCCTACTGGACGGACGGCAAGGAAGAGCGGTTGCTCTACGTGACGATCGGCTATCAGCTGGTCGCGCTGGACCCGGCCACCGGCCAGCGCATTCCCGGTTTCGGCGACAATGGCATTGTCGATCTCAAGAAGGACTTCGATCAGGATATTGATCCCGTCCACGCCGATGTCGGCCTGCACGCGGCGCCGGCGGTGGCCAAGAACGTCGTCATCGTCGGCGCTGCCCATACCGCCGGCAATGTGCCGAAGACGCGCGACAATGTGCGCGGCTATGTCCGCGCCTTCGACGTGCGGACCGGCGCGCGCAAGTGGATCTTCCACACCATCCCGCGCAAGGGCGAATTCGGCTACGACACCTGGCTCGACGGCACCGACGAGATCGGCAATGCCGGCGTCTGGTGCCAGATTTCGGTCGATGTCGATCTGAACCTCGCCTATCTCGGGGTCGAGCTGCCGACCGGGGATGTCGGCGGGCAGTATCGCCGTGGCGACGGCCTGTTCGGCGAGAGCATCGTCGCCGTCGACCTCGATAGCGGCGAGCGCAAATGGCACTACCAGCTCGTCCATCACGGCATCTGGGATTATGACGTGCCTTGCGCGCCGATCCTGCTCGACGTGCCGGTGAAGGGGAAGGGCGTCGTCAAGCTGCTCGCCCAGCCGACCAAGCAATCCTATCTCTATGTGCTCGATCGGGTCACCGGCAAGCCGGTGTGGCCGATCCGGGAGACCAGGGTGCCCAAGGGCGACGTACCAGGCGAATGGTATGCGCCGACCCAGCCCGTGCCGAGCCGGCCTGCCGCCTATGACATGCAGGGCATCAGCGCGGACTCGCTGATCGATTTCACGCCGGAGCTGCATGCCAAGGCGCTGGAGGTGATCAGCAATTACCGGACCGGGCCGCTGTTCACCCCCGCCTCGGTGTTCGATCCCGACGGCAGCTGGGGGACGCTGACCGCGCCGAGCCTGACCGGCGGCGCCAACTGGCCGGGCGGCTCGGCCGATCCGGAGACCGGCGTCGTCTACATCTATTCGAAGACGCAGGCCGACGTGATGACGGAGCTGAAGAACGACAATCCGAAACTGTCGGACTTCGAATGGATCAACGTCCGCGGCATGCCCAACGCGCCCAAACGCGGGGATCACACCTACGGGCGGCTCACCGTGGAGGGCTTGCCCCTGCTGAAGCCGCCCTATGGCCGCATCACCGCCATCGACCTCAAGACCGGCGATCATCTCTGGCAGGTGCCGCATGGCGAAACGCCGGATGAGGTGCGCAACCATCCCAGGCTCAAGGGGATGACGATCCCCAAGACCGGGCGCGCCGGCTTCGCCGGCACCCTCACCACCAGGACGCTGGTCATTTGCGGCGAGCCGGGCCTGTTCACCCTGCCGGACGGGCGGCGCGGCGCGATGCTCTGCGCCTACGACAAGGCCACCGGCGAGCAGAAGGGCGCGGTCTACATGCCGGCGAGCATCTCCGGCGTGCCGATGACCTACATGCTGAATGGCCAGCAATATATCGTCGCCGCGATCGGCGGCGGCAATTACAGCGGCGAGCTGATCGCCTTTCGCCTGCCCGGCGCCTGAGACGGTGATCGCCGGTACATGGGTTTGTCTCGCGTAACAGTTGCAGAGGATGTGCGTATGAACTTGCCACCCCGTCGCCGAACCTGGCTCGCCGGCCTTGCGCTCGCCGCCATCCCCGCGCTCGCCCTGGCTGCCCCGGCCACCGTGTGGGACGGCGCCTATAGCGAGGCGCAGGCGAAGCGCGGCGAGGCGCAATACACCGCCCATTGCGCCAGCTGCCATGGCGACAATCTCGCCGGGGCGGACGTGGCGCCGCCACTGGCCGGCGGCGGTTTCCTCTCCAACTGGAGCGGGCAGAGTGCCGGCGACCTGTTCACCCGCATCAAGACGACGATGCCGCAGGACAATCCCGGCAGCCTCGGTTCCGCCGCGGTCGCCGATGTCGAAGCCTATATTCTGTCGAAGAACGGTTTCCCCGCCGGATCGACGGAACTGCCCCGCGATGCCAGCCTGCTCGGGCAGACGAAAATCGTGCCGGACAGGCCGGGCGCGTGACGGCCCGCCGGGGGATCTACGACTATCCTCCCGCTTGCTCCCGCGCGGGCGACTGGCTAGCGTCCATCCATGAATAGAACGGGCAAGAATGCGCCGCCGCCAGAAGAAGCGGCCAAGCCTGCGCGCAAGGGGGATCGCCATCAAGAGGCCGTGCGCCTGCTGCGCAGGATGATCCTTGCCGGCGATCTGCCCCCCGGGGAGCCGCTTCGCGAAGTGGCGTTCAGCGAACAGTTCGGCATGTCGCGCACCCCGGTGCGCGAGGCATTCCGCACCCTGGCCGGCGAAGGGCTGGTCAGCCTGCTGCCCAATCGTACCGTGCAGGTCGCCCATCTCGACGAGGAGGCGGCCGCCGAGGTGTTCACCGTGCTCGGCGCGCTGGAATCGCTGGCCGCCCGGCTCGCGTGCAAGCGCATGACGCCGGAGCAGCTCGAAATCCTCTCCGAACTGCAGGAGGATATGGAGCGCTATTTCGAGACGCGCGATCGCCCGCGCTATCTTGAGGCCAATCGGCTGATCCACGAATTGATCGTGGAATCTTCTGCCAATCCCTCCTTGCTGCTCGCCTGGCGCCTGTTGCTGCCGCGCGCGGAGCGCGCGCGCCACGTCAGCACCCTGGATCATGATCGCTGGGCCGACGCCTTCGAAGAGCATAAGCAGATCCACGCTGCCCTGCTGCGCCGCGACGCCGCAGCGCTGAGCCGGCTGATGGAAGAGCATTTCGACAATGGTGCCGCCAGCATCCGGCACGAAACCAAGCAAGCCCGGGCGCGCAAGCGCATGGCCGCCTATGACGGCGCCGCCTCCGGTGAGCCGCCCGAGCCGGGCCGCTCCGGGAAATAGCGCAGGGGCGGCCCCGCCGCTTCTTGTATGCACGTATGGTGCGATGTATGCATAGGTGAGATGCCGTTGTCGTGGCGTTGCCGCGGGCCCAGTCGGCATGCTTGATGCAGAGGTGGATATTTCAATGGTGGAGGAAGGGCGGGGTCGTCGTCAGCCGTTGGCGGGGATTCGTGTGCTGGACGTGTCGCAGGTGATGGCAGGCCCGTTCTGCTGCATGTTGCTGGGCGACATGGGCGCGGACGTGATCAAGGTGGAGCCGCCGGCGGTGGGCGACAGTTCGCGCCGCTCGATGGGTTTCCGGCTGAAGGGCGACGACAGTCCCGGCTTCTTGGCGCTCAATCGCAACAAGCGCAGCATCGCGCTGGATCTGAAGTCGGAGGCGGATCGCGCCGTGTTCTACGGGCTGGCGAGGACGGCCGACGTCGTGGTGGAGAATGGCCGGCCTGGCGTCGCCGATCGGCTGGGCATCGGCTATGAGACGCTGAAGGCGATGAACCCGGGTCTGATCTATGCCAGCATCTCGGGCTTCGGGCCGGGTGGGCCATGGGCGATGCGGCCGGGCTATGACCTCATCGCCCAGGCGATGTCGGGATTGATGAGCGCCACCGGCCTGCCCGATGCCGAGCCGGTCAAGAACGGCACGCCGGTCGGCGATCTCGGCGCGGCCTTGTTTGCGACCTATGGCATCCTCTCGGCGCTGATCGGCCGCGCGCAGACCGGCGAGGGCCAGTTCGTCTCGGCGTCCTTGTTCGAGGCGGCGCTGGGCCTGTCGATCTGGGAGACGGCCGAACTGTGGGGCACCGGCAAGAGCCCGAAGCCACTGGGCACCGCCAACCGCATGTCGGCGCCCTATCAGGCAGTGAAGGCTGAGGACGGCTATTTCGTGTTCGCCGCCGCCAACCAGAAGCTGTGGCTGTCGCTGCTGGCGGTGATTGGACGCGAGGAGCTGAACGACGATCCGCGCTTTTCCGACAACAGCGTGCGCGTCGCCAATGCCCGCACGCTGATTGAGCTGCTGCGGCCGACCTTCGCGACGCGCAGCGTCGATCAATGGGTGAGCGCGCTGCTTGCCGCCGGCGTGCCGGCGGGGCCGATCTATGATTATGAGCAGTCTCTGGCGAGCGAGCATACGCGGGCGCGCGAGATGGTGCAGGAGATCGCTCATCCGGTGGAAGGCAGCTTCAAGGCCCTGGGCTTTCCGGTGAAGCTGTCGGCGACGCCGCAGGCGGTGCGCTATCCGCCGCCCTTGCTCGACGAGCACGGCGCGGAGCTGCGCCGGGAGCTGGCCGAGCGGGGGCTGATCGGATGAGCGAGGGACGGACCAGCGTCACCCGGCACGGGCCTGTCGCGCGCATCCTGTTCGATCGTCCGCAGGCCTATAATGCGCTGACCTGGGAGATGTGGCGCGGCCTGGGCGAGGCGTGCGCGCAGATCGCCGCCGATCCGGAGATCCGGGTGGTGACGCTGCGCGGTGCCGGCGGCAAGGCGTTCGTGTCGGGCACCGACATCGCCGGGTTCCGCAGCTTCACCGGCGGCGATGACGGGGTCGCCTATGAGGCGGAGATGGACGGCTATCTCGCCGCCGTCGAGGCGCTGCCGCAGCCGACCGTTGCCATCGTCGACGGCTGGGCGGTGGGCGGCGGGCTGGCGCTGTCGTTCGCCTGCGACTTCCGGGTGGCGGCGGAGGGCGCGCGGTTCGGTTCGCCGCTGGCGCGCACCGTCGGCAACTGCCTGTCGGCGCGCGGCTATGCGCGGCTCGTCCAGCATGCCGGAATCGCCATGGCCAAGCGCATGCTGCTCGCCGCCGAGATGATCCCCGCCGCCGAGCTCGACGCACTCGGGCTGCTCAACGCGCTGGTGCCGGCGGACGCGCTCGATGCCGCTGCGGACGCGCTGGTCGAGCGGCTGCTCGGCAACGCGCCGGTGACGCTGCGCGCTTCCAAGGAGGCGATGCGCCGCATCGCCGCCGCCGGCCAGCCCGACATCACCGACCTCATCCACCAGGTCTATGACAGCCACGACTTCAGGATCGGCGTCGCCGCCTTCCTCGGCAAACAGACACCCCTCTGGACCGGGAAGTAAAGGAGCGAGCATGATCCCCGCGAGCATCGAGGATTTCCGGGAACTGGCGCGGCGTCGTCTTCCGCTCTTCCTGTTCGATTATATCGACGGCGGGTCCTATACCGAGACGACGCTGCGCAGCAACGAGGCCGATTTCCAGCGCCTCAAGCTGCGCCAGCGCATCATGCGCGACGTCTCCAGCATCAATCTCGCCACGACGCTGATGGGGCAGGAGGTGTCGATGCCGGTGGCGCTGGCCCCGATCGGGCTTGCGGGCCTCTATGCGCGCCGCGGCGAAGTCCAGGCGGCCCGCGCGGCCGAGGCGGCGGGGGTGCCGTTCATCCTTTCGTCCTCGTCCTGCTGCTCGATCGAGGAGGTGACCAGGAGCGTCACCCGGCCGGTCGCCCTGCAGCTCTACGTGATCCGCGACCGTGACTATATGGAAGACCTGCTCGCGCGCACCGCCGCGCTCGGCGTCGACACGCTGGTGCTCACCGTCGATCTCATCACCCACAGCCCGCGCCGTCGCGACATACGCTCCAGCCTCACCGGCACGCAGGGCCTGCCGGCGCGGCTGAAGCGGGGCTTCGAGATCATGCGTCATCCCGACTGGGCGTGGGACGTCGGCGTGATGGGCCGGCCGCACACGCTCGGCAATTTCGCGCCGCGCATGCCCGAAGGCGCGGGCCTCGCCCAGTTCACCGCCTGGGTGGCGCGCAATTTCGACGCCTCGATCACCTGGAAGGACATGGCGTGGCTGCGCCGGCACTGGCGGGGCCGGATCGTCGTCAAGGGCATACTCGACGCCGAGGATGCCGCCGCCGCCTGCGACGAGGGCGTGGACGGCATCATCGTCTCCAATCATGGCGGCCGCCAGCTTGACGGCGCGCCTTCGTCGATCGCCGCCCTGCCGGCGGTGGTGGAGGCGGTCGACGGCCGCGCCGAAGTGCTGCTCGACAGCGGCGTGCGCTCGGGCATCGACATATTGCGCGCGCTGGCGCTGGGTGCGCGCGGCGTGCTGCTCGGCCGCGCCTGGGCGTTCGCCCTCGCCGCGCAGAAGCAGGCGGGCGTGACCCGCATGCTCGACCTGCTCCGCCACGAGCTGCACATCGCCATGGCCCTGTCCGGCCAGACCGATGTGCGCTCGGTCGGCCGGGACGTGGTGCTTTAGGGTCTCACCCTTCCCGCGCGTAGATCAGGCGGGACGCGTCGATCTTCAGGAACAGCAGCGCCGCGACTGCCGAGAGGATGGCGAGCACGTACATCGCCGCATCCCAGCCGCTCCAGTGGAGGATGTAGCCGGTGATCACGGCGGCGAGCGCGCCGCCGATATTGCCGAAGGTGTTCATCACTGACGACACCGAGCCGGCGAACACGCCGCCGACGTCGAGCGTCAGCGCCCAGGACACGCCCACCGTCAGCTCCAGCCCGAACACCGCCAGCGCGAACCACGCCACACTTTCGAGCGGCGCCTTGGTGAGCACCGCCACCGGGATGGCAATGGCGGCGACGACGAAGCCGAGGATCGCCACCACGCGGCGGCCCATCGTGACATTGCCGCTTCGGTGGATCAGCCGATCGGAAATCCAGCCGCCGGCAATGTCGCCGACCACCCCCGCCATCAGCGGCACGCTGGCGAACAGGCCCATGGCGGCGAGGTCGAAGCTTCGTACCTCGTTGAGATATTTGGGAAACCAGGTGAGGAAGATGTTGATGCTGTAGGCGTAGCAGAAATACATGCAGCAGATCAGCCAGAGCTGCGGACTGCTGAGGATCTTCCGCCACGGCACCGCCGGCCGCTCGCCGACGTCGGCGGCCTGCGCGCCGAGCGCGTTGGCGATCAGCGCCCGCTCGGCCTCGTTGGCGCCCTTGTGCTGGCGCGGGTCGTCGCGGAAATACCAGAACCACACCGCCGCCCAGACGAGGCCGAGCACCGCGAAGATCAGGAACGGGCCGCGCCAGCCGAGATGCAACATCAGCGACACGACGATCAGCGGGGTGATCGCGCCGCCGAGCCGCGCGCCCGCATGGGTGATGCCTTGCGCGAAGCCACGCTCGGAGGGCAGCATCCAGCGCGACAGCGAGCGGGTCGCATTGGGGAAGGCGCCGGCCTCGCCGCAGCCGAACAGGAAGCGGCAGACGATCAGCGAGCCCGCCGACCACGTCGCCGTGGTCAGCGCCGTGAACGTCGACCACCACACCACGATCGCGGTCAGCGTCCGGCGGGGGCCGAACTTGTCGCCCAGCCAGCCGCCCGGGATCTGGAACATCGCGTAGCCGATCTGGAACACGCTGAACACCCAGCCCATCGTGATCACCGACAGGCCGAACTCCTTCTGGATCATCGGCGCCGTGGTCGAGATCACGACGCGATCCATATAGGTGATCATGTACGCCGCGACGGTCAGCCACAATACGGCGTGGCGGACCCGCGTCGGCCGTGCCGCCTCCCTCACCCCGGCATCGCTCATGGCTTGACCGAGGGCACCTTGTTGCCCGCGATATAGACGGTGTCGATTGTCTTGCTGTTGTGGATGTCGGCGAGCGGATCGGCGTTGAGCACGACGAGGTCGGCCCATTTGCCGGGTTGCAGCGTGCCGGTGTCGGCGTTGAGCCACTTGGCCGCGTTCCCGGTGGCGGCGGTGATCGCCTGCAGCGGGGTGAGGCCGGCCTTGACCATCTCCCACAATTCCCAATGCTCGGAATAGCCGGGCACGCGGCCCGGGGGGCCTGCGTCGGTGCCGAAGCCATAAGGGATGCCGGCCTTCACCTCGGTGGCGAAATTGGCCTTGGCACGCTCGTCGAACTCGGGGAGGAACTTCCAGTTCGGGTTTGACGACACCGTCTTTTCCCGTTCGGGGCTCTCGAGCCCGGTCACCGAGGCCGGCGAGACGGACTGGCGGAAGAACGGGTCCTTGGTGATCGGGTTTGGCGCGCCGAAGGCGTGGACGGCCGCCTCGCGGCTGAGCGTCGGCGCCACCTGCCAGGTGCCCTTGGCCTTCATCGCCGCGATCAGCGCGTCGTCGATCGGCTTGTCGCGAACGCTGTGGACGAAGCCGTCGATACCCTGCTCGACCAGCCTCTTGGCGTCGTCGAGGTAGAAGACATGGGCGAGCGCGCGCTTGCCCTTGGCATGCGCCTCGTCGATGACCGCCTTGCTGATCTCAGCCGGCATCTTCGGCATCGAGTGCAGCTCGTCATCGACCCACAGCTTGATAAAGTCGACATTTTTGGCGACCTGGGCATCGACCTCGGCCTTGGCCTCGGCCGGCGTGGCGACGGGGTGGTTGATGCCCGGCACGCCGCCATAGCCGCCCTTGAAGACGATGCCCTGGCCGGCGGTATAGACGCGGGCCATGTCCGGGCGTCCGGCGCGCTCGGCGTCGCGCACTCCGAAGATCGCGTCCCCGTCCGTGCCCATCGACTGCACCGTTGTCACCCCATAGGAGGCGTAGGTGCGCAGGTCCTTCCTGACGCTGTCGGCGGTGAAGAAGTCGGCTTTCTGCGTCAGGTCCTGCACGGTGCCGAGATGCACGTGGAGGTCGATCAGGCCGGGCATGACGAACTTGCCGGCGAGGTCGACCGGCTGCACCCCGTCCGGATGCGGCGCCTCGGCCACCGGCCCGACCCATTTGATGCGACCATCCTCGACCAGCATCGCCTGGCCCGGCTTGGCGGCGGCGCCGGTGCCGTCGATCAGCGTGAAGTTGCTGAGCAGCAGCGTGTCGCCGGCAGCAGCGGCGCCGCCCGGCGCCTCCTTGCTGCACGCGCCGAGCAGGCCGGCGCCGATCAGGGCGGCGCAGGCGAGCGCGCGCGTGCGCACCCGCCAGGTGTTGCGATGATGGGCCATGCGATCCTTCTCCTTATGCTCGATCATGCCGGCAGCAGCCCGCGCCGGGCGAGGTTGCGCATCAGCGCGCTGACGCCGAAGGTCCACGGCGCGGCCTCCTCGCAGGTGACGACCCGGTTGACGAGCGTGCCGAGCCGGGGCGTGGCGATGCGGACGATGTCGCCGCGCTGGTGGGTGAAGCCGCGCCCGGCGGTGCCGCGATCGTCGGTCGGCGCGAACATCGTGCCGAGGAACAGCACGAAGCCGTCCGGAAACTGGTGATTCTTGCCGATCGTCTGGCCGACCAGATCCAGCGGATCGCGGCTGATCATCGCCATGCTCGACGAGCCGTCCAGACGGAAGCCGTCCGCGCCCTCGATCTCCAGCGTGACGACGGCGCTGCGCAGATCGTCCAGCGTGTAGCGATCGTCGAACAGGCGGATGAACGGGCCGATCGAGCAGGAAGCGTTATTGTCCTTCGCCTTGCCGAGCAGCAATGCCGAGCGCCCCTCGATGTCGCGCAGGTTGACGTCGTTGCCGAGCGTTGCGCCGCGCGCCTGGCCGGCCGCATCGCAGACGATCACCACCTCCGGCTCGGGGTTGTTCCATTCGGAATCGGCGCGCACCCCGATGTCGGCGCCCGCGCCGACCGTCGACAGCACCGGCGCCTTGGTGAAGATCTCCGCATCCGGGCCGATCGCGACCTCCAGATACTGGGACCAGAGGCCATCGGCGATGAGCAGGGTCTTGAGGCGGGATGCCTCGTCGGAGCCGGGGCGCACGGTGCGGATGTCCGTGCCGATGCGCTGGGCGATGTCGGCGCGGATGCGGTCCGCCTCGATCAAATCACCGCGCGCGCGCTCCTCGATGACGCGCTCGATCGCGGAGACGGCAAAGGTCACGCCCGATGCCTTGATGCATTGCAGGTCGACCGGCGAGAGAAGGCGTGGCGTCATGCCGCCCTCCCAGTCGCCCCTGAAGGCAAGGGCGTCGATCGACCCGATCGTCTTGCCGCTGGGCGGCATCGAACCGGGGGCCAGCCCGTTGAGCAGATCGGCGACGGTCGGCGCGATCGCCGACATGTCCTCGATGGCGCCATCGCGGAGCAGGACGGGCGTCGGGCCGTCGGCGGTCTCGATACGACCGAGGAGCACGGCGTCGTTGTGATCGACGGGGAGCAAAGCCTGCATGGGAAATCCTGGATAAAAGAAGGGTCAGGAGGCCTGGGCGCGCAGCGGCACGGGCCGGTGAAGGGTGGGCGTTGGCGGGCAGGGGCCCCTTGTCAGGCGTGATCGCATCCCATTCTCCCGCCCGCGGCCCGATCGGCCGTCTTGTGCATACACTGCGCGTGAAGATGCATACATCTTCCGACGCGCGGTGGCTGTCAAGCGTGGGCGGTCACTTCATGGCCGAACCCGCCACAGAAATCATGTCCGCAATTGTATTAGACCGGACGTTACATAAATCATCGGCACACGCCCTCGGGATATGCCATGACCGCCATTTCGATCCTCGACCTCGTCCGCGTCCGCCAGGGGAGCGACATCCGCGCCGCGCTCGATGCCGCGCGCGATCTCGCCGCCCATGCCGAGACGCTGGGCTATACCCGTTTCTGGGTGGCCGAGCATCACAACATGCCGGGCATCGCGTCCGCCGCGACCTCGGTTGTGATCGGGCACATCGCGGCGGGGACGCGCTCGATCCGGGTCGGGGCGGGCGGGATCATGCTGCCCAATCATTCCCCTCTGGTCATCGCCGAGCAGTTCGGCACGCTGGCGACCCTGTTTCCCGGCCGCATCGATCTCGGGCTGGGCCGCGCGCCGGGCACCGACCAGCTGACGCTCCGCGCGCTGCGCCGCGATCCGATGACGGCGGAGAATTTTCCCAACGACGTGCGCGAGCTGCAGGCGCTGCTCGGTCCGGTGCGCGAGCATCAGCGCATCGTCGCCGTGCCGGGGGCTGGCACCGAAGTGCCGCTGTGGATCCTCGGCTCCAGCCTGTTCGGCGCGCAGCTCGCCGCCCAGTTCGGCCTGCCCTACGCCTTCGCCTCGCATTTCGCGCCGCAGGCGCTGATCTCCGCGTTGCAGGTCTATCGCGATTATTTCCAGCCATCGGAGCATCTCGGCCGGCCGCATGCGATGATCGGCGTCAACATCATTGCTGCCGACACCGACGCCGAGGCGCGGCGCCTCGCCACCACCCAGCAGATGTCCGTGGCGGACCTGTTTCGCGGCGCGCGCGGGCTCAGCAAGCCGCCGATCGACGATATCGACAGCTACTGGACGGCGCAGGAAGCTGCGCAGGCGCAGGGTTTCCTCGCCCGCTCGATCGTCGGCTCGCCCGGGACGGTGCGCGCCGGCATCGCCGCGCTGGTCGCGGAGACGGGTGCCGACGAGCTGATGATCGTCTCCGACATTTTCGATCACGAGGCGCGCCGCCGTTCCTATGCGCTGATCGCGGAGGCGGCGAAATGAGGCAGCCGGCCCTGTTCATCCCGCATGGCGGCGGCCCCTGCTTCTTCATGGACGATCCCGCCGGCCATTGGACGTCGATGGGTGATTTCCTGCGCGCGCTGCCCGCTACCCTGCCGGAGCCGCCACGGGCGATCCTGCTCGTCTCCGGCCATTGGGAGACGCAGGGGTTCGCCTTCACGAGCGATCCCCAGCCGCCGCTGATCTACGATTATCACGGCTTCCCGCCGGAGACCTATCAGCTGCGCTATGACGTGCCGGGTTCGCCGGGCCTCGCCGATCGCGCCGCGCAGCTGCTGCGCGGCGCCGGGCTCGCCGCCGCTGCCGAGGCGGGGCGCGGCCTCGATCATGGCGCGTTCGTGCCGCTCAAGGTTGCCTTTCCGGAAGCGGCGGTGCCGGTGGTCGAGATGTCGGTGGATCGCGGCCTCGACCCGGTCTTGCATGCCGCTGCCGGCCGCGCGCTGGCGCCGTTGCGCGACGAAGGTGTGCTGATCATCGGCTCGGGCATGAGCTTCCACAATATGCGTGGCTATGGCCGGGCGGAGTCGACCGCGCCCTCTATCGACTTCGATTCATGGCTGACGGCGACCATCGCGCTTCCCGGCGAAGCGCGCGCCGCAGCGCTGGCCGGTTGGGCAGACGCGCCGGCCGGCCGCTTCTCCCATCCGCGCGAGGACCATCTCATTCCGCTGATGGTCGCGGCCGGGGCCGCGGACGGGCCAGGGCGCCCGATCTATCACGATCTGGTGCTGAAGACGGCGATCTCGGGCTATCGCTTCGACTGACCGCTTTTCGAATCCATCGAACAATATGCACGATCTTATTCGGCTGTTTTGGACGGGCGTTGGCGGCCATTGAGTGTCGGTGACGCGCTGACAGGAGACGGATCATGGCCTTCATCGCTTTCGATCAGGTGCCGAACGATGCGCCGGTCGCCGCGCGCGACGCGATCGCTCCCGCGCCGACCCGCGTCCCGGGCGTTGCGGCCGTTGCCCGGCGGGTTCGCCTGCCGCTGCCGCTGCCGCTGCTCGCCGCGGGCGTTGCGCTGCTGTGGATCGGGCGCGCGGTCAGTCTGGCAGTAGACTCGGCCCTGCTCGGCCTGGTCGCGGCATCCCTGGCCTTCCTGATCGGCGTCGCGGTCCGCTCGGCGGTACGGCCGGCGCACGCGGGCCGCTGATCGTTCGCCGCATTCCGGCGCCTCCCGGCTGGACATCGCTCCGTCCTCGTGCATGGCGATGCACGTGTGCGCGTGACGATGGAGACTGCGAATGCCCGATGCGACCGGACCGATGCTTTGCTTTGGCGAGCTGCTGTTGCGGCTCTCCGCGCCGGGACGCAGCGCGCTGTTCCAATATCCGACGCTGGACGCCTGTTTTGGCGGCGCCGAGGCGAATGTCGCCGTCGCGCTGTCGCGCATCGGCACGCCCGCCAAGGTCGTCAGCCGGGTGCCGGACGACGCGATCGGCGATGCCGTGATCGATCATCTCCGCCGCGGTGGTGTCGATGCCTCGTCGGTGCAGGCCGTGCCCGGGCGGCTCGGCACCTATTATCTGGCGCCGGGCGCCGGTCCGCGTGCGGCGGCGGTGATCTATGATCGCGAGAACAGCGTGTTCGCCGCTGCCGGTCCGGAGGATTTCGACTGGCCGACGCTGCTCGCCAATGCGCGCGGGCTGCACATGTCCGGCATCACCCCCGCGCTGGGGCCGAACAGCGCCGCGCTGGCGCTGGCGGCGGCGCGCGCGGCGGGCGAGGCCGGCGTGCCGGTGTCATTCGACGGCAATTACCGCGCGCGCCTGTGGGAACGCTGGGGCGGGGAGCCGCGCAAGGTGCTGCACGCGCTGGTCAGCGAGACGACGATCCTGTTCGGCAATCACCGCGACATCGCGCTGCTGCTCGGCGGCGAGTTCTCCGGCGACGGGCCGGAGCGGCGGCGCGAGGCGGCGGAGGCGGCGTTCGCGGCCTTCCCGCGGCTGCGCTATATCGCGTCGACGGCGCGACACGCCGAGGATGCCGAACTGCATCGCCTGTCCGCGCGTATCGACGCCCGCGACGGTTCCTTCCAGACCGACGAGGTGGAGATCGCCGGCATCGTTGACCGCATCGGCACTGGCGACGCCTTTGCGGCGGGCGTGCTGCACGCGCTCGGCGAGGGGCTGGAAGCGGCTGCCGAGACGGGTCTCGCGCTCGCCGTGCTCAAGCATGGCACGCCGGGCGACGTCAGCTTCACCGGCCCGCGCGAGCTGGCGGCGTTCCGGGCAGGCGGGCGCGACGTGCGGCGGTGATCGGAGCCTAGCGGCCGATATTCTTCAGCGAGAAGCGCAACAGGAAGGTGTTGCCGCGGCGCGCGTCGCCGGTCTGGGCATAGTCGCGCCGCCAGGTCAGCCCGAACGAGAAGCAATCATCCTCATAGGCGAAGCCGAGCCGGTGGCGGATCGGCTGGTATCCGTCGGCGATCGACAGCGGATCCTCTTCCTTGCTGGTGAGGTCGATCACCGTCGAGCCGAACACCGACCAGCGCTTGAGCAGCGCGATGCGCGCGCCCAGCCGCACCTCGGCGCGATCGCGCAGGTCCTCGCCCAGGGTCGAGATGTCGCGGTTGAGGCGCAGATAGCCGGCGGTGAAATAGGTGGCGTCGCTGCCCACCGTCACGTCCGCCTCGTTGCGGCGGATGCCGAGCGAGTCCTTGTCCAGCCGGAAGCGCTGGGTGTAGCTCACCCAGCGGCCATATTTCAGCGTGACGCGCCCGACGATGTCCGAGAATCGATCCGACAGGCCGGTGCCCTGCGGGAAGATCGAGGGCTTGTCGGACAGGCGATAGCTCTGGCCGATGATCGCGCGGGCCGAGAAATTCGGCAGGTCCAGCGCATATTCGCCGCCATAGGTGATACGCGCCCCGTCCTCCCAGCGATCATAGCCGGGGAAGCGATTGAGCGCGAAAAGGTTGGAATCGTCGAGGTCGATGGCGCGCGCGTCCTCGTTCGGCATGGCGAGGTTGCGGGTCGGCGGGGAGGCGACGATCTGCACGCGCGGCGTGATGCGCTGGGTGCCGCCGAACAGCGCGCCGACGAACGGCCAGCGCAGGTCCGCCGCCACCGCGGCGATGCCGCGCCCATGCCAGCCATTGAGCCCGCCATAGGTCGGCACCGAGGCCAGCGCATCGTCGGTATGATAGATGTCGGCGCGGGCATAGCCGGTCAGCGTCAGCTCCTGTCCCCACGCCGTGATCTGCCGCAGGTCCCAGCGGGCGCTGGCGAAGGCGCGCTGCGTGTCCTGGCCGTCGGTGCGGACGATGGCGAGGCTGTTCGCCTCCAGCTCCACCTTGCCGCCGACGATGGGATCGTCCAGCCGCAGCCGATAGTCGATCGCCGGCAGCGCGAACGGCATGGTGCCGGCCTTGTCGGTCGAGCGCAGGCCCTGGAAATACCAGCCGGCGATCGACAGGTATGAATTGCTGTCGATCCGCTCGACGTTGACGGTCGAGCGCAGGCGGTCGTCGCGCGAAATGTCGTAGCGGCGCAGGAACGTCTTGTCGGTGGCGAGGCGCAGCGAGCCGGACACCGTCCACCACGGATCGAGCTGATAGCGGCCATTGGCGTCGATATAGCCGCGCACCTCATTGTCCGACGGGCCGCTGGCGCCGACCAGCGCCGCCTGCCGGTCGGAATAGGTGATCATGCCCTGCACCTGGAACACGCCGAGCGAGGACAGGGCGCGATACTGGGCTTCGATCGCCGGCGCGACGTTGCTGTAGACGTGCGGGGTGAGGGTGAGGTCGCGATTCGGCGCCAGCGCGAAATAATAGGGCAGGGCGAATTCCGCCCCGTTCACCCGGCTGTAGCTGAAATTCGGCACGAGCAGCCCGGTGCCGCCCGAGGCCGAGCCGTCCGGATGCGAGAAATTGGGCAGCAGCGGGACCTGCAGGCCGAGCAGGTGCAGCCGCGCGCCGCGATAATAGATGCGCTTGCGATCCGGATTGTGGATTACCTTTACCGCGGTGATCTTCCACAGCGGCACTTTGGGGCAGCCGTCGCTGTCGGTCACCGCGCAGGGCGAATAGGCGGCGTGGTCCAGCGTGGTGATGCCGTCCTGCCGGGTGCCGCGCGCCGCCGCCAGCCGGCCGCCATCTTCCAGCACCAGCAGCATGTTCTCGACCACGCCGTTCTTGAGCGCGTCGTCCAGTTCGACGCGGTCGCCATAGGCGTGGTCGCCTTGCGGATCGGTGGTGACGACGCTGCCCTCGGCGCTGACCTGGCCGGACTTGCGATCCCAGACCACCTTGTCGGCGCGCAGATGATAGCCGTTGCGGATCATCCGCACGTCGCCGCTGGCGGTCACCACATCGGCGTTGTCGTCATAATTGAGTTCGCGCGAACTGAAGCCGATCTCGTCCTCGGCGAGCGGCGCCTCGTCGGCGCCAGGCGCGGCGACGGGCGGCGGCGCCTCGGCCACGGCGGGGGTCTGCAGCGACGTCGACGGCCCCTGCGCAGCGGCCGGCGCGAGCGGCAGCAGGCCGAACCATAAGAGCCTTTTTCTCACGCGCGCGTGTCGCCTCGCCTACCCTGAACCGACGCGCCTAGCCGACCCGCCGGGCGGCGGCAATCTTGGTGTTTGTTTGATGGCGGCCGTCGTCGCATGCCGGCGCGGTAATCCGTCAGGCCCATGGCTTGTGCCGGTTCGCGGCAACTCCCATAGAGCATCTACGTCCGAAGACTTCCCCGGAGATGCCGTCAATGAACGTCCGCTTCGCCGATCGCCGTCCCGATGGCGCCCATGCCCTGGCCCTGCCCGTTTCCGGCGCGGCGCTCGACGAGGCGCTGGCCGACCTCCCCGGCGCGGACGTCCTCAGGCAGGCGGCGACGGGCGAACGCTTCGTCGGCGAGCCCGCCAGCCTCGTCGAGACCTGGTCGGCCGATGGCGCAGCGGTGCGCCGCGTGCTGCTCGCCGGCGTCGGCACCATGGCTGATGCCGCGGCGCTGGAGAAGACCGGCGCGGCGCTGGCCGCCCGTCTCCAGACCTCGGGCGAGACGACGCTGGTGATCGACGTGTCGCGCCTTACCGGCAATCGCGCCGAGGCCGGTGCGCGCCTCGCTTATGGCGCGGTGCTGCGCAGCTGGCGCTACGACGTCTACCGCACGAGGCTGAAGCCCAAGCAGAAGCCGACGCTCGCCGAGATCGTCATCGTCGGCGCCGGCGACGGGGCGGCGGCGCTGTGGGAGCAGCTTGAGAAGGTAGCGGCCGGCGTGGCGTTCACCCGCACTCTCGTCACGGAGCCCGCCAACATCATCTATCCGGAGAGCTTCGTGGAGCGCGCCCGCGCGCTCGCCGATCTCGGCGTCGAGATCAGCGTGCTGGACGAGGCGGCGATGCGCGAGGCCGGCATGGGCGCGCTGCTCGGCGTATCGCAGGGCTCGGCGCGCGAGGCCCGGCTGCTGGTGATGAAGTGGGACGGCACCGGCGGTACCGCCGATCCGGTGGCGCTGGTCGGCAAGGGGGTCACCTTCGACACCGGCGGCATCTCGATCAAGCCCGCCGCCGGCATGGAGGACATGAAGTGGGACATGGGCGGCGCCGGTGCCGTGACCGGCGCGATGATGGCGATCGCCGGCCGCAAGGCGAAGGCGCACGTTATCGGCGTGTGCGGCCTGGTCGAAAACATGCCCTCGGGCACGGCGCAGCGGCCGGGCGACGTCGTCACCACCATGTCCGGCCAGACGGTGGAGGTGATCAACACCGACGCGGAGGGGCGGCTGGTGCTGTGCGATGCCATCACCTGGGTCCAGCGCACCTACAAGCCGAAGACGATCGTCGACCTCGCCACGCTGACCGGGGCGATGATCATCAGCCTCGGCAACGAACATGGCGGCCTGTTCACCAACGACGATTTGCTGGCCGAGCAGCTCACCGCCGCCGGCAAGGCGGTGGGCGAGAAGCTGTGGCGGATGCCGCTCGGCGATCCTTATGACAAGCTGATCGACAGCCCGATCGCCGACATGAAGAATGTTGGCCCGCGCGAGGGCGGCTCGATCACCGCGGCGCAGTTCATCCTGCGCTTCGTCGAGGAAGGCGTGCGCTGGGCGCACCTCGACATCGCCGGCATGGTGTGGTCGGGCAAGCCCGGCGCGGTGTGGGACAAGGGCGCCACCGGCTATGGCGTGCGCCTGCTCGATCGTTTCATCGCCGATAATTTCGAGGGGTGATCGGTCCCGTCGCCTTGGCGGAGGCGGGCTGATGCAGGTCGATTTCTACCACCTCGCAGCGCCACTCGATCGCGTGCTGCCGCGCATCGCGGAGCGGGTGGTGGATGGCGGCGGGCGGCTGCTGGTGGTGGCCGGCGACGATGCGCTGCTCGCCCGGCTCGACGAGCGGCTGTGGAGCTACGCGCCCGAAAGCTTCCTCCCCCATGGCCGCGCCGGCGCCGACGGGGAGGCGGATCAGCCCGTGCTCCTTTCCGCGCGGCCGGAGCCGGCCAATGGGGCGCGCGCCATCGCGCTGGCGGACGGGGTGTGGCGCGAGGAAGCGCTGGGCTTCGACCGCGCCTTCCATTTCTTCGATGAGAGCAATGTCGCGGCCGCCCGCGCCGCGTGGAAGGGGCTGGCGTCCCGGGACGGTGTCGAGCGGCGCTACTGGAAACAGGACGAGGCCGGCCGCTGGACGCAGGCGGCGTAGGGCCCTTGCCTCGGATGGCGCGCCCGACTAGAGCGCGCGGCAATTCCCAACCCACAGCAAATGGAGCCGGCTCGGCTATGGCGACCGAACGTACTTTCTCGATCATCAAGCCCGACGCGACGCGTCGCAACCTGACCGGCGCCGTCACCAAGATGCTGGAGGATGCCGGCCTGCGCGTCGTCGCGTCGCGGCGTATCCACATGACCCGCGAGCAGGCGGAGGGCTTCTACGCCGTCCACAAGGAGCGGCCCTTTTTCAACGATCTCGTCTCGTTCATGATCTCCGGCCCGGTCGTCGTGCAGGTGCTCGAGGGCGAGAATGCGGTGGCGAAGAACCGCGAAGTGATGGGCGCCACCAACCCGGCCAACGCCGAGGAGGGCACCATCCGCAAGACCCACGCCGAATCGATCGAAGCGAATTCGGTCCACGGCTCGGACAGCGCCGAGAATGCGGCGATCGAGATCGCCTATTTCTTCAAGCCGGAAGAGATTGTCGGCTGATCGATCGGAGGGGGGCAGGGGAAGCCCGCCCCCCTCTCACTCTTCTCGTCACCCTGAACCTGGTTCATCCGGCGAGATGCGCCTGAGTCGCGAAAAAGTGGATGCTGAACCAGGTTCAGCATGATGGCGTGGATGCGGATGCCTGCCGTTCAGGGTGACGGCGACTGCGCAGCCTTGTGCGCCGCCGTCCACAGGGCGTCGATCCGCTTCTGCCCGTCCCTGGCGCCGCGCGCGGACAGCGACAGGCCGCGCAGGCGCACATGGCGGCCGCCGAACAGGCCGCCCTCGCTGAGCACATAGCCGAGCTGGTAAACGGAGCGGTCCGTCTGCTCTGCGTCGTCCTCGATATAGCGGGTGGTGATCAGCACCGGCACGCGCAGATCGCCCGCGCCGACCTTCTCGGCTTCGCCCACCTTGCGAAGCGCCGCATCCACCCAGCTTGCCTCGATGCGGGGATCCCCGGTCGTCTCCACCGGCGCGATGTCGAGCGGGGCGGGGAAGGCGATGGTCTGCGATTGCACCACCTGCGCGGTCGACACCGGCGACAGCGCCAGCCGCGCCCCGTCGGCCTGCGCCTCGGCGCGCAGCGTCAGCGCCGACGGCTTCTTCGCCTCGCCGCCGGTGACGGAGGCCGGCGCCGGCGTGTCGGCCTTGTTCCAGCTATTGTAGAGGCCGAGGCCGGAAATCACCACGGCGGCCACCGCCACCGTCTCGCCCAGGCTAAGCAAGCGTATCTTCATCGACGCACCATCTCGGCGAGAACCTGCGGATAGAGAATATGCTCCTCGACCAGCGCGCGGCTGGCAAGCGTCTCCGGCGTGTCGCCGGGCAGCACCTGGATTTCACGCCGCGCCAGCACCGGCCCACCGTCCAGTTCGGCGGTGACGAGGTGGACGGAGACGCCGTGGACCGGATCGCCCGCCGCCAGCACCCGGGCATGGGTGTCGAGGCCCTTATATCTGGGCAGCAGGGAGGGATGAATGTTGAGCATCCGTCCTTCCCAGCGCGCCACGAAGTCTGGCGACAACAGCCGCATATAGCCGGCCAGGGCCACCCATTGCGCGCCTGCCGCGCGCAACGCGGCATCGACCGCCATGTCGAATTCCGCGCGCTTCAGCCCCTTGTGGCTGAGGCTCCACGTCGGGATGCCGCGCCGCGCCGCCGCGGCGAGGCCAGGGGCGGCGGGGTCGTTCGATCCGACCAGCACGATCTCATAGGGGCAGTCCGGCGCCTTCGCCGCGTCTGCCAGCGCGACCATGTTGGAGCCGCGCCCCGAGATCAGGACGGCAACCTTCGCCTTCTCCGCGCCGGCCTCAGCCATTGTGCGTTGCGGACCAGGCCTGTCGTGCGCTCCAGCAGTCGGCCGATCCGGCGACCGTGCAGCCTTTCGCGCCGGCGGCGATGCGGCCGATGCGGAACACCGTCTCGCCTGCCTCCTCCAGCGCTTCCGTCACCGCCGCCGCTGCGTCCGGCGCAACCACCACCGCCATGCCGATGCCGCAGTTGAAGGTGCGCGCCATTTCCTCCGGCTCGATATTGCCCTGCGCCTGCAGGAAGGCCATCAGCCGCGGCTGGGGCCAGCCATTGGCGTCGACATGGGCGTGCAGGCCCTCGGGCAGCACGCGCGGGATATTCTCGAGCAGGCCGCCGCCGGTGATATGGGCGAGGGCATGGACGCGGCCCGAGCGGACCAGCGGCAGCAGGCTCTTCACATAGATGCGCGTGGGGGCGAGCAGCGCGTCCTTCAGCAGCATTTCCTGATCGAACAAGGCGGGGCGATCCAGCTTCCACCCCTTGTCCGCGGCCAGCCGCCGGACGAGCGAATAGCCGTTGGAATGGACGCCCGAGGAGGCGAGGCCGAGGATCAGGTCCCCGTCGGCCACCTTGTCGGCGGTGAGCACCTGGTCGCGCTCGACGGCGCCGACGGTGAAGCCGGCGAGGTCATAGTCGCCGGCAGCGTACATGCCCGGCATCTCGGCCGTCTCGCCGCCGATCAGCGCCGCGCCGGCGATGCGGCAGCCCTCGGCGATGCCCGCCACCACCCGCTCGGCGACGCCGTTGTCGAGCTTGCCGGTCGCGAAATAGTCGAGGAAGAACAGCGGCTCGGCGCCCTGCACGACGAGGTCGTTGACGCACATCGCGACGAGGTCGATGCCGACCGTGTCGTGCGCGTCATGCTCGATGGCAAGGCGCAGCTTGGTGCCCACGCCGTCGGTCGCGGCGACCAGCAGCGGATCGTGATAGCCGGCCGCGCGCGGATCGAAGAAGGCGCCGAAGCCGCCGAGATCGGCGTCGGCCCCCGGGCGGCGGGTGGCGCGCGCCAGCGGCGCGATCGCCTTCACCAGCGCATTGCCGGCCGCGATGGATACGCCCGCGCGGGCATAGGTGTAGCGATCTGTCTCGTCGGTCATGAGAGGCCGATAAAGCCGATCGGCCTTGCCCTCAAGGCTCCCGCTCCGGAACAGCGGCAAGCGCCGCCAGCCACGGATCGGCGCTGCCGTCCGAAGGCGCCCGCCAGTCGCCGCGCGGGGAGAGGCTGCCTCCGGCGGACACCTTGGGGCCGTTGGGAATGGCGGAGCGCTTGAACTGGCTGGTCAGGAAGAAGCGGCGCAGGAAAATCTCCAGCCAGTGCCGGATGGTGGCGAGGTCATAGGCGTTGCGCGCCGCCTCGGGGAAGCCGGCCGGCCATTCGCCGGCGCCCGCATCCTTCCAGGCGTGCCAGGCGAGGAAGGCAATCTTCTCCGGCGGCAGGCCGTGGCGGACCACGTAATGGAGGAAGAAGTCATGCAGCTCATAGGGGCCGATGCGGCTTTGCGTGCTCTGCATCGCGCCGCTCTCGTCGGCCGGCACCAGCTCGGGCGAGATTTCGGTGCCGAGGATGTCGGTGAGCAGGCGATTCGTCTCCTCGTCGAACTGGCCGGTCTCCACGCACCAGCGGATCAGATACTGGATCAGCGTCTTCGGCACGCCGCTGTTCACGGCATAATGGCTCATCTGGTCGCCGACACCGTAGGTGCACCAGCCCAGCGCCAGCTCGGACAGGTCGCCGGTGCCGATGACGAAGCCGTCATGCCGGTTGGCGAGGCGGAACAGATAGTCGGTGCGCAGCCCCGCCTGCACATTCTCGAAGGTGACGTCGTAGACCGGCTCGCCGCGCGCGAACGGATGATCCATGTCGGCGAGCATCTGGCGGGCGGCCGGGCGGATGTCGATCTCGGCGCCGGTAACGCCCAGCGCGCGCATCAGCGCCCAGGCGTTGGACCTCGTCGCCTCGCCGGTGGCGAAGCCGGGCATGGTATAACCGAGGATCGCCGAGCGCGGCAGGCCGAGCCGGTCGCACATCTTGGCGGCGACGATCAGCGCGTGGGTCGAATCAAGCCCTCCCGACACGCCGATGACGAGATGATCGCCCGGCGTCGCGGTGAAGCGTCTGGCGAGGCCCTCGACCTGGATGTTGAACGCCTCGTAGCAATCCTCGTTCAGCCGCACCGGGTCGTTGGGCACGAACGGGAAGCGGCGCAGGCCACGCTCCAGCCCGCGATCATCCCCGTGCGGGCGATGCAGGAAGCCGATGCGGCGGAAGCGCGTCTCCGGATGGCCGGCGGCGGCGGCGCAATCGTTGAACGTGCCCATGCGCATCCGCTCCAGCCGCAGCCGCTGGAGGTCGACATCGACGACGAGCAGCTCCGGATCGCGGCCGAAGCGGGTCGATTCGCCGAGCAGCTCGCCGAGCTCGAACACCATGCCTTGCCCGTCCCAGGCGAGATCGGTGGTGCTCTCGCCGGGGCCGCTGGCGGAATAGACATAGGCCGCGATCGCACGGGCGGACTGCGATGCGGCAAGCAACGCGCGCTCGCGCGCCTTGCCGATGACGATGTTGGAGGCGGACAGGTTGCACAACACCGTCGCCCCCGCCAGCGCGCCCATCGTCGACGGCGGCAGCGGCGCCCAATAATCCTCGCAAATCTCCACGTGCAGGACGAAGTCCGCGAGGTCGGCCGCGGCGAAGATCAGGTCGGTGCCGAACGGGGCGCTCTGCCCGGCCAGCATCACCTCCAGTCCGGCAAGCCCCGCGCCGGATGCGAACCAGCGCTTCTCATAATATTCCCGGTAATTGGGCAGGTAGCTTTTCGGCACCACGCCGAGCAGCTGCCCGCGCGCCACCACCAGCGCGCAATTATAGAGGCGGCCGTTGCGGCGGACGGGCGCGCCGATCACCGCCACCGGCGCCAGCTCGCGTGTCGCCAGCAGGATCCGCGCGACCCCCGCCTCGACCGCGTCGAGCAGCGCGTCCTGCAAGTGCAGGTCGTCGATCGCATAGGAGGAGAGGGCAAGTTCCGGGAACACCAGCGCGTCGACGCCGCGGCGATCCGCCTCCTCGATCAGCGCGATCGCCTCGGCGACATTGGCGGCGACGTCGCCCGCGCTGCCCCTCGGCATGGCGGCGGCGACGCGCGCCATCCCCTGGCGGTGGATCGAGAAGAACATACTGTCGGTCACGCCATCGCCCTCAGCATCATGTCCAGTCCGGTGCGCATACAGGCAAGACGCACGGCACCGCGACCGATATCGCCGAAATGCGCCTCGCGATGAAGAGTCTCCCCGCCCCGCCGGGCGCAGGCGAAGTGGACGAGGCCCGGCTCGTCCCCTTCGGCGCCCGGCCCGGCGAAGCCGGTGACGGACAGCGCGACGTCGGCGTGCGAGCCGGCAATGGCGCCCTCGGCCATGGCGATCGCGACATCGCGGCTGACGACGCCGCATTGCTCGATCATGCCCGGGGCGAGGCCGAGCAGCTCGCACTTCGCTTCCTCGCTATAGACGACGAAGCCGCGCTCGAAGACATGGCTCGCCCCCTCGACATCGGTGAGCAGCGAAGCGATCAGCCCGCCGGTGCAGCTTTCCGCCGTGGCCAGCGTCAGGCCGGCGTCGTGCGCCGTCTTCAGCACCCGCTCCGTCAGGCGTTCGATATCCTCAGGGAGCGCGGGGGAAAGCGTTTCGGTCATCCTGTCCTCCTGTTCGACCCAGCTTCCGGCGAACCCGCGAGGGCGCGCGCCGTTCCGCCGCTTGGCCGGCCGGAGAGCTGCGGTTATGCGGGGGCGGAAAAGGGAGAAGGATAGACATGGCGGAGATTCTGGCCGCACGCTCGCTGCTGTTCGCGCCGGGGGATGCGCCGCGCAAGCTCGACAAGGCCTGCGCCGGCGAGGCGGACCTCATCCTCATGGACCTCGAGGATGCGGTCGCCGAGCCGAACAAGGCGACGGCGCGCGCGCTGGTCGCCGAACGGCTGGGCGCCGAGGCGCGGCGGCCGGCGATGTGGGTGCGGATCAATCCGCTCGACGGGCCGCATGCGCTCGCCGATCTCGCCGCGATCGTGCCGGGGCGGCCGGACGGCATCATGCTGCCCAAGGCGATGCGCGCCGATGCCGAACGGCTGCATCATTACCTCACGGCGCTGGAGGCCGCGGCCGGCATCGTGCCCGGCACGATCCGCACCATGGTCGTCGCCACCGAGACGGCGCCCGCGCTGTTCGGGCTTGGCGATTATGCCGGCACGCCGCGCCTTGCGGCGCTGACCTGGGGCGCGGAGGACAGCGCCACCGCACTCGGCGCCACCACCAATCGCGGGGCGGACGGGGATTATGCCTTTCCCTATCAGCTGTTCCGGTCCCTGGCGCTGGCCGGCGCGGCGGCGGCGGGGGTGACGCCGATCGAAACGATCCATGGCGATTTCCGCGATCTTGCCGGGCTGGAGAAAGTGGCAGTGGCGGCGCGGCGCGCAGGGTTTCGCGGCATGCTGGCGATCCATCCCGATCAGGTCGCGGTGATCAACCGCGCCTTTTCACCGAGCCTGGCGGAGCTGGAAGCGGCCGAGCGGATCGTGACAGCATTCGCGGCGTCGCCGGGGCTGGGCACGATCGGTCTCGACGGCGCGATGCTGGATCGCCCGCATCTCGAGCGCGCCCGCGCCGTGTTGCGCATGAAGCGGTGAAGGTCTGACGGGGCGCCTGTCCGGGCGCCCCGTCGCGCTGATCACTTCAGCGAGAGCAGGTAATCGACGATGGCGGCCAGCGCCTTCGGATCCTTCTGGCCGGCATAGGCCATCTTGTTGCCGGGCACGGTCTGCGCCGGGGCAGCGATGTACTTGGACAGCGTGTCCTTGTTCCAGGTGAGGTTGGACGCCTTCATCGCCGGCGAATAATTGAAGCCGGCGAGCGTGCCCGCCTTGCGGCCGCCGACCTGCCAGAGGTTGGGACCGATTCCGGACGGCTCGCCCGCACCCGTCTTGTGGCAGACGCCGCACATCGCGAACTGCGCCGGGCGCGGCAGCGGGGCCGCGGCGGCGGGGGTCAGCGGCATGAGGGCCGCGCCCGCGCCGGCCAGAATCATGAACTTCGCAGCACGAACCGTGACCGTCATTAGCCCTGTCTTCCTCTCTCTGACCGGCACGGATGCCGGATCCTCTGGTCGTCGGGCGGTGCTTAACAAGTCTCGTCTGCATAATCCATGAATGACGTGAGAGGAGCGATTTCACGTTCCGGCATGTGCCATTTCGGCCATCGGGGCCGCCCCGTCCGTGGCGAACGGGACGGCCCGGCGCAGATCAGAACGCCGCCGTCACCGAGAACAGCACGCGCGAGCCGGCGATGGTCGAGCCGTTCTTCGTCGACGAGAAGTTCGGCTGCAAATAGGCCGCCTCCGACTTGCTGATATTGGTATCGGTATAGGCGACGCCGAAGGTCAGCGGCGCGATAGTCAGGTCGGCGCCGATCAGCCAGTCGAGATATTTGCCGGTCGGCGCCACCGAGGTGCCGTTGGGGCCGAGGCCGGGATTGCCGTCCGACCAGCCGAGATGCGCCTTGACGGTGACCGGGGTGGCGGGGATCGCGGCGCTGGCATCGCCCCAGACGTAGAGATTGTCCTCCTTGTCCCCGGCGCGGCTTTGCGGGGTGTTGGACCAGTTTCCGAGCGCCTGCTGCTTCGGCGCATAGGCGACGCCGCCGAGCAGGTTGACCGGGCCGACCGTGCCGCTCAGCTTGACATAGGGCTCGGCGAAATCGGTGTTCGAATAGCCGCCCGGATACATGTACCAGGTCAGCCCGACGTCCAGCGAGGCGCCGGACCCGACCGGCAGCTTGTAGCCGGCGACCAGGTCCAGCTCCATATTGGCGCCGCCGAAGGTGCCCCAGCCCGACAGGTTGGAACCCCAGAAGCCGCCATACAGGCCGCTTTCGTGGGTGATTGTCACGCCGCCCTGCACGGCCATCTCCTTGTCGGACTGGGAGACGCCGCGAAAGCGATAGTCGGAAACGAGGCCGACGCTGCCGCTGACCGTGAACGGCTTGGGCGCATCCGTCTGGGCGACGGCCGGCTGGGCGGTGGCGACGAGGCCGAGCGAGGTGGCGAGGCCGAGAATCATGCGCATGGAACTTCCCCTTTTTATGTTTGGGACAGTTCCTCCTGCATCCTCGGCGCCGGACCTCTTGGCGTCGCCGCCCGGGTCATTGGTCGCTTTGGATGCACTCAGTAGAGGCGTCGGCGCAGGGCGGGGGAAGGGGCATTTTGCTGCAATGCAGCGGGGCCGGAAAAACGTGGCCCGGACGGCACGCTTTATATCTGCGTGCTGTCCGGGCTATGTCCGGTCATGACCGGATCGTGACGAAAAATTGCTGGTGGCGGCGGGGGATGGTGGGTTACGCCGCCACCAGCCTCTGGACGCGCATGCTGGCGCCCACGAGCTTGGTGGTCTGGCCGGATTGCCGGCGGCGCTGGAGCCATTCGTTCAGCATCTCGGCGCAGGTGTGATCGACGGTGGTGGTGCGGCTGAGATCGAGCTGCACCGGCTTGTCGCGCGGCGCGGCCTCGAGCGCGGCGGACAGTTTCGGCAGGGTCACGAAGGTCGCCGCGCCGTCGAGCGCGATGCGCTGGCCGTCGGCCTCGTCCTCCTGCTGCACGCGCAGACCGAGTCGGCGGGCATGCGGGATCAACTCGATCAGCGACAGTGCCAGCCCGACGAGGACGCCGGTGAGCAGATCCTCGGCGACGACCATGATCAGCGTCGCCGCCCAGATCATCGCCGGCAGCGCGCCATAGCGACCGAACAGGTGGCGGACATGCTGGATCGAGACGAGCCGCCAGCCGGTGATGACCAGGATGCCGGCCAGCGCCGCCATCGGGATTTCGTTGAGCAGCCACGGCAGCAGCGCAACGAAGCCGAGGATCCAGATTCCATGCAGGATCGCCGACCAGCGCGTCACCGCGCCCGCCTGGACGTTGGCCGAGGAGCGCACGATGACCCCGGTCATCGGCAGCGCGCCGAACACACCGCACAGCGCATTGCCGATGCCCTGCGCGCGCAGCTCCTTGTCGTAATTGGCGCGCACGCCGTCATGCATGCGGTCGACCGCGGCGGCCGACAGCAGGGTTTCGGCACTGGCGATGAAGGCGATGGCGAGCGCCGAGATCAGCAGCGCCGGCTCGCCGAGGCGAGACAGCGTCTCGGGAGAAGGCACGAACGACGCCGCGATCGAATCCGGCACGGCGACGCGGGCGACGTCGAGGCCCATGAAGAAGGCGGTCAGCGTGCCGGCGAGCACGCCCATCAGCGCGCCGGGCACCAGCCGCATCGAGGCCGGGCGCAGTTTTTCCCAGCCAATCATCATTGCCATGGTGATGAGGCCGACCATCACCGCCGGCACCGCCGGGTGATTCGCATCGAGGCCGAGCAGCCGCTCCGGCATCGCCGCGACATTGGCGAGCCCGTTGGGCAGGGGCTTGGCATCGAACAGGACGTGGAACTGGCCGACGACGATCAGCAGACCGATGCCGGCGAGCATGCCGTGCACCACCGCCGGGGAGATCGCGCGGAACCACCCGCCCAGGCGCATCACGCCCGCCACGAACTGGATCGCGCCCGCCACCAGCAGCACCGGGCCGAGCGCGGACAGCCCCTGGTCGCGCACCATCTCGAACACGATCACGGCGAGGCCGGCCGCCGGGCCGCTCACCTGCAGCGGCGATCCGGCCAGCAGGCCGACGATGATGCCGCCGATGATGCCGGTGACCAGCCCCTTTTCGGGCGGCACGCCGGAGGCGACGGCGATGCCCATGCACAAGGGCATCGCCACCAGGAAGACGACGATCGACGCCGGAAAGTCGCGCGACAGCGACTTCGGCATGATGGACGCCAGACTGGTCATTCCGCCGCCTCCAGGACGGGCAGGTCGGACGCGAACCGGCGGCCGGCGGCGAGCGCCACCGGCAGCGGCTTGTCCTCGCGCACCGGCATGAAGCGGCCGGTCGCGCCGTCGAGGCCGAGCACCTGCCCGGCATGGATGTCGACGAACCAGCCGTGCAGCGCGATCTCGCCGCGCGCGATGCCAGCCGCCACCGACGGATGGGTGCGCAGATGGGCGAGCTGCACCACGACATTCTCGAGCGAGACGGCGCGGACGCGATCATGGTCCGCCATTTCCGGATAGCCGGCCGAGACGACCTGGTGGGCGGCCTCGGAATGGCGGAGCCATGCCGCGACATTGGGCATGGTCGACAGCACATCCGTCTTGCCGAGCGCCTTCATCGCGCCGCAGTCCGAATGGCCGCAGACGATGATGTCGCGCACGCCAAGGGCCATCACGGCATATTCGACGGTGGAGGAGACGCCGCCATTCATCGTCGCGAAGGGCGGCACGATGTTGCCGGCGTTGCGGCACACGAACAGATCGCCAGGTTCGGCCTGCATGATCTGCTCGGGTACGACGCGGGAATCGGCGCAGGAGATCATCAGCGCCTTGGGGCTCTGCCCGTCGCTTGCCAGCTTCGCATAGAGCGCACTGCTCTTGGGGAAGACATGCTTCTCAAAGCTGAAAACGCGGCCGATCAGCTCGTTCACGGCGATACTCCTTAAACTGGTTACAAGTCCTCTCGGATGGGAGAACTTCGAATACCAAGAATAGGGATCGCGTTTGTCTGTGTAGCGCTCAGGCTGTAAAAAAGTGTTTCAGCGGCGCGCCAATATGATGCGCGCCGTAAGCCCGCCGCCATCGCGTGGCAACAAATCGAAACGTCCGCCTTCCCGCTCGACAGCGCGGCTGACAATGGCGAGCCCGAGGCCAAGCCCGGTTGTATTGCGTGAACGCGCCGGATCAAGGCGCGCGAACGGCCGCAGCACTTCGGTGATATGCGCCTCCGGGATGCCGGGCCCGCGATCCTCGACACATAAAATTACCGAACCGCCCCGTTCATGAAGCGACAGCTCGACGCCGCCGGCATAATGGAGCGCATTCTCGACGAGATTGCCGAGCGCCCGCTTCATCCCGATCGGGCGATAGCGCATCTCGCAATGCTCCGGCCCGACATAGCTCGCCGGGAAGCCGCGATCCTGCGCGTCATCCACCAAAGTCGTGGCAAGCACGGCGAGGTCGGCCTTCACCGCCGGCTCCGGATCTTCCTCGCCGCCGAGATAATCGAGCAGCGAGGAGAGCATCGCCTGCATCTCGTCGATATCGGCATGCAGCGCCTCGCCAGCCCCATCATCACGCACCGCCTCGGCGCGCAGCTTCAGGCGGGCGAGCGGCGTCTTCAGGTCATGGCCGACTGCGGCCAGCGCTTCGGTGCGCTCGGCGATCAATCGGTGGATGCGGGTCTGCATGGCGTTGAACGCGCGCACCAGCCGGCGCACATCGTTGGTGCCGCCTTCCGGCACCGGGTCCGCGGTGCCGCGGCCGATGCGGTCGGCGGCGCGGGTCAGGGCGCGGAGCGGTTGCAGCGTGCGCCTGAGCAGCAGGCCGCCGAGCAGGATCATCGCCGCCGCCGGGACCAGCGCCAGCACGATGCGCCCCAGCGCCAGATCCCAAGTGCGCAGCTCCTCGACGGTAGAGAAGCGCAGCCAGGATTGATCCGGCAGCTTGAGGGCGCCGACGACCACGCCGCCCTTGCCCGGCGCATCGAGGCGCAGCCGGAGGTCGGTCCTGGCAAGCGCCGGCTCCCAGGCGAGCACCTGCCGCCGCATCTCGTCGAGGGCGAGCGTGACCGGCGGCGAGGCGGGCGCCATCAGGCCCCAATTGACGACATAGCGGCCGGTGGTGAGTTGCGCGGCCAGCGCCGGCCGTTCATGCGCTGGCGCTTCGGCGAGCAGCTTCTCCGCGATCACGAGATGCTCGGCCAGCCGCCGCGCCTCGTCCTCGCGCACCGAGAACTCGCTGGCGCGTTCGTAAAGGAAGGTGTTGACGCCGAATTCGATGACGCTCGTCAGCAACAGGATCGCGAAGATCCGGCCGAGCAGTCCGAGGGGCGCGCGCCGCAGCAGCGTCAATCGCGCGATACCTCGACGTTCAGCATATAGCCGACCGCGCGCACCGTGATGATCGGCGCGCTGTGGCCGGCATTGGTGAGCTTGCGCCTAAGCCGGCTGACCAGCACGTCGATGCTGCGATCGGATGCATCGCCGAGGCGGGTGCGCGACAGCTCGATCAGCCGCTCGCGCGCAATGACGCGCTGGGGATGATCGACGAAGGCAGCGAGCAGATCGAACTCGGCGCCGGTCAGCGTCACCTGCGCGCCGGTCGGCGAGGTCAGCTCCCGCCGGCGGAAATCAACCGTCCAGCCGTCGAAGCGGGCGATGCCCGAGCCCTGTTCGCCATGACGACGCTCCATCCGCCCGCGGCGCAGCACGGCGCGCACCCGCGCCACCAGCTCGCGCGTGCTGAACGGCTTGGCCAGATAATCGTCGGCGCCCAGCTCCAGCCCGATGACGCGATCGGTCTCGCCGGCCTTGGCGCTGATGAAGATGATCGGCACGTCGCTGCGCTGGCGGATCTCGCGGCACAGTTCGATGCCGCTCTTGCCGGGCAGCATGATGTCGAGCAGCACGAGGTCGACGGGGCCGGCATCGAAGGCCAGCCACATCTCCGGCGCGGTGCCTGCGGGGCGCACCTCATAGCCATTTTCCTGAAGTGCGCGGGTGGTGAGCACGCGCAGCGGCGGATCATCCTCGACGAGCAGGATGTTCGGTGCGGTCATGTCTGCGCTCGAGCCTCTTTATATTGTTGCCCCCGGAGGTAGGCATGGTGGGCATGGCGGTCAATCAAATCGGGGCGAATCCTCGCCGGCGACATTGATTTGCCAGCCGACCGGCAAGACTTTGTCATGGATAGGCAAGCCGCTGCAACTGTTCCGCAAGCGTATCGGGGCGCCGACATTCTTCGTCACAGACGAGCGCGAGCATAGCAATCTCCACCGCCTAGCTTGACGGATGATCGCCGGCTACCGGCGTCAGGAGACAAATCATGATCCGTCTGACCGTCATCGCGCTGCTTTTCGCCGGGTCCGGCGCCATTGCCGGAGAGGTCCGCCTCGCGCAGGTGCCGGCTGGCAAGATGCCGGCGATGCAGGCCAGCGCCGCGCGCGGCGATTGCCGCGGCAGGGTGTTCGTGCCGGCCGGCAAGATCAACACCTATGGCCATGCCGCGACGATGCCGCGGTGTGAGACGACGACCCTCGCCGCGAACGGGACGCCCATGGCGACCGCCGGCCGCGACTGAGCGGCTGCCGGCCGGGCAGGGCTGGCAGCACCACGGAAGGGGCGTCGGGGAAGGTCTCCCCCGACGCCCTTTTTGCTTTTCGGGCCGCGGATTGCGGAAACCGGCATTTCGGTTACACTGGGACCAACAGACAAAAAAACGACGTCATAAAAAAACGATGTGCGGGTTAGGGGAGACCTGGGCATGTCCAACCGGCGGCGCGATACGCGCATACGGATTGAGGCCGAACTGGCCGCGACCAAGGCGGAGCTGGAGCGGGCGAATCGTGCGCTCGCGCTCAATGCCCTGGCCGGCGCGATCGCACATGAGCTGAGCCAGCCGCTGACCGCGGTCGCGCTTAATGGGCTGGCGGCGCTGCGCCACCTGGGCGGCGGCGGCTGCGAAGTCGCCGCGCTCCGCGAGAGCCTGCAGCATATCGTATCCGACGCCGATCGGGCGCGGGGGATCATCGCCAATTTCCGCGCCTCGGCGGCCGGGCTCGCCGCCCGGCTCGAGACGGTCGACATCGCCGATGTCGTCGTCGAGGCGCTCGGCATTCTGGACGGGGAGCTGCGGGGCGCCGCGATCCTGGTCGACAATCGCGTGGCCGCCGGCCTTCCGCCCGTTACCGGCGATCGCCTGCGCCTGCGCCAGCTGTTCCTCAATCTGGTTACCAACGCCGTCCAGGCGCTGTCCGGCGTGCTCGACCGCCCGCGCCGGTTGACGATCAGCGCGGAGGCGCGGGACGGCCGGCTGGTCGTTGGCGTCTGCGACAACGGCCCCGGGCTCGATCCCGCAGTGGCGTCGCGGATCTTCGAGGCCGGCATCAGCGGCCGGCCCGACGGCCTCGGCCTCGGCCTCTTCCTCTGCCGGACGATCGTCCAGGACCATGGCGGCGAGATCGCCGTCGCTGCTCAATCGAGAGAAACCCTGTTCCATGTCGCACTCCCCGTCCCGGCGTCCGGCGCATAAGGCTTCCACGGTTTTCGTCGTCGACGACGATCCCTCCGTGCGGCAGGCGGTGCGCGCGCTGCTCGCCTCGGTCGGCCATCCCGTCGAGGCATTCCAGTCGGCGGAGGAATTTCTGGCGCGACGCAATGCCGCCGATCCCGGCTGCCTGGTGCTCGACGTGCGCCTGCCCGAGATCAGCGGGCTGGAGTTGCAGCGCCGGCTGAATGCCGCCGGCGATCATATCCCGGTGATCTTCGTCACCGGCCATGGCGATGTGCCGATGTGCGCACAGGCGCTGAAGACGGGCGCGGTGGATTTCCTGCTCAAGCCGTTCCGTGAGCAGGAATTGCTGGAGACGGTGCAGGCGGCATTGCGCCAGGATCGCGTCCAGCGCGACGACGCCTCGCGGCTTGTGCGCGATCTCGCCAACTATCGCTCGCTTACCGGCCGCGAGCGCGAAATCCTGCACCATGTCGTCGCCGGCAAGATCAACAAGCAGATCGCCGCGGCAATCGGCATCAGTGATGTCACCGTCAAGATCCACCGGGCGCAAGTCATGCGCAAAATGGGCGCAACGTCACTCGCCGAGTTGGTACGAATTGCTGACAAGATCGGCGCCCCCGCCTGAGATCAGCTCGAATATCGCCCGCAGGAAACTCAATAATAGTGGGGATCGAGTTCAAATAGGTCAGATGTACAAATTACGACGTACATCGATCTACGATATAACTCCCCGCCATTGCTTTTCTTGCAACCAGATTGCGGTGCCGAGTGCACAAAAAGCAATCTTCCTGACCGGTTCGTGAAATAAAATTTCAACCGCTCCGCCAGATTCTCCGGCATATGGTGGATCGGCATAATACCAAGGTCGTAGATCGACGCCAAAGGGTATGATGCCCAAGGCCGGGAGCGCTCCGTAAAGTCAGGGCGCGAGGCTCGAAGAGTCAGCACAAAACAAAAATCGGCACCGACAGAGTGTCGCGGGATGACCGGCAAGATCGGTCGAAGGAGAGGGGACACAGCCGAGTTTCGGCCACGGGCAGGCGCGTTCCGCGCCGCCGTGTCCATTTGCTGCAAATCCAGAAAATCGAGATCCGAGGGAGGATTCATGGTCAGAACGCGTCTCTTTGCTGCGTCGTCGCTGGTGGCGATCAGCGCAGCATTCTTTGCCAGCGCCGCGATGGCGCAAGATCAGGCCGCGGCGACTGCCGCGCCCGTCGCCAGCGACGCTGCGCCGGCGGAGCCCGCTGCGGCCGGCGAGATCGTCGTGACCGGCTCGCGCATCGCGATCGCCGGCTATAGCCAGCCGACGCCGGTCACTGTCGTCAACGAAGCCGTCCTCCAGCGCGATGCGCGGCCGAACATCGGCGATTCCGTGCGTGAGCTGCCCGCCGTCGGCAATTCATCGTCGCCGAACAACACTGCCGGCGCCGGCAATATCGTCGCCGGCATCACCGGCCTCGACACCGTCAACCTGCGCAATCTCGGCGTGACGCGCACGCTGGTGCTGTTCGACGGCCAGAGGGTCGTCCAGTCCAACGTCACCGGTCAGATCGACCTCGGCACCGTGCCCACGATGCTGGTGCAGCGCATCGACGTGGTGACCGCCGGCGCGTCTGCCGCCTGGGGCTCGGACGCGGTTGCCGGCGTCGTCAACCTCGTCATCAACAAGAAGTTCGACGGCATTCGGGCGTCCGTCGAGGGCGGCTCGACATATAAGTTCGATCGCGACAATTATCGCCTGTCCTTCGCGGCCGGCACCGGCTTCAACGAAGGCCGTGGGCGCGTCATCATCGCCGGCAATTACTTCAACGCCCCCGAAAATGTCTTCGCCAACCAGCGTAAATGGAACCGCTATCGTCAGCTCGTCGTCAATCCGGCCTATACCGCGACCAACGGCCAGCCGCGCCTGATCCACGCGGACAATGTCAATCTCGCCGGCGCCACGACCGGCGGCCTGATCGTCGGCGGGACTTGCGTCACCGGCGTCACCTGCAACACCAATGCCCTGAACAGCCGCCAGTTCACCGGCCAGAGCGGCGCGCTGGCCCCGTTCACTCCGGGCATCGTGTCCGGTCAGGTCGCGTCCGACGCCGAGACGCTGCAGGCGTCGCTCAACAATCTCGCCATCCGCTACCGCACATCTTCGCTGTTCGGCTATGCCAGCTATGAGTTCACTGACTGGCTGAAAGCCTCGGTGCAGCTCAACTATGGCACTACCTATTCGAAGAACAATTCGGTGCCCTCGATCCGCACGGGGACCAACGCGGTGAACGTGCGCGCCGACAACGCCTTCCTGCCGGATGCTGTGCGCCAGCAGATGCAGGCGCTTAACCTCGCGACCATTCGCGTCGGCACCACCAACCTCAACAACCTCACCGAAGACACACTGTCCTACGATAATTTCATCCATGATGTCGTCGGCGTGCCGGTCGCCACCACCAAGCGCACGCTGAAGCGCGGCGTGTTCACGCTCGAGGGCGATCTCGGCGGCGGCTGGTCGTGGAATGCCTATTACCAGCGCGGTGAAGTGAAGGTGGTGCAGCGCACGCTGTCCAACGTCATCACCGCCAATTATGCGTTCGCGGCCGATGCCGTTCGCGATCCGGCCACCGGCAACATCGTCTGCCGCGCCACGCTTCAGGGCAATCCCGCCGCGGCGGGCTGCGTGCCGCTCAACATCTTCGGCACCGGCGTCGCCTCGCAGGCGGCGATCCGCTACGTCAACGTCAAGGAGGGGCAGAATTACCAGATCCAGAACCTGACCGAGAATGTCGTCGCCGCCTCGGCCCAGGGCACCTTGCCGTTCGGCCTGCCGGCGGGCAACGTCGCCGTCGCGTTCGGCGCCGAATATCGCGATGAAAAGGGCGTCGTGAATGCCGATCCGGGGGCGGTGGCACGCCTTTATTCGGTCGCCAACTTCCCGACCTTCTACGGCAAATATCATGTGAAGGAGGCGTTCGTCGAAGTCGACGTGCCGCTCATCGAGGACAGCTTCGTCAAGTCGCTCAGCCTCAACAGCGCCGGCCGCATCACCGATTACAGCACCAGCGGCGTGGTCAAGACGTGGAAGATCGGGCTTACCAGCCAGGTCAATGACAGCATCCGTCTGCGCGGCACGGTCTCTCGCGACATCCGCGCGCCGAACCTCAACGAACTGTTCAGCACCGGCCTGTCGACGCTGGCCAATGTGCCCGACCTGCGTGCCAATCCGAACGGGAGCGTGACGCCGCCCAACTACACCGTCCAGTCCGGCAATCCGAACCTGAAGCCGGAAGTCGCGCGCACCTATTCGGCGGGCATCGTATTGTCGCCCACCTTCCTGCGGCGGTTCAACATCTCGGTCGACTATTATCAGATCACGCTCAAGGGCGCGATCAACAGCATCGGCTCGACAGAAGTGCAGAATCGCTGCCTTGCCGGAGAGACGCAGTTCTGCCCGCAGCTCATCTATAATGGCGCGCCCGGGCCGAACGGGCCGCTGCTCAGCGACATCCGGCTGTTCCCGCAGAACCTCGCCAGCCTGAAGACGGAAGGCCTCGACTTCCAGACCGATTATACCCTGCCGTTCCTCTCGGGTGACCTGCAGCTGCGCGTGCTCGGCAACTACATTTTCACGTTGCGGCAGAACCAGCTCGGCCAGGTCGTCAACTATGCCGGTGCCATCGGGCCCGACAATCCGGTGACCGGCGTGCCGCGCGCTCGTTTCACCGCCAGCGCCACCTACGACACCGGTCCGCTTTCGTTCACCGCGCAGACCCGGTTCATCGGCGGGGCGAAGCTCGTCTACACCTGGACGAAGAAGGACGTGGACGACAATTCGATCCCGGCGGTCGCCTATGTCGACCTGCGCGGCTCCTACCAGATCACGCCCGCGATCCAGTTCTTCGCGGCCGTGGACAACCTCCTCAACCAGGCGCCGCCGAACGTCGCCGCCGGCCCGACCCAGGGGCAGACGGCCTATTATTTCACGCCGATCGCCGGCCAGATCTATGATCAGCTCGGCCGCTCGTACCGCGCCGGCGTTCGCTTCCGCTTCTGATCGACGGCCCCAGCCTTCCCCCACGTCCGGGCGTCCCGCACCGGGCGTGGGGAAAAGGCACCATCAGGGCCATTGCAAGATCGGTTTTTTGCGGTACTCATTGCGCAAAACAGAGCAAAACAAAGCGAACCACTCTGGGGAGGAAATATGGAGACGACTCGTAGAGGCACTATGGGCCTGCTCGGCGGTGCCGCCGCGGCAGCCATGCTGGCCAGATCGACAAGCGCGATGGCCCAGGCCCGCAGGCTCGGCAGCCCGTCCAAGACGATGTACTGGGTGGCCACCGTCACCCCCTGCGACAAGAGCGGCAAGTTCGACCCCGGCGCGATGCGCGCCATCACCCAGTGGCACAAGTCGCAGGGCGCGGACGGCATGGTGGTGCTCGGCACCTCCGGCGAATTCCCCTCCTTCTCCGTCGCCGAGCGCCGCCAGGTCGCCGAGACGGTGCTCAAGGACAAGCAGGGCCTCAACATCATCATCGGCCCGGGCACCCCGAACATTGCCGAGACGATCGATCTCGCCAAGCATGCCGAGGCCAATGGCGCCGACGGCCTGCTCGTCATCCCCCCCTTCTATTTCAACCAGCCGCCGGTCGAAGGCCTCACCGCCTATTATTCGATGCTGTTCGACGCGGTGCGCCTGCCGATCAACCTCTATCACATCCCCGGCACCAGTGAGGTGGCGATCACCGCCGATCTCCTGAAGTCGCTGATGCACTATCCGCACCTCGCCGGGATCAAGGATTCCAGCGGCAACGCCCAGGGCTTCACCGCCTTCGTCGAGGGCTTTCCGGATCTCAACATGCGCTGCGGCACCAGCAACAATCTGGAGGTCGCGCTTGATCACGGCATGGGCACGATCCTCGCCGACGGCAATAATTTCTCCAAGGAATGCGCCAACATCTTCAAGGCGTATCGCGCCAAGGGTGACTGGAAGGCGGAGCTGGCGAAGCTTCGCGCCAAGCAGCAGGTGCTGCGCGGCGCCAATGGCGGCGCCAACACCTATGCGACCATGAAATATGTGCTGAGCCTCGAAATGGGCGGACCGGAAATGTATGCCCGGGCGCCTTATGTCCAGCTCACCGACGCGCAGCGGGCCTCGTTGAAGGCCGCTTATGAGCGCGTCAAGGCCATGGGCTGACGCCTCGCGTCCACCGTCCGGGGGCCTGCGCATTCCGATGCGCCGGCCGCCACAGCATTGATTGCCGCACCTCGCAGCCTCTCACAGAAAGAGCGGTAAGATGATTCGCAACAGCAACAAGTCCGTCTTCGGCGCAATCTCCGTCGCGCTGATGCTTTCCTCCTCGCTGGCCGGCGCGCAGACCGTGAACTGGCCGACCTACAACGCCGATCTCGCCGGCAGCCGCTATCTGCCGCTGGACCAGATCAACGCCTCCAACTTCAGCAAGCTGGAAGTGGCCTGGCGCTTCAAGACCGACGCGCTCGGCTCGCGCCCGGAGTTCAAGCTCGAGGGCACGCCGCTCGCGGTCGACGGCATCATCTACGCCACCGCCGGCACTCGCCGCGCGGTCGTCGCGCTCGATGGCGCGACGGGCGAGATCCAGTGGGTTCATTCCGAGAAGGAGGGCGCCCGCGCCGCCGCCTCGCCGCGCGCGCTGTCTGGCCGTGGCCTGTCCTACTGGACGGACGGCAAGCAGAAGCGGATCTACTATGTCACCACCGGCTATCGCCTGGTCGCGCTCGACGCCGCCACCGGCCAGCGCATCAAGGATTTCGGCAACGACGGCATCGTCGACCTCAAGACCGATTTCGACCAGGAGCTGAAGGGCGGCCTGGAGACGGGCGAGGTGGGCCTGCATTCCGCGCCGGCCATCTCCGGCAACACGATCATCATCGGCGCCGCGTTCCGCGAGGGCTTCACGCCGCGCACCCATGACAACACCAAGGGCTATGTCCGCGGTTATGACGTGCGCACCGGCAAGCGGATGTGGATCTTCCACACCATCCCGAAAAAGGGCGAGTTCGGCTACGACACCTGGCTGAACAACTCGGCGGACACCACCGGCAATGCCGGCGTGTGGACGCAGGTTTCGATCGATCCGGATCTCAACCTCGCCTATCTGAACGTGGAATCGCCGACCAGCGACTTTTACGGCGGCCATCGCCCGGGCCCCGGCCTGTTTGGCAACTCAATCGTCGCCGTCGATCTGAACACCGGCCAGCGCAAGTGGCATTATCAGCTCATCCACCACGAAATCTGGGATCTGGACAACTCGTCGGCGCCGCTGCTGATGAACGTCACCGTGAAGGGCCAGCCGCGCAAGGTGGTGGGCGTGCCCAGCAAGCAGGGCTTCTTCTACGTCTTCGATCGCGCCACCGGCGAGCCGGTATTCCCGATCAAGGAGACCAAGGTCGAGAAGGGCAATGTCCCGGGCGAATGGTATTCCCCGACCCAGCCGATCCCGACGATCAGCTATGAGCGCACCGGCGTCCAGGAAAAGGACCTCATCGATTTCACGCCCGAGATGAAGCAGAAGGCGCTGGAACTGGTGAAGAACTACAAGCTGGGCGGCGCCTATACTCCCCCGGTGGTCAGCACGCCGCAGCAGCTCGGCACGCTCGGCAACTGGGCCTCGGGCGGCACCAACTGGCCGGGCGGCTCGTTCGATCCGGAAACCGGCATCGCCTATGTCTATTCGTGCAGCGCCTGCGTCTCCTCGACCGGCCTGCAGAAGCCGCCCCCCGGCATGACCGACATCGACTGGGTGGTCGGCGTCGCCGGCCAGCCGGTGACGATGATCAAGGGTCCGGGCGAAGATGCCGGCGCCGATTCCGCGCCGCCGCCGCCGCGCCCGGCCGCGGCCGCGGATGCCGGCGGTGGCGGCGCTCGCGGTCGCCTCGTCGTCGATGGCCTGCCGATCATCAAGCCGCCTTATGGCCGCTTGAGCGCGATCGACGTCAACACCGGCACGATCAAGTGGCAGATCGCGCATGGCGAGACGCCGGACTATATCCGCAACAGCCCGGCGCTGAAGGGCATCAACGTGCCGCGCACCGGTCAGGCGACGTACCAGATCGGCACCCTGGTGACGAAGTCGCTGGTCATCGCTGGTGAAAACCAGATCACCACCACGGCCGATCACCCGCGCGGCGCCATGCTGCGTGCCTATGACAAGAACGACGGCCACGAAGTGGGCGCAGTGTGGATGCCGGCAACGCAGAGCGGTTCGCCGATGACCTACATGGTCAACGGCAAGCAGTACATCATCGTCGCAGTCAGTGGCGGTACATATTCGGGCGAGTACATCGCCTATACGCTGCCTAACCAGCGCTGAGACGCATGACGGCTGTCGCCGGCAGGAGAGAGATTGTGAGACTTTTGAATACCCTCATGTCGGCGACAGCCATTGCCGTGGCTGGAGCTGCTATCGTCCTGGGCGGCGGCGCGCTCCGCGCCCAGGACAGCGAAAAGACGACCTGGAGCGGCATCTATAGTGAAGCGCAGGCCGCGCGCGGCGCCACCGCCTATGCCGAGAATTGCTCGGCCTGCCACGGCGTGACGTTGTCCGGCACCGGTGAGGCGCCGGGCCTCGCCGGCGGCGAGTTCCTGTCCAACTGGAACGGGCTGACCGTCGGCGATCTGTTCGATCGCGTGCGCACCACCATGCCGTTCGACCGGCCCGGTGCGCTCAGCCGCGAAGTCTATGCGGATATCATTGCCAACATCTTGAAGTTCAACGGCTTCCCGGCCGGGCAGGCGGATTTGAGCGGGCGCAGCGAAATGCTCGCCACGATCAAGATCGTCGCGCAGAAGCCGGGTGCCGCCGCTGCCAATTTCGCGCCGTGGCCCCAGCCGATCGAACATCAGGTGTCGCGCGGCGCGATGCTGCTCAAGGCGTCCTACATCATTTCGCCGACGCTGATGCAGGCGATGGCGGCGCCGGCCGCCGACCCGAACGGCTATCCGAACCCGTACAAGACCGACACCAGCTTCTTCAAGCTGCCGGCCGGGCGCACGATGGGCTCGTCCAGCTCCGTTGCGGTAGATAGCAAGGGCAATATCTGGATCGCCGACCGCTGCGGCGTGAACAGCTGCTCGGACAGCCCGCTCGATCCGATCATGCAATTCGACGCCAGGGGTAATTTCATCAAGGCCTTCGGCGGCGGCATGTTCAACTTTCCGCACGGCTTCTACATCGACGCCCGCGACAATATCTGGGTGGTCGATGAGCGCGTCGACGGCGGCAAGGGCGGCACCGTCACCAAGATGGACCAGAACGGCAAGGTGCTGCTTACCATCGGCAAGGCGGGGACCGGCACCAGTACCCACGATACCTTCAGCGAGCCCAACGCCGTGCTGGTGGCGCCCAACGGCACGATCTTCGTGTCGGAGGGGCACACCAACGACAAGATCAGCCGCGTCGTGAAATATGACGCCAACGGCAAGTACATCAAGGAATGGGGTACGACCGGCGGCGGCGCAGGGCAGCTCAACGTGCCGCACACGCTGGCGATGGACAGCAAGGGCCGGCTGTTTGTCGGCGATCGCTGGAACAACCGCATCCAGATCTACGATCAGGACGGCAAGCTGCTCGACAGCTGGAAGCAGTTCGGCCGGCCGAGCGGCGTCTATATCGACGCCAAGGACAATCTCTATGTTGCGGATTCGGAATCGCGCACCAACCCGGTCATCGCCGGCGATCGCCGTTCGGGCTATGGCCATAACCCGGGCTGGAAGCGCGGCATCCGCGTCGGCAGCGCGCGCACCGGTCAGGTCGTGGCGTTCATTCCGGACACCGAGCCCAATCCCGACCGCGGCGCGACCAGCGGCGCCGAGGGCATCTGGGCCGACAAGAATGGCGTGATCTACGGCGCGCAGGTCCAGCAGAAGGCTGTGGTCCGCTACACGAAGTAGGAATAGCCGCCCGACGCGCCCCGGGGAGAGGGGGCGTGGGGCGCATGGGGCGGGATCTCCGGCGATCCCGCCCCGACATTTTGCAGGAGACCCGCGGGCATGTTCGTCCTGGACATGGATTGGCGGGCCGGCGAGAAGGGGCGAGCGATGTTGAGGAAACACGGTATCTGGATTCTCGTCGCCGCGCTGGGCGCGGTGGCGCTCGGCGTGGTCGCCCTGTCGCGGGGGGAGCAGATCAACGCGCTCTGGATGCTGACCGCGGCGGTGTGCACCTATCTCGTCGCCTATCGCTATTATAGCCGCTTCGTCGCCGAGGATGTGGCGCTGCTCAGCGGCAACCGGGTGACGCCCGCCGTCGCCCAGAATGACGGCCTCGATTACGTTCCGACCAACAAATATGTACTGTTCGGCCATCATTTCGCGGCGATCGCGGGCGCGGGTCCGCTGGTCGGCCCGGTGCTGGCGGCTCAGCTCGGCTACTTGCCCAGCATATTGTGGATCATCATCGGCGCCGTGGTCGGTGGCTGCGTGCAGGATTTCATCATCCTCGTCATGTCCACTCGCCGTGGCGGGCGCTCGCTCGGCGAGATGATCCGCGAGGAGTTCGGCCAGGTCGCCGGCGTCACCGCCCAGATCGGCACCTTCGCGATCATGATCATCATCCTCGCGGTGCTGGCGCTGATCGTGGTCAAGGCGCTGGCGCACAGCCCGTGGGGCACGTTCACGGTCGCCGCCACCGTGCCGATCGCCATCCTGATGGGTCTCTACACCCGCTTCATCCAGCCCGCGCGCATTGCCGAGGTGTCGATCGGCGGCTTCGTGCTGATGATGCTGGCGACGGTGGGCGGCCAATATGTCGCCGCCTCGCCGACACTGGCGCCGTGGTTCACCCTCACCGAGGTGCAGGTTTGCTGGGTGCTGATCATCTACGGCATCGTCGCCTCGACGCTGCCGGTGTGGCTGCTGCTGGCGCCGCGCGGCTATCTCTCGACCTTCATGAAGATCGGCGTGATCGTGCTGCTGGCGATCGGCCTCGTGCTGGCGCGCCCGATGCTGGAAATGCCGGCGACCACCAAGTTCATCGACGGCACCGGGCCGGTCTGGACGGGCCCGGTCTTCCCCTTCCTGTTCATCACCATCGCCTGCGGCGCGGTGTCGGGCTTCCATGCGCTGATCTCATCCGGCACGACGCCGAAGCAGATCGCCGACGAGCGTGACGCCCGGCTCATCGGCTATGGCGCGATGCTGATGGAATCCTTCGTCGCGGTGATGGCGCTGATCTCCGCCTGCGTGCTCAACCCGTCCATCTATTTCACGATGAACAGCCCGGGCGCCGTCGTCGGCACCACCGCCGAGAGTGCGGCGACCGCCGTCACCAAGATGGGCTTCCCGGCCGACGCGCAGGAAATCAAACATACCGCCGACCAGATCGGCGAGGCGAGCATCATCTCGCGCGCCGGCGGCGCTCCGACGCTGGCGGTGGGCATGGCGCACATTTTCTCGCGGGTGATCGGCGAGCATCTGATGGCCTTCTGGTATCACTTCGCCATCCTGTTCGAAGCGTTGTTCATCCTGACCGCCGTGGATTCCGGCACGCGCTCCGGCCGCTTCATGCTCCAGGATCTTATCGGCGGGGCGATACCGGCCTTTCGCCGAACATCGGCGCTGATCCCCAATCTGGTGGCGACGACCCTGTGCGTCGCGGCCTGGGGCTTCTTCCTCTACCAGGGGGCCACCGATCCGCTGGGCGGCGTCAACACGCTATGGCCGCTGTTCGCGCTGTCCAACCAGATGCTGGCCGGCATCGCGCTGACCTTCGCCACGGTGGCGCTGATCAAGACCCGCCGCGCCCGCTTCGCCTGGGTCACCGGCCTGCCGGCGGTGTGGCTGCTGATCTGCACGATGACGGCGGGGCTGATGAAGATCTTCTCGCCGGATCCGGCGCTCGGCTTCGTGGCTCAGGCCCGCGCCTATAGCGCCGCCATTGCCGAAGGCCGTTTCATGGGCCCGGCCAAGACGGTCGACCAGATGCGCCAGATCGTGCAGAATGGCTGGGTGGATGCTGCCCTTTGCGCCTTCTTCGTGGTGATGACGCTGGTCGTGGTGCTGATCGGCGTCAAGACCGCGCTCGCCGCGCTCAAGGATGCCGATGCCACCGCCCGGCTCGATCCGTCCTACGTGCCGAGCATCTGATGGCCGAGCTCGCCCATGTCCTGAAGCTGGTCCGCGACGGGGCGCGGCTGATGGTCGGCGTGCAATCCTACGAAGCCTATCTTACTCATATGCGCGCCCATCATCCGGATCGCGAGCCCATGACCGAGGTCGAGTTCTTCGAGAACCGGATGAAGGCGCAATATGGCGAAGCGGGAAAGGGCGGCTTCCGCTGCTGCTGAGCCGGTCGGTGAACGGATTTAGCGCACCGTTCCCGGCGCCGGCCGAGGTGGCACGCCGGCGAAGCTGACGATGCTCTCCGCGCCGCCTGCCGACAGCGCGGAGACGCCGAAGAAATTATCGTCGATGTTGATCCGCTCCAGCTTGAGCGAGCTTGCCTCGGCGCCGACGTCGCGGCTGTCCGTCCAGCGCGACTGGTCGGCCCGGCGCCAGCGGATGCGATAGCCGGACGCGCCGGGCACCGTTGCCCAGCTGACCGTGGTGTCGTCCGAACCGCCGCCGGCAATGCTGGCACTGGCGGGCGCCGCCGGGGCCGTCGCCAGTTCGCGCGCGACCGCCACGTTCAGCGCCGTCACCTTCGCCAGATAGGGAAAATCGACGAATTCGATCGTGTCGCCATAGCGGCGACTGCCCTCGGTGCGGACGGTCTGGTGCTGGCGGTCATAATTCTCGGTCGCTTCGGTGAAGCGCACCGCCGGAAAGCCAGCCTCGAGGAAGGGAATATGATCGCCGCCGCGCCCGAACCGGTCCGGCCTGCGCATTGCCACCGCCTCCAGGCCCAGCCCCTGCTGTGCGCCGGCCACGCGCAGCACCGCCTTGGCCAGCGCGCGCGACGGGGAATCATCCTCGCCCCCGATGCCGCGCTGGGCGCGCAACGCGGCGAGGTCGCCCGCAATGCCTATCCCTTCGCTGAACACCCGCACGCGATTGTCGATATGCTCGCCGCCGATGCCATGCGTGTTGCCGACAATGTCGTTGTTGAGCACGGCCGCCACCTTCCAGCCGCGCGCCTTCGCGGTGTCGGCGAGCAGCTTGCCACCCCACAGCCCCTGTTCCTCGCCCGAGAGCGCGGCATAGACGATCGTCGCCGCGAACTTCTCGCGCGAGAGGAGCCGCGCCGCTTCCAGCACCAGCGCGGTGCCGGAGGCGTCGTCATTGGCGCCCGGCGCGTCCGTGGTGACGTCCATCACGTCGTTGACGCGGCTGTCGATATGGCCCTGAATGATGATCACCCGGTCCGGATCGCCGGTGCCGCGCTGGATGGCGATGACGTCCTCGACGCGCACGCCGTTGGGCGCGCGCGGGCCGGTGAACGGCGCGCCGATCGTCTCCACCGCCAGGCATTTCCCGCACGCGGCGCCCATCGCCTCGAACCGCGACGCCGCCCAGCGCCGCGCCGCGCCGATGCCGCGCTTCGGATCGGTGGTGGTGGACAGCGTGTGGCGCGTGCCGAAGCCGACCAGCGCGGTGATGCTGGCCTTCAACGCCGCAGGATCGGGCGCCGGCTGGGCGGAGGCCGCGGCGAGCGGCAGGGCGGCGAGGGGGAGGAGGAGGGCGCGCATCGGCGCAGCATGCGGATGTCGCCGGACTGGTGCAAGAGGCTGGACGCGCCGCCCCGCGCGAACCATGGTCCCGCTCCCGAATCGATCCATGGAGGATGCCCGATGCGCCGTTCGATCCTGAGCCTGTCGCTCGCCGCCATCGCTATGTCCGGCGGCGCCGTCGCCCAGCAGCCGGCGGTGTTCACGTTGAGCTCGACGAGTTTCCGCGACGGCGCGGTGCTCGACGTCAAGCATGCCGGCGCCACTGCCGGCAACGCCAATTGCGTCGGCCGGAACGTGTCGCCGCAGCTTTCCTGGTCGGGCGCGCCCGAGGGCACGAAGAGCCTCGCCTTCCTGATGATCGACCCGGAGGGCCGCAACGGCCTCGAGGTGGCGCATTGGGTGGCCTATGGCGTGCCTGTGAGCCGCACCAGCTTCGCCGAGGGCGAGGCCGCCCAGCCGCCCCGGGGCTATGTCGGCGGCAAGAGCACGCAGGGCCTCGATTATTATTCCGGGCCGTGCACGCCGCCAAACACCACCTATCATCACTATACGTTCGTCGCGATCGCAACTGATCTCGCCCCGGACGCGCTTCCCGCCGGCCTCACCCGCGAGGAGCTGATGGCCAAGCTCAACGGCCACGCCAAGGCGTCGTCGGGCCTGGTCGGCTTCTTCCGGCATCCATGATCGGCGGGGGGCTCTCCCGCCCCCTCGTCCGTTCGCCCTGCGGTGCGGCTGAGCGAAGTCGAAGCTTCGTATTTCGACAGGCTCAATGCCTGTTCAGGGCCAACGCGGTCCAGGCTCCGCTGGCTTCGAGCCTGTCGCAGCGGTCGCACCTCGACGGGCCCGCGTGCTCGCTTTGACAGGCTCGAAGCGAAGCGGGGCAGGACTTCTGGCCCTCACCTCATCTGTCGGAGAGCGCCTTCACCCGCCTGCCACCTGCCGGTCATGCCGCCGGCCCAGCGCATAGCCGGTCGCCGCCCAGAGCCCCGCCACGCCGACGCCAGCGACCGCCGCCGCCACCGGGCTGGCGGCGAAGGCGTCGATGCCGGCCTTCGCCCAGGCGCTCACCGCGTCGCCGCCGCGGTAGATGACAGTGTCGATGACGTTCTTGGCCTTGTACTTGGTTTCCTGATCGAGCGGCACGAACAGCATCTCGCGCCCCGGCCGGACCAGCGCATATTCGCCGACCCGGCGCAGCACCATCACCACCGCCAGCACCGGGAAGGTTGCCGCTACCGCCAGCGCGGCGAAGCCGCCCATCGTCGCCAGCGGTACCGCGGTCAGCAGCGCCACCACGCCCAGCCGCCTGGCCAGCCGGCCGGTGAAGAAGATCTGGATGAGGATCGTCAGGCTCTGCACCAGCGTGTCGATGCCGGCGAACACCTGCGTCTGGCGGGTGCGATCGGGGAAGCTTTCCTCCACCAGCCGCGCCTGCTCGAAATAGAGGAAGGTCGAGACGGTGGCGAGCAGGATCACGAACAGGCAGATGCCGAGCAGAAAGGGTGAGCGGATCACCAGCGTCAGCCCGGAAAGGATGCCGCCGCCGATAGGCCGACCGGCATCCTCCTGCGTCTGTGCCGGCCCGTGCACGTCGCGCCAGCGCTGCAGCCACCGGACGCAACCGAGTGTGGCCAGCAGCAACACGGCGGAGATGGCGAGCAGCCCGGCATTGCCGACGCTCGCCACCAGCGTGCCGCTGATGATCGGGCCGGCCAGCCCGCCGAGGCTGGCGCCGGCGGCGATCTGTCCGAACAGCCGCTTGGATTGCTCGGGCCGGAACAGATCGGCCATCAGGCTCCACGCGATGGAGATGGCGAACAGGTTGAACACCGAAATCCAGATATAGAAGGCGCGCGCCACCCACGGGTCGTCCGGGTTGGCCGCCATGCTTGTCGCGAACCCGACGAGGATCAGCGCCGACACGCCATAGGTCACCGGCAGCAGCCGTCGGCGCGGCACCACCCGGCTCGCCCAGCCGTAAAGCGGCACGACCACCAGAGTGGCGAGAAAGGTGCCGAGGAACAGCCACTGGAGGTTGTCGACGCCGCCGGCGATGCCCATCGTCTCGCGCACCGGGCGCAGCATGAAATAGCCGGCGAATAGCAGGAAGAACAGGAGGAAGCCGGCGATGACGGCGCCCAGCTCCTCCGCTTCGGCCGCGAACAGTCGGGCGAGGCCGGTGCGGGTGCGCCGCTCGCCCGCGCCCTCAAAGGGCGTCAATGAACTGCTCCATGCGCCGCCGCATCGCCGCATCCGGCATGCGCCCGCGCGCCGCGCCGAGATTGTCGTCGACATAGCGCGCCTGCGACATGCCCGGCACGACGCATGTCACCGCCGGGTGCGACAGCACATATTTGAGGAAGACCTGCGCCCAGCTGGTGCAGCCGATGTCCTTCGCCCAGTCCGGCAGCGGCTTGCCGTTGGTGGCGTTGAACAGCCGATCGCGCCCAAAGGGCAGGTTGACCATCACCGCCATGCCGCGCTCCTGCGCCAGCGGCAGGATGCGCTCGGCCGAGCCGCGATTGTCGAGCGCGTAATCGACCTGGATGCAGTCCAGCCTGGCGCGACGCATCACCGCCTCGAACGCCTGATATTGCTGGTCGAATGAGGTGGTGATGCCGAGGGCGCGAATGCGACCGGCCTGCTTCAGCTCGGCCAGCGTGGCGAGCTGATTGTCGACGTCACGGATATTGTGGACGAAGAACAGGTCGATGCGATCGGTGCGCAGGTTCCTGAAGGATTGCTCGATCTGCTGGCGGCCGGCCTCCTTGCTGTCGGCGCCGACCTTGGTCGAGAAGATGAGGTCGCGGCGATTGCCGAGCCCGGCGACGAGTTCTCCGACCACGCTCTCGGCGCGGCCATAGGAGGGCGCCATGTCGATGATCCGCCCGCCCAGCTGGTGGAAGCGGCGGATCGTCTCGCGCAGCGGCGCCAGCGCCGCCTCGCCCTCCGGATTTTCATAGCGTCGGGCGGTGCCGATGCCGACGATCGGCAGCGGTTCGGCGATGCCGGGAATGCGGCGGGTGATCAGCGGAGCGGGCGCCTGCGCCATTGCGCGCGAGGCGATCAGCGGGGCGGCGGCAAGCCCCGCGAGCAGGGTGCGACGGTCCATCATGCGTGCCTCCATGACAACGCGTTATGCGCAGCAATGTAAGACCCTGGCGGACCGTGCTTATGTCACCCGTGCCACAAAGGCAAACGCCGTACACAATGCAGCAATGTTGCGCGGAAAAATCAGCGCTGGCTGGCTCGCCGCCCTCGTGCGACGAGGAGCGTGACGAGGCTGACCGCCGCGCACCCCGAACAATAGAGGCCGACCGGCATCAGGCCGTAATGCTCGGCCATCGCCTGCGCGAAGATCGGGGTCAGCGCGCCGCCCAATATGCCACCGACGTTGAACGCGATCGAGGCGCCGGTATAGCGCACCTGCGGCGGAAACAGCCCGGGCAGCCATGCGCCGAGCGGCCCGTAGCAGAAACCCATGCAGACCAGCGCGATGGTCAGGAACAGGAAGGCGAGCAGCAGTGATCCGCTGCCGAGCATCGGCGCCAGCAGGAAACCGGCGACGATCGTCGCCGCGCAGCCGCCGATCAGCGTGCGTCGCGGGTCGAAGCGGTCGGAGGCGATGCCGGCCAGCGCGATACCGCCGGCCATGAAGAAGATCGCGCCAAGCTGGATCAGCAGGAAGTCGTTGCGGTCATAACCGAGCGCGGTCGTGCCATAGCCGAGCGCGAAGGCGGTGGAGATGTAGTAAAGCGCGAAGCAGGCGACCACGCCGAGCGTGCCGGCGACGGTCGCGCCGAGATGCTCGCGCGCCATGGTCGCGATCGGCACCGCCTCGGGCGGCGCCTCGGCCAGCGCGGCGGCGAAGGCGGGCGTCTCGGTCAGCTTCAGGCGGACCCACAGGCCGACCGCGACGAGTATCGCCGAGGCAAGGAACGGGATGCGCCAGCCCCATTCGCGCATCGCCTCATTGGGCAGGATCAGGCCGAGCAGCAGGAAGAAGCCGTTGGCGGCGATGAAGCCCACCGGGGCGCCCAATTGCGGCACCATGCCGAACCGGCCGCGCCAGCCCGGCGGCGCGTTTTCCACGGCGAGCAACGCCGCGCCGCCCCACTCGCCGCCGAGCCCGAGCCCCTGGCCGAAGCGCAGCAGGCAGAGCAGCAGCGAGGCGATCCAGCCGGCCTGCGCATAGGTCGGCAGGAACGCGATCAGCGTCGTCGATCCGCCCATCAGCAGCAGCGAGGCGACCAGCGTCGACTTGCGCCCGACGCGATCGCCGAAATGGCCGAACAGCGCCGCCCCGACCGGCCGCGCGACGAAGGCGAGGCCCAGCGTCGCGTAGGAGAGCAGCAGTTGCGCAGAAGGATCGGAAGAGGGGAAGAAGAGCGGCCCGAAGAACAGGCTCGCTGCGGTTGCATAGACATAGAAATCATAGAACTCGACCGCCGTGCCGACGAGGCTCGCCAGCAGCACCCGCCGGTGCGGTTTCCAGATCGCTTGGGACACGCATTTCTCCCCGGTTACGATCTGTATCTGTGTCGCGAGCCGCGTCGGTGGTCAATCGCCCGACCGACCTGCCCCTCCGATCGTCATGCTGAACCTGGCTCGGCGGTCACCCGGCCGCCGTCTGCGCCGTTCGACGTCCGCACAAAATTGTCCGCGTCCCGGCAAATCAAAGCTATGTTGCGGACCACGCTATACGGACGGAAGATCATGCCATGAGCAGCTCCGCGACCTCGTCCCGCTTTCCTTCCTTCGGCACCCAGGTGCTGCTCGGCATGGCCGCCGGCATCGTGCTCGGTCTCGCCGTGCGCTCGGTCGGCGGGGGTCCGTTCGGCGAGGCCTTGCACACCATCGGGCAGATCTTCGTGCAGCTGCTCAAGGCGCTGGTGCCGCCGCTGGTGTTCACCGCCATCGTCGCCTCCATCGCGGCGCTGCGCGAGCTGACCAACGCCGCCAAGCTGGTGTGGAACACCTTGCTGTGGTTCGCGCTGACGGCGCTGATCGCGGTGTCGATCGGCATCGCCCTCGGCCTGATCATCCAGCCCGGCCTGCATACCAGCGTCAGCGCCGCCGCCGCGACGGCGCCGGCCAGCAGCGGCTCATGGATCGACTTCCTGAAAGGGCTCGTACCTGCCAATTTCCTTGGCATCGAGGCGTCGACCCGCGGCGACAGCACCGCGCTCTCCTTCAACGTCCTCCAGATCATCGTCGTCGCCATTGCCATCGGCGCCGCGGCGGTGCGCGTCGGCGGGGCCGGCGAGGCGTTTCTCAGCTTCAACGCATCGGCGCTGGCGATCTTCCGCCGCATCCTGCGCTGGATCATCCGGCTCACCCCGATCGGCACGGCGGCGCTGATCGGCGACGCGGTGGTGCGCTATGGCTGGGAGGCGCTGTCGGCGCTCGGCGCCTTCGCCGGCGCGGTCTATGTCGGCCTCGCGCTGGTGCTGCTGGTCGTCTACCCGACGATCCTCGTGGCCAACGGGCTGAGCCCGCGTCGCTTCTTCGCCAAGGCGTGGCCGGCGATTCAGCTCGGCTTCGTGTCGCGCTCCTCGGTGGGCACGCTGCCGGTGACGGAGGAGGTCACGGAACGCGGCCTCGGCGTGCCCCGCGCCTATGCCGCCTTCGCCGTGCCGCTGGGCTCGACCACCAAGATGGACGGGTGTGCGGCCATCTATCCGGCCGTCGCCGCGATCTTCGTCGCGCAATTCTACAATGTCCCGCTCGGCCTCTCCGACTATGCCCTGATCGTGCTGGTGTCGGTGTTCGGATCGGCGGCGACGGCCGGGCTGACCGGCGCGGTGGTGATGCTGACGCTCACGCTGTCCACGCTCGGCCTGCCGCTGGAGGGCGTCGGCCTGCTGCTGGCGATCGACCCGATCCTCGACATGGGCCGGACGGCGGTGAACGTCGCCGGACAGGCGCTGGTGCCGACGATCGTGGCGCGGCGCGCCGGCATCCTCGATCTCGATCGCTTCGGCCGCGATCTGCCCGTGGAAGAACCGCTGCCGGCCTGACCCCTGTGTAGGAAATGCAACAGCGCGGGCGTCGTCATCGCGCGCAACGAGGGCGGCCGCCGGCAAGCGACGAATCGGCCTTGCCAACCCAATGTCGGTGGCGCAGACTGAATTTGGGCATCCGACCTATCAATGAGGCGTCCGGTCTGGGGCGTCACGTCGAACCGGCCGGGTGCCTGAAAAAGATAGATAATTATAAATATAAAATAAGATGGTCTGGGGAGGATGTCGATGCCGTCATGGTATTTGGACGCGCGCGGTCGCGCCGCGCGGATAGCCATTAGGATCGGAACCGCCGCACGCCGGCAGCGACCGCTGTCGCTGCCGGCGTGCGCGATGGGCACGCCGGGCCGGCGCCGGATCGCCTGACAGGAGTATCGCCATCGGCCGCCGCGGCATCATGGCAGGTCTCCCTGCCGCCGCGCGGCGATCGCATCCCCGACATGCTTTGATCCTCGACGCCGTGGACGCGATGCGTCAGGCTGCGCTGCGGCAACCGGGGACTTGCCCCGATCTGGAAAGAGGGAAGACACATGCTTGATATGAAGACGCTCGTGCTCGGCGCCGTCGGTGCCGCGCTGCTCGCCGCGCCGGGCTCCGCCCAGATCGTCCGCCACAGCAGCGGCGGCAATGCGGTCATCCTCGAAGGCGTCAGCGTCCCCGCCGGCGCCGACACGCTGATGCTGTCCGGACAGCTCGCCTCGCCGATCGATTCCAGCAAGCGGCCGGACAGCGTCGAAAGCTTCGGCGACACCAAGACGCAGACGATCAGCGCGCTCAACAAGATCAAGGGCATCCTCGCCAGCCGCGGCTATGCGATGTCCGACATCATCAAGATGACGGTGTTCGTCGCCGCCGACCCCAAGCGCCAGGACGGCAAGATGGACTTTGCCGGCATGAACGAAGGTTATCGCCAGTTCTTCGGTACGCCGGAAAACCCCAATCTCGTCGCGCGCTCGACGATCCAGGTCGCGGGCCTCGCCGGCCCTTATTATCTGGTCGAGATCGAAGTCACGGCGGCGAAGATGGCGGCGCGCTGAGACGCGGCGCGAGGATCAGCGCGGGGGAAGCGGGCGGTGACGCCCGCTGGGATTAGGCAAAAGGATATGAGTGTGATCGCCGACGACGCAACGCAGTCAATGAGCCGCCGGGAGTTGATGACTCTCGTCGGCAAGGTCGCCGGCACGGCGGCGATGTACCAGATGATGTCGTCGCTGGCGCTCGCCGCCAATTCGACTTTCGACAAGCGCTTCTCCCTCTCCGGCGCGCCGAAGGGCGCGTCGGTGCTGATCCTCGGCGCGGGTCTCGCCGGCATGGTCGCCGCCTATGAGCTGCAAAAGGCCGGCTACAAGGTCCAGATCCTCGAATATAACAACCGTACCGGCGGCCGTAACTGGTCGCTCTATGGTGGCGACACCTATACGGAACTGGGCGGCATCACCCAGCACGTCCAGTTCGACAAGGGACTTTACCTCAATCCCGGCCCGTGGCGCCTGCCCTATAATCACCAGGGCATCCTCCACTATTGCCAGATGCTGGGCGTAAAGCTCGAATCCTTCAACCAGGCCAATTACGCGGCCTATATCCATTCGCAGAACGCCTTCGGCGGCAAGCCGCAGCGCTATCGCACGGTGAAGGCGGACTTCGAGGGCGCCGTCGCCGAATTGCTCTCCAAGTCGCTGCAGCAGAGCCAGCTCGATCAGGCCGTCACCAAGGAGGACCGGGAAATCCTCCTCCAGGCGCTGCGCAACTGGGGCGCGCTGGATCAGAACTACCGCTATGTGAAGGGCAGGGCGAGCAGCAGCCGGCGCGGCTTCGACCATTGGCCCGGCGGCGGCCTCGACGGCGAGCCGACCTATAGCGAGCCGGTGGCGCTGTCGGACATTCTCAAGTCCGGCCTGTGGGGCGAGATCGCCGCCAATGACGGCATTCCCGAGCAGCCGACCCTGTTTCAGCCGGTCGGCGGCATGGGCGTGATCGGCCGCAAGTTCGGCGAACTGCTCAAGAACGTCATCCGCCTCAATTCCAAGGTCGTCGAGATCAAGCAGGACGAGACCGGCGTGACCGCCACCTATGTCGATACGGTGAAGGGCGGACCGCCGCAGACGGCGCGTGGCGACTGGTGCGTGTGCACGATTCCCGCCTCCATCCTCAGCCAGATCCCGATGAACGTCAGCCCGGCCATGCAGCAGGCGATCTACGCGATCCCCTATGGCGCATCATGCAAGGTCGGCCTGCAGATGAAGCGGCGCTTCTGGGAAGAAGACGAGGATATCTATGGCGGCATCACCTACACGGATCAGATGAATGCCATCATCGCCTATCCGAACACCGACTATTTCTCGAAGGGCAAGGGCGTCCTGCTCGGCGCCTATACGTTTGGTCCGAACGCCTCCATCTTCACCTCGATGACGCCGCAGGAGCGGATCAACGCGGCGGTGCAGATGGGTGCCAACATCCATCCGCAATATCGTACCGAGTTCGAGACCGGCGTCGCCGTCGCCTGGCATCGCGTGCCGTGGACGCTCGGCTGCCAGGGCACGTGGAGCGAGGACGCCCGCGCCACTCACTACAAGAACATCTGCCAGATCGACGGTCGCATCGTGCTCGCCGGCGAGCATGTGTCGATGATCCCGGCGTGGCAGGAAGGCGCCGTCACTTCGTCGATCGACGCCATCACGCGGCTGCATCAGCGCATCACCAAGGGCTGAGAGACATGAAACATCCCATTCGAGTTGCAACCGGCGTGGTGTGCACCGTGGCGGCTGTCGCCGGCATCGTCACCGCCGCCAACGCGCAGCGCCGCGGCGGCTATAATTTCGCCTCGGGCAAGGACATTTACGAGCATGTCTGCCAGGGCTGCCACATGGCCGACGCCAAGGGCGCGCAGGGCGCCGGCGCCTATCCGGGGCTGGCCAGCAACCGCAAGCTGCAGACGCCGCTTTACCCGGTGCTGATCGTGCTGCGCGGGCAGAAGGCGATGCCGTCCTTCTCGGCGCTCAGCGACGAGCAGGTCGTCGAAGTGGTCAACTATATCCGCACCAATTTCGGCAACAGCTATCCCAACGCCGTCACGCTCGATCAGGTCAAGGGCCTGCGTGCGCGCGCCGTGCAGCAGCAGGCGCAGCGGCCGGGATAACAGGCGGCTTGCTTCCCTGGGAGGTGGCGGGCGTCGGTCTCCGGCGTCCGCCACCGGGTCGGGCGCTGTGCAGCGCTCCTCCTGCTTGCCACTGCCGTCTGCGCGGCGCAGCATGATCGCCGGAGAAACGGAAGCGGGGAGACATTGATGGCGGCGGCGGGCGACACCTGGGGGCGGCTGCGCTCCATCATCGGTGGATCTACCGGCAATCTGGTCGAATGGTATGACTGGTACGCCTATTCCGCCTTCACACTTTATTTCGCGCCGCATTTCTTCCCGTCGGAAGATCGTACCGTCCAGCTTCTCAACGCCGCCGCGATCTTCGCCGTCGGCTTCGTGATGCGCCCGATCGGGGCATGGATCATGGGCATCTATGCGGATCGTCACGGCCGCAAGGCGGGGCTGACGCTCTCCGTCACATTGATGTGCGCGGGTTCGCTGCTGATCGCGGTGACGCCGGATTATCGCGCCATCGGCTGGGTGGCGCCGGCGCTGCTGGTGCTGGCGCGGCTGATGCAAGGCCTGTCGGTGGGCGGCGAATATGGCGCCAGCGCCACCTATCTGTCGGAAATGGCCGGCGCGCGCAGCCGCGGCTTCTATTCCTCCTTCCAATATGTCACGCTGATCGCCGGCCAGCTGGTGGCTCTGTGCGTGCTGCTCGTCCTTCAGCGGACGTTGCCGGAGGCGGCGCTGGATGCCTGGGGCTGGCGCATTCCCTTCGCAATCGGTGGCGCGCTGGCGGTGGCGGTCTTCTACATCCGCCGCGGCCTCGCCGAGACGGAGAGTTATCGCAATGCCGCGGCGGAAGGGGCGCCGCGCTCCGGCTTCTGGCGACTGGTCACCCATTATCCGCGCGAGACGGCGGTGGTGATGCTGCTCACCGCAGGCGGCACGCTCGCCTTCTACGCCTATTCGATCTACATGCAGAAGTTCCTCGTCAACACTGCCGGCTTCAGTCGCGAGACCGCTTCCGAGATCAACGCCGTCACCCTGTTCGGCTTCATGCTGCTCCAGCCGGTGGCGGGCGCGCTGTCCGACCGGGTCGGGCGCAAGCCGCTGATGATCGGCTTCGGCGTGCTCGGCATGGTCTGCACCTATCCGATCTTCACCGCGCTCGAGAGCGTGCACTCGGCGGTGACGGCGGGGTTGCTGGTGATGGCCGCCCTGATCATCGTCACCGGTTACACCTCGATCAATGCGGTGGTGAAGGCGGAGCTGTTTCCCGCCCATATCCGCGCGCTCGGCGTGGCCCTGCCCTATGCGCTCGCTAACACCCTGTTCGGGGGTACCGCCGAATATGCCGCGCTGTGGTTCAAGTCGGCGGGATGGGAACAGGGCTTCTACTGGTATGTCACGGCGATGATCGGGGTGTCGCTGATCGTCTACCTGAAGATGCGCGACACCCGCATCCACAGCCGCATCCTCGAGGATTGATCGCCCCGCCGCTGTGTAACTGGCATCGCCCGCCGACTGAGACCGTCACCCTGAACCCGTCGACAGGCGGGCGACGGGCTTTGTTTCACGACCCGCTTCTCCACTTGCCGTGGAGCCCGGGGCGGGGCGGGGCGGATGCGAAGACGAGCCCGGCCAGACGAAGGGAGGGTGGCATTCAACCCCCATGAACAAACCGGGGCCGGACCTCGCGGTCCGACCCCGGCTCGTCATTCATTTGTCCAGCGATCAGAATTTCACGCTGGCACGCGCGTAGTAATAGCCGCCATTGTAGCCGAAGGGCGAGCCGGTCGGATACAGGCTGCCGGCATAGCTGGTCGAACCGGTGTTCAGCTGCGCCTGACGGATCTCTTTGAACGGCGTCTTGGTCGGATATTTGTTGAACAGGTTGTTCGCGCCCAGCGAGATGCGGATCGGCTTGGCGATCTGATAGCTGAGCTCCAGGTCGGTCAGGAACGCGGCGTTTACCCGGGTCTTGACGTCCTGGCCGGCCACCGGGCTGCCGCTCGGCGCGATGCCGAGCGTGTAGATGCCCGAATAATAGCTCTCGCGCAGGTTCGCGCTGAACTTGCCCAGCGTGAAGTAGGCGCCCGCCGTCGCGCGGAAGCGCGGCGTGCTGTGCTCCAGGCTGGCTACGGCGTAGCGATCCTGCAGCACGGTCAGATCGGGCGTGCTCTGTGAGAAATAGAGCTGCGAGGGCAGCGGGCGGATGCTCTTGACCTTGTTGGCGTTATAGTTCGCCGACAGCGACCAGTCGACGCGGGCGCGCCCGAAATCGCTGGCATAGGTGGCCATCGCATCGATGCCGCGGGTGCGCATGGTGATGCCGTTGACGAAGGTCTGGACATAGACCGCCGCGGCGCTGTCCGTATTGCGGCCGAGCGCCGGATCGCCGTTGACGAACAGCGTGGCCGGCGGGATCTCGCCGCCCAGTGCCGCCGCCATGGCATTGTACACGGCCTGCTGGTTGTAGAGCTTGTAGAGGTTCTCGTTGAACGGCTGGCAGGTAGCCGGGGGCGCGCCGGCCGGCGCGGCATAGCCTTGCGGGCAGTAGGAGCCGCGGAAGCCGTAGAAGTTGCTGGACATCACGATGCGATTGCGCAGCTCGATCCAATAGCCGTCGACGGTGATCGTCATGCGCGGCATCGGGTTGAGCACGAAGCCGACGCTGTAGTTGGTCGACTTTTCCGGTCGCAGATTGCCGAAGCCGAGACCGGCCGCGGCCGCGCTGTTCGGCGCGAAGATGCCGTTCACATAGTTGGTGCTGACGTTGATGCCCTGGTAGAATTCCTCGGCCAGCGTCGGCGCGCGGAAGCCGGTCGACACCGTGCCGCGAATGGCGATCGCGTCAGTGAAGTCGTAGCGGCTGGTCAGCTTGAACACGGTGGTGTTGCCGAAGTCGCTGTAATGCTCGTGACGCACGGCGCCGTCGATCAGCCACTTGTCGGTCGGCTTGATGGTGATGTCGAGATATTGCGAGAAGTTGTTACGAGAATTGTTGCTCTGGTTGAGCGGGCTGAAGCCGAAGAATGATTCCGCACCCGAGCCATAATAGGACGAGGAATCGCCGGCGCCGAGGCCGTAGGTCTCATGTCGATATTCGAGACCGGCTGCGACGGTGATCGGCTCGGCGAGGCCCACGTCGAACTGGTGGGTCACATCCAGCGTGTTGCTCCACTGGCTGGCCTTAAGCTCGCCAATGTAGAAGCTGGTCGGGGTGAAGCCAGTGTTGCGATAAAGGGAGGCGTTGCCCGAATTCTCGACATAGATGTGATAGACGTCGCGACCATAGGTCGAGGCGAGGTCGAACGTGGTGTCGCCGACATTGCCCTTGAAACCGCCGGTGAACGAATAATCGGTCTCGGAAATGCGCTGCTGCGGCTGGAAGCCCGACGGGTAGAACAGCTTGCGGGTCTGGGTGCCCGAGACGATCGTCTTGTCGCCAGCGCCGACCGTGCAGTTAGGCGAGCCGACGACGCAATAGATCACGCTCGGATTGCGCGAATTTTCGTTGGCGTGAGCGTTTTTATGGCCGTAGCTGCCGAAGCTGTAGAGCTCGAAATCGCCGAACTGGTAGCCGGCATTGTACATCACCGACGTCTGATCGACCTCCGGATCGCCGATGCGGCGATTCACGTAGGGATAATAGGGCATCTTGGTCAGATCGGGATAGGTCGCGAGGTTGCGGATCGCTGTCGGATTGTTACCGAACACCGATGCGTCCGCGTCGCCACGGAAGCTGAAGCCCTTATGTTTCTTCTCGGCGGTGATGTTCAGATAGGCGCCGTCGAATGGCGCGAGGCCGATATTGCCCGAGATGGAATAGGTCTTCCCGCCCTGGTCCATATATTGGCCGCCGGTAAGATCGATCGTGCCGCCATGGTCGGTTTTCTTCTGGATGAAGTTGATGACGCCGGCGATGGCATCGGTGCCATACTGGGCGGCGGCGCCGTCCTGCAGCACTTCGACGTGATCGATCGAATCCGGGAGGATGAAACTGACGTCAGGCGCGGCCGAGCCGCCGAATGGGCCGCCGGCGACCGACACGTTGGCGGTGCCGTGGCGGCGCTTGCCGTTGACGAGGATCAGCGTGTGGTTGGGGCTGAGCCCGCGCAGCTTCATCTGCAGGTTGATCTGCTGAAGGTCGGTGCCGAACGCCTGCGCCTGCACGGAGGGCAGATTCTGCGCCAGGCTGGTCACCAGGTCGGGCTGGCCGGTGCGCTGGAGGAGATCGTTGCCGAGCAGCTGGATCGGCGCCGGGCTGTCCGCAGCCCTCATGCCTGTAGTGCGCGTGCCGGTGACGATGATGTCGGCCTGCGGCTCGGCCGCAGCGGTCTGCGTGGCCGCATTGCCGGCCTGCTGCGCCGCGGCAACGGTGCCAGCAGCCAGCATGCCCATGGCCAGCGCCATGCGCGAAAGATACGCGACAGATTTCACGTGAATTGCCTCCCAGCTCATAGGGCCACCCCAGCGTGCCCCATTCGTGCGCCACCGCGTGCTTTGTCCCTTCGGGCTGGTTTTTTTACTTTCACTTCCGTGGCATGCGCAAAGTCATGCTGCAGAAGCGAAGGTGGCCCCGACGGAAACTACTTTGCCTTGGTTAGTCGCGAGGGAAAGCTATCGCGACACGAATTGTATCGCAACGTCCTAATTTCGGGTTTTTTGCTGCATGGCATTTTTGCCACAGTCTACCATTGTGTATACAAGCGCACTCCATTGCAGAACGGCCGGAAAGGCCGACCGGGGCTGGCTGGGACCGCCCCGGTCGACCCTGTCCCAGCGATCAGAACTTCACGCTGGCACGGGCATAATAGTAACCGCCGTTATAGCCATAGGGTGAACCGGTCTGATAAGGCATGGCAGCGGTGCCGCCATTGCCGAGCCGTTCTTTCGGCTCCTGGTTGAACTGCCAGCTCACCGCGTTGGAATAGTGGTTGAACACATTGTTCGCGCCCACGGTCAGCCGCAGGAACTGGGTCAGCTGATAGCTGATGTCGATATCGGTGATGAAGGCTGACTTGATATATTGCTTGTAGATTGTCGGCGCGACGTGGCCGGGGCCGGTGCCACCGACGATATTGCCGTTGTCGAGGATGGCGCCGTTGGATTGCGTCGCCGAAGTCCAGGTCGAACCGTAGTAATTCTCGCGCACGCCGGCGGCGAACTTGCCCCAGGTCAGGTTGGCGCCGGCCGTGGCCCGGAAGCGCGGGCTGTCATGCTCGCCCGGATAGCTGTCGAAGCCTACATCGGTGGGATAAAGCGTGGTCAGGTTCGGCTGCAGGGTCGACGTGTAGAAGCCGGCCGGCAGCGGATTGACCTTCTTGATCTTGTTCTTGTTGTAATTCATCGACAGGTTCCAGTTGACCCGGGCGCTGCCGAAATTGCTCGAATAGTTCGCCTGGAAATCGATGCCCTTGGTGTGCACCGACAGCGCGTTGGCGAAGGTCTGCACCGAAAGATATCCGCCCGCCGTGTTGCGGCCATCGGCGGGGTTGGAATTCAGGTACAGCACGGCCGCGGGGATGTCGCTGACCGCTGCCGTCATCACGTTATAGATGGTCTGCTGGTTGTAGATATAATAGCTGTCGCCGGCGGTGCCGGGCGCGGCCACGTTGGTGCAGCGACCGACGCCGCCCGGGCCGGCGGCCAGGGTGCGCACGTCGTTCGGATTGCTGGTCTGGGCGACGGTGCCGGGATTGTTCGCCTGGCCGGGCTGGCCCGGCGGGCAATAGGCGCCGCGATAGCCGTAGAAGGTCGGCGACAGCGTGATGCGGTCGCGCAGCTTGATCATATAGGCGTCGATGGTGATCGACAGGCGATCGAACGGGTGCAGCACCAGGCCGAGGCTGAAGTTGGTCGACTTTTCCGGCTTGAGGTTGGGAAAGCCCAGCCCCTCGATGACGGAGCCGTTCGCCGGGAAGATGCCGGCCAGATAGTTGGTGCTGACGTTGATGCCCGAATAGAATTCCTCGGCGAGCGTCGGCGCGCGGAAGCCGGTCGACACCGTGCCGCGAATGGCGATGGCATCGGAGAAGTCATAGCGGCTGGTCAGCTTGAACACGGTGGTGTTGCCGAAGTCGCTATAATGTTCGTGGCGCACGGCGCCGTCCACCAGCCACTTGTCGGTCGGCTTGATGCTGATGTCGAGATATTGCGAGAAGTTGTTGCGCGAATTGTTGCTGGCGTCGCGCGGGCTCCATCCGAAGAAGGATTCTGCCCCCGAGCCATAATAGGACAGCGGATCGCCGGCCCCGATGCCATAGGTCTCGTGGCGATATTCGACGCCGGCCGCGATCGTGACCGGGTTGTCGAGACCGACATCGAGCTCGTGGGTCAGGTCGAGGGTGTTGCTCCACTGGCTCGCCTTCAACCGGCCGATATAGATGCTGGTCGGGGTGAAGCCGCTGCGATTGTAGAGCGTGGTATTGGCCGAATTCTTGACGCTGAGGTCATAGCGATCACGGCCATAGGTGGAGGCGAAGTCGAACGTGGTGCCGCCGATCTCGCCGCGGAAGCCGCCCGTGAAGGCATAGTCGGTTTCCGACGTCACCTGTTGGGGCTCATAGCCCTGGGAGGCGAACAGCTTGCGCGTGGTGCCGGGCACGATCGACGCGCCGCTCGCCGGGCCCGCCGCATAGGTCACGCCGCCGACGGTGACGGGCGCGGCGTTGAGATAATAGCCGCCCGCGACCCCGGCCAGGCAGGTGGTGGTGTTGACGGTGCAGTAGGTCTTGTCCGGATAGCGGAACACCTGCAGCGTCGAGGCATTCTTGTGGCCATAGCTGCCGAAGCTGTAAATCTCGAAATCGCCGAACTCATAGCCGGCATTGTACATCACATTGGTGATGTCCATGTCGGGATCGCCCTGGCGCTGGTCCAGGAACGGATAGGTCGGGTTGTTCTTGAGATCCTGATAGATGGCGAGGTAATTGCGCGCGGTCGCGTTGTCCGGGCCGGTCTGATAATATTGCGCATCATAATGGGTGCGCACGCTGCGGCCGCGATGCTTGCGCTCGCCGGTCAGGTTCAGATAGGCGCCCTCGAAAGGCGCGATGCCGATATTGCCGACCACGCTCCATGATTTGCCGCCTTTCGCCATACAGCGATCTGCCGGCGTGCTGGGGCAATTGCCGTCGTCATACTGGTCGAAATATTGTCCGCCATCGATCGAGAAGCTGCCGCCGTGATCGGCCTTCTTCTGGATGATGTTGATGACGCCGGCGATGGCGTCCGTGCCATATTGGGCAGCGGCGCCATCCTGCAGCACCTCGACGTGATCGATCGATGCGGACGAGACGAAGCTGATGTCGGGGGCCGCCGCGCCGCCATAGACGCCACCCGCCACCGATACGTTGGCGGTGCCGTGGCGGCGCTTGCCGTTGAGCAGCACCAGCGTGTGGTTCGGGCTCAGGCCGCGCAGGCGAAACGTCAGGTTGACCTGCTGCAGGTCGGTGCCGAAGGACTGCGCCTGCACCGACGGCAGGTTCTGCGCCAGTGTCAGCGACAGATCGGGCTGCGCGCTGCGTGCCAGCAGGTCGCTTCCCAGCATCTGGATCGGCGCCGGGCTGTCGGCGGCCTGCATGCCGGTGGTGCGCGTGCCGGTGACGATGATATCGGCCTGTGGTTCGGCGGCGGCGCCTTGCTGGGCGACGGCGGCAGCGCCGCTCGCCAGCATGCCCACGGCAAGCGCCATGCGCGAGAGTTGCGCGACAGGTTTCATAGATGTGGCCCCCTGGTCATATGGGTGCGACAAGTGCGCCCGCGACCGGGCTGCCTTGTGCTTTTCCCTGTGGTTAATACTCACTAACTGCGCCAATGCTGCTTAGGCAGGGCGCGTCATCTCAATGACAATGAACGCTACGGCAGGGCATTCGTCACGACTAGTCGCAGGAGAAAACTATCGTAGCCCGATTTAGGTCGCAAGCCAAAAATGTGATTCCTTTGTGCGCACTGGCAAGTTTATTGCACGCCTTTAGGGACACATTCATCCGACCTTGATCTAGGAAGATAACACCAAGGTGTTAGCCGGCAGTCGTTGCGAACTGATCGCAACAGTTGGAAGACCGGGGGATGCTGCGGTAAGCTCGCCCGCCAGAAGCGCGGCGGAAAGGACGTCCAGGCACGATCGCCTCACGCTAGCGGGGATCGTCCCAGGGCCCGTCCTTCGTGATCGTCGTCCACACAGTAGATGGCATCACGACGAACGAGGTATTTCAGGGCCGATAAAGGATATCGGCGGACATATAACTCACAATGACCAACGGGCTGGCCTAAACTCTCTTTTTATGTCCCGGCCTTATGAATGGTCTTATGGGGTCGCCATTTACAGGGACTTGGTGGCCACCTTCCGTGAATGCATGATATCCGGGATGCCGAGAGCGGGATTGTCCAAAGCTATTTCGGCAATAACAAGAAGATCGTCTTTTCGCCGCTGATATCCCCTGGCGGGCAAGTCATTGCGCTGGCGGACGTCGTGGCGCGTCACCGGCGTTGACGTGAACATGCCGGCCCGCCGCCGCCGCTCTCTGCGCGGCGGCGGGCCGGCCATTCCTCACCGACCTTCGACGATCCCGCGCGCCTGCTCCAGTCGTACGGCATAGGCTGTGATCGCCCGCGCGGTGCGTCCGGCATATTCATTGGCGTCGTCGAAGCGGCGCTCCTCGATCGCCTCTCGGACGCCGGGCAGGGTCTTGGCGCCATAGCCGGTGAAGCGGCCCGGCGCGTAGATCATGTTCTTGAACCACGGCCGGCCGGGCAGGCCCTTGTCGTCGAGCATGGTCTGGTCGATGTCGGCGAGCGTGTCGTTCAGCTTCGCCCGCGCCGCCGGCGCCAGCGTCTTGCCGCGCGCGGCATAGGCGGCGTCATAGGCGGTCGCCGCCGCCTTCAGCCGGTCGACGGCGTTGGCGAGCGCGGCAAGCTCGATATGCGGCGTCGCCGCCTGTGGCGTCGGCGCCCCGACCGGGCGGAGCGGATCGCTGACCAGGCGGAAGGCGCCTTCGGCGGTCAGTTTGGCGCGTTTGTCGTCCTCGCTCTGGCGATCATTCTGCAGCTTCACCAGTTCCGCCAGATAGCGCGACACGGTGTCGGCGAAATCGGCGTAGCGGGCCGGCGGCGTATCCGCCTGCGCCAGGCGGATGACGATGCGGCCGACCGTCTTGGACAAGGCCGCGCCATATTTGAGGCCCGGATCGTCGAACGTCGTCATGTGGTGGAAGCTGTCGTAGATCGAGTGATAGACGCCGCCGCTCTCATCCTCGCCGCCATAGCCGATATTGAGGGCGGCGATGCCGAGATGCTGGAGGAAGCCGGAATAGTCCGATCCCGAGCCGAGTGGACCGATCGGCAGGTCGCCGCGGCGTTCGGCAGCCGCCATCGCCTCGGGGGCGCTGCGACGCCCGCCGTCGAAGGCGCCGGCGAGGATGCGCGCGCGGTTGCGCTCATAGGCGGTGGCGCCGGTCTCCGGGTCGATGACCTCGCGCGACACCTCGTTGACGAGGTGCTGATAGCTGTGCGTGCCGGCCGCGCCCAGAAAGCCGCGGCCATTGCCGTCGGTGTTGATGTAGATGATCGCCTTCTTCTTCAGTTCGGCGTCATGCTCCTCGGCCCATTCGGTGGAACCGAGCAGGGCCGGCTCCTCGGCGTCCCAGCTGGCGTAGACGATGGTGCGATCCGGCCGCCAGCCTTGCCTGGCGAGCTGGCCGAGCGCCTTGGCCTCGGACAGCATGGCGACGTCGCCGGACAGCGGGTCGGCAGCGCCGAACACCCAGCCGTCATGATGATTGCCGCGGATGATCCAGCGATCCGGCTCCCTGGCGCCCTTCAGCGTGGCGATGACGTTGTAGATCGGCTTGAGCGACCAGTCGGACTTGACGGCAAGATGCACCTTCACCGCCCCGTCGCCGCCCATATGGTAGGTGATCGGCAGCGCCCCGCGCCAATCCTCGGGGCCAACCGGCCCGCCGAGCCGCGCCAGCAGCTTCTGCGCGTCGCCATAGGACATCGGCAATGCCGGGATCTTGAGGATCGTCGGCGCCGTGGCGCGGGTCAGCCGCTTGGCGTTGGCGGTGGCGCCGATGCCGGGGGTCAGCGGATCGCCGGGGAAGATCGCCATGTCCTGCACGGAACCGCGCTGCACGCTGCCCGCCGGCCGGGCGCCGCCCTTGGGATAGACGTCGTTCTGGGCATAGCCGTCATCGGCGGGATCGGAATAGATGATGCAGCCGATCGCCCCATGATCCTGGGCCAGCTTCGGCTTCAGGCCGCGCCAGCCGCCGCCATAGCGGGCGATGACGATCTTGCCCTTCACGCTGATGCCGCGGCGGGCCAGCGCCTCATAATCCTCAGGCATGCCGCGATTGACGTAGATCAGCTCGGCGGTGACGTCGCCGTCACCCTGATAGGTGACATAGGGCGGCAGCATGCCCGGCATGTTCGAGGTCGGATCCTCGGCGATCGGCGGTTCCTGCCCGCCCAGCTTGACGCGCTGCGGGGTGATCATCTCGACGACGGTGGAGAGCGGCGTCGGATAAAGCACGTTGAACGTCTCGATCCGCACGTCCCAGCCGAATTCCTTGAAGCGATCGCGCAGGAACTCGGCATTGGCCTTGTCGTGGGGAGAGCCGACATGGTTCGGCGCCGACGACATCGTCTTCAACCAGGCGAGCTGGTCCTCGGAGCTGATCGCGGCGTCGAACGCCTGCTCCAGCGCCGGGCCGTCATGCGGGGGCTGCTGGGCCAGCGCAGCGGAGATGGCAGCGGCGGAGATGGCAGCGGCGGAGGCGGCGAGGACAAGCGTGCGACGGATGGTCATGACGGCGATTTTCCCCCTTTTGACTGTGCCCCACGATGCAACGGCGGCAGGCGCGGGGCAATCCGCTCGTGCAGGGGGGCGCGTCGGTCAGTGCCGGCCCGGCGAGACCCCCATGTCCTCCACGGCGCGGACCATCATCGCCGGCAGGAACGGCTTGCGGATCAGCTGCCCGCCCGGCACCAGATCGACCATCTCGGCGCTGTAGCCGGTGGCATAGATCACCGGCAGGCCGGGGTGGGTGGTGCGCGCATGGCGGGCGACGCTCCACCCGTCCTTGCTGCCGGGCAGGCGGATGTCGGTGAGCAGCAGGTCGATGGCGGCGCCGCTGTCGAGTGTGCGGATCGCCGCTTCGCCATCGGCGGCTTCGATCACGTCGAAGCCCGCCTCGACGAGTTCGTAGGTCACGATCTCACGCAGCAGAGCCTCATCTTCAACAAGCAGAATCGTCGGTTTTCCAGCGTTCATTATCCCCCCCGGACAAATTTTGCCCCTTTTGAACCATTTTAGGGCGGGGGGCGAAACGCAATTGCGAAGGCCAAGTTCCGCACATGCCCCATTTTGGCACAGCGTTTTTGAAAATCGGCTGAATTACGCCATTTTCATTCACCGGCTCAGGAGGCGAGGCGGAGCAGATTCCGGCCCTCGGCCTTGGCGGTATAGAGGGCATAGTCGGCCGCGGCCAGCAGCGACGCTGCGTCGCTGCCGTCGACCAGGCTGGCGATGCCGATGCTGACGGTGACGCGCGGCAGCTCGGGATGCTCCTCGCCGCTCGCCTCGACGGCGAGGCGCAGCCGCTCGCCGACCAGGGCCGCCGCCTCGGCGGTGGTGCGCGGCATGAGGATGGCGAATTCCTCGCCGCCGATGCGGCCGATCACGTCATGGCCGCGGACCGCGCGTGTCGCGGTGGCGGCGATCGCCCGCAGCACGCGGTCGCCGACGGCATGGCCGTAGCGATCATTGACCAGCTTGAAATGATCGACGTCGAGCAGCGCCACCGACAGCGGCGTCGCCGTCGCGGCGGCGGCGGTCACCTCGCCGACCAGCCGGCCCATGAACATGCGGCGACTGGCGAGCCCGGTCAGCTCGTCGGTGGCGGCGATCTGGCGGGCTTCGTGGGCGGCGCGTTCGGCCGCCTCGCGCGCGTTGAGCAGCTCCGCCTCGAAGCGTTTGCGGTCGGAAATATCGCGGGCGATGCCGACGATCTCGGCCGCGCCGTCGACGGAGGTGGCGAGCCGCGCGCTCGCCTCCAGCCACTGCCAGCTGCCGTCCTTGCGGCGGCGGCGATAGGAGACGACGCACTGTCCGCCACCCGCCAGATGCAGCGATTTCAGCGTCTCGCGGACCTTGGGCACGTCCTCGGCATGGGCATAATCGGACGGGCGCTGTCCGATCATTTCCTCGGGCGCATAGCCGGTCAGCGCCTCGGTCGCCGGCGAGACGTAAAGATAGCGGCCCTCGGCATCGAGCCGGAAGATGATGTCGGAGGCATGTTCGGCGAGCAGGCGATACTGGGCCTCGCTCTCGCGCAGCTTGGCCTCCGCCTTGGCCTGATCGGTGATGTCCTGGATGACGCCGAACATGCCGATCACCGTGCCGTCGGGCGCGATGTCCGGCTGGCCCTGGGTGGCGATGTGGCGCTCCTCGCCATCGGGGCGGATGATGCGGGCGGCCTGCACATAACCGGCGCCGGCCTCGAGCAGGCCGCGCATCGTCTCGCGATCGTCGGGATGAAGCGCGGCCTGAGCCATGTCCAGCGACACCGGGCTGCCGGCCGGCACCCCATAGATGCGGAACACCTCGTCGGACCAGAACAGGTCCTTGGTGACATTGTCGAGCCGCCAGTGGCCGACATGGGCCATCGCCTCGGTCATCATCAGCAGGCGGTAATTCTCATTGAGCCGGGCCGCCGTCTCGACCGCCTCCAGCTCCGCCTCCTGCCGGCGGGAAATGTCGCGAACGGTGGACACGAACTCCTTGGGCGCGCCGGTCTCGGGATCGCGGACCAGCCGGTAGGTTGCCTCCAGCCACACATAGGCGCCGTCGCGGCGGCGCTGGCGATAGATGGCGGTCGGCGCCGCGACGCCATCGAGCAGACTGGACGCGGCGGCGCGGGTGACGGTGCGATCGTCGGGGTGGATGGTGTCGAGCGCCTGGCGGCCGATCAGCTCCTCCGGCTCCCAGCCGAGCACGGTGCGGCAGGCCGGCGAAGCATAGGTGCGCACCCCGTCGAGCCCGACGCGGAAGATCATGTCGTTGGAATTGTCGGCGAGCAGCCGGTAGAGCCGCTCGCTCTCGCTGCGCGCCTGCTCGGCGGTGACGCGATCGTCGATGTCGATCAGCGTGCCGAACAGTCCGGTGAAGGCGCCGGCCTTGTCGGCGAGGCGGGTAGCGCGCACCGCCACCCAGCGCCAGCTGCCGTCGGCCGCGCGATAGCGCACGTCGATCGCCTCCTCGCCGTCGTCGGTGGCGCGCAGCCGCTCGATCAAGCCGAGCCCCTTCGCATGGTCGTCCGGATGGATGATCGCCTCGAACGAAGCGCCGATCGCCTCGGCGACGGGCGTGCCGGTCAGCTCGGTCCAGGCCGGGCTGAGGAAGGTCCAGCGGCCCTCGGCGTCCGTCTCGAAGAACAGGGCGTGGGTGCGATCAATGATCGAACGATGGAAGCGCTCGCTCCGGTCCGTCTCGGTGATCGTCTCGCGCTGGCTGGCGAGCAGCGAGGCGATCGGCAGCGATGCGGCGAACAGGATCACCAGATAGAATTGGAACAGCAGCACCGCCTCGGCGGTGTCGGCGATCGGCGCCAGCGGGCCCTTGCCGGCGGCCGTCAGCAGCGAGCCGACCACCGCGGTGATGAGCAGCGACACGGTGGTGCCGAGCGGCCCGAGCCGCGCGGTGGCGAGCAGCAACGCCGCCAGCGGCAGGAAGGTCAGCGGGTAGGGCGGCAGCGCGAAGACGACGAGGTTCACCGCCAGCACCGCGGCGAGCACCGCCGTCACCTCGATCGGGCCACGGCGCACCCGCACCTGGGGGTCGCGCTGCAGGAGGGCGATGATCATCAGCCCCGGCGGCACGATCATGAACATGCCCAGCGTGTCGGTGGTGAACCACGACACCCAGAAGCCGGAGAGATCGCGAATGGCGGTGGCCGCCGCCACCGCCGCCACCGTCGCGCTGGTGGCCGCGGACAGCACCGCCGCGATCGAGAAGGCGCCGAGGTGGCGGAGCGTGGTGACGAGATGGCGCGCCGGGCACAGCCGGTCGAACAGGGTGGCGGCCAGCGCGGCCTCGGCGATGTTGGCGACGGTGAAGCCGAGTACCGCGGTGGCCGGCAGCTGTGCCTGGTGGTTGGCGGCGGCGCTCGCCAGCGTGCAGAGCAGCAGATAGGGGATGCGCCGCTCGCGCGGCAGGCGGATGATCGCGGTGATCAGCACGGCATTGGCCGGCCACAGCGCCGCCACCCCGTCCACCCCGCCGGTAAGCATCAGCGTTGCCATCGCGGCGGCATAATAGAGCACGGCCGTGAGCAGCGGCGCGACTACCGGAGCGAGAACAGGGCGTATCCTACCGTTCAAGGCGTGCTCGAATGAACTTGCGTGCTGATCAGGGGGTTAACAGCAAGGCGTGAAGCGCACCTTAATCGAATGGCGTGCGCCGCTGCTGATTCCCGCTATCCCCTCTGCTCTCCCGCGGACAGCCTAGGCGACAACGACGAAGACCGCGACATGAAAAGATGTGACGACACGCATTGTTCGCATGGTGTTGCGAAGCGGCATGTTGCCGACGCTGCGGAATTAGGCAGCGCTAGCGTGGTATTTCGGCGATCAATGCCTCGAACATCTCGCGGTCGGCGTCGAGAAGTGCCGGGCAGAGCGCGTCGCGGAGCAGCGAGACCGTCTCGTGGAGAGGGGCGAGGTCTTCGGCATCCATCATCCCGCGCCGGTGCAGCGCGCGGATCGCCTGGAAGGCGCCGGTGGCCGCGATCTGCGCGACCGCGTGGATATAGGCCGTATGGCGTGCCGCCTGGACGTCGAACGGCTCGTCCTCGTCGGCCTGGTCCCCGTCGATATTGGGCTTGTCAGTCACGATCCCCTCCTTGATCCCCGGCCGCCTCGATCTGATGTAGTGGGTCCCGGCCCTTCGCCAAGGCTTGTCGCGACGTGCGGGCCGAGGCATGGGCTCAGCCGACCTCGGTACGGAGCCAGACTTTGTCCACCTTGCTGCTGTTCGGCGCCACCGGCGATCTTTCCCACCGCATGCTGCTGCCGTCGCTGTACGGCCTGCACGCGGACCGGCTGCTGCCGGCCGATTTCCGGATCTGCGCGACGGCGCGTTCCGAGCTCGACACCGCGGCGTTCCGCGCCACCGCCGGCGAGGCGCTGCGCCGTTTCATGCCGGCCGACCGGCTGGAGGAATCGACGCTGGCGAGCTTCCTCGAGCGGCTCGACTATATTTCGGTCGACGCCTCGCGCCCCGAGGATTTCGCCCGGCTCGGGCAGGCGCTGGCGGGGCGGATCGACAAGGGCCTGTCGATCTTCCTGTCCACCGCGCCGTCGCTGTTCGGGCCGACGGTGGAAGGGCTGAAGGCGGCCGGGCTTGCCGGCGAAGGCGTGCGGCTGGCGCTCGAAAAGCCGCTCGGCACCGATCTCTCCTCCAGCCGCGCGATCAACGACGTCGTCGCCGCCGCCTTCCCGGAGGAGCGCACCTTCCGCATCGACCATTATCTCGGCAAGGAGACGGTGCAGAACCTGCTGGCGCTGCGCTTCGGCAATGCGCTGTTCGAGCCGATGTGGAACGCCAAGGGCATCGAGCATGTCCAGATCACCGTCTCGGAAACGGTCGGGCTGGAAGGGCGCGCCGGCTATTACGACACCTCGGGGGCGCTGCGCGACATGGTGCAGAACCATATGCTCCAGCTGCTCGCGCTGGTGGCGATGGAGCCGCCGTCGCATTTCGACGCCTCGGCGGTGCGCGACGAGAAGGTGAAGGTGCTGCGCTCGCTCCGCCCGATCGATGCCGACCACATCGAGAAGGAAAGCGTGATCGGCCAATATTCCGCCGGCGCCGTCGCCGGCCAGGTTGTGCCCGGCTATCTGGAGGAACTCGGCAAGCCCTCCGACATCGAGACCTTCGTCGCCTTGAAGGCGCATGTCGACAATTGGCGCTGGCACGGCGTGCCCTTCTACCTGCGCACCGGCAAGCGCCTGCCCAGCCGCCAGTCGGAGATCTTCATCCAGTTCCGCACGGTGCCGCACTCGATCTTCGGCGGGCGCGGCGCCCATCTCCAGCCCAACAAGCTGGTCATCCGCCTCCAGCCGGAGGAGAATATCCGCCTGCTCGTCATGGCCAAGGAGCCGGGGCTCGACCGGCAGGGCATCCGCCTGCGCGAGGTGCCGCTGGACCTGTCCTTGACCAACGCCTTTGCCGGCGCGCGGCGGCGCATCGCCTATGAGCGGCTGCTGCTCGATCTCATCGAGGGAGACCCCACCCTGTTCGTGCGTCGCGACGAGGTGGAAGCGCAGTGGGAGTGGATCGATCGCATCCGCGCCGGCTGGACGGCGGCGGGCATGACGCCCAGAAGCTATGGCGCGGGCAGCTGGGGGCCATCGGCCGCCATCGCCCTGACGGAGCGTGACGGAGTAAGCTGGCATGACTGAAGACGAAGTCGAATGGTGGGATTATGAAACGCCGAAGGAGATGGCTGAGGCCGTTTCCGGCGATATCGGCTTCCTGATCGGTCAGGCGATCGAGGCGCATGGCCGCGCGCTGGTCGCGGTGCCCGGCGGCAAGACGCCGCAGCCGATCTTCAAGGCATTGGCCAGACAGAAGCTCGATTGGGCGAAGGTCACGTTCATTCCAACCGACGATCGGCTGGTCGCCGCCGGCGATCCGCTCAGCAATGTGGCGATGATCCGCGAGCTGCTCGGGCCTACCGGGGCGACGATCGTGCCGCTCGCCGAGGGCGTCAGCCTCGATGATCGCCATGCCGCCGCCCGTGCTGCCGATGCGCGGCTGGCGGAGCTGGATTGGCCGCTCGATCTCGCCTGGCTGGGCATCGGCGCGGACGGGCATACCGCCTCGATCTTCCCCGGCCCGGACTATGAGTCGGCGCTGGATGCGCCCCGCGGCCGGCACGTCGTCGGCGTGTTGCCCGATCCGCTGCCCAGGGAGGCGCCGGTGGCGCGGCTGACGCTGACCCGCGCCACCCTCTCCACCGCCCGCTCGCTGCTCATCACCTTTTCGGGCGAGGAGAAGAAGGCGGTGCTGGAACGTGCCATCGCCGATGGCCCGATGTCCCGCCTGCCGATCGGCCGGGTGCTCGCCGAGTTCGAGACGCCGGTCGACATTCACTGGAGCGCGTGACGGTCGTCGCGCGTTTCAGCCCCGTCAGAGTGACGGAGGTGGATTATGCCGCGCGGCGACAAGGGTGCCTATACCGACAAGCAGAAGCGCAAGGCCGAGCATATCGAGGAAGGCTATGAAGATCGCGGCGTGTCGCCCAAGGAAGCGGAGCGCCGCGCCTGGGCGACCGTGAACAAGGAGTCGGGTGGCGGCAACAAGTCCGGCTCCGGCCGCGGCAAGGCGGACAATCACGAATCGTCGCGCAAGGGCGGCCGCAAGGGCGGGGCCGCCTCGTCCGGTCGCAGCGCCGCCGATCGCTCAGCCGCCGCCAAGAAGGGCTGGGAAACGCGCCGCAAGAAGGCGGGGCGCTGAACGGGTGAAGCGGGAAACCGTTCGCTTCGAGCTTGTCGAGAAGGGTCTGCCGAGAAGCTGGACACACGCCTCTCGACTCCGCTGATCAGACGGAACATATAAGGAACAAATCCCTGTTCCGAGTCGTCTGTCGATCCCATGTCCGTGTCTGCCGCTCAGTCCCGCCGCATCGCGGCCCTCCGTGCCGAGATCGGAGCGATCACCGCCTCCGGGCGCGAGGCGGGGGCCGTGCTGCCGTTCGGGGCTGACGCGATCGACGCGCGGCTGGTCGGCGGGGGGCTCGCCGCCGCCGCGCTGCATGAGGCAAGCGGCGGCGCCGCGCTCGCCGATGATGCCGCCGCCACCCTGTTCCTCGCCGGCATCGCCGCGCGCCGCGCCCGCGAAATGGGGGAGGGGGCGGTGGTGTTGTGGGCGTTCGGGCGGGCGGAGCTTTACGGGCCCGGCCTCCAGCAGGCCGGCCTGGCACCGGAACGGCTGTTGCTCGCCGAGGCAGGGGACGATGCCGCCGTGCTGGCGGTGATGGAGGAGGGGCTGCGCCATGGCGGGCTCGCCGCCGTGGTTGGCGAGGTCCGCCTCGCCGGGATGACCGCTACCCGCCGGCTGCAACTCGCCGCCGAGGAGCGCGGCGTCACCGCACTGCTGCTGCGTCGCCCCCGGGCGCGCGACCGCGATGCGCTGGCCGAGCCCTCCGCAGCGACGACGCGCTGGCGGGTGGGCGCCATGCCGTCCGCGCGGCTCGCCGATCCGGTCGGCGATGCCGGCATCGGCCGGGCGCGCTGGCAGCTCGATCTGCTGCGCCAGCGCGGCGGCGAGCCCTGTTCATGGATCGTGGAGGGAACAGATGCCGAGGGTCGCCTCGCTCTGCCTGCCGGATTTCGCGACGGACCGGCTGCGCCGGCTCGACCGGCGGACAGCGTCTCGCCCATTGTCGCCGGCGCCGTCCGCGCCGCCGCCTGAGGCCGGCCCTTATCTCCGGATAGAGGCCAATCACGCCGTCGCGCGCGGCGGCGGCTGGCGCCCCGGCGCGCGTTGGGCACGGGACGAGGGCGTGCCGGCGCGGGGCGACGCGGCGCGGCCCGCGCCGGGGCTGCCGCCGCTGGTCACCGTTCGCGCGGAAGGCCAGAAGATCGTGCTCGCCGCCGCCTGTCCCGCCGCCCGCGCCCTCGGCCTCGCGCCCGGCATGGCGATGACCCAGGCCCGCGCCATGGTGCCCGGTCTCGACGTGCGCCCTGCCGATCCGCCTGGCGAGATGGCCGACCTCGCCCGCCTCGCGACCCACGCGGCGCGCCACTGGACGCCATTGGCGGCGCCCGTCGGCGACCGGGAGATCGTGCTCGACATCACCGGCAGCGCCCATCTGTTCGGCGGGGAGGAGCGGCTATGCCGCCGCATCCTGCACCTGTGCCGCCGCCTCGGCCTCGCCGCGCATATCGCCGTCGCCGATACTGCCGCCGCCGCCCGCGCGCTCGCCGCCTTTGGCGCCGCTCGCCTGATCCTCTGTCCGCCGGGCGATGCCGAGCAGGCCACCGCCGCGCTGCCGGTCGCCGCCCTGCGCCTGCCGCCGGAGACGGTGGCCGGCCTCGCCCGGCTCGGCGTGGAGAGCGTCGGCGCGCTGGGTGCGATGCCGCGCGCGCCGCTCGCCCGCCGCTTCGGCCGGGACACGCTGGCCGCGCTCGACCGGCTGCGCGGGGCCATGCCCGATCCGATCGACCCGCTGGTGCCGGCCGAGGCGCCCCGCGTCATGCATCGCTTCGCCGAGCCGGTGCTGACCGCAGAGGGCATCGCCGATGCCACGGCACGTCTGGTCGAGGCGATGATCGGCGCGCTTGCCGAACGCGGCCTCGGCGCGCGCACGCTGCTGCTCGAATGCGTGCGCATTGATCATGACCGGCAGCGCATCGCCATCGGCCTCGCCCGGCCGAGCCGCGATGCCGCCCATATCCGCCGCCTGCTCGGGCTGCGCCTGGAGGAGATCGCGCCGGGCTTCGGCATCGAGGCGATGGCGCTCACCGCGACCCGCGCCGATGCGCTGGCATCCACGGCGCTGCCCGGCGCGCTCACCGGCGAGCCGGCAGTGCCGCCGCTCGCCACGCTCGTCGATCGGCTGGCGACCCGTCTCGGCGATCGCCGCCTCTATCGGCTGGGCATGATGGAGAGCGAGCTGCCGGAGCGCGCGCAACGCCGCCACCGTCCGCTCGCCCATCCCCCATGCTGGCCGGACGATTGGCCGCGTCCGGTGCGCCTGCTCGACCCGGCCGAGCCGGTCGATCAGGTGCTGGCCGAACTGCCGGACCATCCGCCGCGCCGCTTCCGCTGGCGGGGGCAGGCTTATCGCGTCGTGCGCGGCGACGGGCCGGAGCGCGTCCATGGCGAATGGTGGCGCAACGCCGCCGAGGCGGACGCGGTGCGCGATTATTTCCAGGTGGAGGACGAGGCCGGCCATCGTTTCTGGATCTTCCGCCGCGGCGACGGCGTCGACACGCGCACCGGCGACATGAGCTGGCATATGCACGGCCTGTTCGGATGAGCTACGCCGAGCTTCAGGTCGCCACGCATTTCAGCTTCCTGCGCGGCGCCTCCGATCCCAGGGAGCTGTTCGCCACCGCCGCGCTTCTCGGCATCCCCGCGCTCGGCATCACCGATCGCAATTCGGTGGCCGGCATGGTCCGCGCCTGGGATGCGGCGCGGCAGACCGGCGTCCGGCTGGTGCCCGGCTGCCGGCTGGACCTCGTCTGCGGCACGTCCCTGCTCGTCTGGCCGGAGGATCGCGCCGGCTGGTCCCGCCTGATGCGCCTGCTCACCCTCGGCAAGGCGCGCCGGCCGGAGGACGGCAAGGAAGGCAAGCCGCCCTGCCGCATCGACTGGGACATGCTCGCCGATCATGCCGGGGGGCTGGTCGCCGCTCTCATCCCCGATCGGCCGGATCAGTCCCTGATCGGACGCACCCGCGATCTGTTCGGCGATCGCGCCCATCTCGCGCTCAGCTATCGCCGCCGCCCCGGCGACATCGCCCGGCTGGAGATGCTGGACGACATGGCGCGGGCGGGCGGCCTCACTCCGCTCGCCACCGGCGACGTGCTTTATGCGACGCCCGATCGCCGGATGCTGCAGGAGGTGATGGCCGCGATCCGCGAGAACACCACCATCGACACGCTCGGCTTCCGCCGCGAGCGCTTCGCCGACCGGCACATGAAATCCGCAGCCGAGATGGCCCGACTGTTCCGCCGCTGGCCGGACGCGCTCGCCGCGAGCGGGGATGTCGTCGCCCGCTGCGCCTTCCGCATGGAGGATCTCCAATATCAATATCCCGAGGAATCGACGCCGGGGATGAGCGCGCAGGCGACGCTGGAAGCGCGCATCGCCAGCGCCATGGCCGAGACATGGCCGGATGGCGCGCCCGCCCGCTATCGCGAACAGATCGCGCATGAGCTGAAGCTGGTCAGCGCCTATGGCTATGCGCCCTATTTCCTCACCGTCAACGCCATCGTCCGCTTCGCGCGCGGCAAGGGCATCCTCTGTCAGGGGCGCGGGTCGGCGGCCAATTCGCTGATCTGCTTCGTGCTCGGCATCACCTCGATCGACCCGATCAAGCACAAGCTCCTCTTCGAGCGCTTCATCTCCGACGCGCGCGACGAGCCGCCCGACATCGACGTCGATTTCGAGCATGAGCGGCGCGAGGAGGTGATCCAGTGGGTCTACGACACCTATGGCCATGAGCGCGCGGCGCTGACCGCCGTCGTCACCCGCTATCGCACCCGCGGCGCGATGCGCGATGTCGGCAAGGCGCTCGGCCTGTCGGAGGATGTCATCGCCGGCCTCTCGGGCCAGATCTGGGGCACCTCCATGGAAGGAGTCGAGGAAAAGCACGCCGCGCGCATCCGTCTCGACGCCAGCGAACCGCGCCTCGCGCTCGCGCTGGAGCTTGCCGGCCAGCTTCGCGATTGCCCTCGCCATCTCTCCCAGCATCCCGGCGGCTTCGTGTTGACGCAGGAGCGGCTCGACGATCTCGTTCCCATCGCGCCTGCCGCCATGGCCGACCGGCGCGTCATCGAATGGGACAAGGACGATATCGCGCTGCTCAAGTTCATGAAGGTGGATGTGCTGGGCCTTGGCATGCTCGGCTGCATGCGGCGCGCCTTCGATCTGCTCGCGGCGCACAAGGGGCAGCGCATCGGTCTCGCCGCGCCGGTGCTGCAGGATGATGATCCGGGCGTCTACGCGATGATCCAGAAGGCCGACACGCTCGGCACCTTCCAGATCGAGAGCCGGGCGCAGATGTCGATGCTGCCCCGGCTCAAACCGAAGGAGTTCTACGATCTCGTCATTCAGATCGCGATCGTCCGCCCCGGCCCGATCCAGGGGGATATGGTCCATCCCTATCTCAAGCGGCGGCAGGGGCTGGAGAAGGCGGATTATCCGAGCGAAGAGCTGAAGGACGTGCTCGGCAAGACCTATGGCGTGCCGCTCTTTCAGGAACAGGCGATGAAGGTGGCGATCATCGGTGCCGGCTTCACGGCCGCCGAGGCCGACGAGCTGCGCCGCTCCATGGCCACCTTCAAGGCCACCGGCGGCGTCAGCAAGCTCGAGACGAAGATGATTCAGGGCATGATCGACAATGGCTATGCCCGCGATTTCGCCGAGCGCACCTTTCGCCAGATCGAGGGCTTCGGATCCTATGGCTTCCCGGAGAGCCACGCCGCCAGCTTCGCCAAGATCGCCTATGCCTCCTGCTGGATGAAGCATCATCACCCGGACATCTTCTGCTGCGCGCTGCTCAACGCCCAGCCGATGGGCTTTTACGCGCCTGCCCAGATCGTCCGCGACGCGCGCGATCACGGCGTCGCCATCCGCGCGGTCTGCATCAACGAAAGCGGCTGGGATTGCCGAATCGAGGGCGCGGGCGGGGAGGGGGAGAGGCTGCCCGTGCGCCTCGGCCTGCGGCTGGTGCGCGGGCTCGACGCAAGGCAGGCCGAGAGGATCGAGGCGTTGCGCCCGTTCAGCGGAATCGAGGATGTGTGGCGCCGGGCGGCCGTGTCGACGATGGCGCTGGAGCGGCTGGCCGAGGCGGACGCCTTCCGCTGCTTCGGGCTGGATCGGCGTCAGGCGCTGTGGCGGGTGCGCGGGCTGGGCGCCCAGCCGCTGCCGCTGTTCGCCGCGGCCGATGCCCGGGAAGGCGCGATGCGCGCCGAGAGCGTCGAGCCCGCCGTGGCGCTCGCGCCGATGCCGGCCGGCCGCGAGGTGGTCGAGGATTATCGCGCCACGCAATTGTCGCTCCGCGCCCACCCGCTCCACTATCTGCGCCCGGAACTGGCTCGGCGCGGCATCCTGCGCTGCCGCGATCTCGCGCAGGTTCCGGCCGGCCGGCGGGTGGAGGTGGCGGGCGTCATCCTGGTCCGCCAGCGGCCGGGATCGGGCAAGGGCGTCGTGTTCCTGACGATCGAGGATGAGACCGGCATCGCCAACGGCATTCTGTGGAAGGATCGCTTCGAAGCGCAGCGCGTCACCGTGCTGGCCTCGGCGATGGTGGGGATTCGCGGGCTGGTGCAGCGCGAGGGGCTGGTCATCCACATCGTCGTCGAGGAGGTGGTCGATTATACCCACCTGCTGCGCGCGGTGGGCCAGATGGACGCGCCCGGCGTGCCGCTGCCTGCCCCGGGCGGCGGAGCGCTCCGCCAGAAAAGCCGGAATTTCCACTGACCGACGGCTGTCCACAGGAATATGCGGGTTGGCGCTTGAGGAATCGAAACATGCCCCCTATAGGCTCCCCCACTTGGCTCTGCCGGCCCGCCCCTTCCCAGGGGGCATCAAGGGTCGGCGCTCCGTCGGGGAGTAGCTCAGCCTGGTAGAGCACTGTCTTCGGGAGGCAGGGGCCGGAGGTTCGAATCCTCTCTCCCCGACCATTGATTTCCACGGGTTATTGCCCAGAATGGACATGGGCCGGAGCCACCACAGAAGCTGGCGCGGGGGCTCGCAAGGCCCGAATCCCCATCAGCGGCCGCCATCTGCAACCGAGCCCGCAACAAGGCAGCTCTCGAGCCCGAGACACTTAAGCCCATTTCGCGACGATGCTCGACCCGCCGCGGCAGGCAGGGCTAACGACTCTGGCAGAGAAGCCGGAGTGAACCATGCGCTCCTTGGCTCCACGATCACCCTGCTCGTCACGAGCCGCCATGCAACGGCCATGTCCCGCCGAGTTCATGGCCGTGCGTGGGTCCGTGTCTCCGACGCGGAAGGTGCAGCCGGGGCTATTCGCATAGCATCGTCCTAAATCGGGACGCTCATGTATCCGCTAACGCCTGGTGCGGCGTTAACCATGAAACGCGGTTGTTATGCACACAGATTTAGCTTCATTCGACCCTTAGCTTACGAAACAAGTAAGCATGGGGAGGAACATGGAGAACCGTCTTCTTATTACACCACGTGCTCATCGACGGCCATGGAACGATGATGATGATAATCAATTGCGAGAGCTTATCGACGCAGGTTTGTTTGTCGAAGACATTGCGCCTCGATTAGGGCGCACCCGCGAGGCGGTTCGCAACCGCGCTAACAACCTCGGCCTTCCGATCCGGTCCTCTCCTCCGCGCTCAAGGCCGAGTTAAGGGGCACCGTCGCGTCTCATCGGAGGCCTTGCTGACGGTGATTGCCACGCCCCGATCACGCCCGCGCGGGGAAAAATGCCTGCTCTTAGCAATTACATCCACCCTCCCTGCCACCTCATGCGTTGTCCATATCCGGTTCAACGGGAGGCAGCGCATGATACCTGTAGCGTGGGCACCAGAACGCATTGAATCAACGGACGGAATGGTTCTGATTGATGGCTCCGGAGGCCTCACCCTGTTCCTGCGGCCGGCTGAGGCGAGGGAGGTAGCGAAGCGAATTCTCTGCGCAGCGCGCCAGGCCCAATTGCAGCACCTCCGCGAGAGCAGAGACTAGGATCGAGCGATCACGCGGCGTGCAGCACGGTCTGATGGCCTGCCCTCCCAACCCGGCTCTCGTCCACGCCGCGAGCACTGTCTGCGATCCGATAGGTGATCGTCTTATCGGCGACGTCCGCGAAACCCGAATATCGGGCGTTGAGTCGGCGACTGTCGACGCATCATAGGGCATGCCCGACCATCGGCGGGAATGGCCTGCAACCGGGCCCCCGGCCTTCTCGCGGAACCGGCAGGGAGGATCGCCGCAGGAGCCGCTGCGCCACCCGCAGCGAAACGGCGACTGCGGCGCGAGGAGCCCCCTCCGTCCCAGCAGCAATGTTTAGGACGGAGGGAGCGGCTCGACGTGCTTGTTCCGGAAGGGCCAGGCCCGTCGTGCCACAAAGACCAATGCGCCCAGCCAAATTGCTGGAACATGACTCCAGGATAATTAACGGAAAAATGGGTCGCTCGGGGCGCCGGTGAGGCAGGTAGCGAGCGGCGGGCCAAAGACACGGGCGACCCGGCAGGGTCAAGACAGGTCTTGGGCGACTCCCTGCCGGATCTCGAGGGAGCATGCGCCGATCGGCTGCCCGGCGCCAGACGTCCAGAGGAGAGAGAGGAGTGAACAATGGCGGCATGCCCGCCCTGCCATTCACGGTGGACGCCTTGCGCCCCGCCTGGGGTGCTCGCCAAGCGCCGTGCGCAACCGCATCCCGCACCGGCGAAATTCAATGCTTCGTGCAGATTGCCAAAGCGGCCCTGTTTTCGTTCGAATCCTCTCTCCCCGACCATTTCAGCATGAGGTGAGCGAAAGCCAGCGGGAGGGGCGCCGTTCCGCCGGGGGCGGTCATGATTTGCGTGGGCGACCCCGGCCGGTGGTCATCGGATCGGGCTTGGGCGGCGGTCGCCACCCGGGCGGCGGCGTCATCCGCTGCTGGCTGGTGCCGAGGCCCATCGCTCCCGGCTGCTGGCGCTCCAGCCCGGCAAGATCGGCCTGTTCCGCCTGCGCCGGCGTGGCGCCGCCGCGCATCAGGTTGATCCTGTCACGGCATCGCCGCGCTTCCTCGAAGTCGAGCGCGCGCGCTGCCTCCTCCATCTTCCGTTGCAGCGTTTCGATCGTGTCCGCCATGGCTGCTCAACGCACAGCCGGGCCGATCGGCACAACGCGCGCGCCCGCGTGGCACTCAACTGGCGCCTCAAGAGTTTAGCCCCCGATCCGGACGAACCGGGCAAACAGGGAGGCGATCAATTGGACAAGAAATGGCTATTCGCGATCGGTGCGCTCGGCGTGCTCACGGCAACTCCGGCCTGGGCAGATCGCGACACGCCAACTTATACTTCGATCACGGTGTTTGGAGACAGTCTTGTCGACGCCGGCAATCTTTACATCGCAAATGGCGGCACAAGACCCGATCCGGCACTCGGATATTTTCAGCATCGCTTCACCAACGGCTATGATTATCCGGACTTGCTTTCGCTCGATTTGTTCGGAACGCCGACCGCGCCTTCGCTGACGGGCGGTGGGAACTTCGCCTTCGGCGGCGCACGCATTGTCGACACGGGCGATACTATCCCGGATCTGCAGGCGCAGCTCGCTGCCTTCAGCGCATCGGGGCGCGGCATCGACGAGAACGGCCTCTATATCCTCAATCTCGGCGGCAACGACGTGTTCGGCGCGGAGGGGGTGTTCGGCGAGGTCGGCGCGATCGGCTCCTATCCGGATATCAGCAGCTATCTTCGCGCCGCCGCCGAGCAATATGTCGCGCGCGTGCAGGCGCTGAACGATCTCGGCGTGCGCAACATCCTGATGACCGACTTTCCGCTGGCCGGGGACCCGCTGACCATCGAGGCCAATGGCTATCTGAACGCGGCGCTCGCCACGTTGAAGCTCGATGCCGACACCGACCTGTTCGTCTACAGCCTCAGCGACTTCAATCGGCGCGTGCTGACCGATCCGGCCGCCTTCGGCCTGCCGCCGTTGCGCGCGGATGTCAGCTGTGTCGCGGCCGGCGCACAGGACACCGGCTGCGCCGGTTTCTTCTCGTTCGACGGCGTTCACCCGACCGCTGCGGTGCAGGAGGCCGGCTATCGCGACATGGTCGCCAAATTCGATCTCACCGGGGTCCAGGCCGTGCCCGAGCCGGCGAGCTGGGCGACGATGCTGCTCGGCTTCGGCCTGATCGGGATGGCTATGCGCCGGGGCGATTGGCTGAAAGGCGCGCTCCGGCGCGCGCCCGCGGCGTGACGATACGCATTTGATGGGAGCGCTGCCGGCAGGCTGAGCTATGCAGCCGTCCATGCGTCGCTCCATCGCCGTCATCCTCAAGCTCGGCGCGCTCGCCCTGGTCGTGGCACTGGGCCTCGGCTGGGCGCTCCGGCTGCGCATCGCCACGGCGCTGGTCGATCGCACGCTGCGGGAGGCGGAGGTGCCCGCCTCCTACCGGATCACCCGCATCGGGCCGTTCGCGGAGCGGATGGAGGATGTCCGCATCGGCGATCCCGCCCGCCCTGACCTGATCGCGCGGCGCATCGACCTGCGGCTCGGCTATGGCGCCGACGGCCCGTTCGTCGCCCATGTCGCGGCAGAAGGGGTGCGGCTCCGCGCCACCGTCGATCGCGGCGGCCTGCATCTCGGCGCGCTGGACCGGCTGCTGCCCAGCTCGACGACCGGCAAGACTCTGCTGCCCGACCTCGACGTCGCCGTGCGCGACGCGCGACTGGCGCTGGCCACGCCGAATGGCGCGATCGAGGTCGCCCTGGACGGCAGCGGCAATGCCGCGCGGAGCTTCGCCGGCCATGCCCGAGTGACGGCCGGTGCGCTGCGGCTGGCGAGCTGCGCGCTGAGCGGCGCCGCGGCGGACCTGCGCCTCGTCACCGCCGCCGGCGCGCCGCGTGCCACCGGGCCGGTGGCGATTGCGCGCACGGTCTGCCCGCACGTCACGCTCGGCCCGGGCACCGCCGCCATCGACGCCAGCAGCAGCCCCACGCTCAACCGCATCGCGCTGCGCGCCGTTCTTGACGGCTTCGACGGCGCCGCCGGCCCGGCGCGCTTCGGCGGCGCGCATGGCGTCCTTGCCGCCGCCGGCACGTTCGGCGCGCTGACCGCGCGGATCAGTCTTGCCGCCGCCCATTTCGCCCTTCCCGAGGCCGCCCTTGCCGTGGCGCGATCCGCCAGCCTTGCCGCCGACACCCCGCTGGCGGCCCCCGGCCGGCAGGCCGCCGCCGCCGCCGCCCGGCTGCTCCGCGGCGCCACGCTCGATGCCGAGTTCAACGCCGCGATCCTCGGCGAGGCCGTCACGCTGCGCCTCAAGCGGGCCACCGTCGCCGGCCCGGACGGCGCGCGCGTCACCGCGACGCCGCGTGGCGGGCTGGACTGGAGCCCGGAGCGGTGGCGCGCCGATGGCGATGTCGTGGCGGAAGGCGGCGGCCTGCCGTCGCTCACCCTCGCTCTCCACCAGACCGCGGCCGGCGCGCCGCTCTCCGCCACCGGCCGGGTCGCCCGCTATCGCGCCGGCGAGGCCGCCTTCGCCGTGCCGTCCTTCCGGGTCGCATGGGATGGCCGCGACACACGGTTCGACGCGATCGCGCTGATCGACGGCCCGCTCGGCGGCGGCTTCGTGCAGGGCCTCCGCCTGCCGGTGACGGGCGAAGCCAGCGCGAGCGGCGCCCTTGTCATCGGCCGCGGTTGCCAGCCCGTCGCGTTCCGGCGCTTGCGGCTCGCCGGCTTCACCTTTGCAGACACCCGGGCGCGGCTCTGCGGCCAGCCGATCCTCGCCCGCGCCGCCAATGGCGCGCTGCGCATCGACATGGCGTCCGGGCCGCTCCGTCTCGCCGGCCGCAGCGACGCCGGCCAGCCGATGACGCTGGACGCCACCCGCCTGCGCCTCACCGGCGACGCGCTCGATGCGGCCGGGCTGGCCGTGACGCTGGGCGAGACGCGCCTCGCCGTCGATCACCTCGCCGGCCGCCTCTCCGGTGGCGGCGCCGGCGGCGACTTCTCCGGCGCGGCCGGCGCCATCGCCAAGGTGCCTCTGCTGCTCTCGGACGGTGCCGGGCACTGGCGCTTCGCGGCTGGCGGTCTCGACCTCGACGGTGGATTCCGCCTCCGCGACGCCGCGCCGTCGCCGCGCTTCAACCCCCTCGCCGGTGACGGCATGCGCCTGCGCTTCGCAGACGGCCGCATCGACGCCACCGCCACCCTTACCGAGCCGACCAGCCACACCGCCGTTGCCACGGTGACGGTGGCGCACAGGCTGGCCACCACCACCGGCCACGCCCTGATCGACGTGCCGGGCATCCCGTTCGCCCCGAAGCGCCTCCAGCCCGAGGCGCTGACCCCGCTCACCCTCGGCGTCGTCGCCAACGTCGCCGGCACCGTTTCCGGCCGCGGCCGGATCGACTGGACCGCCGACGGCGTCACCAGCAGCGGCAGCTTCGCCACCGATGCGCTGGATCTCGCCGCCGCCTTCGGCCCCGTCACCGGCATCAGGGGGGAGGTGCGCTTCACCGACCTGCTCGGCCTCGTCACCGCGCCCCATCAGGAGGCGACCATTGCAGAGATCAACCCCGGCGTCGCCGTCGCCAATGGCGTCGTCCACTACCAGCTGCTCGGCGCCGAGCGCGTACAGGTCGAGGACGCCCGCTGGCCGTTCGCGGCGGGCGTGCTGCGGCTCGATCCGACCATGCTCGATTTCGCCGAGGATGCCGAGCGCCGGCTCACCTTCCGCGTCGACGGGCTGGACGCCGCCGCCTTCGTCCAGCAGCTCGAATTCCCGAACATCGCCGCCACCGGCACCTTCGACGGCACGCTGCCGATGATCTTCGACCGGCAGGGCGGCCGTATCGACGGCGGCTTCCTCGCCGCGCGCAAGGGTGGCGGCACGCTCGCCTATGTCGGCGAGCTGAGCAGCGCGGATATCGGCACGATGGGCAAGCTCGCCTTCGATGCGCTGAAGGCGATCCGCTATTCCTCGCTCGACATCGCCTTCGACGGGCGGCTGGACGGGGAGATGATCAGCCAGGTGCGCTTCACCGGCATCCGCGAGGCGACGCCCGAGCAGAGCTTGGTCACCCGCCTGATCCGCAACCTGCCGTTCCGCTTCAACATCCGCATTCGCGCGCCGTTCCGCGGGCTGGTGGGCTCGGCGCGTGCTTATATGGACCCGCGGCTGCTCCTCAATCAGGCCGAGCCCGCCGTTCAGACCCCGGCAAGCGAGGCTGTGCGATGAACGGCCCATGCTTGACGATCAGGAACCGGAGTGCGAGCGTCGCGGCGATGACAAGTCGGCTTTTTCCGTGCCTCGGCCTGCTGCTCGCCGCTTGCGTGACGGTCAAGGCGCCCGACAAGCCGATCGAGATCAACCTGAACATCAATGTGAAGCAGGAGGTCGTCGTCAGCCTCAAGAAGGACGCCGAGGACTTCATCGCCAACAATCCGGACCTGTTCCCCAAATGAAGATGCGCCGCCCCTTCCTGATCGCCGCCCTTGCCGCCTTCGCCATGGCCGCGCCGGCCGTCGCCCAGATGGACGACGAGGTCGAGGCCGCGCTCAACGCCGGCTCGGTCGGCGAGCAGGCGGACGGCTATCTCGGCTTCGCGCGCCCGCCGGCCGGCGGCCTCAAGGCGAAGGTTGATGCGATCAACATCAAGCGCCGCCAGGGCTATACCCAGGTTGCCCAGACGCGGAACGTGCCGATCGAGGCGTTCGCCGCGTCGATCGGCTGCCGCACGCTGGCCGGGCTCAAGCAGGGCCGCGCCTATAATATCGGTGGTGCCTGGGCGGTGAAGGGCGCCGCCCCGATCAGCCTGCCGGCGCAGTGCGGCGGTCAATAGTCGGAGGCCCCGTCACCCCGGGCCCTTCGACAGGCACGGCACAGGCCTGATCGGCGGCCGCGCCACTCACCGGCGCAGACATTGGTGGCGGCCAGGCTGTCGAGCCGCCTTGTACGACGCCCGCCCAAACCTCTTTCCTTGCAGGACTGCCCCGGACATGCTGCCTCTCATGCCCGGACCCTAGTTCAAACAACCCAGGGCTGGCGCAGAAATCGGCAGTCACAATTGGCAACTTCGCCAATTTCACCGCAGTATTGACCTAACGCAGGACCGCCTCATGTCCCATCCCAACATCGTCCTCGTCGGCTGTGGCAATATGGGCGGCGCGATGTTGTCCGGCTGGCTGCGTCAGGGCATCGCGGCGGAGCGGATCACGGTGATCGATCCCTCTCTGCCGGCGCTGCCCGATGGCGTGCGGCGAGTGGCGGAGCCGGAGGCCGCGATGGACGTGCCCGCGGCCCTGATCCTTGCCGTCAAGCCGCAAAAGCTGGCCGAGGTCGCCGGCGCGATTTCGGCGCTGGCGGCGCCGCAGACCTTGCTGCTGTCCGTGCTCGCCTCGGCCGAGATCGCCACGCTGCGGCGGGTGTTTCCGCGGGCCGGGGCGATCGTCCGCGCCGTGCCCAATCTGCCGGCCGCCATCGGCCACGGCATCACGGCGCTGGCCGGCGAGGGGCTGAGCCCTTCCCACGTATCGCTCGCCGAAACATTGTGCGCGCCGCTCGGGCCGGTCGAGTGGCTGGCGCGGGAAGCGCTGTGCGATGCGGCGACGTCGGTGTCCGGCTGCGGACCGGCCTTCCTGTTCCGCTTCGCCGACGCGGTGGCCCGGGCCGGCGAGGCGCAGGGCCTGCCCCGCGCCCAGGCCTTGCGGCTCATCGCCGAGACGATGGCCGGCGCCGGTGCGATGCTCCGCGCGGCAGACGCCGATCCCGCGGAGATGGCGGCCCGCGTCGCCAGCCCGGGCGGGGTAACGCTGGCGGGCCTGCGCGTGCTCGACGAGCAGGATGCGCTCACCCGCCTGATCGCCGACACCCTCGCCGCCGCCGCCGCCCGCAGTGCGGAGATGGCGGCGGAGACGCGCGATGCGGTTCAGGGATGAACGGCGGAATCGTAGAAGGCGTCCAGGTCCTTCTTGAATTGCGCGGTCACGGCCGGATTGATGTAAACCATGTGACCGGACTCATAATAATGGAAGGTCACGTTTTTCTGTAGCGTCGGATCGATCTGCATATGCTTCAGGTCATATTCCGCCCCGAAGAACGGCGTCGCCATGTCGTAATAACCGTTCAGCGACAGGACTTTCAGATGCGGGTTCTGCCGCATCGCGGCGGACAGATCCAGGGCGGTGTCGGCCAGCGCCATGTTGCCGCCGCCAGCGCGGCCGCCCGGCCCGCGATGGCGCTGGTCCCATTGGCCGCTGATGCCGCTATAATAATTGGGCCGGTAGCTGAGCTTGGTCTTGTAGCCGAGGGTGCCGAACAGATATTTGTTGAGCGCGCCGATATAGGGGCCGCTGATCGAGGTATCGGTGGTGTCATATTCCGGCCCCTCGCCCGCTGCGTCGACATCTATGCCGATGAAGCGGGAATCGAGCCGCCCGACTGTGCGGCGCTGGTCACGCAGCAGCTCCTTGCGGAACCGCGACAGGTCGACGCGCAAATCGGCGTCGAGCAGATATTTCACGGAAAGGCCGGTATAGGCGCTCATCTGCTGGGCGATGGCATTGCGTTCGGCGTCCGGCAGGTCGGAGCCCTTGGCCAGAGCGGTCGCATAGGGGCCGATCGCCCATTGCCGCACCTCGGTCAGAAACGGCTCCAGCGCGGGCGGGCGGTTCGGCAGCCTGTTGTGGTACCAGGCAGTTGCCGCGTAGCTCGGCAGAAAGGTGAGGTTGATCTGGTCGTAGCCGGGCTGGCGCACGCCGTAGTTGAGGATCGACGAGAGCAAGGTCACCCCGTTCACCTGTACCCCGCGCTGTTGCAGCGCATAGGCGAGACCGGCGGAACGCAGCGTGCCATAGCTTTCGCCGAACAGGAATTTCGGGCTGTTCCAGCGATCGTTGATCGTCAGATAGCGCTGAACGCCGCGCGCGAAGGCGTCGATATCCTGATCCACGCCGTAGAATTCCGGGCCTTTGGACTTGCCGATCGGGCGCGACAGGCCGGTGCCGATCGCGTCGAGGAACACGATGTCCGTCTTGTCCAGCATGGTGTGGGGATTGCTGGTGATGCGGAACGGCGCCGGGGCGGTGGCGGCGGGGTCCGGCGTCTCGACATGCACCGGGCCGATCGAGCCCATGTGCAGCCACATCGAGGATGAGCCCGGGCCGCCATTATAGGTGAAGGTCACCGGGCGCTCGGCCGCGCCGGCGGGGCGATCAGCGACATAGGCGACGTAGAACATGCTCGCCACCGCCTCGCCATTGTCGTTGCGGATGGTGAGCGTGCCGGGGGTGACGGTGTAGTTGATGAGCTTGCCGGCGACGGTGACGCTGCCGCGCCTGGGCTGCGCGTCCTCGGTGGCGCTGGCCAGCGCGACATCGGGGTCGGCGGGCCTCGCCGCCTTGTCCTGCTCCCGATCGGCGGCGCCCTGCTCGCGGGCGGCGTCGCCCTGGCGCTGCGCGGCGAGCGGTGGGGCGAAGACGGCGAGAACCGTCGCGGCAACAACAAGCTGGCTTTTGCGCATGGTGATAGCCTCCCTTTTCATCAGTTCGCGTCAACCTTGTCGGCATTGGGGTTGGGACCGCCGGCGGCGATCCATGCGTCGAGCTCGCGTTCCAGCACCGTCAGCGGCACCGATCCGAGCGCGAGCAGCGTATCGTGGAACCAGCGCCGGTCGAATTTCGGGCCGAGCGCCTGCTCGGCCTTGGCGCGCTCCCGCCGGATGGTCAGCTCGCCCAGCTTGTAGGCCAGCGCCTGGCCCGGCCAGCTGATGTAGCGGTCCACCTCGGTCTCGACCTCGTGGCGGGAAAGTGCGGTATGGCCGGCGAGATAATCGATCGCCTTCTGCCGGCTCCAACCATAATGATGCATGCCGGTGTCGATGACGAGGCGCACCGCGCGCCACATCTCGTAGGTTTCGCGGCCGAATTCCTCATAGGGCGTGCGATAGATCCCCATCTCGATGCCGAGCCATTCGGTGTACAGCCCCCAGCCTTCGCCATAGCCGGAGAAATAGGTGCTGCGGCGAAAGTCCGGCCGGGCCGGTGCCTCGCGGGCGAGCGCCGCCTGCAGGCTGTGGCCCGGGTTGCATTCGTGAAGCGTCAGTGCCGGGATATTGTAGAGCGGCCGCGACTTGAGGTCGTAAGTGTTCATCAGGCACGCATCGAGCCCGCCGCGCCCGGCGGTGTAGAAGGGCGCGATCGCGTCGGGGACCGGGTTGATCGCGAAGCGGTAGCGCGGCAGGAGGCCGAGCTCGTCTTTCAGCTTGCCGTCCGCGCGTTTCGAGACATAGGCCGAATAGCCCATCAGTTCGTCCGGCGTGCGGGCGATGAACTGCGGATCGGTGCGCAGAAACTCGATGAACTGGCCGATCGTGCCCTTGAATCCGGCCGCTGCCATCGTCTTGTGCATGTCAGCGTCGATCCGCTCGACTTCCTTGAGGCCGATCTGGTGGATCTGCTCGGCGGTGAGATCGGTGGTGGTATATTCCTTGATCTGCGCCTGATAATAAGCCTTGCCGTCCGGCATATCCTCGGCGGCGGTGGTCTTGCGGGTCTGCGCCAGATAGTCCTGGCGGAAGAAGGTCAGCAACTTGGCATAGGCCGGGATGATCTGTTTCGAGATCAGCTCCCGCGCCTCGGCCTGCATCCGCTCGCGTTCGGCCGGCGGGACCGAGTTCGGCATATCCCGAAAGGCGGCGTAGAAAGGGTTCTTCGCCACGTCCGGATCGGTATAGGCGGCGATCGAGGCGTCGCGCCCTTCCAGGGTCGCGCGCGGCACGCTGAAGCCGCGCTTCAGCCCGGCGCGCATGTTGACGATCTGCTCGTCGAAATAGCGCGGCACGTCGCGCATCCGCCCGAGATAGCGTCGGTAGAGCTCGGCGGTGCGGAACGGCGCGCGCGAGCTCAGGCCGGACCAGAAATTGCTGTCCGCGGTGAACGGCATCTCCCAGGCGCGATATTTGCCCTGCGCGACGAACGCCTCGATACTCGTGCGGAACACCGCCGCGTTGATCGCTTCCTCATGGCTGAGCTGGTCGACGGGGACCTTGTCGAGCTCGACGAGGACGGCTCGCCAATAAGCCAGCCGGGCCTCCTGGCTGGCGGCGTCGACGCGCGGCAGATGATCGCCACTGGCGCTGAATCCGTCGTCGCCGGTGGCGCGGGCAAGCTCCTGCTGCCGCCACGCCCATTCCTTCTCGTAGAGCGCGCGCAGCCGGGCATCGGCGCCGCCGGGCTGGGCGAGCGAGGGTGAGGCGGCGGCGGCCGCGGTGGCGGCAAGCAGCAGCGGGAGCAGGCGCAGGCGCTTGGTGATGCTCAACGTCGGATCTCCAGGTCAGGGAAGCTTGAAGCCGGTCTTGCCGGCATAGGGATCCTTGCCGCCGCCGGCGATCCAGCGATCGAGCACCTGTTCCAGCGTTGGCAGCGGCACTGCGCCGAGGCCGAGGATGACATCGTGGAACCAGCGCTGATCGAACGCGGTGCCGAGCTTCGTCTCCGCCTCGGCGCGCTTGCGGCGGATGAGCATCTCGCCGAGCGTGTAGGCCAGCGCCTGGCCGGGATCGTTGAGATAGCGATCGACCTCGATCGTCACCTCATGGTCCGAGAGCGCCGTGTGGCTCTTCATATAGTCGAGCGCCTGATCGCGCGTCCAACCCATATGGTGCAGCCCGGTATCGACGACGAGGCGTGCGGCCCGCCACATTTCATAGGTTTCGCGGCCGAACTCGTCATAGGGCGTTTCGTAGATTCCCCATTTGGTGCCGAGCCACTCCATGTAGAGCGCCCAGCCTTCGCCATAGCCGGAGAAATAGGTGGATTTGCGGATCGCCGGCCGGTCAGGCCCCTCCAGCGCCAGCGCCGCCTGGAAGCTGTGGCCCGGCACGCATTCGTGCGCGGTCAGCGGCGGGATGGTGTAGAGCGGGCGGGCCGGCAGGTCATAGGTGTTCATCAGGCAGCTTTCGAGGCCGCCATTGCCGCCGGTGGCGAAGGGCGCGATGTTCGCGGGGGTCGGCCGGATCGTGAAGCGATAGCGCGGCAGCATGCCGACCGTATATTTCAGCTCGCCGTTGATCTTGTTGGCGACATAGGCGGACTTCGCGATCAGTTCGTAAGGCGTCTTCGCCGTGAACTGCGGATCGGTCTTGAGGAAATGGAGAAAGCCCTGGAAGTCGCCTTTCCAGCCGGCCTGCTTCATCGTCGCCTGCATATCCGCGTCGATGCGGGCGACTTCCTTGAGGCCGATCTGGTGGATCTGATCCGGGGTCAGCTCCAGCGTCGTATATTGCCGCACCTTGGCGAGATAGAAGGCCTTGCCATCGGGCAGTGCCTCTCCGGCCGTGGTCTTGCGGGCGTGCGGGATATAATCGTCGCGGACGAAGGCGAGGAGCCTGGCGAAGGCCGGCGCCGCGATCGCGGCGGCCGCCTTGCCCTCGGCGAGCAGCGCCTCGCGCTGGCCCGCGGTGAGGCCGTCCGGCATCATCTTGAACGGGCCGAACAGCGGGTTGGCCTCGATGTCCGGCGCGGCCAGGGGCTCGATCGGCTTGTAACGCTCGCCCAGCGACACCTGCGGATTGGTGAAGCCGCGGGCAAGGCCGGCGCGCATATTGGCGATCTGCTCGTCAATGAAGCGCGGCATGTCGCGCAGACGGCTGGAATAGTTGCGATAGGCCTGCGCGTTGCCGAAGCCGCGGCGCGGCGCCATCCACGTCCAGAAACCGAAGGGGTTTTCATACTCCTTGAACTTATACTCGGAGACGAAGCCTTCGAGCGCGGCCCGGAAGACCGCCGCGTTGATCTTTTCTTCGGGGGAAAGTTGATCGACCGGGATGTCGGCCAGCTTGTCGAGCGCATTCGCCCAATAATCGGCCCGCCGCTTCTGGCTGGCGGGGTCGACATGAGGCAGGGACGGGCTGCCGTCCTCTTCGTCCTCGCCGCGGGCCAGCTCTTTCTGCCGCCAGTTCCATTCCGCGTCGTACAGCGCCTTCAGGCGCGCGTCGGCCGTCTCCGCTTGCGGACGGGCGCAGGCGGACGAAATCAGCGCCCCCATCGCCAGCGGCAGGACGGCCCATGATGCGCGAGCCTGCGGACGCCTCAGGGACAGGTTTGCGCTCATAAGTCCGGCCCTTTTCGACGCGCCGGCCCTCAGGCCCGGCCACCCAAGATAGAGTCTTGGCGACATTTCATATACCGTATACGTAATACGGCAAGGCCTCCAAGGGGATTCTAGCCTCGTGCGTGGCCAAGGGTCAGGGACGCGGGAACTGGACATGGGCAAGCATCGCACCAACGCGGCGAAGGCCAACCGTAGATCGGTCGATTTTCGAACCTTCGGTCGGCTCATTCTGGCAATCGCTGCGCTGTTTGCGCTCCTGCCTGCGAGCAATGCGACGGCGCAGCGCGGCCGCGGCGATCCCAATGTCTTCGCGTTCCGTTTCGCCGGCCCTGCGCAGGGCAACCGCGTCGCATCGGTCGCCGGCATTCCGGGTAACAAGACGACCTATTATGCCGGCGCGGCATCCGGCGGCATCTGGAAGACCACCGACGGCGGCAATCGCTGGGTTCCTGTCTTCGACGATCAGCCGGTGGCCGCCATCGGTGCGCTGGCCGTATCCCCGGTCAATCCGGACGTCGTGTGGGCGGGCACGGGCGAGGCGTGGGCGATCCGCGACATGGATGTCATGGGCGACGGCATTTATCGTTCCACCGATGCCGGCAAGACGTGGACGCATGTCGGGCTCAAGGGCAGCGGCCGCATCGCCACGATGATCGCGAGCCCGACCAATCCGGACGAGCTCTGGGTGTGCGCGGGCGGACGCATGACCGGCCCGCAGCAGGAGCGCGGCGTGTTCCACACCACGGACGGCGGCCGCAACTGGACGCGCTCGCTGTTCGTCGATGCCGACACGGGCTGCTCGGGCCTATCCATGGATGCCAGTGATCCCAACACGCTCATCGCCGGGACCTGGCAGGTGGTGATGCATACATGGGGCATGGACAGCGGCGGTCTGGGCAGCGGCGTTTTCATCACTCACGACGGCGGCAGGAACTGGCAGCGCGTGGTCGGCCACGGCATGCCGAAATCGCCGGTCGGCAAGATCGACGTGGCGATCGCACCAGGCAACTCCAAGCGTATCTACGCGCTGATCCAGGCGCCGGGCCAAGGTTCTGTGTGGCGCTCCGACGATGGCGGCGCGAAATGGCAGGTGTCGAGCTGGGATCGCACGCTGGCCGGGCGGGCCGGCTATTACATCAAGATCGCGGTGTCGCCGGGGGACGAGAACAAGGTCTATGTCGCCAGTAGCAATTATCACCTTTCCACCGACGGCGGAAAGACGTTCGAGGTGCGCAACTGGGGCGGGGACAATCACGACATCTGGCTGGACCCCAAGGATCCGAACCATTTCGCCATAACCTATGATGGTGGCGTCGACATCACCACCGTCGGCGGCGACGGCTGGCGCAAGACGAGCCTGCCGATCGGCCAAATCTATCATGTCGCCGTCGATGATCGCATCCCCTATAATTTCTACGGCAACATGCAGGACAACAGCACGATGCGCGGGCCGAGCGTGCCTTTCGGCAGCACGTCCTGGGGCCTCGGCAACGCGGCGGGCTGGGAGCATGGCATGGGCGGCTGCGAATCCGGCTGGACCGTGCCCGAGCCCGGCAATCCCGACGTGGTCTGGGCCACTTGCTACGGCAACGAGGTAACGCGCTGGGATGCCAGGACGAGGCTCGCCCGCTCAGTGGCGCCGTGGCTGCACACGCTGAGCGCGGCGCCCGGCGACAGCAAATATCGCTGTCACTGGACGGCGCCGCTCGCCATCGACCCCTTCGATCCCAAGACGGTCTATTATGGCTGCCAGATGATCTTCCAGACCAGCAACGAAGGCCAGAGCTGGAAGATCATCAGCCCGGATCTTTCGACGCAGGATCCCCGCCGCCTCGGTTCGTCGGGGGGGCTGGTCGGGGACAATCTCGGCCAGTTCTATGGCGAGGTCGTCTATGCCATCGCCCCGTCCCGCAAGCAGAAGGGGCTGATCTGGGCCGGCACCAATGACGGCAAGCTCTGGTATACGCTGGACGGCGGCGGCCGGTGGACGGACGTCACGAAGAACATCGCCGGCATGCCCGCCTGGGGCACGATCGCCAGCATCGAACCGTCGAGCTTCGATGCCGGCACCGCCTATGTCGCGGTGGATTTCCACATCAACGACAATCGCGATCCCTATATCTATCGCACCCGCGACTTCGGAAAGAGCTGGACGCGGATCGACGCTACCCTCCCGCGCGGCGAACTCGCCTATGTCCGCAACGTCGCGGAAGATCCCAATGCCAGAGGCCTGCTGTTCGCGGGAACCGGCGCCGGCCTTTATTACTCGCTCGATGCGGGCGACAATTGGGTGCGGCTGAAGGACGGCTTGCCGCCATCGCCCGTCACCTGGACGGTGGTGCAGCCGCGCTTCCACGATCTCGTCGTGTCGACCTGGGGGCGCGGCTTCTACATCCTCCCCGACATCAGCCCGCTGGAGCAGATGTCGGCCGATCTCGCCGCCGGCAGGGCGACGCCCGACGTGCGGCTGTTCGATCCGCGGCCGACCTATCGCCTGCCGCGCGGCCAGGCGGCCTATGTCGATTTCATGCTGAAAAAGTCCCCCGCCGAGCCCGTCCGTGTCGAGATCCTCGGCCAGGACGGCAGCATCATCCGCACCCTGACCCACCCGGGCAAGGCCGGGCTCAACCGGATCATGTGGAATCTGCGCTACGATTCACTCAGCACCGCCTTGCTGCGCACCCTGCCGCCGGAGAATCCGCATTTGTGGGATGAGCCGCGCTTCAAGAACAACCACGAATACCGCACAGTGACCCAGTGGGGCCTGCCCGCTCGTCAATCCGGCCCGCTGGTGCCGCCCGGCCTCTATCAGGTGCGCCTGACGGCAAACAGCCAAACCCGGACGGCGTCGATCGAGATCATGCCCGATCCGAACAGCCCGGGCAGCGTCGCCGAACTGGCGGAGACGACGAAGTTGCAGCTGCGCCTGCGCGACGACGTCAGGCAGGCAAGCGACGTCATCAATTCGATCGAATGGATGCGTCGTCAGATCGAGGACATGCAGCCCAAAATCGCCGGCAACGCCCGGCTGAGCAAGGCCGCTGCGGCGTTCGATGCGAGACTCCAGTCCGTGGAATATGAGTTGCTCAACAAGGACATGGCGCCCAGCGACGACAAATATTACCTGTCTGCCTACAAGGTCTATTTCAACCTGATGTGGACCTATGCCGGCCTCAACGGCAATGTCCTGGACGTTGCCGGCGCCGCCGAGCAGAAGCCGACCGACACGGCTGTCAACCTCGTCGCGCTGATCGAGAAGGATCTCAGGGCAAGCGTCGACCATTTCGCCGCGCTGAACGCGAAGGACGTTCCCGCCTTCAACAGACTGCTCACCAGTCAGCATATGCCGCCGCTGAGCTTGACGGTGCCGCCCGCCGACAAGGATGAAGCGAGCGAGGGCAACAGCGCCAGCGAAGCCGAGGCAGATGGCGAGGGCGAGGGCGAGAATTGATCCTTGCGCCCGGCAGACCCGTTCTGCTGGCGGTCAGAGTATATAACGTATACGATAGCGCCTTAATCGACCTGTTGCGGAGTGTTTGTGAACGATCATGAGAGCGTGGCACTGAGCCTCGACGAGGTGGCCAGCCTGTCTCGCGCCATATTGAGCAAACATGGCCTCGCCGCCGATCATGTCGAGGCGGTGGCCCGGACCATCGTCGCCGGGGAGCGTGACGAGTGCGCCAGCCACGGCGTCTATCGCCTGCTCGTCTGCGTCAACACCCTTCGCTCCGGCGGGGTCGTGGCCGATGCGGTGCCGGTTGTCGACGATGTCGCCCCGGCGCTGGTGCGCGTCGATGCTGGTGGCGGCTTCGCCCAGCTCGCATTCGAGCGCGGCCTGCCGGTGCTGGTCGAAAAGGCACGGCGCAACGGCATCGCCGCGATGGGCCTCAACCATTGCGTCCATTTCGCCGCTTTGTGGCCCGAGGTGGAGGCGGTCACGGCGCATGGCCTCGTCACGCTCGCCTGTACGCCCAGCCATGCCTGGGTGGCCCCTGCCGGTGGCACGCGGCCGGTGTTCGGCACCAATCCGATCGCCTTCGGCTGGCCACGCCCGGAAGGCAGTTTCGTGTTCGATTTCGCGACCAGCGCCGTGGCGCGGGGCGAAATCGAGCTGCACCGCCGCGCCGGCAAGCCGATTCCATATGGCTGGGGGCTGGACGCGGACGGCCAGCCGACCACCGACGCCGCTGCCGCGCTGGCCGGCGCGATGCTGACGTTCGGCGGCCATAAGGGCTCGGCCCTGTCGGCAATGATCGAACTGATCGCCGGGCCGCTGATCGGCGACCTTACCAGCGCCGAATCGATCGCGCTCGACGCCGGCGCGGGTTCCTCTCCGATCGGCGGAGAGCTGATCCTGGCCATCGACCCCGCCGGATTCCTCGGCGCTGAGGCGGCGAGCCACATCGCGCGCGCCGAAGCGCTGTTCGACAACATCACCAGCCAGGGCGCGCGCCTGCCGTCGGAGCGCCGCTTCGCCGCGCGCGCGCGCAGCATCGCCGATGGCGTCCGCGTGCCGCATGCGCTCTATGCGGACCTGCAGCGCTTGCTGGACTGATCCTATCCGAACGGCCGGTCGATGGCCGGGGACGGCTGGGTGAACCAGCGCGGGCCGTCCTCGGTCATGTAGAAATGGTCTTCCAGCCGCACGCCGAAGCGATCGGGAATGACGATCATCGGCTCGTTGGAGAAGCACATTCCCGGCGCCAGCGCGGTGCGGTCGCCGCGCACCAGATAGGCCGGTTCGTGGATGGACAGGCCGATGCCGTGCCCGGTGCGATGCGGCAGACCGGGCAGGCGGTAGTCCGGCCCGAGACCGGCCTTCTCAAGCACGGCGCGCGCGGCATAGTCCACCGCCTCGCACGGGACGCCGGGTCGCGCGGCGGCGAAGGCCGCGGCCTGCGCCTCCTGCTCCAGCGACCATATGCGGCGCTGCTCGGCGTCCGCTTCGCCGAATATGTAGGTGCGGGTGATATCGGAATGATAGCCGTGGATGACGCAGCCCACGTCGATCAGGACGACATCTCCCTCGTCTAGCTGGGCGTCGCCGGGCAACCCGTGCGGGAAGGCGCTCGCCCGGCCGAACTGGACGATGACGAAGCTGTTGCCGGCCGGCGCCCCGATCGCGCGGTGCGCCTGATCGAGGAAACGCGCAACCTCGCTGGCGCGGATACCGCGGCGGAGGATGCGCGCGGCGCGGCGATGCACCTCGAGGGTCATCGACTTGGCCTGTTGGAGCAGCGCCAGCTCCGCCGCCGACTTGTACATGCGGCAGGCATCGACGACGGCGCTGCCCTCGACGAGATCGAGCGATGGTGCCACGGCGCGCAGCCGCGCGACGAACAGGAAGGCCATCGCCGGATCGATCGCCAGCGTCGTGGCGCCGGTCTCGCGCAGCGCGGCGGCAACCAGCGCGGACGGACATTCATCCTCCTCCCATAGCCGCAGCTCGGCGTCGATCAGCAGATCGGCCTCCAATGTCCCTCGCTCGAACACCGGCGCGATCAGGATCGGCCGGCCGGCTCGCGGCAGCAACATCGCCACCAGACGCTCGCTCGCACCCCATGGCACGCCGGCGAAATAGCGCAGCGACGCGCCGGCGCCGATCAGCAGCGCGTCGGCGCCGGCGTCGTGCATCAGGCGGCGGGCCTTCTCCAGGCGATGCTCGCGCTCCTCTCGCCCGATCGGCGGGGCGACGTCGGCCCAGGGCGTGATGGCGTCGAGTTCCTGCCCGGCGGTCGATCCGCCTATGCCGCTGGTCATGGTTCAGGCTCCGAAGCGATCGAGCGTGAAGGGGGCGAGGTCGAATGGCGGCGCCTCGCCGCCGACGACCGCGGCGACCGCCTCGGCGGTGGCGGCGGCCAGCGTCAGGCCGAGATGCTGGTGGCCGAAGGCGTAATAGAGATTCCCGGCGCGCCTGCTCCGCCCGATCGCCGGCAGATAGTCGGGCAGGGTCGGGCGGGCACCCATCCACTCGATACCGGGCAGGCCGAACGAGAGGCCAAGCGCGGCGACATGGGCGCGCAGCCGCGCCCATTTGCGCGGATCGGGCGGGCTGTCGGCGCGGCCGAACTCGACGAAGCTCGCCGCGCGCAGGCCGGAGCGGAAGCGGGTGACGATCAGCGAGCGATCCTCGAACACCATGGGGGGCATATCGGCTGGCCACTCGGTATCGGCCGACTGGATATGATAGCCGCGCTCGGCGATGATCGGCACTGCATGACCGAGCGGCCGCATCAATGCGCCCGATCGCGCACCGCCGGCGATGATCAGCGCATCCGCGCTCAGCCGTGCGCCGTCCTCCAGCACCGCAACGGCGCGTCCGCCGGCCTGCTCCAGCCGCGCCACCCGTGCCGTGCGCCGGATGCCGCCGGCGGCCGAGAACGCCGCCGCCAGCCGCTCGGCGAGCAGGCCGAGATCGGCGATCTGGCCGCTGCCGATGAAACGGATGGCGCCGGCCACGGGGCGCATGACCAGCGCGTTGATCTTGGCCAGCTCGTCCGCGGTAGCGTCGCGGATCGCCGCCGTGCCGATGTCCGCCGCCTGCCAGCGCGCCTTGCTTGCCGCTGCGCTCGCGGCGCTTTCCCAGACGACGAAATGGCCATCCTCGATCAGCAGCTCGCGCGCGCCGGTCTCGTCGAGCAGCCGTCGCCATGCCGGCATCGCCTGGCCGAGGATCGCGGCGAGCGCGGCCCGCCCGGCGGCGAATCGCGCCGGCCGGGTGGCGCCGAGCAGCCGCAGCGAGAAGGGCAGCCATGCCGCCGCGTCCCGCCATGGCAGGCCAAGCGCGCCGCCGCGCCAGAACAGCCGGCGCGGCATGGAGCGCACCGTCGCCCGTGAGGCGAGCGGCTCGACCTGCTCGACGGCGATATGGCCGGCATTGCCCCATGACGCGCCGCGCGGCGCGTCGTCTGGATCGACCAGCATGGTCGCGATGCCGCGCAATTGAAGCCGGCAGGCGATCGCCAGGCCGACGACCCCGCCGCCGACTATGACAGCGCCCGGAATGAGCGCATTTGGGTTGGGTTGGGCGAGATTTTCGGTTTGCACGCGGTCTGATATACCGTATACGATCTGTGCTTTCAACGGAGGTTTCCGGAAAATGAGTTCGTCCAAGACCCTGTGGCGGGGCGTTTATCCCGCTGCGACCACCCA
>NZ_JAHKRT010000005.1 GCF_018863195.1 Sphingomonas quercus | reverse complement strand
CATGCGCATCGACATTGGCCATCGCCTCCGTCTTCAGCGGCGACAGCCTCCCCGGCCCCGCCGCCGCCCCCGCCATACCCGGCATCAGCATCGCGCCTGTCATCAGCGCCGTCATCAACGTGCGGGCAGCGTTCATCTCGTCCCCCCTGGTTGCGCGCCGCCGTGACCGTCGGCCGCGTCGCGTGAACCTGCCCGGCGGCACCGCGATTATCAACAGGCCGCCGCCGCCCCGCGATCAGCCCTTGGTCTGGAAAAGGATCGGCGGCACCGTGCGATGGGTGACCTCGCGCATCACGAAGCTGCTGCGGATCTTGGCGACATGGGGGAGCGTCGACAGCTCGCTGCGATAGACCCGGTCATAATCCTCGAACGAGCGGACATGGACGATCATGATGAAGTCCGTGTCGCCCGATACGAAGGCGCAATAGGACATTGACGGGCATTTGACCGCCGCCGCCTCGAATTCGAGCAGCGCCTGCTCGGCCTGGGTCATCAGCTCGATCGCGACCATCACCGTGATCCCGAAGCCGAGTCGGCCCATGTCGAGATTGGCGGTATAGCCGGTGACGGCGCCGCGCTCCTCCAGGATCTTGCGGCGGCGCGCGGCCGCGGTGCTGGACAGATGGACGCGCTCGCCAAGCGCGACATCGGACGCGCGCCCATCGCGGGTGAGTTCGCGAAGGATGCGATAGTCGGTGGAATCAATAATGGTCAGGCCGGAATCGTCCACGAACGGAACCTCGCTTGATTGAAAGCAACAGACGGAATGCGAAACCTGTCGAGAAATGACACGCAAGGCAATGCCGTAGATGCTTTTCGTTACAAGCAGGCAATGATCGGGAGCGGCGCCGCCATCGAGGCCGGCGCCGCTCCCGCAGACTCAGCCGAGAGGATGGGTGGGATTCGACCTCTCGGCGGTCTGACCGGATTGCGCCTGCCAGCCGCCGCCCAGCGCCCGGAACAGGTCGATCTGCGCGGAGGTGATGCGGGCATCGGCGGCGGCGAGATCGGCTTGCGTGTCGGCGAAGGTGCGCTCGGCATCCAGCACGTCGAGGAAGTCGACGGTGCCTTCGCGCTGACGGGCGCGGACGATGCGGACGGAGGTCGCCGCTTCGTCGCGAGCCGAGGTCAGCGCCGCCTGCCGGTCGATCGCGCGGGCGTAGGCGGAGAGCGCCGTCTCCGTCTCCTGCAAGGCGCGCAGCACGGTGCCGTCGAAACTGGCGAGCGCGCCGCGGGTATCGGCCTCCGCCGCGGCGATGCGGGCGCGGGCGACTTCCTGATTGGGGAAATTCCAGCTGATCAGCGGGCCGAGCAGCCAGCGCAACGGGCCGCCGCCCAGGAAATCGCCGAAACCGGCGCCGGTCGAGCCGATCGATCCGCCCAGAGAGATGCGCGGATAGAGGGCGGCGGTGGCGACGCCAATGCGCGCCGTGTTCGCGGCCAGCCGCCGCTCGGCGGCGCGCACGTCCGGCCGGCGGGCGAGGAGCGCGGCGCCGTCGCCGACCGGGATCGGCTGGGCGACGAGGGGGATGGTCGTGCGGGCGGAGGCGGTGGCCGGCAGATCCTGCGGGGCGCGGCCGGTCAGCGTGGCGAGGCGGAACAGCGCCGCCTGGCGATCGGCCTGAAGCGGCGGGATCGCGGCGCGACGCTGGTCGCGCAGCGCCGCGATGCGGGTGACGTCGAGTCGGGTGGCGCGGCCGGCCTCGAAGCGTTTGCCGGTGAGCGTGACGGACTGATCGAGCAGATCGACGACATTTTGCGCCACCTCCAGCCGCTCGGCGGCGGACGCCGCGTCGGCATAGGCCCGCGTCGTCTCGGCGACGACCGCGACGCGCACCGCATCGGTATCGGCCTGGGTGGCGGCGAGATCGCCGCGCGCCGCCTCGATATTGCGGCGGACGCGGCCGAACAGATCGACCTCATAGGCCACGCTGAGGCCGGCATCGACCTGCCAGTCCTCGACATCGGCGCCGGGCTGGCGCTGCTGCTGGGGCAGGCGGCCATAATTGGTGCTGGCGCCGACACTGGTGCTCGGCAGCCGATCCGAGCGCACCTCGCGCAATGCGGCGCGGGCGCGGTCCAGCCGGGCGATGGCCACGCGCAGGTCGGTATTGGCGGCGAGCGCGTCCTGAACGAGCCCGTCCAGCACCGGGTCATTGTAGAGCCGCCACCATTGCTCGGCGGCGGGCGAGGCGGCATCGGCGACGGCGGGCTCGGCCGAGACGAAGGGCGCGGCCGCCCGCGCGCTCGGCGTGGAGGCGACATAGTCGGGACCGGCGGCGCACGCGGCAAGCGCCAGCGCCGACACGGTGGGGAAGAGCAGGGCGAGCTTCATGGCCGGCCTCTCCTTTATTCTGCGGGTTGCAGGGCGGCCGGGGCGGCGCGGCCTCTGCGGCGGGAAAGCCGCAGGGCGAGCGCCCGGCAGACGACGTAGAAGGTCGGGGTGAAGATCAGGCCGAAGCCGGTCACCCCGATCATGCCGAAGAACACCGCCGTGCCCAGCGCCTGACGAAGCTCGGCGCCCGCGCCCTGCGCGATCACCAGCGGCACCGCGCCGAGGATGAAGGCGAAGCTGGTCATCAGGATCGGGCGCAGGCGGGTGCGTGCGGCCTGCACCGCGGCCTCCACCGGGCTCAGCCCCTCCTGCTCCTCGGCCTGCTTGGCGAACTCGACCACCAGAATGGCGTTCTTGGCGGCGAGCGCGATCAGCACGACGAGGCCGATCTGGGTCAGCACGTTGTTGTCCATCCCGCGCAGATTGACCCCGGCCATGGCGGCCAGCAGGCACATCGGCACGATCAGGATGATCGCGAGCGGCAAGGTCAGGCTCTCATACTGGGCGGCCAGCACGAGGAACACGAACACCACGGCCATCACGAAAACGAGGGCGGCGGTGCTGCCGGCGGCCTTCTGCTGGAAGGCGATGCCGGTCCATTCATGGCCATAGCCGCGCGGCAGCTCGTCGGCGAGCTTCTCCATCGCGACCAGCGACTGGCCGGAGGAATAGCCCGGCGCGGTGTCGCCATCGACCTCCACGGCGGGGAACAGGTTGTAACGCACCACGCGATACGGACCCGTCTTGTCCTGGAAGGTGGAGACCGACCCGATCGGCACCATCGCCCCCGAATTGGAGCGGGTCTTGAGGTTGGCGATGTCGGCGGTGGTGTTGCGGAACGGCGCGTCGGCCTGCGCTGTCACCCGGTAGGTTCGGCCGAGCAGGTTGAAATCATTGACGAAGACCGAGCCGAGATAGACCTGCAGCGCCTCGAACACGCGCTCCGGCGGCACGCCGAGCAGATTGGCTTTCTTGCGATCGACGTCGGCGAAGATGCGCGGCGTGGCGGTGTCGAAGAAGGTATAGACCTGAGCGAGGCCCTTGGTCTGGTTGGCCTTGCCGATCAGGCCGTAGCTCTCCTTGCCGAGCGCGTTATAGCCATTGCCGCTCTGGTCCTGGACCATCAGGCGATAGCCGCCGGCCGAACCGATGCCCTGGATGAGCGGCGGCGGCACGATCATCAGCCGCGCCTCGTTGATGTCGGCGGTGGCCTTGCGCGCCTCGTCCATGATTTGGGCGAAGCTGACGCCGAGCTTCTCGCGCTCCTCGAAGGATTTGAGCGGGAAATAGGCGGCGGCGGCGTTGGGTGCGAGCGTCTGGGACGGGCCGTCGAAGCCGGCCAGCATCACCGAGCCCTTGATGCCGGCGATCGGCAGGATGCGCTGGGCGACCTTGCGCATCACCGCGTCGGTGCGCTCCACCGAGGAGCCCGGCGGCAGCTGGATGACGGTGAGGAAATAGCCCTGGTCCTGCGCCGGGATGAAGCCGGTCGGCGTCACCCAGAACACCGCGCCGGTGAGCGCGATGAGGCCGGCATAGACCGCCATCATCCGCCGCGGCATCGTTACCAGCCGGCGGGTGAGACGGGCATAGGCGTTGCCCATCCGGTCGAACCCGCGATTGAAGCGGTCGCCGGCAGCACGCACCGCGCGGGTGAGCCGCGAGGCATTGCTGACGTCCTCGTGGCGACGCAGCAGCATCGCCGCCAGCGCCGGAGAGAGGGTGAGCGACAGGATCAGAGAGATGATCGTCGCGGTCGAGATCGTCACCGCAAACTGCTTGTAGAAGGCGCCCGACATGCCGGTCAGGAACAGGGTCGGCACGAACACCGCGCAGAGCACCAGCACGATCGCCACCAGCGCCGCCGACACTTCGTCCATCGACGTCCGGGCGGCTTCGAGCGGCGACAGGCCATGCTCGAGATTGCGTTCGACATTCTCGACGACGACGATCGCGTCGTCGACGACGATGCCGATCGCCAGCACCATGCCGAACAGCGACAGGTTGTTGAGCGAATAGCCCAGCGCCGCCAGCATCGTGAAGGTGCCGATCAGCGACACCGGGATCGCCACCACCGGGATGATCGCCGCCCGCCACTTCTGCAGGAAGACAATGATCACCAGCACCACCAGGATCACCGCCTCGAAAAGGGTGTGCTTCACCGCATCGATGGACTGGCTGATGAACTCGGTGGGGTTGTAGATGACCTTGTATTCCAGCCCCTTGGGGAACTTGGCGGACATCGCCTTCATCTCGGTCTGGACGCCCTCGGCGGCGGCGAGCGCGTTGGAGCCGGGCCGCTGGAAGACGGCTACGATCACCGTCGGCTTGCCGCTGAGATAGGTGTTGGAGCCGTAATCCTGGGCGCCCAGTTCGACGCGCGCCACGTCCGATACCTTGACCTGGCGGCCGTCGGGGTCGGAGCGGATCACCACGTCGGCGAACTGCTTGGGATCGACGAGGCGCCCCTGCGTCTCGACGTTGAGCTGGAAGGCGTTGCCCTGCGCATAGGGGGGCTGGCCGAGCGTGCCGGCGGCGACCTGCACATTCTGGGCACGCAGCGCCGCGACGACGTCGCCCGCGGTCAGGTTGAGCGCGGCGGCGCGGCCCGGATCGATCCACACCCGCATCGAATAATCGCGCGAGCCGAACAGCTGGACATCGCCGACGCCGTCGATGCGCGACAGCCGGTCACGCACCTGGGTCAGCGCGTAGTTGGAGATGTAACCGCGATCGAGCGAGTTGTCGGGCGAGACGAGATTGACGACCAACAGGAAGTCCGGCGACGTCTTGCGCGTCACCACGCCGAAACGCTGCACTTCCTGCGGCAGGCGGGGCAGCGCCACGGCGACGCGGTTCTGCACCAGCACCTGCGCGGCATCGAGATCGGTGCCGATCTTGAAGGTGACGGTGATCGTCAGCTTGCCGTCGCCGGTCGACTGGGACGACTGGTAGAGCATGTTATCGACGCCGTTGATCTCCTGTTCGATCGGGGCGGCGACCGTTTCGGCCACCGTCTCCGCCGAAGCGCCGGGATATTGGGCGGACACCGTGACCGTCGGCGGCACGATGTCGGGATATTGCGAGACGGGCAGGCCGAGATAGGCCAACGCGCCGACGATCGTGATGACGACCGCGATCACCCCGGCGAAGATCGGCCGGGTGATGAAGAAACGGGACAGGCGCATGGAGAACGTCCTGCTGGAGAAATGGGATCAGCGCTGGGCGAGCGTCGCCTCGCTGGAGATCGGCACGGAGAGATCGCCGCCGGACGCCGCCGTCGACGCCGGGGCGTCAGGCGTGATGCGGCCGGGCTGGGGGGTGACGGGGCTGCCGGGCATCGCCATCTGCGTGCCGGTGATGACCACGCGGTCCTGCGGCGAAATGCCGGAGCGGATGACGCGCAGGCCGTCGACGACCGGGCCGAGCTCGACGGGCTTGGCCGAGACCACGCCCTTGCCGTCGACGACGAGCAGGGTCTTGCGCGCCTGGTCGGTCTGGATCGCGGCATCCGGCACGAGCAGCGCCTTCACCGTGCCGGCATTGCCCAGCCGCATGTTACCGAACATGCCCGGCGTCAGGAAATAATCGGCGTTGCGCAGGATCGCCCGGCCGCGGATCGTGCCGGAGCGCGGATCGAGGCCGTTGTCGGTGAAGTCGAGCTTGCCCTTCCAGCGATGGCTGGTCTCGTCCTGAAGCTGGATCTCGACCGGGGTCTCGGCGCCGCCATCGGCGCGACGGTTGCGCTGCGCCTTGAGGAACAGCGCCTCCGAGCCGTCGAAGGTGAAATAGATCGGATCGAGCGCGTTGATCGTGGTGAGCAGCGAGCCGCTGGTGCCCTCGCCCCCGGCCACCTGATTGCCGGGATCGACGCGGCGATCGGAGATGCGACCGGCGATCGGCGCGCGCACCTGGGTGAATTCGACATCCAGTGCCCGCGAGCGAACCCGCGCCTCGGCTGCCGCCAGCGCTGCCTCGGCAGCCTGGACGCGGGCTCGCAGCGCGTCGACCTCCCCGGCGGACACCGCCTCGTCGTCGATCAGGCGGGTGGCGCGGCCGAGATCGGCGCGCGCCAGCGCCAGCGCCGAGCGGGCGGAGGCGGCATTCGCCTTGGCCTCGGCCAGCGCGGCGTTGAACGGGCGCTGGTCGATGGTGAAGAGGAGCTGGCCCTGCTTGACGATCTCGCCGTCGCGGAAATGCACCGCCGTCACCTCGCCGGACACGCGCGGCCGGATCTCGACCGTGCGGCTGGGGGCGAAGCGGCCGATATAATCGTCCCATTCATTGACTTCGCGGACCAGCGGGTTGGCGACGGTGACGCTCGGCGGCGGCGGAGCGGCCACCGCCGCCTGCGGCCGATCGGCGAAGTGGACGGCGACGCCGGCGATCACCGCCAGCGGTACGATGGCCAGGCCACCGCGCTGCCAGCGGGGAAGCGCGGAGACCTGTTGGCCGAGCGAGCGCTTGTCGCCGGTTTCGATCGGGCTGATCATGTTCATGCGAGGCGCTCCCGGCGGGGGGCGGTGCGGGTGGCGCGCGCGGTGCCCACGCTCGCCAGCAGCGTCTCCGCCTGTGCGATGGTGAAGCCCTCGGCCTTGAAGGCCTCAAGCTCGGAAACCGGCAGGGCATAGCCCTTGTGCCAGGCGTGGACGGCGAGGCGGCGCACCGCCTCCAGCTTCGGATCGGCGAGGCGCGAGCTGGTGCCGAGGCCGAACACGCTGCCCAACGCGCGGGAGAGCGGCCCCGGCTCGGCGAGGCTGCTCAGCCGATCGCGATGGGCGAGCGCGATCACCTTCCATTCGAGCGGCGAGAAGCCGGTGCGCTCCAGCACCTCCTCCGCCTGCGGCGCCGGGGCGACCAGCGCGGGTGCGGCATAGGCCGCGTTGAAATCCATATAGGCCATCATGTCGTCCCCTTCTCTTTGTCGCGGACGCGGGGAGCCCGTCGCGGGCGTCGGCTCGCGTCCGCACCCGCCTGGCAGGCGGGTGCAAAACCCCATGGCCGAGGAGCGCATCGGCGCTCGCCGCCAGGGCGTCGAATGTGGTTGAGGCAGCCGAGCGAGGTCGGCCGCACGGCTTCAGATCAGCTGGTCGCCATCTTCATGGAGGCGGTCTCCTCGACGCGGGGCCCCGTGGAGCCCACCGCCCCTTTGGGTCCAATCAATACCGAGCGGTATATAACTCGATGCCGCAGCGCGTCAACAGCTTTCTATACCGGCAGGTATCTTTTTGTCTAGCGCCCCGGCCAGAGGCTGATCGTGGTATCGACAAGCTTGCCGAGATCGGCGCAGCACACGCCGGCGCCGGCCTGGACCGACAACCCCTGCAGGATTGCGGTGAGATAGCGGGCAAGGGCGGCCGGATCGGTCGACCCGGGGAGGTCGCCCTCCGCCTTGGCCCGTTCGAAGCGCGCGATCAGCGCCGCTTCGGACGACGCGCGCCGGGCAATGACGTCGGCCTTGATCGACTCGGCCTCCGGCCCGCACGCGACCGAGCTGATCACGCCGAGACACCCCTTGGGATCGCAGCTGCTCGTCTGCATCGCCAGCGCGCCGCGCAACAGCCGCTCGGCGACGCCGCGCGAGGTCGGCGCATCGAGCGCCGTCTTCATGTAGCTGAGCTTCTCGCGCTCATAGAGGTCGAGCGCCTTGCGGAACAGCGCCTCCTTGTTGCCGAAGGCGGCGTAAAGGCTGGGCTTGGTGATGCCCATGGCCCCGGTCAGTTCGGTGAGCGAGGCGCCCTCATAGCCATGGCGCCAGAAGACACGGAGCGCGGCGGTCAACGCCTCGTCAATGTCGAATTCGCGCGGACGGCCTTTCTGGGCAGAACAGGCAAGAGTTTCCATAACGAGCGGTATATAAGGTAATGGGCGACGGCCGTCCACCCGTGCCAAGTTTCTTTTTTCACGGCGCTTTCGTGCTCGCGCGACCCGCTTATGTGGCGCCGGTCACAGTCGCCCGACGGGCCAGTCAGAGGAGTCGATCCGCATGTCCCTGTCCCTCTATGAAGTCAGCGTCCCGGTGTTCATCCGCGCGCTGGAGAATCTCTCCGCCCAGCTCGAAAAGGGCCGCGCTTTCGCCGACGAGCGGGGCATCGCCCATGGCGAGCTGCTCGACGCCCGGCTCTACGAGGACATGGCGCCGCTCACCGCCCAGATCCAGCGCGCCAGCGACACCTCCAAGGGCATGGCGGTCCGCATCGGGCAGCTCGACAATGTGGCGATGGCGGACGACGAGGACAGCTTCGACGCCCTTCAGCAGCGCATCGCCAGGACCATCGCGTTCCTGCGCGCGGTGCCGGCAGAGGCGCTGAACGGCCGCGAGGATGCCGAGGTGCCGCTCACCGTGCGCGGCACCATGCTCAACTTCACCGGGCGCAGCTACGTGCTGAGTTTTGCGCTGCCGAACTTCTTCTTCCATGTCACCACGGCCTATGCGCTGCTGCGCCACAAGGGCGTGCCGATCGGCAAGCTGGATTTCCTCGGCGGCTACGCCAGCGCGCCGGCGGAGTGATCGCCGGCGCCGCTTCGCGCCCTTTCCGTCACTGCCGTTACCGAATTGTCATCGAAGGGAGGCCGGGTCGCCGCGCATCCGGCGCGTAATGGCGGCGGCAATGTTTCAGGATCGACACGCGGCGCGCCGTCCTGCATGTTACGCCAAGCATTGAGGCACGACCGTCAAAATGACGGCAAGATCTCATGGGGGGGGCAAGTGATCGCGACGTGGATATCCGCCGCCATGGCTTTGGGCGGGCGCTGACCATGCACTGGGGTGTTCCTGATCGGCGCCGGTCTCGCCGGCTGACCTTGCTGGGCGCAGGGCTCTGCATCGCGCTGTCGCTCGCCGCGTGCAGCAAGAAGGAGGGCGGCGGGCCGAAGCGCGAGCCGCCCCTGGTCGATGTCGCAACGCCCAAGGCGCATCTGTTCGTCGACCGTATCGAGGCGGTGGGCACGGCCCGCGCCAATGAGCAGGTAACCCTCGCGTCGCCGGTGACGGAACGGATCGAGCGGCTCAATTTCGACGATGGCGATTTCGTCCAGCGGGGGCGGGTGCTGGCGGTGCTGGCGCAGGGGCAGGAGCAGGCCGCGCTGAACGGCGCGCGCGCCGCCGAGGATCAGGCCAACGCCCAGCTCCGTCGCATCCAGGAGCTGGCCCAGCGCGGCTTCGCCACCAATACCCTGCTCGACCAGCAGGTCGCCGCCGCCCAGCGCGCCCGCGCCGAGGCCGAGGATGCCCGCGCCCAGATCGGCGACCGGGTGATCCGCGCGCCTTTCTCGGGCCATGTCTCGCTTCGCACCATTTCGGAAGGCGCCGTGGTCAATGCCGGCGCGGTGATCGCGACGGTCAGCGACCTGTCGCGCATCAAGCTCGATTTCACCGTGCCCGAGACGATGCTGAGCGCGCTGCGCCCCGGCCAGCCGATCGTGGCGCGGGCGGCGGCCTATCCGGACACGCCGTTTCGCGGCACCATCGCCTCGATCGACCCGGTGATCGATCCGGCGACGCGCGCGGTGATGGTGCGCGCGGTGCTGCCCAACCCGGGCAACCGGCTGAAGCCGGGCATGCTGCTCAGCGTCGGCATCGAATCGGCGTCGCGCAGCGGCATGGCCGTGCCGGAGCTTGCGGTGATCGGGGAGGGGGCCAACCGCTATGTCTATCTCGTCGGCGCCGACAACAAGGCGGTGCGCACGAAGGTGACGACCGGCCTGCGCGACGGCGGCCTGATCGAGGTGAGCGGCCTCCGGCCCGACGCGCGCGTGATCAGCGAGGGCGTGGTCAAGGTCGCCGAGGGCACGCGGGTGCGCCTGCGCGGCAGTGACGGCACGCGCACCGCCCAGCGCGACGCCGCCGGCCCGCCACCCAAGGCCCAGGCCGGCGCGAAGAAGGACTAGGCCGATGATGATCTCCGATCTCTCGGTGAGGCGGCCGGTGGTGGCGGCGGTGGGCGCGATCATGCTGACGATCATCGGCATCGTCGGCTTTCTCAGCCTGTCGGTGCGCGAATATCCGGACACCGACCCGCCGGTCGTCTCGGTGCAGACGACCTATACCGGCGCCGCCGCCAGCGTCGTCGAGAACCGCATCACCCAGCCGCTCGAGGAAAGGCTGGCCGGCGTCGAGGGCATCGAGACGATCATCTCGCGCTCGTCGGACGGCCGCTCCGACATCACCATCGAGTTCCGCGCCGGCCGCGACATCGACGGCGCCGCCAACGACGTGCGTGACCGCGTGTCGGGCGCCGCCGACGACTTGCCCGAGGAGGCGCTGGCACCGGAGGTGCGCAAGATCGACGCCGATGCCGCCGCCGTGATGTACCTCAACGTCCGCGCCGAGGGCTGGTCCAAGCTGAAGCTGACCGACTATATCAATCGCGTCCTCGCCGACCGTTTCTCGACCATCGACGGCGTCGCGCAGGTGCAGCTCGTCGGCGCCGCCCAGCCGTCGATGCGGGTCTGGCTGAACACCGCGCGTCTCGCCGCCTTTCGCCTGACGCCGCGCGACGTCGAGACGGCGCTGCGCACCCAGAATGTCGAGCTGCCGGCCGGTCGTGTCGAAACGACCAGCCAGAATGTGTCGCTGCGCGTCAATCGCGGCTTCACCACGCCGGAGGAGTTCCGCACCCTCGTCGTCGGGCGCGGCGCGGACGGCTATCTGGTGCGGCTGGGCGATGTTGCCCGCGTCGAGCCAGGCCCCGAGAATCCCTACAGCACCTATCATTTCAACGGCCAGACCGGCGTCGGCATGGGCATCATCCGCCAGTCGGGCGCGAACACGCTGGCGGTGGTGCAGGCGGCCAAGGACCTCGCCGCCGAACTGGCGCCCGATCTGCCCGCCGGCATGACGCTGACCGTCGGCGCCGACACCTCGCTGTTCATCGATCGCGCCATCAAGGGCGTGTGGCATACGCTGGGCGAGGCGGCGGTGCTGGTCGTGCTCGTCATCTTCCTGTTCCTCGGCAGCTGGCGCGCGACGCTGATCCCCGCCGTCACCGTGCCGATCTGCCTGCTGTCCAGTTTCGCGGTGCTGTGGATCTTCGGCTATTCGATCAACCTGCTCACCCTGCTGGCCCTGGTGCTGGCGATCGGCCTCGTCGTCGACGACGCGATCGTCGTCCTCGAGAATATCTATCATCGCATCGAACAGGGCGAGCCGCCGCTCGTCGCCGCCTATCTCGGCACGCGGCAGGTCGGCTTCGCGGTGGTCTCGACGACGCTGGTGGTGTGCGCGGTGTTCGTGCCGGTGATGTTCATTTCCGGCCAGACCGGGCTGTTGTTCCGCGAGCTGGCGGTGGCGATGATCGGCGCCATCGCCTTTTCCGGCTTCCTCGCGCTCAGCCTCGCGCCGATGCTCTGCTCCAAGCTGCTGCGCCACGAGAATCGCGGCTGGCTGGCCCGGCATATCGACGCCGGGCTCGGCGGTCTGGAACGCGCCTTCGGTCGCGCGCTCAACCACACGCTGCGCCGGCCGCTGCTGCCGATCCTCGTCACCCTCGCTCTGCTCGCTTCGGCGGGCTGGCTGTTCACGACGCTCGACAGCGAGCTGGCGCCGCAGGAGGATACCGGCCAGGTCCAGATCCGTCTCAACGCGCCCGAAGGCACCGGCTTCGACGCGCTCAGCCGCTATGGCCAGGAAGCCGAGGCGAAGCTGCTGCCGATGATCGGGCCGGACAATCTGCGCGGCGTCATCACCCGCGTGCCCGGGCAGTTCGGCAGCGACGATTTCAACAATGTCGGCTTCACCGTCTATCTCGTCGACTGGGAGAGGCGCACGCGCACGACCAGCGACGCGCTGCGTGACATCAACCGCTCGCTCGGGACGCTGACGGCGATGCGCGGCAATGCCTCGGCGCCGTCCTCACTCGGGCGCGGCCGCGGCCAGCCGATCAATTTCGTCATTGCCGGACTCAATTACGAGGATCTGGCCCGCGCCCGCGATCGTATCCTCGCGGCCGCCAAGGAAAATCCGGGCATCGTCAATCTCGACGCCGATTATGTCGAATCCAAGCCGCAGATGCTGATCGACGTCGACACCCAGCGCGCCGGCGACCTCGGCGTGTCGGTGGACGATGTCAGCCAGGCGTTGCAGACCCTGATGGGGTCGCGCCGGGTGTCGACCTATGTCGAGAATGGCGAGGAATATCGCGTCATGGTGCAGGCCGAGGCCGAAGGGCGCGACAATACGACGCGGCTCGGCAGCGTCTATGTCCGCTCGCGGACCGGCGCGCTGGTGCCGCTCGCCAATCTCGTCAGGACGCGCGAGGCAGCCTCCGCGCGCGAGCTCGGCCGCTTCAACAAGATGCGCGCGATCACGCTCCAGGGTGGCCTCGCGCCCGGCTATCCGCTGGGCCGCGCGCTGGCCTTCCTCGAGGATCAGGCACGCCAGTCGCCGGAGGTGGTCGCGGTCGGCTATCGCGGCGAAAGCCAGGCGCTGCGCCAGACCGGCAGCTCGATCTGGCTGGTGTTCGGGCTGACGATCATCGTCGTCTACCTGCTGCTCGCCGCCCAGTTCGAAAGCTTCATCCATCCCGCCGTGATCATCACCACCGTGCCGTTGGCGGTGGCCGGCGGGGTCATCGGGCTTGCCGTGACGGGCACGACGCTCAACCTGTTCAGCCAGATCGGCATCGTCATGCTGGTCGGCCTCGCCGCCAAGAACGGCATCCTCATCGTCGAGTTCGCCAACCAGCTGCGCGACGAGGGGCAGGGCGTGCGCGAGGCGATCGTCCAGGCCGCGCAGCGCCGCCTGCGGCCGATCCTGATGACCTCGATCGCCACCGTGATGGGCGCGGTGCCGCTGGCGCTGAGCACGGGCGCCGGGGCCGGATCGCGCTCGGCGATCGGCGTGGTGATCGTGTTCGGCGTGTCGATCGCCACCGTCATCACCCTGTTCCTGATCCCGCTGCTCTACAGCCGATTCGCCGCGCGCACCGGTTCGCCGCAGGCAGTGACGCGGCGGCTGGAGGCGGCTCTGGCGCGGCTGTCGCGAGGCCGCGGAAGCGATCCGGCTGCGGCCGAATGAGCCCTTGTCGCGTCCTCACGGGCTAGCCGCGGATGTTGCACCCGTGACATATGCCGGCAAGATGAGAGTCGGAACGGGGGCCATGACCAAGATTCTGCCGGTGCGTCTGGCCGCCTTAGCGCTGCTGGCGCCGCTGGCCGCCTGCGCCGTCGGGCCGGACTATCGATCGCCGTCCGCCGCCACGCTGAAGGTGCCGGAGGCCTTTCCCTCGCAGCCGGCCGATGCGCCGGCTGCCGCGGACCTTTCCACCTGGTGGCGCAATTTCGACGATCCGGTGCTGTCCGGGCTGGTCGGGCGGGCGCTCGCCAATAATCTCGACGTCGCCACGGCGGGCGCGCGGCTCGCGCAGGCGCGCGCCAATCTTCGCGCCGCCCAGGGTGCGCAATTGCCGACCGCCGCGGTTTCCGGCTCGATCTCGCGCAGCGTCGGGCGTGACAGCAACAGCTTCGTCGATCCCTCCAACGGCGTCGTCATCAGCTCCGGCGGCGACACCACCGTGTTCCAGGGCACCGCCAACGTCGCGTGGGAGGCGGATGTGTTCGGCCGCCTGCGCCGCGGCGTCGAGGCGGCGCGCGCCACGCTGGAGCAGGCCGGCGAGAACCTTCATTTCGCGCAGCTTTCGGTCGCCGCGGAGGTCGGCTCCTCCTATCTCGACGCGCGGCAGGCGCAGCAGCGGCTGATCATCGCCCGCAACAACCTCGCCAGCCAGGACGAGACGGTGCAGATCGTCGGCTGGCGCGTCCAGGCGGGTCTCGTCTCCTCGCTCGACCTCGAACAGGCGCGCCAGCTTCGCGCCCAGACGGCGGCCGGCGTCGGCACTCAGGAATCCGCCTATACCAATGCGATCAACCGGCTTGCCGTGCTGATCGGCGAGGCGCCCGGCGCGGTGAACACGCTGATGGCCGACAATGCGCCTATCCCGGTGCCCGGCGATGCCGCGCCCGCCGCCATTCCCGCCGACACCATCGAGCGGCGGCCGGACGTCCGCGCCGCCGAGCGCGGGCTTGCCGCCGAAGTGGCGCGCATCGGCGTGGCGACGGCCGATCTTTACCCGGCGCTCCGGCTCACCGGCTCCTTCACCGGATCGGGCACGACGCTCAGCGACGCCGCTTCGCAGGCATTCGGCAATCTCGTCGGCGCGATCAGCGCGCCGATCTTTCAAGGCGGGCAGATCCGCGCCCGGATCAACGCCCAGCGCGCCGTCGCCGACACCGCCTTCGCCACCTATCGCTCGACGGTGCTGACCGCCATCGAGGAGGTGGACGACGCCTATGCCGCGCTCGCCGCCTCGGAGAAGCGCGAGACGGCGCTCGCCCAGGCCGACGAGGCGGCCCGCAACGCCACGCTTTACGCGCGCAGCCAGTATCGCGCCGGCCTGATCGACTTCCAGAGCCTGCTCGAATCGGAGCGGAGCCTGCTCAGCAGCCAGGATGGCCGCGCCACCGCCCGGGCGGATCGGGCGCGCGCCTATGTACAGCTTTATCGCGCCCTTGGCGGCGGTTGGCAGTCCGCGCCCGCGCCCGCGCCGGCCGGCCCCTATATCGTCACGCCCCTAATCGAGACGGCCCAATGAACGACATGGCAACCACCCAGACCGACGTCGGGCTCGACGAGTTCCTTGGCCGCTCGCCGCCTTCGCCGGTGGCGCGCCTGCTGAAATGGGGCAGTATCGCGGTCGGCGTGGTGATCCTGCTGCTGCTGCTGTCGCGCTGCGTGTTCGGTGGCGAAGGCCCGGTGCGTTATGCCACCGAGGCGGTGGAGCGGGGCGACCTGCGCGTTACCGTGTCGGCGACCGGCAATCTCCAGCCGACCAATCAGGTGGATGTCGGCTCCGAACAATCGGGCCTGATCGAGCAGGTGTTCGTCCAGAACAACGATCGGGTGAACCAGGGCGCGATCCTCGCCCGGCTCGACACCTCGCGGCTCACCGATACCCTGGTGCAGAGCCAGGCGCAGCTCGCTTCCGCCGAGGCGCAGGTGGCGCAGGCCCAGGCGACGGCGCAGCAGAGCCGCGCCACGCTCAACCGGCAGGAGGAGGTCTACAAGCTTTCCGGCGGCAAGGTGCCTTCCGAGACGGAGCTGGATACGGCGCGCGCCGATTATGCCCGCGCCCAGGCCAATGTCCGCGCCGCCCAGGCCTCGGTTGAGCAGGCCAAGGCGCTGGTCTCCTCCAACCAGACCAATCTTTCCAAGGCGTCGATCAAGTCGCCGGTGACCGGCGTCGTGTTGTCGCGGCAGGTCGAGCCGGGCCAGACGGTTGCCGCCTCGTTCAATACGCCGGTGCTGTTTACCATCGCCGAGGACCTCTCCAAGATGGAGCTGCAGGTTAAGGTCGACGAGGCGGATGTCGGCCAGGTCAAGGAGGGCCAGCGCGCCACCTTCGCCGTCGATGCCTATCCCGGCCGCAGCTTCCCGGCGCGCATCATCCGCGTCGACGTCGGCGCCAACGCCACCAAGGCCGCGACCTCGACCAGCTCCAGCGGGAGCAGCGGCACCTCGGCGGCGGCGACGAGCACCGTCATCGCCTATACCGCGGTGCTGTCGGTCGACAATCCGGAGCTGACCTTGCGCCCCGGCATGACCGCGACCGCCGACATCATCACTGCCGAAAAGAAGAATGTGCTGCTCGTCCCCAACGCGGCGCTGCGCTTCGCCCCGGCGCAGCAGGGCGCGTCCGGCGGCGTGACGAGCGTGCTCATCCCGCGCGGCCCCCGCCGTGGCGGCGCCGGTGCCGGCAAGGAGGCGACCATCGGGCGCGGCAGCGTGCGCGCCATCTATGTCGTCGGTGCCGACGGCAAGCCGCAGCGCATGGAGGTGACGGTCGGCGACACCGACGGCGCCCAGACCGAGGTGAGCGGCGCCGAGCTGCGCCCCGGCATGCAGGTGATCACCGGCCAGCTCGCCGCCGGCGCCGAGCAGGGCGCGCGCCGCCAGCGCAATCCCGGCAGCGGCCAACAGGGCGGCAATGGCGGCGGCGGCGAGGGGAGGCGCCCATGACGGCCGACGCGCCGATCATCCAGCTCCGCAACGTCACCAAGACCTTCGGCTCCGGCCCTGCCGCCTTTCAGGCGTTGAAGGGCGTCGACCTCGACATCGCCGCCGGAGACTTCGTGGCGGTGATGGGCCCGTCGGGCTCGGGCAAGTCGACGACGATGAACATCCTCGGCTGCCTGGACGTGCCGACGAGCGGCGCCTTCCTGTTCAAAGGGGTGCATGTCGAACGACTGGACCGGGATCAACGCGCGCTCCTGCGCCGCAAATATTTCGGCTTCGTCTTCCAGGGCTTCAACCTGCTGCCGCGCACCTCGGCACTGGAGAATGTCGAGCTGCCCCTGCTCTATCGCGGCGAGGAGAAGCACAAGCGCCGCGAGGTCGCGATGCAGGCGCTCGACAAGGTCGGGCTCAAGGACTGGTGGGATCATACCCCCGGCGAGCTTTCCGGCGGTCAGCAGCAGCGCGTCGCCATCGCGCGCGCCATCGTCACCCAGCCGGACGTGCTGCTCGCCGATGAGCCGACCGGCAATCTCGATACCGCCCGCTCGCTGGAGATCATGGAACTGCTGAGCGAGTTCAACGCCACCGGCATCACCGTGCTGATGGTCACGCACGAGCCGGACATGGCGGCCTATGCCCGCACCGTCGTCCATTTCCGCGACGGGCTGGTCGAGCGCGTCGACCAGCATCATCATCAGGGCCAGGCGGTCGGCAGCTGATGTTCGGCACGACCATCATCCTCGCCTTTCGCGCCATCCGCCGGCACATGCTGCGGTCTTTCCTGACTATCCTCGGTATCGTCATCGGCGTCGCGGCGGTGGTGACGATGGTGACCCTCGGCAATGGCGCGACGGCCGCGGTGCAGGAGCAGATTTCCTCACTCGGTTCGAACATCCTGCAGGTTCGGCCGGGCCAGGGCTTCGGGCGCGGCGGCGGCGGCCCGCAGCCGCCCGATTTCAAGCCCGAGGACGTCGACGCGATCCGCAATCAGGTGGCGGGCGTCACCGCCGTCGCGCCGATGGCGCAATCGACCGGCACCGCCGTGCGCGAAGGCGCCAACTGGTCGACCACGATCAATGGCACCACCTCCGATTATTTCATTGCCCAGCAATGGCCGATGGCGGCCGGGCGGACCTTTTCCAGCGCGGAGGAGCAGGCCGGCAAGGCGGTATGCATCCTCGGCAATACAGTGCGCACCAACCTCTTCCGGCAGGAAGACCCGATCGGCCAGCGCTTCCGCATCAAGGACATCACCTGCACCGTGATCGGCGTGCTCCAGACGCGCGGGCAGGGCGGGTTCGGCAACGATCAGGACGATGTCGTGCTGATGCCGATCAAGACGGTGCAGCGCCGCTTCGCCGGCACCCGCGACATCCGCGTGATCATGGTCGCGGTCGATCCCGCCTATGAGACGGGCTCGGTGCAGGAATCGCTGTCCGCCCTGCTGCGCGAGCGGCGCGGCATCATCGGCGGCAAGGAAGATGATTTCAACATCTTCGACACCAAGCAGATCGCCGACACGCTGTCCGGCACCACCCAGATATTGACGGCTTTGCTCGGCGCGGTGGCGGCGGTGTCGCTGCTCGTCGGTGGCATCGGCATCATGAACATCATGCTCGTCTCGGTGACCGAGCGCACTCGCGAGATCGGCATCCGCCTCGCCATCGGCGCGGTCGCGCGCGAGGTGATGATGCAGTTCCTTGTCGAGGCGGTGGCGCTGGCCTGCCTCGGCGGGGTCATCGGCATCGTCATCGCGCTGGCCGCCAGCCTGGCGCTGGCGCCGGTGCTGCGCGTACCCTTCTCCTTCGACGTGCAGATCAACCTGCTGGCCTTCGTCTTTTCGGCCGCGATCGGGGTGATCTTCGGCTATTTCCCCGCCCGCCGTGCCGCCTCGCTCAACCCCATCGACGCGCTGAGGCACGAATGACCGACCAGCCACGCCTGCTTGTCGTCGACGACGACGCCGACCTGCGCGACCTGATCGCCGGCTTCCTCATCGATCAGGGCTTGCAGGTGGAGACCGCCGCCGACGCCGCGGAGATGGACGCGGCCCTCGCCCGCCAGCCGGTCGACCTGATCGTGCTTGACCTGATGATGCCGGGCGAGGACGGGCTGTCGATCGTCCGCCGGCTGCGCGGGCCGCGCCGGCCGGGCGTGATCATGCTGTCGGCGATGGGCGAGGACCTCGACCGGATTATCGGGCTCGAGGTCGGCGCCGACGATTATCTGCCAAAGCCCTGCAACCCGCGGGAACTGCTCGCCCGCATCCGCGCCGTGCTCCGCCGCCGCAGCGAGAGCGAGACGCAGGTGACGGGCGGCCCGCGCCGCCGCTTCGGCAACTGGACGCTCGACCTGATCAGCCGCACGCTGACCCGCCCCGGCCAGCCGGACGCGCAGCTCACCGATGCCGAATTCCGCGTGCTGACCGTGTTCCTCGATCGTCCGCAGCGCGTGCTGTCGCGTGACCAGCTGCTCGACGCCGCCAAGGGACAGGATGCCGACATATTCGATCGCGCCATCGACGTGACGGTGAGCCGCCTGCGCCGCAAGCTCGGCCCGGGCGACCCGATCCGCACCATCCGCAACGAGGGCTATATGTTCGCCGAGCGGGCCGAGGACGCATGATGAGCGGCTGGCTGCGCAGGCTCCCGATCTTCTGGCAGACGCTGCTGCTGGTGCTCGCCTGCCTCCTGGTCGCGCAGGCGATGAGCATCGCCATGTTCGTGTCGGTGCGGCCGCCGCGTCCGCAAGTCTATCCGATGGGGGACATTGCCGAGGCGCTCGGCGCGCCGCGCCATGGCCGCGACGACGACGACACGCCCCGCCTCGCCACCCAGCTCACCCGCTCGGCGCCGACCGCCGACACCGAGGGGATGGTAACCGACAGTTCCATGGTCAGCCGGCTGGCGGAGCGGCTCGGCGTACCCGTCTCGTGCGTGCGGCTGTTCTACGAGGCGGACCAGTCGGCGACCTATCCGTTCCGCTTCAAGAAGGTCGATAGCGGGGTGCCGATCCGCCACGGCGAACCGATGTTCTTCAACACCGTGCTGGCCGGCGTGCAGAAGGACGGCGTGTGGCGCGTCGTGCGCACGCCCGACAAGCCGTGGATCAGCCCGTGGCAGCAGCGTACCGTGCTGTGGTTCGTGTTGTCGGCGCTGATGGTGCTGCCGCTGGCCTTCCTGTTCGCGCGCCAGCTGGCGTCGCCGATCCGCCGCTTCGCTGCCGCTGCCGACCGTGTTGGTCATGATCCGCGCGCGCCGGCAGTGCCGGTGGGCGGGCCGGCCGAGGTGCGCCTCGCCGCCCAGGCGCTGACGGCGATGCAGCTGCGGTTGAGCGAGACGCTCGCCGAGCGTACCGCGATGATCGCCGCCATCGCGCATGACCTGCGCACGCCGCTCGCCCGCATCGCCTTCCGCATCGAGACCGCGCCCGACGCGCTGCGCAAGCCCGTCCAGTCCGACGTCGAGCAGATGCGGGCGATGATCGCGGCGACGATCGGCTTCGTGCGCGGCGTGCATGTCGGCGAGAAGAAAGGGCTCGATCTGCTCGCGCTCGTGCAGCGCATCGCCAGCCATTGCCATGAGATGGGCAGCAAGGTGTCGGTGGCGGGCAGCCCGGCCTGGGTGGAAGGCGATTCGGTCGCGCTGGAGCGATTGTTCCAGAACATCATCGACAATGCGCTGGCCTATGCCGGATCGGCGGAGATCACCGTCATCGCCGACGAAGGGCGCGCATGCGTGAAGGTCGCGGATCGCGGGCCCGGCCTGCCCGAGCCGATGCTCGACGACGCCTTCCGCCCGTTCAATCGCGGCGATCCGTCGCGCAGCCGCCAGACCGGCGGCATCGGTCTCGGTCTGGCCATCGCGCGCTCGATCGCCGCGGAGCATGGCGGCACCGTCACCGCTGCCAATCGCGACGGCGGCGGCCTCGTCGTCACCACCGAATTCCCGGCCGCGCCGCACCTCGCACCGGCATCATAACGGCTCGCCGGTAAGCAGCGCGCGCGCCGCAGCCGTTTCCGCCACCATCCAGTCGGCGAAGGCGCGCACCCGCGGCGCGTCGCGCATGTCGCTGTGGGTGACGAGCCAGAAGGTGCGCATGATCGTCCGCCCGGGCAGCACCCGCACCAGATCGGCATTGGTCTCGGCCATGAACCGCGGCAGCACGGCGATGCCGGCGCCGGCCGCGGTCAGTTGCGCCTGGGCGACGATGCTCGACGAGCGCAGCGCCGGTTCCAGCCCCGGAATGATCTCGTCCAGATAACGTAGTTCCGGCGAATAGATCAGGTCCGGGATATAGCCGATCAGCATGTGACGCCCCAGCGCCGCGGCATCGCCCGGCCGGCCATGGCGGGCGAGATAATCGCGCGTCGCGTACAGGCCGAGCGCATAATCGGTGAGCTTGCGGGTGATCAGCGGCCCACGTCGCGGCCGGCTGATCAGGATCGCGACGTCGGTCTCGCGCCGCGACGGATTGAGAAAGCCCGAACTGGCCGCGAGATCGACGGCGAGCCGCGGGTAGGCGCTGGCGAAGCCGGCCAGGCGCGGCGCCACGAAGGCGTTGCCGAAGCCTTCCGACACGCTGACCCGCAGGCGGCCGGCGACCTGACCACCCGCGCTCGCCTCGTGCACCGAGCCGGCGATACGCTCCATCTCCTCGGCCTTGGCGAGCAGCGCCTCGCCGGCCCCGGTCAGGCTCTGTCCGTCGCGGCCCTGTTCGAGCAGGCGCGCGCCCATCTCCGTCTCCAGCCGGCGCACCCGCCGGGCGACGGTGGTGGCGTCGACGCGCAGCAATCTGGCCGCCCGGCCATGCTGGCCGGTGCGCGCGATGGCGAGGAAATATTGCAGGTCATCCCAGTGCATCGCCTGCAAATATGCAGGCATGACCTGCAAAGTCCATGGTTGCGGGGCGGTTGGCGGCGGGTGCAGGCTCCGCATGACAAACGGAGGATGCCATGACCGAAGGGCTGCGCGCGATTCACCACTTCATCGACGGCGCCAGCCATGCCGGCGACGATGGCCGGCAGGGCGATGTGTTCGATCCCAATATCGGCGCGGTGCAGGCCCGCGTCGGCCTCGGCGCGCAGGCCCAGCTGGATCGCGCGGTGGCCGGCGCGCTTGCCGCCCAGCCGGCCTGGGCGGCGACCAATCCCCAGCGCCGCGCCCGCGTGATGTTCGCGTTCAAGGCGTTGGTCGAGAAGAATATGGAGGAGCTGGCCCGGCTGCTTTCCTCCGAGCATGGCAAGGTCATCGCCGATTCGAAGGGCGACATCCAGCGCGGCCTCGAGGTGATCGAGTTCGCCTGCGGCATCCCGCACATGCTGAAGGGCGAATATACGCAAGGCGCCGGGCCCGGCATCGACGTCTATTCGCTGCGCCAGCCGTTGGGCGTGGTGGCGGGCATCACCCCGTTCAACTTCCCGGCGATGATCCCGATGTGGATGTTCGGCCCGGCCATCGCCTGCGGCAACGCCTTCATCCTCAAGCCCTCCGAGCGCGACCCCTCGGTGCCGGTGCGCCTCGCCGAACTGGCCAAGGAGGCGGGGCTGCCCGATGGCATCTTGCAGGTCGTGCATGGCGACAAGGCGATGGTGGACGCGATCCTCGATCATCCGGAGATCAGGGCGGTGAGCTTCGTGGGCTCCTCCGACATCGCCCATTATGTCTACCAGCGCGGCGCGGTCGCCGGAAAGCGCGTACAGGCGATGGGCGGGGCCAAGAATCACGGCATCATCATGCCGGACGCCGACCTCGACCAGGCGGTGAGCGACATCATGGGCGCGGCCTATGGCTCGGCGGGCGAGCGCTGCATGGCGCTGCCCGTGGTGGTGCCGGTCGGCGAGAAGACGGCGGGCGCGTTGCGTGAGCGGCTGCTGACGGCGATTGCCGGCCTCAAGATCGGCGTGTCGACCGATGCGGACGCGCATTACGGCCCGGTCGTCACCGCCCAGCACAAGGCGAAGATCGAGAACTACATCCAGATGGGCGTGGACGAGGGCGCGGAGCTGGTCGTCGACGGGCGCGGCTTCAGCCTGCAGGGGCATGAGGACGGCTATTTCGTCGGCCCGACGCTGTTCGACCGGGTGACGCCCGAGATGCGCACCTACAAGGAAGAGATTTTCGGCCCCGTCCTCCAGATGGTCCGCGCGCAGAGCTTCGAGGAGGCGTTGGCGCTGCCGTCGAAGCACAGCTACGGCAACGGCGTTGCCCTCTTCACCCGCGACGGCCACGCCGCCCGCGAGTTCGTCGGGCGGGTCAATGTGGGCATGGTCGGCATCAACGTGCCGATCCCGGTGCCGGTGGCCTATCACAGCTTCGGTGGCTGGAAGCGCTCCGGCTTCGGCGACATCAACCAGTACGGCATGGAAGGCGTGCGCTTCTACACCAAGACCAAGGTGGTGACGCAGCGCTGGCCGGAGGGCGCCGCCTCCGGCGATTCCGCCTTCATCATCCCAACCATGGGCTGAGGCAGCCATGACCAGCCAGTTCGACCTCACCGACGACCAGCGCGCCATCCAGGAGATGGCGCAGCGCTTCACCGCCGACGCGATCACTCCGTTCGCGGGCGAATGGGACGAGCAGCATCATTTTCCGCGCGACGTGATCAAGGCCGCGGCCGAACTCGGCTTCGGGTCGATCTACGTGTCCGAGGCGTCTGGCGGCATCGGGCTCGGCCGGCTGGAGGCGGCGCTGATCATGGAGGCGATGGCCTATGGCTGCCCCTCCACCTCGGCGTTCATCTCGATCCACAACATGGCGTCGTGGATGATCGACACCTTTGGGTCGGACGAGCTGAAGGGCCGTTATCTGCCCGACCTGATCGGCTGCGACCGCATCGCCAGCTATTGCCTGACCGAGCCTTCCTCCGGTTCGGATGCCGCGGCGCTACGCACGCGGGCGGTGCGCGACGGCGACGATTATGTCGTGTCCGGCTCCAAGGCGTTCATCTCCGGCGCCGGGGCGAACGATGTCTATGTGGTGATGGCCCGCACCGGCGACGAAGGGCCCAAGGGGATTTCGGCGCTGGTCATCGACAGGGACATGCCCGGCGTCTCCTTCGGCGCCAATGAGCGAAAGCTCGGCTGGCGATCCCAGCCGACCGCCCAGGTCAATTTCGACAATGTCCGCGTGCCGGTGGCCAACCGCATCGGCAAGGAAGGCGAGGGATTCCGCTTCGCCATGGCCGGGCTCGACGGCGGGCGGCTCAACATCGGCGCCTGCTCGCTCGGCGGCGCGCAGCGCTGCCTCGACGAGGCGCTGCGCTACACGGCCGAGCGCAAGCAGTTCGGCCAGCGCATCCTCGATTTCCAGAACACCCAGTTCCAGCTCGCGGATATGGAGACGGAGTTGCAGGCGGCCCGCATGCTGCTCTACGCCGCCGCCGCCCGGGTGACCGATGGCGCGCCGGACAAGACCAAGTTCGCCGCAATGGCCAAGCGCCTCGCCACCGACACCGGCATGACCGTGGTCGATCGCGCGCTGCAGCTGCATGGCGGCTATGGCTATTTGCAGGATTACCCGATCGAGCGCTTCTTCCGGGACCTGCGCGTCCACCGCATCCTCGAGGGCACGAACGAGATCATGCGGGTGATCATCGCCCGCGAGATGACCCGGCAATGAGCGAGCTGCCCGTCCACGCGGATGTGATCTGCGAGGCCGACGGCGCCGTCGCCCGCATTCGCCTCAACCGGCCCAAGGCGCTGCACGCGCTGACCACGGCCATGTGCCGGACGATGCTCGACGCGCTGGTCGGCTGGCAGGCGGATGAGGCGATCCGCCTGATCCTGCTCGATCACGCGCAGGGCCGCGGCTTCTGCGCGGGTGGGGACGTGCGCGCGATCGCTGCCGACCCGTCGCTCGGCCCGGATTTCTTCGGCACCGAATATCGGCTCAACCATCGGCTGTTCACCAGCATGACGCCGATCGTCTCCTTCCTCGACGGGGTGACGATGGGCGGCGGCGTCGGCATCGGCCTGCCCTGCCGCTGGCGGGTGGCGACGGAGCGGACCGTGCTCGCCATGCCGGAGACGACGATCGGCCTGTTCCCGGATGTCGGCGGCGGCTGGTATCTGTCGCGGCTGCCGGGGCGGATCGGGCAATATCTGGCGCTGACCGGCACGCGGCTGGATGGCGCGGAATGTTTCGCGCTCGGGCTCGCCACCCATTATGTGCCGTCCGATAATCTCGACGACCTGAAGCTTCGTCTCGCCGCCCAACCCGATCGTGCCGAGGCGATATTGGAGGAGTTCTCCGCGCCCGCGCCCGACGCCGCCATCCTCGGCCAGCGAGAGGCGATCGACCGGCTGTTCGCGTCCGACAATTATGAGGAGATTCTCGCCGCGCTGGATGCGGACGGGTCGGACTGGGCCAAGGCGCAGCTGGCGACGCTCGCCCCCAAGAGCCCGCAAAGCTGCAAAGTGTCGCTGGAGCTGCTCCGCCGTAGCGCCGGCCTGGGCGATTTCGCCGACGAAATGGCAATGGAATATGGCCTCGCCGTCCATGTCTGCGCGCGGCCGGATTTCGCCGAGGGCGTGCGCGCGCTGCTCGTCGACAAGGATAACAGCCCGCGCTGGGACCCGCCGACGCCGGCGGGGGTCACCCCGGCCCTGCTTGACGCGCTGTTCGCGCCGCCCGAGGGCGGACAATGGGCCCCCGCCTGAACCTCTCAAGGAAACCGGACATGGCCGATTACGAAACCATCCTCGTCGAGCGCCGCGACGCCGTCACGCTCGTCCGCCTCAACCGGCCCCAGGCCCTGAACGCGCTGAACAGCCAGGTGCTGGGCGAGCTGATCCGCGCGTTCGCCGCCTATGATGCCGATCCCGCCCAGCGCTGCCTGGTGCTGACCGGCAGCGAGAAGGCGTTCGCCGCCGGCGCCGACATCAAGGAGATGGAGGCCAAGGTGTTCGCCGACATGTATGGCGAGAATTACTTCAAGGGCTGGGAGCAGGTGACGGCAACGCGCAAGCCCTGGATCGCGGCGGTGGCCGGCTATGCGCTCGGCGGCGGCTGCGAAGTGGCGATGATGGCTGATTTCATCCTCGCCGCCGACACCGCCAGGTTCGGCCAGCCGGAGATCAAGCTCGGCGTCATGCCGGGCATGGGCGGCTCGCAGCGCCTCGCCGCCGCCGTCGGCAAGGCCAAGGCGATGGAGATGTGCCTCACCGGGCGGATGATCGGCGCCGAGGAGGCGGAGCGGGCCGGGCTGGTCGCGCGTGTCGTGCCGGCGGCGGCGCTCGTCGACGAGGCATTGAAGACGGCCGCCGCCATCGCCGCCATGCCGCCGCTCGCGGCGATCGCCAACAAGGAGGCGGTCAACGCCGCCTTCGAGCTGCCGCTTGCCCCCGGCATCAATTTCGAGCGCCGCCTGTTCCACGGCCTGTTCGGCACCGAGGACCAGAAGGAAGGCATGGCCGCCTTCGTTGAGAAGCGCGCGGGGAATTTCACGGGGCGGTGAGCGACGACCCTCTCGAAGCGATCGGTGCAGGGGCCTCGGGCTAAATGAATGAGGAGAGCGCAATGGCGGTGATCGGCTTTATCGGCGTCGGCAATATGGGCGGCGGCATGGCCGCCAACCTCGCCGCCAGGGGCCATGAGGTGCGTGCCTTCGATCTCTCTGCCGACGCGCTGGCGCGGGTGGCGGACAAGGGCTGCATCGCGGCCGGCTCGGCGGGCGAGGCGGTGGCGGGCGCCGACGCGGTGGTGACGATGCTTCCCGCCGGCCGGCATGTCGCCAGCCTGTATCGCGAAACGATCCTCGGCACGGCGCGCCCCGACACGCTGCTCATCGATTGCTCGACGATCGACGTCGACACCGCCCGCGCAGTGGCGGCGGATGCCGCCGGGGCGGGCTTCACGATGCTCGACGCGCCGGTCTCGGGCGGCACCGCGGCGGCTGATGCCGGCACGCTCACCTTCATGGTCGGCGGCAGCGAAGCGGGTTTCGCGCGAGCCGAGCCGATCCTGTCGGCGATGGGCAAGGCGGTGATCCATGCCGGCGAGGCGGGCTCGGGGCAGGCGGCGAAGATCTGCAACAACATGATCCTCGGCGCGACGATGATTGCCACCTGCGAGGCGTTCGTGCTGGCCGAAAAGCTTGGCCTCGACCCGGAGAAGTTCTTCGCCATCTCGTCCAGGGCTTCGGGCCAGAGCTGGTCGATGACAAGCTATTGCCCCGTTCCCGGGCCGGTGCCGGCGGCGCCCTCCAATCGTGATTTCGAGGGCGGCTTCCAGGCGGCGCTGATGCTGAAGGACCTCAAGCTCGCGCTCGACGCTGCCAAATCGGCCAATGCCAGCGTACCGATGGGCGCGCAGGCCGAGGCGCTCTACCAGATGTTCGCCGGGCTCGGCGGCGGCGGCAAGGATTTCTCGGCGATCATCCGCCTGCTCAGCGGGGAATGGCGGCCCGCCTAGGGGCTTGCCATCGACGCCCATAACGGCGACCTTCCGGCCGACAACGACAAGCGTCAGCCAGGGGGATAGAGATGCGCTTTGCAATCGGCACGACGATGATTCTGGTTGCCGCGACGCCGGCGATGGCGGCGAACTGGCCGGCGCCGACGCCCGGGCCGATCACCGGCACGTCCGGCTACGTCCAGATTCCGGACGTCGCGGTGCCGCGCGATCCGCGCCATGTCTACAAGGCGCTCTTCGACGTCACCAAGGGCCCGGCCGACAAGGCCAAGCCGCTCGGCCGGCTGGTCGGCATCGCCGGCCAGTATAACGGCCTCGCGCTCGGCAAGGTGCCGGTGGCCAACATGCAGTTCGCGGCGATCTTCCACGGTCCGTCGGTGGACGCGATCCTCACCGACGAGGCCTATCGCGCCAAGCATGGCGTCGCCAATCCCAACCTGCCGCTGATCGCGCAGCTGGTGAAGATGGGGCTGAAAATCTACGTCTGCGGCCAGTTCATGGCGGCGACCGACCTGCCGCGCTCGGCCCTGATCAAGGACGCGCAGGTTGCCGAAGGCGCCACGCTCGTCATGATCCGCATGGTCAATGACGGCTACGCGCTGATTGGGGACTGAAGCCGTATCGCCGGAGCGGGCATCGGCCCGCTCCGGCGACCATGCGACTCAGCCCGTCGGGCGGCGCCAGCAGATCAACGGGCCGTCCTCCTCGTCGAGCCGATTGCCGACCGCGACGAAGCCGTTGCGGGTCAGCACCGCCTGCGAAGCGAAGTTGGCGGTGCTGGTTTCCGCGGTGATCGCCGCGACCCGCCGATCATCCGTCGCCCAGGCCGCGATCGCACCGACGGCACGCGAGGCGATGCCGCGCCCCCTGTGGCTCGGCGCGATGCCATAGCCAATGTCGATCACGCCGTCCTGCGGCGGGCGGGTGACGGAACAGAGGCCGACCAGCATGTGATCCTCGACGATCAGCCAGGCTGCGGGCGAGAATTGCTCCGAAACCCGGGCGGCGAGGTCCGCGAGCATGGCCAGCACCTCGGGCGGGGCGATGGTAGTGGCGGTAAGCGTCAGCTCTCTCGGCGCGCGGCCGAGCAGCAGTGAGGTGAAATCCTCACCAGTCATTTCCAGGATCATCATATCTCTCGATTGAAGGGCGGCGCCACGCGTGGCGCCAGCATCGCTTCAGGCGGCGAGCGCGGCGCACGCCGACGCTCGGCCGCGGAAGCGGTCGGGAGCGTTCGGCGTGAGCAAAGGCGATCTCCTGTCGAGTGTGGCCGACCATGCCGCCGGCAAGCGACGCTGTAAACCTAGATCCGCTTGGACAGGCCGATGGCGACGCGGCAGCCCAGGCGGATCGCGGCGGAGAGCAGCGGATAGGCAGGCGCCCGTTCCGCCCCGGCGGCGAGCGCGGTGTCGCGATGCTCGACCTCTTCGGCCTGGAACTCAGCGATGGCCTCGGAAAGCTCCGGATCGCTGTCGCCAAGCTCGGCGAGCTGCTGGCCGTAATGGCGATCAATTTCCGTCTCGATCGCGGCGGTGCAGGCCATCGCCGCCTCCGGCCCGATCAGCGCCGTTACCGCGCCGAGCGCGTGGCCGGCGCGATCCCACAACGGCTGGAGCAGCGTCGGCCGCACGCCCCGCCGCGCCATCATCGCGTCGAAATGCGCGCGGTGGCGCTCCTCCTGATCGGCCATGCGCGCGATCATCCGCGTCATCGGCGAGCGATCGCCCATTACCGACAGCTGGCCGGCATAGATGCGGGTGGCGCCATATTCGCCGGCCTGATCGACGCGCAGCATGGCGGCGCGGGCGCGGGCGTCGGCAGCGGGCTTGCTCATCGGCCGACCTTTCGCAGCAGGGTGAAAATGCCGAGCGCGGCGGCGATCGAGATGATCGCGTTGAAGCCGGCGAGCGAGACGCCGAACAAGGTCCACTGCGCCGCATCGCAGCGGATCAGCGGCGTCGACATGATGTCCTTGAGGATATCCGCGCTGGAGCCACCGACAGCGCTGACGCTGCACTGGGTGAAGCCTTGCCACCAATGATATTCGACACCGGCGTGGAACACGCCGATCAGGCCCGAGGCGAGGATCAGCAGCGCCGCCAGCGCCACCGGTCCACGCGAATGACGCAGTGGCGCCAGGAAGCCGAAGCCGGCGACGACCAGCGCGGCATAATGCGGCCACCGCTGCCAGTGGCACATTTCGCAAGGATAGAGGCCGCCGATCAGCTGCGAACCCCACGCGCCGGCAAGCAATGCCGCCGGCACGAGAAAGGCGAGCAGGCGCGCGGCGGCGAGGGTGCGTGAACGGGCCATGGCGGCGGGCGAGCCGCTCAGCGCGAGCGCGGGCGCGGCGCTGCGCTGGCCGTCGCCACCGGCGCGGCTGCCGGGCCGGCGAGGCGGGCAATCGTCTGGCGGGCGTACCAGAGCTGATAGTCCTCGACGCCCTTCTTCTTCAGATCGTCGGCGGTGGCGGCAAAGCGGGGGTCCGTCTTGCCGTCATCCTCCAGCACGCTGTCGTCGACCTTCGCCTCGTTGATCAGGTGACGGCGCAGATCGGCTTCGCGGAAGCGAGGCTTGTCCTTGTAGTCCGCGTCGGTGAGCTGCGGCACGGCGATGTCGGGCGTGATGCCGCCCTCCTGCACGGAGCGCCCCGACGGCGTATAGTAGCGCGCAGTGGTGAGGCGCAGCGCGGTGTCGTCGGTGAGCGGCAGCAGCGTCTGCACCGATCCCTTGCCGAAGCTGCGCTCGCCCATCACGATGGCGCGATGCTGGTCCTGCAGCGCGCCGGCGACGATTTCGGCGGCCGACGCCGAGCCCGAATCGACAAGCACGATGATCGGCAAGCCGTGGGACATGTCGCCCGCGCGGGCATAATAACGCTCGATATCGCCCTTCTCGCGGCCGCGCTGGGAGACGATCTCGCCACGCTCGAGGAAGGCGTCCGACACCTCGATCGCCTGATCGAGCAGTCCGCCCGGGTTGGAGCGCAGATCGATGACATAGCCGAGCGGCTGCTGCCCGCCCAACGCCTTGTCGATGCCGACCAGCGCCGCGCGGGTATCGGCACCGGTGTTTTTGGAAAAGGCGTTGATGTTGATGATGCCGACGCGGTCCTTCACCTCCCACTTCACGGGGCGCAGCGAGATCACCTCGCGCTTCAGGGAGACGTCGAACGGCTTGTCGCGGCCGGGGCGGACGATCGTCAGCTTGACGGCGGTGCCGGGACGGCCACGCATCTGATCCACCGCCTCGTCAAGCTTGCCGCCATAGATCAGCTTGCCGTCGAGATGGGTGATATAGTCGCCGGACTTGATGCCGGCGCGGAAGGCGGGCGTATCCTCGCTGGCGGTGACGACCTTCACCGCGCCATCCTCCATCTGCACGGTAAGGCCGAGGCCGCCATAAGCGCCGTCGGTCGTCGTCTTCATGTTCTGGAAGTCGCGCGCGTCGAGATAGGAGCTGTGCGGATCGAGGCTGGCGAGCATGCCGTCGATGGCGCCTTTGATCAGCGTCTTGTCGTCGACCTTGTCGACATAATCGGCGCGCACCTTCTCGAACACGTTCATGAACTGATCGAGTTCGTTGTAGGTGCTGGCGTCCACCGCCGCCGTCACCTGCGAGGCGATCGGGATCAGGGCGGTGGGCACCGCCGCGCCGGCAAGAAGGAGGCCGAGGGTGCGGTAGATAGGCTTGGCCATGGGACTCGACAGGCTCCGGGTACGATATCGGACCCTGCTTACAGCATTGGCCGGAAAGGCGGAAGCGGCGTGCGCCAGCCGCCTTGGGCGGCCAGCGCGGCGACATCCACCGGCACGCCGCCGCTGCGCACCTCGATCATGATCCGCGCCCCGGCGGTGCCCAGCCGCGCGCCGGCGGCGGCGGACCCGCCCTGCGCGACGTCGATATCGGCGAGGCCGGCGATGAGCGTCGTCCAGCCGCCCGGGTGATTGAGGATGACGACGCGGCCATAATCCCTGAAGGCGCCGGCGAAGGCGACGCTGCCCACCGCCGGCGCGCGCACCACCGCGCCGCGCGTGGCCGCTAGAACGATGCCGCGGCTGCGCGCGCCGCCGTCGAGGGCGCCGAAGCCGGTGACCAGCCGGCCGGCGACCGGCAAGGCCCAGCCGCTGCCACGCGGCGCCGTTGCCTCGTCGAGCGGAGCGGGGGCGGGGAGCATGGCGAGGGCGCGGGCTTCGGCATTGGCCATTGCCGCCTGCGCGCGATCCTCCCGGGCCTGACCGGCATCGGCACTGAGCGCCAGCGCGCGATCGGATTCGCGCAGCGCCGCGTCGACGAGCCCGGCGGCCTCGGTGCGCTGGGCCTCGGCGAAGCGGAGCAGGGCCGTCCGATCCCGGGAGAGTTGGGCGACGGCGTCGTCCCGCGCGGCGACGGCCCGTGTCGCGGCCCCGCGCAGCCGCTCACCCGCGGCGATCTCGGCGCGTAGAGCGGCGGTCCGCGCAGCGATTGCCGGGCGGGCGGCGTCGAGCGCTAATTTGGTGTGGACGATATCGGCGGCCGAGCCGGGGCTGACGAACAAGAGCGGCTCTGGCCGCCGCGCCATCACCTCCAGCGCCGCGCCGAGGCGCGCGATCGGCGCCTGACGCGCGGCGAGACGGGCGCGCTGGGCGGCGCGCAGCCGGTCCAGCCGCTCGACCTCGGCACGCGCGGCATCGGCATGGGCCTGTGCCGTGGAGACCTGGGCGGCGAGGCGGCCGGCCTCGTCAAGGGCGCGGTCGGCCTCGGCATGGACGCGCGCGGCGTCTGCCTCGATCCTCCCGGCCTGCGCCTCGGCGGCGGCCGCCTGCCGGTTCAGCGTGGCGGGATCGTCCTGCGCGAGCGCGGCGGTCGAGAGGAGGAGAAGGGGGAGGAGTGCGCGCATCGGGTCGCCTCCAGCTTAGATCGCGCGATTCACGCCGTCATGCTGAACTTGATGAGTGATCATGCCGCCACAGCCGCCTGAGATCGCGGCCGCGTGGACCCCGGAACAGGTCCGGGGTGACGAGGGGGATGGGGCGGGCGTGTGCCCGACCTACCCGTCATGCTGAACTCGGTTCAGCATCCATCTCTCCACGGACGCGGGAGGCGCGGCTGGCGCCTGAGCTCCTCGATCCTTCGACCGGGGTAACGGCGCCGTCGGTTCGGAAAGCTCCGCCTCATCCCTCGCGGTGATAGGGGTGTCCGGCCAATATGCTCGTCGCCCGCCAGAGCTGCTCGGCGAGCATGGCGCGCGCCAGCAGGTGCGGCCAGGTGGCGGCACCATAGGCGAGGAGCAGGTCGGCCTCGGCGCGCAAGGCCGCGCCATGGCCGTCGGCGGCGCCGATCAGGAAGCGGCACTCCCGCACGCCGTCGTCCCGCCACCGGCCGAGTCGCTCGGCGAACCCGAGCGAGGCGAGCTGGGCGCCCTTTTCATCGAGCGCGACGAGGATCGTGCCGGGCGCGCGCGGCGGCATGCGACCGCCGGTGTCGGGCAGCTCCGTCACGCGCGTCGGCCAGGTGATGCGCTTCAGATAGCGATCGACCAGCTCCGCCTCAGGCCCTCGCCCGATCCGGCCGCGCGCGACGATGTGGAGCAGCAAGCGTCAGCCAGCCGCGTCTTCATCCGGGTCCGGCGCGTCCGGATCATAGGCGGGATCGGCAACCGCCTCGGGATCGTCGCCGAGGTCCGGACCGCCGGGCGCCTCGGGCGAGGGGGCTTCGGCGACGGGGGCGTTGCCCTCGTCGAACGCCCACATCCGCTCGAGATTATAGAAGCTGCGCACTTCCGGGCGGAACAGGTGGACGATGACGTCGCCGGCATCGAGCAGCACCCAGTCGGCCGTCGGCAACCCCTCGACCCGCGGAGAGCGGCCCGTCTCGGCCTTGATCTTCTCGGCGAGCTTGCTGGCCATCGAGGCCACCTGCCGCGTCGAGCGACCGCTGGCGATCACCATGTGATCCGCGATGCTGGATTTGCCCGCCAGCGGGATGGAGACGGTTTCCACCGCCTGATCATCATCGAGCGACTGCAGCACCGTGCGGTGGAGCGCCTCGACGGCGTCTGAGGGAGAGCGGGCCCGGTTGGGGGCAGCGGCGAGGGGAGCGGGCAAGGAACCTCCGGTTCAGAGTGGCGGGGGGATGACGCGTCTTCGCGTGACGACGTCGTGGAAGATGGGGGTGGGGGCGTGGAGATGCCAGTCAGGATCGGTGGCGCGCAGCTGCGTCGCGGAACTCCGATCAAGGGGCAAGCGCAACAGCACGAGCGCCGGCAAACTCCACTGCGTCCAGTTCTTCGCACGGTCCGGCGGGCGGACGAAACGCCTGAACCAGCCCGTCGCAGGCGCGAAGCGGGCCGCCCCTTCATACCCCGGACGGGCGATCACGGCAATCGGCATCGTCCGGGCAATGCGCCGCCAGTGCTGCCAGCGGTGGAACTGGGCAAGATTGTCCGCCCCCATCAGCCAGATGAACGCCTCGCGCGGGAAAAGACGGCGGAGTGCTGTGAGCGTGTCGGCGGTGTAGCGCGTGCCCAGGCGGGACTCGATGGCCGTCACCCGGATCGGGGCTCTCGCCGCCACCCGCCGGGCCGAGGCGAGTCGGGCGGAAAGCGGCGCCATCCCCTTGTCCGGCTTCAGCGGATTGCCGGGCGACACCAGCCACCACACTTCGTCCAGGCCGAGCGCGTCGAGGGCGAGCAGGCTGATATGGCGGTGGCCACGATGGGCAGGATTGAACGAGCCGCCGAGCAGGCCGATGCGGCGGGGCATCAGAAGAGGACCCTCGCACGCTTATCCGCTCGCCCCGGGCAGAGGCCGGGCCTGTCGGAGCTTCGTCTCGAAGGGCCGGTCCGGCCGGACCCTTCGCTGCGGCATTTCGACAAGCTCAACGCCTGCTCGGGGCGAACGGGGGTTTCACGGTCGGCCCTCGCCGGTCAGGGTCGGGTCTGGCCGGTGCCGACGACCTGCCACTTATAGGTGGTGAGCCCTTCCAGCGCGACCGGGCCGCGCGCGTGCAGGCGGCCGGTGGAGATACCAATCTCCGCGCCGAGCCCGAATTCTCCGCCATCGGCGAACTGGGTCGACGCGTTCCACATCACGATCGCCGAATCGACCTCGGCGAGGAAGCGCCGCGCGGTCGGCTCGTCGGCGGTGATGATGGCATCGGTGTGATGCGAGCCGTGGGCGGCGATATGGGCCATCGCGCCCTCGACGCCGTCGACCACGGCTACGGCGCAGATCGCGTCGAGATATTCGGTGTCCCAGTCGAGATCGCTGGCGGCGACGATGCGCGGATCGAGCGCGCGGGCGGCGGCGTCGCCGCGCAGCTCGCAGCCCGCCGCGATCAGCGCATCGGCGACGCGCGCGCCCTCGCCGAAGCGCCGGTCGATCAGCAGCGTCTCGGTGGCGCCGCAGACGCCGGTGCGGCGCATCTTGGCGTTGACCGCCAGCGTCGCCGCCATCGCCGGATCGGCGGCGGCGTCAACGTAGAGGTGGTTGATGCCGTCGAGATGAGCGAGCACCGGCACGCGTGCCTCGTCCTGCACGCGCGCCACCAGCGACTTGCCGCCGCGCGGCACGACGAGGTCGATAAGGCCATGGGCGGCGAGCAGCGCGCCGACCGCTGCGCGGTCGGTCGTCGGCACCAGCTGCACGGCATCGGCAGGCAGGCCGGCGCCCTCCAGCCCCTCGACCAGGGCGGCATGGATCGCAGCGTTGCTGGACCGCGCCTCCGAGCCGCCGCGCAGGATGACGGCGTTGCCGGACATCATCGCCAGCGCGCCGGCATCGGCCGTCACATTGGGGCGGCTCTCGTAGATGATCGCGATCACGCCGATCGGCACGCGTACCCGCGACAGCCGCAGGCCGTTCGGCCGCTCGGCGCTGTCGATCACCACGCCCACCGGATCGGGCAGGCGGGCGACGTCCTCCAGAGCGGCGGCGACGCCCTCCAGGCGCCTCTCGTCCAGTTTGAGGCGGTCGCGCATCGCCGGGGAAAGATGGGCGGCGCGGGCCATATCCTCGGCATTGGCGGCGAGCACGCCGGCCGCATCCCGGCGGAGCGCGGCGGCGGCGATGCGCAGCGCCTCCGCCTTGCTCGCCGTCGGCGCGTTGGCGAGGACATGGCCCGCCTGTCGTGCGCGCGTGGCCATGTCGGCGATAAGAGCGGTTGCATCGGTCATAATGGGCGGCCGGTAGCATGGCGGCGCGTCACGGCACAATCGCGCGGCCTTTCGCGCGAGCAAAACACCCTCTATCTGCGCCCCATGACCGATCCCGTTTCCGATCGCCGCACCTTCGCGATCATCTCCCACCCCGACGCCGGCAAGACGACGCTCACCGAGAAGCTGCTGCTCTCCGGCGGCGCGATCCATCTCGCCGGCGAGGTGAAGGCGCGCGGCGCCAATCGCCGGGCGCGTTCGGACTGGATGAAGATTGAGCAGCAGCGCGGCATCTCCGTCACCTCCTCGGTGATGACCTTCGAGCGCAAGGGGTTGACGTTCAATCTGCTCGACACGCCCGGCCACGAGGATTTCAGCGAGGACACCTATCGCACGCTCACCGCCGTCGATTCCGCGGTGATGGTGATCGACGCGGCGCGCGGCATCGAGGCGCAGACCCGCAAGCTGTTCGAGGTCTGCCGCCTGCGCGACGTGCCGATCATCACTTTCGTCAACAAGGTCGACCGCGAAGGCCGCGACCCCTTCGCCACCCTCGACGAGATCGCCGACACGCTGGCGCTCGACGTGGTGCCGATGAACTGGCCGGTCGGCCTGGGCGGCCAGCATGAAGGACTGTGGGATTTCCGCGAGCAAAGCCTGACCAGGCCCGACGGCAGCCTGCATCGTCTTGCCGGGCTGGATGATCCCGCTCTGGAGGGATTATTGTCTGCCGAACGGCTCGAGGCGCTGCGGGAGGAGACGGAGCTGGCCGCGATCGGCTACCCGGAATTCGACGTCGCCGAATATCGCGCGGGCAGCCAGACGCCGGTGTTCTTCGGCTCGGCGCTGCGCGAATATGGCGTCGAGGCGCTGATCGAGGCGCTGGCGAGTTTCGCGCCGCCGCCGCGCCCGCAGCCGGCCACCCCGCGCGCGGTGGCGCCGGAGGAGCCCAATGTCGCCGGCTTCGTGTTCAAGGTGCAGGCCAACATGAACCCGCAGCACCGCGACCGCATCGCCTTCATGCGCATCTGCTCGGGCACGTTCCGCCGCGGCATGAAGCTGAAACAGGTGCAGACCGGCAAGGCGATCGCGATCAACTCGCCGATCTTCTTCTTCGCCCAGGATCGCGAGATCGCCGACACCGCATTTCCGGGCGACATCATCGGCATTCCCAATCATGGCGTGCTGCGCGTCGGCGATACGCTGACCGAGGGGGAGGCGATCACCTTCACCGGCATTCCGAATTTCGCGCCGGAAATCCTGCGCCGCGTGCGCCTGCTCGATCCGACCAAGACCAAGCAGCTGCGTACCGCGCTCAACGACATGGCCGAAGAGGGCGTGACCCAGTTGTTCAAGCCGATGATCGGCTCGCAATGGATCGTCGGCGTCGTCGGGCAGTTGCAGCTGGAGGTGCTGATCTCGCGCCTTCAGGCGGAATATAATGTCGCCGCAGAGTTCGAGCCGGCGCCGTATGAGACGGCGCGCTGGATTTCCGCCGACGATCCGGCCACGCTGAAGGCGTTCATGGAGGGAAAGAAAGCGGCCATGGCGGAAGATCGGGACGGCTCCCCCGTCTATCTGGCGCGCGACGCCTGGGAATTGAACTACACCGCGGAGCGGACACCCGCGGTCCGCTTCACGGCGACGCGCGAGCGATCCTGACATGGCCGAGGCCGAGCATTTCGCCGCCGGCGTCGACCGGCTGCGCCAGGACGAGGCGGCGCCGAAGCCTGCCAAGACGATGATCCCGAAGCTGTCGCTGTTCATGCGCTTCGGCAAATGGGCGCAGCCGCGCGTCAACGATGCGGTGGCGCGGTCTTCGCGCGTCGGCAATCCGGCCTTTTTCGACAAGGCGCTGTTCCCATGGGTGGCCGAGCTGGAGGCCAACTGGGAGTCGATCCGCGACGAGGCGGCGGTGGTGCTGCAGGATCTCGACAAGGTGCCGCCGCTCGCCGCCATCTCGCCCGATCACCGGCGGATCGCGCCGGCGGGGCGGTGGCGCTCCTTCTTCCTGCACGGCTATGGCTATGAGCTGCCGGAGAATCTGACGCGCTGCCCGAAGACGGCGGCGCTGCTGCGCAAGGTGCCGGGCCTGAACACCGCGCTCTTTTCGGTGCTGGTGCCGGGTACGCACATTCCGGCCCATACCGGCGTCACCAAGGCGATCCTCGTCTGCCATCTCGGCCTGCAGGTGCCCAAGGCGGCGGAGCGCTGCCAGATCCGCGTCGGCGACCAGTATCGCGGCTGGGAGGAAGGCAAGGCCTTCGTGTTCGACGACATGTACAATCACGAAGTTCTGAACGACACGGACGAGACCCGCATCGTGCTGCTCATCCAGTTCAGGCGGCCGGTGGGGCCGATCGGCTGGCTGCTCGGCCGGGCGTTCCTGTCGGGCGTGCGGCATTCCCGCTTCGTGCAGGATGCCCGACGCGGCGTACGCCAATGGGCCGACGGCAAAGGCGTCTGAGCGACGCCCCGGGCAGGGCCAGCAGCACGAAGAGAGCGAGAGCGGCAAGGCTGATCGCCGCGCCCCAGCGTTCCTGCCACAACGCGACGCGCACGACGCGGTAGACGCCCGGCGTGGCGTCGAAGCGGATCAGCGGGCCGGTCGACGGCACCGCCGTGCCCTCGCGCATCACCTGCCAGATCGGGAAGGCGGCGCGACCGATCGTCACCGGGCCGGTCCGGGTGACGCGGATCGTGTCGCCGCGCGGCAGGCTACGCCACGCATCGGCATCGAGGCGGCGATGGACGAGCGCGTCCCGTCGGACGCGCTTGGTGTCGAAGCCCGCCGGCAGATATTCGACGGCATCGGGGCCGATGCGATCAATCGTCGCATAGTCGATCGGCGCGCGCATATAGGCGGCGGCGGTGAAGGCAGTGGCGAGATAGGGGAAAATCAGCAGGGTCCGCCCCGGCGCCGTCAGCAGCGGGCGCGCGCGGTGGCGGACCATCGCGGTGACGGCGGCGAACTCCGCGATGCAGAACAGCCGCCACGGGAACTGCACCTTGTCGAGGATCGCGATCTCCCACAGCAGCGGGATCAGCCCGAGCGCGGCGATCGCCGTCACCGCGACGATGCCGCCCCACAGCGAGCGCACCGGCCGGGCCAGCAGGATGAGAGCGACGCTGAGGCTCGGGAAGAGAGCGGGGTGGACGCTCCAGATCGACCAGGTCGAGGCCTGGTCCGTGGTCCACAGCATCGCGATCGAGACATGGTCCTGGAGGGTGAGGACCGGGAGCAGGTAGAAGGCGGCGGCCGCCGCCGACAGCAGCCCCGCCCCGGCGGCCGGCAGCAGGATCGCGGCGTCGCGGCGGCAGCGGGCGACGAGCAGCGGCGCGACCAGGAACAGGCCCGTCAGCATCGCCATCGGCAAATGGGTGATCAACAGGCCGGCAAAGCTCGCCGCCAGCAGCAGCGTGCCGCGCCGCGTCGGCAGCCGGTCGATGGCCAGCGCGATCAGCGGCAGCCAGATGAAGGCGGCGAATTCCGCGAGCGCGCCTCGCACGTAGAAGTCATAAAGATGATAGGGCGCGACCATGTAGCAGATGGCGCCGCCCAGCGCAGATGCCGGCGGGGCACGCTCGGCCAGCCACCTGTGCATGGCCAGCCCCGAGGCGACCAGCAGCGCCAGCGCGCCGAGGTTGATGGCCTGCGGGACCGGCACGCCGAGCGCGACGATGGCGCCGGTGACCCAATAAGCGAGCGGCGGATAGAAATAGAAGCTCGGGCTGCCCAGCCCCTCGAAACTGTGCGGCAGCCAGCGTTCGTAAACGTGTCCCGCCGCCATCTGCTCGCCGAAATGCTGCGTCCACAGATAGGCGTATTGATAGTCATGGGTCTTGCCCGGCCCCCACAGGAAACTCGGCAGCAGCGCCGCGAAGCCGACAAGGGCGAGGGTCAACAAGGTGCGCCGGGTCATCCGCCCGTCGCATAATCAAACAGGGTTAACCGCCCGTAACGACCTGCCTTCAGCCGAGCACCCGCTCGACCTTGGCCAGCCAGTTGCGACGGTCCTCGAGGCCGATCACCCCGCCGTTGATGCGGCGGGTGACGGCGGCGAAGTCGCCCTTGTCGCTCAGCGCGTTGAGGCCATGGCCCTGCCAGAAGGCGCAGGCGACGGCGAGCGCGCCGTCCGGCGCGGCGGCGCGATCAGGATCGGCGATGAGGTCGATGCCCGTGGGCGCGCAGAGCGCCTGATAATTGGCGCGGCCGGTGATCTGCAGATAGCCGCGGCCGCGATAACGCCAGCCGTCGCCGCTTTCGACCGGGCCATTGCCCATGCGGCCTGCATAGACCAGGGCAGCGAGCTTCTCCGGTTGGCCGGCGCAAGCCCGGGCGGCGGCGAGCGTCGGGAAGCGCCCCGGCCACACCGCCATCAGCCGCTCGGCCGAATAGCTGAGCCTTTCCTCGGTGCAGGTGAGGCCGGCGGATTCATGGGCGATCTGGGCGAGGAAATAGGGAATGCGGTGCGCACCGCCGGTCAGGCCGAAGCGCGGGAAGAGGTCCGGCGCCTGCGCGGCGAAGGCGGTAAGACCGGCCTGCGGCGCGCGCGGAAAGAGCGTCTGAAGCTGCTTCAATGTGACGAACATATGCCCCTCCGATCATGACGAGGGGAAGCCAGGGATAGTAGGCTATCCTACAAGTCAAGAAAAGGGGGGTGCCCCCTTTCCGACTTTCTTCGTCATAGTGGAAACGGATTGGCATGACCGGGGGTGAGGCCAGTCGCCTGATAGCTGCCCAAATAAAGAAAGGGCGGCCCCGGCATGCCGGGACCGCCCTTTCTGCAAGCCTGTTCGGCGAGGCGCTTAGCGCTTCGAGAACTGGAAGCTGCGACGCGCCTTGGCGCGGCCATACTTCTTGCGCTCCACCGCGCGGCTGTCGCGGGTGAGGAAGCCGGCGCGCTTCACCGGCGTGCGCAGGATCGGCTCGTAGCGGGTCAGCGCCTGGGCGATGCCGTGCTTCACGGCACCGGCCTGACCGGAGAGGCCGCCGCCCTTCACGGTGCAGACCACGTCATACTGGCCCTCACGCTCGGCGACGCCGAACGGCTGGTTGATGACGAGACGCAGCGTCGGACGCGCGAAATAGACTTCCTGGTCACGACCGTTGATCGTGATCTTGCCGGTGCCCGGCTTCAGCCAGACGCGGGCGACGGCGTCCTTGCGGCGGCCGGTGGCATAGGAGCGGCCCAGCGCATCGACGATACGCTCGCGCAGCGGGGCGGGCGGCGCCTCGGGTGCGATCGGCGCGGCAGGCGCTTCGTCCGACGCCGGAGCGGTGACGGGCGACTGCACGGCCTGCGGAGCGGCGGGAGCGGCCTGGCCGGTCAGCGCCGCGAGGTCCGCCAGCGACTGGCGGTTGTCAGAAGTGTCGGTCATATCAGGCGCCAACCTTGTTCTTGCGGTTCATCGACGCGACGTCGAGGACGGTCGGGTTCTGGGCGGCGTGGTCATGCTCCGGACCCTTGAAGACGCGCAGGTTGCGCATCTGCTGGCGGCCCAGCGGACCGCGCGGGATCATCCGCTCGACGGCCTTTTCCAGCACGCGCTCGGGGAAGCGGCCCTCCAGCACCTTGTCGGCGCGGGTTTCCTTGATGCCGCCGGCATAGCCGGTGTGGCGATAATAGATCTTCTGCGACGCCTTCTTGCCGGTGAAGCGCACCTTCTCCGCATTGATGACGATGACATTGTCACCGCAATCAATGTGGGGCGTGAAGCTCGGCTTATGCTTGCCGCGCAGGATGTTGGCGATGATCGAGGCCACGCGGCCGACCACCAGGCCTTCGGCATCGATGAGATGCCACTTCTTCTCGACGGTCGACGGGGTCGCCGACTTCGTCGTCTTCATGAGCGCCTTCATGGGGCCACTACCTCTTCAAACGATAAGCGCCGCCCCTTGCCGGAGCGGCGTCTGCGAGCGGGCTCATGCAAGAATGGGCCGATTCGGTCAAGCAAATCCGGGGTTTTGACGAGAGGTATCTGGATACCTCAGGCTTTTCGGCCGGTTTCGGCGGCGATCCACGCGGCATAGGCAGGGTCGGCGTCGGCGATGTCCCAGCGAACGACCGCCGGCACCTCATAGCTGTGCAGGGCGGCGATGGCGGCGATCAGCGGCGCGGCGAGATCAGCGCAGGTCTTGAACAGGGCCGGGATTTCCTCGGCCGCCTCCACCGCGCCCTGCCAGCGATAGATGGAGCGGCAGGGGGCGAGGATGTTGGCGCAGGCGGCGAGCCGCGCCTCCACCATCTGCCGGGCGATGCGCTCGGCCTCGGCGCGGTCGGCGAAAACGGCGTAGACGGTGACCGCGGCGTCGGTCACCGCGCCCCGCGGCCGATGCGGTGGGCGGCATAGACCATCGTCGCCAGCAACAGGGCCGCCACCGCCTGGTGGGCAACGGCGATGACGATGTCGACGCCGGTGAGCAGGGTGGCGATGCCGAGGGCGATCTGAACGGCGACGATCGTCGCCAGCGCATGGGCCGCGCCCTTCGCCCGGCGGCGGCTGGCGCGCACCGCCATCGTCACCACCGCGGCGGCGGCGATCCAGGCAAACCAGCGATGGATGAACTGCACGACCACCGGATTATCGACGGCATTGGCGAGCAGCGACCAGCCCTGATGCCAGCCGCCCTCGGGGAACCAGCTATCGCCCATCTTCGGCCAGCTGGCATAAGCGTAGCCCGCATCGAGCCCGGCGGTGAACGCGCCGAGCATGATCTGCACGGCGAGGACCAGGATCAGCGCCAGCGATCGGAGGCCGAGCCGGGCGGGGCGGCCGCTGCCGCGAAGGTCGAGCGCCGTCCAGATCGTGCAGGCGAAGATGAACAGCGCCATCAGCAAATGGGTGGCGAGACGGAGATGGCTGACGTCCGGCCTGTCGATCAGCCCGGAGGCGACCATCCACCAGCCGATCACCCCTTGCAGTCCGCCGAGCGCGAGCAGGCCGACGAGCCGCCCGCCATAGCCGGACGGAATGTTCCGCCGCCACCAGAACCACAGCAAGGGCAGGGCGAACACGATCCCGATCGTCCGCGCGATCAGCCGATGCAGATATTCCCAGAAGAAGATGCGCTTGAACCCGGCCAGATCCATGCCACGGTTGATCTTCTGATATTCGGGCGTCGCCTGATAGGAGGCGAACTCGGCCGCCCAGGCCTTGTCGGTGAGCGGCGGAATGGTGCCGGACACCGGCTCCCACCGCGTCATCGACAAACCCGATTCGGTGAGACGGGTGATCCCGCCCACCACCACCATCAGGAAAACCATCGCCGCCACGATCAGCAGCCAGCGGGCAATCGCGCGGGGCGCGGGCGAGGAGGCGTGCGGACGCTTGAGCAGCATGGACGCGCGCTATGCGCCGCCCTCGGCGCCTGTGCAACAGCCGCACAAAATCCATCAATGATATGTTGTAACGTCCGCTGGTTCGTGGCACAGGGGCGACATGGCTGGACATGATCACCACCACCATTCGGGCGAGGGCTTCTGGCATTCGGGCAAGGGCTTCTGGCTGGACCGGGCGGCGATCCTGCTGTCCGGCCTGTGCCTGGTGCATTGCGCGGGAAGCGCCGCGCTGGTCGCGTTGCTCGCCAGCACCGGCGGGGCGATGTTCGGCCATGGCGTGCATGAAGTGGGCCTCGCCCTCGCCCTCGCGATCGGCGCGGTGGCGCTGGGAACCGGCCTGTGCCGGCACGGCGCGCTGCTGCCGGCGCTGGTCGGCGCGGTCGGGCTGGTGCTGATGGGGGTGGCGCTGATGCTGCCCCACGGCACGCCGGAGATGATCGCGACGATGATCGGCGTGTCCGTCCTCGCCTTCGGCCACCACCTCAATCGCAAGGCGTCGCTGGCCCTGTCCTGAGCCGCGCTTGCGGAGCGGCCCCCCAGGAATTAGCTATTGGGCATGGCCCGCAACGCCCATGACCATGTGCATGAGATGCACCGCGGCGCCTCGCTGGAGCATGCCGCGCGCGAGTCGCTGGAGAAAGCCGGCGAGCAGTGGACCGAGATGCGCGCCGCGGTGTTCACGGCGCTGGCCGGCTTCTCGCGGCCGGCGTCCGCCTACGACATCGCCGAAGCGGTCGGCGCGGCGCGCGGGCGGCGGGTGGCGGCGAACAGCATCTACCGCATTCTCGACCTGTTCGTGGCCAGCAACCTCGCGCTCCGGGTGGAGAGCGCCAACGCCTATGTCGCGAACACGCATCCGGGCTGCCGGCACGACTGCATCTTCCTGGTCTGCGACAGTTGCGGGCAGGTCACCCATATCGACGACGAGCATTTGTCGAACGGCGTGCGCGCCGCGGCCGAGAAGGCCCGTTTCGCGCCGGTACGGCCGGTGATCGAGGTGCGCGGCCGCTGCGCGAACTGCGTGGCAAAGGGCGAACAGTCGCCCCCGCCTCAGGCCTGATCCGGCGTCACCTCGAACCTGATCGGGTCAGCAGGCTAGAATTCGCGCACCAGCGTCCGCACCACGCCGAGCCAGGTCGGGCCGGTGACGACCTGCTGGCGGCTGCCGGCGCCGGGCGGCAGCAGGTGGAGCTTGTCGGCGTCGCGCTGGAGCAGGCGGCCGAAGGCGAAGCGGCCGCCCGGGCGGGGCACCAGCACATCGCAATTCAGCGCCGCGCCAAACGCCTCGGGCGCCATCCGTTCCAGCCAGAGCGTGTCGCCGGCGCGATAATCGCCGATGCTCGCCTCGACCTTCATCGCCACGAAGCCGGCGGCGGGGCGCGGCGCGACGGCGACCTGCGCGCGGCCGGGCGCAACGGCGCCGGTCGGGCCGAGCGTGGCGGCGACGGGCACGTCCTCGCGATCCGGCAGGGTGACGAGATCCGCCGCGGCGACGCCCAGGGCGGTGGCGATGCGGTTCAGCCAGCCGACCGAGACGGTGCGCGTGCCAGTCTCCAGCCGCCCGATGGTCTGCGCCGTGGTGGGCGGGGCGCAGCGGTCCGCAACCTCCTGGAGCGTCAGCCCCTTGGCGCGACGCACCTCGCGTATGGCGGTGATCATCGAGCGCCCTCCATTGAACCGTATAGGTAAAAACACTTTCCTACAAATAGGCGATCGTGGCAAGGGCCGCGCCGGGCCGGAACAAAAGGAGATCTTGATGACGATCGACGTTCGCGGCCCGACCTCTGCCGACCTGCCCAATCGCCTCCTTGCGGAGCGTGCCCTCGACGAGCGCCGGGCGCCCGGCCGGGCGGGGCGGCCGGCGCGCAGCGTGACCGTAAACCTCGCCGAATCGCCGCTCGGCTGGCTGAAATCACGCGGGCTCGTCAGCCCGCGCCAGTTCGAGGCGGGCGAGCGGCTGCGTGCGGACTGGACGATCGCCGGCCTCGGGCCGCGGGTGACGATGCGCTGGGACGCGGCGCCGCGCGGCTCCGTGCCACGCGGCCCGGACGCGCCGCTCGACCCGACGCTGGCGCAAATCGCGGCGAAGCGCCGCTGCGACGCGGCGATGGCGGCGGTGGGGCCGGGCCTGGCCGACGTGCTGTGGCGCGTGGTGTGCGACGGGCAGGGGATGGAGACGGCGGAAAAGGCGCTGGGCTGGCCGGCGCGGGCGGGCCGCGTGGTGCTGACGCTGGCGCTGGATCGGCTGGCCGATTTCTACGGGCTCGGTTGAGCTGCCTGCATTGTGTCACCAAATGCTGTTATGAGGGCGCGTCATCGCCGGGGCGATCCCGACCCGTCACGCTGAACCTGCTCAGCATCCACGCATCCATGAGCCCGGGAGCCGGCGGCGGGGTGGATGGTGAAACAGGCTCGGCCTGACGAAGACGGAAGAAGATCGCGGCGAGGACGGGCATAAGAGAATAAGGAGACCAACCCTGCCCACCACCGTCAATGAGATCCCCGCGATCCTCGACGCCTTGTGCGACGCCTATGACCGTGCGGTCGGCAATCTGCGCGCGGCGCTGGCGCGCTACATGGCCGGCGGCGCGCCGCCGAGCGCCGAGGAGCGCGCGGCGGGCGCCTTCGCCTATCCGCAGCTGCGCGTCGTCTATGAGCTGGAATATCCGCGCTCGCCGTCGATGCGCGCCTTTGCGCGGCTGAACCGATCCGGCATCTATGCGACCAGCGTGACGCGGCCGCGCATGTTCCGGGATTATCTGGCCGAGCAGCTGCGGCTGATGGCGACCGATTACGCCGTGGAGATTTCGGTCGCCCTCTCCGATCAGGAAATCCCCTATCCCTATGTGCTGGACGGCGCCGATGGGCTCGACCTCGACAGCGTCCAGCCGGGCGATCTCGCCCGCTGGTTCCCCTCCGCCCGCCTCGCCCATATCGGCGACGAGATCGCGGACGGGGTTTGGCGGCCGGGGGGCGACCACACGCTGCCGCTGGCGCTGTTCGAAGGGCCGCGGGTGGATTTCAGCCTCGCGCGCCTCCGCCACTATACCGGCACGCCCGCCGAGCATGTGCAGCCCTATATCCTGTTCACCAACTATATCCGCTATGTCGACGAGTTCGTCGGCTGGGCGCTGGCCGAGCTGCGGCGGGCGGATAGCCCTTATGAGGCGCTGTCGGTGGCGGGGCAGGTCGTCGTCACCCGCGACACGCAGGACGCAGAGCGGCTGGTGCAGGAGGCCGGATGGCGCAAGGTGCAGATGCCGGCCTATCATCTCATCGCCAGGGACGGCAGAGGCGTGACCCTCGTCAATATCGGCGTCGGCCCATCCAACGCCAAGACGATCTGCGACCATCTGGCGGTGCTGAGGCCCGAGGCGTGGCTGATGATCGGCCATTGCGGAGGGCTGCGGCCCAGCCAGTCGATCGGCGACTATGTGCTGGCCCATGCCTATCTGCGCGACGATCACGTCATGGACGACGTGCTTCCGGTGGAGGTGCCGATCCCGGCAATCGCCGAGGTACAGGTGGCGCTGTTCGAGGCGGCGGAGGCGGTGACCGGGGAGGAGCGCGACACGCTCAAGCGGCGGCTGCGCACCGGCACGGTGGTGACGACGGACGATCGCAACTGGGAATTGCGCTACACGCTGTCGGCGCGGCGCTTCAACCAGTCCCGCGCGGTGGCGATCGACATGGAAAGCGCGACGATCGCGGCACAGGGCTATCGCTTCCGCGTGCCCTACGGGACCTTGCTGTGCGTGTCGGACAAGCCGCTGCACGGCGAGATCAAGCTGCCCGGTCAGGCGAACCGCTTTTACGAGCGCGCGATCAGCCAGCATCTGCGCATCGGGCTGGAGACCGTGGACCTGCTGCGCCGCGAAGGGCCGAAGCTGCACAGCCGTAAGCTGCGCAGCTTTGATGAGCCGCCCTTCCGGTAAGCGGCCCGGCCGCCGGCCTTGCCGCCGACGGCCGATCAGCCTCTCACGCAGTGACCTGCGCGGCGTTGCGCCGGCGGCCGCGCGCGCCGGCGCCGACCAGGCCGAAGCCGAGCAGCATCATCGCCCAGGTGGCCGGTTCCGGCACGGCGTTCTCGATCTGGATATCGCCGCCATAGCTGCTGGCGCCGCCGAACGACGTGCCCTTGATGACCAGCGTCTGCTCGCCCGACTGGAAGAAGACGTTGTCGAACGTCGCGCGGGAGGTGCCGCCCGGGAGATTTTCGATGAGGCCGGATACGCCGTTCAGCATGATGCTGATGAAATCGATGTTCCGGCCGCCGATGATGTTGTTGGTGAAGGAGCCGCTCGCCCAGCCGTTGAAATCATAGAAGAAGGTGAAGGTGTCGGTGAATTCGCCCTCGGTCACGGTGTTGCTGACGCCGGTGGTGGCGCCGCTGCCGGTGGAGACCAGCGTCAGGTTGAAATCAGTGGCGGAGGCGGGGGCTGCCATCGCGGCGGTGGCAGCAAGCGCGGACGCAACATACAGGAAAGTCTTCATGCCAAGCTCTCATGTCCAACCCCCCGGCTTGGCGCATGAATGACATTGCAAACTCCGTGCCAGACGCGAAGAATGGGCGGAATCGCGGTTAACGAGGTAGGGGATTGTAAAGGATAGCGACAGGTCAGAGTTCGCTATCCTAATGAATATCCTTAAAAATTATTGATGTTCGCATTCCCGGACGGCGGCGAGGATCATGCGTTCCCACATCGCGACGTCGCCGACCGCGGCCATCGCGGCATCGGGCTCGCGAAGCGTGCGCAGAACGGCGGCGGCGTCCGCGAGATGATCGCGCCAGTGGGCATCCACCGCCGCCGCCGCCGAGGCCATGGAGCCACCGGCATTGGCCGAGATGCGCTGGCCCGCCAACACCCGGGCGATGCGTTCGCAAACATTCACGGTCGATACGTCCATGGTGGCACTCTCCCTGGTTTTCCCGACACGCTAACGCATGGTAGGGGCCGCACGCCATGCTGAATCTTCGTGAAATCACTGTCCGCCTCGGCGGCCGCGTCATCCTCGACCGGGCGAGCGCCAGCCTGCCGCCGAGAGGCCGTATCGGCCTGATCGGCCGCAACGGCGCCGGCAAGTCCACGCTGATGCGGGTCATCGCCGGCCAGATGGAGCCGGACGAGGGCGCCGCCGAGATGCCGAAGGACGCGCGGCTCGGCTATGTCGCGCAGGAGGCACCGGCGGGCAAGGCGACGCCTTTCGAGACCGTGCTGGCCGCCGACACGGAGCGGGCGGCGCTGCTGATCGAAGCGGAGACGTGTGAGGACATCCATCGCATCGGCGAGATCCAGGAGCGGCTGAACGCCATCGACGCCCATGCCGCGCCCGCACGGGCGGCGAAGATCCTGATCGGCCTCGGCTTCGACGAGGCGATGCAGCACCGGCCGCTCGACAGCTTCTCCGGCGGCTGGCGGATGCGCGTGGCGCTGGCGGCGCTGCTGTTCTCCGGGCCGGACCTGCTGTTGCTCGATGAGCCTTCCAACCATCTCGATCTCGAAGCGACCTTGTGGCTGGAGAATTTCCTGCGCTCCTATCGGGCGACGATCCTGATCGTCAGTCACGAGCGCGATCTGCTCAACAATGTCGTCGATCATATCCTGCACCTCGAGCGCGGCGGGTTGACGCTCTACCCGGGCGGCTATGACGCCTTCGAGCGGCAGCGCGCCGAGCGGCAGGCCCAGCTTTCCGCCGCGCGCGACAAGCAGGTCGCGGAGCGCCAGAAATTGCAGGCGTTCGTCGATCGCTGGCGCGCCAAGGCGAGCAAGGCCAAGCAGGCGCAGAGCCGGGTCAAGGCGCTTCAGAAAATGGCGCCGATCGCCGAGCTGGTCGACGATCCCAGCCTGTCCTTCCATTTCCCGAGCCCGGACGAATTGCGCCCGCCGCTGATCGTGCTGGATCAGGCGGCGGTCGGCTATGACGGCAAGCCGATCCTGCAACGGCTCAACTTCCGGCTCGATCCGGATGACCGCGTGGCCCTGCTCGGCCGCAACGGCAATGGCAAGACCACGCTGGCCCGCCTGCTCGCCGGCCAGCTCAAGCCGATGGACGGGGAGATGACCGCGTCGGGCAAGATGAAGGTCGGCTATTTCACCCAATATCAGGTGGAGGAGCTGGACACGGACGATACGCCGGTCGAGCATATGGCGCGGCTGATGAAGGGGGCGACGCCGGCGGCGGTGCGCGCGCAGCTCGGGCGGTTCGGCTTTTCGGGCGACAAGGCGACGACCAAGGTCGGGCGGCTGTCCGGCGGTGAGCGGGCGCGGCTCGCGCTGGCGCTGATCACCCGCGAGGCCCCGCACATGCTGATCCTCGACGAGCCGACCAACCATCTCGACGTCGATGCGCGCGAGGCGCTGGTGCAGGCGCTGGCCGAATATGCCGGCGCGGTGGTGGTGGTAAGCCATGACCGGCACATGCTGGAGCTGACCGCCGACCGGCTGGTGCTGGTCGATGGCGGGACGGCGAAGGAGTTTGACGGGACGCTGGACGATTACACCAACTTCGTCCTGTCCGGCGGCAACGAGGCGGCGCGGGGCGAGGCGCCCAAGGCCAACCGCAAGGACGAGCGGCGGGCGGCGGCCGAGGCGCGGGAGAAGAATCAGGCGCTGCGCAAGCAGGCGAAGGACGCCGAGGCGGCGATAGCCCGGTGGGAAGCCCGTCGCAGCGAGATCGACCGGGCGATGTTCGACCCGGCCAACGCCGCGCCGCAGGACAAGACCAAGACGATGACGGTGTTGATGAAGGAGCGCGCCGAAGTCGAGGAGAAGCTGGAGGCGGCCGAGGTGGCGTGGATCGCGGCGAGCGAGGCGCTGGAAGCAGCGTGATGATCAGGATCGCGACGCCCGAGGACCTGCCGGCGCTGCGCGCGCTGATGGACAGGGCGATTGCGGAGCTGCAGCGCGATTTCCTTTCGGACGCGGAGATCGTCGCCAGCCGCACGGTGATGGGGCTGGACACCCAGCTCATCGCCGACGGAACCTATGTCGTCGCCGAGCTGGATGGCGGCATCGCCGGCTGCGGCGGGTGGAGCCGGCGGGCGACGCTCTATGGCGGCGATCATAGCGTCGCGCTGCGCGATGCGGCTTTGCTCGATCCCGGGCGGGACGCCGCGCGCATCCGGGCGATGTACACCGACCCCGCCTACACGCGGCGTGGCGTGGGCCGGGCGATCCTCGCCCATTGCGAGGCGGCGGCGCGGGCCGAGGGCTTCACCCGCGCCGAGATGATGGCGACGCTGGCCGGCGTGCCACTTTACGCGGCGTGCGGCTATGCGGTGATCGAGCGGACGGCGTCGGCGCCGGCGGGCGGCGTGGCGGTGCCCCTGGTGAGGATGGGCAAGCCGCTCTAGGCGGCTTGTGCGACGGCGCCGTCGAGGAACGGGGCGAGCACGGCCATGGCACGCTCGACATAAGCCTGCTTCTCGCCAACCGGAGCGACATAGTGGAGTGCGGCCTCCGCGTCCGCGATGGAGGCGCCGCGGGCGATGATCCACGCGGCGAGATAATGCGCCGCGAGGCAGCCGCCGGCGGTGGCGACGTTGCCATGCGCGACGAAAGGCGCGTCGATCACCTCGACGCCCGCCTCGATCACCCAGGGCCGGCTGGTGAGATCGGTGCAGGCGGGGAGCGCGCCGATCAGGCCGAGCCTGGCCAGCAACAGCGTGCCGGAGCATTGCGCGGCGATCAGCTGGCGGGAGGGATCGAGGGGCAGGCGGGCCAGGAAGGCAGGGTCTGCGGCATAATCGCGGGTGCGCATGCCGCTGCCGAGAATGACGGCATCGGCCTCGGCGACGAAGTCGAGCGGCCGCTGGCGGCGCACGGTGACGCCGTTCATCGAGGTGACTTCCTCTGTCGGGGAGGTGATGTGCGCCGCCCAGCCAGCCCCGCGCAGCCGATTGAGGATGCCGGCGGCGATGAACGAGTCGAGCTCGTTGAAACCTTCGAGGGTGAGGACGGCGATCTGCATGGTTGGCGGGTACCGCAAGAGGGAAGGTCTGTCACTTGCGAAGGCGGGAATGCTGAAACAGGTTCGGCGCGACGAAAGAGGCGAGAGAACCAGATAGGTGATTTTCTGCTTGACAGCGTGACGCTGATATGGCACATAGCGTGAACGCTGAGAAATTGCGTCGAGGGCCGGAGCGGTGATCAACCGCTGACCGGCCCTTCGCTTTTCCGGGAGATCACATGGTCCAGAAACGTGCGAAGGCCCGGCGCCCCGTATTCGGCGCCAGGAAGCAGAAGGACTTTCTGGCGGCGCTGGCGATGACCTCCAATGTCGCGGCCTCGGCGCGGGCGGTGAAGGTCCAGGAATCGACGATCTACAAATTGCGCCAGCGCAATCCGGCATTCCGCCGGGCGTGGGCGACGGCGCTCGCCGAAGGCTATGCGCGGCTGGAACTTTCCATGCTGGAACGCGCGATCAACGGCCTCGCCGGCGTGGAAGAGCCCGCGGCGGGCCGCGTCTCCGACCGGATGGCGATGGCGTTGCTCACGCTGCATGCCAAATCGGTCGCGGACGAGCGGGCGCGGGCAGCGGCGGAGGCCAAGGCGGGCGACGAGGTCGCCGTCGGTGATGATCCGGTGGCGGCGCTGCTCGGCAAGCTCGACGAGATGGCCGAGCGGATGCGCGAGGCATGAGCGCCGCTCTGTCGGCGGCGGAATTGCTGGCGATGAGCCCGAAGGAGGAACGGGATGCGCTGATCCGGCGGCTGGGCGAGCAGGCGGCGCGGGCCTATCTCGCCGACTGGCGGAAATGGCGGCGGCCGGGGCAGACGACCCCCGAAGGCGAGTGGCGAACCTGGCTGGTGATGGCAGGTCGCGGCTTCGGCAAGACGCGGATGGGGGCGGAGTGGGTCCGCGCCCTTGCCGAGCGGCGCGGACGGCTGCGCATCGCGCTGGTCGGCGCGACGCTGGCCGAGGCGCGGGCGGTGATGGTGGAGGGCGAAAGCGGGCTGCTCGCCATTGCGCCGGCGGGACAGCGGCCGGATTGGGAGCCATCGCTGCGGCGGCTGCGCTGGCCGGGCGGGGCCACCGCCTATCTTTATTCGGCGGCCGAGCCCGACACGCTGCGCGGGCCGCAGCATCATTTCGCCTGGGGCGACGAGATCGCCAAATGGCCGCAGGGACAGGCCGCGTGGGACAATCTGACGATGGGGCTGAGGCTGGGCAGCCAGCCGCGGGCGATGGCGACGACGACGCCGCGCCCGGTGCCGCTGCTGCGCGCGTTGATGGCGCGCGGCGACACGGTGATCACCCGGGGGCGGACAGCGGACAACCGCGCCCATCTCGCGGCGGATTTCGTGCGCAGCATGACGCAGACCCATGGCGGCACCCGGCTCGGCCGGCAGGAGCTGGATGGCGAACTGATCGAGGATGTCGAAGGCGCGCTGTGGTCGCGCGGGCTGATCGAGCGCTGCCGGGTGCGGGCGATGGCGGAGCGGCGGCGGCTGGTGATCGGCGTCGATCCGCCGGCGGGCATCGGCGCCGATGCGTGCGGCATCGTGGTCGCGGCGCTGGGCGCGGACGGGCGGGCCTATGTGATCGAGGATGCGAGCGTCGCGGGGCTCGGGCCGGAGGGCTGGGCGCGCGCCGTGGCCTCGGCAGCGCGGCGGCACGAGGCGGACCGGGTCATCGCCGAGGCGAATAATGGCGGGGCGATGGTGGAAAGCGTGTTGCGCGCGGCGGAGGCGGCGCTGCCGGTGACCCTGGTGCATGCTTCGCAGGGCAAAGCGGCGCGGGCCGAGCCGGTGGCGGCGCTCTACGAAACGGGGCGGGTGGCGCATGTCGGCGCCTTTCCGGCGCTGGAGGATGAGATGTGCGGGCTGGCGATCGGCGGCGATTATCGCGGGCCGGGACGCTCGCCGGATCGGGCCGATGCGCTGGTGTGGGCGCTGACCGCGCTGATGCTCGGGCGCAGGGGCGAACCGGCAATGCGGCTGGTCGGGTGAGTGCCGCGAAAGATCAGATGTTCGCTCCGGGACGATGAGTGGATGCTGAATAGATTTCAGCATGACGATCACCTTTGACGAGGAGATTATTTATGAGACTTGGTCTTGTACTTGCCGCGTGCGTGGGCTTGATCGCGTGCACCACGCCGGAGACACCGGCGCAGGGGATGTACGAGGCGTTCGGCGCCTATTCGGCGGCGGTGGCGGCGGCGGCCGATTATGCCGAAGGGCCGACCGCCGATCCGGTGATCGTGCGGTCGCTGAACGCGGTCAATCAGGCGGATGCGGTGGTGGCGGCGCGGACCTTCGGGCGGGCCTATGTGCTGTGCGGGGGCAGCAACAGCGCGACGGTGGCGGGCATTGATTGCGCGGCCTTTGCCTTCACCCCGACATCGGTGAGCGCGCAGGCCGGCGCCCTGCGCTCGGCAACGCTGCAGCTCGTGCAGGGGAGGCGCTGAGATGGGCGCTGCCGAGATCGTGCTGAAGCTGCTCGACCTGCTCGTGGCGGGATCGATCGCGTGGGAGCGGATGGCCGCGATCCGCGACCGGGTGGCGGCGATGAAGGCGGAAGGGCGCGATCCCACGCCAGAGGAATGGACCGCTCTGCTCGACGAGATCGGGACGGATAGCGCCCGGCTCGATCGTGCTGCGCGGAGCCTGTGACGGGAGAAAGCGATGTGGCTGTTCGGGAAGAAAGCGCGGGCCGGGGTACGGCCTGCGCTGGGGCGGGCGGCGCTGCCGTTGATCGGGAGCTGGCCCGGTCATTACGACCAGCAGCTGCGCGAGGCGATGGCCACCAATCCGGTGGCGCAGCGGGCGGTGCGGCTGGTCGTCGAGGGATGCGCGCGGCCCCGCTCTATGGCGAGGGCGCCGAGGCCGAGGCGATCGTGGCGCTGGCGCGGCCGGTGATCGAGGCGGCCGCAGCGCACCTGCTGCTGCACGGCAATAGTTTTATCCAGATCGGCACGGACGCCGACGGGTCGCCGGCGGCGCTGTGGGCGCTGAGGCCGGAGCGGGTGACGGTGGAGCCCGGCGCCAATGGCTGGCCGGTGGCCTATCGCTATCGGGCGGGGGAGACGCTGACGCGGATCGCCGCCGAGGACGGCACAGGGCGGCCCGGGATCATCCATGTGCGCGCACTGGGACCCGGCGACGATCATTATGGGCTGGGCTGTCTCGGGCCGGCGATGGGGGCCGTGGCGATCCACAATGCGGCGACGCGCTGGAACAAGGCGCTGCTCGACAATGCGGCGCGGCCCTCCGGCGCGCTGGTCTATGATCCGGGGGAGCCGGGTGCAGCCTTGTCGCCCGAACAGTTCGACAGGCTGAAGAGCGAGATGGAGGCGAGCTTCGGCGGCGCAGCCAATGCCGGACGGCCGATGCTGCTCGAAGGCGGGTTGAAATGGCAGGCGCTGAGCCTGTCGCCGGCGGACATGGATTTCATCGCGCTCAAGGCGGCGGCGGCGCGGGATATCGCGCTGGCCTTCGGGGTGCCGCCGATGATGCTTGGCCTGCCGGGGGACAATACTTACGCCAATTACGCCGAGGCCAACCGGGCGCTGTGGCGGCAGGCGATCCTGCCGATGGCCGGCAAGCTGATCGATGCGATCAGCGAGGGCTTGCGCGCCTGGTGGCCGGACACGCGGCTGATGATCGACCTCGACGGGGTGACGGCGCTCCACGCCGATCGCGAGGCGCTGTGGCGGCAGGTGGGCGCGGCCGATTTCCTGACGGTGGACGAGAAGCGCGAGATGCTGGGGTTCGGACCGATGGAGGCAGGACAGGATGCGGGATGATGTGGAGACGCTGACGCGGCTGATCGCGCAGGCGGACGGCAAGGGATGCGACCTGCTGATGCTGCGCGCCATCGCCGAGGAGGCGAGCGAGCTGGGCGCGGCGCGCGCGATGGAGCGGCTCGGCCTCGCCGACCCCGACGCGCACGGCGATATCGGGGAATTGCGCGAGCTGCTCGGCGCGTGGCGGGCGGCGAAGCGATCTGCGCGCGGGGCGGCGATTGCCTGGGTCGTGCGCTCGCTGCTGGCGATGCTGCTTGTCGCGATCGCGGTGAAGCTCGGCTTTTCCGGGCGGTTCTTCCGATGAAGGGGCTGCGCTTCGCGGGCTATGCAGCGATCTTCGACGCAGTGGACCGCGGCGGCGATGTGGTGCGCGCCGGCGCCTTCGCCGATGCGGTCGCGAAGGGCGCCGAGGCGGTGCCTCTGCTGTGGCAGCACGAGCCGGGCAAGCCGATCGGCAGGATCGAGACGATCGCCGAGGACCAGCGCGGGCTGCGCGTGGTCGGCCGGCTGTCGACCCGCTCGGCGGCGGGGCGGGAAGCGGCGACGCTGCTGCGCGACGGCGCCGTCGGCGGCCTCTCCTTCGGCTACCGCGTAAGGGGGGAGAGGCGGGGAACAAATCGTGAACTCACCGACCTGGACCTCGTCGAGGTCTCGCTGGTGACCTTCCCGATGCAGCCGGCGGCGCGGGTCATCGCGATCGCCGAGGAGGAGGATTGAATGAGCGAGGAGACGGGCATGTACGAGACCAAGACCGACAAGCTGGAGCAGGCGTTCGACGCCGAGGCGGTGGCGGCGCTGAAGACCGAGATGGCGGCGCTGAAGGCGCGCATGGACGCGGCGGCAGTGGCCGCCGGCCGCCCGGCGCTGGATGGAGCCAAGGCCGCCGATCCGGCGAGCGGCGCATTCATGCGCTATCTGCGCTACGGCATCGAGGCGGGCGTGGAGCTGAAGAGCGTCGAGGGGACGAGCGGGGCGGCGGGCGGCTTCGCCGTGCCGCGCGAGATTGATGCGGTGATCGACACGACGCTGAAGTCGATCAGCCCGATCCGCCAGATCGCCAACGTCGTGAAGGTCGGGTCGGCGGGCTACCGCAAGCTGGTGACCACCGGCGGAACGCCGTCGGGCTGGGCGGGGGAGACCGAGGCGCGGCCGGAAACGGCGACACCGACCTTCCGCGAGATCGTGCCGGCGATGGGCGAGCTTTACGCCAATCCCGCCGCCTCCCAGGCGATGATCGACGATGCCGGCTTCGAGTTCGAGGCGTGGCTGGCCGGCGAGATCGCCACCGAGTTCGCGAAGGCGGAGGGCGCGGCCTTCGTCAATGGCAACGGCACCAATCGTCCCAAGGGGTTTCTCACCTATACGGCGACGAGTGAGGGGGACAACACGCGCGCCTTCGGTTCGCTGCAATATGTCGCCTCGGGCGCGGCGGGCGGCTTCGCGGCGGCCAACCCGCAGGACCGGCTGGTCGACCTCGTCCAGGCGCTGCGCGCGCCGTATCGGCAGGGCGCGGTGTTCGTGATGAATGCCTCGACGCTGGCGGCGGTGCGCAAGTTCAAGACCGCCGACGGGGCCTTCCTCTGGCAGCCGGGCCTGGTCGAGGGCCAGCCGGACCGGCTGCTCGGCTATCCGGTGATCGAGAGCGAGGACATGCCGGACATCGCCGCCAACAGCCTGTCGATCGCGTTCGGCAATTTCGCCGCCGGCTATCTCATCGCCGAGCGCAGCGAGACCGCGATCCTGCGCGACCCCTACAGCCACAAGCCGTTCGTGCATTTCTACTCGACCAAGCGCGTCGGCGGCAGCGTGAGCAATTCCGAGGCGATCAAACTCATGAAGTTTGCTGCAAGCTGACGCGCCTCGAGCCGGCCGGCGTGACCGAGCGCGCCGGCCGGCAAGATTTCTCCACCTTTCTGACGGAGCCCTGACATGGCCGACACTTTCACGTCCTTCGTGGATACGCCCGCCGCGCCCGCGACACGGGCGGCGGCGGTGACCCCGCACGACACCAATGCCCTGGCCGACCTGCCCAAGGGGCTTTACATCGGCGGCGCCGGCAACATCACCATGCGCGGCGTCAACGACGCCGCCGACCGGGTGTGGGCGGGCGTGCCGGCGGGCACGGTGCTGCCGTTCCGCGCCCAATATGTGCGCGCCACCGGCACCAGCGCCACCTTCATCCTGGCGCTGTACTGAGCGATGGCGAGCGCGATGGCATTTGGCTGGCGGCGCGTGCCGTCCGCCGGCGGCGCGGTGCCGCCTCCCCCCGTGGTGAACCCCGGCTATGACGTGATCGTGCTCGCCGGCGAGAGCAACATCGTCGGCTATTTCGGCCCGATCGATCCGGTGCTCGACGCGCCCGATACGCGGATCGTGCAGTGGAGCTCCGCCGCGCAGGCGGTGGTGCCGGCGGTCGACCCGCTGGATCACCCGGACCAGGCGGAGCATCCTGAGCACATAAGCACGGTCGGCCCGGGGCTGAGCCTCGCGAAAGCCTATATCGCTGCCGGACGGCTCGATGCCGGGCGGCAGATCCTGCTCGTCCCGCTCGGCATGGGCAGCACCGGGTTCGGCGGCGCCGGTTATTGGGCGGCAGGCGGCGCGGGCGACCTCCACGCCATCGCCAACGTCAACCGCGCGATGGCGGCGGGTGGCGGGGCCAACCGGCTGGCGTGCATCGCCTATAGCGGCGGCGGCCTGGACCGGGCGATGACGGCGAGCCTGTTCGCCAGCCATCTCGACGCGCTCGTCGCCCGGTGGCGGGGGAGCATGGCGGGAGCGGCGGCAAACACGCCGTTCCTCGCCGCGGGGCGTCTCGCCGGCGGCGCCAACACCTCGCAGCCGATCATCGACGCGCTGGAGACCTTGCCCAACCGGGTAGCATATACCGCCCATGTCTCCGCCGCGGGGCTGGTGAGCGGGGGCGACAATATTCATTTGAACGCCGCATCCCAGCGCACGATGGGCAGCCGCTTCATCGACGACGGGCTGCCCGCGGCGATCGGCAATGCGCTGGCGCCGGCACTGCCGTCGGCGCCGCGCGGGCTGGCGGCGGTGCCCGCCACCGGGCAGGTCGCGCTGAGCTGGCGCTGGCCGGCCGCGGGAGTGCCGATGCCGGCCGATTACATCGTGCAATATCGGCCGGGCGGCGACAGCAACTGGGTGACGTTCGCGGACGGTGTTTCCGACGACACCGGGGCGTTGGTGACGGGGCTGGCCGGCGGCCTCGCTTACGAATTCCGGGTGGCGGCCAGGAACGACAGCGGTCAGGGCGACTGGTCGTCCGTGGTCAGCGCGACCCCCGGCATCGTCGAGGAGATTGCCGAGGCGGATGCGCTCCGCCATTGGCTGTACGGCGAGGACAATCCGGGCTTCGTCGACCTGATCGGTGGCGAAACGATGACCGCCGCCTCCACCGTACCGACGCTGCATGCCGGCTTCATGACGACGGCCGGCCGGAACGGCGGCATGTGTGCGGAGGTCACCGCCGATGCCTCGGCGATGACGATCATCGTCGTCGGCCGGCCGACGGCGGCGGCCCTGTCCGGTCTCGGCGCAGCCTATGCGGTCAACACGCGGCTGAGCCTGGCCCAGGGCACCGCGCTCGGCATGCGCGGCGCGGCGATCGCGGATCCGAACAAGTTCACCTTCTTGCCAAAGCCCAACGCGGCGCACCGTGTCGCCGTCGACGCAGCGAAGCTGGCGAGCTGGTGCTTCATGGCGCTGTCGATCGCGGCCGAGGTCAGGCGGATCGACTATATCGGCGATGCGGCGGGTGCGATCGTGTCCGACGACGTCAATGATGGGCTGACCAGGGATTATGCGCCTACGGCCAACCGGATCAGCGCCGGTGACGGCTATTGGAACGACAGCTCCGCCTTCACCGACCCGGCCGATATCGCCGAGCTGATCGTGTGGCACCGGGCGCTCGACCGGAGCGAGCTGGATGCGGTCTATGCGCGCTCCGTGGCGCGGCTGGCGGCGCGCGGCATCGCGCTGAGCTGATCGTCGGGGCGGGGCGCCCCAATCACACCCCGGGGCCGTGACGATGGGGCGCCGCCGGCGCGCGGACGCACGCGCCCGCAATCTGGAGAGAGTGTTATGGAGCAAGCGGCGGTGGAGCAGGCCAAGGCCTATCTGCGGATCGCCGACCCCGGCGAGGATGCGGTGATCGAAGGGCTCGTGGCGAGCGCGCTCGGCCTGTGCGAGGCGTTTCTCGGCCAGGTGCCGATTGCGCGCACCGTGACCGAGACGCTGCCGGTGAGAAGCACCTGGCAACCGCTGATGACGACGCCGGTACGCGCGATCGTCACGGTCGAGGGGGTCGGCGCGGGCGGGGGCGCCGCGGCGCTGCCGGTCGATGCCTATGCCATCGATCTCGACGCGCAGGGGCGCGGCTGGCTGCGCGTCGGCGACGCCGGCAGCGCGACCGCCATCCGCGTCACCGCGGAGGTGGGGCTGGCCGGCGATTGGGCGTCGTTGCCGGAGGCGATCCGGCAGGGCGTGGTGCGGCTGGCGGCGCATTTCTTCACGCGCCGCGACGCGGCCGGCGAGGACGCGCCGCCGGCGGTGGTCGCGGCGCTGTGGCGGCCATGGCGGCGGATGCGCCTGTCATGAGCGCCGAACTGGCGGGGACGATGCGCGAGCGGGTGACGATCCTGCGGCGCGCGCCGGGCCGCGACTCGCTCGGCGGCGCCGCGGGAGAGTGGCTCGAGATCGGCGCGGCCTGGGCGGCGATCGCGCCCGGCGAGGGCGGGGCGGTGGTCGCCGGCAACGCCGTGGCGGCGATGCCGCTGTGGCGGGCCACACTACGTCTGCCGACGCCGGCGACGGTCGACGATCGCCTGTTGTGGCGCGGGCGGCGGCTGACCGTCCGGCGGATGACGGCCGACCCGCGATCACCCGACAGGATCGAATTTCTGGCAGAGGAGGAGCGATAATGGACAGGCTGATGGCGCAGGTCGCGCGGATCGCCGCGGATCGCGCGACGCGGATCGCGGACAGGCTGGAAGAGGCCGCGCGCGCCGAACTGCCGGCGGACGTGACCGTGCGCAAGGACGGCGAGGCGCTCATCATCGAGGGCAAGGCGCTGGCGCGACGCGCGCTGACCGTGGCGGCGTTGCGCGGCCTGACCGTGCTCGCGCGGGCGATGCTGAAATGAGCGCGGCCGCGGCTGTGGTGCAGGCGGCGCTGGTCGCGGCGCTCGCCGCCGATAGCCGGATCGCGGCGGCGGTGTCCGGCGTGCATGACGGGCCGCCGGCGCGCGCCGCCTTTCCCTATGTGGCGATCGACGGCGGCACGACCAGCGACTGGAGCGTCAAGGATGCCAGCGGGCGCGAGCATCGCATCGCCATCACCATCTGGGACGACGGCCGCAGCCCGGCGCGGCTGCACGGCCTGATGGCCGCCGCCGAGGAGGCGATCGAGGCGATGGACGAGGATCTGGACGGGCATCGCATCGCCAGCATCCTGTTCGTGCGTGGCCGGGTGGTGCGCGACGCGGCCGGACCCTGGGCGGGGATGATCGAATATCGGGTGCGCACGCTGGCGACGGAACGCGCTGCGTCCACCTGAACCCGGTTCAGGGTCCGCCCCGGCCAATTGCCCCGGAGACGGCGCGCAGGGGGTGCTGAAACAGTTTCGGCATGGCGGGAGGCAGTGGGGGCCGGATGCCCCCAGGCCAATCGTAAATCAGGAGACGAGCATGGCAGTGGAGAAAGGGTCCGCGTTCCTCTTGAAGGTGGGTGATGGAGCGGCGACGCCGGTTTATGCGACGGTGGCCGGGCTGCGGACGACGCAGCTTTCGGTGAGTGGCGAGGCGGTGGTGGTCACCACCAAGGCCTCCGGCGGGTGGCGCGAGCTGCTGTCGGGGGCGGGCGTCCGCGCGGTATCGGTGTCGGCGGCGGGTGTGTTCACCGGATCGGCGGCCGAGACCCGGATCAAGGCCAATGCGCTCAATGGCACGCTCGACGATTACGAGCTGAGCTTCGAGAGCGGCGAGCGGATGCGGGGCAAGTTCCTCGTCACCCGGCTGGATTATGCCGGCGATTTCAACGGCGAGCGTTCCTACACCCTGTCGCTGGAAAGCTCTGGCCAGGTGGTGACGGCGTGAACCCGGCGCGCGGCGAGACGGCGATCGCCGTCGGCGGGCAGGACATCACGCTGCGGCCGAGCTTCGCGGCGCTGGTCGCGGCCGAACAGGAGCTGGGTTCGCTGTTCGCGCTGGTTGAGCGGGCGGCCGAGGGGCGGCTGATGCTGCACGAGATGGTGGCGCTGTTCTGGCATTGCGCCGTGCCGGCCGAGGGCGAGCTGAGCCGCGAGCGGCTGGGTGAGGCGGTGACCGAAGTCGGGCTGGTCGGCGCGGCGCCGGTGCTGAAGGCGCTGATCGGCGAGATATTGAAGGGGCGATGAGCGGCTTCACCAATGCGGCGGCGCGGCTGGCGGGGCTGGCCGGGGCGCTGGCCGGCTGGCGGCCGGACGAGTTCTGGCGGGCGACACCCGCGGAGCTGGCGGCGGTGATCGCTGCGATCGCCGGCGGGGAGGGGGCGGCCCCTCCCGCCAATACCAGCGACCTCGCCCGATTGCAGGAGATGTTTCCGGATGGATGAGGAACTTGAGCGGATGGTGGTGAGGGTCAATGCCGACCTCGCCCCCTTTCAGCGCGACTGTGACGAGATGAAACGCATGCTGGACAGTGGCGTCGGCAAGGCCGGGCAGGCGGCCGGGCGGCTCATCGAGGCGGCGTTGGGTCAGGCGATCCGCACCGGCAAGTTCGGCTTCGAGGATTTGAAGCGGATCGCGCTCGCCGCGATGTCCGATGTCGCCAGGGCCGCGATATCGAACGGGCTGGGCAGCGTGCTGAACGATGGCGGCCTCGTTTCGACGGGCACAAGGCTGATCGGCGCGGCGCTCGGCCTCCCCGGCCGGGCGACGGGCGGGCCAGTGACGCAGGGCCGCGCCTATATGGTCGGGGAGCGGGGGCCTGAGCTGTTCGTGCCGACGAGCAGCGGCCGGGTCGAGGGGGCCGCAGGCGGGGCCACGCGATCGGTGAATGTCGCGATCAGCATCGGCGTGCCGGCGGGCAGCGCACCGGATGCGCTGGCGCGATCGGGGCGGCAGGTGGCGCGCGCGGTGCGGCGCGCGCTCGACGCGGCGGAGCGCTGAGATGGGCTGGTGGCTGGCGAAGAAGGGCGACGGGCAGAGTAGCGGCTGGATCCGGCGGTTCGACCCGCGCTTCTGGACGGTGAACTTTCCGCGGCCGATGAACGCCTCGGTGGTGACGACCGGCGCCGACGGGCTGCGCGCGGATGCCGTCTTCTACCGGGCGGACGATCTTGCCGGGCTGATCTGGGAGGCGGAGGATCATTGGGATCATCCGCTGCTCGGCTATGAGACGGCGCGGGATTTCCGCGGTCTCAGGCTCGGCTTCCGCTGGAGGTCTGGCGGGCTGATGCCGCTCGACGCGATCAACGGGCCGACCCTGACGATCGAGGGGCGGGACAAGTCGGGCAATCCGCGCGCCTGGTATGTCAGGCTGTGGAATTATGCCGATGGCACGCCGGAAGATGCCGCGATCGCGCTCGATTTCGACGCGATGGAGGGCGGCTTCGACCTGCCGGAGGAGGCCGACCCGGTGTGGCCCGGCGATGTCGACCGGCTGTTCATCAGCCTCATCCCGCCCGATTATACCGGGGAAGATACACCGCTGACCGCGCCGGCCGAGGCGTGGGTGGAGTTGAGCGGCATCGTCTGTGACGGCGTGGGCACGATGCTGCCGATCGGCGACGTGCTGGTGCCGCCGCATGGCATGCGCATCGCGACGGGCTATGACGACCTCTACAATGTCACGCCGGCCCGGATGCTGCGCAATATCCTGCACCTCGGCTATCGCGGCGCGATCAACCATTATGTCGGCATGAGCCATTATTACCGGATGGGGGTGGACCTGCGCGCCATCGCCGAGGGAGGGGCGCTGAACGCGCCGTGCCTGTCGTGGCATCGGGATTTCGTGGCGCGCGCCAAGGCGCTCGGCCAGGATATCATCCTGTCGCTGAGCTATGAGTTGCTCGACGAGAATTGCCCGGAGGCCTGGAAGCAGCGCGCCAGCGACGGGACAGCGGCGCTGACCGGGTGGGATCCGCCGTCGACCCTGTTGTCGCCGGCGAATGCGCAGGCGATGGCGTACCTCCAGACGGTGGCGCGGGCGTTTGCCGGCATCGCCGCCGAGGGCGGGATCAAGGTGCGCTTCCAGATCGGCGAGCCGTGGTGGTGGATCATGCCGGATCGGCGCATCTGCCTCTACGACGATGCGTCGCGAAGCGCCCTCAGCGGCAATCCGCCCGTCATCGACGATGTCCGCGCAGCGATGAGCGCGGCGCAGACCGCATTGCTCGATCAGGCCGGCGCGCTGCTCGCGGCGTCGACTGCGGCGCTGAGAGACGCGGTGCTGGCCGATCATCCCGGCGCCGAGACGCTGATCCTGGTCTATCTGCCGACCGTGCTGGATCAGGCATCGCCGGAGGTGAAGCGGGCGAACGTGCCGGCCGGCTGGGCGAGCCCGGCCTTCGATGTGCTGCAGCTCGAGGATTACGACTGGACGACCGCCGATGATGCCGGCGCCACCGCGCGGGGCGCAGCGGCGATGCAGGCGCGGCTCGGCTATCCGGTGGAGCGGCAACATTATTTCGCAGGCTTTGTGCTGCGGGGCGAGCAGCGCGCGCAATGGCGGCAGATCGACGGCGCTGCCGAGGCGGCGCGGCGGCGCGGCGTGGCGGACACGTTCCTGTGGGCGCTGCCCCAGGTGATCCGCGACGGCTTCGTGCATTTCGAGACAGGCGGGGAGGCGGACGTGCAGGCTTTTGACGATATCCTCTTTCCGCTCGCCCTTGGGCTGGAGGCGAGCGTGGCGCCGGCCTTTTCGACGGCGGTGGTGACGACGGCGGCGGGCGTCGAGCAGCGCAACGCCGATTGGGCGGACGCGCGGATGCGCTTCGATGTCGGATCGGGCGTGCGATCCGAGGCGGACATGCAGACGCTGATCGCCTTCTTCCGGGCGCGGCGCGGGGCCGCGCGGGGCTTTCGTTTCCGTGACGCCTATGACGACAGCTCAGCCGGCATGACGGGCGCGCCGACGCCGCTGGACCAGCCTCTCGGGGCTGGCGACGGCGTGGCGACGGGCTTTCCATTGCGCAAGCTCTATGGCGAGCAGGAACGGCGGATCACCCGGCCGGTGACGGGCAGTGTGCGCGTCGCGGTGGACGGCAGCGAGCGGTTGACCGGCTGGATGCTGGAGGCGGGCGGAATGGTCCGCTTCGAGGTGCCGGTGGCGGCGGGCGCGGTGGTGACGGCGGGGTTCCGCTTCGACGTGCCGGTGCGCTTTGCCGAGGATCGGCTCGACGTGCAGGGGGAGACCTTCCGGGCGGGCGGGGCGCCGTCGGTGCCGCTGATCGAAATCCGGGAGGCGCTGGCGTGACGGCGTGGCTCGACGAGACGCTGACCACCCTCGCCTTCTGCTGGCGGCTGGAGCGGCGCGACGGTGTGACGCTCGGCTTCACCAGCCATGACCGTGATCTGGTGATGGACGGGCTCGTTTATCGCGCGGCCCCCGGCATGGCGCCGTCGGCGATCACCCGCAGCGCCGGGCTGGAGGTGTCGACGCTGGACGTCGGCGGGGCGCTCACCGCCGATGCGATCACCGAGGCGGACCTCGCCGCCGGCCGGTGGGACGGGGCGCGGCTGAGGCTGTGGGCGGTGGACTGGACGGCGCCGGACGAGGCGCCGCTGTTGCTGGCGCGCGGGGAGATTGGCGATGTCGGCGTGGCGGGCACCGGCTTCACCGCCGAGCTGCGGGGGCCGGCGGCGCTGCTGGAGCGGCCGGTGGTCGAGGCGACGTCGCCGGAATGCCGGGCGAGCCTCGGTGACCGGCGGTGTCGCGTCGATCTCGGCGCGCGCACGGCGATCGTGGCGGTGGTCGAGGCGGACGGGCTTGCCCTGCGCATCGATCGGGCGGAGCCGGCGCCGAACGGCTATGGATATGGCCGGCTGCGCTGGCTGGACGGGCCGAATGGCGGACTGGCGGCGGACGTCGCCGCCTCGGCGGGCGACGTGCTGACCTTGCGCGAGGCGCCGGCTTTCGCGGTGACGGCGGGCGAGCGGGTGATGCTGGAGGAAGGCTGCGACAGGCGGCTGGAGACCTGCGCGGCGCGCTTTGCCAACGCGGTGAACTTCAGGGGCGAGCCGCATCTGCCGGGCAATGACCTGCTGACCCGCTATCCGGGGGCGTGAAGTTCGAGGATGCGCCTTCCGGCGCCTGGCCAACAAAGGATCAAATGATGCGAATGGGCGAAGCGGCAGCGCGGGCGGCGCTGGCGTGCGTCGGCGCGCGCTTTCGGCCGCAGGGGCGCGATGTCGACTACGGGCTGGATTGCGTCGGCGTAGCGGCCGCCGCCTATGGGGTGGCCGTGCCCGGCGATTATGCGTTGCGCGGCGGTGACCCCGCGGTGGTGGGGATGCGGATCGAGGCGGCGGGACTTCGACGGCTTGATGGCAAGGACGCGCAGGCGGGGGACCTGATGCTGATCCAGGCGGGGCCGGCGCAGCTCCACCTCGGCGTCTGGACGTGGGACGGCTTCGTCCACGCCCATGCCGGGCTGCGGCGGGTCGTGGAGACCCCGGGGTGGCCGGAGGCGCCGGTGCTGGCAATGTTCCGCATGATGGAGGCGCGCTGATGGCGACCCTGGTGCTCACCACCGTCGGGACGATGATCGGCGGGCCGATCGGGGGTGCCGTCGGCGCGGTGTTCGGATCGCTGATCGACACCAAGCTGCTTGCGCCGAAGGGCCGGCAGGGGGCGCGGCTCAGCCAGCTCGCGGTGCAGACCTCCTCCTATGGCTCGGCAATTCCCAGGCTGTTCGGAACGCTGCGGGTCGCGGGGACGGTGATCTGGGCGACCGACCTCAGGGAAGCGCAGCACCGATCCGGCGGTGGCAAGGGCGCGCCGAAGACCACCAGCTACAGCTATTCGGCGTCGTTCGCGGTGGCGCTGTCAGGGCGGCCGATCCGCGGCGTGAAGCGCATCTGGGCGGACGGCAAGCTGCTGCGCGGCGAGGCGGGCGACTGGAAGAGCCAGACCGGCTATCGCCTCCATACCGGCGGCGAGGACCAGCCGGTCGACCCGCTGATCGCGTCCGCCGAGGGGGTGAGCCATACGCCCGCCTATCGCGGCATGGCTTATGCCGTGTTCGAGGACTTCCAGCTCGCCGATTATGGCAACCATATCCCGTCGCTGACATTCGAGGTCGAGGCGGACGCCGGGCCGGTATCGCTCGGCATGATCGCGCACACGCTGAGCGACGGCGATGCCGGCGGCGCGGTGCAGGCGACGCTCGGCGGCTTCGCGGCGGCAGGCGACAGCATCCGTGGCGTCTTGCAGGACCTTGCCGAGGCGGTGCCGCTCGTCATCGCCGATGACGGGGAGCGGCTGATATTGAGCGACGGCGAGGCCGAGGCGCTGGCGATCGGCGGACTGGTCGGCGGCGAGGAGCGCCCGCGCATCGAGCGCCGCGCCGCCGGCACGCTGCCCGACGAGATCGCGCTCGGCTATTTCGAGCCGGCGCGCGATTATCAGGCGGGCCTGCAGCGCGCGCGGCGGGCAGGGCCGGGGCGGCGCGCCGAAGGGATCGACATCGCCGCCGCGCTCGATGCCTCTGCCGCCAAGGCGCTGGCCGAGGCGCGGCTGGCGCGGGACTGGGCGGAACGGACGACCGCTGAGGTGAGCCTGTCCTGGCGGGCGCTGGCGCTCAGGCCGGGCGAGGCGGTGACCCTGCCGGGGCGCGGCGAGCGCTGGCGCATCGTCGAGACGACGCTGGAGGCGATGAGGCTGCGCCTGTCGCTGGTGGCGAGCATGCCGGCCTCCGGCCTGCTGCCGCCGGCGAGCGCCGGCCGGCCGGTGGCCGATGCCGACCTGGTCCATGGGGCGACCCAGCTGGTGCCGTTCGAATTGCCCTCGGTGGAGGATGCGCTGCCGGCCGGACCGAGGTTGTGGATCGCCGCGGCGGGCACCTCCCCCGGCTGGCGGCGGGCCGAGCTGATGGTGAGCCTGGACGGTGGCACGAGCTGGCAGGCGATCGGCGCCACGGCCGCGCCGGCGGTGACCGGTAGCGCGACGAGCGTCCTGACCGCCGGGCAGGCGGCGCTCAGGGACGATGCCAGCCGCCTCGACGTCACCCTTCTCCACGACGGCATGGAACTGGTCGGGCGGCAGGATATCGCGCGGGCGGCGGAGGCCAATCTCGCGCTGGTCGGCGACGAGCTCATCCAGTTCGCGCAGGCGGTGCGGATCCGGCCCGGGCAGTGGCGCCTGCGCGGGTTGCTGCGTGGGCGACGCGGCACCGAATGGGCGATGGCCGGCCACCAGCCGGGCGAGCGCTTCGTGCTGATCGACCGGCCGGCATTGACCAGCTGGGATCCGCCGGCGAGCGCGTTGGGGGCGATGTTGCGCGTGCAGGCCGCGGGCGTCGGCGACGCGGTGCCGGCGATCGCCGAGCTGGGCCTGCGCGGCGCGGCGATCGAGCCGCCCGCGCCGGTGCATCTGCGGGCCCGGCGGCGGGCCGATGGCGGGGTCGGCATCGTGTGGACCCGACGGAGTCGCGCGGGCTGGACGTGGATCGACGGCGACGACGTCGCGCTCGGCGAGACGGCGGAGCGTTATCGGCTGACGGTGTCGGCGCCGGGGGGCCGCGGACGCAGCGTCGAGCTGGCCGCGCCGGCCTTCGACTATGATGCGGCGGCGCAGACGGCGGACGGCATCGCGTCGGGCGCCGTGCTCAGCTTCGTCATACGCCAGCAGGGCAGCCTCGGCGTCCTTTCGGCGCCGGCAACGACCATCGTCAACTGAGGAGAGCGGAATGAGCGATGCGAGTGCGCGCTTCGCCCTGCCCTGGCTTGAGCCGGGACAGGCACAGAAGGAAGCCTTTCACAACGAGGCGCTGGCGATCCTCGACGCCGCGCTGCATCCCACGATCGAGATGGCCGGCGCGGTGAGCCCGCCGGCGGCGCCGTCCCCGGGCCAATGCTGGGCGCTCGGGGCCGAGCCGACCGGGGACTGGGCCGGGCAGGGCCATCGCATCGCTGCCTGGACGGAGGGCGGATGGCGATTTGTCGGACCTGTTGCCGGAATGACGCTATGGTCCATGACGGATGGTGTTTTTGTCCGCTGGACCGGCAATGACTGGGCGATTGGCCGGTTGCCAGTGACAACCATCGAGGTGAATGGAGAGCAGGTCCTGGGTTCGCGCCAGCCTGCCGTCGCTGACCCGGCGGGGGGGTCGATGGTGGACGCACAGGCTCGGCTGGCTGTGTCACAGATCTTGGATGTCCTGCGTGCTCACGGACTGATTTCCGGATAAATTTTTTCGTCGTTACGAAACCGGATCGACGAAGCGGCGTTTACCGGCCGTGGTCAGGAGCTGCAGGTCGTTCGGCTTACGCAACGAGTGTAGTTTTTTGGCAACAGCTAGGGAATAACCCCGCTTGCGCGGATACTCAACTTGGGTTTAGGGATTTTCCCAGTTCCTCCCAGGGAACCTGTTAGAAAGGGGACTGATATGCGGAAGCTCGCCGTATTCGTGGCGCTTGCATCCACCGCGCTGGCCTCGCCAGTGCTCGCCAAGGATGGCGCTTGGTACGTCGGCGTTGAGGGCGGTGGCCTGCTCGTTGAGGATATCAAGACGGACATCGGCGCGGTCAACAATGCCGTGAACACCGACAGCCGCTATGGCTTCGATGTCGACGGCGTCGTCGGCTATGATTTCGGCATGCTGCGTGTCGAAGGCGAAGTCGGTTACAAGACCGCCGAGAACGACAGCTTCACCACCAGCACGCTGATCGGCACCCAGCCGGCCGGCTTTTATGGCAATGCCGGTGGTCACAACAGCGCGCTGTCCTTCATGGTCAACGCCCTGCTCGACTTCGGTGACGAGGACAGCTTCCAGGGTTATGTCGGCGGTGGTGCCGGTGTCGCCCGCGTGAAGTTTGCCGATTACCATATCGGTCCGCAGCCGGTGTTCCTCGATGACAGCGACTCCCGCTTTGCGTGGCAGGCGATCGCCGGCATCCGTTACCCGGTCACGACCAACATCGATCTCGGCCTGAAGTATCGCTACTTCCGCGCCGACAATGTCCGCGGTGTCGCCAACGACGGCCGTGAGTTCGAGGGCAATTTCCGCTCGCACAGCCTGTTGGCGAGCCTCGTGTACAACTTCGGTGAGCCGGCTGCTCCGCCGCCGCCTCCGCCGCCCCCGCCTCCGCCGCCTCCGCCGCCGCCGCCTCCGCCCCCGCCGCCCCCGCCGCCGCCTCCGCCGCCGCCGGTGACTCCGGGTCCGTTCATCGTGTTCTTCGACTGGGATAAGTCGAACATCACGCCGGAAGCGGCTTCGATCCTGGACAACGCCGCTGCGCAGTATGCGCAGACCGGTCAGGCCTCGATCACGCTGGCGGGCTACACCGATACGTCGGGTGCCGCTCAGTATAATATGGGCCTGTCCCAGCGTCGTGCGGATGCCGTGAAGGCCTATCTGGCCGGCAAGGGCATTCCGGACTCGGCTCTGTCGACCGAGGCCTTCGGCGAAACCCGTCTGCTGGTGCAGACCGCGGACGGTGTCCGCGAGCCGCAGAACCGGCGCGTGGAGATCACCTTTGGTCCGGGTTCGGGCCAGTAAGGTCGGTCAACGCCACTTCGGTGACGAAAAGGAGGGGAGCCGGGCAACCGGCTCCCCTTTCCTTTTTGCGTTTCGCTCGCAATATTCGGCCTGCCGCCCCTTGCGGTGAAACGGCTGACGCCGTCGAGGCGTTGGGGATCGGGACCAGGGAGACGGACATGCGCGCACACTTCATCCTCATGGGTACGATCGGCCTCGCGCTGCTAGGCCAGGCAACGGCAATGGCGCAGGGCAAGCCGGGCGCGACCGCCGTGCTCAAGGATGCGTCGGGGGCCAGCAAGGGCACCGCCACCTTCACCGAGACGCCGGCGGGCCTGACCGTGACGGTCGCCGCTGCCGGCCTGCCGGCTGGCGCCAAGGGCTTTCACATCCATATGGTCGGCAAATGCGAGGGGCCGGAATTCACCACCGCCGGCGGGCACTGGAACCCGACCAGCCATCAGCACGGCAAGGATAATCCAGCCGGCGCCCACATGGGCGACATGGCGAACCTTACCGTCGCCGCCAATGGCGCTGGCCGCATGACGGCCACGATCCCCGGCGGCAAGCTCAGCTCGGGCGCGTCGCCGCTGCTCGACGCCGATGGCGCCTCGATCATGATCCACGCCGATCCGGACGATTATAAGACCGACCCCTCGGGCAATAGCGGCAAGCGCATCGCCTGCGGCGTGATCACCGCGTCCTGATTTCACGCCGGTCGACGCGGCCTGCCCCGTTCGGGGGGCGTCGCGTCGTCCGGCTTGGTTTGATCCCTCGCGGTGCGCGCGCTAAGGCCCATTGTCTTGCCTCGCCATTCGGACCGCTGATGACGCTTTACGCCCGCTTTGCCCGCGAAATCGGGCTCATCCTCGACGAACTCGTAACCACCGGCGCGATCCCGGCCGGGCTGGATCGCCGCGCCGTGACGGTCGAGCCGCCGCGCGACAGCAGTCATGGCGATCTCGCCACCAACGCGGCGATGGTGCTCGCCAAGCCGGCCGGCACCAATCCTCGTGCGCTTGCCGCGCTGCTGGCCCCGCGGCTGGAGGCAGTTTCCGGCGTCGAGGCGGTGACGGTCGCCGGCCCTGGCTTCATCAATCTCACCCTGTCGCCTGAGCTGTGGCGCGAGGAGCTGGCGACGATCCTCGGCGAGGGTGCCAATTATGGCCGTTCGGACCTCGGCGCCGAGCGCACCGTCAACGTCGAATATGTCTCGGCCAACCCGACCGGCCCGATGCATATGGGCCACTGCCGCGGCGCGGTGGTCGGCGATGCGCTGGCCAATCTTCTCGCCTTTGCCGGCTTCGGCGTGATCCGCGAATATTATGTCAATGACGCCGGGGCGCAGGTGCAGACGCTCGGCCGCTCGGCGCATTTGCGCTACCGTGAAGCGCTGGGCGAGGCGATCGAGATCCCGGAGGGCTTTTATCCCGGCGACTATCTGAAGCCGGTCGGTGCGATGCTCGCCGCTGAATATGGCGATCTTTATGTCGGCAAGCCCGAGGCCGAGTGGCTCGATCTGTTCCGCGAGCGGGCGGTCGCGGCGATGATGGACATGATCCGTGCCGACCTGGCGCTGCTCGGCATCCATCATGACGTGTTCTCCTCGGAAGCGGCGGTGCAGAAGGCCGGCCGCGTGACGGCGGCGCTGGAGCGGTTGCGTGGGGAGGGGCTGGTCTACGAAGGCACTCTCGACGCGCCCAAGGGGGAAGTGCCGGAGGACTGGACGCCGGAGCGGATGACCCTGTTTCGTGCCACCGCCTTCGGCGACGACAGCGACCGGCCGGTGATGAAGGCCGATGGCGGCCTCACCTATTTCGGCACCGACCTCGCCTATCACGCGCAGAAGGCGGAGACCGCCGACCAGCTGATCGACATCTGGGGCGCCGACCATGCCGGCACGGTGAAGCGCATCCAGGCCGCGGTGCAGGCGCTGACCGGCGGCAAGGTGCCGCTCGACGTCAAGCTGGTGCAGATGGTGCGCCTGCTGCGCGCCGGCGAGCCGGTGAAGATGTCGAAGCGCTCGGGCTCTTTCGTGACGCTGGCCGACGTGGTGCGCGAAGTCGGGCGCGACGTGGTCCGCTTTTCGATGCTGACCCGCAAGGCCGATGCGCAGATGGATTTCGATTTCGCGAAGGTGGTCGAGGCGTCGAAGGATAATCCGGTCTTCTACGTGCAATATGCGCATGCGCGGGGCCGCTCGCTGCATCGCCGGGCCGCCGAGGCGGGGCTGGCGCTGGACGGGGCCGCCGACCTCGCGCTCCTCGACAACGAGGAGTTGGCGCTGGTCAAGCTCGCCGCACAGTTCCCACGCGTGGTGGAAGGCGCGGCGACGACGCATGAGCCGCATCGCGTCGCCTTCTATCTCTACGATCTCGCCGCTGCGTTTCACGCGCTGTGGAATCGCGGGAACGACGATCCCGCCCGCCGCTTCCTGGTCGCCGATGACGCCGCGCTCAGCGCGGCGAGGCTGGCCCTGTCGGATGCGATCGGGCAGATCATCCGCAACGGCCTGTCGATCATGGGAGTGGCCGCGGCCGAGGAGTTGAACTGATGGCGCCGCCCGGGCCTGGCAGAGGATACCCCGACGAGGACCGACTGCCCTGGCTGCAGGAGGCGCCCGACGAGACGCGCACCTACAACCTGCCGCTAGTGCCGATCATCGCCGCGGTTATCGCAATCGCCATTGTGCTCGGCCTCGGCACGGTGGCGTGGCGCTGGTGGCGAGACCAGCCCGCTGCAGACGGCTCGGCTGGTCTGATCAAGGCGCCACCCGGTCCCTACAAGGTGAAGCCGGACGATCCCGGAGGCATGGAGGTGGAGGGGGAGGGCTTCGCGAGCTATCAGGCGAGCGAGGGCGCCGATCCCCGCGCGGTGCTGGACCTGTCCGCCCTCCCGGAGGCGCCGATGGCCAAGCCGCACGCGCAGCCTGAACATGCCGAGACCGAGCCGCCGGCGGCGCCCGCCTCGTCGCCGCCGGCTCCGGCCCAGGTCACGTCGAACGGTAGCATCCAGCTCGGCGCCTTCTCTACCGAGGGCAAGGCCAATGCGGCGTGGAAGGCGCTCTCGGCGCGCTTCCGCTTCCTCGCGGAGTTCACCCCCGTCGTGCTGCCCGCGCGGGCGGGTGCCGGTACCGTCTATCGCCTGCGCGCCAATGTCGGCCCGCAGGCTTCCGATTTCTGCGGACGGCTCAAGGTGGCCGGGGAGACTTGCATGGTGGTGGGCGGATGATCCCGGCCTTTTTCGGGCTGGCCGGCGCGACGCTCGATCCCGCCGAACGCGCCTTCTTCGCTGAGGTGGAGCCGGCCGGCTACATCCTGTTCCGCCGCAACGTCGTCGACCGGGCGCAGCTTCGCGCGCTCACCGATGCCTTGCGCGCGTTGTCGGGGCGGGATGATGTACCGATCCTCATCGATCAGGAAGGCGGGCGGGTGGCGCGGCTGCAGCCGCCCGAATGGCCGCTCTTCCCGCCCGCAGAGCGGTTCGCCCAGCTCTACCAGGCGGCGCCGTCGAGCGCGATGGAGGCGATCCGCCTGAACTCGCTGGCGATCGCGCTGACGTTGCGTGAGGTCGGCATCAACGTCGATTGCCTGCCATTGCTCGACGTGCGCCAGCCCGGCGCGCACGACATTATCGGCGATCGAGCGCTGGGCGGCGAGCCGATGCAGGTCTCGGCGCTTGGTCGAGCAACGTTGCAGGGGCTGCGCGAGGGCGGCGTCGTCGGCGTCGTCAAGCATATTCCAGGCCATGGCCGGGCGATGGCCGACAGCCACCTCGAACTGCCGGTGGTCGACGCCGACGAGGCCGCGCTCAATATCGACATCGCCCCGTTCATGACGCTGGCGGCGGCACCGATGGCGATGACCGCGCACGTCGTTTACACCGCGTGGGATGCCGAGCGCTGTGCGACGCTGTCCCCGGTGGTGATCGCGCGGATCATCCGCGGCGTGATCGGCTTTGACGGGCTGTTGATGTCCGACGATCTCGGCATGAAGGCGCTGGCCGGCGAATTTGGCGTGCGCGCCGCCGGGGCGATCTGCGCGGGGTGCGACATCGCGCTCCACTGCTCCGGTGATCTGGCGGAGATGCAGGCGGTGGTCGCCGGCCTCACCGAGATCGAGCCCGCCGCCCGCGCGCGCCTCGACCGGGCGATGGCGACGATCGCCGGTTCCGCCGCCGCCATCGAGCTGGCCGAGGCGATGGCGGCGCGCGACCGGCTGCTCGCCCTCGTCTGAGCCGCCATGGACGAAGAGCCCGCCCTCACCATCGACATTGACGGGTGGGAAGGGCCGCTCGACCTGCTGCTGGCGCTCGCCCGCACCCAGAAGGTAGACCTGCGCGAGCTTTCGATCCTGGCGCTGGTCGAGCAATATCTTGCCTATGTCGAGCAGGCGCGCAGCCTCCGGCTGGAGCTGGCGGCCGACTATCTGGTGATGGCGGCATGGCTGGCGCTGCTCAAGTCCGCCCTGCTGCTGCCCAAGGATCCGGAGGCGGACCCCGATCCCGAATTGCTCGCCGCGCGTCTTCATCTCCGCCTGCAACGGCTGGATGCGATGCGGGACGCCGGCGCGCGGCTGATGGCGCGCGACCGCATTGGCCGCGACGTCTTCGTGCGCGGTGATCCGGAAGGGCTGGAGGTGGTCCGCCGCGCCGCGTGGCAGGCCGACCTCTATGAGCTGCTCGCCGCCTATGGCCGCGTTCGCGCGCGCACCGCGCCGGTGCTGCACGTGGTGGCGCGCCGGCCGGTAATGACTCTGGAGGAAGCGCTGCGCCGGATGGAGCGGATGCTCGGACGGCTGAGCGGCTGGCAGGCGCTGGACCGTTTCCTGCCGAGCACCCGCGATCCGGACATGGCCGTCTCGGCACGGGCCTCGAGCTTCCTCGCCGCACTGGAACTCGCGAAACGCGGGCAGGTGGAGCTGGCCCAGGACGGAGCCTTTGCCCCGTTGATGATCCGCGCGGCATGAGCGGCGCGCGCGACGAGGCGCTGCGCATCGCCGAGGCGGCGCTATTCGCGGCCGAGGCGCCGATCGGCCTCGCCCAACTTGCCGAGCTGCTCGGGGACTATGGCCCGCCGCGCCCGGTGCTGGAGCGGCTGCGCGCCGATTATGAGGGCCACGGGATTCAGCTCGTCGAGCGGGGCGGGCTCTGGCATTTCGAGACGGCCGCCGATCTCGCCCATATCCTGCGCCGCGAGCGGGAAGAGCCGCGCCGGCTGAGCCGGGCGGCGATCGAGACGCTGGCGATCATCGCCTATCACGAGCCCGCCAGCCGCGCCGAGATCGAGGCGATCCGCGGCGTCCAGATTTCCCGCGGCACCATCGACGTGCTGATGGAAGCCGGGTGGGTTCGCCCGGCCGGGCGGCGCGAGGCGCCGGGACGGCCGCTGCTCTACGCCACCACCCAGGGGTTCCTCGATCATTTCGGACTCGCCTCGCGGCGGGACCTGCCCGGTATCGACGAACTGCGCGCCTCCGGCCTGCTCGATCCGCTGGAAGACATGCCCGCATCCAGCGACGGCCGGGAGGACGGGGAACCGGATTAAGATATCAAAGGTTCAAATCCGTTCGCCAATGGTTTATCTGGACGCAGATTGCGTTTCAGGAGATTCTCATGGGTGGTTTCAGCCTCATTCACTGGCTCGTGCTGGGGCTGGTCGTGCTCCTGCTGTTCGGGCGGGGCCGCTTCTCCGACATGATGGGCGACGTCGCCAAGGGCCTGAAGAGCTTCAAGAAGGGCATGGCCGAGGATGACGAGCCCGCGCCGCGCCTCCAGGCGCAGCCGCCCCTCGAAGCAAATCGCGACCGCGAGTTGCAGCCGATGAAGGACGATCGTCCGGCCGCCTGATCAATTTAATCGGGCCAAGGCCACATAATGCTGGATATTGCACCCACCGAGCTGCTGCTCGTGGCGGTCGTGGCGCTTCTCGTCATCGGCCCGAAGGATCTGCCGCGCGTGATGCGGCACGTCGGCCGCTGGGTGGGCAAGGCCCGCGGCGTCGCCCGCCATTTCCGCTCCGGCTTCGACCAGATGGTCCGCGAGGCGGAGTTGGAGGAGATGGAGAAGAGGTGGAAATCGGAGAATGACCGCATCATGCGCGAGCATCCGATGGACGGGTCCGCGCCTGCGCCAGCCATTCCCGGGCCGACGTCCGAATTCGACTATGGCGCCCCGCCGGAAGCGACTGCCGAAACGGGGCCTGCCGCGCCTGCCGCGCCTGCTGAAAGCGAAGCCCAGCCTGTCACGCCGTCGCGCTCCGGTCCGCCGCTGCCGTGAGGGACATTGACGACACCCGCGCGCCGCTGCTCGAGCATCTCATCGAGCTCCGGCGCAGGCTCCTCTGGGCCGTCGCGGCGCTTGGCCTCGCCTTCGCCATCTGCCTCTATTTCGCCAAGCCGATCTTCGCCTTCTTAGTGCAGCCGCTGCTGCGGGCCGGTCAGGGCAAGCTCATCTACACCAATATCTTCGAAGCGTTCTTCGTCGAAGTGAAGGTGGCGTTCTTCGCCGCGATCATGATCTCTTTCCCGGTGATCGCCAGCCAGATCTGGCAGTTCGTGGCCCCCGGCCTCTATGCCAAGGAGAAACGGGCATTCCTGCCGTTCCTGGTGATGACGCCGGTGCTGTTCCTGATGGGGGCCGCGCTCGCCTATTACGTCGCGATGCCACTCGCGCTGCGCTTCCTGCTCAGCTATCAGGGCAATGTCGGCGGTGTCGACCAGCAGGCGTTGCCGGGCGTCGGCAATTATCTGGATTTCGTGACGAAGTTCCTGTTCGGCTTCGGCGTCGCATTCCTGCTGCCGGTGCTGCTGATGCTGCTCGAACAGGCGGGCATCGTCACCCGCAACCAGCTCAAGGCCGGACGGCGTTACGCGATCGTCGGCGCTTTCGCGGTGGCGGCGGTGCTGACCCCGCCGGACGTGGTATCCCAGCTGATGCTCGCCGTCCCGCTGGTGGCGCTCTACGAGTTCGCGCTGATCGCGATCCTGTTCACGGAGCGGCGGCGTTCACGGGAGCGCGGCACCGACGACAGCGAGACTGCCGCCTGATACCGCGCCCCCGCGCGCGATCGGCTTATTTGGACTTATCGGCCGCCTTCGACACGGCATTGCCGGCCGAGGACACGTCCTTGCCGGCACCCGACACCGTATTGCACGCGGTGATCAGCAGCGCGGCTGCCGTCATCGTCAGCATCGCGAACCCACGCATACCAGCCTTGCGAACCATGTCTTCCTCCAGACTACGACAGCTCAGGCTGCCCTTGCGGAAAAGAATGTTTCGGTGCGCGGCAGGTTCCCGAAGGCGGTGAATCGAACGGCCCCAAACGAGTTGGACCCGGAGTGGCTGCCGGGGGGAGGTCAGCCAGTCCGGGTCCTTATTTCGGACAGCGAGAGCGGGGGGGCAAAAGGTCGCTATCCGAAGTAGAGAACGCCCTTCGACGGGGCGGGTTCCGCGCCTGCCGGCTTTTTTACTTCGCAGCCCGGGACGGGCGTGCGCCGATGCCTGGCGGCCGAACATGGCGGGAGTGTCCGCCAGCGTCTTGCTTTCCGTCACCGCTAGTCTGATCAGTGCGACGTTCCGCTCCGTGCCGAAGTCGTGGCCGCCCGTGCAAAATACTGCGTCATACCCATATGGCGGTCAGATCATGCAGCGGGCCGTGCGCGATGCTATGGCGGCGGCGGGTGTTTGCGGGAGCGGTGATGGATCGTCTTCGTGTCGGACTTGTTGCGGTCCTCTATCTCATTCTCGGCGCGGTGCCGGCCCTTGCCCAATTGGGCGGCGGCCAGCCGCATATCCGCGCCCAGCTCGTCGCCGAGAGCATGGCACCGGCGGCCGGCGCGACGACGACCCTCGCCATTCGCTGGACGCCGCAGCCGGGCTGGCACGGCTATTGGAAGAACCCGGGCAATAGCGGCCTCGAAACCGAGGCGCACTGGACGCTGCCCAAAGGCGTCAGCGCCGGGCCGCTCGCCTATCCGGTGCCGACGACGTTGATGATCGCCGGCCTCATGAACCATGTCTACGAGGCGCCCTACGCCCATCTCGTGCGGCTGACCGTGCCGAAGGGGCTGGCCAGGGGCAGCGCGCTGCCGGTCCGTGTCAAACTCGACTGGCTGGAATGCACCGAGCAGATTTGCGTGCCGGCCACCACCAGCCTCGCCATCGACCTAAAGGTTGGCGACGGCACTCCCGACGCCTCCGCCCGCGCCGCGTTCGACGGCTGGCGCGCGGCGATGCCTCGGCCGCTCGACCAGCAGGTGCGCTATGCCGTGGCGGGCGGCAATTTCCGGATGGCCGTGCCCCTGCCTGCGTCGATGCGCGTCGCCACGCCGCATTTCTTCGCGTTGACCGACGGCGCGGTCGACTATGCCGCGCCGCAGAGGATCACCCGCAACGGCGACATGCTGGTCATCGCCACCAAGGCGGCCGGCGCGGTCAATGGCCCGGTCGAGGGCGTGCTGCGCATCGGCAACGGACAGGGTCTGCAATTCCGCGCGGTCCCCGGGGCGGTGCCTGCCGATGGCACGCCCGTCGCCGCCAACGGCGCATCGGATGAGCAGGGTGGCAGCGGCCCCGGCGGCGGCACCTTTCTCCTCGCGCTCGGCGGCGCACTGCTCGGCGGGCTGCTGCTCAACATCATGCCCTGCGTCTTCCCGATCCTCAGCCTCAAGGCGCTGAGCCTGGCGCGTGCCGGCGATGACAGCCATGCCCCGCGCAGGGAAGCGGTCGCCTATACCGCCGGCGTCGTGCTGGTCTGCCTGGCGCTCGGCGGCGTGCTGCTTGGCCTGCGCGCCGCGGGATCGGCGGCGGGTTGGGCGTTCCAGCTCCAGGATCCGCGCGTCATCCTGTTCCTGCTGGTGCTGGTGACGGCGATCGCGCTCAATCTTGCCGGCCTGTTCGAGCTGGCGGTGATCGCCGGCGGTGACAGCCTCGCCGCGCAGGGCGGGACCAAGGGCGCCTTCTGGACCGGCGCGCTCGCCGCCTTCGTGGCGACGCCGTGCACCGGCCCGTTCATGGCCGGCGCGCTCGGCGCCGCGCTGGTGCTGCCGCCGGCAGCCGCGCTCGCGGTGTTCGGCGGCCTTGGCCTCGGCCTTGCGCTGCCCTTCCTGCTGCTCGGCTTCGTGCCGGCATTCCGGCGGATGCTGCCCCGGCCCGGGGCGTGGATGGATCGTTTCCGCCACATCCTCGCCATCCCGATGTTCCTCACCGCGCTCGGCCTCGCGTGGATCCTCGGGCGGCAGGCCGGTGTCGACGGGATGGTGATCGGGCTGGCCGCCGCACTCGCCATCGGGCTCGGCCTGTGGGCTTATGGCCGGCGGCAGGCGACGGGACGCGGGCGCGGCTGGCTGGCGCTGGCCCCCGCGGCGATCGTCGCGGCGGCCGCGATCGGTTTCGTCCCGCAATCAGTGCTGCCCGCGCAAGCTGCCGCCGCCACGGACGCGCTGGCATCCGAACCGTTCAGCGAGAACCGCCTCGCCGCGTTGCAGGCGGAGGGCCGGCCGGTGTTCGTCTATTTCACCGCCGACTGGTGCCTCACCTGCAAGGTCAACGAGAAGGCCGCGATCGAGCGTGCCGAGACCGCCGAAGCCTTCCACAAGGGCAAGGTGGCGGTGCTGGTTGGCGACTGGACGCGCGGCGATGCGGCGATTGGCCGCTTCATCGAGGCACAGGGCCGCTCCGGCGTGCCGCTCTATTTGTGGTACGCGCCGGGCAAGCCTGCCGAGATCCTGCCACAGGTGCTGACTTCCGGCCTGCTGGCGGCACGCGCGAGTTCCTGACCTTACTCCCGTCCGCGCGCTTCGCACCTGTCGAGACGCAGCCATCGCCGCGGCGGCCGGCTTTCGGCAGGCTCGAGCCGGACGGGGAAGCCGCCTATTTCCGGACCCACGCCCGCCGGCCGCCGATCCAGGTTTCCAGCACCTTGGTCTCGCGCAACTCCTTGGCCGGCACGACCATGACATCGCGGTCGACGAGCAGGAAGTCGGCCATGTGGCCCGGCTCGAGGCTGCCCAGCCGGTCCTCGGCGAAGCCGGCATGGGCGGCCATGGTGGTGAAGCCCGCCAGCGCCTGCGCGATCGTCACCTTCTCCTGCGGGCGCCAGCCGCCGGCAGGCTCACCCTTCTCGTCCTCGCGGGAGATGGCGGCGGCGAGGCCGGGGAACGGGTTGGGGCTTTCCACCGGGAAATCCGACCCGAAGGCGAGGGGTGAACCCAGCTTGAGCATCGTCGCCCAGGCATAGGCGCCCTCCAGCCGGGCCGGGCCCAGCCGCGCCTCGGCCATGCGCCAGTCCGATGTCTCGTGCGTCGGCTGCATCGAGGCGATGACGCCGTTCCTGCCGAAGCGCGGCAGGTCCGCCACGTCGACGATCTGCGCATGCTCGATCCGCCAGCGCCGGTCGCCCTTGTAGGTCTCGGCGAGCTGGTCGATGGCGTCGAGCACCTGCGCATTGGCGGCATCGCCGATCGCGTGCACCGCCACCTGAAAGCCGTCCATCGCCGCCCGGCTCATCAGGTTCTTGAGCTGCGCGTCACTGTTGAAGCCGAGGCCGCGCTCGCCCGGCGCGTCGGCATAAGGGGCCTTGAGGTAGGCCCCCCGCGAACCCAGCGCGCCGTCGGCATAGAGCTTGACGCCGACCATCTTCAGCCGGCCGTCATAAAGCCACGGCGTCGGCCCGGTGCCGGCCACCGCCAGCGCCGTCTCCACGCCCGAGCCATAGGACAGGATGCGCACGTCCAGCCGGCCGGCGTCGCCGGCGCGGCGCATGACCTGCCAGTCGGCGAGGGTGGTGCCCATGTCGGCGACGGCAGTGAGGCCGCTCGACAACAGGATTTCCTGCGCCTTGGCGAAGGCGCGGTCGAGCTCGACGGGTGTCGGCTCGGGCACCGCCTTGTTGAGCAGCGCCTGCGCGGCGTCGACGAACACGCCGGTCGGATTTCCCTTGGCATCGCGGATGATGCGGCCGCCGGGCGGATCCTTGGTCGCGGCGGTGATGCCGGCCGCGGCGATGGCGGCGCTGTTCGCCCACAGAGCATGGCCGTCCACCCGGCCGAGCACCACCGGCCGATCCTTCACCACCTGATCGAGGTCGGCGGCGGTCGGGAATCGGCCCAGCCCCCAGCGCTCCTGGTTCCAGCCGCCGCCCTGCACCCAGATCGGGCGGGGATGCTCGGCGGCATAGGCGGCGAGCCGGCCCTGCGCCTCGGCCAGCGAATTGGTGTCGAACAGCTGGAGGCGGAGGGCGAAGAACCCCAGTTCCATGAAATGGCCATGCGCGTCGATCAGGCCGGGGATGAGGTGCTGCCCCTTGCCGTCGAGCCGGAAATCGAGCTCGTCCGGACGTTTGTCGCCCTTGTCGAGCAGCTTGGCGACGCGGCCCTCGGGGGTGATGACGATGCCGCTGAAACGCCTGACAATGCCATTGCCGTCCAGCGTCACGCCGTCGACATTGTCGATCAGCCCGTCGGCGAAGGCGGGGGGCGCCAAAGTCAGCAGCAGCGCGGCGGCGAGCGTGCCGCCCATCCTCAGTCTCATTTGCGATCGAACCTGCGCAGAAGGGCGGTGTTGTCGTCATGGCCATAGCCCATGGCCTGCACGTCGCCATAGAATTGATCGACCAGCGCGGCGACGGGCAGGGTGGCGCCGGCCACCCGCGCCTCGTCGATCGCCAGCGCCAGCTCCTTGCGCATCAGATCGACGGCCATGCCGAAATCATAGTCGCCGCGTGTCATCGTCTCCCAGCGATTCTCCAGGAACCAGCTCGACGCGGCTCCGCCCGACATCGCCTCGAACACCCGGTCGAGATCGAGGTCGGCGGCGCGCGCGAGCGCGATCGCCTCGGCGAGCCCCTGGATGATGCCGGCGGTGGCGACGCGGTCGATGCGCTTGGCCTGCTGGCCGGCGCCGGGGCGGCCGATATGGACGATGCGCGCGGCATAGGCGCGCATGATCGGCTCGGCCGCGGCGAACGCGGCCTTGGTGCCGCCGCACATCAGGGACAGCTGCCCCTTCACCGCGCCGGCCTGCCCGCCCGACATCGGCGCATCGACCACCCGAACCCCGCGGTCGCGCCCCTCAACCGCAAGCTGTCGGGCGAGGCGGGCGGAAACCGCGCTGTGATCGATGAACAGGGCGTCGCGCACCATGCTGCGGAACGCGCCGGATGCGCCCATCGTCGCGTCCTGCAGGTCGAAATCGTCGCCGACGCAGGTGATGATCACCTCCGCGCCCGCCGCTGCCTCGGCCGGCGAGCCGGCCTGCTGTCCGCCGAACGCCGCCACCCACGCTTCGGCCTTCGCGGCCGTGCGGTTGTGCACGGTCAGCTGATGGCCGGCGCGGGCGAGATGGCCGGCGATCGGCGCGCCCATCACGCCCAGCCCAATGAATGCGATGCGAGCCATGTCCGCGATGGATAGGCAGTGCGCGTGCCCAAGTCGAGCGTGCGCGTCCTATTGCTCGGCGATCACCGTGATCGGCTTGCCGGTGCTGCCCGCGCGCAGCGTGTCGGGGGTGACGACGACGGTGGCGCCCGGCTCGAGGATGGCGAGCAGCTTCAGCCGGAAATCCTCGGGGAGGGCGAGCTTGGCGCGCTCTTCGGGCGTCACCGTGCGCGAGGCCGCCGCCTTGTCCCAGGGCAGGCTCATCGTCAGCCAGTGCGCGCCGTCGGCGTCGACATTCTTCAGCACATAGGCGGCGGGCAGCGCCACCGGCTCGGAGAAACTGACCGGCGTCGAGCCGATCTCAATCCCGTTGCGCAGCACGATCAGGCGATGATCCGCGCCGCTGATGATGATCGAGAGCGGGCCGGTCGGCGCCTTTTCGGGCGTCCAGCGGACCAGTGCCTGGCCTGGCTGAGCGGGGGCGGCCGCGGGCGCGGCGCCGGTCAGCGCCGCCGGCGTCGGCGTCAGCCGCGGGATCGGGGCGTCGTTGGTGATCACCACGGTGAGGCCGAAACTGGTCTCGGCATAAAGCAGTTTCGCGAAGGCCAGCGGCAGGCGGATGCAGCCATGCGAGGCGGGATAGCCGGGAAGGTTGCCGGCATGCATGGCGATGCCGTCCCAGGTCAGCCGCTGCATATAGGGCATCGGCGCATCGTTATAGAGGTTCGACTTGTGATCGACCTTTTTCTGCAGGATGGTGAACACGCCGGTCGGCGTCGCCTTGCCCGCCTTGCCGGACGAGATCGTGCTCACCCCGATGATCACGCCGTTGCGGTAGATATAGGCGCGCTGCTTGGCGAGGCTGACGACGATCATCATCGGCCCGGCCGGCGCCAGCTGCGGCGCCCACAGATATTGCCCCGGTTTCAGCGCATTGATCACCGCCTCGATCGTCACCGGCTGGGCCGGCGTCAGCGTCTGGGGCTGGGCGGCGAGCGGCTGGGCGGCGAGGCCGAGGATGAGCAACAAGGGCAAAGGCAGGCGCATCCGGCTCCCCGCGAAGCGACGTTACACACGCCCCTATATCCGATCGATTGCCCCCTGCGCCACTGACCGGCGGGGCGGGCCGGTTTCCGTGGGAGCCCCGATCCGCTATGGCCGCGCCACTATGGCCACCGCGACTCCGCTCACCCCCCCGCCCCCGATCGTGACCTTCGACGATGTGCGCGCCGCCCACGGCCGCATCGCCGACGCGATCGTGCGCACGCCGACGCTCAAGTCCAAGACCCTGTCGGACATGATCGGTGCCGAGGTCTGGCTGAAGTTCGAGAACCTCCAGTTCACGGCGTCCTACAAGGAGCGCGGCGCGCTCAACCGGCTGTCGCTGCTCGATGCCGGCCAGCGCGCGCGGGGCGTCATCGCCGCTTCGGCCGGCAATCATGCTCAGGGCGTCGCTTATCATGGCGCGCGGCTCGGCATGCCGGTGACGATCGTCATGCCGCTCAGCACGCCGATGGTGAAGGTGCAGCAGACCGAGGGGCATGGCGCGCGCGTCATCCTCAACGGCGAGACGTTCGACGACGCCTATGGCCATGCGCTCACCGTCGCCGAGGCGGAGGGGCTCGTCTTCGTCCATCCGTTCGACGATCCGGCGGTGATCGCCGGGCAGGGCACGGTTGCCGTCGAGATGCTCGCCGACGTGCCGGAGATCGACACGCTGCTGATCCCGGTCGGCGGCGGCGGCCTCATCTCCGGCTGCGCGACCGTCGCCAGGGCCCATGGCGGCATCGAGGTGTTCGGCGTGCAGGCCGAACTCTATCCCTCGATGTACAATCGCGTGCGCGGCACCCACCTCGCCACCCAGGGCGATACGCTGGCCGAGGGCATCGCGGTGAAGGAGCCCGGCGCGCTCACCGCGCGCATCGTCGAGACGCTGGTCGACGACATGCTGCTCGTCTCGGAGCGCGACCTGGAGGAATCCGTCGCACTCCTCCTCCAGATCGAGAAGACGGTAGTGGAAGGCGCCGGCGCCGCCGGCCTCGCCGCGTTGCGCGCTTTCCCGGAGCGTTTCGCCGGCCGCAAGGTCGGCATCGTGCTCACCGGCGGCAATATCGACACGCGGCTGCTGGCCAACGTGCTGCTGCGCGATCTCGCCCGCTCCGGCCGGCTGGCCCGCCTGCGCATCAAGCTGACGGACCGGCCCGGCGCGCTCTACAATGTCGCGCGCATCTTCGATCAGGAGCGCGTCAACATCATCGAGGTCTATCACCAGCGCGTCTTCTCGACGCTGCCGGCCAAGGGCCTAATCACCGACATCGAGTGCGAGACCCGCGATGCCGCCCATCTCGATCGGCTGATGCAGGCGCTGACCGCCGGCGGATATGAGGCGAGCAAGGTCGAGCTCGCCTGATCCGGTCGAGCGCAACGCCGTCTTAACCCTCTTTGCTTGGGCTGACCCTTTCCGTTTCGGAAGCTTTTCCGCTATAAGCCACCAATCCTGTCCAGCGGAGATTGCCTGCCGGTGACTGCGCCGTTCCGTTTCCCGCGCTTCTTCGTGACGACGCCCGCGCCATGCCCCTATCTGCCGGGCAAGACGGAGCGGAAGGTGTTCACGGAGCTGAGCGGCGCCCATGCGACGGACTTGAACGATGCGCTCGGCCGTATCGGTTTCCGGCGCTCGCAGTCGGTTGCCTACCGGCCGAGCTGCCTGGATTGCCAGGCCTGTGTCTCGGTGCGCGTCGTCACCGACGAATTTCGCCCCAACGGAACCCAGCGCCGGCTGATTCGCCGCCACGGCGATCTGGTGGTGACGGCGTGCAAGCCGTGGACCACCGAGGAGCAGTTCGCCCTGCTCCGCCGCTATCTCGCGGCGCGTCACCCCGGCGGCGGCATGGCCGAGATGGACGATGTCGATTTCGCCGACATGGTCGAGCAGACCCCGGTCAAGACCTACATCATCGAATATCGCGAGCCTTCGGATGAGGATGGCCGGCCCGGCCGGCTGGTCGGCGCCTGCCTGACGGATCAGCAGTCTGACGGGCTGTCGATGATCTACAGCTTCTTCGATCCGGACACCGATACGCCGGGCGCCCGGCCCGGCCTCGGCACCTACATCATCATGGATCACATCCTGCGCGCGTCGCGCGCACGGCTGCCCTATGTCTATCTCGGCTATTGGGTCGAGGGCAGCGCCCGCATGGCCTACAAGACCCGCTTCCGCCCGATCGAGCGCCTTAGCCCTGAAGGCTGGCGCCGCTTCGAACCCGCACGGGGCTGAAGGCGGCCTCCGGAGGAGAGCGAACGAGCGCACGGCGCTCCGTTCGCCGCCCTTACTCCCCCGCCAGCCAGCCGGCCATGAATGGCGGATCCGGGATGATGTCGCGCGCTTCCTGCAGCAGCATCGACCAGCGCGCCGAGAGGTCATCGAAATAGGCGTCGTTGGTGGCGATGCGCCGCTGGAGATGACGGCGCGCCGGATCGGCGGGCACCACGATCAGGTCCAGCGGCCGACCGACCGCGAGGTTGGAGCGGATCGTCGAGTCGAACGAGATCAGTCCAACCTTCACCGCCTCTTCCAGCGGCGTGTCATAGGTCAACGCCCGGTCCAGGATCGGCTTGCCATATTTGGTCTCGCCGATCTGCACGAACGGCTGGTCGGGCAGGCATTCCACGAAATTGCCGGCGGAATAGATGTTGAACAACTTGAGCGGCTCCCGCCCGATCCGGCCGCCGAGCAGCAGCGATGCGGTGGACGGCACCTTGTCCGCCTCCAGCCCTTCCTTCATCTGGCCGCGTGTGATGGCCAGCGCCCGGCCGACGAGCTGGGCGACGCGGAACATGCTCGGCATCTCGGACACGCGGCGCGGCGTCGGATCGTCCGGGTCGATCGCCACGCCCTCCGCCAGCAGGCCGAGCGTAGTCTGGGTGATGGAAAGGTTGCCGGCCGTCGCCACCGCGACCAGCCGGTCCTCATCGTCCGCCAGCATGTGCAGCTTGCGATAGGAGGAAATGTTGTCGACGCCGGCATTGGTGCGCGTGTCCGCGATCATCACCAGCCCCTGCGCGAGCAGCATGCCGACGCAATAGGTCATGCCGTCACCTCGGGCGCGGTGACGCTTACCGACACTTCCAGATATTCCGACCCGCCGCCCGTGCGCGCGCCGAGCAGCGGCGCCGCCTCGCCATGATCGAGGCCGGTGGCGACGCGGACATAGTTGGCGTCCGGGCAATGATCATTGACCGCGTCGAATCCGATCCAGCCATAATCCGGCACATGCACTTCGGCCCAGCCATGCCCGGCGCGGCGCGGCCCGTCGTCGTTCGAGCGGAACAGATAGCCCGACACGAAGCGCGTCGGCAGGCCCAGCGATCGCGCCGCCGCGATCATCACATGGGCATGATCGAGATAGCTGCCCTTGTCCGCGGCAAACGCCTCGGCGGCGGTGCGCACCCGGTTCGCCGGTGGCGCCTGATCGAAGGCGATGCGGCGGTGGATCCCGGCCATCAGCGCGTGCATCGCGCCCAGCGGATCGCCGGCATCCGCCAGCGCCGCCGCCGCGAACTCGGCGATGGCCCGATCCGGCGCGGCATAGGGCGAGGGGCGGGTGTAGAGAATCGGCGGCAGCGGCTCCGGCGATCCGCCGACCATGCCGGCCTTGTCGTCGGTCAGCACCTCGCCGGCAACCGCTACCCGGATGCGGCGGATCGGCCCGTTGACGTAGAGCATCGTGGTCTCATTGCCGTGGCCGTCGCGGCCGGCCTTGAGGCGCGCGTCACAATCGACGTCGATCTGCCAGTCGACGACGTTCTGGCCGGCGTAGCTCGACGGTGTGACGCGGAGCAGCTGCACCAGCCGGGATTGCGGCTCGGCGAAGCTGTAGATGGTGGCGTGCTGGATGATGAGGCGCATCAGGCGAACCGGAACTGGGCGGCGATGGCGGTGTCGAGCCGGGCGTTGTCGGCGATGAAGGCGGACAGCCACTCATGCAGCCCGCTCTGGATGATGCCGGTCAGGGTCGCGCGATTGAGCGCAGCCTGACGCAGCCGCGCCAGCCGGTCGGCCTCGCCCTGCAGGCCCGTCCGCTTGCCGATCAGGTTGAGCAGGCTGACCACCTCCTCCGCCGAGGCGGCGAGCGACCGCGGCATCTCCTTGCGGAGCACCAGCATGTCGACCACCAGTCGTGGGCGCAGGCCTTCGCGATACAGCCAGCGATAGGAAGTGACCGCGGATACCGTCTGCAGGATCGTCGTCCACTGGTCGCGGTCGATCGGCCCGCCGACCTTCTCGCCTTCCGGCAGCAGCAGGTGATATTTGACGTCGATCAGCCGTGCAGTGTTGTCCGCCCGCTCCATCGTCGCGCCCAGCCGCACGAAGAAGCTCGCCTCGTTGCGCAGCATGCGGTGCAGCGCCCCCTCGAAGCCGCGGGCCTCGGCCTTGAGCTGATCGAGCAGCGCCAGCGTGCCCGGCCCGCCGGATGTGTTGTGGGTGTTGCGCAGGCCCAGCCACGCGCGGTTGATCGCCTCCCACGCCTCGCGGGAAAGGGCGGTGCGCACCGCGCGGGCGTTGGAGCGCGCGTGATCCAGGCAGGAGCGGATCGAATTGGGGTTGGTGGTGTCCAGCGTCATGTACCGGCTGACCGGGGCCGGACCCTGCTCGGCGCCCGTCGCCGCGAAGCTCCATTCCGCGCCAACCACCGCCAGCGCGCTCTCCCAGGCGCCCTTGCCGGCGGGCGTATGGGCGAGGGAGTCGAGCCGGATCGTCGCCTCGATCAGCCGCGCGGTGAATTCGGCCCGCTCCACATAGCGGCCGATCCAGTAGAGATGGGCGGCGGTGCGGCTCAGCATCAGCCGCGCCCCTGGAACTGGAATTGGGATTGCGCCTGTCGTTCGCGCGGCGGCGCGAGCACCAGGCTGTCCTTGGTGCCACCGCCCTGCGACGAGTTCACCACCAGCGATCCCTCGCGCAGCGCGACGCGGGTGAGGCCGCCCGGCACGATCTTAACGCCGCCGGTGCCGGTAAGGCAGAAGGGGCGGAAATCGACATGGCGCGGCGCCACGCCCTGTTCGACGAGGGTCGGCACCGTCGACAGGGCCAGCGTCGGCTGGGCGATGTAGCGATGCGGCTCGGCGATCAGCGCGGCGCGGAAATCCTCGATCTGCGCCGCGGTCGCGGTCGGCCCGACGAGCATGCCATAACCGCCCGATCCGTCGACCAGCTTGACGACCAGCTTGTCGAGATTGTCGAGCGTGTAGCGCAGCGCCTCCGGCTCACGGCAGCGCCAGGTCTCGACGTTCGGCAGCCTGGCCTCGCCGCCGGAGTAGAATTTCACGATCTCGGGCATGTAGCTGTAGATCGCCTTATCGTCGGCGATGCCGGTGCCGGGCGCGTTGGCCAGTGCGACATTGCCGGCGAGATAGGCCGAGATCAGCCCGGGTATGCCAAGCATGCTGTCCGGCCGGAACCACAGCGGATCGATATAATCGTCGTCGATGCGCCGGTAGATCACGTCGACCTTCACCCGGCCCTCGATCGTGCGCATCCACACGAAATCGTCGTCGACCTCCAGGTCGGCGGCCTCGACCAGCTCGATGCCGAGATTGTCGGCAAGGAAGCTGTGCTCGTAGAAGGCGGAGTTGAAATGGCCGGGCGTGAGCAGCACGCACACCGGCTCATTGCCGCCATGGCCGGGCGCCACCGAACGCAGCGTCTCGAGCAGCGTGTCGGGATAGGTATCGACCGGGCGCACCGCGAACATCTCGAACAGCTCGGGACATAGCCGGATCATCGCCTCGCGATTCTCCAGCATGTAGGAGACGCCGGACGGCGTGCGGGCGTTATCCTCCAGCACGAAGAAATCCTGCGGCCCGGTGCGCACCAGATCGATGCCGCAGATATGGGCGTAGATGCCGTGCGGCGGCCGCGCACCGGCCACCTGCGTGCGGAACTGCGGATTGGCGAGGATCAGCTCCGCGGGCACGACCCCTTCGCTGAGGATACGCCGCTCGCCATAGACGTCGTCGAGAAAGGCGTTGATCGCCAGCACGCGCTGTTCAAGCCCGGCCTGCAACCCGTCCCATTCGCCGGCGGTGAAGACGCGCGGCACGATGTCGAACGGAATGATCCGTTCGGACGCTTCCTCCTCGCCATAGACGGCGAAGGTGATGCCGAGCGTGCGGAACGCCGCCTCGGCGGCGGCCTGCCGGCGTTGCAGTTCGCCGAGCGGCGTCTCCCTGATCCAGCGCGCGAGGGCCGCGAATTCGGGGCGTCCATCCGCCTCGTCGCCCTGGCCCATGATCTCGTCGAATGCGCGCCGCTCGGTCATGCCGCCCCTGTGTTGCCGGCGGGCAGAGTGCAACGCAATTTTGCGCCGCACAAGAGCAGTAGTGTCGGGTTTTCCGCGCTTTTGTCAAAAGCAGGCCGTGCCGGGGGTCAGGCGACCTTCGTCGCTTCCTCGCCATCGCGCAGCACATAGCCGCGGCCCCACACCGTCTCGATGTAATTGTCGCCGCCGCAGGCCAGGCTGAGCTTCTTGCGCAGCTTGCAGATGAACACGTCGATGATCTTCAGCTCGGGCTCGTCCATGCCGCCGTAAAGGTGGTTCAGGAACATTTCCTTGGTCAGCGTCGTGCCCTTGCGGAGCGCGAGCAGCTCCAGCATCGCATATTCCTTGCCGGTCAGATGGACTCGCGCGCCATCGACCTCGACCGTCTTCGCGTCGAGATTCACGGCCAGCTTGCCGATGCGGATCACCGACTGGCTGTGTCCCTTGGAGCGGCGCACGACGGCATGAATGCGCGCGATCAGCTCCTCGCGATGAAACGGCTTGGTGATATAATCGTCGGCGCCAAAGCCGAGCGCGCGGACCTTCGAATCCATCTCGCCGATTCCGGACAGGATCATCACCGGGGTCTGCACCTTGGCCACCCGCAGCTTCTTCAGCACGTCATAGCCGTGCATGTCGGGCAGGTTCAGGTCCAGGCAGATGATGTCGTAATCATACAGCTTGCCGAGATCGAGGCCTTCTTCGCCCAGATCGGTGGTGTAGACGTTGAAGCCCTCGGCCGACAGCATCAGCTCAATGCTCTTGGCAGTGGTCGGCTCATCCTCGATCAGCAGCACGCGCATTGTGAAATCCTATCCCTGTTCACGCCCCATATACCCCTATGAAGCAGAAAGGTTAACGGCTGATAAAGAGGTTAACGATTCGGCCCTTCGGCGGTTGCCTCGCTGAGGGTCGACGGGCATGACGAACCCATGCTCGCCGACCGCATCCTGTTCATCGACGCCGAGGCGATCATCCTCGACAAGCCCGCGGGCTTGCCGGTCACGCCGGTCCGCGACGGTACGCTCAGCCTTGAAAATCACCTGGATTCGCTGCGCTTCGGCTATCGGCGCTGGCCGACCGCGGTGCATCGGCTGGATCGCGACACCTCCGGCTGCCTGCTGCTGGCGCGCAACCCGCGCGCCCACAAGCGCTTCGCCGCCGCCTTTGAGGCCGGCCGTGTCGTTAAGGAATATCTTGCCGTGGTGGATGGCGTGCCGGAGGGCGGGGAGGGGCGAATCGACCTGCCGCTCGCCAAGATATCCAGCCGCGAGGACGGCTGGCGGATCGTGCCGCGGGCCGACGGCAAACCCGCCGTGACGCTGTGGCAGGTGCTGACGGCCAGGGAAGGCCGCGCACTCGTCGCCTTCCGCCCGGAGACCGGCCGCACCCACCAGATCCGCGTCCACGCCGCCGAGGGGCTGGGCGCGGCGATCGTCGGCGACCCCGTTTATGGCCGGTCCGCGGCGGGCGGCATGCTGCTCCACGCCTGGCGACTCGGCGTCCCGCGTGACTCCCATCCGGCAATCGCGGCGGAAGCGCCGGTGCCGGCGCGCTTCGGGGTGTTCGCCGATGCCGGCGGCTGAGGTCTGGCCGATTCCGGAGGAGGCGCTGGAGGAGAAGTTTCTCGCCGCCACCGGCCCGGGCGGGCAGAATGTCAACAAGGTGGCGACCGCCGTGCAGCTGCGCCTCGACGTGTTCGCGCTCGGCCTCGCCCCCGACGTCTATCGCCGGCTCAAGACGCTGGCCGGCACGCGCATGACCGGCGCCGGCGAGATCGTCATCGTCGCGCGCACCCACCGCACCCGCGAGGCGAACCGCGCCGAGGCGCGCGAGAGGCTTGGCGTGCTCCTTGCCAAGGCCCATGTGCGGGAGGCGAAGCGGGTCAAGACCCGGCCGACGCGCGCCTCCCAGGCGCGGCGCGTCGAGGCGAAGGCGGCCCGCGGCGCGATCAAGAAGGGCCGGGGCCGGCCCTCCATGGAGTGAGCATGTATCATTTCGACATCGCCGCCGGCAGCAAGGCCGAGCTTTACCGCGAACTGGCCAGCGCCCTCGACGCGCTCACCGCCGACGAGCCGGACGGCATCGCCAACATGGCCAATGTCGCCGCGCTGATCTGGCAATATCTGCCGGACCTGAACTGGGCCGGCTTCTATCGCGCGATCGGCGGGGAGCTGGTGCTCGGCCCTTTCCAGGGCAAGGCCGCCTGCATCCGCATCCCGATCGGCAAGGGCGTGTGCGGCACCGCTGCGGCCACCGCTGAAACGCAGCTCGTCGCCGATGTCCACGCCTTTCCCGGGCATATCGCCTGCGATGCGGATTCTGCCGCCGAGCTGGTCGTGCCGATCGTTCGCGACGGCAAGGTCATCGCCGTGCTCGACCTCGACAGCCCGGTAACCGGTCGTTTCGACGTTGAGGACGCGGCCGGCTGCGAGGCGCTGATGCGGGTGCTGGCGGCGCGGATCTAGGCCGGGCGGCCTTCACGCAAATCGCCGCCCTGACCTTGTTGTCAGGATCCCGCTGCTGCGACAACTCCTCACTGTGTGGAGGGGGCGGATCCTGAAACGCATTCAGCACGACGGGGCAGACGCAGGGGCCTAGCTCAGCCGGTCCAGCGCCTCATCGGCAAGGGTGCCGGGGATCAGCATCAGCGGGCAGGGCATGGAGCTTACCCGTGTCGAGAAGTGGGTGACGAGCGGCCCCGGCGAGGCGCCCGCGCCCGCGCCGAGCACCAGCGCGGCGATGTCCGGACGCTCTCCGATCACTGCCAGGATGGTCGGTGCCGGCTCGCCCTCGCGCACGATCAGCGTCGGGTGGAGGCCGAGTTCCTCGACCAGCTCGCCCGCCGCCTGCGCCACCAGCGCCTCGGCGCGCAGCCTCGCCTCCTCCTCCATCGCCGCCTGCACGCCGCCCCACTGGACGAACTCCTGGCGCGGCACGACGGCGAGGATGTCGACGCCGCCGCCCGTCTTGGCCGCGCGCCGCGCCGCGAAGCGCAACGCCATGCGCGCCTCCGCCGTCTCGTCGATCACCACCAGATAGGTGCGCATGGCCGCCGACTCTCCTTTTGCCGGGGCGACGGTGGTACATTGTTACAATCACCGCAAGCGTCGGCCTTGACCTTGGCGGGCAGGATCGCGAAGGACAGGAACACATCGTCCTTCCATGCCGAGGCCAAACTCGATGCCCATCGAACTGAAGATGCCAGCTCTGTCGCCGACCATGGAGGAAGGGACCCTCGCCAAATGGCTCGTGAAGGAAGGGGACACGGTCAAGTCGGGCGATCTCCTTGCCGAGATCGAGACGGACAAGGCGACGATGGAGTTCGAAGCCGTCGATGAAGGCACGATCGCCAAGATCGTCGTGCCCGAGGGTACGGACGGCGTGAAGGTTGGCGCGGTGATCGCGCTCATCGCCGGCGAGGGCGAGGATGCCTCCGCGCCGGCCCCCGCCGCGAAACCGGAAGCCCCCAGGGCCGAGACGCCCAGCCCTGCGCCTGCGCCGGCCGCGGCACCCGCGTCCGCGCCGAAGCCGGCCGCGGCGCAGGCAGCCGCCAGCACCAGCGGCGGCGATCGCGTGAAGGCCAGCCCGCTCGCCCGCCGCCTCGCCGGACAGCAGGGCATCGATCTTTCCGGCGTGTCCGGTTCCGGCCCGAATGGCCGCATCGTCAAGGCCGACCTTGAGGGCGGCAAGCCCGGCGCGGCGCCTGCCGCCGCTCCGCAGGCCGCACCGGCCCCAGCGCCGCAGGCGGCCGCGCCGGCACCCCAGCCGACCGACAGCGCGATCCCGCACGAGGTGGTCAAGCTCTCCAACATGCGCAAGACGATCGCGCGCCGGCTCACCGAGTCCAAGCAGACCGTCCCGCACATCTATCTCACGGTGGACATCAACCTCGAGAAGCTGCTCAAGCTGCGCACCGATCTCAACGCCGGGCTGGAGAGCCGCGGCGTCAAGCTGTCGGTCAACGACATGCTGATCAAGGCGCTGGCCGTCGCGCTCGAGGCCGAGCCGAAGTGCAACGTCCAGTTCACCGGCGATCAGCTGCTGATGTTCAAGCGCGCCGACATCTCGGTCGCAGTGTCGATCCCGGGCGGGCTGATCACCCCGATCATCGTCGACGCCGGCGCCAAGAGCCTGTCGAAGATCTCCACCGAGATGAAGGACCTCGCGGCCCGCGCCAAGGAAGGCAAGCTCGACCCCTCCGAATATCAGGGGGGCACCGCCAGCCTGTCCAACATGGGCATGTTCGGCATCAAGCAGTTCGAGGCGGTGATCAACCCGCCGCAGGCGATGATCATGGCGATCGGCGCCGGCGAGAAGCGCCCCTATATCGTCGGCGGGGAGCTCGGCGTGGCGACGGTGATGAGCGCCACGGGCAGCTTCGATCACCGTGCCATCGACGGAGCGGACGGCGCCCAGCTGATGAAGGTGTTCAAGGAGCTGGTCGAAAATCCGCTCGGGATGATCGCCTGACATGGATGATGCGCGGCCGCCAGAGGGCGCGCCGGCCATCCGCGTTACCGCGATGCCGGCGGACACCAACCCATATGGCGACATCTTCGGCGGCTGGCTGATGAGCCAGATGGATCTGGCGGGATCGTCCGTCGCGTCGCGCCATTCGCGCGGGCGCGCCGTGACGATCGCGGTGGATGCGATGACCTTTCACAAGCCGGTGTCGGTCGGCGACGAGGTGTCTGTCTTCGCCGCGCTGGTCGGCGTGGGGCGCACTTCGATGCGCGTCCATGTCGAGGCGTGGCGCCGTGCCCGCAACGACGAACATACCCAGAAAGTGACCGAGGCGACCTACACCTTCGTCGCCATCGGAGAAGACCGCCAGAAGCGCACCGTGCCGCCCATGCCGGGCGACGGCGGGCAGTGACGCCGGCATCATATCATCAGGAGTGGCGCAATGGCTGAATCGTTCGACCTCATCGTCCTCGGCTCCGGGCCCGGCGGCTATGTTGCCGCCATCCGCGCGAGCCAGCTCGGCCTCAAGACCGCGATCGTGGAGCGAGAGCTGCTTGGCGGCATCTGCCTCAACTGGGGCTGCATCCCGACCAAGGCGCTGCTGCGCTCGTCGGAAATCTATCATTACATGCAGCACGCCAAGGACTACGGCCTGATCGCCGACAAGATCAGCGCCGATCTCGGCGCCGTGGTGCAGCGCTCCCGCGGAGTCGCCAAGCAGCTCAATCAGGGCGTCACGCACCTGATGAAGAAGAACAAGATCGCCGTGTTCATGGGCACCGGCAAGCTGACCGGGAAGGGCAAGCTCAGCGTCACCGCCGCCGACGGCAAGACGACCGAGCTTTCCGCCAAGAACATCATCGTCGCCACCGGCGCACGGGCGCGCGAACTCCCCTTCGCCAAATCCGACGGCAAGCGCATCTGGACCTATCGCCACGCACTCACGCCGAGCGAGATGCCGAGCAAGCTGCTGGTCATCGGCTCGGGCGCGATCGGCATCGAATTCGCCAGCTTCTACAAGGACATGGGCGCCGACGTCACGGTCGTCGAGATGCTCGACCGGCTGGTGCCGGTGGAAGACGCGGACGTCTCCGCCTTCCTCGAGAAGCAGCTCAAGAAGCAGGGCATGACGATCATCACCGGCGCCGGCGTCGACAAGCTCGATGTCAAGGCGAACGGCGTCACCGCGGCGATCAAGGGCAAGGACGGCAAGATCATCTCAGCCGAGTTCAGCCACGTCATCGTCGCCATCGGCATCGTCCCCAACACCGAATCGATCGGCCTGGAAGAGCTGGGCGTGAAGACGGAGCGCGGGCATATCGTCACCGACGGTGCCTGCCGCACCAATGTCGAGGGGCTGTGGGCAATCGGCGACGTCACCGCGCCGCCGTGGCTCGCCCACAAGGCCAGCCATGAGGGCGTCATCGCCGTCGAGGCGATCACCGGCGGCCATCCGCACGCGATGGACCCGAAGAACATCCCGGGCTGCACCTATTGCCGGCCGCAGATTGCCAGCGTCGGGCTCACCGAGGCCAAGGCCAGGGAGGCCGGCTACGAGGTGAAGGTCGGTCAATTCCCGTTCATCGGCAACGGCAAGGCGATCGCGCTGGGTGAGGCCGAGGGCTTCATCAAGACCGTGTTCGACGCCAAGACCGGCGAGCTGCTCGGCGCGCACATGATCGGCGCCGAGGTCACCGAGCTGATCCAGGGCTATACGGTCGGCAAGACCGGGGAGCTGACCGAGGCCGAACTGATGGAGACGGTGTTCCCGCACCCGACGCTGTCGGAGATGATGCACGAGAGCGTGCTCGCCGCCTACGGCCGGGCGCTGCACATCTGACGGTGGGAGGTGGCGACGGTGCCCCGCCGCCACCTGCACTGCCCGTCAGCTGACCCCCGGTTCCGGGGCAGTTTCGCGGACAGAGCCCGTCACCCGGGCCTGACCCGGGCTCCATCCATCCGTACGCTCAGGCGGTCGGGGAGACATGAATGCTGAAGCCGGTTCGGCGTGGCGAGCCGGGAGGGGCGGTCGCTCGCGCCATTGGCGGCGGGGTGCTGCTTCTGCTCGGAGCGGTCCTCATCGGCCTCGCCATTGCCGCCGGTTGGACCGACGGGCTCGACCGCGCGGGGCTTTCCGCGCTTTCCAACGGCCCCGCCGGCTTCTGGCTGATCTGGACCCGCCTTGCCGACAGCCATGTTCGCATCCCCGTCGCCATCCTCGCCGTGGCGCTGCTTGTCGCGCGCCGCGACCGGTTCGCTGCGGCGGGGCTGCTCGTCACGGTCGGCGGGGCGCTCGGCCTCAATGCGCTTGCCAAGGACCTCGTCGCCCGACCGCGTCCGACGTTGTTCCCGCACGGCGACCCCGTCGATGGTTTCAGCTTTCCGAGCGGCCATTCCGAGGGGGCGGCGGCCCTCGCCCTCGGCCTCGCGCTCTATCTGGCGCCGCCGCGCTGGCGGGGCTGGGCGGTGGCCGCCGCGCTCCTGTTCATGACCCTCGTCGGCCTCTCGCGCGTCGCGCTCGGCGTCCACTGGCCCAGCGATGTGCTGGCCGGCTGGTGCGAGGGGGCGGGCTTCGCGCTGATCGTCCGGGCAACCCTATCCGTCATCACCCGTTGGGCTCGCCTGAGGAGAGCGGGCTGATGGCGGAGAACGGGAAGGACGGCGGCAATCTTGTTCTCTACGCGGCGCTCGTCGCCAATCTCGGCATCGCCGTCGCCAAGTTCATCGCGGCGGGGATCACCGGCTCCTCCGCGATGCTCACCGAGGGGTTTCACTCGGTCGTCGATTCCACCAACCAGCTGCTCCTCCTCTACGGCAAGAAGCGCTCCCGCCGCCCGCCGGACGAGATCCATCCGCTCGGCTATGGCCGCGAGCTCTATTTCTGGAGCTTCGTCGTCGCCATCATGATCTTCGCGGTCGGCGCCGGTTTTTCCATCTACGAGGGCGTGCTCCACATCATCGAGCCGGAGCCGATGACGGATGCCACCGTCAACTACGTCGTGCTCGGCATCGCCTTCGTCATGGAGGGCACGTCCTGGGTGCTGGCGATCCGCGAATTCGCCCAGACCCGCGGCCAGCAGGGCTGGTGGGAGGCGATCCGTCGCTCCAAGGATCCGCCGACGTTCATCGTGCTGTTCGAGGATTCGGCGGCGCTGGCCGGCCTCGTCATCGCCGCGATCGGCGTGTGGCTCGCGCATTTCACCGGTAACCCGCTGTGGGACGGCGCCGCCTCGATCCTGATCGGACTCATTCTCGGTGTCGTTGCCGTGCTGCTGGCCCGGGAATCCAAGGATCTGCTGATCGGCGAACGGGCGTCGCCGCGGCTGATCAGGGCGATCCACGACGTCGTCGATGCGCACCCCGAGGTGGTCGGCGTGCTGGAGGTGGCGACGATCCATCTCGCGCCCGACTCCGTGTTCGTGGCGATGAGCGTCGACTTCGAGGATGCCGTCTCGGCCGGCCACGTCGAGGCGCTGATCGCGGACGTGGAAAGCCAGCTGCGCCGGGATTGGCCTGAGATCGCGCGCGTCTATATCAAGCCGCAATCGCGTGCCGTGCATGACGCCGGCATCCGAGCGGCCGACGAGGCCGCTGCCAAGGCTCTCCGCGACTCCGGTTGACCGGCGGCCCCCCTCACTCTATAGGCGCCCGCTGCCCCGATGGCTGGAGGCCCGGCATTTCCGATGCCTGGCCGCGATCGGGACACACGCTTGAACATTGCCGTTGCGTGAGGCTCGGGCGGGCCCATCAGGGTCGCCAGGGCTTTCGTGCTTTCCGCTCCCATGGGGCGGGGAACATTCGTGGCGCAACGTCAAAGTAACTTAGGTGAAGGGTTTCAATGCCGACGATCAACCAGCTGGTCCGCAAGGGCCGCGAACCGCAGATCACCAAGTCCAAGGTGCCTGCGATGGAAAAGAACCCGCAGAAGCGGGGTGTGTGCACGCGCGTCTACACCACGACGCCGAAGAAGCCGAACTCGGCGCTTCGCAAGGTTGCCAAGGTCCGCCTGACCAACAGCCGCGAAGTCATCAGCTACATCCCGGGCGAGGGCCACAACCTCCAGGAGCACTCCGTGGTGCTGATCCGCGGCGGTCGCGTTCGCGATCTTCCGGGTGTCCGCTACCACGTGCTGCGCGGCGTGCTCGACACCCAGGGTGTCAAGGACCGCAAGCAGTCCCGCTCCAAGTACGGCGCCAAGCGTCCGAAGTAAGCCGGCCGCGCATGCGGCCAACCGGCTGAAGTCAGAAGGAATCGAATATGTCCCGTCGTCGTCGCCCCGAGAAGCGCGAGATCCTGCCGGACCCGAAGTTCGGCGATGTCGTGCTCTCCAAGTTCATGAATTCCGTGATGCTGGACGGCAAGAAGGCCGTCGCCGAGAACATCGTCTATTCGGCGCTCGACACCGTCGAGACGCGCGCCAAGCGCGACCCGCTGCAGGTGTTCCACGATGCGCTGAACAATGTCCGTCCGGGCATCGAGGTGCGCTCGCGCCGTGTCGGCGGCGCCACCTATCAGGTGCCGGTCGAGGTGCGGGCGGAGCGCAGCCAGGCGCTCGCCATCCGCTGGCTGATCGGCGCCGCCCGGGCGCGCAGCGAGAACACCATGTCGGCCCGCCTGTCCGGCGAGCTGATGGATGCGGCGAACAATCGCGGCAATGCCGTGAAGAAGCGCGAGGACACGCATCGCATGGCCGAAGCGAACCGCGCCTTCAGCCACTACCGCTGGTAACACCCAAGACTCGAAAGAGTCACGGATCATACCCATATCGTCGGGGAAAGGGCGGCCGGCAGGTCGCCCTCCCCGACATCGGAGACTAGATCATGGCCCGCAGCCATCCGCTCGACCGCTATCGCAACATCGGCATCATGGCGCACATCGACGCCGGCAAGACGACGACGACCGAGCGCATCCTCTATTACACCGGCAAGTCCTACAAGATCGGCGAGGTCCATGAGGGCACCGCGACGATGGACTGGATGGAGCAGGAGCAGGAGCGCGGGATCACGATCACCTCGGCTGCGACGACCTGCTTCTGGCGGGCCGAGGACGGCCAGGGCGAAGAGCATCGCATCAACATCATCGACACCCCGGGCCACGTCGACTTCACCATCGAGGTGGAGCGCTCATTGCGCGTGCTCGACGGCGCGGTCGCCTGCTTCGACGGCGTCGCCGGCGTGGAGCCCCAGTCCGAGACGGTGTGGCGCCAGGCCGAGAAGTACAAGGTGCCGCGCATGTGCTTCGTCAACAAGCTGGACCGCACGGGCGCCAGCTTCGAGCGCTGCGTCAGCATGATCAAGGACCGCCTCGGCGCGCGTCCGCTCGTTCTCTATCTCCCGATCGGCATCGAGGGCGGCTTCAAGGGCCTGGTCGATCTCGTCAACAATCGCGCCATCATCTGGCTCGAGGAGACGCTCGGCGCGAAGTTCGAATATCAGGACATCCCCGATGACCTGAAGGACGCCGCCGAGATGGCCCGCGCGGAGCTGATCGAGGCCGCCGTCGAGCAGGACGACGCGGTGATGGAGAAGTTCTTCGAGGGCGAAGAGCCCGACGTCGCGACGCTGAAGCGCCTGATCCGCAAGGGCACGCTGAACTTCTCGTTCGTGCCGGTGCTGTGCGGCTCGGCGTTCAAGAACAAGGGCGTGCAGGCGCTGCTCGACGCGGTCGTCGATTATCTGCCGAGCCCGCTCGACATTCCGCCGGTGCAGGGCCTCAAGCTCGACGGCACGACGCCGGACGAGCGTCCCGCCGAGGACGCCGCGCCGATGTCGGCGCTGGCCTTCAAGATCATGAACGATCCCTTCGTGGGCTCGCTCACCTTCGCGCGCATCTACTCCGGCAAGCTGGAGAAGGGCACGGTCCTGAACTCGGTGAAGGACAAGCGCGAGAAGATCGGCCGCATGCTGCTGATGCACGCCAACAGCCGCGAGGACATCGACGAGGCTTATGCCGGCGACATCGTCGCGCTGGCCGGGCTCAAGGAGACCACCACCGGCGACACGCTCTGCGCGCAGAACGCGCCGATCATCCTGGAGCGCATGGAGTTCCCGGAGCCGGTGATCGAGCTTTCCGTGGAGCCGAAGACCAAGGCCGACCAGGAGAAGATGGGCATCGCCCTCAATCGCCTGGCCGCCGAGGATCCCTCGTTCCGCGTCTCGACCGATCACGAATCGGGCCAGACGATCATCAAGGGGATGGGCGAGCTCCACCTCGAGATCCTCGTCGATCGCATGAAGCGCGAGTTCAAGGTCGAGGCCAATGTCGGCGCCCCGCAGGTGGCCTATCGCGAATATCTCGCGAAGAAGGTCGACGTGGATTACACCCACAAGAAGCAGTCGGGCGGCTCCGGCCAGTTCGGCCGCGTGAAGGTGACGGTGGTCCCCGGCGAGCGCGGTTCGGGTTTCCAGTTCATCGACGAGGTCAAGGGCGGCAACATCCCGCGCGAGTATATCCCGTCGGTGGAGAAGGGCTTCCGCGAGACTGCCGAGACCGGCTCGCTGATCGGCTTCCCGATCATCGACTTCGCGGTGCATCTGACGGACGGCGCCTATCACGACGTCGACTCGTCGGCGCTGGCGTTTGAAATCTGCGCCCGCGGCGCGATGCGTGAAGTGGCCCAGAAGGCCGGCATCAAGCTGCTCGAGCCGATCATGAAGGTCGAGGTCGTCACCCCGGAGGATTATCTGGGCGACGTCATCGGTGACATGAACAGCCGTCGTGGCCAGATCCAGGGCACCGATAGCCGGGGCAACGCCCAGGTCGTCGAGGCGATGGTGCCGCTGGCCAACATGTTCGGCTACGTGAACCAGCTCCGGTCCTTCACCCAGGGCCGCGCGCAGTACACGATGCAGTTCTCGCACTATGACGAAGTGCCGCAGAACGTCGCCGACGAGGTGAAGGCCAAGCTGGCATAAGCCGAAAAAACTGCTATGGGCGCTGCCTCCGACGCGGCCGCAGCCCGTGAAGACAATCGCTAGAGCAAGGTAGGAAGAAATGGCGAAAGCTAAGTTCGAGCGGAACAAGCCGCACTGCAACATCGGCACCATCGGTCACGTCGATCACGGCAAGACGTCGCTGACGGCTGCCATCACCAAGGTGCTGGCCGAGACCGGCGGCGCGACGTTCGTCGACTATGCCAACATCGACAAGGCTCCCGAGGAGCGCGAGCGCGGCATCACCATCTCGACCGCGCACGTCGAGTATGAGACCGCCGACCGCCACTATGCGCACGTCGATTGCCCGGGCCACGCCGATTATGTGAAGAACATGATCACCGGCGCCGCGCAGATGGACGGCGCGATCCTCGTCGTGTCCGCCACCGACGGCCCCATGCCGCAGACCCGCGAGCACATCCTGCTCGCCCGTCAGGTCGGCGTGCCGCAGCTCGTCGTGTTCATGAACAAGGTCGATCTGGTCGACGATCCCGAGATCCTCGAGCTCGTCGAGCTGGAGATCCGCGAGCTGCTGTCCAAGTATGACTTCGACGGCGACAACATTCCGATCGTCAAGGGCTCGGCCGTCGCCGCGCTCGAGGGCAAGGATGGGGTCATCGGTCATGACGCCGTGCTCGAACTGATGCGCGCCGTCGACACCTGGATCCCGCAGCCGGAGCGTCCGCTCGACAAGGCGTTCCTGATGCCGATCGAGGACGTGTTCTCGATCTCGGGCCGTGGCACGGTCGTGACCGGCCGCGTCGAGACCGGCATCGTGAAGGTGGGCGAGGAGCTCGAGATCGTCGGCATCCGCGACACCCGCAAGACGGTGTGCACGGGCGTCGAGATGTTCCGCAAGCTGCTCGACCAGGGCCAGGCCGGCGACAATATCGGCGCGCTGCTCCGCGGCGTCGGCCGTGAAGAGGTGGAGCGTGGCCAGGTTCTGGCCAAGCCCGGCTCGATCACGCCGCACACCGAGTTCAAGGCCGAGGTCTACGTGCTGTCGAAGGACGAGGGTGGCCGTCACACGCCATTCTTCGCCAACTATCGTCCGCAGTTCTACTTCCGCACCACGGACGTGACCGGCACCGTTGAGCTGCCCGAGGGCACCGAGATGGTCATGCCCGGCGACAACGTGTCGATCGGCGTGAAGCTGATCGCCCCGATCGCCATGGACCAGGGCCTGCGCTTCGCCATTCGCGAGGGCGGCCGTACGGTCGGCGCCGGCGTCGTCGGCACGATCACCAAGTAATCTGCTTGTAACGGGCGGCCGGCTCCGGTAAGGGGCCGGCCGCTTGTTTTATTTTGCCCTCGTGATGAGGGCTGGCTCTTTCGCATCGGTAGGGACATGGACACGAACATCCGCATTCGCCTGAAGGCGTTCGATCATCGCGTGCTCGATCAGGCGACCGGCGACATCGCCGACACGGCCCGACGTACCGGCGCGCTCATTCGCGGTCCGATTCCGCTGCCGACGCACATCGACAAGTTCACGGTCAACCGTGGGCCGCACATCGACAAGAAATCGCGCGAGCAGTTCGAGGTCCGCACCTACAAGCGCCTCCTCGATATCGTCCAGCCGACCCCGCAGACCGTCGACGCTCTGATGAAGCTCGATCTCGCCGCGGGTGTTGATGTTGAGATCAAGCTGGCGTAAGAGGCCAGCATACCCGATCGGGCGAATCGCCTGATCGGTTTTTCGTTTCCCCCATCCGGCGCAATTCGGCGGGGTCGAGACGGGAGTGACAGGGATACCGACCAGTTTCGTGCTGGTGCCCGAGTCCCCGCCATTCGCAGCGATGCGGATAACCAAGCCCAGGCGGGGGCTGTCATATTCATTGGGCTGGAGGCTTCGGGAGACCGGGGCCTTTTTCGTTGGCACGCTCCCGCGGTCTGCGGGAGCCTCTGTTAGAGGAGTTGGCGATGCGCACAGGCGTGATCGCGAAGAAGATGGGGATGACCCGGCTGTTTCAGGACGACGGGCGCCATGTGCCCGTAACCGTCCTGCAGCTCGACAATGTTCAGGTTGTGGCGCGCAAGGAAGTGGCGAACGACGGTTACGTCGCCGTCCAGCTCGGCGCGGGCACTGCCAAGGCGAAGAACATCGCCAAGCCGCAGCGCGGCCATTTCGGCAAGGCCGAGGTGGAGCCCAAGGCCTATGTCGCCGAATTCCGCGTCAGCGAGGATAATCTCCTCGATGTCGGCGCCGAGATTTCGGCCGATCATTTCGTGCCGGGCCAGCTCGTCGATATCTCGGGCCATACCCAGGGCAAGGGCTTCGCCGGCGCCATGAAGCGTTGGGGCTTCGGCGGTCTGCGCGCCACCCACGGCGTGTCCGTGTCGCACCGCTCGCATGGTTCGACCGGCAACCGCCAGGATCCGGGCCGCGTCTTCAAGAACAAGAAGATGGCCGGCCACATGGGCGACCGCCAGCGCACCCAGCAGAATCTCGAGATCGTGCGCACCGACGCCGATCGCGGCCTGCTGTTCGTGAAGGGCTCGGTCCCCGGCCACAAGGGCACCTGGCTGCTCGTCAAGGACGCGGTGAAGGTCGCGCTCCATGCCGATGCGCCGAAGCCGGCCGGCCTGCGCGTTGCCGCTTCCACCAACACCGCGGCGACCGAGGCTCCGGCCGAGGCGCCCGCGACCGACGGCCAGGAGGGCTGATCATGAAGGTTCAGGTCAAGAACCTCGACGCCAGCTCCGCCGGCGACATCGAGCTCAACGACGAGGTGTTCGGCATCGAGCCGCGCGCCGACATCCTGCACCGTGTCGTCACGTGGCAGCTCGAGAAGCGCCGCGGCACCGCTCGCGGTACCCGCGAGCGTTCCGATGTCGCGCGCTCGGGCAAGAAGCTCGGCCGCCAGAAGGGCGGCGGCGTGGCCCGTCACGGCGATCGCCGCGCCCCCGTCTTCGTCGGCGGTGGTAAGGCCCACGGCGCCCGCGTCCGCGATTTCAACCCGTCGCTGAACAAGAAGGTTCGCGCGCTGGGTCTGAAGATGGCGCTCTCGGCGAAGGCCAAGGACGGCAGCCTGATCGTGCTTTCCGCGCTCGACGTGGAAGCCGGCAAGACCAAGGCGCTGGCCGAGCGGTTCGCCGGTCTCGGCATTGGCGGCAAGGCACTGGTGATCGACGGCGACGCGCTGAACGTCAGCTTCGCGCTGGCCAGCGGCAACCTGCCGGGGGTCAACCTCATGCCTGCGGTCGGCGCCAATGTGTACGACATCCTGAAGCATGACACGCTGGTGCTGACGCGCGCCGCGATCGAGAAGCTGGAGGCGCGCTTCAATGGCTAAGAAGCAGAGCGGTGCCGCCGACATCCGTCATTACGACGTGGTGCTGGCCCCGCACATCACCGAGAAGTCGACGATGGTGTCCGAGCATAACGCGGTCGTGTTCCGCGTCGCCAAGGATGCTTCGAAGCCGGAGATCAAGGCGGCGGTCGAAGCGCTGTTCAACGTCACGGTGACGGGCGTGAACACCATCGTGCAGAAGGGCAAGACCAAGCGCTGGAAGGGTGCCCCCTATCAGCGTTCGGACTTCAAGAAGGCGGTCGTGACGCTGGCGGACGGCCAGTCCATCGACGTGACGACGGGAATCTGACGCCATGGCGCTCAAGCATTATAACCCGACGAGCCCGGCCCGCCGCGGCCTGATCCTCGTCGACAAGTCGTCGCTCTGGAAGGGCAAGCCGGTCAAGGCGCTGGTCGAAGGCAAGCGCAAGTCCGGTGGCCGCAACAACCAGGGCCACGCCACCGCTCGCGGCATCGCCGGCGGCCACAAGCAGAAGTACCGCTTCGTCGACTTCAAGCGTCGCAAGTGGGACATGCCGGCCACCGTCGAGCGTCTCGAATATGATCCCAATCGCTCCGCCTTCATCGCGCTGGTGAAGTATGAGGATGGCGAGCTGGCCTATATCCTGGCGCCGCAGCGGCTTGCCGCCGGCGACCAGATCGTGGCCGCCAAGCGCACGGACACCAAGCCGGGCAACGCCATGGAGATCGGCCAGGCCCCGGTCGGCACCATCGTCCACAATGTGGAGATGAAGCCGGGCAAGGGCGGCCAGATCGCTCGGGCGGCGGGCACCTATGTGCAGATCGTCGGCCGCGACAAGGGCATGGTGATGGTTCGCCTGAACTCGGGCGAGCAGCGTTACATCCGCTCGGATTGCATGTGCACCGTCGGTGCCGTGTCCAACCCGGACAACGCCAACCAGAACCTGGCGAAGGCCGGCCGCAATCGCTGGCTGGGCCATCGTCCGCTGACCCGCGGCGTCGCCAAGAACCCGGTCGATCACCCGCACGGCGGTGGTGAAGGCCGGACCTCGGGCGGCCGTCATCCGGTCACCCCGTGGGGCAAGCCGACGAAGGGTGCGCGCACCCGTCACAACAAGGCGACGGACAAGATGATCATCCGTTCGCGTCACGCGAAGAAGAAGAGGTAAGCGATGGCCCGGTCCGTCTGGAAAGGTCCGTTCGTGGAGCTGAGCCTGCTCCGCAAGGCGGAGACCGCACAGGATGGCGGAGCGCGTGCTCCGATCAAGACCTGGTCGCGTCGCTCCACGATCCTGCCGCAGTTCGTCGGCCTGACGTTCAACGTCTACAACGGCCGCAAGTTCGTGCCGGTGTCGGTCAACGAGGATATGGTCGGCCACAAGCTGGGTGAATTTGCGCCGACGCGCACCTTCCCCGGCCACGCCGCCGACAAGAAGGGCAAGCGCTGATGTCCAAGCCTGCATCCCCCCGCAAGGTGGGCGACAAGGAAGCCCTTGCGCTCGCCACCTCGGTGCGCGGTTCGCCCTACAAGCTGAACCTCGTCGCCGGCCTCATCCGCAACAAGAAGGCGGGCGAGGCGATGAACATCCTCTCCTTCTCGACGAAGGCGATGGCCGTCGACGTGCGCAAGTGCCTGGCGTCGGCGATCGCGAACGCCGAGAACAACCACAATCTCGATGTGGATGCGCTCGTCGTGAAGGAAGCGTCGGTCGGCAAGGGTCTGGTGATGAAGCGTTTCGCTTCCCGCGCCCGTGGCCGTTCCAGCCGTATCGTGAAGCCGTTCAGCCGCCTGCGCATCGTCGTGCGCGAGGTCGAGGCGGGAGAGTAATCATGGGTCAGAAATCCAATCCCATCGGCATGCGGCTCCAGATCAACCGGACCTGGGACAGCCGCTGGTACGCCGACGGCGCCGATTACGGCCGCCTGCTTCTTGAGGATCTGAAGATCCGCAAGCACATCATGAAGTCGCTGCCGCAGGCGGCGATCTCCAAGGTGGTGATCGAGCGTCCGGCCAAGCTGTGCCGCATCTCCATCTATGCCGCGCGCCCCGGCGTGATCATCGGCAAGAAGGGCGCGGACATCGAGAAGCTGCGCAAGGTCCTCGGCGCGATGACCTCGTCCGACGTGTCGCTGAACATCGTCGAGATCCGCAAGCCGGAGATCGACTCGCGCCTCGTCGCCCAGTCGGTCGCCGATCAGCTCGAGCGCCGCGTGGCCTTCCGCCGCGCGATGAAGCGCGCCGTGCAGTCGGCGCTGCGTCTCGGCGCCGAGGGCATCCGCATCACCTGCGCCGGCCGTCTCGGCGGCGCGGAGATCGCGCGCACCGAATGGTATCGCGAGGGCCGGGTGCCGCTGCACACGCTGCGCGCCAACGTCGATTATGCCGAGGCCGAGGCACACACCGCCTATGGCGTGTGCGGCGTGAAGGTGTGGATCTTCAAGGGTGAGATCCTGGGTCACGACCCGCTCGCCCAGGACCGGCTGATGCTCGAGGCGCAGACCTCGGGCGTTCGCCCGGCGCGCTGAGGGATAGGGTAGGACAATGCTGCAACCGAAGCGCACCAAGTTCCGCAAGGCCTTCAAGGGCCGCATCCATGGCGATGCCAAGGGTGGCACCACGCTCAACCAGGGTTCCTATGGCCTGAAGGCCATGGAGCCGGAGCGGATCACCGCCCGCCAGATCGAGGCGGCCCGCCGCGCGATCACCCGTCACATCAAGCGCCAGGGCCGCCTGCACATCCGCATTTTCCCGGACGTGCCGGTCTCCTCCAAGCCCGCCGAAGTCCGCATGGGCTCGGGCAAGGGCGCGCCGGAGTTCTGGGTGGCCCGCGTGAAGCCCGGCCGCATCATCTTCGAGCTGGAAGGCGTCGCCGGCCCGCTCGCCGCGGAGGCGTTCAGCCGCGCGGCCGAGAAGCTGCCGATCAAGACCAAGGTCGTCGCCCGTCTCGGCGACACCAGCCACCTCGGTGGGGAATAAGTAAGATGGCGAAGATCGCGGACCTGACCGGTCAGACCGACGACCAGCTCCAATCCCAGCTCGGCGAGCTGAAGCGGGAGCAGTTCAACCTGCGCTTCCAGGCGGCCACCAACCAGCTCGAAAAGCCGAGCCGGGTGCGTGAGGTCCGTCGCACCATCGCGCAGATCAAGACGCTCCAGACGCAGCGCGCCCGTGCTGCTTCTGGCCAGTAAGGAGGACCAGCCATGCCGAAGCGCGTGCTGACGGGAACGGTGGTCTCCGACAAGACCGACAAGACCGTAGTGGTCTCCGTGGAGCGGCGGGTGAAGCACCCGCTCTACGGCAAGATCATCAAGCGGTCGAAGAAGTATCACGCCCATGATGAGGCCAATGCCTATCACACGGGCGAGACCGTTCGGATCGAGGAATGCGCCCCGATTTCGAAGCTGAAGACGTGGCGCGTGATCGATCGCGTGGGGGCCGCTCCGGTGGCCGCCGCCGAGAGCATCGCCTGAAGAGGAGGACTGAACCATGATCCAGATGCAGTCCAACCTCGAGGTTGCCGATAACTCGGGCGCCAAGCGCGTCCAGTGCATCAAGGTGCTCGGCGGCTCGAAGCGTCGTTTCGCGACGGTCGGCGACATCATCGTCGTGTCGATCAAGGAAGCGGCGCCGCGCGGCAAGGTGAAGAAGGGTGACGTGCATCGCGCCGTCATCGTCCGCACCGCCAAGGACATCCATCGCGCCGATGGTTCGACCATCCGCTTCGATGGCAACGCCGCCGTCCTCGTCAACAAGAACGAGGAGCCGATCGGCACCCGTATCTTCGGCCCGGTGGTCCGCGAGCTGCGCGGCAAGGGCCATATGAAGATCATCTCGCTCGCCCCTGAGGTGCTGTGATGAGCGCGTTGAAGATCAAGAAGGGTGACCGCGTCGTCGTCCTGTCCGGCAAGGACAAGGGCAAGACGGGCGAAGTCACCCAGGCCCTTCCCAAGGAGGGCAAGGTGGTCGTGGCCGGCGTGAACATCGCCACCCGTCACCGCAAGCCGACCCAGGTCAACCCGCAGGGTGGCCTGGAGCGCCGCGAGGCGCCGATGCATGTCTCCAAGGTCGCCATCGCGACCAAGGACGGCAAGCCGTCGCGCGTCCGCTTCGAGACCCAGGACGGCAAGAAAGTCCGTGTCGCCGTCAAGACCGGGGAGAAGATCGATGGCTGATTACAAGCCTCGTCTCCAGAAGCAGTATGAAGACACGATCATCAAGGCGATGACCGAGAAGTTCGGCTACACGCACGCGCTGCAGGTGCCGAAGATCGACAAGATCGTGCTCAACATGGGTGTCGGCGACGCCACCCAGGACAAGAAGCGCGTCGATCAGGCGGCCGCCGAGATGGAGCTGATCGCCGGTCAGAAGCCAGTGATCACCAAGGCGAAGAAGTCGATCGCGCAGTTCAAGCTGCGCGAGGGCATGCCGATCGGCTGCAAGGTCACGCTGCGCCGCGAGCGGATGTACGAGTTCCTCGACCGTTTCGTGACGATCGCGCTGCCGCGTGTCCGCGACTTCCGTGGCCTCTCCGACAAGTCGTTCGACGGCCGCGGCAATTATGCCACCGGCCTCAAGGAGCAGCTGATCTTCCCGGAGATCAGCTATGACAAGGTCGACCGCATTCGCGGCATGGACGTCATCGTCACCACCACCGCCAACACGGACGAGGAGGCTCGCGAGCTTCTCCGCCTGTTCGGTTTCCCGTTCCCGCAGCCCCAGGCTGACCAGAAGCAGGCCGCGTGAGGCAAGGAAAGAGAGCTTAAGTCCATGGCGAAACTGAGTTCGATCAACAAGAACGAGCGCCGCAAGAAGCTGGTGAAGCAATATGCGGGCAAGTACGCGAAGCTGAAGGCCCAGGCGGCCGATCAGAGCCTCGACGAGACGGAGCGCCTGATCGCCCGCCTCAAGATGGCCGAGCTGCCGCGTAACGCAAACCCGACCCGCATTCGCAATCGCTGCGAAGTGACGGGCCGTCCGCGCGGCTATTACCGCAAGTTCCGTCTCGCCCGCGTGATGCTGCGCGATCTTGCCAACAAGGGCATGATCCCCGGCGTCACCAAGTCGAGCTGGTAAGGGCTGACAGATGATCAACGACCCCATCGGTGACATGCTCACCCGCATCCGCAACGGCCAGCGCGCGCGCAAGGACTCGGTCCTGTCGCCGGCGTCGAAGCTGCGCGTCCGCGTGCTCGACGTGCTCCAGCGCGAGGGCTATATCCGCGGCTATTCCGAAGAGGCGCTGGGTGACCATCCCGGCATCCGCATCGAGCTGAAGTATTTCGAGGGCCAGCCCGCGATCCAGCACGTCGCGCGCGTCTCCAAGCCGGGCCGCCGCGTCTATTCCGCGTCGAAGGACCTGCCGCGCGTGCGCAACGGCCTCGGCATCACCATCGTCTCCACGCCCCGTGGTGTTCTGTCCGACGCGGAAGCGCGCGACCAGAATGTCGGCGGCGAGGTTCTCGCGGAGGTCTTCTGATGAGCCGCATCGGCAAGAAACCGGTCGCCATTCCGGCCGGCGTCACGGCGAACATCGCCGACGGCACGCTGTCGGTGAAGGGGCCCAAGGGCACCCTGTCCATGCCCCTCGCCGACGAGGTGAGCTATTCGGTCGAGGACGGCAGCATCACGGTGCAGCCGGCCAACGAGACCAAGCGCGCACGCTCCTTCTGGGGCATGCAGCGCACGCTGGTGCAGAACCTGATGACCGGCGTGACCGAGGGCTTTTCCAAGACCCTCCAGATCACCGGCGTCGGCTACCGCGCCGCCGTGCAGGGCAAGAACCTGAAGCTGCAGCTCGGCTACAGCCACGACGTCGATTTCACGATCCCCGAGGGGATCACGATCGCGACGCCGGATCAGGTGACGATCCAGATTTCCGGGTCGGATCGCCAGAAGGTCGGCCAGGTCGCCGCCGAGATCCGCCGCTGGCGCAAGCCGGAGCCCTATAAGGGCAAGGGCATCAAGTATGCGGGCGAGTTCATCTTCCGCAAGGAAGGGAAGAAGAAGTAAGATGGCCAAGCATCTCTCCCTCTTCGACAAGCGCCGCCGCCGCGTGCGGACCGCGCTGCGCGCCCGTGCGGGCGGTCGTCCGCGCCTGTCGGTGCATCGCTCCGGCCGGCACATCTACGCCCAGATCATCGACGATGCGGCGGGCCGTACCGTCGCCTCCGCCTCCTCGCTGGAGAAGGATGCGCGTAGCGTGAGCGGCGCCAACCTCGATGCCGCGAGCGGCGTCGGCAAGCGTCTCGCCGAGCGCGCCGTCGCTGCCGGCGTGAGCGCCGTCGTGTTCGATCGCGGTGGCTTCCTGTTCCATGGTCGCGTCAAGGCGCTGGCCGATGCCGCCCGCGAGGGCGGGCTGGAGTTCTAAAGCATGGCTGACGAAATCGAGAACCAGGCGGCCGTCGCCAGCACCGAGAGCGCGCCCGAGGCCCCCCGCGAGGGTGGTCGTGGTCGTGGCGGCCGTGGCCGTGGCGGCCCCGGCGGCGATCGCGGTGGCCGTGATGGTCGCCGTGACGGCCGTGGCCGTCGCGACGATCGCCGCAACGAGGATGCCGGCGAGGAGCTGGTCGAAAAGCTCGTCCACATCAATCGCGTCTCCAAGACGGTGAAGGGCGGCAAGCGCTTCGGCTTCGCGGCGCTGGTCGTCGTGGGCGACGGCAAGGGCCGCGTCGGCTTCGGCCATGGCAAGGCGCGTGAGGTGCCGGAGGCGATCTCCAAGGCCACCGCGTCCGCCAAGAAGGCGATGGTGCGCGTGCCGCTGAAGGAAGGCCGTACGCTGCATCATGACGGCATGGGCCATTTCGGCGCGGGCCGCGTCTATATGCGCTCGGCCCCGGCCGGTACCGGCATCATCGCGGGTGGCCCGATGCGCGCCATCTTCGAGAGCCTGGGCGTGCATGACGTGGTGACCAAGTCGGTCGGCACCAACAACCCCTACAACATGATCCGCGCCACCTTCGCCGCGCTCACCGACCAGACTTCGCCGAAGTCGGTCGCCCAGCGTCGCGGCAAGAAGATCGCGGATCTGCTCGGCAATGCCGGCCACGCCTCCCGCGCGGAAGCGGCGGCCGAAGCCGAAGCGATCACGGAGTAATTCGCCATGGCGAAGATCAAGCTGACCCAGACCGGCTCGCCGATCCGGCGGACCAAGGACCAGCGTGCGACGCTGATCGGTCTCGGCCTCAACAAGATGCACCGCAGCCGTGAGCTCGAGGATAGCCCCGAGGTTCGCGGCATGATCCGCAAGGTGCAGCATATGGTGAAGGTCGAGGGCTGAGCCCTTCCCCCTTCTGTGCCTACTCCGTTCGCCCTGAGTAGGCATCGAGCTTGTCGACAGGAAACTGAGACAGGCCCGGCCTCTCCTTCAGGGCGGACGGAATTGGGCTGGGGCGGCGCGGTCTGTTGATCGCTACACCCCATCCAGCGCGACAAAAGCGAAAGCGAGTGCAGACATGAAGCTCAACGAAATCACCGACAACAAGGGCGCCCGCAAGGATCGCGTCCGCGTCGGCCGCGGCATCGGCTCCGGCCTGGGCAAGACTGCCGGCCGAGGCCAGAAGGGCCAGAAGAGCCGCGAAGGCGTGTCCATCAAGGGCTTCGAGGGCGGTCAGATGCCGCTCCACATGCGGCTGCCGAAGCGTGGCTTCAACAACCCCTTCGCCAAGGATTATGCCGAGGTGAATCTGGGCCAGCTGCAGAAGCTGATCGAGGCCGGCACGCTCGCGACCGATGGCGTCGTCGATCATGCCGCGCTGAAGGCGGCGGGCGTCGCCCGCGGCGGCAAGCATGGCGTGCGCCTGCTCGCCAAGGGCGCGATCTCGTCGAAGCTGTCGCTGCGCGTGGCCGGTGCCAGCGCCGCTGCCAGGGCGGCGATCGAGGCCGCTGGCGGCTCGGTCGAGGTCATCGAGGTGGTTCCTGCCGCCGAGAAGGCCGCTGCCAAGAAGAACAGCAAGCGCGACGCGAAGAAGGCCGGTTGAGGCCTTTCCCGTCGCTTGGCCGCATCACGCCTTAGACAAGCGGGATTGGCAGACTATATGAAGCGGCGGGGGGCCAACGGGCGCTCCGCCGTTTTCGCTTTTCGGGACTGACACGCATCATGGCATCCGCCGCCGACCAGATGGCCGCCAATCTCAGCTTTGCGAAGTTTTCGCAGGCGACCGACCTCAAGAAACGGCTGTGGTTCACGCTCGGCGCGCTGATCGTGTTCCGGCTGCTCAGCTTCGTGCCGCTGCCGGGCATCGACCCGCGCGCCATGGCCACGCTTTTCGCCACCACCCAGGGTGGCGTGCTCGATTTCTTCAACACCTTCTCTGGCGGCAGCCTGGAGCGGATGAGCCTCATCGCGCTCGGCGTGATGCCCTACATCACCGCCTCGATCGTGGTGCAGCTGGCGAGCTCGCTGAGCCCGCAGCTCGCCGCCATCAAGAAGGAAGGTGAGAGCGGCCGCAAGAAGCTGAACCAATACACCCGCTACGGCACGGTGCTGCTGACGGCGATCCAGGGATGGTTCATCGCCGTCGGCCTCGAGAGCTGGGGCGCGGCGCAGGGCATGTCGGCGGTGGTCGAGCCGGGTCTCGTGTTCCGCGTCACCACCGTGATCACGCTGATCGGCGGCACCATGTTCCTGATGTGGCTGGGCGAGCAGATCACCAGCCGCGGCATCGGCAACGGCGTGTCGCTGATCATCATGGCCGGCATCGTCGCCCATCTGCCGGTGGCGCTTGCCAACCTGTTCGAGGGCGGGCGCACCGGGTCGATGTCGCCGGTGGCGATCATCGGCATGGTGGTACTGGTGCTCGGCCTGATCGGCTTCATCTGCTTCATGGAGCGCGCGCAGCGGCGCGTGCTGATCCAATATCCCAAGCGCCAGACGGCGCGGGGTTTGATGCAGGCGGACAAGAGCCATCTGCCGCTGAAGATCAACACCGCCGGCGTGATTCCGCCGATCTTCGCCTCGTCGCTGCTGCTGATGCCGCTTACGCTGGTGCAATTCGCCGGCCAGCGCGTCGCCGGCGAGAGCCGCTGGGGTGATTTCATCATCACCGTGACGACTTTGCTCCAGCACGGCTCGCCGCTCTACATGGCGCTCTATGCCGGCGGCATCATCTTCTTCTGCTTCTTCTACACCGCCGTGATCTTCAATCCGGAGGAGACGGCGGAGAATCTGAAGAAATATGGCGGCTTCATCCCGGGCATCCGGCCGGGCAAGAACACCGAGACCTATCTCGATTATGTGCTGACCCGCATCACAGTGCTCGGCGCCGCCTATCTGACGGTGATCTGCCTGGTGCCGGAATTCCTGATCTCGCGCCTCGGCATCCCCTTCTATCTGGGTGGCACCAGCCTGCTGATCGTGGTCAACGTGACGATGGATACGGTCACCCAGATCCAGAGCCACTTGCTCGCCCATCAATATGGCGATCTCATCAAGAAGGCGAAGCTGAAGGGCGGCGCGATCCGGCGCTAAGGGCAGCGCCGGCTCGCGATTGGGACAAACAGGGGGAGAACAACCTTGGACATCATCCTGCTCGGACCGCCGGGCGCCGGCAAGGGGACCCAGGCGGCGCGGCTGGAAAAGGCCCGCGGCATGATCCAGCTGTCCACCGGCGACATGCTGCGTGCGGCGGTGAAGGCGGAGACGCCGGTCGGGCTCAAGGTGAAGGCCGTGATGGAGGCGGGAGAGCTCGTCTCCGATGCGATCGTCTCGGCGCTGATCGGCGAGCGGCTGGATCAGGACGCCAGCGGCGGTGCCACGTTCGACGGCTATCCCCGCACCCAGGCCCAGGCCGAAGCGCTCGATCTGCTGCTCGCCGAGCGCGGGCGGAAGCTGGATCACGTCATCGAGCTTGACGTGGACGAGGACGCGCTGGTCGAGCGCATCGTCGGTCGCTTCACCTGCGCCGCATGCGGCACCGGCTATCATGATCGTTTCCACCTGCCGAAGGTCGAGGGCAGGTGCGACGTCTGCGGCAGCCACGAGTTCAAGCGCCGGCCGGACGACAACGCCGAGACGGTGCGCACCCGTATGGCCGAGTACCGCGCCAAGACGGCGCCGATCCTTCCCTATTACGAGGCCCGCGGCCTCGTCTCGCGGGTCGACGGCATGGCCGATATGGATGCAGTGACGGCGGCGATCGCGGCCATTCTGGACGGCTGAGCGCTTCGCTTCTATCTGCCGATCGGGCCGTCGGAGGATGGACAGGGGGTTAGGCGATGATCGGTCTGGTGCGCAGGTTCATCGCCCGGCGAGCGATGCGGACGGGCAAGGGGCGGGGCCTGTGGGTTCGGCTCTGCCGTCCGTCACCGCGTGACTATGCCGAGTATCTGCGCCGGCACGGCGGCTTCCAGTCGATCGGCGAACGTTGCAGCATCCTCAACACCACCGCCTTTCTCGATCCCGCTTATGTGCGGATCGGCAACAACGTCCATTTCGCCGCGTGCACGCTGATCGGCCATGACGGCTCCGTCGGCATGATGGAGGCAGCCTATGGCGTGCGCATCGATGCCGTCGGGAAGATCGACATCCGCGACAATGTCTTCATCGGCCATCAGGCGATCATCATGCCGGGCGTGACGATCGGCCCGGACGCAGTCGTCGCCGCCGGCGCGGTGGTGACGCGTGACGTGCCGCCCGACAGCATCGTCGCCGGCGTCCCGGCACGGCCGATCGGCACCGTCTCCGATCTTCTCGCCCGGCGGCAGGCGGAGGCCGGCGATCTGCCTTGGGCCGCTCTGCTCGCCGAGCGCGGCGACCGCTTCGATCCGGCATTGGAGCGCCGGCTCGTTGCCGCCCGCCGCCGTCATTTCTACCCGGAGGGCTGACGCCTTCTTTGTTTCTCAGGCTTGGGCTAGAAATCCGCCATGGCAACGCAAAGCAAGTCGATCGCCGGTGCGCCCGAGCGGCTCTATCCGTGGCAGCGGCCGGAGCCTGGCGTCACCACGATCGGCATGATCAATCCGTGCTACGGCTCCAGCCACGTCATCTACGGCCTGGATACGCAGCGTTATCGCCACCGCCGGCTCGCCAGCCTGCCGTTGCGGCGGCTGGATCGCGACGGCAGCACCTATCATCGCTTCACGCCGTTCATCCTCGATGCGTCGGTGCCGCTGGTCCACACCTGGAACGCGGTGCCGCTCAATCGCGACTTCGTGGTCTCCTTCGAGCTGGAACTGCCGCGCTATCTCGGCAATCCGAGCGAGGCGCAGATGCGCCGCGGCCTCGGCATTCTGGAGAGCAAGCGCTGCAAGCGGATCCTCGCCCTGAGCGAGTTTGCCCGCGGTTTCGCCGCCCGCACCTTCGAGAAGCATGGCTTCGGCCATCTCACCGACAAGATGGACGTGTTTCGCGGCGCCATTCCCGACGTCTACGCTCCTGGCACGAGCCGCCAGCCGGGTGGGATTCGCACCCCCTTCGCGGAAAAGCCGCTGAGCGCGGTCGTGCTCGGTACCCAATTGTTCCACAAGGGCGCGATGCACGCCATCCGCGCGTTCGATCGGCTGCGCGCGCAGGGCATGAACCTGACGTTGACGCTGATCGGTGATTTCGAGACCAGCAGCCACACTTTCGCCAATGCGCTTCCCGATGCCGGGATTTGGCGCGCCGAGGCCCGCAAGCGCGACTGGATCCGCTTCACCGGGCCGATCCCTTACGCGCAGGTGTTCCCGGAACTGCTCGCCCACGACATCACCATCTACACCTCGCTTGACGAGAGTCTCGGCTGGCTGCCGATCGAGGCGGCGATGCTCGGCGTGCCGGTGCTCGGCACGCGGCTATGCGCGCTGCCGGAGCTGATCGCCCATCGGGAGACGGGCTGGCTCGTCGACCTGCCGCTCCGCGCCGATGGCCGCTGGGCCGGCATGGAGCAGCCCGGCGCCGCCCGTGTCGCCGCCGTCGAGGATGCCAATGCCCGCATCGAGGCCGGCATCGCCGACTGCATAACCGCGATCTACGACGACCCCTCCCTGCTCGAGCGCTGGGGTGCGGAGGGGCATCGGCGGATGACCGCGCTCTATGGCATGGCCCAGGCGTCGCAGGCGCTGGAGCGCATCTACGATCGCGCGCTCGGGCTGGCCTGATCGGGACGTCCGCCGAACAGGCCCGACGGATACCAGCTGCGCGTCGCCAGCGTCCGCATGATCGAGATGCCGCAATAACGGCAGATGCCGCGCGTCACGCCGCTGGCGTCGGCTGGCGGCCGTCCGCGCGGCTTGTGCCGCCCCGCCGCGCAATCGCTGGGAATGATGTCGACGCCCATCGCGCAACCCTTTCCGCCCCCAAGTCGGGGCGGCGGTGCGCCCGGCTTGTAACCGCTGGATTACGATTTGTTGCAAAGGCGAAAAGAGCGCGCATTTCGTCGCTTTTCTGTGGGCGTCGGGCGACGAGGCCCCCCCACGTTAATCCGCTCCCGGACACGAAATTCCCGCCGGGCGGGCACGGGGCGTCGGATACAAAAAAAGGCCGGCCCGCTCCTTTGGGAACGGGCCGGCCTGTCAACCTGTCAGGCGCTTCAGGCCGGTTGCGGCAGCAGCCCCTTGCCGCCGGCGAGCTTCATCATCGCCTTTTGCAGCTTGTCGAACGCCCGCACCTCGATCTGACGGACGCGTTCGCGGCTGACGCCATAGACCTGGGAAAGTTCTTCCAGCGTCTTCGGGTCGTCCGTCAGGCGCCGCTCGGTGAGGATATGCTTCTCGCGGTCGTTGAGCGCGTCCATGCCCTCGACGAGAAGGCCGTGCCGGACATGGCGCTCCTCGGTCTCGGCGAGACGCTCGTCCTGCAGCGGGTCCTCGTCGACCAGCCAGTCCTGCCACTGGGCCTCGCCGTCCTCGCGCACGGCCGAGTTGAGCGACGTGTCGCCGCCATGGCCCATGCGCCGGTTCATCGAGGTCACCTCATCCTCGGTGACGCCGAGATCCTTCGCGATCTTGGCGACATGCTCCGGCCGGAGATCGCCTTCCTCGAAGGCGTCCAGCTTGGATTTCATGCGGCGGAGGTTGAAGAACAGCTTCTTCTGTGCGGCGGTGGTGCCCATCTTCACCAGGCTCCACGAGCGCAGGATATATTCCTGGATCGAGGCGCGAATCCACCACATCGCATAGGTCGCCAGCCTGAAGCCGCGATCGGCCTCGAACTTCTTCACGCCCTGCATCAGGCCGATATTGCCCTCGGAGATCAGCTCCGACACGGGCAGGCCATAGCCGCGATAGCCCATCGCGATCTTCGCCACGAGGCGCAGATGCGAGGTGACGAGGCGGGCTGCCGCGTCCGGATCGCCATGATCCTGGAAACGCTTGGCCAGCATATATTCCTCCTCCGGCTGGAGGAGGGGGAATTTGCGGATCTCGGCGAGGTAGCGGTTGAGGCTCTGCTCGCCGCCGAGTGCGGGGATCGTCGCCGGGACGTTGCCGCTTGCCATGATCTTTTGCTCCCTCATGCTCTGGCCGGTCCTTTGCCACCGGCCATGTCCGTTGCGCCAACGCATTGCTTCGTTGGCTCTGATCGAAAGTCTCGCGACGAGTCTGCCCGCCGCTTATAGACGAAGCGCTCCGATCACGCCCTGCATGTCCGCAGGAATAACGCTTTCAAAGGCCAAAGTTGCACTTGTCACCGGATGTACGAAGCCGAGATGTGCCGCGTGCAAGGCCTGCCGGGCAAAGCCCAGCCGGGCCAGCGTGGCGGTGATCGGAGGACGCAGTCTTCCATAGGTCGGATCCCCTAATAGGGGATGGCCGATTGACGTCATATGAACGCGAACCTGATGGGTCCGCCCGGTCTCCAGCCGGCACTCGACCAGCGACGCGCCGGCCAGCGGCTCGACCAGCCGATAATGGGTCACGGCGCGCCGGCCGCGGTCGGCGGAGACGATCGCGATCTTTTGCCGGTTGGTCGCCGATCGGGCGAGCGCGGCGTCGACCGTGCCCGAGGTCGGGTTGGGCAGGCCTGCGACGATCGCCCGGTAGCGCCGGTCGATCGAGTGGCGCTTGAACTGGGCGGCAAGGCCCTCATGCGCCTTGTCGTGCTTGGCCGCGACGATCAGCCCCGAGGTGTCCTTGTCGATGCGGTGGACGATGCCGGGCCGCTCCACCCCGCCGATTCCGGACAAGGTGCCGCGGCAATGGTGAAGCAGCGCATTGACCAGCGTCCCGTCGAAATTGCCGGCCGCCGGATGGACCACGAGGCCGGCCGGCTTGTCGACGACGATCAGATGCTCGTCCTCGAACACGATCGCGAGCGGGATGTCCTGCGCCACATTATGCGCCGGCTTCGGCGCCGGCACCGCCACCGCGAAGGTGGCGCCGGCGATGGTCTTCTCCGCGGGGTCGCGGCGCGGAACGCCGGCCGCGTCGCTGACATGGCCGGCCGAGATCAACGTCTTCAACCGCTCGCGCGAGAGTGCAGGGAGCGCATGGGCCAGCGCGCGATCGAGCCGCCAGCCGGACGCCTCCCCGGAAATCGTCACCGATTCGATCGACACCCCCGTGTTCATCGCCTACGCGATGTGGGGATGGGGACGGCGATTTCAAGGTCGCTCGCAGGAGCGTTGATGGCCCGTGCGGCGGCCTCTCCGGGACGCGAGGTCTGCGGCCTGCTGCTCGGAGGGCCGGGGCGGATCGTCTCCACCATGCCCGCTGCCAACCTCGCGGCCGATCCGGCCGACAGTTTCGAACTCGACCCCGCCGTCCACATCGCCGCGATCCGCGCGGCGCGGGCCGGGGGACCGGCGGTAATCGGCCATTATCACTCCCATCCGAATGGCGTCGCCCGCCCGTCGCCGCGCGATGCGGCGCTGGCATTCGACCCGCTCGCGCTGTGGATGATCGTTACGGATGCAGATATAACGCTGTGGCGGATCCGGCGCGGCGCTGGTTTTGTGCCCGAAACGCTGCGGATCGAGGACGGTGGCGGTTGCGAAATTGATGCATAATCGTCACAAGGGCCGCCCTGACCCGGGTCGCGCGCAAAGGGAGCGGGACGCGAAGGAGTGCCGATGACCCAAGACGCCGTCGATTTCGCCAGCCTTCTTTGTTCGCGTCTCTGCCATGATCTGCTGTCGCCGGTCGGCGCGCTCAACAACGGGCTGGAGCTGCTTGCGGACGAGAATGATCCCGAGATGCGCGCCCGCGTGCTGGAGCTGCTCGGCGAGAGCGCGCGCGCGTCCGCGGCCAAGCTGAAATTCTTCCGCCTCGCCTTCGGCGCCGCTGGCGGCTTCGGCGATCTCGTCGATGCGCGCGAGGCTAAGGCCGCAATCGAGGGCTTGCTTGGCGACAACAAGCGCATCGAGCTCGGCTGGATGGTCGGCGAGCCGGCGCTGCCCAAGGGCGCCCTGAAGATCCTGCTCAATCTCGCCCTGATCGCCTGCGACGCGCTGGTCCGCGGCGGCCGCCTCGATATCGGCGCGGAAGGGCCGGAGATCGTCGTTCGCGCCGAAGGGCCGCGTCTGGTCCTCGACCCGGAGCTGCGCGAGGCGCTGCTCGGCAATACCGACCGCGCTTCGCTCACCCCGCGCGCCGCGGCGGCATGGCTCACCCATGCACTTGCCGGCCAGCAGGGCGGCCGCATCCTGGTGTCGGAGCCCGATGAGGGGGTGCTGATGTTCGGCGCCTCGATTCCCCGCATCTCCTGAGCTTCTCTTCCCCCGCGGCGTGCCGGGGGAGAAATGCTCCTAACCTTAAATTTACCCTGGCCGTCGATACCGGGCCCGTCACAGCGGGGGCCGGCTGCCAATGGACGAATTGCTGGGCGAGTTCATCGCCGAGACCCGCGAGACGCTCGGGCCGCTCGTTGGCGAGGTCGTGGCATGGGAGGCCGCACCGGGCGATCGCGCCCGGCTCGATGCGATCTTCCGCTTCGTACATACCGTCAAGGGAAGCTGCGGCTTCCTCGATCTGCCCCGCCTCGAACGGCTGAGCCACGCCGCCGAGGGCGCGCTGGCGGAGGTTCGCGAGGGCCGGCGCACGCCTGACGGGGTGCTCGTCTCGGCGGTGCTCGCGATTATCGATCGCATCGGCGAGATGGTGGAGGCGCTCGATGCCGGCGAAGCCTTTCCGGAAGGCGGCGACGATGCGCTGATCCTCGCCCTGGAGCCGGGGCAGGATCACCCCGTGTCCACCGCCCACGCCCACGCCCACGCCCCCGCGCCGGCCGCCGCGCCGGCGCCGGCCGTCGCGCGCGCCGCCGCGCGCAGCATCCGCCTGCCGGTCGATCTGCTTGATCGCATGATGGGCGGCGTTTCCGATCTCGTCCTCGCCCGCAACGAGCTGTCGCGCCGGCTGCGCGACGCCGGCCACGCCGGTCATGTCGATGCCGCGTTCGAGCGGCTGTCCGGCTGCATCGCCGAAATGCGCGAGGCGATCACCCGCACGCGCATGCAGCGCATCGAGAATCTGTTCAGCGCGCTGCCGCGGATGGTCCGCGATCTCGGCCACGAGCTGGGCAAGCCCGTCTCGCTCCTCGTCGAAGGCGAGGATGTCGAACTGGACCGCGAGATGATCGAGATGATCCGCGATCCGCTCACCCACATCGTCCGCAACGCCGTCGACCACGGGCTGGAAAGCGCCGAGGAGCGGGCGCGGGCGGGCAAGCCGGCCACCGGCGCGCTGCGCGTCACCGCGCGGCAGGCCGGCAACCAGATCCTCATCGACATCGCCGATGACGGGCGCGGCGTCGACAGCGACCGGCTGGTCGCCAAGGCGGTCGCTGCCGGCATCCTCACCGTCGCCGAGGCGCAGGCGCTGCCCGAGGCGCGCAAGCTTTCCCTGATGTTCGAGCCGGGCCTGTCCACCGCCAGCGCCGTCACTGCCATATCCGGGCGCGGGGTTGGCATGGATATCGTACGCGCCAATATCGAGCGGATCGGGGGCGTCGTCGAACTCGCCAGCCGGCCGCGCGTCGGCACCCGCCTGACGCTGCGCGTGCCGCTGACGCTAACCATCATCCCCGCGCTCACCATCACCGCCGGCGGCCAGGATTTCGCGCTGCCGCGCGCTGCCATCGACGAGATCGTCCGCGTCTCTCCCAAGGGCGCGCGGCTGGAGCATGTCGGCGACGCCACGGTTGCGGTGATCCGCGATCGTCGCCTGCCGGTGCTGGCGCTGGGCGAGGTGCTCGGGCTCGGCGGCGGCGACGGCGGTCATCCCTCGACGCTGGTGGTGCTGCGGCCGTCCGGCGGCCAGCCCTTCGCGCTCGGCGTCGACATGGTCCATGATCATGAGGAGCTGGTGATCAAGCCCGCCGCACCGGCGGTGATGGCCACCGGCCTCTATGCCGGCACGACCTTGCCGGACAGCGGCCGGCCGATGCTGCTGCTCGATCCGGGCGGCATCGCCGCGGTCGGCGGCGTCGCGCTGGATATCGGCGCGGTTGCCGCGCCGGTCGCCGAGGGCCCGGTGGAGGAGACCATCCGCACCCTGTTGTTCCGCGATCTCGACGGCGCCGACCGCGCCGTCCGCCTCGGCATGGTCGAGCGGATCGAGGATGTGCCGGGTGACGCCGTGCGCCTGTCGGGCGGCCGCGTCCGCCTCGCCCATAAGGGCCGCATCATCCCGGTGCTCGGCCGCGACGTGCCGACCGACGGCCGCAAGCTGCGCGTGCTGATGATGAGCGATGGCGCCGCCGAGCTGGCCTATGCGATCGCCGAGGTTACCGACATCGTCCATCTCGGCCGCGACATCGTGCCGACGGCGCTGCCCGGTCCGGTGGCCGGCGTGGTGCTGGTCGATGGGCGGCAGGTGGAGCTGCTCGATCCGCATTGGCTGTTCGCGACCGTCCTCGATGCGCGCGCGCCTGCCGAGCGGCCGCTGTGCCTGCTGCTCGACGGCGCCGATCGCTGGACGCGCGAGGTGCTGCGCCCGCTCGTCGAGAGCGCCGGCTATCGCGTCGCGCTGGAAGGGGAGGCCGATCCGGCCGAGGCGCGCGTAATCATCGCCGGCAGCGAGCGCGCCGCCCCCGATGGTCTGCCCGCCCCGGTGGTGCGCTTGCGCGAGCATCCCGAGCGCCACGGTGCCGATGATCGCACCATCTACCGCTATGACCGGGAAGGGTTGATGGCGGCGCTGCGCGCGGGGACAGGCGCATGATCGAGACGATGGACCAGCTTTACCTGATCGCGCGGGTCGCCGGCCAGCGCGTCGCCTTCCCTTCCGCCGAGATCGATTCGGTGGTCGAGATCGAGGCGATCACCCCGGTGCCGCGCGGGCCTCGCCATATCGCGGGCCTCGCCGCGCTGCGCAGCCGGGTGCTGACGGTGATCTCAGCGGAGGCCGCGCTCGGCCTCGATGCGCCGCCGCCCGATCCCGCCACCGTGCATCACGCCGCAGTCGTCACCTGCGAGGGCCATCTCTACGGCGTGATCGTCGAGGAGGTGGAAGATGTCGTCACCATCTCCGGCGCGGTGCAGCCGCTGCGGTCCGGCTTCGGCTCGGGCTGGGCGCGGGTCGCCCTCGGCATGATGGAGTATGAGGGCGAGGCGCTGCTGCTGCTCGGCACGGCGGCGCTGGTCGCGGGGCCGCTCGCCAGTGCCGCGTGACATTAACATCGTCGTTACATCGTGAGGCTAAGGCACGGGTTGCGTGCAATCGGGGAAGCATTGGGATGAAGACCTGTCTGGTGGTGGACGACTCCAAGGTGATCCGGAAGGTCGCCCGCCATATCCTCGAGACACTGGACTTCTCGGTCGCCGAGGCCGGCGACGGCAAGGAAGCACTGGTCTATTGCGAGGCGACGCCGCCCGACGTGGTGCTGCTCGACTGGAACATGCCGGTGATGAGCGGCATGGAATTCCTCCGTGCGCTGGGCGAGGCGGAGCTGTCGCGGCGCCCGAAAGTGGTGTTCTGCACGACCGAGAACGGCATCGGCCATATCCGCGCCGCGATCGAGGCGGGGGCTGACGAATATGTCATGAAGCCGTTCGACCGCGAGACGCTGTACAGCAAGCTCCAGATCGTCGGCCTGGCCTGACAGCGGCAGCCCCCGGCATGACGGCCCAGCCCGCTCCATCTGGCTTCAGCGCCGCCACCGGCCCGGCGCCCCGACCGATCCGGTTGATGCTGGTCGACGATTCGGTCGTCGCCCGCTCGATCTTCCAGCGCATGCTGGAGCCGCATGCCGCCTTCGAGGTGGTTGCCGTCGCCCATACGGCCGACCAGGCGCTCGAGAAGCTGGCGACGATCGGCGTCGACATCATCCTGCTCGACGTTGACATGCCCGGAACCGACGGCCTCACCGCGCTGCCCCGCCTGATCGAGGCGAGCGGCGCGCGTGTGCTCGTCATCTCCTCCTCCTGCGATGTCGGCGGCGCCGCGGCGGTGCGGGCGATGACGCTCGGCGCGGCCGATACCTTGCCCAAGCCCGGCGCGGGCAGTTTCGGCGGGCGCTTCGCCGATGTGCTGGCCGAGACGCTGCTGCGCATCGGCCACGCGCCCAATCCGGCGCTGCCCGATACGGTTGCCATCCGTGTCGAGCCACTGGCCCCGGTCCAGCGGCCGCTGCCCTTGCGGCCGCCGGTGGCCGGCCCGATCGGCTGCATCGCCATCGGCGCCTCGACCGGCGGCCTCCACGCGCTGTCCGCCTTCTTCCGCGCGCTGCCGCTGGAAGTGGCGGTGCCGATCCTCATCACCCAGCATCTGCCGGCGTCGTTCATGCCCTATTTCGCCACGCAGATCGCGGACATCGCCGGCCGCCCGGCGCGCGTCGCCGCCGACGGTGATCGGCTGGATGGGGGGATGATGCTGATCGCGCCCGGCGACGCCCATCTCGGCCTGATGCGCAGCGGCGTGGTCGTGCGTGTCGTCCTCGATCGCGCGCCGGCGGCGTCCGGTTGCCTGCCGTCGGTCGATCCGATGTTCGACGCGGTCGCCGCCACCTATGGCCCCGGCGGGGTCGGCGTGGTGCTGAGCGGCATGGGCCGTGACGGCGCGCTCGCCGCCCCGCGGCTGTGCGAGGCAGGCGGCGAGGTGCTGGCGCAGGACATGGCGACATCGGCGGTATGGGGCATGCCCGGTGCCGTCGCTGTCGCCGGAGACACCGCCGGCGTGATGGAGCCGGCGGCGATCGCGCGGCGCATCGCCCGCCGCCATGCCGCGGCTCATCGCGTGCCGCTGCGGGACGCCGTCCAGTGGAGGTGAGCGACGGCGCCACCCGCGTGCTCGCCGGCCTGCTCGAAGCGCGCACCGGCCAACAGCTGCAGGTCGGGCGACGCTGGCGGCTGGAGACGGGCCTGGCGCCGCTGTTGCGCAGCCACGGCTATGCCTCTGCCGATGCGCTGGTGTCCCACATCCAGGCCGGCCATGATCACGCGCTTGCCGATGCGGTGGTCGACGCGCTGCTCAACAACGAGACTTCCTTCTATCGCGATCAGGCGTCCTTCGCCCTGCTCAAGGACAAGGGGCTCGCCCGGTTGCAGCGCGAGCGCGGGGCGGGCCGCCGCCTCGCCATCTGGTGTGCCGGCTGCTCCACCGGGCAGGAAGCCTATACGCTGGCGATGATGTTCGCTGACGAGCCGGCGCGGTGGGAGGGGTGGACGATCGACATCGTCGCCACCGATGTGTCGCGCGGCGCCATCGAGGCGGCGCGCGCCGGGCGCTACAGCCATTTCGAGATCCAGCGCGGGCTGCCCATGGCCAAGATGGTGCGCTGGTTCGACAAGGAGGAGGATGTCTGGGTGGCCGCGCCGGCGCTGCGCCAGGCGGTCCGCTTCCAGCAGCGCAGCCTGCTCGACGCCGCACCCCATCCGGGCCGCTTCGACGCGATCCTGTGCCGCAACGTGCTGCTCTATTTCTCGTCGTCGCTCAGGCGGCAGGTGTTCGGCCGGCTGGCCAGCGTGATCGCGCCGGACGGCGTGCTGATGCTCGGCGCCGGCGAGACCGTCATCGGCAACACCGAGGTGTTCGTCTCCGACTTCGAATGCCGCGGCCTCTACCGGCCGATCCTTCCCGAGGATGCGTGGCGCGCGGCGTGACCGGCGGACCGGCCCGGCCGATCGATTTTGCCTCGCTTGCCGCAAGCGCGTAGGAGGGGCGCCGCCGGGCCTTCACCGCCCCGGCTCGAGGGGGAGCTGCCCGCGTGATCGACGCGATCGAATGTCCGTCGCCCAATTTCAACGAGCGCGAGCTGCCGGTGTCGATGCTGGTGCTCCACTATACGGGGATGGAGGACGCCGCGTCGGCCATTACCCGGCTCACCGATCCGGAGGCGCAGGTGTCGTGCCACTGGCTGGTCGCCGAGGATGGGCAGGTAGTGCGCATGGTCGACGAGGCGAAGCGCGCCTGGCATGCCGGCAAGGCGCGGTGGCGCGGCATCACCGACGTCAACTCGGCCTCGGTCGGCATCGAGATCGTCAATCCCGGGCATGAATGGGGCTATCGGCCGTTTCCCGAGGCGCAGATGTCGGCGCTGATCCCGCTCGTCGCCGAAATCGTCGCGCGGCATCATATCAGGCCGGCCAATGTCGTCGGCCATTCCGATGTCGCCCCGGCGCGCAAGCTCGATCCGGGCGAGCTGTTCGACTGGGAGGCGCTGGCCCGGCTGAAGCTCGCCTTGCCGCGGCCCGCGCGCAGCCTCTCCGATCCGCACTGGACGGACCCGGGCTTCCTGCTCGCTCTGGAACGCTTCGGCTATGACGTGTCGGACGGGCCGGCGGCGGTGCGGGCGTTTCAGCGCCGCTTCCGCCCCGATCGCATCGACGGGGTGATCGACGGCCAGACCCGCGCCATCCTGCTGTCGCTGCTGCTTGACCCGTTGTGCACTGCTGCCGCATAGGGCGGCCCGCGCCAGAGGATCGGGCGGCCGCGGCCCCGGCAACGGGGGCGAGGAAAGTCCGGGCTCCACGGAAGCACGGTGCCGGGTAACGCCCGGCGGGGGCGACCCCAGGGACAGTGCCACAGAAAACAGACCGCCTGGCCTTCGGGCCGGCAAGGGCGAAACGGTGCGGTAAGAGCGCACCGCGGACCCGGTAACGGGAACGGCACGGCAAACCCCACCGGGAGCAAGACCGAATAGGGATGGCATATGGCCCGTTTCCGGCCCGCCGTCCGGGTTGGTTGCATGAGGCGGCGCGCGAGCGTCGCCCTAGAGGAATGGTCGCCCATCCGGCTTCGGCCGGTGGACAGAACCCGGCTTACAGATCCTCTGGCGCGTTGATCCACGTGGCGGCCGGCAACCCCGGCGCGCCCGGGGCTCCTCATCCTGAACTCCGTTGATCGGCTGCCCCCGCCACGGGCTCCGGGCAGGTGCCTGGTGAAGCTCAACCGAGTTCAGCAAGCCGACTGAATGGCATGGCGAAAGGGGGAGGGGCGGGGCGGCCGATCCCTTTTCCGCGCTGCGCCTTTCCGCAAAGGCTCGACTTCCGCCGTCGCGATCCTTACTTCGCACGCCGTGGATAAAGGTCGCGATCATCCCGCCGCCGCCGTCTTGCTGGCCGCTGTCGCCGGTTGCGCGGATGCCATCGGCTTTCTCAGCCTCGACGGGCTGTTCCTGTCGTTCATGACCGGTAACGTCACCCGCGCCGGCATCGCCGCGCAGGCGCATTACTGGAACGTGGCGGGGCTCGCGATCGGCATCGTCTTCCTGTTCGTCGGCGGCGTCGCCGCCGGCACGCTGGTCGGCCTGCGCATGCGGCGTGGCCGGGCGGGGCTGCTGTTGCTGATGGCCGCCGTGCTGATCGCGGCTTCGGCCTGGCTGGCGATGCGCACCGACCGCATCGGCGTGCCGACGCTGGTGATGGCCGTCGGCCTGCTCAACACCGTGTTTCCCGGCGTCGGCGTCACCTATCTTACCGGCACGCTGGTGCGTGTCGGCGAGGCGATCGGCGGCGATCCGATGCGGCGCGGCGGCGTCGGGCCTGAGATCGCGCTGTGCGTCGCCTTCGCCTGCGGGGTGCTGGCCGGCGCGATGTGGTGGCCGGTTTATGGCGCGCTGTTGCTGTGGGCGCTGGCGGGCGTGCTGGCGCTGGCCGCGCTCGCCCATCTCCTCGTGCCCGGCTTGCGATCTTCATGAGGCGCAGCGGCCGATCGATGGACTGGGGTTTCCCGCGCTGGCGCGGCTATGGCAGCGAGCGCGGCGCGACCCGCGTGCGGCTGTGCGATCGCGAGGGTTGTGACGCGCCCGGCGATCGCCCGGCGCCGAAATCGCCCAACAGCCCGGAACGCTGGTGGTTCTGCGAGGAGCATGCCGCCGAATATAACCGCAACTGGAATTACTTCGAAGGCCTGTCCGCGGAGGAGGCCGCCCAGCGCGAGGGCGAGGAGCGGCGCTCCGCCTCCGGCTATGCGGAGGCCTCGCATTACAGCTGGGGGGGGCCGGGCGATGGTCGCCGCAGCCGCGACGAGATGCGCGCACTGGAGGAGCTGGAATTGGAGGCGGACGCCGATTTCGAGGCGATCCGCGCCGCCTGGCGCCGCCTTGCCAAGGTCAACCACCCGGATGTGAGGCCCGGCGATCCGGTCGCCGCCGATCGCTTCCGCCGCATCCAGGCGGCGTGGGACGTGCTGCGCTCTGCCGAGGAACGGCGCGGCAGCGTGGCATGAGCCGCGATCACGTCACCGCCAATTGGTCGACGGCGGTGATGGTCTGCGGCAAATGCTCGAAGCGGCAGGGCGGCGGCTTCGGCCCCAAGGGCAAGACCGGCCTGTTGAAGGCGCTTCGCCGCCTGGTGCCGAAGGCGCGCGGCCGCAAGGCGGCGTTCGGCCTGATCGAGATGCGCTGCCAGAAGATTTGCCCGAGACACGCCGTGCTGGTCGTCGACGGCCGCCGCCCGGCCGACTGGCTGCTCGTCCGCCCGGGCACGCCGGTGGCGGAGGTGGCGGCGCGGCTGGGCCTGACGACGGAGCGCCCAGACTAGCCTGCCAGCCGCCCGGCCGTGGCGCGGATCAGCGCAATCATGTTGGGAATGCCCTGGGTGCGATTCGAGCTGAGCTGGTTGCGCAGGTCGAACGGGGCCAGCGCGCCCTCGATATCAGTGGCGGCAATCTGCGCGGGGGTGCGATCCTGCACGGTCATCAGGACCAGCGCGATGATCCCCTTGGTGATCGCGGCGTTCGAGTCGGCGAGGAAATGGAGCCGCCCGTCCTCGCGCCTCGTCGGATAGACCCACACCGCCGCCGAGCAGCCGCGCACCAGCGTGGCGTCGGTCTTGAGCGGGTCGGGCATGGGCTCCAGCGCGCGGCCGAGGTCGATCAGCAGGCGGTAGCGATCGTCGGCGTCGAGCAGCGCATAATCGTCATGAAGGTCGTCGAGATTGGTGGGCGTCGTCATGGGCCGGCGCCGTACTGCGCGTGAGCCGGTTTTACAAATCAACTCCCGCCGCGATCGCCTCCAGCTTGCGCACACGCTCGCGCAAATCGGCAAGCTCGATGCGCGTGACGGAGGAGCGATCGTCCTCCATCCCGCCGGCGCGCTGGTCGCCGGAGAGGGCGAGGCGCTGCACCTCCAGCCACGCGCGCCACCCGCGCAGCATCGCGAAGCAGAGGATCGAAATGCCGGCCAGCGTGGACAGCGCGAGCATGGCGACGATGATCGGGTCGGTCATATCCCTCATCCCATCTGTTGGCGTGCCCTAGCGACGTTCGATGCCGTCGCGATCGCGCAGCGCCTCGATCTGTCGGTCGAGCGACGAGCTGTTGTCGGTGGCGATGCGCTCGAGCACGGCCAGCCGGTCTTTCAGCAGCCGCACTTCCGCCCGCAGGCTTTCCGCCTCAGGATCACGGCCGCGCGCCGCGCGCTGTTCCTCGATGTTCAGCTTGTGGCGCTGCAAACGGGTGAACATCACAATCGCGACGATCGCCACGATCATCAGGGCCGGCCCAATGCCTTCCATCCTGTCTCTCTCCTGTGTTTGGAACGAACCGGCTCAACGCAGCCGCTCGATCTCGGCCGACAGCCGGTTCGGCGCGTCGGTGGCGATGCGTTCGAGGACGGCGATGCGCTCCTCCAGCCGGCAGATCATGCCCTTCAGCTTGTCATTCTCATTGGCGAGCAGCGCCATCGCGCGATCATCCTGGTGGCCGCCGCGATGGGCGGCGCGGCCATGTCCGTGATGGTCGTCCAGCGGATAGCCGTGGCGGGCGCGGATCAGCGTCCTGGCGATGCCCGCCAGCGACACGATCGCGATGATCCCGAGCACGAAGAACGGCGAACCAAAGCCCATTGCTAAATCTCCCCTTCGTCCCGGCCGCGGATCAGCGCAGGCTGTCGATCTCGGCGGCCAGCGCGGTGTTCTGGCTGGTATAGTGAAGCTCGATATCGGCGAGCCGGCGATCGATCTCCCGGAAGCGGGAGCGCACGTCGCGGATCGAGTTGGCCGGCTTGGCGCGCACGCCCTGCCAGAAACGCGCCGTCTCGCGATCGGCATAATCGAGTTCGCTCGGCCGATCATCGGCGATCATGCCGATGACGATATAGGCGAGCAGCGGAAACCCCGATCCGACGAACGTGCCGAGCACGAAGCCGATGCGGATCAGCGTGACGTCGATGCCGGTGAAGTCGGCGACGCCGGCGCACACGCCCATGATCTTGCCGTGGCGCTTGTCCTTGTAGAACTTGGTCTGGCGGGCAGGCATGTCCTATTCCCCTCGTGTCGATGGCTCAGCGCTGGCGGAAACGGGCGCCGGCATCCTTGTCGCGAGTGTCGCGATCGCTCAGCAACTCGTCCTCGCGCTGGATGCGGCGCTCGTTGGCGAGCGCGGCGGTGAAGCTCTCCTCGGGCCGCGCGGCGCCGGGGCGAAAGCCGGGGTTATCGGCGGCGACGATCCGCTCGATAGTGTCGAGCCGCTCGGACAGCCGGCGGGCGAGATCGTGCATCTCGTCGAGCAGCCGCTCGTCCTCGATGGTCAGCGCGCCGCCCTTCTTCCACTGGGTGACATAGTGGAAGATCAGCCACGGCAGCCCGATGAACAGGAACCCGCAGATCGCGATTGGGACCACGACGTCCTCCATGGCTTATTCCTCGGTCTTCTTTTCGATGGGACGACGGAATCGCGCCTTCAGTGCCTCAAGCTCGGCGTCGACCTTTTCGGATGCCTTCAGCTCCGCGATCTCCTCCTCGAGGCTCTTTACCGGCCCGCCCAGCGACAGCGCGTCGGCGCGACCCTCGGCGAAATCGGCACGGCGCTCGAGCACGTCGAAGCGGCTGAACGCCTCCTCCACCTTGGAGCCGGCATACATTTCCCGCATCCGCTCCCGGTTATGGGCGCTCTCGATCCGGGTCATGATCGCGTTCTGCTTGGCGCGCGCCTCGCGCAGCTTGTTCTGAAGCTTGGTGATGTCGCCCTCGGCGGCGCGCAGCGCGTCGTCGAGCACGTTGATCTCGGCGCCGAGCTGCTCGGCCATGTCGGCCGCCTTCTGCTTCTCGACGAGCGCCGCCTTGGCGAGGTCCTCGCGATCCTTGCTCAGCGCCAGCTCGGCCTTCTCGGTCCAGCTCGCCTGGAGCCGTTCGAGCTTGGCGACGTGGCGGCGCATCTCCTTCTGGTCGGCGATCGTCCGGGCGGCCGATGCGCGCACCTCGACCAGCGTCTCCTCCATCTCGAGGATGATCATGCGGATCATCTTCGCCGGATCCTCAGACCGATCCAGCAGATCCGCCATGTTGGCGGCGATGATGTCACGGGTGCGGGAAAAAATTCCCATCGGTCACTCCTTATGTCCGTTCGAGCGCCGGGGCGAGGCGCGCTCCACCCCGGCATCATAGCAGTCGGCCGGGCGGATCACATCCCGGCCTTCCCGGCCTGCCGGACGGCGGCGACATGGCGGAGTTGGGAGCTGGCGATATCGAACATGGCCTTCTTCCTTTTCTTCCCGTCCGGTCGCCGGATGTCCGACCTATGCGAAAGCTACTGCAGGAGCCGTGCCAAACGGGAAATCATCTGAAATCAATGTCTTGCCTGGGAAGTGCCATGCCGGCCGGGCGCCTGATTTCGCGAACAGTTGGGAAATATCGCCAACTCCTCGTATGAACCGGGAGCCCTGGCCGCTGCCGAGGTTCGTCGGTCAGCGGCCCGGCCGGACGGATCACATCCCGGCCCTGGGCGCCGGCTGGCCAGCGGAATTCGACGAACCGTCGACGGATTTCGACGCATAGGCTGCCGGACGGGCAAGCTCGGCCCGGGCGCGCGCGATGGCGGCCTCGCTGCGGCCGAAGATCAGGTTCATCTGGACATGGACGGCCTTGCCCGAGGGCGTCGCCGGGAAATCGACGGTGCGGGCGCGGCGCAGCGCCTGCTTGTCGAGCCCGGCCGAGCCGGACGAGCGCAGCATCTGTACGTCGGTAACGCGGCCGGTGCCGTCGACGTCGACCAGCACCGTGGCGATGGCATGGCGATCGAGGCCGGCCGAGTGGCGCACGGTGACGAGATTGTCGGTCAGCCGGCTCTCGACCGTCGCCTTCCAGGCGTCGGTGGTGGCCGGCGCCGCGGCGCGGGCCGGGCCGACCGCGGCGACCAGCGCGGCAGTGGAGAAGATGGCGGCGCCAACCAGCGCGGTGGCGGTGCGGCGGAATTCAGTCTTGGTGATGTCGAACATGGCGGCTTTCCTCTGAAAAATCGTTGATCCCCATCCCGGTCGTGCCGGTTGTCCAGGGCATTGCAGGAGCCGTGCCAAATTGAAGATAGGCGGAATTTCAGTCGCTTATTGAAAGCGCCCCATGGCGCCGAGATTCTGCGCTTGCGAAACATTGGCGAATTGCACCAACATCTCGGCATGGATCGCGATAATCAGTTCATCGGCCAGTCCATGGCCTTTCTCGACTCGGTCGAACGGGTCAGCCGCGCCGCCGCGCTCAACCGCCCGGTGCTGGTCATCGGCGAGCGCGGCACCGGCAAGGAGCTGGTCGCCGAGCGCCTGCATCGCCTGTCGCCGCGCTGGTCCGGCCCGCTCGTCACCATGAACTGCGCCGCCTTGCCGGAGACGCTGATCGAAGCGGAGCTGTTCGGCCATGAGGCGGGCGCCTTCACCGGCGCCACCCGCGCCCGCGCCGGCCGTTTCGAGGAGGCCGATGGCGGCACCCTGTTCCTCGATGAGCTGGCCACCCTTTCGGCCGGCGCCCAGGAGCGGCTGCTGCGCGCCGTCGAATATGGCGAGGTCACCCGCATCGGCTCCTCCCGCCCGAGCCGGGTCGACGTGCGCATCGTCGCCGCGACCAACGAGCATCTGCCCGCGCTGGTCGATCAAGGCCGCTTCCGCCCCGATCTGCTCGATCGCCTGTCCTTCGAGGTGGTGACGTTGCCGCCGCTTCGCGCCCGCGAGGGGGACGTGCAGGTGCTTGCCGAGCATTTCGGCAGACGCATGGCCGCCGAGCTGGAATGGCCGCGCTGGCCGGGCTTCTCGCGGGAGGCCGGCGCCGCGCTGATCGCGCATGACTGGCCCGGCAATGTCCGCGAGCTGCGCAACGTCGTCGAGCGCGCCGTCTATCGCTGGGATGATCCGGCGCAGCCTATCGCCGAGATCATCTTCGATCCGTTCCTGTCGCCATGGCGGCCGGCATCCGCATCCGCGTCAGTACCGGCCGAGGCGGGGGCGGGGCGGGCGGCTCCCGCGTCGCTCCAGCCCAGCTATGACTGCGACGATTTCCGCGCCGCCGTCGCCGCCCACGAGCGTCGCCTGCTCGAAACGGCTTTGGTCCGCTGTCGCCATAACCAGCGCGCCACCGCGCTGGCGCTGCGTCTCACCTATGATCAGCTCCGCCACGCGCTGCGCCGGCACAATCTCCTCGAGCGCACCGGAGAGGGGGAGGGGGCGGCCGCCAGCTAAGAACGTCTCGCAACAACGATTAAGGGGTGCACAATGGCGCCGGGGACGCGGTAGGGAGCGCCAGAACGTCCCTCTACAGGAGTCGTCCCCATGGCTTTCATCCTCCCGCCCCTGCCGTTCGAGAAGACCGCGCTGGACCCCGTAATGTCCGCCGAGACCTTCGATTATCACCACGGCAAGCATCACAAGGCCTATGTCGACAAGGTCAATGGCTGGGAGGCGGAAAAGGGCCTTGCCGGCAAGACGCTGGTCGAGGTGATCAAGCTCGCCAAGGACAAGGGCGACAAGGGCCTGTTCAACAACGCCGCGCAGGTGTGGAACCACAGCTTCTTCTGGCAGTGCCTCGCGCCGGCCGGCGCCACCCAGCCTTCGGGCAAGCTCGCCCAGCTGATCGACGCGTTCGGCGGCCAGGACGCGCTGCTCGCCAAGCTGAAGGAGGAGGCCGTCGGCCACTTCGCCAGCGGCTGGGCGTGGCTGGTGCTGGACGGCGACGCGCTGAAGGTCACCTCGCTGCACGACGCCGACACGCCGGTCGTCTATGAGGGCATGAAGCCGCTGCTCACCCTCGATGTGTGGGAGCATGCCTATTACATCGATTACCGCAACGCCCGGCCCGACTTCGCTGAGAAGGTGCTGAAGAACGTCATCAACTGGGACTTCGTCGCCCAGAACCTCGACGGCGCCGGCATCAGCCGCGCGGACCAGCAGCCGGCCTGACCCGGACTGGCATGAACAGGAAAAGGCCCGCCCCGGGGACGCCGGGGCGGGCCTTTTCGTCTGGAGTTCCTTCGCCGATAAGGCGCCACGACCGGCTATCGGCTGTGCGGCCCCCGTCTCACCCCACCGGCGGGGTATGCTCCGCCTCGTCCTTCGCCGCGTCGGGGTTCATGCCGTGGCGCATCAGCATCGGCATGTTGGCCAGCGCGAAGATGAACGTCGCCGGCATCGCCCCCCATAATTTATAGCCGATCCAGAAGCTGGTCGACGTCGAGCGCCACACCATCTCATTGGCCACCGCCATCACCAGGAAGAACAGCGCCCAGTTGCGCGACAACAGGCTCCAGCCGCGTGCCGTCAGCCCCGGCAGCGCGGAATCAAGCACCACCTGCAGCGTCGGGCGCCCGCTCCACAGGCCGAACAGCAGGATGCCGGCGACCATCAGATAATAGATGGTCGGCTTCATCTTGATGAAGGTGTCGTCCTGCAGCCACAGCGTCAGCCCGCCGAAGGCCAGCACCATCACGCCGGAGAACAGCAGCATCTTCGAGATGCCGCCGCCCATCACCCGTGATATGATCATGGCCAGCGCGGTGGCGGCCATGAACGCGCCGGTCGCCACGAACACCTTCTGGTGCGCGGCCACCGGTGCCGCCCAATTGGCGATGAAGAAGACGAGCAGCGGTCCGAAATCGAGACCGAGGCGGATGCCGGCAGGGAGGGGGCGCGGCGTGCTCATGCGCGGACGCCGGCGATGGCGCGGCCGAGTTCGTCGGCGTCGAACGGACGCAGGTCGTCGATCCCCTCGCCGATGCCGATAGCGTGGATGGGCATGCCGAATTTCTCCGCAGCGGCGACCAGCACGCCGCCGCGCGCGGTGCCGTCCAGCTTGGTCATGACGAGGCCGGTCACACCCGCCTCGCGGCCGAAAATCTCGATCTGGGAAAGCGCATTCTGCCCGGTCGTCGCGTCGAGGACGAGCAGCACATTATGCGGCGCCGCCGGGTTGAGCCGGCCGAGCACGCGCCGGATCTTGGCCAGCTCGTCCATCAGGCCGGCCTTGTTCTGCAGCCGGCCGGCGGTGTCGACGATCAGCACGTCGATGCCCTTCTCGGTTCCCTGCCTGACGCCTTCGAACACCAGGCTGGCGGCATCGCCGCCCTCCGCGCCCGAAATGATCGGCACGCCGATCCGCTCCGCCCAGACCTTGAGCTGGCCGATCGCGGCCGCGCGGAACGTGTCGCCGGCGACCAGCATCACGCCGTAATCCTGCTCGGTCAGCCAATGGGCGAGCTTCGCGATCGTCGTGGTCTTCCCCGATCCGTTGACGCCGATGACGAGGATCACCTGCGGTCGGGGAAAGGCGTCGATCTCCAGCGGTTTCGCGACCGGCGCCAGCACCGCGGCGATCTCGCGCGCGATCACCTCGCGCAGCGCATGCTCGTTGAGGCCGAGCGGGAATCGCTCCGCCGCCAGCCGCTCGCGGATGCGCGCGGCAGTCGCCGGGCCGAGGTCGGAGGCGATCAGCGCCTCCTCGATCTCGTCGAGCGTCGCCGCATCAAGCTGGGCCTTCCCGAACAGCCCGCCGAGATTGTCGCCAAGCCGGCTCGACGTCTTGGAAAAGCCCCCGAACAGCCGCTCGTGCCAGCCCTTCCTCGGATCACTCGCCATTCACAAATCCCGTTTGCATCGCACTTCTCAGAGGGCGGTCCATTTGCCCGCCCACATCGTCAGCCGGGACCTGTGTCAGGTTCCATCCGGCCACGAACGTCGAAACTCGCGGAGCAGCGGATGCTGAAACAAGTCCGGCATGACGGCGTGATTTCGTCATCGGCGCGCCGCTCACAAGGGTTCGCCGATCAGCATGTCGTCAGAAACGGCGGTGATCCGCGCCGGCACGATCCGGCCGACCGGCTGGCCGGCCGGCAGCCGTACCTCGGCGAAGCTCTCGCCATGGCCGCGACCGTCTGCGCGCTCGACGAGCACGCGCTGCTCGCTGCCGACCAGGGTCGCCAGCCACGCCGCCCGCCGTCGCGCCGCCGCCTGGCGGAGCGCCCGCGCGCGCGCCTTGATCGCGTCGCCCCTGACCTGCGGCATGCGCGACGCCGGCGTGCCGGCGCGGGGCGAGTAGGGGAAGATATGCCCCATCACGATGTCGCACTCGTCGATCAGCGCCAGGCTGTTGGCCGCCATCATCTCCGTCTCGGTCGGGAAGCCGGCGATGAGGTCGGCGCCGATGGCGATCTCCGGCCGCTTCGCCTTCAGCCGCGCGACCGTCGCCACTGCCTGCGCCCGGCTGTGCCGCCGCTTCATCCGCTTGAGGACCATGTCGTCGCCCGCCTGAAGCGACAGATGCAGATGCGGCATCACCCGCGCCTCGCCAGTGACGAGGTCGAACAGCCGCTCGTCGATCTCCACCGAATCGAGCGACGACAGCCTGAGCCGCGGCAGCGCCGGCACATGGCGCAGGATGCGCTCCACCAGCGACCCGAGATTGGTGTTCCCCGGCAGGTCCGGCCCATAGGAGGTGACGTCGACGCCGGTCAGCACCACCTCCTGAAAGCCCTCGTCGACGAGCGCCTTGATGCGGTCGATGACGAGGCCCGCCGGCACGGAGCGGCTGTTCCCGCGGCCATAGGGGATGATGCAGAAGGTGCAGCGATGGTCGCAGCCATTCTGCACCTCGACGAAAGCGCGCGCCCGATCCGAGAAGCCGGCGACAAGATGCGGCGCCGTCTCGCGCACGGCCATGATGTCCGACACCCGCACCCGCTCCGGCGCCGGCAGGAAGCTGGCTGCGTCCGTCTTCTCCGCATTGCCGATGACGCGCGAGACCTCTGCCATCGCGGCGAACGTCTCGGGCTCGGTCTGCGCCGCGCAGCCGGTGACGACGATGCGCGCCTCCGGCCGCCGCCGCGCGATGCGCCGGATCTCCTGCCGCGCCTGGCGCACCGCCTCGGCCGTCACCGCGCAGCTGTTGACGATGACGAGGTCGTCCTGCGCCCCGGCCGCCGCGCGCATCGCCTCGCTTTCGGCGAAGTTCAGCCGGCAGCCGAGCGTGATCAGCTCCGGCCCGCTCATGCGCGGAGCAGCTCCGCGTCAAGCTCGCCGGTGAAGACATGGGTGGCGGGGCCGGTCATCAGGATCGAGCCGCCCGGCGTCCAGTCGATCGCCAGCGGCCCGCCGGGCAGGTGGATCGTCACCGGCCCGTCCGCCAGCCTGCGGGCGATCGCCGCCACCGCCACGGCGCAGGCGCCGGTGCCGCAGGCCCGCGTCAGGCCGACGCCGCGTTCCCATGTGCGGGAGCGGATGGTGCGGCGGTCGATGACCTGCGCGATGTTGACGTTGATGCGCTCGGGGAACAGTGGATCGGTCTCGATCCCCCGGCCCAGCTCGTCCAGCGGCACCGCCTCGACATCGTCGACGAAGAATACGACATGCGGATTGCCGACATTGACCGCGAACGGCGTCTCCAGCGGCCCCCAGCCAACCGGCATCGCGGCGGTGTCCATCGCATAGGCGAGCGGAATTTCGTTCCAGCCGAAGCGCGGCGCGCCCATATCCACCGCCACCCCCTCGCCGGTCAGCGTCGCGCGGAGCAGGCCGCCGGGCGTATCGATCGTGCAATCGCGCCCGACCAGCGCCGCCACGCAGCGCGTCGCATTGCCACACGCCTCGACCTCGGAGCCGTCGGCATTCCAGATGCGCATCGACACATCGGCGCCGGTCGCCGGTCCGACCACGATCAGCTGGTCGCAGCCGACGCCGGTGCGCCGATCGGCGACCGCGCGGGCGCCGGCCGCGTCGAAGGCGAAGCCGTCCTCACGCGCGTCGACGACGACAAAGTCGTTGCCAAGGCCGTGCATCTTGTGAAACCGCCGGTTCATGGGCGCCGATCTAGGGACAGCGGACGGACAAGTCCATGCGCAGGCCGATTCGGTCATCCGCTTCTGGCTGGTCGAGACGCCGGCCGAGCGGCGCTTCGCCCGCGAGGGCGCGCTGGACGCGGCGATCTGCGACCGTTTCGGCGCGCTGCGCGATCAGGTCTGGCAGGCGCGCGCGGCCGGCTGGCGGGCATCGCCCCGCACCCAGCTCGCCGCGATCATCCTGCTCGATCAATTCTCCCGCAACCTGTTCCGCGACGATCCCCGCGCCTATCAGGCCGATCCGCTGGCCCGCGCGCTGGCGCGCGAGGCGCTGGCGAAGGGCTGGGGCGAGGGCATGACAGAGGAGGAGCGCCAGTTCCTCCACATGCCGTTCATGCACAGCGAGCGGATGGAGGATCAGCTCCTCTCGCTCCGGCTGTTCGGCGCCGAGGATCAATGGGCCCACGCGCACGCCGCCCAGATCGCGCGCTTCGGCCGCTTCCCCCAACGCAACGCGGCGCTCGGGCGGGCTTCCACGCCGGCGGAGCTGGCCTTTCTTACGGAGCCGGGGTCGCGTTTCTGATTCGACCAGAGGGCGGGGAGGGGCGCATCAGTCGCCCGTGACCTCGCCTTCGTCGTCCTTCTGCTTCGTCACGACCCGGCGGCGACGGACGGACTGGATGATGTCCTCGATCTCGTGCAGGAGCGGCCGCCCCTGATCGGTCTTGCCATTCGCGTCCTCGGGATCCGCGGCGAAGAGTGCCTTCGCCCTGGCGGCCCGGTCCATCAACGCGGCGTAGTGTTCCTCGCCAACCTTCTCGCGGACCATGCCGAAGCCCTCGGTGAGCTGATGGAATCTGCTGCCTATATTCCGTTCCGGAAAATATCCGGTGTCATCCGTGAAGGTCGGTGCATTCAAAACCATCGAACCCAGGAGGTCGTAGATCTCGCTTAGGGTTTGAGGGATATATGGATCCTCATTTCCATATGAGCTTCCGAAGCGATTGTTCATTTCGGCTCCCCGAGCCCGCGATTCTGATCCAAGGCGCGGGGAGGGGGCATCAGTCGCCCGTGACCTCGCCCTCGTCGTCCTTCTGCTTCGTCACGACCCGGCGGCGACGGACGGACTGGATGATGTCCTCGATCTCGTGCAGGAGCTTGTAGCCCTGATCGGTCTTGCCGTTAGTGTCCTCAGGATCGGCGGCGAACAAGGCCTTCGCCCTGGCGGCGAGGTCCATCAACGCCAGATAGCGTTCCTCTCCCAGCTTCTTATGAACAACGCCAAAAGATTCGGTCAGAATAGCAAACTCGCTATCAATGTTCCGTTCCGGAAATCGTTCCGTTTTGTCAATGAATGTTGGAGCGTGCAGCATCATAGAGCCAAGAAGATCATAAATCTCGCTGAGCGTGGCTGGAATATATATCTCGTTGGTACGGAGTGAGCTTCTGAATTTCTGGGTCATTTCCGCTCTTCGGACGTGTGATTATATAGCTGGCAGCGGTCCGGAAAGGCGCCGGGAGGGGCGCATCAGTCACCCGTGACCTCGCCCTCGTCATCCTTTTGCTTCGTCACGACCCGGCGGCGACGGACGGACTGGATGATGTCCTCGATCTCGTGCAGGAGCTTGTAGCCCTGATCGGTCTTGCCGTTATTGTCCTCGGGATCAGCGGCGAACAAGGCCTTCGCCCTGGCGGCGAGGTCCATCAGCGCCAGATAGCGCTCCTCTCCCAGCTTCTTATGAACAACGCCGAAAGACTCGGTCAGAATGGCAAACTCGCTATCGATGTTCCGCTCGGGAAATTCTCCTGTTTTGTCAATGAATGTTGGGGCGTGCAGCATCATCGAGCCAAGAAGATCATAAATCTCGCTGAGCGTGGCTGGAATATATATCTCGTTGGTACGGAGTGAGCTTCTGAATTTCTGGGTCATTTCCGCTCTTCGGACGTGTGATTATATAGCTGGCAGCGGTCCGGAAAGGCGCCGGGAGGGGCGCATCAGTCACCCGTGACCTCGCCCTCGTCATCCTTTTGCTTCGTCACGACCCGGCGGCGACGGACGGACTGGATGATGTCCTCGATCTCGTGCAGGAGCTTGTAGCCCTGATCGGTCTTGCCGTTATTGTCCTCGGGATCAGCGGCGAACAAGGCCTTCGCCCTGGCGGCGAGGTCCATCAGCGCCAGATAGCGCTCCTCTCCCAGCTTCTTATGAACAACGCCGAAAGACTCGGTCAGAATGGCAAACTCGCTATCGATGTTCCGCTCGGGAAATTCTCCTGTTTTGTCAATGAATGTTGGGGCGTGCAGCATCATCGAGCCAAGAAGATCATAAATCTCACTGAGGGTGGCTGGTATATATATCGCGTTGGTACGAAGGGAGCTTTTGAATTTCTGGGTCATTTTCTCGCCTCCGGACGGCTGATGATATATGTGCTTTCAGTGCCAAGTTGTGTTGGACGAGTAATGATGACATGATCAGGTTTGAAGTCGGCATCAAAGAAGCCGCGAACCTGTGTCGTCGCCAATGTCTTTCGTGTCAGTGTCACGTCGAAGGCGATATTGCCGACCCGTGCATCCGGTCGCCGAAAGGAGCCCTCGCTGACAGAATCTTCCCGCCGGTTCACGCGCACCACGTTGCTTCTCGCCTCATCAATGCCATAGTCGCGTAGGCGGCTCCGCAGTCGCGCCTCACTTCGCGGTCAATGAAATTGCCCAGAGCCTCCTGCTCCGAAAGGCGTACGTTCAGCTTGCCCGCTTGAAGCTGCCTCAAGCCCTCCTTGTAGGCTATGTCGGCACTCTCTTGCATGAAGCGTAATGTCTCGGTTTGCATTGGTTGCAGTTCGCCCTCTTTACGCATCAAGACCACGGCGCGATCGAAGCGCAGGGCGTTGACCTGGTTGATCTGTCCCTGAAGTGTCGTCGGAAAGCCGAGCGACTCAAATCCGTAAGACGGATCGACTGCCCGAATCTGCCCGATCAACGTATTCGTATAAATCCGCGTCAGATCACCGTGCGGAACCACCTCCTTATCGCCGCCGCCCTCTCCACCCGATCTTCCAGCAAGATCTCATCCGGCATGTCCGCGGCCGGCCACCGCCCCGTCCGCAGCCACCACCCGAAGGCCTTGTTCCGCCGCTCTCTGTCCGGTCCGAAGTCCCTGTCGTTGTTCATGCTCCGCTCCCGCTCATGCGGTGAGAACATTTCAGGAACATTTTCCAACAAGGACACTGGCCAATCGGGCAGTCCGCGCCGCGGGCGTCATCCGCATTGCCCCGGCCGTCGGTTTCCCCTATAGGCCCGCCCGTCGTTCCGCACGACCCGAACCGCAGGCGCCCCGAATCGGGGACGTCCCGCCGGCCGACGAGTTTTCGTCCGCCGGCGTGTTTTGCGTTGGGTGGATCGCAATTGGAGTAAGCGCATGTTCGACAGTCTCAGCGATCGGCTAAGCGGCGTTTTCGACCGTCTGCGCGGCCGTGGCGCGCTGACCGAGGAGGATGTGCGCGCGGCCATGCGCGAGGTGCGCATCGCCCTGCTCGAGGCCGACGTGGCGCTGCCCGTCGTCCGCGATTTCATCGACAAGGTCACGGAAAAGGCGGTCGGCCAGTCCGTCCTCAAGTCGATCACGCCGGGCCAGCAGGTCGTCAAGATCGTCCATGACGGGCTGGTCGAGATGCTCGGCGCGGCGGCGTCCGACCTCGAACTCGACGTGGCGCCGCCGGCGGTGATCATGCTCGTCGGCCTTCAGGGCTCGGGCAAGACCACCAGCACCGCCAAGATCGCCCGCCGCCTCAAGGCGAAGTCGGGCAAGAAGGTGATGATGGCGTCGCTCGACGTCTATCGCCCCGCCGCGCAGGAGCAGCTCGCGGTGCTCGGCGGCCAGACCGAGGTGGCGACGCTGCCGATCGTCGCCGGCCAGCAGCCGGTCGATATCGCACGGCGCGCGATGCAGGCCGCGAAGCTGCAGGGCTTCGACGTGCTGATGCTCGACACGGCTGGCCGTCTCCATGTCGATCAGGCGCTGATGGACGAGATGCGCGCCGTCGCCGATGTCGCCAAGCCGCAGGAAATCCTCCTCGTCGTCGATGCGCTGACCGGCCAGGACGCGGTCAACGTCGCGCGCAGCTTCACCGATCAGGTCCCGCTGACCGGCGTCGTGCTGACCCGCATGGACGGCGATGCGCGCGGTGGTGCTGCGCTGTCGATGCGCGCCGTCACCGGCCGTCCGATCAAGTTCGTCGGCACCGGCGAGAAGCTCGACGGGCTGGAGCCGTTCCAGCCGGATCGCGTCGCCGGCCGCATCCTCGGCATGGGCGACGTCGTCAGCCTCGTCGAGCGCGCCGCCGAGACGATCAAGGTCGAGGAGGCGGAGAAGCTCGCCCAGCGCATGGCGAAGGGCCAGTTCGATCTCAACGATCTGCGCGGCCAGCTTGCCCAGATGCAGCGCATGGGCGGCCTGTCCGGCCTGGCCGCGATGCTGCCGGGCGTGAAGCAGGTGAAGAACGCCATGGCCAATGGCCAGGTCGACGATCGCATCCTCGTCCGCATGGACGCGATGATCGGCTCGATGACCCCGAAGGAGCGTGCCCGGCCGGAGCTGCTCAACGCCAAGCGCAAGATCCGCGTCGCCAAGGGCTCCGGCACCACGGTGCAGGAGGTCAACAAGCTCCTCAAGATGCACCAGGACATGGCCGGCGCGATGAAGAAGCTGAAGAAGATGGGCGGCCTCAAGGGGCTGGCCGGGATGTTCGGCGGTGGCGGCGGCGGTGCCGGTGGCGGCGGCATGGGCGGCCTCGGCGGCCTGCTCGGCGGCGGCGGGGGAATGGGGGCGGCTCCGCCCCAGCTTCCCGGCCTGCCCGGGCTCGGCAACCTGCCCCCCGGCTTCGACAAGTTCGGCAAGAAATAACCACGTTATCTGAATTCGTTGGAAAGGAAGAAGAATGTCCGTTTCGATCCGTCTGTCGCGCGGCGGCGCCAAGAAGCGTCCTTATTACCGCATCGTCGTCGCCAATTCCCGTTCGCCCCGCGACGGCGCGTTCATCGAGAAGATCGGCACCTACAATCCGATGCTCGCCAAGGACGATGAGAAGCGCGTCATCGTCGACGCCGAGCGCGCCAGGCATTGGCTGTCCGTCGGCGCCCAGCCGACCGACCGCGTCGCCCGTTTCTTCGACGCCGCCGGCGTGAAGGAGCGCGCTGCGCGCAACAACCCGAACAAGGCCGTCCCGGGCGAGAAGGCCAAGGAGCGCGCCGAGGAGCGCGCCGCCAAGGCCGCCGCGGCCGCCGAGGCCGCCGCTGAGGCAACCGAGGTGAAGCAGGAAGAGGCCGAGGCGGTGATCGCCGAGGCCGTCGAGGAAGCGACCCCCGAGGCCTGAGCGTTCGGAGACGAGAGGGCAGGGTGGCGCGACATCGCGGGCGCCCCCTGCTTCGGTCTTCACCCGGAGCTTGTTTCGAGGTCCCGTCCTCCGCGAACTCCGGACTTTGCGGCTGGGTGGATGCTGAAGCAAGTTCAGCATGACGATGTCCCTTGGGGCGGGGCCGTCTTCTGACGGCGCGCCTCCCCGATGCTCTTGCCGCGCTGGCGCTATTCGGTATCGAAGCGGTGATCGCGCTGTTCGCGCATGACGATTTCGTGCGCCCTGGCTCGGCGACGTGCTGGTGGTGATGCTGGTCCACGCGACGCTCCGCGTGGCAATGGAGTTCGGGCAGGCGATCCATCTCGCGGACCGGCTCGGGCTCGGCAGCTATCGCCTTGCCCGGATCGTCCTGGGCACCAGCTTTTCGCCCGGTGACTTTCTCGCTTATGCCCTGGGCGCGCTGATCGCGCTGGCGGCGGACCATCTGTGGAGCAGGAGACGCGCATGACGAATGCCCCGGATCGCCCCGTCACGCTGGCGGCCGTGATCGGCGCGCACGGCATCGCGGGCGACGTGCGCCTGAAGCTCTTCACCGATGATCTGGCCCCTTATCGCGCGCTCGACGCGAACGGCCGGACACTGACGCTCAAGTCCGTGCGGCCGGGGCCGAACGGCGCCGTCGCGCGCTTCGCCGAGATCACCACCCGCGACGCCGCCGAGGCGCTCCGGGGTACCGCGCTGACGGTAGCGCGCTCGGCGCTGCCGCCGCTGGAGCCGGGCGAATATTACCACGCCGACCTGCTCGGCCTGCCGGCGGTCTCGACCGACGGGGAGGCGCTGGGGGTCGTGGTAGCGGTCGAGAATTTCGGCGCGGGCGACGTGATCGAGATCGAGCGCCCCGGCGGCGGCCGCTTCATGATCCCGATGAACCCCAATGCCGTGCCCGAATGGTCGGCGGAGAAGTTGGTGGTGGAAGCGGCGTTCGCCGCCTGACGGCCGCCGCGTTTTCGTCACGCTGGGGCGTGAGGCGGGGACGGGCAATCCCGCTGTCCCGCGCGGCCACCTTGCGCTAACGCCCTCGGCCATGTTCGCCGCCACCGTCCTTACCCTTTATCCGGAAATGTTCCCGGGCCCGCTTGGGCTCAGCCTCGCGGGGCGGGCGCTCGCCGAGGGGCGGTGGTCGCTCGATACGGTGCAGATCCGCGACTTCGCCACCGACAGGCATCGCTCCGTCGACGATACGCCGGCCGGCGGCGGGGCGGGGATGGTGATGAAGGTCGACGTGCTGGCCAGCGCCGTCGATCACGCGCTCGCCGCGCGTCCGGATTGCCCGGTGCTGGCGATGAGCCCGCGCGGCGCGCCCCTGACGCAGGCTCGCGTCCGCGCGCTCGCCGCCGGCGCCGGGGTGACGATCCTCTGCGGCCGGTTCGAGGGTTTCGACGAGCGCATCTTCGAAGGGCGGCCGGTCGAACCGGTATCGATCGGGGACTATGTGCTGTCCGGCGGGGAAATGGGCGCGCTGGTGCTGCTCGACGCTTGCGTTCGGCTGCTTCCCGGCGTAATGGGCGCGGCCCTTAGTGGGGATGACGAGAGCTTCGAAACGGGGCTGCTCGAATATCCCCATTATACCCGCCCTGTCGAATGGGAGGGGCGCACGATCCCCGAAGTGCTGCGATCGGGGGATCATGCGCGGATCGCGGCCTGGCGAAAGTCGATGGCCGAGAGCGATACACGGCTAAGGCGGCCGGACCTTTGGGAGCGTCATGAGGGCGCTCGGGTCGGCCGCCCTCTGGCGCGCGGCGACGAACGGGACTGAGTTGTTATGAACCTGATCCAGACGCTCGAGGCCGAGGCCATCGCGCAGTTCAAAGAGACCAAGACGATTCCGGATTTCCGCCCGGGCGACACGCTGAAGGTCGGCGTGAAGGTCGTGGAAGGCGAGCGCACCCGCGTGCAGGCCTATGAGGGCGTGTGCATCGCGCGCGCCAACAAGGGCATGGGCTCCAGCTTCACCGTCCGCAAGATCTCCTTCGGCGAGGGCGTCGAGCGCGTCTTCCCGCTCTATTCGCCGAACGTCGATTCGATCGAGGTGGTGCGCAAGGGCGTCGTGCGCCGCGCGAAACTTTACTATCTGCGCGGCCGCCGCGGTAAATCCGCGCGTATTGCCGAGCGTCGCGAAACCACCCAGGCGTCCGCCTGACACCTTTCTAAATCAAAGGTCAGCAAGGGGCGCGGGTGGCGGAAGGCCGCCAGCGCCCCTTTTCTTTTGCCTCCAGAAGATGATTGGAATGAACTGATGGCGTATCGTGTCGTGGTGGCCGGGGCCACCGGCAATGTCGGCCGCGAGATGCTGAACATCCTGGCCGAGCGCGAATTCCCGATCGCGGACATCGCCGCGCTCGCCTCCTCGCGCAGCCAGGGCGACGAGATCGAGTTCGGCGAGACCGGGCGCATGCTCAAGGTCCAGAATATCGAACATTTCGACTGGACGGGCTGGGACATCGCGCTGTTCGCGATCGGCTCCGACGCGACCAAGATCTACGCGCCCCGGGCGGCCGCCGCCGGCTGCACGGTGATCGACAACAGCTCGCTCTACCGCATGGACCCGGACGTGCCGCTGATCGTGCCGGAGGTGAACCCCGAGGCGATCGACGGCTATCGCGTCAGAAACATCATCGCCAACCCGAATTGCTCCACCGCGCAGCTGGTCGTGGCGCTGAAGCCGTTGCACGATGCCGCGACGATCAGGCGCGTCGTCGTCGCCACCTATCAATCGGTGTCCGGCGCCGGCAAGGCCGGCATGGACGAGTTGTTCGAGCAGAGCCGCAACATCTTCGTCGGCGATCCGGCCGAGCCGAAGAAGTTCACCAAGCAGATCGCCTTCAACGTCATCCCGCACATCGACACCTTCCTCGACGACGGCTCGACCAAGGAAGAGTGGAAGATGGTCGTCGAGACCAAGAAGATCCTCGATCCGAAGATCAAGCTGACCGCGACCTGCGTGCGCGTTCCGGTGTTCGTCGGTCATTCCGAAGCCGTCAACATCGAGTTCGAGAACGAGATCTCCGCCGCCGATGCCCAGCGCATCCTGCGCGAGGCGCCGGGTATCATGCTCGTCGATAAGCGCGAGAATGGCGGCTATGTCACGCCGATCGAATGCGTCGGCGAGTTCGCGACCTATGTCAGCCGCGTCCGCGAGGACCCGACCGTCGAGAACGGCCTGTCGCTGTGGTGCGTCTCGGACAATCTGCGCAAGGGCGCCGCGCTCAACGCGGTCCAGATCGCCGAGCTGCTCGGCCGCCGCCACCTCAAGAAGGCGGCGTAGGCGTAACCGCTCCGGAAACCGTTCGCCCTGAGCAGAGGCCGAGAGCCGCTCAGGGCGAGGGGTTTTCGAACGGGAAGGGGGCCCGTTCGTCCGTGGACGAACGGGACATTCCCGTTATTGCGCCGGCTTGGCTGCGGCCTTGTCGTCGGCGCCGCTGCGATCGAGCGAACGGGCCTTGTCGAGGTGCATCTGCACCTTCGGCGCGGTTTCCGTCGCGAACGCCTTGAGGTCGGCATTGTCGCCGCCCGAGGCATAGGACTGGAGCAGCGACAGCGCCTCGCCATGGGCGGTGGTCTGCTGGTCGAGATAGGTCGTGTCGAAGTCCTCGGCCTTGGCGGCCTTGAGGTCGGCCAGCATCTTGGCATGGGCCTCGTCAAGGGCGGCGGGCGGCGGATCGAGCTTGTCCTTGGTGACGATCGACTTCACCTTGGCGCTGGTGGCGGTGTGATCCGTGACCATCATCTGGGCGAAGGACTTCACCTCCGCCGACTTGCTGCGATCGAGGGCCACCTTAGCGGCCTGGATTTCGTACATGTCGCTGATCGCGGCCTTGGTGACGAACTCGGGGGTGGTCACATTGGCGGTGACGCTCGGCGCGGTGGCGTCGGCCATGGCGCTGTTGCCGTCCATGGCGTTGGCGGTCATGCCGTTGTCGGCGGCGACGGTGTTGTTCTGGGCAGGCTGAGAGCCGCAGGCGGCAAGGCCTAGGGCGGCGATCAGCACGAGGGCAGTGCGCATGGGGTCTCTCCAGACAGTATCTCCGCCCCGCAGAACCGGCGGCCTCGGCGCTTGTTCCGTGAACCTTGTGCGGGCATAGCAGCGCCATGACCGAGGCGAGGATCATGCGCGGTGGCTGCCAATGCGGCGCCGCGCGCTATGCGGCGACGATCCGCGACCCCGCCGGCTACCTCTGTCATTGCACGATGTGCCGGCGCGCCACGGGCGGCGTATCCATCGCCTTCACCAACGTCGCGCAGGCCGATCTTCAGTGGGAGAGCGGGCCGGACTGGTATCGCTCCTCGCCGATCGCCGAGCGGCCGTTCTGCGCCCGGTGCGGCACGCCGCTCGGCTTTCGCTATCTCGACAGCGACAGGATCGACCTCACCATCGGCTCGTTCGACGAGCCGCAATTTTTCCACCCCACCCAGCATTTCGCCATGGAGTCCGCCTTGCATGCGTGGCTCGACACCAGCGCGCTGCCGGGCAAGCGCTCGGACGAGCATCAGCCGCTCGTCGACAGATGGATGAACGCCGTTGGCAAGCTCCCCGACTGATCTTCCCGTCAATTTCTTCACCGCGCGTGACGGCACCCGGCTCGCCTGGCGCGAGATGGGGGAGGGGCGCCCGCTGGTTCTGATCCACGGCTATTTCTCGACGGCCTATGTCAACTGGATCAAATATGGCCATGCCGCCGCGATCGCCGCGCGCGGCATCCGGGTGCTGATGCCGGACCTGCGCGGCCATGGCGACAGCGACAAGCCGCATGATCTCGCCGCCTATCCGCCCGACGTGCTGCGCGACGACGGGTTCGACTTCGTCGCCCATCTCGGCCTTGGCGCCGGGGATTATGATCTGGCCGGCTATTCGCTCGGCGGGCGCACCAGCCTGCGCATGCTCGCCTCCGGCGCGCGGCCGGAGCGGGCGGTGCTGTGTGGCATGGGGCTGGACGGGATCGTCAACACCGCCGGGCGCGGGGGCTATTTCCGCCATGTCCTCACCCATCTCGGCAGCTTCCAGCGCGGCACGCCGGAGTGGCTGACCGAGGCATTCCTCAAGACCACCGGCGGGGACCCGGTGGCGCTGCTCAACATCCTTGAGACTTTCGTCGACACCAGTCGCGCGGCGCTGGCCGCGCTCGATCTGCCGTTGCTGGTGGTGACGGGCGAGGATGACGATGACAATGGATCGGCCGAGGCGCTCGCCGAGGCGATCCCGGACGCGCGCTACCAGTCGATCCCCGGCAATCACATGAGCGCGGTGACCCGGCCCGAACTTGGCCGCGCCATCGGCGACTTTCTCGTCCGGGATTGACGGCGGCGCGCGGACGCGCTCCGGTGGCTCATCACCTTGTTTCGTGAGGATGGCCTCCCGATGAAAATGCGTTTCGTCTCTACGCTCGCGCTCGCCGCGGGCCTGTCGCTCGCCGCGTCCGCCACCGCCCAGGGCGAGGCGCGTCCCTCCGGCGCGCCAACCGCCGCCGAAGCCGACGCCTTCGTGGCGCGGACCAGCAAGGAGCTGGCCGACCTCGGCGTCTACGCGGCGCGGATCGCGTGGATCAACAACACCTACATCACCGACGATACCGACGCGGTGAACGCGCGCGTCGGCGGCGAGCTGACCGAGTTGCAGGTCCGCGCCGCCAAGGAGGCCGCGCGCTATGCCACGGCGAAGGGCCTGTCCGCCGATACCCGCCGCCAGCTCGATCTGCTGCGCAACGGCATCACGCTGCCGGCCCCCGCCACCGCCGGCGCCGCGCAGGAGCTGAACGAGCGGGTGACGCGCCTGTCCTCGATCTACGGCAAGGGCAAGGGAATGGTCGGCGGCCAGCCGATCAACGGCTCCGACATCGAGGCCAAGATGGGCACGGACCGCAACCCGGCCGAGCTCAAGGAGATGTGGAAGAGCTGGCACGACAATGTCGGCAAGCCGATGCGTGGCGATTATATGCAGATCGTCCAGATCACCAACAAGGGCGCGCGCGAACTCGGCTTCGCCGACGCGGGGGCGATGTGGCGGTCGGGCTATGATATGCCGCCGGAGGCGTTCGCGAAGCTGATGGACCGGCTCTGGGTCCAGGTCCGTCCGCTTTACGAGCAGCTCCATTGCTACACCCGCGCCAAGCTGAACGAGAAATATGGCGAGGCGGTACAGCCCGCCACCGGACCGATCCGCGCCGATCTGCTCGGCAATATGTGGGCGCAGGAATGGGGCAATATCTACGATATCGTCGCGCCCGCCGGCGCCGGCGATCTCGGCTACGACATCGGCCAGCTGCTCGAGGCCAAGGGCTATGATCCGGTGAGGATGGTGAAGGCGGGGGAGGGCTTCTATTCCTCGCTCGGCTTCGCCCCGCTGCCGGCGAGCTTCTGGGAGCATTCCCAGATCGTCAAGCCGCGCGATCGCGAGGTGGTGTGCCACGCCTCCGCGTGGGACGTCGACAACAAGGATGATCTGCGCATCAAGATGTGCACCAAGGTCAATTCCGACGATTTCGTGACGATCCATCACGAACTCGGCCACAATTATTATCAACGTGCCTACAACCGCCAGCCGTTCCTCTACATGAACGGCGCGAACGACGGCTTTCACGAGGCGATCGGCGATTTCGTCGCCCTGTCGATCACGCCCGACTATCTGGTGAAGATCGGGCTGCTCGATCCCGCAAAGGTGCCCAGCGCCGACAAGGATATCGGCCTGCTGCTGCGCCAGGCGATGGACAAGGTCGCCTTTCTGCCGTTCGGGCTGCTGATGGACAAATGGCGTTGGGGCGTGTTCGACGGCTCGATCAAGCCCGGCGTCTATTCGGCCGCATGGGATTCGCTGCGACTGCAATATCAGGGCGTGACGCCGCCGGTGGAGCGCAGCGAGCAGGATTTCGATCCCGGCGCCAAATATCACATCGCCGCCGGCGTGCCCTATGCGCGCTATTTCCTGGCGCGCATCCTCCAGTTCCAATTCTACCAGGCGGCCTGCGCGCAGGCCGGCTGGACGGGGCCGCTCCACCGTTGCTCCTTCTATGGCGACAAGGCGGTGGGCGAGAAGCTGAACGCGATGCTGGCAATGGGGCAATCCAGACCCTGGCCGGACGCGCTGCAGGCCTTTACCGGCAAGCGCGAGATCGACGGCACCGCGATGATTGCCTATTTTCAGCCATTGCTCGACTGGCTGCGCACGCAGAACAAGGGCCGGCAGTGCGGCTGGTGACTGGCGGATTTCGCGCGCAATATCCTTTAAGAACTTTGCGCATATACCGGTTTGGGTTAGGGCCTGAATATCGGTCGGGCCGCGGGCGACCTCTTGTCGACGGAATCGGCCGGAGGACGGATTGGCGACGCAACACTTGTGAGTCAGGAATGCCCGGCCATGCATCCGGCTGTGTTCGTGTTCTTCTCACTGCTGGTGACCAGCATCGTGCTGGTGGCGGTCCTCGCTGTGGCGTGGACAAGCTTCGGTCGTCCGCGCCACGCGCTGACCTGGGCCGCCGGCTACGGTACCGCCGGCATTGAGTGGCTGCTCTATCTCACGGTGGTGATGGGGTGGGTGGGCTTCTACCCGGCCCGCCCCATCATCCTCACCCTCGGCACGATCTCTGCGACGCTGATCATGGTCGGCTTCCGCCAGCGCGCCGGGCTCGCGCCGCGCGCGCTGGCCATCTGGGCCGTGGCCGCTGCCATCGCCGCCGTCTGCATCGCCGGCAGCCTGCTCGCTCCGGGCGGGCCGATCGATCGCGGCCTGTTTCCCATCTATCTGGCGGCGACCCAGATCGCCGGCGCTTCGACGCTGGTCAGGCTCGGCTGGCGGGCGACGCTGACCGAGCGCTCGGCCTTCGTGATGATGCTCGTGTTCGCCGCTTTCTACGTCGGCGTCGGCGCGCTGGCGTTCGTGCAGGGGTCGAATCCCTCGCCGCAGGCGGTTGCCGCCTATCAATCGCTGCTCCTGCTCGGCACGCCGGCGATCTACTCCTCGTTCGGACTGTTCTCGGTGTTCCTGCTGGCCGCCGACCTTGCCGAGCAGATGCGGCGGCTGGCGATCCTCGATCCGCTGACCAGCATCATGAACCGGCGCGGCCTGACCCAGGCGGTGGAGGCGGCGATCGCCAACACGCGGCGCAACGGCCATCCGCTCAGCCTGGTCGTCGCCGATCTCGATCGCTTCAAGCACATCAACGACAATTTCGGCCACGCCGCGGGTGATCGCGCGCTGCAGCGCTTCGCTGCCTATCTGGAAAGCACGATCCGCAAAGGCGACATCGTCAGCCGCATCGGCGGCGAGGAATTCGCGCTGCTGCTGGTCAACACGCCCGCCTGCACCGCGATGGACGTCGCCGAGCGGCTGCGCGGCGGCCTCGCCACGCTCGACAGCGGCACCGATGGGGTGCGGCTGAGCGCGAGCTTCGGCGTCACCAGCCTGCGCCCGGACGATATCGGGCTCGGCGATCTCTTCGATCGGGCCGATGCCGCCCTTTACCGCTCCAAGCTGGACGGGCGCAATCGCGTCACGCTGGCGGGGGAGCCTTTTTCCGCCCCCTGGCCTGGCGAAGCAGCCGGCCACCAAGGAGCGCAGCTCCCGCAAGGGCAGCGCCCGTAAGCCCGCCGACCAGCGCGGCGGTGACGAGCGGGCGGATGCGCGATTCGATGGCAACCGTGGCGCCCTCCAGCGCCGCCGCCGCCTTGCGCGCCGCGCCCGCCGCCTCGTCCTCGTCCGGCGCCGTTTCGGGGGGCCGTTCCGCCATATGCCCGCGCCTCAGAGCTGGCCGAGCAGATAGTCGGCGGAGCTGACCTCGAATGCGCCCGGCTCCTCGACGTTGAGGATTTTCACCACGCCGTCCTCGACCAGCATCGAGAAGCGCTTGCCGCGCATGCCCAGCCCGAATTTCGAGCCGTCCATCTCCAGCCCCAGCGCGCGCACGAAATCGCCATTGCCGTCGGCGAGCATGGTGATGCCCTCGGCGCCGGCCGCGCGGCTCCAGGCGCCCATCACGAAGGCGTCGTTGACGGCGGTGCAGGCGATGAGGTCGACGCCGGCCGCCTTGAGCGCGCCGGCCTGCTCGATGAAGCCCGGCAGATGGCGCGCCGAGCAGGTCGGCGTGAAGGCGCCGGGCACCGAGAACAGCGCGACGGTGCGCCCCTTGAACAGCGCCTCGGCGGTGCGGGGCTCGGGCCCCGAGTCGCCGGGGATCATGAAGGTCGTCTGCGGAAGCGCGTCGCCAGCCTTGATCGTCATCGCCGAATCCTTCGCCCTGAAAGTGCCTCCGGCGCCCGATAACGCTTCGGCGACGGGGGGCAAGTGCGCGGCGGCTTGCCGCGGGCGCAGCGTGGCATATGCTGGGTGGATGGATTCGGCGTCTTTCCTCGTCGGCCGCTTCCTGCTGGCGATGCCCGGGATCGGCGACCCGCGCTTTGAGCGCGCGGTGATCGCGATGTGCGCGCATGACGGCAATGGCGCGCTGGGCATCGGCATCGGCCGCGTGGCGCCTCGCCTTGGCTTGCACCTGTTGCTCGCCCAGCTTGAGCTGCCCCCCGGCAAGGCGCCGGACGTGCCCGTTCATCTCGGCGGGCCGGTGGAGCCGCAACGCGGCTTCGTGCTGCACGGGCTCGACTGGCGAGGCGAGGGCACGCTCAACGTCGATGGCCGCTGGGCGCTGACCGGCACGCTCGACATCTTGCGTGCCATCTCGGAGGGGCGTGGGCCGGACCAGTTCGTGGTGGCGCTCGGCTATGCCGGGTGGAGCGGCGGCCAGCTGGAGGAGGAGATGACCCGTCACGGCTGGTTCGACGTCGAAGGCGATACCGGCCTTCTTTACGACACCCCCGCCGCCGAGCGCTGGGCCGCCGCGTTCGCCACCACCGGCATCGACGCACGGCTGCTCGCCGCCGATTGCGGGAACGCTTGAACGGCCACGCTCGCCTTTCCACATAATGACATAAAGAAATCTTTATATTTGCCTCACCGCTGCCGCGAGGCTAAGGCCCGTGGCCAATTCCACCCCATATGGGAGCATATCGTGGCCACCCAGTCCGCCTCGACCTTCACCGACTATGTCGTCCGCGACATTGCCCTCGCCGACTATGGCCGCGCCGAAATCCGCATCGCCGAAACGGAGATGCCGGGCCTGATGGCGCTGCGCGAGGAGTTCGGCGCCGCCAAGCCGCTGAAGGGCGCGCGCATCACCGGCTCGCTGCACATGACGATCCAGACGGCGGTGCTGATCGAGACGCTGGTCGAGCTCGGCGCCGAGGTGCGCTGGGCGACGTGCAACATCTTCTCCACCCAGGATCATGCCGCTGCCGCCATCGCCGCGGCCGGCATCCCGGTGTTCGCGATCAAGGGCGAGACCCTCGCCGAATATTGGGATTACGTGCAGAACATCTTCGATTGGGGTGATGGCCAGACGGCCAACATGATCCTCGACGATGGCGGCGATGCCACCATGTTCGCGCTGCTCGGCGCCAAGCTCGAGGCCGGCGGCACGCTCGGCGAGCCGGAAAATGCCGAAGAGGTCGAGTTCCAGCGTTCGCTCAAGGCGTTCATCGCCGCCCGGCCCGGCTATCTCACCGAGACCGTGCGCGCCATCAAGGGCGTGTCGGAAGAGACCACCACGGGCGTCCATCGCCTCTACGCGCTGGCCAAGAAGGGCGAGCTGCCCTTCCCGGCGATCAACGTCAACGACAGCGTCACCAAGTCGAAGTTCGACAATCTCTACGGTTGCAAGGAATCGCTGGTCGACGCCATCCGCCGCGCCACCGACGTGATGCTGGCCGGCAAGGTTGCCTGCGTCGCCGGTTTTGGCGATGTCGGCAAGGGCTCGGCCGCCTCGCTCCGCAACGGCGGCGCGCGCGTGCTCGTCACCGAGATCGACCCGATCTGCGCGCTGCAGGCGGCGATGGAGGGCTATGAAGTGGTGACGATGGAAGAGGCGGTGACCCGCGCCGACATCTTCGTCACCGCCACCGGCAACATGGACGTCATCACCGCCGAGCATATGGCCGGCATGAAGAACATGGCGATCGTCTCCAACATCGGCCATTTCGACAGCGAGATCCAGATTTCCGGCCTGTCCAACTACAAGTGGACGGAAATCAAGCCGCAGGTCGACCTCGTCGAGTTCCCGGACGGCAAGCAGATCATTGTGCTGTCCAAGGGCCGGCTCGTGAACCTCGGCAACGCCACCGGCCATCCGAGCTTCGTCATGTCGTCCAGCTTCACCAACCAGGTGCTGGCGCAGATCGAGCTGTGGACCAAGGGCGACCAGTATGAGAACAAGGTCTACGTGCTTCCGAAGCACCTCGACGAGAAGGTGGCCGCGCTGCATCTCGACAAGTTGGGCGTGAAGCTCAGCAAGCTCAGCGAGAAGCAGGCCGCCTATATCGGCGTCACCCCCGAGGGTCCGTTCAAGCCCGACCATTATCGTTACTGATTGCCTTGCTCGATGTGGGGGAGCCGCCGGTTCCCCCACCAGTTCCGTTCGCCGCGGGTAGCCGCTGCGAAGGGTCCGGTCCCTGCCCGGCTGCGCGGGGACGGAAATCGACATGGCCGGGCGAGCCCGATCCATCGAACATATTCGCTGCGTAACGATAAGTCCGCTTCCATTCCCCGCGAGCGGAAGGATAGAAGCAGGACATGCAAGTGCTGCATTCACCGCGTATTGCCTGGGGGTTCGGGCTCAGGCCTGAGGTCCGACCGCGCGGGGCCGGTCCGGCCGGGCATTGGCGGCGCGCGGCATGATCAACGTCACGCCGATCACGCTGGCGCTCATATCGGCCTTGTTGGCGATCTGGCTCGGCGTGGCGGTGTGGGCCACGATCGCCGGGTTGCGCGCCATCGCCCGCGCACGCGACACCGAAAGCTATAATCTCCGCCTCGCCGGCCTCATCGAGGGCGGCCCGGCCATCCCGCTCGTCATTCATGACGACGGGCGGATCGAGGCGCCGGCCCGCCTCGCGCGCCGGCTGGGGCTGACCGAGCTTCCCGAAACGCTCGACGAATTGCTGCACGCCGAGACGCTGGTGCCCGCCGATCTCGAGGCGTTCGGACGGGATATTGCGGCGGCGCGTACCGCGGGCGCCCGGCTCAATCGCCCGCTGCGGCTGAGGGGCTCCGATCGCATCCTTGTCGCGCGCGGCGGGCCGGCGGCCGGCGATCTGACCCGCGGCGGGGTCGTCGCCTGGGTGTTCGACGTGACGGACGCCCGCCGCGAGATCGACCGCCTGGAGCAGGAGACCAACCTGCTCGGCCGCGCGCTCGACAGCCTGTCGGCGTTGATCGAGGCGGCGCCGGTGCCGATGTGGCATCGCGCCCCCGATCTGCGCATCGACCTCGTCAACACCGCCTATGTCCGCGCCGTCGAGGGCGTCGATGCGGAGGACGTCATCTCGCGCGGGCTGGAGCTGATCGACGGACCGGCGGCGCGCCCTGCGGATGCGGAACCCGGCACGGTGGCGGTGCGCACCTTGCCGGCGACGATCGGCGGCGAGCGGCGCATGCTGCGCGTCGTCGACGTCGCGCTCGGCGAGAATGGCGTGGCCGGTTATGCCGTCGATATCGAGGAGCTGGAGGAGGCACGCGCCGATCTCGATCGCTTCGCCGAGGCGCAGCATCAGTTGCTCGATCAGCTCTCCGCGGGCGTCGCCCAGTTCGCCTCCGATCGGGGTCTCGTCTTCTACAACCAGCCCTTCTGCCGGCTGTTCGCGCTGCAGCCGGAATGGCTGTCCGACCGGCCGGAGTTCGATCGCGTGCTGGAGCGGATGCGCGAGGTCAATCGCCTGCCGGAAAGCCGCGATTTCCCGCGCTGGAAGGAAGAGCGGCGGCGCTGGTTCCTCACCGAAGGGGTCGCGGAGGAGGCGTGGGTGCTGCCCGGCGGCCGCCATCTGCGCGTCGTGCCGCAGCCGATGCCCGACGGCGGCCTGCTGCTGATCTTCGAGGATCGCACCGAGCAGGTGAAGCTGGAAAGCGCCCGCGACGAACTGCTGCGCGTGCGCACCGCGACCTTCAACAACCTGTTCGAGGCGATCGGCGTGTTCGCGTCGGACGGCCGGCTGCAGATGTGGAACGATCGCTTCGGCGACGTCTGGGGCCTGTCCGAGGAGGAGCTGGGCCAGCATCCGCGCATCGACGCGCTGGTCAGCTCCGTCGCCAAGAGGCTGGTCAATCCATCCCGCGCCGGCCTGATCCGCGAACTGGTGCGCATCGCCACCGTCGAGCGGCAGCAGCGTTCCGGCCGGGTGATGCTTGGCGACGGGCGGCATTTCGAGTTCGCCGCCGTGCCCCTGCCGGACGGCAACGCGCTGTTCACGATGATCGACATCACCGACAGCCGCCGCATCGAGCAGGCGCTGCGCGAGCGCAACGAGGCTTTGGAGGAAGGCGACCGGGTGAAGACCGCCTTCGTCGCCAATATGAGCTATGAGCTGCGCACCCCGCTTACTTCGATCGGCGGCTTCGCGGAGATGCTGGCCGAGGGCTATGCCGGGCCGCTCACCGAGCAGCAGAGCGACTATATGCGCGCCATCCTGTCGTCCGTGGCGCGGCTCGGCGCGCTGATCGACGACGTGCTCGATCTTACCCAGACCGGCGCCGGCAATCTGCCGCTGGTCGAGGATATGGTCGACATCGCCACCCTCGTTCGTCAGGCCGCCGCCCAGATCGACGACGCCGCCCGCCATCGCCGCATCCAGCTCGTCGTCGAGCTGGCGGAGCCGCTCGGCACGCTGGTCGGCGATGCGCGGCGGCTGCGGCAGGCGCTGGATCACATCCTGCGCAACGCCGTCGCCTATACGCAAGGTGGCGGCCGCGTGCTGCTGCGCGCCGAGGGCGATGCCGGCGAGATGCGCATCATCGTCGCCGATAACGGCCCCGGCATCCCCCCCAAGGAAAAGGCGCGCGTGTTCGATCGCTTCCACCGCGCCTCGCTCGGGGTGGCCGACGGCAAGCAGGCCTCGCTCGGCCTCGGCCTGCCGCTGTCACGTCAGTTCATCGAGGCGCATGGCGGCGAGGTCGAGCTGATCTCGGAAGAGGGCGAGGGCACCACCGTGATCATCAGCCTGCCGCGCCGCCGGGTGCAGCGGCGGTGATGCTGCTCGCCGATGCCGCCGCGACGGAGGCCGCGGGGGCGAGCATCGCGCCCCTGCTGCGCATCGGCGACGTGGTGGCGCTGGCCGGCGATCTCGGCGCCGGAAAGACCAGCCTGGCGCGCGGCATCCTCGCCGGGCTTGGGCTGGCGGGCAAGGCGGCGAGCCCGACCTTCCCGATTCTCATCCCCTATGCGCCGCCCGCGGTGCGCCTGCCGGTCGCCCATGCCGACCTTTATCGCATCGAGCAGGCGCACGAGCTGGAGGAACTCGGCCTCGACGAACTGCTGGAGGAATCCGCGCTGCTCGTCGAATGGCCGGAGCGGCTCGGCGGCTGGCTGTGGCCGCAGACGCTCCGCCTGTCGCTGGAGCCGGCCCCGGATGGCGGCCGGCGCTTGACTTGGGCCGTGCCGGAGGCTTGGGAACGGCGATGGCCGCCCCCGGGATTCGCAGCAACGCCATGACGCCGCGCGAGGCAGCGTCAGGCTTTCTTCAATCATGCGGATGGGGCGGGGCGACGGTCGCGCCCCTGGCGGGCGACGCCTCGTTCCGCCGCTATTTCCGCATCGCCGACGCCGGCCGCGCCGCCGTGCTGATGGACGCGCCGCCGCCGGAAGAGGATGTCCGCCCGTTCCTTGCGGTTGCCGAGCATCTCCGCCGCCACGGCTTCCACCCGCCCGCAATCCTCGGCGCGGACGAGGATGCCGGCTTCCTGTTGCTCGAGGATTTCGGCGACACGCTGATGCGCGATGCCGTCGCCGCCGATCCGGGTGGCGAGCATGCCGTCTATGCCGCCGCGATCGACCTGCTGAAATCGCTGCATCGCTGCCCGCCGGCCGATCTGCCGCCCTATGACCGCGCCGTCGTCCAGCGCGAGACCGGTCTGTTCACCCAATGGTATGCGCCGGCCGTCGGCCTTGCCGTGGACGAGGCCGGCTATCAGGCCGCCTGGGACGCGGTGTTCGCCGGTCTCGACGCCGTTTCGCCTGTCACCGTGCTGCGCGATTATCACGCCGAGAACATCATGCTGCTCGGTGACGGGGCATTGGGCCTGCTCGATTTCCAGGACGCCCTGGCCGGCCACCCGGCCTATGACCTCGTGTCGCTGCTGCAGGATGCGCGGCGCGATGTGGCGCCTGCGCTGGAGATGGCGATGCTGGCCCGCTATGGCGGCATCGATCGCGCCGCCTATGCCGCCTGGGGCGCGCAGCGCAACGCCAAGATCCTGGGCATCTTCACCCGCCTGTGGAAGCGCGACGGCAAGCCTCGCTATCTCAGCTATCAGCCGCGTGTGTGGCGTTATCTGGAGCATGACCTGATGCATCCCGCGCTGGCGCCGGTGCGCGACTGGTTCGATCGCAACGTGCCCGCCGCCGCGCGCGCGGCGCATTGGCAGGAGCATGCCCGATGAGCCTGTTGCCACCCCTGTCGCTTCGCCCGACGCCTGCGGCACGCATGCCGGAGGTGGCGATGCTGATGGCCGCCGGTCTCGGCAAGCGCATGCGCCCGTTGACCGCCACCCGTCCCAAGCCTCTCGTCGAGGTGGGCGGCAAGGCGCTGCTTGATCACGCGCTGGATCGCGTGCGCGCGGCCGGCGTCAAGCGCGTCGTCGTCAACGTCCATTATCTCGCCGACGCGCTGGAGGCGCATCTCCGCCGCCGGGCCGGCGATCTCGATATCGTCATTTCCGACGAGCGCGACGAGCTTCTCGAGACCGGCGGCGGCCTCGCCCACGCCAGGCCCCTGCTCGGCGATGCGCCGTTCTTCGTGATCAACACCGACAATCTGTGGATCGACGGGCCGATCGACGCGCTGCGCCTGCTCGGCCAGCGCTGGGACGATGCGGCGATGGACGCGCTGCTGCTGGTCGTGCCGCTGGCTCGCGCCAATTGCCACAGGGGCCGAGGCGATTTCCACATGGATTCCGCCGGCCACATCACCCGCCGCCGGCCGGGCCGCGTCGCGCCTTTCGTCTATACCGGCGTCCAGCTGGTCAGCCCGCGCCTGCTCGTCGATCCGCCGGCGGGCCCGTTCTCCACCAACATCTTCTGGGATCGCGCCATCGCCGCCGGCCGTGCCTATGGCGTGGTCCATCAGGGGCTATGGTTCGACGTCGGCACGCCGCAGGCGATCCCCGCCGCCGAGGCGATGCTCGCCGATGGCTGAGGGCGCGCGGGCGGTGAACCTGTTCACCGTGCCGCCGCACCGCAGCTTCGCGGACGCGCTTGCCGGCGGGCTCATCGCCCGGACCGGCGGCGATCGGCTGGCGCTGGCTCGCGCGCTGGTGCTGGTGCCGAACATGCGCGCCCGGCGCACGATCATGGACGCCTTCGTCCGTCGCGCCGAGGCCGGGTTGCTCCTCCCGCGCATCGTCACTTTGGGTGAGGTCGATACGGAGGAGGGGGTCACCGCCGCGCTCGATCCGGCCGGGCTGGAGCCGGTGCCGCCGGCGATCGATCCGCTCGCCCGTCGGATGATCCTGGCCCGCCTCGTTACCGAGACGAGGGCGGCGGCCGGCGATCCGGTCGGCGCGGCTGAGGCGGTGCGGCTCGCCACCGATCTCGCCCGCGTCATCGACCAGATGGCGCTGGAGGAAGTGCCGGCCACGGCGCTGCGCGATCTCGCCCTCGCCGCCGAGCTTTCCGAACATTGGCAGCGCGCGCTCGCCCAGCTGTCGGTGATCTTCGAGCGCTGGCCGGCGGAGCTGGCGCGCCTCGGCCTGATCGACGCCGCCGAACGCCGCAACCGGCTGATCGACCGGCTGGCGCGAAGCTGGGCGGCGGCGCCACCCCCGGGGCTGGTCGTCTCGGCCGGCCTCGCCGTGGTGTCGCCCGCCGCCGCTCGCCTGCTCCGCGTCGTCGCGCGCATGGAGCGTGGGCTTGTCGTGCTGCCGTTCCTCGACCGGGCGATGCCGGACCCGGAATGGCAGGCGCTCGGCCCCCATGATCCCGACCCGGTCACCGGCCGCCGACCGCGCGCGCTGGAAACCCACCCGCAATTCCACCTCAAGCTGCTGCTCGATCGCATGGGTGTCGGGCGGGCGGAGGTGATGACGTGGCGGGGCGCGGGCGGCCCGCGTGCCCCGGCCAGCCGCACGCGCGCCATCGCCAATGCCCTGGCCCCGGCCCGCTTCACCGCGAAGTGGCAGGAACTGCCGCCCGCCGCGCGGGGCCTGCCCGGCGTGCGGGCGCTGGAACTGGCCGGTCCCGCCGAGGAGGCGCAGGCGGTCGCGCTGATGCTGCGCGAGACGCTGGAGACGCCGGGCCGCACCGCGGCGCTGGTCACTCCCGATCGCGGACTTGCCGAGCGCGTCTCCGCCCATCTCCAGCGCTGGGGGGTGGAGGCGGACGATTCCGCCGGCGTGCCGCTGGCACGCAAACCATCCGGGACATTGCTGCTCGCCCTCGCCCAGGCGGCGGCCGAGCGGTTCGCGCCGGTGCAGCTGCTGGCGCTGCTCAAGCATCCGCTCGTCGCGGCTGGTGAGGGCAGGGGGCCGTGGCTGGGGGAGGTCCGCCAGCTCGATCGGGCGCTGCGGGGGCCGCGCCCGCGCCCCGGCCTTGCCGGCATCAGCGAGCGTGCCGCCGATCTCGACTGGTGGCAGGAGACGGCGGCCCGGCTCGCCCCGCTGGAGGCGGCGTTCGCCGCGGAGGAAGCGCCGCCGGTGGTGCTGCTCCGGCTGATCCGCGAACTGGCTGGCACGCTCGCCGGGGACGCCATCTGGTCCGGCCCCGCCGGCCGCGCCGCCGCCACCCTGTTCGAGGCGCTGGAGGACGCGGTGCCGGCCGGCCCGGCGATGATCCGCCCGACGGAAATGCCGGCGCTGCTCGCGCAGCTGCTCGGCGAGGTGGCGGTCCGCCCACCGCAGGGCGGGCATCCGCGCATCGCCATCTGGGGCCTGATCGAAGCGCGGCTCCAGCAAGCGGATCGCGTCATTCTCGCCGGCCTTAACGAAGGGGTGTGGCCGGCCGCGCCGTCGCCCGATCCGTGGCTGTCGCCGCGCATCCGCGCCGAGCTCGGCCTGCCCGGCCTCGATCGGCGCATCGGCATCGAGGGGCACGAGTTCGCGATGGCGCTCGGCGCGCGCGAGGTGATCCTGACGCGCGCCCGCCGTGACGCCCGCGCGCCGACCATCGCCTCGCGCTTCTGGCTGCGGCTGGAGGCGATGACCGGCGGCGTCGCCCGCGTCGGCGCGATCCGCGCGCTCGCCGCCGGGCTCGACAGGCCGGGAGAGTTCCGCCCTGCCGCCCGGCCCGCGCCCGCGCCGCCCGCCGCCGCCCGGCCGAAGCGCATCGCCGTCACCAGCCTCGACAGGCTTCAGGCCGACCCTTACGCTTTCTACGCCAGCGCGATCCTCAAGCTGCCGGTGCTGGATGCGATCGACGCCGATCCGTCCGCGGCGTGGCGCGGCACCCGCGTGCACGAGGTGCTGGAGGCGTGGATGAAGGAGGATGATTGCGCGCCCGACCGGCTGCGCGCCCGCGCCGAGCAGCTGCTGGATGAGGCCGATGCCCATCCCGTGCTGCGCGCGCTCTGGGCGCCGCGCCTGATCGAGGCGATCGACTGGATCGCGGACGAGGTCGCCGCCAATCTCGCCGATGGCCGCCGCCCGATCGCGGGCGAGCTACGCGGCGAGGCGCAGGTGGCCGGCGTCACCATCCACGGCCGCGTCGACCGCATCGACCGCGACGCGGCCGGCGGCCTCGCCATCATCGACTACAAGACCGGCAAGGCGCCGAGCACGCGGGCGGTGGCGGCGGGCTTCGCGATGCAGCTCGGCCTGCTCGGCCTGATCGCGGAACGCGGCGGCTTCGACGGGGTGAAGGGAGAGCCGACGGCGTTCGAATATTGGTCGCTGGCGGCGCGCGGCGGCCAGCTCGGCCATGTCTCCAGCCCCGTCGGCGGCCGCTCGCCGATCGCGGCGGAGGAGTTCACCGACCGCGCGGCCGGCCTGCTGAAGCAGGCGGTCGAACGCTGGCTGACGGGCGACGAGCCCTTCACCGCCAAGCTCCACCCCGAATACGCGCCCTATGGCGATTACGACCAGCTCATGCGGCTGGAGGAATGGTATGGAAGGCAGGAATAGGGCGGCTGTCGGCAGTTGCGGATATAAACGGGCTTCGTTAGGCTCGTGGCATGAAAACTCACATATTAACAACATTGCGATGCATGTTCTGGCTAGCACAGCTTGTGCTCGCGGCATCTTTATTTTGGCGATTTGGATTTTTCTCTGATGGCTTCGGATTTAATTACGATAGCCTACCGCTCCTGGGGATCCCATCTTTCATGATTGGCTTAACGTTGATCCTCGCTCGCCAAGCGAGACGGCAGCCCCTGCCGGGAAGCGTCATTGTGGGTTCGTCTGCGCTAGCGTTTATTGCCACCTTCTTGTGGCTCGGTATCTGGGGCCAAGGAGTATAGTGGACCGGCGGGTAGCTACCCACCCCAAAGCAGTCATCGTCGCTTGTGAGTTACCCCCGTCATGCCGGACTTGATCCGGCATCCATCTAGCCACAAGCTGCGATGTCAAGAGGAGAGGTGGACCCCGGAACAAGTCCGGGGTGGCGGCTGGTTGCCTTTAGAAATGCGCGAGATAGCCGCCGTCGACCGCGATCGTCTGGCCGGTGACATAGGCGGCGGCAGGCGAGGCGAGGAACACCGCCGCGCCCGCGATTTCCGCCGGCTCCCCCCAGCGGCCCAGTGACGTGCGTCGCGCGAGGTGCGCTGTCACCTCGGCATCCTCGACCATCTCGCGATTGGCGTCGGTCGCGAAGAAGCCCGGCGCGATGGCGTTGACGGTGATGCCGCGCGGGCCAAGCTCGGCCGCCAGCGCGCGGGTCAGCGCGTCCAGCCCGCCCTTGGCCGCCGTATAGGCCGCGTCGCCGCCGCGCGCGATCGGGCCGGCGATGGAGGTGACGTTGATGATCCGCCCGCCCGCCGGCATGTGCGGCAGCACGTGCCGGACCAGATCGAAGGGGGCGATCAGGTCGATTTCGATGAGCGCGCGCACCGCCGCGCGGTCCAGCGCCTCCACCGGGCGGCGATCGCGCCCGCCGGCATTGTTGACGAGGATGTCGATGCGCCCGTGCCGCGCCGCCAGCGCCGCGACGGCGGCCCCGGTCGCGGCCTCGTCGGCCAGGTCGGCGACGCAAGTCTCGAAGCGGGCCTCGCCCACCGCCGCGAGCCGCGCGGCATCGCGGCCGTGCAGCGCCACCAATGCGCCCGCTTGCGCCAGCCCGCGCGCGATCTCGAGCCCCAGCCCGCCGCCCGATCCGGTGACGAGCGCAACCTTGCCCGTCAGGTCGAAGATCAGGCCACCCGACCGTGGCAATGCTTGAACTTCTCGCCCGAGCCGCATGGGCAGGGAGAATTGCGGCCGACGCGGCCTTCCCACTGCGCCGGATCCTCGCCCAGCTCGTCCGGCATGCTCGGCTGCGGCATCGCGAATTGCGGCACGCGCGTGGTGATCAGGCCGAGCGAGCCGGCATCCCGGTCGAACGTGTCGTCCTGGCCGAGGAAGGGATCGGTGTGGCTGGTGATGAAGTCCGGCATTTCCGGCAGCGGCGGCGGGGTATAGCCGAACTGGGCCAGCGCGATCGTCCGCGTCACATCCTCGCGCAGCGCGTGCAGCATGCGCTCGAACAGCACGAACGCCTCCTGCTTATATTCGTTGATCGGCGTCTTCTGGGCATATTGGCGCAGGTGGATCACCTGCCGCACGGCGTCGAGCGTCGCCAGATGCTCCTTCCAGTGATGGTCGAGCGATTGGAGAAGAATGCTCTTCTCCACCTGGATCCAGCTTTCCGGCGACAGTTCGGCGGCCTTGGCGGCGATCTCGGCGTCGGCCTGAGCCTGGATGCGCGTCGCCAGCATCTCCGGATCGACGGCTTCCTCGTTCAGCCAGTCCTCGATCGGCGGATCGAAGCCGAACACCGCCTGTACCCGCTCCTTGAGGCCGGCGACGTTCCACTGCTCGGGGTAGGAGCCGACAGGGCAGGCATCCCCGACCAGCCCGGACACCGTCTCGCCGCGCATCTCGGCGACGACATCGTCCACCGTCTCGGCATCCATGATGTCGGCGCGCTGCTCGTAGATCACCTTGCGCTGGTCATTCATCACGTCGTCATATTCGACGACCTGCTTGCGGATGTCGTAGTTGCGCGCCTCGACCTTCTTCTGGGCGGTCTGGATCGCCTTGGCGATCCACGGCGAGACGATCGCCTCACCTTCCTGAAGGTTGGAATTGACCATTTTCGAGAACATCGTCTGCGGCCCGAAGATGCGCAGCAGATCGTCGTCCAGCGAAAGATAGAAGCGGCTCAGGCCCGGGTCGCCCTGACGACCGGAGCGGCCGCGCAGCTGATTGTCGATGCGGCGGCTCTCGTGCCGCTCGGTGCCGAGCACGAACAGGCCGCCGGCGGCGAGCACCTGCTCCTTCTCCACCGCGATCTCGGCGCGGATCTTCTCGGCCTGCGCCTCATATTCCGGGGTGCCGGCCTCAAGCTCGGGATGCTCGTCCAGCATGCGGAATTCAAGGTTGCCGCCGAGCTGGATGTCGGTGCCGCGACCGGCCATGTTGGTCGCGATCGTCACCGCGCGCAGCCGGCCGGCCTGCGCCACGATATGGGCTTCCTGCTCGTGATAGCGGGCATTCAGCACCTTGTGGGTGACGCCCTCCTTCTGCAGGAATTCGCTGAGCATCTCCGATTTCTCGATCGACACCGTGCCGACCAGGATCGGCTGGCCGCTCGCCTGCTTCTCCTTGATCGCCACGGTGATCGCGGCGAACTTGTCGTGCAGGCTCTTGTAGAACTCGTCGACCTCGTCGATGCGGCGCACCGGCACGTTGGTCGGGATGGTGACCACGTTCATCTTGTAGATGTCGAAGAACTCGGCCGCCTCGGTGGCGGCGGTGCCGGTCATGCCGGACAGCTTCGGGTACATGCGGAAATAATTCTGGAAGGTGATCGAGGCGAGCGTCTGGTTCTCCGGCTCGATATTCACGCCTTCCTTCGCCTCGACAGCCTGATGCAGGCCGTCGGACCAGCGGCGACCGTCCATCATGCGGCCGGTGAACTCGTCGATGATGACGACCTTGCCGTCCTTCACGAGGTAATCGACGTCGCGCTTGAAGATCACGTTGGCGCGCAGCGCCTGGTTGACGTGATGCACGACCTGCGTGTTCTCGTAATCATAGAGGTTGCCGCCCTCGATCAGCCCGGCGGCCTCCAGCGCGCGCTCGAGCCGCTCGGTGCCGTCCTCGGTCAGCACGACGGACTTCTGCTTCTCGTCGATCTCGTAATCAGCCGGCGTCATGTCCTTCACGACCAGGTCGATGGCCATGTACAGCTCGGATTTGTCGTCGGTCGGGCCGGAGATGATCAGCGGCGTGCGCGCCTCGTCGATCAGGATCGAATCGACCTCGTCGACGATGGCGTGGTTGAACGGCCGCTGCACCATCTGCGCGCGGTCATATTTCATGTTGTCGCGCAGATAGTCGAAGCCGAGCTCGTTGTTGGTCGCATAGGTGATGTCGGCGTTATAGGCGTCGCGGCGCTGCTGGTCGGTGAGGTTGGGTACGATCGTGCCCACCGTCAGGCCGAGGAAGCGATAAACGCGGCCCATCCACTCGGCATCGCGGCTGGCGAGGTAATCGTTGACGGTGACGACGTGCACGCCCTTGCCGGGCAGCGCATTGAGATAGGTGGCGAGCGTCGCCACCAGCGTCTTGCCCTCGCCGGTGCGCATCTCGGCGATCTCGCCGCGATGAAGCACGATGCCGCCGATCAGCTGCACGTCGTAATGGCGCTGGCCGAGCACGCGCCGGGCCGCCTCGCGCACCGTGGCGAACGCCTCGGGCAGGATCTGGTCGAGCGTTTCGCCGGCGTCGAGACGCTGGCGGAAAAGCACGGTCTGGTTCGCCAGCTCCTCATCGGACATCGCCGAGATGGTCGGCTCGAAGCCGTTGATTCGGTTGACGACCGGCTGCAGCGACTTGACGTAGCGATCGTTGGACGAACCGAATATGGCCTTGGCAATGCCGCCGAACATGCAATTTCCCGTCAATGCTGCGGGCACGCGGAAGCGGCCCGGGAATCCCCTAAATCGGACCGGCGGGAGATAGGAGCGGGACCGGGTGTAGTCAAATACCTGTGGTTACCCGGCGCACCCCCGGGCGCGAAAAGCGCGCGCTCGCCGCCTCACCCGCGCCGTCATGTTCAGGATGTCGGCGATCAAACGGCATTCCGTCGGACCCGCCGCTCGACTATGGACCGCACCATGGAACGCTCGCCCCTCGCCACGCCCTTCCCGGAAATCCCTGCCGTTGCCGGCGTCCGCATCGCCGTCGCGCGTGCGCACTACAAGACGTGGGACCGCTGCGACCTGACCCTCGTCACCGTGCCGGAAGGCACGGCGGTGGCCGGGGTCACCACCCGCTCGCGCTGCCCTTCGCCGGAGGTGGAATGGTGCCGCGCTGCCCTGCCGCTCGGCCGGGCGCGGGCACTGGTCGTCAATGCCGGCAATTCCAACGCCTTCACCGGCAATCGCGGCCGCGCTGCCGTGGAGGCGATTGCCGCCCGCGTCGCCGGACGGCTGGGCTGCGAGCCCTCGGACGTGTTCGTCGCCTCGACCGGCGTGATCGGCGTGCCGCTGCCAATCGACAAGGCCGAGGCCGGCATCGACGCAGCGCTCGATGCGCCCGAGGCGGGCTGGCGCGACATGGCCGACGCCATCTCGACCACCGATACCTTTGCCAAGGGCGCCGTCACCCGCGCCGTGGTGGGGGGGCGCATGGTCAGCCTGACCGGCGTCATCAAGGGCTCGGGGATGATCGCGCCGGATATGGCGACGATGCTCGGCTTCGTCTTCACCGATGCCGCGATCGAGCCGGCCCTGCTGCAGGCGATGCTGGAACGCGCCAATGCGAAGAGCTTTTCGGCGATCACCGTCGACGGCGACACCTCTACCTCCGACACCGTGCTCGCCTTCGCCACCGGCGTGGGCTCGCGCCTCGCCTCGATGGACGATGACGGCGCGGACGCCTTCGAGGCAGCGCTGACCGATCTCTGCCTGCAACTTGCCCATCTCGTCGTCCGCGACGGGGAGGGAGCATCGAAGTTCATCGAGATCAGCGTCACCGGCGCGGAAAGCGACGAGAGCGCGCGCCGCATCGGCCTCAGCATTGCCAATTCGCCGCTGGTGAAGACGGCGATCGCCGGCGAGGACGCCAATTGGGGCCGCGTCGTGATGGCCGTCGGCAAGGCCGGCGAGCCCGCGGAGCGCGACAAGCTCGCCATCCGCTTCGGCGCTACCCAGGTCGCCGAGGGCGGGCTGGCAGTCGCCGGCTATGACGAGGCGCCGGTCGCTGCCCATCTCAAGGGGCAGGATATCGAGATCGGCGTCGATCTCGGCCTCGGCGATGGTCGCGCCACGGTTTGGACCTGTGATCTCACCCACGGCTATATCTCGATCAACGCCGACTATCGGAGCTGAGCGCATGCATCGCCTGTACGAGCCGGTGGCGGCGCTGATGCGCGAGACGGCGCGCGACGTGATCCTGCCGCGCTTTCGCGCGCTCGCCGCCGACGAGATGGAGGAGAAGACGCCCGGCGACTTCGTCACGATCGCCGATCGCGAAAGCGAGGCGCGGCTGTCGGAAGGGCTGGTGGCCATCCTGTCCGGCACCCGCGTGCTCGGCGAGGAAGCGACCGCCGCCGATCCGGCCTTGCTGGAGGGGCTGGGGAGCGGCGCGATCTGGATCGTCGATCCGGTCGACGGCACCAATAATTTCGCGGAGGGCAAGACGCCGTTCGCGGTGATGATCGCACTCGCCGTGGACGGGCTGGTCGAGGCTGGCTGGATCCTCGATCCCGTCACCGGCCGGCTGTGCCACGCGGCGCGAGGGCAGGGCGCTTTCGTCGACGGCGAGCGGATCAGCGCGCGCAGCACTGGCGAAACGCTGCCGCTGGCAGCCATCGCGCTGCATTTCCTGTCCGAAGAGAAGCGGGCGAACCTCGTGCGCCGCGCCGAGGGCCGGCTGAACCTTGTCGCCATTCCGCGCTGCGCGGGCGAGCAATATCCCCGCCTTGCGCTTGGCCAGAACGACGTCGCCCTGTTCGAACGGGCCAACCCGTGGGATCACGCGCCCGGCGGGCTGTTCCTGGAAGAGGCGGGCGGAAGGCTCGCCCGACTGGACGGCTCGGATTATCGCATCGACCGGCCGGGCCCGGGCCTGCTCGGCGCGGCCTCCCCGGAAATGTGGGAGAGGGCCGCCGAGATCCTCGTGCGCTGAGCCGTGCTCAGTCGCCGTCCTTCTTCACGATGCCATAGTCCTTGGGGCTGAGCTGCAGGTCATAGGTCTTGCCGTCGATGGCGCGGGCGTCGTCGACCTTCCAGATCTGGCCGTCCTCGTCATACTGGATCTTGTTCCAGCTTTTGAAGCCGGCCGCGGTGAGGCTGGCGGCGATCGCCTGCGCCTCTCCCTGGCTGGGCCCGCGATCGGCCAGCGCCGGCGCTGCGGCGGCGATCCCGATAAGGCCGAGCATGGCAATTGCTGCGCGGTTCATCGATGTCCTCCGATGTCGTTCACGTCGAAGAATCAACGGGCGGGCAGGGAAAGCCGTTCCGGCAGACTGCCCGACGGCCCAGTCTCTTCAGCCCGCTCGATTGTGCCACACCCCTGCTCGGCGGGGCGGCTCTGCCTGACAGCAGAGCGGCAATCATCCGTCAGAAGGAGGTGAGTAAAACGATATCTAGCCTCATCGACGCTACGATCGGCATTCTCACGCTGATCGTAGCATTCGCTACCTTGGTGTTGAAAATCATCGAGGTGGCCCGCTCGAAGTAGCGGCGGGAGGGGGCGGAACTGACATTCCGTCCCCAAACGAACTAGGCCCCGGCTGCTGACACAACCGGGGCCCTGAAAGTGGTGATCAAACGATAACTACCTCACGCAGCCTTCATACGCCGCGTCCGTAACGAATTCAACACCTCGCCGGCTTCGCCCTTACAGGGAACCCTCGAGCCAGCCCTTGATCTGGCTCTTCGGGGCGGCGCCGACCTTGGTCGCGGCGGGCTCGCCGTCCTTGAACAGGATCATCGTCGGGATGCCGCGCACGCCGTAGCGCGCCGGCGCATCGGGATTGTCGTCGATGTTGAGCTTGGCGATCGTCACCTGTTCGCCCAGCTCCTCGGACAGCTCCTCGAGCGACGGGCCGATCATCTTGCACGGGCCGCACCATTCCGCCCAGAAATCGACGAGCACCGGGCCGGACGCGGAAATGACGTCGCTCTGGAAGCTGGCGTCGGTGATCTTCTTGGTGGCCATGGACAATGCGCTCCTAGTGAATTGCCCGCAATGTAGGGGGCTTGTGTGCGCCACTCAACGGGGCAGGCCCAAGCTTTGATCCTGATCCTGCAAGCCAGGCTTTCGCGCGGCGAGCAGCGCGGCCGGGAGCGTGATCAGCCGAGGCCCGGCGGTATAAAGCAGCGCCGCCTCGATCGCGCGATCGGGAAAGATTGCGGCAAGAGCGGCGGCATAGGCGGCCATCTGGTCGAGATGGTAGTCGGGCACGGTATCGGCATCGGCCGGCACCCGCCGCCCGGTCTTGAAATCGACGATGAGGACGCGATCCGGCGTCACCAGCAACCGGTCGACCGTGCCCGCGATCACCCGCCCGCCGACCACCGCCGCGATCGGCGCCTCTGCCAGCGCGTCGGCGGCGAACACCGCAGCGAAGCGCGGATCGGCGAGGATCGCGCAGGCATCCTTCACCAGCCCATCGCGCAACGCCGCATCGGTGACGCCGGCGCTGCCTTCCAGCCAGCGCGCCGCCGCCGCCGGGCGATCAGCCGGCGGCAAGGGGGGCAGCCGCTCGAACAGCGCGTGGAGCAGTCGCCCGCGCTCGGCGGCAGCGCGCATCGTCGGGCCGGGGGGCGGATCGGCGACTTCGTCCTGACCGATCGCCGATGGTGCCAGCGGCCGGGGTGGCTGGCTCTCCCTGGGGGCCGGGCGGCGCAGCCAGCCGGGCTCGGCGATGGCCGGCGTCGCGGCACGTCGGCGCGGCGGCGCAGCAACGCGGGCGGTGCCGGTCTCGTGATGCCGCGCGCGGCCCCACAGCGGGTCGTCCGTCCAGCCGACACCCATATCGTCGAGGGCGCGCTCCACCGCGCTGTACCAGCTCGACGCCGGTGGCGCGCCGCGCATGCCCGGGGTCAGCGCGCCGGCGACGATCAGCCGTTCCTCGGCGCGGGTGAGGGCGACATAGAGCAGCCGCCAATGCTCCTCCCGCTCCCGCGACTCGGCGGTGGCGAGCAGGCCGGCGAAGGGGTCATGCCGCTCCTCCTTGCGAGGCCGGAAGATCGGCGCATCCTCCCAGCGCAGGCTCCGCGCGAGGCTGTCGTCCGGGTCGGCGGTGGCGTCGGCGAGGATGACGAGCGGCGCCTGCAGGCCCTTGGCGCCGTGCACGGTCATCACCCGCACCGCGTCGAGGGGGGCGGACGGGTCGCGCTTGATCTCCACCTCGCCGCGATCGAACCAGTCGAGGAACAATTGCAGCGAGGCCGGCCCGCGCGTCTCGAAATCGAGCGCGGCGGACAGCAGCTCCTCGATCGGATCGGCCGCCTCATGGCCGAGCCGGCCGAGCAGCCGGGCACGCGCCCCGATCGGGCCGGACAGCAACCGTTCCAGGAAGCGATAGGGGGTGACGAGGTCGGCCGTCTCGCGCAGCTGGTCGAGGATCGCCTGCGCGTCGGGAAAGCCGCCATTCGCGCGCAGCGCCTGGAACAGCGAGCCCCGCCGCCCGAAGGCGACGCGGAACAGCTCGTCCTGCGTCAGCCCGACGATCGGCGAGACGAGCAGGGCGGCGAGGTTAAGATCGTCTTCCGGCTGCAGCACGAAGCGGATCGTGGCCAGCAGATCGCGTACCGCCAGCGGCGCGTTCAGCCGCAGCCGGTCGACGCCCGCCACCGGCACTCCTTCGGCATGAAGCCGCGCGACGAGCAGCGCGGCCAGCTCGCTGCGCCGCCGGACGAGGATCAGCACATCTTCCGGGCGGAGCGGCCTCCCGGCGGCGCGCAGCGGCAACGGCGCATCCAGCCACTCGCGTATCTGGCGGGCCAATCTGGTGGCGTAGGCGCGCACGGCATCGTCGAACCAGCCTTCCTCGCCCTCCTCATCCTCGCCGGTGCGCGACTGGAAAGGGCGCCACAGCGTCACCGAACCCGGCTGATCGCGCCGCGCGGAATGATGGGTGGGGCTCGCCTCGATCAGGCCGAGCGCCTCGGCGCCGAGATTGTCGAGCAGCCGGTCGACCACTTCCAGCACCGGCGGCGTCGAGCGGAAGGAGCGGTCAAGCGACAGCTGCTCGAATTGGCGTTCGGCCTGCTCGGCATGGGCGCCGAACGCGCGGCGCGCAGCCTCGAAGGCCATCGGGTCGGTGCCCTGGAAGCCGAAGATCGCCTGCTTGAAGTCGCCGACCGTGAAGATCGTCCGCAGCGGCAGCCGTCCGTCGCCACGCGCGCCTTCTCCGGCAAAGAACTCGCCGGCCAGCTTGGCGACGATCTCCCACTGGTCGGCATTGGTGTCCTGCGCCTCGTCGACGAGGATGTGGTCGGTTGCCTGATCGAGCTTGTAGCGCACCCAGTCGCCCATGCCCGGCGTGCGCAACAGCGCGACCGTCGCCCGGATCAGATCGTCGAAATCGACCGTGCCCGTCGCCCGCTTGGCCTCCGCATAGGCGCGCGCATAGGCCTGCCCCGCGCGCAATCCCGCCGCCAGCACCGCCGCGAACGCCGCCTTGGCGCGCAGCGCGAGCAGCGCCGTGCAGGCTCCGTGGAGGCGGCCGACATGGCCCGAATAATCGGGATCGGCCTTTTCCTGTCCCTTGCTGACCGCGCGCAGCTCGCCGTCTTTCTTTGCCCAGATCTCGTGCAGGCCGGCGAGGCCGGCGGCCCGCTCGGCCGGCGAGAGCGCGCGCCAGCGGGCGATGGCGTCGGCATGGCCGAGGCCGGTCGGCGTGCCCCAGGCCGCGTTCGCCGCTGCCACCGCGCCGAGCGACCCGCAATCGAATGCCTGATCGGCGCAGGCATCGGCGAGCGACGCCTCGATATCGCCGTCCGGCACCTCCATCGCCCGGCGCAGCTTCGCCTCGATGCCGCTGCCCAGCGCCGCCATGGCGTCGGGTGCCCGTCCGCAGGCGAGCAGGAACGCCTCCGCCGGTCCCTCGCCGAGCCGGCGGGACAGCGTCTGCACGTCGCGGATCAGCGGCAGGTCGCCGCCGCGCTCGGCGGCGACGAGCAGCTCGGCCAGCGTGGCGCGGGCGAGCTGCGCCTCCTCGCGCCCCTCCAGTGGACGGAAACCGGGGGTGAGCCCGGCCTCGGCCGGGAAGCCGGCGAGCAGCGTCTGGCAAAAGGCGTGGATGGTGAGGATGCGCAAGCCTCCCGCAGCGTCCAGCACCGTCGCGAACAGGGTGCGGGCGAAGGCGAGGGCGGCGGGATCGTGAGGATCCTCGCCCAGCGCGAACAGCTCCTTCTTCAGCTCCCTCTCGGGCAGGCGCACCCAGTAAGCGAGCCGCGCATGGATGCGCTCGGCCATCTCCGCGGCGCCGGCCTTGGTGAAGGTCAGGCACAGGATCGTCTCCGGCGCGACGCCGGCGAGCAGCAGCCGCAGCACGCGCGCCGTCAGCACATGGGTCTTGCCGGTGCCGGCGGACGCCGACAGCCATACCAGCCGGCGCGGATCGGACGCGCGTTCCTGCGCGCCTTCGAGCAGATCGAGCTTCTTCATGCGGGCGGCCATAGCGCCCAAGCTCTAGCGCCCGGGCCGGCGCGCGCAACCGATACGGAGCCGAAGGGTTTAATCCCCGACACACCGAAATTGGAGGAAGTCATGGCCACCACTGCCGCCGACCGTCCCAAGACCAGCCGCTCCCGCGCGGCGAGCACCCGCGCCGGCAACGACAAGCCGAACGAGGCCAAGGGCAGCAACAGCAACGCCAAGTCGGGCTCGTCCCGCGGCGGCCTCGGCCAGCCGGGCCTCGCCGTCGGCGCGGCGGCCGCCGGCCTCGTCGCCGGCCTCGCCGCCAATTTCGTGCGCAAGGCGATCGTGCAGGCGCCGTCGGCGCTGGCCGGCCAGTGGGACGAGGCACTCAAGGCCGAGCATCAGGCCGTGCGCCTGATCTTTGACAAGATCGAAAAGACCGACGAGCACAACACCACCAAGCGCGCCACCTTGCTCATGCAGCTCAAGCACGCGCTCGCCAAGCATGCCGTCGAGGAAGAGAATGCCGTCTATGCCTGTCTGCGCGATCATGCGCAGAAGACCGAGGCGGACAAGCTCAATCACGAGCATGGCTATGTGAAGCAGTATCTCTATGATCTCAGCATGATGGATCGCCGCTCGCCGAAGTGGATCGCCAAGCTCCGCGAGTTCCGCTCGATGGTCGAGGATCACATGCGCGAGGAGGAAGAGAGCGTCTTCCCGCAACTGCGCGCCAGCCTCACCGAGGAAGAGAACAAGCAGCTGACGATGGCGATGAACAAGGAAGGCCTCAAGGTCGCCTGATTCATCTGCAATTTGCGTAGTTCGGTGGCGAAGCGCGAGTCTACGGGACGAGGTATCGGACCGTACGTCACGCTTCGCCGCCGTTTTTCCAGCCGCAAATCACGTATAAGTGAGCATCCGCGGTCAGGCTCGCGTTAACCAGACGCTCAACCATCTAGATTAATGACCTTTTTCCTGCGCGGTCCGGGTCCCCAGAAAGGGAGGTGGCACGGCCGGCCCGGAAGAAGGATCCAACAATGCTGTCGTGGTTCGAGAAGAGAGCCCCCATCCGCGTCAAGTTCAAGGCGATTCTGGCAGCCTGTGCGGCGTGGGGTCTTCTCGCCCTCGCCGGCACCGCCCTGAGCGCGGCGGGCCACGTCGTGATCGGCGGCAGCCTGGCCGCGGTTGCGGTTGCGCTGGTCCTGCTCACCATCGTGGTCAGCGGCCGGCTGATCTGCACGCCCTATGTCGATACCGTGGTGCGCATGGAGGCGATGGCCGCGGGCGATCTTCAGGCGCCGGTCCGCTACACCGATCACACCGACTGCGTCGGCCGGCTGACCAAGGCGATGGAGGTGTTTCGCCTTCAGGCGATGGAGGCCGCCGACAAGGAGACGGTGGCCCGCGTCGCGCGGCAGATCGGCGAGGGGCTGGAGGCGTTGGCCGATGGCGACATGACCTATCGCATCACGAATGCCTTCCCCGGCGAATATGAGACGGTGCGCACCGGCTTCAACCAGACTGTCGCCGCGCTTGAGGACAGCCTGCGCCAGGTGTCCGGCACGGCGCGCTCGGTGAACAGCAGCTCTTCCGAGATCCTGTCCGCTTCCGAAGACCTTGCCCGCCGCACCGAACAACAGGCCGCGGCGCTGGAGGAGACGTCCGCCGCGATCAGCCAGGCCAGCCATCTCGTGGCGGGCACGGCGCGCGGCGCCGCCGAGGTCAACGCCGCCGTCACCGACGCCCGCAACGACACGGCCGAGGGCAGCCGGGTGGTCGGACGCGCCGTCGACGCGATGGGCATCATCGAAAAGAGTTCGGCCGAGATCAGCCAGATCATCAGTGTCATCGACGGCATCGCCTTCCAGACCAATCTTCTCGCGCTCAATGCCGGCGTCGAGGCAGCGCGGGCAGGCGATGCCGGCAAGGGCTTCGCGGTCGTCGCCTCGGAGGTGCGCGCACTGGCCCAGCGTGCCGCCGACGCCGCCAAGGACGTCAAGGCGCTGATCACCGGCAGCCAGGCGCAGGTTTCGCAGGGCGTCGCTCTGGTGAGCGAGACCGGCGGCGTGCTGGAGCGGATTTCGACGCGGATCGAGCGGGTCAGCAAGCTCGTCACCGAAATCGCCGCGAGCACCGACACCCAGGCGTCGAGCCTGCACGAGATCAACACCGCCGTGCAGGACATGGACAATGTCACCCAGCAGAACGCCGCCATGGTCGAACAGAGCACCGCGGCGTCCCAGAGCCTCGCCGGCCAGTCGAACGAGCTGGAGGCGCTGGTGGCCCGCTTCCGCCTCACCGGCGACAACAGCGTCCGGGGATTGCAGGCACGCGCGGCGGCGGCTTCCTACGGCCGTCGCAGCTACGGCTGACCGCCGATTTCAGGACGATAGGGCGTTGGGGGCGCCGGCTTCACGGCGACGCGCGGATTGCGCTGGCGGCCACGCCGGCCACCGTCGTCATGCTGAACTTGGTTCAGCATCCACTTCCCCCCGGAATTCGGGCGCTCGCGGAGGGGTGGACCCTGAATCAAGTTCAGGGTGACGGCGGGACTTGCGGCGACGGCCACCCCGGCCACCCCGGCCACCCGGCCATCGGACTTGCGGCGGGCGCCACCCGGCCACTGTCGTCATGCCGAACCCCCCGAAAAACTCGGGACCAGCCCGGGGCAGGCGTTCGGCGGCGAGGCGAGCGCCCCTTGCCGGTGGCGGCGCCGCGTGCGACCTATGGCGTCATCATGACGACGCCGCACGACGCCTTCATCGCCGGCCTGCCCAAGGCCGAGCTGCATCTCCATATCGAAGGCTCGCTGGAGCCGGGGCAGATGTTCGCCTTCGCGCGCCGCAACCGCGTCGACATCCCCTTCGCCGATGTCGAGGCCGTGCGCGCGGCCTATGATTTCTCGAACCTCCAGGATTTCCTCGACATCTATTATGCCGGCGCCGAGGTGCTGCGCACCGAGGAGGATTTCCGCGATCTCACCACCGCCTATTTCGATCGCGCCGCCGCCGACAATGTCCGCCACGCCGAGATTTTCTTCGATCCGCAGACCCATACCGATCGCGGCATCCCGTTCGGCGTGGTCGTCGAGGGCCTGCTCGCCGGCATGGCCGAGGCCGAGGCGCGACACGGCGTCACCGCCAGGCTGATCCTCTGCTTCCTGCGCCACCTCGACGAGGCGGCCGCCTTCGCGACGCTGGCCGAGGCCGAGCCCTGGTATCATCGCATCGCTGCCGTCGGCCTCGATTCCTCCGAGGTCGGCCATCCGCCGGCCAAGTTCGCGCGCGTGTTCCAGGCGGCCTCCGTCCACGGGCTGAAGCGCGTTGCCCATGCCGGCGAGGAGGGGCCGCCGGATTATGTGCGCGAGGCGCTGGACCTGCTCCACATCGACCGGCTCGACCACGGCAACCGCGCACTGGAGGACAAGACGCTCGTCACCCGTCTGGCGCGACAGGCGATGACGCTCACCGTCTGTCCGCTCAGCAACCACAAGCTGTGCGTCGTCGACGATCTGGCGCGGCATCCGATCCGCGCGATGCTCGACCACGGGCTGCGCGCGACGATCAATTCGGACGATCCGGCCTATTTCGGCGGTTATGTGAACGACAATTTCCGTGCCGTCGCGCCGCTCCTCGATCGCGCCCAGCTGGTCACGCTGGCGCGGAACAGCTTCCTCGGCTCCTTCCTCGACGATGCGGCGGTGACGCGGCACCTCGAGGCGATCGATGCCTATGCGGCGGGTGCGGCGTGAGCGGGGCGCCCAATCTCGCCTATGTCGGCCATGACGAGTTCGTCGCCGATGTCGAGGCGATCGCCCGCCGCGTCGAGGCGGACGGGTGGATGCCCGGCTTCATCGTCGGCGTCGGGCGGGGCGGGCTCGCCCCTGGGGTCTATCTGTCGCATCGGCTCGACGTGCCGATGCTCTCGGTGGATCATTCCAGCCGGGTGTTCGGGTTCGCCGATGCGCTGCTCATCAACCTCGCCCGGCGCAGCGCGGCCGGCGAGCAATTGCTGTTCATCGACGACATCAACGATTCCGGCGGCACCATCCATTATCTGCGCGAGGCGCTGGCCCGCGAGGGCGCCGCCGCCGGCGCGGTGCGCTTCGCCACGCTGATCGACAACAGCCGATCCAGCGAGCGGGTGGACTATGCCTCGCGGGTCATCGACCGTGCCGAGAACCGGGACTGGTTCGTCTTCCCATGGGAAGCCATGGCGTCGCGCGCGACGCTCGTCGAGGAGGCCGAGTCGGTGCCGGAACGGCTCGGTCGCGAATAACCCGCGCCGCAATTGCGGTTGCTTAATCAGGCGTTTAGAACTCGACTTTAACGCGGACTGTGGTCGAGCCGGGGCGGTCGGTCACGATAAGGCGATCGGCGTGGGTGGCCCTCGCGCCGTGTCTCCTTGTCGCGACAGGGATGAGACCGTTGCGCCATGCCTCGGAAAATTGTCGGCACTTTGTTCGATGGTCCGTGGGACCAGGTGGCGCTGCGGCTGTTCGACAGGACGCCCGCCACCATTTGCCATGCCAGCGGCGCGATCCTCTTCGCTAGCAAAGCCTTCCGCCGCATCGCCGGCCGTGAGGATGTGATCGGCCTCGATTACGCGGCCCTCGCGCCGGCAAGCTGCCCGCCGCCCTTCTTCGAGGAGGTCCGCGCAGCGATCGCGGATGCGGGCACCTGGGAAGGCGAAATCGAGATGCAGGCGCCGGGCGGCTCCCTGCACTGGCTGGACACCGCGATCAGCGACCTGCCCGGAAGGCCGGGCCTCTATCTGGTCGTGCATGTCGACATGACGGCGGCCCGGCGGCTCCGCGACAGCGAGGATTTCCACCACAATATCGGGCGCATCTCGCCGGACGGGTTCTTCGTCAACGACGGCGAGAAGACGATTTCGGTCAACGCGGCCGGCGTGCGCATGCTCCGCGGGCAAGGGCCGGAGGACATCATCGGACTGACCCCGGCGCAGATTTTCCGCGCCGATTGCCTGCCCGCCGTCGAATCCCAGATCGAGCGGCAGATGCGCGAGCCGGGCTTGCTGACGCCCATGATCGAGGCGACGATGATCGCCGTCGACGGTGGCGAGGTGCCGGTGGAGGTGCGCGCCATCTCCTATCCGCTCGACGGGCGGCTCGTCACCTTCGCCGCTTGCCGCGATCTCACCGCGTACAAGGAGAGCGAGCGGCGGCTGCGCGACGAACTCGCCTGGCGGACCCGCGCCGAGGACGAGCTGCGCGAGAAGACCGCAGTGCTCGAGGCCGCCTTCGAAAGCTCGATCGACGGCATCATCATGACCGACCTCGAGGGTGGCCGGCTGCTCAGCAACCGGCGCCTCGCCGAAATCCTCAGGATGCCGCCCGAGCTCGTCGCCGATCCGTCGCAGCAGCTTCCCTATCTCGCCTCGCTGACCGCCAATCCCCAGGCGCTGCTGGATCATGTCTACTGGCTCTATGACCATCCGGACCTGACCAGCCGCGAGGAGATCGAGCTGAACGACGGCACCATCCTCGACCGCGTCTCGACGCCGGTCCGCGATGCGGCCGGCCGCAATTACGGCCGGGTATGGATGTTCCGCGACATCACCGAGGGGCGGCGCGCGCAGGACCGCATCAGCCATCTCGCCCGTTTCGATTCCCTCACCGGCCTCGCCAACCGCTATAATCTGCAGGAGCATATGGAAAGGCTGCTGCATCGGCCCGATGGCGGCTTCGCCCTGTTGTCGATGGACCTCGACGGCTTCAAGCACATCAACGACACCAAGGGCCACAGCGTCGGCGACGCGCTGCTCCGCCGCGTCGCGGATCGCCTGCGTGCGGCGTGCGACCGGCCCGGCATGTTCATCGCGCGCCCGGGCGGCGACGAATTCATCTGCCTTGTGCCCGGCGCCGACGCTGCCGATGCGCTGGCGCTCGCCCAGTCGCTCGTCCGTACGCTCGCCGAGCCCTACCAGCTCGACGCGAATCGCTGGTTCATGTCCGGCGCCTCGATCGGCGTCGTCATCGCCCCGGAGCATGGATCGAGCGTCGAGGAGCTGTTGTCGCGCGCCGACATCGCGCTTTATTCCGCCAAGGGCGCGGGCAAGGGCATCGCCTGCCTGTTCGAGCATGAGATGGAAAGCCGCGTCCAGGCGCATGTCGATCTGGAGGCCGATCTGCGCGCCGCCATGGACGGCGACGAGGGTCTGTTCGTCTTCTATCAGCCGATCGTCGATGCCGCCTCGGAGCAGGTCACCGCGCGCGAGGCGCTGGTGCGCTGGCACCATGGCACGCGCGGCTGGGTGTCACCTGCCGAGTTCGTACCGGTCGCCGAGGCGAGCGGCCTGATCGACCGGCTCGGGGCCTTCGTGCTCGATCGCGCCTGCCGCGATGCCGTGCAATGGGCGGATCAGGCGCGCGTCGCCGTCAACGTCTCGGCGGTGCAGCTCGGCAAGGGGCTGCTGGCGCCGGCGATCCGGACTGCGCTCGCCGCCTCCGGCCTCGCCCCGAACCGGCTGGAGATCGAGGTGACCGAAACCGCGCTGCTCGGCGAGGAGGGCGCCGTGATCCATGATCTGCGCGAGGCGCGCGACATCGGCGCTCGGGTGGTGCTGGACGATTTCGGCACCGGCTATTCGTCGCTCTCCCACCTGCGCATCTTCCCGTTCGACAAGATCAAGATCGACGGGTCGTTCGTGCGCGACGCGGTCAAGCGGCCGGATTGCGCGGCGGTGGTCCGCGCGGTGGCGGACCTCGGCCGCCGGCTGGGCGTCACCACGGTCGCGGAGGGCGTGGAAACGCCCGCCCAGCTCGAATGCATCCGCGCCGTCGGCTGCACGGAAATCCAGGGCTATGTCTATGCGCGGCCCGCGCCGACGGCGGGGGATGCGGCCCGCGTCGCCGCGCTGAATGATGAACCGGTGCCGATGCCCGAACCGTCACGCTGAACCCGTCGACCGGGTCAGCATGGCGGGGCGTTCACGCCCCCAGTCGTGCCGCCTCTTCGGCCAGCGCCTGGATCCTCGCCACGTCCGGCGCGCCGGCCGGCACCACCCAGCTACCGCCGACGCACAGCACCGAGGGATGTGCCAGCCAGTTCGGCGCGGTCGCCGCGCTGATCCCACCGGTGGGGCAGAAGCGCACCTGTCCGAACGGCGCCGCCAGCGCCTTCAGCGCCGCGATTCCGCCGGCGGCCTCGGCCGGGAAGAACTTCACATGGGTGAGGCCGAGGTCCAGCGCGCGCATGATGTCGCCGGCATTGGCCGTTCCCGGCAGATAAGGCACCCTGGCCTTCTCGGCGGCCCTGGCTAGCGGCTTGGTGAGGCCCGGCGAGACGATGAACCGCGCGCCTGCGTCCACCGCCGCGTCGAGCTGATCGCCGTTCAGCACCGTGCCGGCCCCGACCACGGCGCCGTCCACCTTCGCCATCTCGCGGATCACGTCGAGCGCAGCGGGGGTGCGCAGCGTCACCTCCAGAGCCCGCAGCCCGCCCGCGACCAGCGCCTCGGCAATCGGCCGGGCGTGGGCGGCGTCCTCGATGACCAGCACCGGGATGACGGGCGCGAGGGTCATGATCTTGGCGATATCGGTCATCGGGCGTGCTCCTGGGCGAAGGCGGCGGCGGCCCCGTAGAGGCCGGGCTGGGGATGGGTAATCAGCTTGACCGGGATGCGCGACATCATCGCCTCGAACCGGCCCTTGGCGGTGAAGCGCTGGGCGAAGCCGGAGCCGGGCAGGCGATCGGCGATGCGCTGGCCGAGCCCGCCGGCCACCACCACGCCCGTCGCGCCCTGCGCCAGCGCGAGGTCGCCGGCGACGGAGCCGAGCGCCTGGCAGAAGCGATCGAAGGCGGCGGCGGCGAGGCTGTCGGAGCCGTCCAGCGCCACGGTCCACAGCGCCTTGTCGTCGCGCGGCGGCGTGAACGGCCGGCCCTCCAGCGTCGCCAGCGCGGTGTAGATCGCGACAAGGCCGGGTCCCGAGACGATCCGCTCCGTCGACACGCGCCGATGCAGCGTGCGCAAGTGGGCGAGGATGGCATCCTCGGTGCGGTCGAGCGGCGCATAGTCGACATGCCCGCCCTCCGTCTCGGTGACGTGGTAGCGCCCGGCGCGGCGCAGCACATGGGCGACGCCGAGCCCGGTGCCCGGCCCGACGACGGTGATCACGCCCTCATCCGGGAAGGGCGTGTCGGGGCCGCACAGGTGCCGCAGATGCGCCGCGTCCGCCTGCGCCACGGAATGGCCGACCGCGCCGAAATCATTGACCAGCGTATAGGCGTCGACGTGCAGCTTCTCGGGGATCAGCGCCGGGCGGATCACCCAGGGATTGTTGGTCAGCTTCAGCACCTCGCCCTGTACCGGGCCGGCGATGGCGATGCCCGCGGCGCGGGGGAGGGGGCGGCCGAGATGCTCGGCAAACGCCTCCCAGGCGAGCTGGAAGCTGGCATTCTCCGCGGTTTTCAGCGTCACCTCGGGCGCGAGATGGACGACGCGGCCTGCCTCCACCTCGGCGAGGGCGAACCGCGCGTGCGTGCCGCCGATATCGACCGCGACGATCTCCATTCCCTAGAACCCTTCCATATGCGCCAGCATCGCCGACGCCCCTTCCTCGGCATGGGAGGCGCCGTGGCGCATGAACGCGAACAGCTCGCGCCCCGTGCCGGTGGCGGGCGGCGGCATCCGCGCCGGCTCGCGCGCCGCCCATTCAGCGGCGTCGACCAGCGCCTCCAGCCGCCCCTCATCGGCCGACAGGCGGACGAGGTCGCCGTCGCGCAGCTTCGCTACCGGCCCGTCGGCGAGCGCCTCGGGCGAAAGGTGGATGGCGGCCGGCACCTTGCCGGATGCGCCGGACATGCGCCCGTCCGTGACCAGTGCCACCTTGAAGCCGCGATCCTGCAACACGCCGAGCGGCGGCGTCAGCTTGTGCAGCTCGGGCATGCCGTTGGCGCGCGGCCCCTGGAAGCGGACGACGACGACGACGTCGCGCTCCAGCTCGCCGGCCTTGAACGCGGCGAGCACCTGATCCTGTTCGGAGAACACCCGCGCCGGCGCCTCGATCGTCCAGCGCGACGGGTCGACGGCGGAAGTCTTGAAGGTGGCGCGGCCGAGATTGCCCTGCACCAGCCGCATGCCGCCGTCCGGCTGGAAGGCGTTGGCCGGCGGTCGCAGGATGCTGTCGTCGAGCGGCGCTGCCGGGCTGTCGCGCCACACCAGCCGATCGCCGTCCAGCGCCGGCTCCTTCGCATAATCGCCGAGGTCGGCGCCCGACACGGTCATGATGTCGCGATGCAGATGCCCGCTGTCGATGAGCGCGCCGATCACATAGCCCATGCCGCCGGCGGCGTGGAAATGGTTCACGTCCGCCTGACCGTTCGGATAGACGCGCGCGATCAGCGGGGTCGCCGCCGACAGGCGGTCGATATCCTCCCAGTCGATGATGATGCCGGCCGCCCGCGCGATCGCCGGCAGGTGGATGGCGTGGTTGGTCGAGCCGCCGGTCGCCAGCAGGCCGACGATGGCGTTGACGATGGCCTTCTCGTCGATGCAGCGGCCGAACGGGCGATAATCATTGCCGTCCCGGCCGATCTGGGCGACGCGATGGGTAGCCGCCGCGGTCAGCGCGTCGCGCAGCCTGGTGCCGGGATTGACGAAGGCGGCGCCCGGCACGTGCAGGCCCATCACCTCCATCATCATCTGGTTGGAATTGGCCGTGCCGTAGAAAGTGCAGGTGCCCGGTCCGTGATAGGACGCGCTCTCGCTCTCCAGCAGCTCCTCGCGGCCGACCTTGCCCTCGGCATAGAGCTGGCGGATGCGCTGCTTCTCCTTGTTGGGCAGACCCGAGGGCATCGGGCCGGCGGGGACGAGGATCGTCGGCAGATGGCCGAAGCGAAGCGCGCCGATCAGCAGGCCCGGCACGATCTTGTCGCAGATGCCGAGCAGCAGCGCGCCTTCGAACATGCCGTGGCTGAGCGCGATCGCGGTCGACAGCGCGATGGTGTCGCGGGAGAAGAGCGACATCTCCATGCCCGGCTGGCCCTGCGTAACGCCGTCGCACATCGCCGGCACGCCGCCCGCCACCTGCGCGGTGGCGCCCACCTCGCGCGCGGCGATCTTGATGCGCTCGGGATAGCGCGCATAGGGCTGATGGGCCGAAAGCATATCGTTATAGGCGGTGACGATGCCGATGTTCATCGACCTGGCCGAGCGGATCGCCGGCTTGTCCTCGCCGGACGCGGCGAAGCCATGGGCGAGATTGCCGCACGCCAGCCGCGGGCGATCGACGCCGGTGTCGCGCTGCCGGTCGATCAGGTCGAGATAGCGGGCGCGGCTCTCCGCCGACCGCGCGACGATCCTGGCGGTGACGGCGGCGACTTCGGGATGCAGGTCGGTCATGGCTGGCTCCGGGGCTGGGAGCGCTATCTAGTTCGCTCACCCGCAATGTCGAGCATGCGCGCGCGTCGGGCGGGTTGAATGGCGCGATGGGCAATGCCAAGGAACCGCCATGCGCTTCTTCTCCGACAACACCGCCACCGTCCATCCTGCCGTGATGCGCGCTATCGCGGAGGCGGATCATGTCGATTCCGGCTATGACGGCGACAGCTGGTCGCGACGGCTGGACGCGGCCTTCTCCGCACTGTTCGGCACCGATTGCGCGGCCCTGTGGGTGGCGACGGGGACAGCGGCCAATTCGCTCGCCCTGGCGGCGCTCTGCCCGCCGCATGGCGGCACGATCTGCCACCGCGACGCGCACGTCCAGAATGACGAATGCGGCGCGCCGGAATTCTTCACCCACGGCGCCAAGCTGCTGCTCGCCGAAGGGGCGGGCGCCAAGGTGACCCCGGAGAGCGTGCGCGCCACCGCCGACGCCATCGCCGACGATGTCCACCGCGTCCAGCCGCACGCGCTGACCATCACCAACGCCACCGAATACGGCCTCGTCTATTCCCCCGCCGAAGTGGCGGCGCTGGGCGCGCTGGCCCGGGCGCGCGGCTGGGGCTTCCACATGGACGGCGCCCGCTTCGCGAACGCCATCGTCCATGCCGGCTGCACGCCCGCCGAGATGACGGTCGCGGCCGGGGTGGACGCGCTGTCGTTCGGCTTCGTCAAGAATGGCGGCATGTCGGCGGAGGTGCTGGTGTTCTTCCGCCCCGACCTCGCCGACGCCACCCGCTATCGGCGCAAGCGGGCGGGGCACCTTCTCTCCAAGGGCCGCTATCTTGCCGCCCAGGCGCTGGCGATGCTGGAAAATGATATCTGGCTCGACAACGCCCGCGCCGCTAACGCCGCCGCCACGCGCCTTGCCGAGGCTGCCGCCGGCCGGCTGATCCATCCGGTCGAGGCCAACGAACTGTTCCTCCGCGCCACCGCCGCCGAGGCCGCGGCGCTGCGCGCGCAGGGCTTCGGCTTCTATGATTGGGCGGACGGCGAAATCCGCCTCGTCACCTCCTGGAACCAGCCCGCCGCCGAGGTCGAAGCGCTCGCCAGCGCGCTGACCTCGTTGTGACACGTCGCGCCTGCCCCACTCATCGTGCTGAACTTGCTTCAGCATCCACTTCGCCACAGGCCGCGGCGTCTGTGGCTGGCTGGGCCCTGAGACCCGTTCAGGGTGATGATGATGCGGCCGGCGCCGGCTCGCCCGATCCGAGGCCCGAATGACCGAGCCGCCGCTCGCGCCGGCCACCCGCGCGCGCGTCGCGGTCCCGTTCATCCTGGTGACGCTGATCTGGGGCGGAACATGGCTCGTCATCCGCGACCAGATCTCCGTCGTCCCGATCGGCTGGTCGGTCACCTGGCGGTTCGTCTCCGGCGCGGCGGCGATGCTGCTCTATGCGCGGGTGACGGGCGTGCCGCTGCGCCTGAGCGCGCCCCAGCAGGGGCTGGCGGTGCTGATCGGGTTCGCCCAGTTCGTGCTCAACTTCAACTTCGTCTACCGCGCCGAGACCTTCGTCACCTCCGGGCTGGTGGCGGTGGTCTATGCGCTGCTGGTGGTGCCGAACGCGATCCTCGGGCGCATCTTCCTCGGCGCCCAGGTATCGCGCGCCTTCCTCGCCGGATCGGCGGTGGCGTTTCTCGGCATCGCGCTCCTGTTCAGACACGAGATGGCTGTTGCCGCCGCCGGACCGCATGCGGTGGCAGTCGGCATCGTCATCGCCATGGCCGGCGTGCTGTCCGCATCGGCCGCCAACATATTGCAGGCGACGAAGCGGGCGCGCGAGGTGCCGATCCTGGCGCTGCTCGGCTGGGTGATGCTATGGGGCGCGCTGATCGACGCGGCCTTCGCCTGGGCGACGGTCGGCCCGCCGGTCATCGATACCAGCTGGCGCTATCTCGCCGGCACCGCCTATCTCGGCGTGCTCGGCTCGGCGGTCGCCTTTCCCCTCTATTTCGGGGTGATCCGGATCATCGGCCCGGCGCGCGCGGCCTATACCAGCGTGCTGATCCCGGTCATCGCCATGGCGCTGTCGACGTTGTTCGAGGGCTATGTCTGGTCGCTCGAGGCGGCGGCGGGCGGCGCGCTGGTGCTGGTCGGCCTCGTCATCGCGCTGGCGGCACGGCGCCGATAGCGGCGAGCCCGGCCCGCCAGTCAGGATAGAGCGGGGTCCAGCCGAGCAGCCGCTTCGCCCGCCCGTTCGCCACCCGCCGTCGCTCCGCGTAAAAGGCCCGCGCCGGCCCCGACAGCCGGGCTTCGTCGGGCGCCAGCAACGGGGGCAGGGGCCGGCCGAGCATTGCCGCCGCCGTCTCCACCAGCGCATTTTGCGGCGCCGGCCGGTCGTCGGCGAGGTTGTAGGCGCCTGCCGGCCCGCGCGTGAAGCTGGCGACGACGCCGCCGGCGATGTCGTCGACATGCACCCGGCTGAATATCTGCCCGGGCAGGTCGACGCGATGGGCGGTTCCCGCCGCCACCCGGTCGAGCGCCGACCGCCCCGGCCCGTAAATCCCCGGCAGCCGGAACACCCGCGCCCCCAGCGCCAGCCAGGCGAGGTCTGCCGCGATCCGCCCGGGGCGCCGGCCGAGGAGCGGCGCGCTCTCGTCGACCCACGCCCCGCCGGTGTCGCCATAGACGCCCGAGGAGGAGAGATAACCGATCCACGCCGCCTGTCCGAAGGTGGCGCCATAGCGCGCCAGTACCGGATCGGAGCCGTCCTCGGCCGGCGGCACGGAGGAGAGGATATGCGTCGCGCCCGCAATCAGCGCGGCGACATGCGTGGTGTCGTCGATATCGCCCCGCCCGACCGTATCGACATGCCAGCCGTCGCGCGCCAGCCGCGCGGCAAGGCGGGCGGCCGTATAGCCCGGGCCGAAGATCAGGATGCGCGACATCGCCGCTTGTTAGCCCGCCAGCCTCTCTTGCCCAACCGTCATGATGAGGTGGCGTAGCGGGCAAGGTCCGCGGCGCCCGCATTCACGGCCTGTCTCCCCGGACGATGAATGGCGTTCCGTCGAGCGCGCCATCGTCCGGGTAACGGCAAAATCCGACGGTCCCGCCCCGGCCATCTCGCGGCGAGACGATCACACTGGAAAGCCGCCGGCCGCGCGCCTACCCTCTGCGTCATGCTCGACGCCCAGACCGCCCCCGCCGCCCCGCACGTGACCCGCCGTGAGGATTATGCCCCGCCGGTGTGGCTGGTGCCCACGATCGACCTCGTGTTCGACCTCGATCCGGCGCGCACTTCGGTCTCGGCGACGATGCAGGTCGAGCTGAAGGAGGGCGCCGGCGGGCCGCTGCGCCTCGATGGCGGCGGCGGACTGCGGCCGCTCACCGTGGCGGTCGACGGCCAGCCGGCCGAATGGCGCATGGAGGGCGACCAGCTCGTGCTTGATCTCGCCGGCCGCGCGCATGAGGTGGCGATCGCCGTCGAGATCGCGCCCGAGGCCAACACCCAGCTGATGGGCCTCTATGCCTCGGGCGGCCTGCTTTGCACCCAATGCGAGGCGGAAGGCTTCCGCCGCATCATGTTCTTCCCCGATCGCCCGGACGTGCTCAGCCGCTACACGGTGCGGATGACGGCGGACAAGGCGCGCTTTCCGGTCCTCCTCGCCAATGGCGATCATGTCGGCGGCGGCGATCTCGACGACGGGCGGCATTGGGCGCAATGGCGCGATCCCTTCCCCAAGCCGTGCTACCTGTTCGCGCTGGTCGCGGGCGATCTCGCCTGCCGCGCCGATCAGTTCATCACCCGCTCGGGCCGCACCGTCGCGCTCGGCATCTACACCGCGCAGTCCGATCTGCCGAAGACGGAGCACGCCATGGCCGCGCTCAAGGCGTCGATGGCGTGGGACGAGCAGGTCTATGGCCGCGAGTATGACCTCGCCGTGTTCAACATCGTGGCGGTCGGCGATTTCAACTTCGGCGCGATGGAGAATAAGGGCCTCAACATCTTCAACTCGCGCTACATTCTCGCCGATCCGGATACGGCGACAGACGCGGATTACGATGCGGTGGCCGGCGTCGTGGCGCACGAATATTTCCATAACTGGTCCGGCAACCGCGTCACCTGCCGCGACTGGTTCCAGTTGTCGCTGAAGGAAGGCTTCACGGTCTTTCGCGACCAGCAATTCTCCGCCGATCAGGGCAGCCACGCCGTCAAGCGCATCGAGGACGTCCGGGCGTTGCGCGCCGCTCAGTTCCCCGAGGACGCCGGCCCGCTCGCCCACCCGATCCGCCCAGAATCCTATCTGGAGATCGGCAATTTCTACACCGCGACCGTCTACAACAAGGGCGCCGAGGTGATCCGGATGCTCCACACGCTGCTCGGCGCGGAGCGGTTCCGGAAGGGCACCGATCTCTATTTCACCCGTCATGACGGCACCGCCACGACCTGCGACGCCTTCGTCGACGCGATGGAGGATGCCTCGGGCGAGGATCTGTCGCGCTTCCGGCTATGGTATTCGCAGGCGGGCACGCCGCGCGTGAAGGCGTCCCTCGTCCACGAGACCGGCGGCGGCCGCGCTCGCCTTACGCTGGAGCAGTCCGTTCCGGCCACCCCCGGCCAGCGGGACAAGCAGCCGATGGTGTTGCCGCTGCGGCTCGCCCTGTTCAGCGCCGAGACCGGCAAGCGCCTCGCCGCGCAGATGGTGGTGATGCAGGACGCGCGCGAGGAAATCGTCTTCGAAGGCGTATCCGAGCGGCCGATCCTGTCGATCAACCGCGACTTCTCGGCGCCGGTGATCGTCGAGACCGATCGTTCGCCCGCCGATCTTGCCTTCCTCTCGGCCCATGATGACGATCCGTTCGCCCGTTATGAAGCGGTGCAGCAGCTCATGCTCGACACGCTGGTCGCCGGTGCCGCGAGAGGGGAGGCGGATCATCGCCCGGTGATCGCGGCGGTGCGCGACACGCTGGCCGACGCCCATCTCGATCCCGCCTTCGTCGCCGAGACGATGCTGATCCCGACCGAGAGCTTTGTCGGCGATCAGATGCTCGTCGTCGATCCCGAGGCGATCCGCCGGACCCGTGACGCGCTGCGCCGCGATCTCGGCCGCGAGCTGCTCGAGCAATGGCGCGCCATCTACGCCGCCAACCACAGCAATCGCTTCGAATATAATCCGACCGCCAAGGGCATGCGGCGGCTCAAGACGATTGCACTCGGCTTTCTCGCCGTCGGCGGTGCGGAGGATGCTGCCGCCCTCGCATTCGGCCAGTTTAACGATGCCGACAATATGACCGACCGGCAGGGTGCGCTCGGCGTGCTCGCCAACGGCACTGCGCCCGAGCGCGAGACGGCGCTCGCTGCCTTCTATGATCGCTACCGGGGAGATTCGCTGGTGCTGGACAAATGGTTCACCACCCAGGCGCTGTCGATGCGCGCGGACACGCCGGAGCAGGTCGAGCGTCTGGCCAGGCATCCGGATTTCACGCTGACCAACCCGAACCGGCTGCGTTCGCTGGTCGGCGCCTTCACCGCCAACCAATATGCGTTCCACGATCCTTCGGGACGCGGCTACCGCTTCCTCGCCGACATGGTGCTGGCGGCGGATCGCCTCAATCCGCAGACCGCGGCCAAGCTGATCCCCCCGCTCGGCCGCTGGCGCCGGCTGGAACCGACGCGGGCCGCGCTGATGAAGGCGGAGCTCGAACGCATGCTGGCGACGCCCGGTCTCAGCAAGGACGTATTCGAGCAGGTGTCAAAAAGTCTGGCGTAAGGGGGAGGGGGCCGCAGCACCGCCCCCTCCATGCCATTCCAGCCCCATCGGGGTCGAGTGTCAGGCGGCCAGAGCCGCCCCATGCCCCCGACGCCCGCGCAGCGCCGCGCCCGCCACGCCGAAGCCGACGATCATCAGCGCCCAGCTCGCCGGCTCGGGTACCGAGCCGGGAGCGCCGCTGACGGACGCCGTCAGGTCGCCGGCCAGATCCTGCGTGCCGAACGAGGTCAGGCTGCCTTCGACATTGCCCGCGCCCAGCCCGGTCACGGTGAACTCGAAATTGCCTTCGAAGGGGAAGCCGAAATCCCAGATCGCCGGTCCGCTCACGCTGAACGACAGGTCGGTCAGCGCGCCGCCGCTCAGCGCCCCGTTCACATCCAGCAGGTTGCTGAGATCGAAGCTGTAATCTGTCTGGGTGATGACGAGGAAGCCCGTGCCCGTCATCGAGAAGGCGGTGACGTCGCCGAGGCCGAACGTGCCATCATCGACACTTGTCTCGAACGAGCCGGTGCCCTCGGCCCCGGCAAGGCCGATCCCGTCGGAAAGGGCGTAGCTGAAATTGATCACAGCCGCTGGCGCCGCAGTGGCAGCGCCCAGCAGCGCGGCGGCGGACAGGGCGACGAACGACTTGCGCATATTGGATAAACCCCCCTGGCGAAATCCCCGCCGAGAAGTGAATCATCCTTACCAAATTGTAAAGAAGCTTGCGGCCGGCCGAGTCCTCAGCCGGCGCCCACCCAGTCGGCGACCTCCGCGGCGATCTGGTTCGACGCCTGGCTGAGCGCCGCCGCCACGCCCGGCGCATCCTGGGTCGCGGCCTGCGCCTTGGCCTGGAAGCGGCGGCTTTCCAGGGTCGCGCCTTCCTTGCGGACGAGCATGGCGTCGTAGGTCGCAGTCACCTGTCCCGTGCCGGCGTCCATCCCGAAATCGACCAGCCGGCCGGACAGGCGCGCGCCCGGGGCCAGCACATATTGACGCGGATCGAGCGCCACGCGGCCGGTCTTGGCGGTGATCGTCTCGGCGAGCAGGTTGCGGAACAGGCGGGTCGGGGCGTCGCCCCACTGCGCGTCCTTCAGATAGGCGACCGCGTTCGGCCCCGCCTTCACCGGCACGCGCAGGCCACCCAATTCGGGCGGCGCGGAGGGCACGTAGATGGTGATGCTGGTGCCTTCCCTGGCCGTTACCGACTGGCCGGGCGCGAGCGGGCTGGCGTTGCTCAGCGTCATCAGCGTCGGCGGCGGCTTGGCCCCGAAGCTGATGCACGCGGCGAGCGGCAGGGCGAGGGCGGCGGCGAGAAGGGGTGAGCGCATCGTCGGCCTCATTTCTTCGGCTTATAGTCTGGCAGGCGCCGGCCGCCCAGCACGCCGCCGGCCCCGCCCGCATCGAGCCGGGAGGCGACGTTGGTCAGCGCCTCGGCCATCGTCGACAGGTCGCGGACGAGCTGGTTGACCTCGGGCAGCGTCTGGCTGGACAGCGAGCGGATGCCCGGTCGCGCCTCGCCGATCGTCTGGTCCAGCGTCTCCATCGAATGCTGGGCCGAGGCGACCGCCTTGCGCAGGTCGCCGATCAGCGGGCGGCCGTCCTTGTCGAGCAGCTCGTTGGTGGTGCCGGCAAGCTTGCCGATCTGCTCGGCCGCGGCGCCCGCCTGCTGCACGGCGATGCGGGTGTCGGCCAGCGTCGCGGCGATCTCCGGCCCGCGATCGGCGAGCGACCCGGTGAGCCGGTTCACATTGGCGAGGATGCCGGCGAACTGCTTCTGGTTCTCGTCGGAAAGCAGCGTCGTCAATCGCTCGGTGAGCGTGGTGAGCCGCTCGAGCAGCTGCGGCGCGGAGTTGAGCAGCTCGCCCAGCGCGCCCGGCTTGGTCGGGATCACCGGCACGCCGAACGGGCCCGGTTCGGTGATCGGGGCGGCGCCCTTCACGGCGCCGTCGAGGTTGATCTGGCTGACCCCGGTGAAGCCGACGCCGGCGATGGTCGCGGTGGTGCCCTGCAGGATCGGCGTGTCTTCGTTGACGCTGATGCGGACGCGCACGAATTCCGGGCTGTCCGGCATCAGCTTGATCTCCTGCACCTGGCCCGAAGGCACGCCGGAGAAGGTCACGGTCGAGCCTTTGGCGAGGCCGTCCACCGATGTCTTGAAGAAAATGTCGAAGCGCTGGTCGCGCCCGCCCGACACGTTCATGATCCAGATGATGAACGCCAGCGTGACGACCAGCAGGCCGAGCACCACGCTGCCGACGAGCACGTTGTTCGAGCGTGTTTCCATCAGCGCGTCATGCCCCCGGCTGCCCTGCGTCCTCGCGTTCCGCCGCGCCGGCGGCGGCGCGGCCGCGCGGGCCGTTGAAATATTCGCGGATCCACGGATGGTCCAACGCCAATAATTCCGGGATCGTTCCGACCGCCACCACCTTGCGATCCGCCAGCACGGCGACGCGGTCGCAGATCGCATAGAGCGTGTCGAGATCGTGGGTGATCAGGAACACCGTCAACCCCAGCGTTTCCTTGAGGCTGCGGATCAGCGCATCGAAGGCGGCCGCGCCGATCGGGTCGAGGCCGGCGGTCGGCTCGTCGAGGAACAACAGCTCCGGGTCGAGCGCCAGCGAACGGGCCAGACCGGCCCGTTTCTTCATGCCGCCGGACAGCTCGGACGGGAATTTCGGCGCGGCATCGCGCGGCAGCCCGGCCATGACGATCTTGTACGAGGCGATCTCGTCGAGCAGCGTCTCGCCCAGCGCCGGATAATATTCGCGCAGCGGCACCTCGACATTCTCCGCCACCGTCAGCGTCGAGAACAGCGCGCCACCCTGGAACAGCACGCCCCAGCGCCGGCGCACATCCACCGTCTCGGCATCGGTGCGGCCGATCATCGGTTCGCCGAACACTTCGATCGATCCGGTATCGGGTGTCTGCAGGCCGATGATCGAGCGCATCAGCACGGACTTGCCGGTGCCCGATCCGCCGACCACGCCAAGGATCTCGCCGCGCCGGACGTCGAGGTCGAGCCCTTCATGAACCACCTGCTCGCCAAAGGCGTTGCGCACGCCCCGCACGGAAATGATCACATCCTCGCCGGCCATCACACCCAGCCGATCGCGGAATAGAAGACGGCGAAGAAGGCATCGAGCACGATCACAAGGAAGATCGACTGCACCACCGCCGCGGTGGTGCGCAGCCCCACCTGTTCGGCATTGCCCTCGACCTGCATGCCCTGGAAGCAGCCGGCCATGGCGATGATCACCCCGAACACCGGCGCCTTGAGCAACCCGACCCACAGATCGGTGATCGGCACCACCTCGCGGATCCTGCTGACGAAGGTGATCGGCGGGATATCGAGCGACAGCCAGGAGAACAGCCCGCCGCCGACGATCGCGATGAGCGAGGAATAGAAACCGAGCAACGGCATCAGGATGACGGTGGCGATGACGCGCGGCATCACCAGCGCCTCCATCGGCGACACGCCGATGGTGCGCATCGCGTCCACTTCCTCGGCGAGCTTCATCGAGCCGATCTGCGCGGCGAAGGCCGAGCCCGATCGGCCGGCGACCATGATCGCGGTCATCAGCACGCCAAGCTCGCGCAAGGTGATGCGGCCGATGAGGTTGATCGCGAACACCTCTGCGCCGAACTGGCGGAGCTGCACCGCGCCCTGCTGGGCGATGACGACGCCGATCAGGAAGCTCATCAGCCCGATGATGCCGAGCGCCTCGACGCCGACCACCTCGAACTGGCGCGAGATCGCTCGCCAGCGAATGCGCTCGGGATGGGTGAGCATGCCGAAGGTGGAGATGACGATGTCGCCGAAAAAGCCGAGCAGGCCGTGCAGCGTGCGCCCGGCCTGGACGGCGGCGGCGCCAATCTGGCCGGTGACGCGGAAGAAGGACGGCGTTGCCTCGGGGCGCATCTGCAACGGCGAATCGAGCTTGCCGACCTGTTCGAGCAGGCGCTGCGCGTCCTTGCTGGCGCCCTCGACCCGGACGTCGTGATCGCGCACCAGCCGATGGATCATCCAGGCGCCGACCGTGTCCATCCGCTCCACACCCGACAGATCGACGGCGCGCGGCGCCTCGACGATCCTATCCAGGCGAGTGGGCAGATCGCCGATGCGGGCCAGGGTCATCGCGCCCGAGAAGCGCAGCGTGCCGTCATCGACGGTGAAGGCGGCAGGGGCATTCATGCGGGCGTAACGATGCGACGTAAGCCGTCGCCGCGCAAGCGGCGGGGCTGGCATTCGGCCGGAAAGCTGGCAGAGGGAAAAAATGAACGATGCATCGGCAGGGGTGAAAACCGCCTTCGTCACCGAAGGTGCCAATCAAGTGACGATCTACGGGTTGAGCCCGGTCGAGCGCATGCGCCGCTTCGCGGTGAAGGCGGGGCTGGCGCCTGTGGAGCGCATGCCCGCGACGGGGCCAGCGATCGTCGCCGATCTCGGCTTTGCCTGGGATCCGGCGTGGCTCGCCTGGGTGAAGAAGGCGCCGGGGCGGGCGATGGCTTATGGCGGTCGCGTCGTGCTCGCCCATTATCCGGATGCCGCCGGCCGCACCGGCCTCGACGACATCCGCGACGGCGAGCGCGACGCCTCGCTCTACAATGAGACGCTGCGCAAGCGGGAGGATGCCTATGTCCTGCCGCTCACCGAGGAGAATCGCCGCCGCATCGAGAAGGCGAGCTATGACGGCGCCTATAAGGGCGTGACCGACCTGCTCACTCTCTATCTGTGGCGCGGCGCCGCCTTCCACCTCACCCGGCTGGCGGCGATGCTGCGCCTGTCGCCGAACATGGTGTCGCTGATCGGCATCGCGCTCTGCGTGTGGGCGTTCTTCCTGTTCCGCGACGGACGTTATTGGGAAGGGCTGGCGGCCGGCCTCGTCTTCATGGTGCTCGATACGGTGGACGGGAAGCTCGCCCGCTGCACCGGCACCTCCTCGTCGATCGGCAACATCATCGACCATGGCGTCGACCTCGTCCACCCGCCCTTCTGGTATTGGGCGTGGGGCGCGGGGCTCGGCGCGTGGGGCCAGGCGATGAGCCCGGCGGAACTATGGTCGGTGGTGGCGATCCTCGTCGCCGGCTACGCCGTGCAGCGGCTGGTGGAAGGGGCGTTCATCGCCAGCTTCCGCGGCATCCACATCCATGTCTGGGAACGGATCGACAGTCGCTTCCGCCTGATCACGGCGCGACGCAATCCGAACATGGTGATACTGTTCGCGAGCCTGCTCGCCGGCGAGCCGCGGCTCGGCCTGCTCGGCGTGGTGTGGTGGACTGTGATCTCCTGCGTGTTCCATGTCGTGCGCCTCATCCAGGCCTATGTCCGCCGCGCTTCCGGCCACCCGGTCACCTCGTGGCTGGCGGACTGATGCGCCGCACCGCGATCCTCATGGCGGGCCAGCGGCCGGGGCTCGATCGGCTCGCCGGCACCGGCCTCAAGGCGCTGCTGCCGGTCGCTGGCCGGCCAATGGTGGCGCGTGTCGTCGACACGCTGCTCGCCTGCCCCGATATCGGCGACATAGTCGTGCTCGCCCAGGATACCGATCCGATCCGCGCCGTGCTGCCTGACGATCCGCGCATCGGCTATGCCCGGTCCGGGGTCGGCATCGCCCATTCGGTGGCCGGCGTGGCGGCGGATCGGTGGCCACTGTTCGTGACCACCGCCGATCACCCGCTGCTGCGGCCCGAGACGATCTCCGCGTTCCTCGCCGGTGCCGATGATTGCGACGTCGCGGTCGGGCTGGTCGAGGAGCGGGTGGTGCGCCGCCGCTTCCCGGATAATCGCCGCACCTGGCTCAGCTTCGCGCGGGGCCGCTGGACCGGCGCCAACCTCTTCGCCCTCAACGGCGCCGGCGCGCTCAAGGCGCTCAACCTGTGGGCGAGCGTCGAGCAAGATCGCAAGAAGGGCTGGAAGCTGATCGCCCGCTTCGGCCCGTGGCTGCTGCTCCGCGCCGCCACCCGCACCATCACCATCGACGACGCGATCGCGGCCGGCGGTCGCCGCTTCGGCTTCGCCGCGAAGGCGGTCCCGCTCGACGATCCGCTCGCCGCCGTCGATGTCGACAAGCCCGAAGATCACGTCCTCGCCGAAGCGGTGCTGGAGGGCCGCGCATGACCGAGCTCGCCATCTACGACATGGATCGCACGATCACCCGCACCGGCACCTACACGCCGTTCCTGATCCATGCCGCGCTGCGCATCGCGCCGTGGCGGCTGGTGTTCGTGCCGGCGGTGCTGGTCGTGATGCTCCTCTACGTGCTGAAGCGGATGACGCGGGCGCGCCTGAAGGAGATCAACCAGCGTCTGATGCTCGGCCCCCACATCCTGCCCGCCGACCTCAAGCGCGTGCGGGCGAGTTTCGCCGAGCTGGTGTGGAACACGAACATCCTGCCCGGCGCCCTCCGCCAGATCGAGGAGGATCGCGCCGCCGGCCGCCGGCTGGTGCTGGCGACGGCCTCCTACCGCCTCTACGTCGAGGCGATCGCCGAGCGGCTCGGTTTCGACGATGTCATCGCCACCAACTCGATCCTCGGCCTCGACGCCCGCGTGACCGCGAAGATCGACGGCGAGAATTGCTACGGCCCGGCCAAGCTCCGCATGATCGAGGCGTGGCTGGCGCATGAGGGCATCGCGCGGAGCGAGGCGCGGGTGCGCTTCTATTCCGATCACGCCTCCGATGCCCCGGTGATGGAATGGGCGGACGAGCCCTTCGCCGCCAACCCGTCGAAGAAGATGCGGCGGCTGGCCGAGGCGCGCGGCTGGCCGATCGTCGACTGGGCGAGGTAAGCGCCGCTTCCGCTGCTCAACCGTCACCCCGGACTTGAGCCGGGGCCCCTCTCGCCACAAGCATCGGCGCTGGTGGTGGCATGGATGCCGGATCAAGTCCGGCCTGACGAAAAAAGGACCGGCGACGACGCTACGCCCTCACAGGAAGCTGTACGGGTCCACATCCACCGCCACGCGCACGCCGCGCGGCCATTCCAGCGCGCCCAGCCACTCGCGGATCACCGCCTGCACGTCCAGCGCCCGCCGGGCATGCACCAGCAGCCTTTGCCGATGCCGCCCGCGCAGCATCGCGAGCGGGGCGGGGGCCGGCCCGAACACCATCATCCCCTCAACCTGTGGCGCGGCGCGACCGATCATTCGCGCCGTCTCCACCGTCTCGGCGAGGTTCTCCGACGAGATGATGATGCCGGCGAAGCGCCCGAACGGCGGCGCGCCCGCCTCGCGGCGTGAATCCGTCTCGGCGGCGTAGAAGCCGTCGACGTCGCCCGAGACCAGCGCATGGATCACCGGCGCCGATGGATCGTGCGTCTGCACCAGCACGCGCCCCGGCTTGTCGCCGCGGCCGGCGCGGCCGGCGACCTGGGCGATCTGCTGGAAGCTCCGCTCGGCCGCGCGCAGGTCGCCGCCGGACAGGCCGAGGTCCGCGTCGACCACGCCGACCAACGTCAGGTTGGGGAAGTGATAGCCCTTGGTGACGAGCTGGGTGCCGATGACGATGTCGATGTCGCGCGCCTCCATCCGCCCGACGAACTCGGCGGCGCGGGCCGGGGACCATAGGGTATCGGATGTGACGATCGCCGTGCGCGCCTCCGGGAACAGCGCCGTCACCTCGTCGGCGATCCGTTCCACGCCCGGTCCGCAGGCGACCAGCGCATCCTCTTCCTTGCACTCCGGGCAGGCGCGCGGCGGCGGCATGATGTGGCCGCAATGATGGCATTGCAGCCGCTGCGTCAGGCGATGCTCGACCATCCAGGCCGTGCAGTTCGGACATTGAAAGCGGTGCCCGCAATGTCGGCAAAGCGTCAGCGGTGCATAGCCGCGCCGGTTCAGGAACAGCAGCGCCTGCTCGCCGCGCGCCATCGTCTCGCCCAGCGCCTCGACCAGCTTCGGCGCCAGCCAGCGCCCGCGCGGCGGCGGATCGGCGACGAGATCGAGCGCGGCGATATCCGGCATCTGCGCCCCACCGAAGCGGGCGGGGAGCTTCAGCTCCGCATAGCGGCCCTGCTCGACCTGATGGCGGGTCTCGATCGCCGGCGTCGCGGAGGCGAGGATCACCGGCAGTTGCTCGAAATGGCCGCGCATCACCGCCACGTCGCGGGCATGGTACATCACCCCCTCCTCCTGCTTGAAGGAGGATTCATGGGCCTCGTCGACGACGATCAGCCCGAGTTCGCGATAGGGCAGGAACAGCGCCGATCGCGCGCCCACGACTACCTTCGCCTCGCCGCTGGCGATCGCCCGCCAGGCCCGGCGGCGCTGGGATTGGCGCAGGTCCGAATGCCACGCCACCGGCGCGACCCCGAAGCGAGCGGTGAAGCGCTTCAGGAACGGCTCGGTCAGCGCGATCTCGGGCAGCAGGACGAGCGTCTGCCGCCCGTCGCGCAGCGCCGCCGCGATGGCCTCGAAATAGACCTCGGTCTTGCCCGAGCCGGTGACGCCGTCGAGCAGCACCGGATGGAAGGTCCGCGCCAGCACCGCGTCGGCCAGCGCGCCCGCTGCCGCCTGCTGCTCCGCCGAGAGGTCGGGCGGGTCGTGATCCGGGTCCGGCTCGGGGTAGGGATCGTCCACCGCCACCGTCACCGGCTCGATCGCGCCGACCTTGCACAGGCCGCGGATCACCCCTTCCGAGACATCGGCGATCGTCGCCAGCTCGCGCACCAGACCCTGCCGTTCGCCGATCCGCTCCAGCGCTTGCGCGCGCTGCGGGGTGAGGCGATCGGGGAGGTGCCCGGTGGCGCGATATTCGACGATGGTCGGCCCCCCGTCGAGCGCGGAGGCCGACGCCAGCGCCATGCGCAGCACGGCGGCCGGCGGCGCCAGATAATAGTCGGCCGTCCACTCGATCAGCCGGCGGAGCGAATCCTTGAGCGGCGGCAGGTCGTAGACGGCGACGAGATTGCGCAGCCGGTTGTCGCCGACCTCGGCGTCCGAGGCCATGCGTTCCGGCTCCCACACCACGCCGGCCAATTGGCGCGGCCCGAGCGGCGCCAGCACGATCGCGCCGGGCTCGGCCGTCATGCCCTGCGGCACGCGATAATCGAGCGGCCCCAGCGCCGGGTTGAGGAGGAGCACACGGGCCCGGTTGCGGTTCATCGCCGCTGAGTTAGGGGCAAGCCGGCCGGGAAGAAAGGACCAGCGCCATGCGCCGGCCCCCTTTTTGGCCGTTGGCGTTGCCGGCTGGAGACCCTAAGTGGCTGGGCGGCCGGATGTTAAGGACAAGCCCCATGCTGAACAGGCGCGCGCTTCTTTCCATGATCATGCTGGCCCCGCTGGGCGCCTGCGTGACCGGTCCGGGCTATCGCGTGGAAGACGGCTTCGAGCGCCTGCTGACCTTGTCCACCCAGCGTGCCTTCGCCCGGCTGTTCGCGCCGGACGGCTTTTATGATGCCCAGATCGCGCGCATCGATCTGCTGCCGCTGCCGGAAAATCCGTCGAGCAAGATGCGCCAGATCATCGAGGCGGTGATGCAGACCGGCGCGGTGCGCCGCCGCATCTCGATGATGCTGAACCGTGTCGCCCAGGATGCCGCGCGCCGCGCCATGCCGGTGATCACCGCGGCGATTCGCGGGATGAGCCGGGATGAGGCGCTAGCTGCCTTCAACGCGGGCCCCACCGCGGCGACCGACCTGCTGCGCGAGCATGTCGGCCCGGCGGTGATCGATGCGATCATCCCCGGCGTCTCGCAGGGGCTGCGCGCCGATGCGCTGGAGATTCTCGGCGCGGTCGGCGCGGCGGCGACCGGGGTCGATTATGTCGAGCTCGGCCGCGCGCTGGCCACCCAGGCGATGTACGGCATGTTCGCCGCGATCGGGCGGGAGGAGGCGGCGATCCGCGCCGATCCCGCCGCCACCCGCGATCCGGTGCTGATCGCGCTGATCCGCCCGCAACGTTAACGGACTCCCCCCCGGCTCTCGAAAGGTCTAGGGCTCGGAGGATCAGCTTTCCCCATCTGTCGGAGCCAGCTCATGAAATTCTTCGCCGATACCGCCGACACCGCCGAGATCCGCGAGCTCGCCGCGACCGGGCTGCTCGACGGCGTCACCACCAATCCGTCGCTGATCCACAAGTCCGGGCGCAAGTTCGTCGAGGTGGTCAAGGAAATCTGCGCGATCACTCCGGGGCCGGTCTCGGCCGAGGTGGTGGCGATGGATCACGAGACGATGATGCGCGAGGCCAATGTGCTGCGCGCCATCGCCGACAATGTCTGCATCAAGGTGCCGCTCACCGTCGACGGCCTCAAGACCTGCAAGGCGCTGACCAGCGAGGGCACGCTCGTCAACGTCACGCTCTGCTTCTCGGCCAACCAGGCGCTGCTTGCCGCCAAGGCGGGCGCGTCGTTCATCTCGCCCTTCGTCGGTCGCTGGGACGATATCGGCACGGACGGCATGAGCCTGATCGCCGACATCCGCCAGATCTACGACAATTATGATTTCGGCACCGAAATCCTCGTCGCCAGCGTCCGCCACCCGATCCACGTCCTCGAGGCCGCCAAGATCGGCGCCGACGTGATGACCGCGCCGCCGGCCGTGATCAACAAGCTGTTCGACCACCCGCTTACCGCCAAGGGTCTGGAAAGCTTCGCCGCCGACTGGGCCAAGACCGGCCAGACCATCGGCTGACTGGTCGAGGGGCGGGGAGGCAGGCGCCCCCGCCCTCCTTGCCGCTGAACGTGTTCAGGGGGCCACACCGCCACCGGCCGGGAGCCTGTGGTCGGATGGATGCTGAACCGAGTTCAACATGACGGGGTAGGGCGCGGCACTGGCGCACGTTCCGAGGCCGTCACCCCGGACTTGATCCGGGGTCCATCTCTCCATGCGGGCAGGCGCCATGTGCGGGCGATGCCGCACCGGGTGCAGCACGACGGGTGTGGCGCGGCCCTTGCGTGCCCCCCCCTCTTCCCCGCGCAAGGCAAACGCCCTACTCCTTGGCCTCCGCTTGGGTATCGAGGGCTGGATATGGCGACGCTGGCGCGGAACGGGGAAACGTCGGGCAGGGATCCCGGCCTCGGCATGCCGCGGCGCGATCGCATGGTCATCGCCGCCGCGTCGCTCGGCACCGTGTTCGAATGGTATGACTTCTTCGTCTACGGCACCCTCGCGGCGCTGATCGGACGGCTCTATTTCCCGGTCGGCAGCGAGACCGCGCAGTTCCTGCTCGCGCTTGCCACCTTCGGCATCGGTTTCGGCGTGCGGCCGATCGGCGCCGCGCTGTTCGGCTATCTCGGCGACCGGCTCGGTCGCAAATACACTTTCCTCGTCACCATCACCATCATGGGCCTCGCCACCGCCGGGGTCGGGCTGGTGCCGACCTATGGCCAGATCGGCATTGCCGCGCCGCTGGCGCTGATCGTGCTGCGCGTGCTGCAGGGCCTCGCGCTCGGCGGCGAATATGGCGGGGCGGCGATCTATGTCGCCGAAAACGCGCCGCGCAACCGCCGTGGCTATTATACCAGCTTCATCCAGGCGAGCGTCGGCGGCGGATTCCTGCTCAGCCTGCTCGTCGTGCTCAGCGCCGAATATCTGGTGCCGCCCGAATATTGGGACGGGATCGGCTGGCGGCTGCCCTTCCTCTTCTCCCTGCTGCTGCTGGCGTTGTCGCTGTTCATGCGCATGCGCATGGAAGAGAGCCCGGTGTTCATGAAGCTCAAGGCGCGGCAGGAGCTCTGCCACAATCCGCTCAAGGAGAGCTTCACCACGCCGGGCAATATCCGCCGCATCCTCGTCGCGCTGTTCGGCGTCTCGGCGGGCCTGACGGTGATCTGGTACACCGCCCAGTTCCAGACAATGTATTTCCTGCAGAACGCGCTGCGTGTCGACGATACGGCGGTGCGCATCATCGTCGGGCTCGGCGCGATCCTGTCGCTCGGCTGGTTCATTCTGTTCGGCCGATTGTCCGACACCTATGGCCGCAAGCCGGTGATGATGATCGGCTATGCCGCCACGCTGGTGCTGATCTTCCCGCTGTTCCACGTCATGGCCGCGCTCGCCAATCCCGCCCAGGCGGAGGCGGCGCGCCGCGCCCCGGTGCTGGTGAGCGGCCCGAACTGCGCTTACAATCCGTTCGCGAGGGCTGGCCAGAACAGCGAGTGCGCGCAGATCATCGATCACCTGTCGCGCAAGGGCATCGCCTATTCCAAGGCGATCACGCCGGGGGTGGCGCTGGTCGTCGGCGGCCGGCCGATCCTCGATCGCAGCCCCGAGGCGATCGACCGCGCGCTGACCGAGCACGGCCATTCGACCGAGACGGTGGTGCCCTCGATCCGGGCCGCCGCCGGGCTGGTGCTGGTCGTGGTGGCGCTCGGCTTCCTGTCGGCGATGACCTACGGTCCGGCGGCAGCCGCGCTGGTCGAGATGTTTCCGACGCGCATACGCTACAGCTCTTTGTCCATCCCCTATCACATCGGATCGGGCTATTTCGGCGGTTTCCTGCCGTTCATCAGCCAATATATCGTGGCGCGTACCGGCAATCCCTTTTCCGGGGTGTGGTACACATTCGCGGTGGTGGCGCTGGCGCTGGCGGTCACCATCGTCGGCTATCGCGAGACCGCCGGACGGGAGCTGGACTAGCACGCGCCCCCTTTCGGCGCAGCGATCCCGCCCTGAGCCCCTCTCAGGCCCAGGACGGCGCTTGTTTCAGGCTCCGCCCGGCAACATGCTCAGGAGCCGTGGCCGGGCGGATGCTGAACCGAGTTCAGAAGGATGAGCGGCGTCACTTGTCCGCTGGATTGCGATAGTGGAAGGGATCGGTATCGACCGGCTGGGTCGGCAGTGGCGCGGCCGGCAGCGGCTCGTCCGCGTTCGCCGCCGAGAGCAGCACCGACGCCAGGATCACCGCCGCCTGCCGCAGATCCTCCGCGCGGAGATGATCATAGGTGTCGACGTCGGTGTGGTGGGTGCGGCTGTCATAATCCAGCGGATCCTGGATGAACTGGAAGCCGGGCAGGCCGACGGATTGCATATAGACATGGTCGGTGCCGCCGGTGCGCTGCGTCACCACCGTGCTGGCGTCGAAGCTCTTGAACGGCGACAGCCAGTCCTTGAGCACCGGCACCGCCGCGAAATTATTCTCCGCATGGATGCCGCGCAGCCGGCCGGAGCCATTGTCGATGTTGAAATAGCCGGCGAGCTTCTCGTAATCCGGGAGCTTGCGGATCGGATAGGTGCGGCTGTTGAAGGACGGCCCGAGCGCCGCCAGTTCCGCGTCGGGGTTGAGCGGGCGCGTCGCGAAATGGGCGCGCACATAGGCGTCCGATCCCCAGATGCCCTGTTCCTCGCCCGACCACAGCGCAAAGCGGATCGTGCGCTTCGGCCTGGCGCCGATCGCCTTGAGGATGCGCGCCGCCTCCATGATCACCGACGAGCCGGCGGCGTTGTCGGTGGCGCCGTCCGCGGCCACCCAGGAATCGAGATGCGCGCCGGCCATCACCACTCCGGCCTTCGGATCGCTGCCGGGAAGATCGGCGAGGATGTTGTACGCCTTGGTATCGGCATCCTCGAAGTGGACCTTGCTGTCGATCTCGAGGGTCACCGGGCCGACCTTGGCCAGGCGGGCGAGGCGGCGATAGTCCTCCGCTGCCACCTCGACGCCGGGCAGCGCCGGCGTCTGGCCGACCTGATAATTATAGCCGGTGCCGTGGACGAGGCCGTTGTCGCGCGTCGACATCCTCACCCAGGCCACCGCGCCCTCCGCCTTCAGGAACGCGTCCAGCTTGCGGGGAAACATCGTGCGCTCGTAGCGTGCCTTGTCGGCCTCGGTGCTGCTGTCGTTCACCGGCTGGCGATATTGATCCAGCTTGGTGATGTCGGCGTCACTCAGCCGCTTGAACGGCGCGCTGGTGTCGTCCTTGGGCGGGGCGGGATAACTGACCAGCACGATGCGGCCGGCGAGCTTGCCCTTCCAATCGGCGAAATCCTTCTCGTCAGCCATCGGCGCGACCACGATCGGCGCGGCCAGCGCGCCGCTGGTGCCCGGCGTCCAGGCGATCGGGATGGAGCGCAGCTGTAGCGGGCGCGGGCCGGTCATGCGGACGCTGGCCCGTTCGATCCACCAGCCGCGGCCGAAATCGAAGCCCTCCTTGTGGACGTTCGACAGCCCCCATTGACGGAACTGCTCCTGCGTCCAGCGCTCGGCCTCGCGCATCGCCGGCGAATTGGTCAGCCGCCCGCCAATCTGGTCGGTGAGATGGGCGGCGGTCTGCATCACCTGGCTGTGATTGAAACTCTCATCGGCGATGCGGTTGATGGTGTTGGCATCGAGCGGCGCGGCGGCGGCCGGCAGGGCGAGCGGCAGGATCGCGGCGGTTGCGGCGAGCAAGGTGAACAGGCGCATGCGGTGAAATCCCTTTTATCTCAACGTGGCACAACTCCTAAAACGGGGTGCGCCGACCGATCCAGATCAAATCGCCCGTCATCAGGATGAAATGCTGTTCACCATAGATGCGGTGGGGCCGTCGCCCCGTCGGGCGGCGCAGCGGGGAGACATGGAATGTCGATTTCGGGGAAGGCGGCTTTGGTCGCCACGATTCTGGCGGCCGGCGTCGTCGCGGTATCGCCGGCGCAGGCGGTGACGGTGACGATCGAGAAGATCGGTGCCGGCTCGTTCAACTATGGCCCGAGCACCGGCGGCTTCCTCGGCTCCAGCCCGGCACCGATGATCAGCTATGACGTCGACGGCACGAGCTATTCGGCGCAACTCTCCGTCACCCTGCAATATGGCTATATATCCTCGCCCGGGGTGATGTCGTTCCAGCTCGGCTCGGTGATGCTCGTCGGCGAGAACAGCGCCTATTATCTGTTCATGGGCGCGCCCGCAGCGGTGTGGACCGGCCTCGGCGTCGGCTCGACCCGGCAGAGCCTGAAGCTCGGTCCGGTGTCGATCAATCCTCCCGCCTCGACGCTCGATCCGGCCGTGCAGGCAGGTCTGGCCGATGCGCTGTCGAAGCTCATCATCACCACCCATGCCGACAGCTCGACGCTGACCGCGGGCAAGCCGACCACCGGCACCTTCGCCATCGAGGCCGCCACGTTCGGCGCCACTCCGGCCGTGCCCGAGCCGGCGACATGGGCGCTGATGATCGCCGGCTTCGGCACCGCGGGCGTGGCGCTACGCGGCCGCAAGCGTGCGACGGCGTGATTTTCTCCCCCAGCTTGCTGGGGGAGTTACCCCTTCTTCGCGCGCTCGGCGTCGATCGCCGCCTTGAGCTGGTCATAGCCGACAGCGCCGTTCAGGATGCGGTCGCCGACGATGAACGCCGGAGTCCCGCTCAACTGGAGTGCGCGCGCCAGCATCACGTTCTTCTCCAGCTCCTTGTCGTGATCGGCGTCGATCTGCCCGGGGTGCGGCGTGCCGGTGGCCTTTTCGACCTGGGCGATGTCGGCCGCGGTCACCTTGCCCTTGGCGTACATCGCCCGGTGGAAGGCCATGAAGGTGCCGGCTTTCGCTGCCGACAGCGAACTGCGCGCCGCCACCTCGCTCTGGGGCGACAGGATCGGGAATTCACGGAACACGACGCGGAGATTCCTGTCATCCGCGATCAGCCGGTCGACGTCGGCGACCGAGGCCCGGCAATAGCCGCACGCATAGTCGAAGAACTCAACCAGCGTGACGTCGCCTCTCGGATTGCCGCCGACGGCGCCGGCATAGGGCGTCTCCAGCGCGGATTTGTTGGCGCGCACCAGCTGCGCGACGGCGTTCTCCTGCGCCTTGGCCATCGCCTGCGGGATGATCTCGGGATGGGCCATGATATAATCATGGACGAGGCTTTCCATCTCCGCCCGGTTGGACGGCATCGCCTGCGGCACCGCTGCGTAGAGCACGCCGGCGCCCACCGCCCCGATCGTCGCGCCCAAAGCCAGTCCGCGCCAGTCCCTCGCCATCATCGCCTCTTCTTTTCCTGTTCGACGAGCCCGCGTGAGGCGAGCGCGATGTCCTGCGCCCGGATATAGTCCGGCGTGCCGACAGGGATACCCCGCATCGCCGCCTCCGCCGCGCCGAGCGCGAGGCGCGGCTGGCCCATCAGGCTGTAGCGTTCGGCCGTGGCCATCGCGGCGCGCGGCTGATCGCCCTCGCGATCATAGACCATGCCCAGCGCATACCAGGCGAAGGGATTGTCCTCGTCGCGGGCCAACGCCAGCTTCAGGACCTGGCGCGCCTCGCCGAAATGGCTGGAATCCTCGGTCGCGATCAGCGCATGGCCGAGCAGCGAGGCGATCAGCGGCGCGTTGTTGGATCGCTCCACCGCCTCGCGCAGCGGCGCGATCGCGAGGGCCGGCTTGCCGCCCTCCAGCAGGATCTGGCCCTTGAGTTCGAGATAATAGGGATCGTGCGGCTTGAGCGCGACGAGCTTGTCGATCTCCGCCACTGCCTTGTCCGGATAGGCGCCCTTGTGCCAGGCATAGGCACGGGCATAAAGCGCGCCCTCGCTCTGGTCCTTTTCCGGATATTTGCGCAGCGTCTCCGGCGGATCCTTGAGGAATCCGAACAGCTTGCCCTTGATGCGCGCCAGACGGGCATGAAGCGCCGGGTCCTCCGGCACCCCATACCAGGGCGATTTCTCGACATCGCCGGACAGCGCCTCCTGCCGATCGGCCGACATCGGGTGGGTCTGCATATAGGGGTCGATATCGGTGTAGCTGGGCGACAGGCGATATTCCTGGTTGCGCAGCTTGCCGAAGAAGCTGATCAGCCCGCGCCCCGAAAGGTGCGCGTTGTTAAGGAAGCGGATGGCGGCGGCGTCCGCGCTCGATTCCTGGGCGCGGCTGAAGGCGAGATATTTGCCGATCGCCGCCGACTGGCCCATCATCATCGCCGCCATGCCGGCCTCGCCGGCCCCCGCTGCGATCGCCGCCGCGCCGAGCAGCAGCGAGAGGATCGAGACATTGGTGTAGGCGCGCGTATTCTGCCCGGCGAGCGCGATATGGCCGCCGACGATGTGGCCGATCTCGTGGGCGATGACGCCCTGCACCTCCTGCACGCTGTCGGCGGCGAGGAGCGTGCCGGAGTTGATGTAGACGATCTGCCCGCCGGCGACGAAGGCGTTGATCTCCGGATCGTTGAGCAGCACCACCTGCAGATGGCCGGGGGCGAGCCCGGCGGCCACCGCCAGCGGTTCGGAAATGTCGCGCAGGAAGCTTTCGGTTTCGGTGTCGCGCAGCACCGATGGGCCGCCCTGCGCCAGCACCGGCTCGGCGGCCAGCACCAGCGACAGGATCAGCGCGACGGCGCCGCGCAGCAGGCGCGTGGGGAAGGCCATGGGCGTCCTCATGCCACGCCAGCGCTGAACGATGGGTGAAGGCCCGGCAGGGGGGCGCGGTGGAGGGCGGCGCTGGGCACGACCTCCACCGCGCGCCTCAGGCCCCGAAGGTCCGCTGCCACCAGCCGCGGCGCGGCTGGCCGGCCTCTCCGGCCGGTGCTTCGCCCTCAGCCGCGCCATCGGCCTCCGCGTCGGGCCTGGCCGCCGCCTCGGCGGGGGCGTCGGCCTTCTTGCGGCGGGCGCGCTTGGGCTTGGCCGGCGCCTCTTCCGCGGCGACCGGGGCCGGAGCCTCGGGCTCGGCGACTGCCTCGACCGGGGCGTCGGCCTTCTTGCGGCGGGCGCGCTTGGGCTTGGCCGGCGTCTCTTCCGCGGCGACCGGGGCCGGAGCCTCGGGCTCGGGAGCCGGGGCGAGGGCCTCGGCAACCGGCGTCGCGACCGTCTCGGCTTCGGCAGCGCGGGCGCGCGGCCGGCGGCGGGTGGTGCGCTTCGGCGCGGGCTCGGCGGCCGGCTCGTCCTCGGGCAGCCCGGCCAGCGCCGGGGCTTCCTCGGCGGCGAGCGTCTCGATCGCCTCGGGCAGCTCGGTCACCGCCGTGTCGGTCGTGGCCTCGGCCTTGCGGCGGCCACGCCCGCCGCGGCGGCCGCGACGGCCGCGGCGGCGGCGCTCATCGCCCTCGCCCTCGGCTTCGGCCTCGCTGGCGTCCTCCGGCGTCTCGGCGGCGGCAAGCTCTTCCTCGCCCTCGCCCTCGCTTTCGCTTTCATCCTCACCGGTGGCATCGCTATCGGCGGCACCGGCCTCACCGGCCTCACCGGCCTCACCGGCCTCGCCGTCCTCGCGCTGACCACCCCGACGACGCCGGCGGCGACGACGCTTGCGACCGCCTTCGCGATCGCCACGCTCGCCTTCTTCGCCGCTGCGGCGCGGAGCATCCTCGGCGGCCTCGGCCTCCTCGTCCTCCAGCTCCTCCTCTTCCTCCTCAGGGAGGTCCTCGTCATCCTCGATGGCATAGTCGGCGGGGGCGGGAATGCGCGGGGCGTGCTCCGGCGGCGGGCCGGAGACCTCGACGGCCATGCGCGCGCCCTCGGCCTCGCCGTTGGGCATCACCTCGATATGGACGCCGTAGACATCCTCGATCTCGGCGAGTTCGGCGCGCTTGCGGTTGAGCACATAGATCGCCGCTTCCTGGCTGGCGCGCAGCGTCAGGCGCGAGCCGCGGCCGCGTGCCGCCTCGTCCTCCAGCATGCGCAGCGCCGACAGGCCGGCCGACGATGCCGTACGCACGAAGCCGGTGCCGTCGCAGTGCGGGCAGGGGCGGGTGGAGGCCTCGAGCACGCCGGTGCGCAGACGCTGGCGGCTCATCTCCATCAGGCCGAAGGAGGAGATGCGGCCGACCTGGATGCGGGCGCGATCGTCCTTCAGCGCCTCCTTCATCGCCTTCTCGACCTTACGGATGTTGGAGCTGTTCTCCATGTCGATGAAGTCGATGACGACGAGGCCGGCCATGTCGCGCAGGCGCAGTTGCCGCGCGATCTCGCGCGCCGCTTCGAGGTTGGTGGCGGTCGCGGTCTGCTCGATATTATGCTCGCGCGTCGAGCGGCCCGAGTTGATGTCGATCGACACCAGCGCCTCGGTCGGGTTGATCACCAGATAGCCGCCGGACTTGAGCTGGACGACCGGCTGGTACATCGCCGAAAGCTGGTCCTCGGCGCCGAAGCGCTGGAACAGCGGCACGGCATCGGCATAGGCCTTGATGCGACGCGTGTGGCTGGGCATCAGCAGCTTCATGAAGTCGCGCGCGGCGCGGTAGCCCGCCTCGCCCTCGACCAGCACTTCCTCGATGTCGCGATTATAGATGTCGCGGATGGCGCGCTTCACCAGATCGCTGTCGCCGTAGATCAGCGCCGGCGCGGAGGAGGTCAGCGTCTTTTCGCGGATGCCGTCCCACAGCCGGGCGAGATAATCGAAGTCGCGGCGGATCTCGGTGCGGCTGCGGCTGAGGCCGGCGGTGCGCACGATGCAGCCCATCGTCCGCGGCAGGCTGAGCTCGGCCATGATCGACTTGAGCCGCTTGCGGTCGGAGGCGTTGGAGATCTTCCGGCTGATGCCGCCGCCATGGGAGGTGTTCGGCATCAGCACGCAGTAGCGGCCGGCCAGCGACAGATAGGTGGTGAGCGCCGCGCCCTTGTTGCCGCGCTCTTCCTTGACGACCTGGACCAGCAGCACCTGGCGCCGGTGGATGACGTCCTGGATCTTGTAGCGGCGGCGCAGATTCATCCGCTTCTGGCGGAGCTGCTCGGCGGTGTTCTCGTCGGAACCGTTGGTGGAGGGGGCCGGCGGCGGCGGCGCGTCCTCGTGATCATGATCCTCGGCGGCGTCGAGCGATTCCTCGGCCCCGTCATCGTCGAGGCGCTCGATCGAGTCGAGGTCCGGATCGTGCTGGCCGGAGGCGGCGGCGGCCTCCTCGGCCGCTTCCTCGGCGGCGCGCAGCGCCTCTTCCTCGGCGGCGTGCTGGGCCTCCTCGCGCAGCAGCGCCTCGCGATCCTCCTTGGGGATCTGATAATAATCCGGGTGGATTTCCGAGAAGGCGAGGAAGCCGTGGCGGTTGCCGCCGAAATCCACGAACGCCGCCTGGAGCGACGGCTCCACGCGGGTCACCTTGGCGAGATAGATATTGCCCTTGAGCTGCTTGCGTTCGGCGGATTCGAAATCGAATTCTTCGATCCGGTTACCCTTGACGACCGCGACGCGCGTCTCTTCCGGGTGGCGCGCGTCGATGAGCATACGCGTGGTCATTGGTGTGTCTCCGGGCGCGGGCCTCTCCGCCCGAAGCGGGGCGCGCGCCAAAATAAGGATATGGATGTGCCTTGGCCGTTGCTGCATCCCCGGCGGTCCGCGCCGGGAAGAAGGCCGCCCACAGGCCACCCGTGAGGGGGCTGTCCGGGGCGGGCGAAGGATGCGGCATTATACGGCGTTCAACCTGAGCAAAGCCGGTCGCCCGAAGGGCCGGCGGGATATCGGGGCGACGGGCCGATGAGGCGCGATGCCGTTCCGATGGCGGTGTTGCTAGCATCTGGCCCGGTTCGGGGCAAGCTGTCGCCGCCGGACCGTCCGATGCGGGCATGACAAGCCGCGTTCCGGCCGGCTAAGGCCCGCCGCGTGCCTGCGTCCCGTCCCCTGATGCTGCTGCCGCTGCTGGCCGGCCTGGCGGCAGTTGCGTCCGCCGTCGCCGCGCCCGATGTGGGAAGGGGGCCGGCAGCGATCAAGGCTGCCCAGTCGGCCTCGCCGCCGGTTTCAGAGCCGGCGCGCGGCCGCGGTCGGCCGCTCGTCGTCATCGATCCGGGCCATGGCGGGCATGATCCCGGGACGCTGGCTGCCGGCGGCTCCGTCGCCGAGAAGCGCGTCGTGCTCGCCACCGCGCTCGCCATCCGCGATGCGCTGGTCAGGTCCGGCCGGGTGCGCGTGGCCCTGACCCGGGCCGATGATCGTTTCCTGCCGCTCACCGAGCGCGTCGCCATCGCCCGCCGGCTGAAGGCCGACCTGTTCCTCTCCATTCATGCCGACAGCGCCCCGAACCGGGCGGCGCGCGGCGCCTCGGTCTACACCCTGTCGGACGTCGCCTCGGATCGCGAGGCGGCGCGCCTCGCCTCGCGGGAGAACAGCGCCGATCGTTTCGGCGGCCTCGACCTGCGCGCGCAGGCGCCGGACGTACGCTCGATTCTCGCCGATCTCGCCCAGCGCGAGACGATGAACGAGAGCGCCGCCTTCGCCCGCCTGCTTCGCCAGCAGACCGACCCCGTGGTCCGCTTCCGCACCGTCGCGCATCGCTTCGCCAATTTCAGCGTGCTGCGCTCGGGCGGCATCCCGGCGGTGCTGTATGAGACCGGCTATCTCTCCAACGCGGCCGATGCCGCGTTCCTCCAGTCCGCCGCGGGCCGGCGCGCCATCGCCGAGGGCGCGCGCCGGGCCGTCGAGATGCAGCTGGCGCGGATCGCCACCGGGCCCCGTCCGGCACCCTGATCCCCTCGCCGGGCTCAGGGCAGGCTTGTTTCAGGGCTACCCGCCGGTCAGGGCCGTCGCACGGGATCGGCCGGATGCCGGACCGGATCGGCATGAAGGACGGGGGCGGGCGGCACGGACCAGCTTCCATCCGCCCGCGCATCTGCTAGACCGCGCGCGATGGAATGGGTGGAGCGGATACGGATCAGGCGGGACATGCCCCCGATCCTCAAGCGGCGCTGGGTGCAGCTGATCCTGGCGGCGATAGTCACATTCCTCTTGGCAATAGGAATTTTCCTAACAATCTTCGGACGCGGACTGCCATCCGCCGATGCTCTCCTGACGTACGAGCCGCCGCTGCCGTCGAATCTCCGGGGGCTGGACGGCACGCCGATCCAGACCTTCGCGCGTGAGCGCCGCGTGCAGCTGGCTTTCGACGAATATCCGGCCGTCGTCGTCAACGCCTTCCTCTCTGCCGAGGACAAGGACTTCTTCCGCCACGGCGGTATCGACTATCTCGCCTTCCTCAACGGCGTGTTCGAATATGTCACCAAGATGGGCTCGGGCGAGCGGGCACGCGGCGGCTCGACGATCACCCAGCAGGTCGCCAAGAACCTGTTGATCGGCGACGAATATTCGCCCACGCGCAAGATCCGCGAGGCGATCCTCGCGCGGCGCATCGAGCGTGCGCTCGACAAGAAGCAGATCCTCGAACTCTATCTCAACCAGATATTCCTCGGTCGTAACGCCTATGGCGTGCAGTCCGCGGCGCAGGCCTATTTCCGCAAGGATATCGGCCAGCTCAGCCTGTCCGAGGCGGCCTATCTCGCGGCGCTGCCCAAGGCGCCCGCCAATTATACCCCCGAGCGCGATATGGCCCGCGCGCTGGAACGCCGCGCCTATGTGCTGCGCGAGATGGAGGCCAACGGCTATATCACCGCCGCGCAGCGCGCCGAGGCGGATCGCCAGCCGCTCGGCGCCGTCACCCTCGGCAGCGGCCAGCCGCGGCCGCAGCCGCCCGGCGGCTATTTCACCGAGGAAGTCCGCCGTCAGCTCATCGATCGCTTCGGCGAGACGGCCAAGGATGGCGACTATTCCGTCTATGCCGGCGGCCTGTGGGTGCGCACCTCCTTCGATCCGAACAACCAGCAGGCCGCCGAACGCGCGCTGCGCGACGGGCTCGTCCGTTACGAAAGCGGGCGCGGCTGGTCCGGGCCGCTCGGCCGGATCGAGGTCGGCGACGGCTGGCCGCTGCGCCTCGCCCAGGCCAATAAAGGCGTCGGCTATGCCGATTGGCGGGCGGCGGTGGTTCTGTCCAAAACCCGCCAGGCGGCCGAGATCGGCCTGCCCGGCGGCGTCACCGGCACGCTGCCGGCCTCGGCGGCGACGATGCCCAAGCGCGGCGTCGGTGGCCGCGCCTTCGACTTCCTCAAGGCCGGCGACATCATCGCCGTCAAGCAGGAGGGTGACCGCTGGGCGCTGCGCTCGGTGCCCAAGGTGCAGGGCGGCTTCATCGTCGAAAACCCGCACACCGGCCAGATCCTCGCAATGCAGGGCGGCTTCGACAGCAAGGGCGACAGCTTCAACCGCGCCACCCAGGCCGAGCGCCAGCCCGGCTCCAGCTTCAAGCCGTTCGTCTACGCCGCCGCCTTCGACAACGGCCTGACCCCGGCCTCGATCATCGTCGACGGGCCGTTCTGCGTCTACCAGTCGGTCAAGCTCGGGCGGAAATGCTTCCGCAACTTCTCCGGTGGCTATGCCGGCCCGCGCACCATTCGCTGGGGCCTCGAGCAGAGCCGCAACCTGATGACGGTGCGCACCGCCGCCACCATCGGCATGGAGCGCGTCGTCGGCGTTGCCGAGCGCATGGGCATCGGCCGCTATCCGGCGACGCTGGGCGTCGCCCTCGGCGCCGGTGAGACGACGGTGGAGCGGCTCACAAACGCCTATGCGATGCTCGCCAATAACGGCCGCGAGCTGAAACCGACGCTGATCGATTTCGTGCAGGATCGGAAAGGCAAGGTGATCTATCGCGCCGACACCCGTCCTTGCGATCGCTGCAACATGGCCGAATGGGACGGCAAGCCGATGCCGCGTCCGCCGGTGGTCGCCCGCCAGCTTCTCGATGCGATGACGGCCTATCAGGTCGTGCATGTGCTGGAAGGCGTCGTCCAGCGTGGCACGGCGACGGTCCTGCGCGATCTCGGCCGGCCGCTGTTCGGCAAGACCGGGACGACCACCGGGCCGACCAATGTCTGGTTCGTCGGCGGTTCGGCCGACGTCGTGGCCGGCGTCTATGTCGGCTATGATCGTCCGGTTCCCCTCGGCGGCGCGGAGGGCGGCACGGTCGCGGCGCCGATCTTCAAGCAATGGGCGCAGGTGGCGATGAAGGACATGCCAGTGGTGCCATTCCGCGCCCCGGCCGGCATCCGTCTCGTGCGCATCGATCGGCGCACCGGCCGGCAGGTGTTCGGCGGCTGGCCGACCAGCGATCCGCTCGCCGGCACGATCTGGGAAGCGTTCAAGCCCGCCACCGAGCCGCGGCGCGCCCTCCACCGCGACGAGGTCGTGCCCAAGGTCACCGAGGCTGTGCAGCAGGGCCCGCGCGACAGCGAGTTCTTGCAGCGCGAGGGTGGCATCTACTAAGGCCCGCGCCCACATAGGTGTTGCGCGCCCCGCCGCGCTCCCGCCATTCAGGAGTTTCCCCGATGCGCGCCGAAGCGCAGGCTCATGTCGATCAGATCAATGCGGCGATGGCGCTCGTCCGCCGCTTCCTCGTCTGGGACCGCGCGCTGCGCCGGCTCGACGAGCTGAACGCCCGCGTCGAGGACCCCAGGTTATGGGACGATCCGAAGCAGGCCCAGTCGGTGATGCAGGAGCGTCGCCGCCTCGACGAGGCGGTCGCTGCGGTCAAGGCGATCGAGCGCGAGCGTGACGACACCATCGAGCTGATGGAGATGGCCGAGGCCGAGGGCGACAGCGCCCTGGTCGACGAAGGCGTTGCCAGCCTCGCCGCGCTCGCCCAGCGGGCCGAGGCGGACAAGGTGCAGGCGCTGCTTGCCGGAGAGGCGGACGCGAACAACAGCTATATCGAGGTCAATGCCGGCGCCGGCGGCACCGAGAGCCAGGACTGGGCGGAGATGCTGCAGCGCATGTACACGCGCTGGGCGGAGCGCCACGGGATGAAGGTCGAGCTGGTCGATCATCACGCCGGGGAACAGGCGGGCATCAAGTCCGCCACCCTGCTGCTCAAGGGCGAGAACGCCTATGGCTGGGCCAAGACGGAAAGCGGCGTCCACCGCCTCGTCCGCATCAGCCCTTATGACAGCTCGGCACGGCGCCACACCAGCTTCGCCAGCGTCTGGGTGTATCCCGAAGTCGACGACGATATCGAGATCGAGGTGCAGGAAAAGGACCTGCGCATCGACACTTATCGCGCGTCGGGCGCCGGCGGTCAGCACATCAACACCACCGATTCGGCGGTGCGCATCACCCATATCCCGACCGGCATCGTCGTCTCCTGTCAGAACCAGCGTTCGCAGCACAAGAATCGCGCCGAGGCGATGAAGCAGCTCAAGGCGCGGCTGTTCGAGGCGGAACTGCGCAAGCGCGAGGAGGAGGCCAACGCGGTCAACGCCACCAAGACCGATATCGGCTGGGGCCACCAGATCCGCTCCTACGTCCTCCAGCCCTATCAGCTGGTGAAGGACCTGCGTACCGGCGTTACCTCCACCGCGCCGTCGGACGTGCTCGACGGCGACCTCGACCGCTTCATGTCCGCCGCGCTTTCCCAGCGGGTGACGGGCGAGAAGGTTGACGTGGAGGATGTCGACTGACGGCGCCAGCGCCGCGCTTGCGCCCGTCATGCACGGCGAGACGATCAGTCGATATGCACCGCCGTATAGGGCACCTGGAAATAATCCAGCGCGCCCCGGCCGATCTTCGCGGCGCGCGAGCGCGGGTGCGGGAACAGCAGCTCCTGCAGGTTGAGGCCGATGCCGATGAACGGCTTGCGTTGCGGGATCTTGCCGGCGTCGCGATCGGGGCCGGAGAAATCCTTGCCGTAATAGCCGGCGTGGAGCTCCACGAAGCGCAGCGGCGTGTGCTTGAACGCCTCGAAGCCGGACAGTTGCAGCGCGAGCAGGAAGCGCTCCTGCTCATAATGCTCGCCGCCCATGAAGGTGTAGATGTCGGAATTGGGGATGAACAGCAGGCGGAAATCGAGCTTGTCGCGCATCCCCGGCACGCTGTTGCGCAACGCCGACAGCGCCGCGCCGGCGGTGTTGAAGGCGACGTCCTGCACCGAAAAGCCGCTGCTCTTCTTCACCGCGTCGAAGAACTCGCTGTAGATCTGTAGCCCCGAGGCGAGCACCGCTGCCGTCACCGCCGCGCTCGGCGCGTCGGTCTTGCGGCGCAGGCGGGCGTAGAGGATGTCCGAGATCGCATAGGTGTTGAAGGCGTGCGCCAGCTTGTCGACGCCGAGGTTGAGCGTCGATTTACCGAACCAGCCCTCGTTCTGGAAATGGAAGCCGCGGGTGCCGACTTCGGTCATCTTCTTGACGTTGATCACCGTCATGTAGGCGGCGATCCCGCCCACTTCCCATTTCACCGCGCCGACTTGCTCGCTGAACGTCCGCAGGTCGCGCTTCGCCGGCCGGCCATTGTCCGGCGCGGGCGGGCCGTAGGCCGCCTCCGCCACGGCGGGAGCCGCCGTGGATGGTTCGCCTGCGGGTTGCGTCACCACCAGCGACACCGGCTGCGCATGGAGGTCGGCGATATCGAGTGCCGGCGCCTCGATCATCGCCAGCGCCTCCTCCGCGCGGGCGGGGACCCAGGCGGCGCCCGTCATCAGCAGGCAGAGCGTCGTGCGGAAGAGGAGAGGGGAAGCCATCCGGCCGGTCGCTAACACCGGGCGCGGCCGTGCTGTCAATGTGTCGCGCCGCCTCATGCGCCGGTCGCCATGCCGATCAGGCTGATCTGCCGGCCATAGCCGGGCTCGCCGCGATGGGTGGCGCGACGATAGCTGAAGAACCGCGCCTCGTCGGCATAGGTGTCGAGCCCGACCAGCTCGGCCCGCGTCACCCCCGCCTCGGCAAGCCGGTGGGCGACATAGGCCTCGATGTCGAACTGGTGATGGCCCTCGCGCTGGCCGTCGAGGAAGAAGCGCTCATTTTCGGCATCGTCCATGCAGAAGCGCCGCAGAAAGCCATCGTCGACTTCGTAGGACGCGCGTCCGATGCACGGCCCCACCGCTGCCGTGATCCGCTCCGCGCGTGCGCCCAGCCCTGCCATCGCCGCCACCGTCGCCGCGACCACGCCGCCGAACGCGCCCTTCCACCCGGCATGGGCGGCGCCGACGACGCCGGCGTCCCTGTCCGCGAACAGGATCGGCACGCAATCGGCGGTGAGGATGCCGAGCAGCAGGCCCGGCCTGTCCGTCACCAGTGCGTCGGCATGGGGGCGGGCCTCGTCCGGGAACGGCGCCGTCACCGCCACGGCCTCGGCCGAATGGACCTGATGCACCGTCACCAGCGCCGCGCCGGGCAGCACCGCAGCCACCGCCCGCCGCCGGTTCTCGACGATCGCGGCGCGATCATCGTCCGAGCCGAACCCGACATTCAGGCCGGCATGGATGCCGGTCGAAACGCCGCCGGCGCGACCGAGAAATCCGTGGGGCAGGGGGGCGAGCAGCGGCGAGGTGATCGGCGTGACACTCATCTTCTCTTCCTCAAAACCCGGCCGGCTGCGGCCATGACGGAGCCGACACCGCCAGCACCTTGAACAGCCGCCCCATTTCGGCCGGATCGGCGAGCCGGCGATACGCCGCGGCGATTTCGTCGCCCCGCGCCGGCGCCGCGCGGGCCAGCGCCGCCGCCCGCTGGGCAAGGCCGAGCGCGGTAAGGAACGCGCCCTGCTCAACCGGCCCGTGCGTGCGGGCGCCGGCCGCTGCTGCGGCGGCGGCGAGCGCGGCGAAATCGACATGCGCGGTGAGATCGCGCGTTCCCGGCGCTGCGAACGGATCGGCATGGGCGTGCCGGCTCACCGCCTGCAGGGTATCGCCAATCGACGTCCGGTCGTGGCCGTAATCGACCATCAGCATCGCCCCGCCCCGGGCGACGATGCGCCCGGCCAGCTCGGTGACGATCGCCAGCGCCGCCGGATTGGCTTCGAGGATGGCGCCGTCCTCCGCCTCGGGAAGCCCCTTTTCGGCCACCGCCGTGCCGGCGACGGCTACGAACCGCCCGTCGCGCCAGTCGACCAGCCGCTCCCGCCAGGCCGCCCCTTCGCGTACCAGCTGCCGCACCGGCAGCGCGTCGAAAAACTCGTTGGCCACGACCAGCAGCGGCCGATCCGCGGGCAGGCCGGCCGCTGCCTCATGCCAGCGCGCGCCGGGCAGCAGCCGCGCCTGCGCCGCCCTGAGGGCCGGGCTCGTCTCGACCAGATGCACCGGGGGTGCCAGCCCCGCGCGCCCGGCGGCGCGGAGCGCGTCGTGGCTCAGCGTGCCGCGTCCCGGGCCGAGCTCGACCCACGCCACGTCGGCAGGGGCGCCGGACCGCGCCCACAGATCGGCGAGGCACAGGCCGATCAGCTCGCCGAACATCTGGCTGATCTCCGGCGCGGTGATGAAGTCCCCGGCCGCGCCCAGCGGATCGCGTTCGGCATAATAGGTGGCGTTGGCGGCGGCCATATAGTCGGCGATCGGGATCGGCCCGCCCGCCGCGATGCGCGCCGCCAGCTCGCTCGTCAGGTCAGGAGACGCTCGCGTCACCGGCGGTCGGCTCCACCCGCACGCGCCGCCCCCTGGCGGTCCACACCAGCCACAGCCCGCCGAGGATCATCGGCACGCACAGCCACTGGCCCATATGAAGCCCGGTTGCCTGGGCGAAGCCAACCAGCTGTTCGTCGGGCTCGCGATAGAATTCCACGAAGAAGCGGAACAGGCCATAGAAGAGGATGAACAGCCCGGCGAGCTTGCCCGGCTGATAGCGGGCATCGGTGCGCCAGAACGCGAACCACAGGATCGCGAACAACACTATGCCCTCCAGCCCGGCCTCGTAGAGCTGGCTCGGATGGCGGGGCAGCGCGTCGGCGCGCGGGAAGACGATCGCCCAGGGCACGTCGGTCGGCCGGCCCCACAACTCGCCGTTGATGAAGTTGGCCAGCCGCCCGAAACCGAGCCCGAACGGCGCGCAGCAGGCGATATAATCGTGGATGCGCAGCCAGTTCAGCCCGTTGCGCCGCGCGAACAGCAGGATCGCGAGGATCGTGCCGAGCACGCCACCGTGCAGCGACATGCCGCCCTCCCACAGGCGGAAAATCTCCCCGGGGTGGGCCATGTAATAGTCTGGCCGGTAGAAGGCGACATAGCCCAGCCGGCCGCCGAGGATGATGCCGACCGTCGCCCATGTCACGAAATCATCGGCATGGCGCCGCGCCATCGGCGCGCCCGGCTTGTCGAGCAGCTTGAGCAGATACCACCAGCCGATGACGATGCCGGCGATATAGGCCAGCGAATACCAGCGGATCTGGAAGAAGCCGAGGTCGAGCGCAACCGGCGACAGGCCGAGCTCGCTGAACTGGATCGCGGATGAGGCGCTGGCCACGAGGCCGGTGACGAGGAGGCTGCTCAAAACTCTTCCCGCGGCTGTTTCGCTGCCGCCTTAGAGCGGGCGGGGCGATCTGGAAAGCGGCGCTTTACGCCGGCGGCCGATCGGGGGCGGGCACCTGTCCGCGCACCCTGCCGCGCTCACGCCGGATTCGGTTCGCCGCCCGCCCGCCACAAAAGGCCCGCAGTCGGCGGAGGGGCGCGCCCTGGACCAGGCCCGTGCCGACCTGTCGAACGGGTCCGGGGTGACGCATCGCGCTCACCGGGCCGCGCCGCCCGCCAATATCGCAACTTCGTCGACTTGGGCCGCAGGCGCCCTCATCCGGGCATTGCGCCCGCCGGCAACCCGGCCCTATCAGGCGCCATGGCCGGACGTTTCTCCATCTCGCGGCGGAGCCTGCTCGTGGGCGGCGGCGCCGGCATCGGGCTGGCGATCGCCTTCATGGGCTGGCCGCGCCACTATCGGCCGAACCTGTCCGCCGCGCCGGGCGAGCATCTGTTCAATGCCTTCCTCAAGATCGGCGAGGATGGCCATGTCGCCGTCGCCGTACCGCAGGCGGAGATGGGGCAGGGCGTGTTCACCAGCCTGCCGCAGGTGCTTGCCGACGCGCTCGGCGCCGACTGGCGTACCGTCGCGGTCGAACCGGCGCCGATCGGCCCGCTCTACGCCAACGACTTCCTCGCCAAGGAGCTGGCGCGGGACAGGCTGCCCGTCTTTCTTCACGACGTCGCTGGCTGGGCCGGCCATGAATATGCGACCCGATCGGCCCTGATGATGACCGCCGGATCGACCTCGATCCGCGGCTTCGCCGGGCGCTTCGCCGAGGCGGGGGCGGCAGCGCGCGCAATGCTGTGCATGGCCGCCGCCAAACGCTGGGGAATTTCGTGGGAGGCGTGCGAGACTGCTGACGGTTTCGTCACGCGCGGCCCTGACCGGCTGCGCTTCGCCGAGCTTGCCGCCGAAGCCGCCGCCTTCGCGCCGCCGGAAGAGCTGCCGCTGCGTGAGGCGCCGCTGCTCATCGGCCGCAGCGTGCCCCGGCTCGACCTCCCGGCGAAGGTCGACGGATCGGCGCGCTATGCCGCCGATGTCCGTTTGCCCGACATGGCCTTCGCCGCGATCCGCCAGCGCCCGCCCGGCGCGGGGGCGCGACGACCGCTCGATCGCAAGGCCGCCGAGACCGTCCCCGGCGCGCTGATGCTGGTCGAGCAGGACGGCTGGCAGGCCGCCGTCGGCGAGACGAGCTGGGCGGCGGCCGAGGCCCTCGATCGTGCCGGCGGCGGCTTCGCGCCGGGTGCCGCGCCTGACAATGCCGCGATCGAGCGCGCGCTCCGCGCCGCGCTCGGCGGCACGGGCGAGGCGCTGGTCGAGGAGGGCAAGCTGCCGCCAATGCCCGTCAAGGCCGAGTATCGCGTCGGCCTCGCCGCCCATGCCGCGATCGAGCCGATGTGCGCGACCGCGCGCTATGCCGGTGACCGGCTGGAGATCTGGGCGCCGACCCAGGCGCCCGGCCTGCTCCGCGCCGCTGCGGCGCGCACGCTTGGCCTGTCCGAGACGCAGGTGACGATCTATCCGATGCTCCATGGCGGCAGCTTCGGCGCCAAGATGGAGGTGGCGGCGGCCTGTCAGGCGGCGGTGATCGCGGCGAGGGCACGGCGGCCGGTGCAGCTGCAATGGTCCCGCGCCGAGGATCTCGCCCATGATCGCTTCCGCCCGCCCGCGCTGGCCAGCCTTTCGGCGGGCCTCGCTGGGCCGCGCATCGTCGGCTGGCAGGCGCGCATCGCGGTGCCGGCCAGTTTCGGCGAGGTGATCGGCCGGATCATGCCCGGCGCGCCGCTCGGCCGCGCCGCCGCCGCCCGCGCCGTCGAGGGCGCCCGCCCGCCCTATGCCATCCCGGCGGCCAGCGTCACCCATCACCCTGCCGCTATCGGCGTCGCCACCGGCCTGTGGCGCTCCGAGAGCCACAGCTACACCGCATTCTTCACGGAGTGCTTCATGGATGAGCTGGCGGGGATCGCCGGGCTCGATCCCTTGTCGTTCCGCATGGGCCAGCTCAGCGGCAATCCGCGCCTCGCCCGCTGCCTGTCCGCCGCGGCGACGCTGGGCGGCTGGGAAGGTGGCTCGGCCGGTCAGGGCCTCGCCTGCCACAGCGCCTTCGGCAGCCATATCGCGGTGCTCGCTGAAGTGGCGATGGAGGGCGGGCGGCCGCGCGTCACCCGCATCGCCGCCGCCGTCGATTGCGGCCGGGCGATCAACCCGGACATCGTCCACCAGCAGATCGAGGGTGGGCTGATCTTCGGCCTTGGCGCCGCGCTCGGTCCGGTGCTGACGCCGGCGGGGGCGGCCAGCCTCGATGCGCTCGCCCTGCCGCGCCTCGCCGGCTCGCCGGACATCGCCGTCGAGCTGATCGCCACCAACGCGCCCTCCGGCGGCGTCAGCGAGCTTGCCGTGCCGGTGATCGGCCCCGCCGTCGCCAATGCCCTCGCCGCCGCCACCGGCCGCCGCATCCGGAGCCTGCCGCTCATATGACGAGACACTGCCACCCCTGCCGTTCGCCTCGCGCCTGTCGAGAAGCAGCCAGCCGTGCCGCGGCGCCTTCCCGACTACGGGCCTCGACGGGCTCGCCCCTCCGCCTGACCCAAACGGGAAGAGGATGATGACGGACGAGAAGCCCGGCAATCATCCCGCCGTGCCGCCCCCCAAGGTCGGCCTGCTCATCATCAACCTCGGCACGCCGGATGCGCCCGACGCCGGCGCGGTGCGGCGCTACCTCGCCGAGTTCCTGTCCGACCGCCGCGTCGTCGAGATTCCGAGGCTGGTGTGGCAGCCGATCCTGCGCGGGGTCGTGCTGCGCACCCGCCCGGCCAGGTCAGCCCATGCCTATAGCCTCGTCTGGCGGGAGGACGGCTCGCCGCTCGCCGCGATCACCCGCGCCCAGGCCGAGGCGCTGAAGGGCGCGTTCGGCCCTCATGTCGTCGTCGATCATGCGATGCGCTATGGCCGGCCGGCGATCGGCGACCGCATCGCGGCGTTGAAGGCCGAGGGGTGCGAGCGCATCCTGCTTGCCCCGCTCTATCCGCAATATTGCGCGGCAACGACGGCCACCGCCAATGACGCCGCCTTCGCCCAGCTGGCCGGCATGCGCTGGCAGCCGGCGGTGCGCACGCTGCCGCCCTATCATGACGATCCTGCCTATATCGACGCGCTGGCCGGCTCCGTCACCGCGCGTCTCGCCGCGCTGGATTTTGCGCCCGACCTGATCCTCGCCAGCTTCCACGGCATGCCGGCGCGAACGCTGGCGCTCGGCGATCCCTATCACTGCCATTGCCAGAAGACGGCGCGGCTGCTGGCGGAACGACTGGGGCGCGAGGTGCGCGTCGCCTTCCAGTCGCGTTTCGGGCGGGCGAAATGGCTGGAGCCGGCCACCGACACGACGCTGGCGGCGCTGCCCGGCCAGGGGGTGAAGCGCATCGCTGTGCTGTCGCCCGGCTTCTCGGCGGATTGCCTGGAGACGCTGGAGGAGGTGGCGATCCGCGGCCGCGAAACGTTTCTTGCGGCGGGGGGCACCCATTTCGACTATATCCCGTGCCTCAACGACAGCCCCGCAGGCATTGAAATGCTGCGTATCCTTCTCAACCGCGAGCTTGAAGGCTGGGTCCGCCCCGCTTAGGGTTGCCGCAAATGGGTTGAGGAGGATGCCATGGCGCGCGTTGCGATCGTTACCGGAGGAACTCGCGGCATCGGTGAGGCGATCAGCCTCGCCCTCAAGGAAAAGGGCATCACGGTCGCAGCCAATTTCGCCGGCGATGAAAGCAAGGCGAAGTCCTTCACCGAGAAGCACGGCATCCAGTCCTTCCGCTGGAACGTCGCCGATTTCGACGCCTGCCAGGAAGGGGTCCGCCGCGTCGAGGACGCGCTCGGCCCGGTCGACATCGTCGTCAACAATGCCGGCATCACTCGCGACGGCACGTTGCTCAAGATGAGCTACGAGGCGTGGAAGGATGTCATCGACACCAATCTCGGCGGCTGCTTCAACATGGCCAAGGCGACCTTCTCGGGCATGAAGGATCGCGGCTGGGGCCGCATCGTCAACATTGGCTCGATCAACGGCCAGGCCGGCCAATATGGCCAGGTCAACTATGCTGCCGCCAAGTCCGGCATCCACGGCTTCACCAAGGCGCTGGCGCAGGAGGGCGCGCGTTTCGGCATCACCGTAAACGCCATCGCGCCCGGCTATATCGACACCGACATGGTCGCCGCCGTGCCGGCCGAGGTGCTCGCCAAGATCGTCGCCAAGATTCCAGTCGGCCGGCTCGGGCAGGCGCACGAGATCGCCCGCGGCGTTGCCTTCCTCTGCTCGGATGATGCCGGCTTCGTCACCGGCTCGACGCTGTCGATCAATGGCGGCCAGCATATGTACTGATGGGGAGGCGTGGCGTGTCCGGCCCGGTCAAGCGATCGGTGATGATCGCCGGCCACGCCACCTCCGTCAGCCTGGAGCCGGTCTTCTGGGACGCGCTAAGCCGCGCCGCGCAGGAGGACGGCCTGCCGCTTTCCGCCCTGGTTGCGCGCATCGATGCGGAGCGGATCGGAGAGGCCGCCCCGGCCAACCTCGCCAGCGCGTTGCGCGTCTGGCTGTTCCGCCGCGCATTGATCGAGCGCGGCGATGAAAGTGAAAGTCGTTCTCAATAAGGGTTGACCCTGCGAGCGACTCTCAATAGCAGCCCCTTCGAACCGCGCAGGCGGTGGTCAAAAGGGGACATGAGATGTCGCAGCGTTCATCCACCAGCTTCCTGGCGCTCTCGTGCGTGGGCTTCGTCGCCTCGGCGTCGATGGCCGCGCCGGTCGGCGCTCAGGCTCCCGCCGACGATCAGCCGGCGACGCAGCTCAAGGGCATGACTGTTTCCGACACGGCGATCGACGACGCGACCGTGAAGGTGGACCGGCTGGAGAGCCCGAAAGCGACCCGTCCGCTGCTCGACACGCCGCAGACCATCACGGTGCTGTCGGCCGAGACGATGCGCCAGCAGAACCTGCTCACGCTGCGCGATGCGCTGTCGACGCTGCCCGGCATCACCTTCGGCGCGGGCGAGGGCGGCGGCGGCTTCGGCGACAGCATCAACCTGCGCGGCTATTCCGCCAACAACGACATCCTCTATGACGGCGTCCGCGACAGCGCGCAGTACAGCCGCACCGAGACGTTCAACGTCCAGCAGATCGAGGTCTATAACGGCGCCAACAGCGTGTTCAACGGTGCCGGCTCGATCGGCGGCTCGATCAATCTCGTCCAGAAGACGCCGAACGGCGGCAATCTGACCACCGTTTCCGCCGGCGTTGGCACCGACGATTATTATCGCGGCACGGTGGACAGCAACGTCCGCGTCAATGACCTGATCGCGGTGCGTCTCAACGGCGTCTATCATCGCAACGACTATCCGGGCCGCGACGTCGAGAAGAGCAAGCGCTGGGGCATCGCACCGTCGGTGAAGATCGGCGTCGAGGGGCCGACCAGCCTGACGCTGTCCTACCTGCACCAGCGCGACAATAATATTCCGGTCTACGGCGTGCCCTATTTCCGCAACGACGTGTATGCCGGCCCGCTGCCGGGCGTGGACGACAGCAGCTATTTCGGCATTCGCAACCTCGATCGGCAACGCATCACCATGGATCAGGCGACGATGCGCTTCGACCATGCGTTCAGCGACACGGTATCGGTGCGCAACCTCACCCGCTGGCAGCGCGTCGCGCAGGATACCAACACGTCGGCGCCGCAAGCCTCGGGCACGGGTGCGACGAGCGGCGAATGGTGCCTCGCCAACGGCACCAACCAGCTCGGCGCGCCCTGCTTCACCGGCCGCACGCCCGGCTTTTATTACCCGAGCGGGCCGCGCGGCCTCGTCCGCGACCAGGAGAACCAGCTCCTTTATAACCAGACGGACCTGAAGGCGGACTTCTCGACCGGCTCATTGCGTCACACCTTCGTGCTCGGCGTCGCCTTCACGAAGGAGGACTATAGCATGGACACCGGCAACCTGCTCCGCAACGCGGATGGCAGCACGGTCGCCCAGTCGCCGATCAACATCGCCAACCCGAACACCGTCTATGCCGGACCGATCAACTATATCCGCAGCAGCATGGCCCATGGCCACACCACCAACAAGGCGGTCTATGCGTTCGACACGATTGCGCTGATCCCGCAGGTCGAGCTCAACCTCGGCGCGCGCTACGAGAACAACAAGGCGACCTTCCGCAGCGACACATTTAACACGACGGTTGGCGCGAACCTCGGCGCCTTCACCCGTGGCGCCGACCAGGTCAGCGACGACACTCTCTTCTCCTGGCGCGCCGGCCTCACCTACAAGCCGGTGGAATGGGCGAGCCTCTATGTCGCCTATGCCAATTCGCGTACCCCGCGCTCGACCTCGGTGCGCGCCGGCTGCGGCACGGTGATCCAGGGCACGACCGGCGGCAGCTTCGACCCGTGCGACGTCTCCCCGGAAAAGGCGTTCAACTACGAGATCGGCGCCAAGGCCGAATTGTTCGATCGCAAGCTGCTGCTGACCGCCGCGGTCTTCCGCAACGATCGCACCAATTTCAGCGTCAACACCAACGATCCGGTCGCCCCGACGCTCCCGGTGCAGGATGGCCATAGCCGTGTCGACGGGATCGCGCTCGGCGCATCCGGCAATATCACGCCGGCATGGGCGATCTTCGCCAATTACACCTATCTGCACAGCAAGATCCTGCAGGGCGTGTCCAATTACTGCCTGGACAATCCTGGCGCGGCGGGCTGCGCCAACACGGTCGGCGTGCCCGATCCGCAGCGCGGCCAGATCATCAACCAGACGCCGCCCCATTCGGGCAGCCTTTTCACCACCTATCTGCTGCCGTTCGGCCTGCAGCTGGGCTATGGCCTTACCTACCAGGGCAGCTTCAACCTCAACACTCCTGCGCTGCTCGCCGGCACGAGCACGCTCGGCCCGCTGTACAAGAGCAAGAGCTATCTGATCCACCGCGCCTTCCTCGGCTACGAGCTGGCCGACGGGGTCAATGTGCAGCTCAACGTCCAGAACTTCACCGACAAACGTTACTTCACCGGCATCCGCAACAATGGCTGGGCGACGCCCGGCGAGGGCCGCGCTGCCCGCCTGTCGTTGAACTACAGCTTCTGACTCCGTTCGCCTGATCGCCCGCGCGGCGTGGGGAAGGGGGCGGCGTCCGGCGAGGACGCCGCCCTTTTCATTCGATGGCGGGTCGCGAAGCAATCGGCACGCGCGTCGCCCGTCATGCTGACCCTTCGATAAGCTCGGGACGGGCTGTTTCGTCGCCGATCACGCGACGAGCCCGAAGGGCGGGACGGCGCGGATGGTGAATTGAGTTCAGCATGACGGCCGGAAAGGAATGGGCGTGTGTGGCACCCGGTGACCGGCGCTTCTTGTCTTACGTCAAAGACATGGTCCGTCTTTTGTCGGAACTGTCGCATTGAGATTGATTTGCAATACCAACTCCTGTAGCCGGGCCGGGAAACCAAGGGGCGTGCGTCATGCGGATGGAAGCCTATCGGCGAAGTGTCGCGTTGGAAGCGCTCGGCGCCGCGGATGTGGCGCGGCAAGGCGGGCGTTATGGCGCCGACAGGGGCGGCCCGCGCTGGCGGGCGTTGGGGCTGATCGTCGCGCTGCATGCCGCCGGCCTCTATGCATTGATCGCGCTCGACGTGATCCATGTCACCCGCGTCAAGGCGCCGCCCACGGTCGTCACCTTGCTGCCCGACGACGTGCCGCCGCCGCCGCCGGCCTCGCCGCAGCCGGCGCCGCCAGTGCCGGCCGCGGTGCAGATCGTAGCGCCGCCGCCCGTCGTCACCGTGCAGATGCCGCCGTCACCGGCGACGGTGCAGACCGTGGCCGTGCCGCCGCCGGCGCCTGCTCCCGTCGCGGTCGCGGCGCCTGCCGCCGGCCCGTCCGGGCCGGTCGGCGAGGCGGTGGTGCCGCCAGATTTCGCCGGCGACCAGCTCGGCAACGCCGCTCCGAAATACCCGATCGACTCGCGCCGCAAGCGGGAGCAGGGCACCGTCATCGTTCGCGTGACAGTCAGCGCCTCGGGGGAGCCGGGAGATTGCCGGGTGCGTACCTCCAGCGGGTTCGAGCGGCTCGACAAGGCCGCGATGCAGGCGGTGTGCCGCTGGCGCTTCTCCCCCGCCACCCGCGGCGGCCAGCCGGTCGCCTGGCCGATGGACGTGCCGATCCCGTTCGTGCTGCGCGGCTGAGCGGCCGGATCGCGCGATGCTGATCGCCATAGCCGATGTGCTCGACGCCGGGTCCTGCGGGCGTGTGCGCGCCATGGTGGAGGCCGGGGAGTGGGTGGACGGGAACGTCACCTCCGGCCACCAATCCGCGCTCGCCAAGCGCAATCGCCAGCTCGTCGAGGGCTCGCCCGCGGCGCGGGAGGCGGGGGCGGCAATCCTCGAGGCGCTCGGCCGCACGCCGTTGTTCGTGGCCGCGGCGCTGCCGCTCAAGGTCTTCCCGCCCTTGTTCAACAGCTATGAAGGCGGCGAGGCGTTCGGCGTGCATGTCGATAATGCGGTGCGCATGCTCCGCGGCAGCGACTTCCGCATCCGCTCCGACCTTTCGGCGACCTTGTTCCTCGCCGAGCCCGACGAATATGACGGCGGCGAGCTGATCATCGAAACCCAGTTCGGCGAGCGGCAGGTCAAGCTGCCGGCGGGCCATATGGTGCTTTACCCGGCCTCCAGCCTGCACCGCGTCGCGCCGGTGACGCGAGGGCGGCGGCTGGCGAGTTTCTTCTGGATCCAGAGCATGGTCCGCGACGAAGGCGCGCGCCGCACCCTGTTCGACCTCGACGAGGGCGTCCGCGGCGCGACGGCGGCGCTCGGCGGAGAGCACCCGGCGGTGGTGCGCCTGACGGGCGTGTATCACAACCTGCTGCGGCGCTGGGCGGACGCCTGAACCGGCAAGCCGCTGCACTCCGCGGCGGTCAGCCCCGGGTCGCCATCGAGGATGTCCAAATGGCGTCCCGAGGGCGGATGCGGGCAGGCCCGCGATACGAGGCTTGGCGGGGCTAACCCTCCGCTCCCGCCCAACGGGCAGCAGTGGAAGCCGCGGACTCCTGACAAGCGTCCGGGATTGTTGCGAATCATTCTCAACCTTCCACCACCTTGCTTCGCTGGTGCAGCGGGCATAGAAGCCGCCCCGAACGCCGGTTCTCCCCGGTGTCCCATGGAGTAAGAGCATGGCGTCGGTCGCCGGCGGATATCTGCCGATCCTGCTGTTCCTGTTCGTGGCGCTGGCCCTGTCCAGCGCGTTCGTGATCCTGCCGATGATCGTCGGCCGGCTGACCGGCGCGCACCAGCCGACGCCCGAGAAGCTGTCGGAATATGAGTGCGGCTTCCCCGCGTTCGAGGACAGCCGGGCGCAGTTCGACGTGCGCTTCTACCTCGTCGCCATATTGTTCATCATCTTCGACCTCGAGGCGGCGTTCCTCTTCCCCTGGTCCGTCTCCCTCAAGGAGATCGGCTGGGCGGGCTGGGGCGCGATGATGGTGTTCCTCGCCGAGCTTGGTCTCGGCCTTGCCTATGCCTGGAAGAAGGGGGCGCTGGAATGGGAATAGAGGTCAGCCCCTACCCGAACGAGAATGTCGTCGTGCAGCCCGATCGGGCGTTCTTCGACGATCTCTCGGCGCATGTCCAGGACAAGGGTTTTCTCGTCACCTCGACGGAAGAGCTGTTCCAGTGGGCGCGGACCGGCTCGCTGTGGTGGATGACGTTCGGCCTCGCCTGCTGCGCGGTCGAGATGATCCACGTCAACATGCCGCGCTACGATCTGGAGCGGTTCGGCGCCGCGCCGCGCGCCTCGCCGCGCCAGTCGGACGTGATGATCGTCGCCGGCACGCTCTGCAACAAGATGGCGCCCGCGCTCCGCAAGGTCTACGACCAGATGTCGGAGCCGAAGTACGTCATCTCGATGGGCAGCTGCGCCAATGGCGGCGGCTATTATCATTACAGCTATTCGGTGGTGCGCGGCTGCGACCGGATCGTGCCGGTGGACATCTACGTCCCCGGCTGTCCGCCGACCGCCGAGGCGCTGCTCTACGGCATCATGCAGCTCCAGCGGAAGATCCGCCGGGTGGGCACGATCGAGCGCTGAGCCATGGCCAATAATACCGCCCCCCGCTACGCATCGAACGACGGCGTCATCGAGGCCGCGCAGGCTGCCCTCGGCGACATGCTGATCGATGCGCGCGTGCATGTCGGCGAGATCGCGCTGCATGTTCGCCGCGACGACCTTGCCTCGGCGATGATGCAGCTGCGTGATACCGAGGGTCTCGAATATCAGCAGCTGATGGAGATTGCCGGCGTCGACTATCCGGAGCGCGAGGAGCGTTTCGAGGTGGTCTATTGCCTGCTGTCGCTGACCCGCAACCATCGCCTGCGCGTCCATGTGTCGACCGACGATGCCCATCCGGTGCCGACAGTGACCAGCTTGTGGCCCGTCGCCGGCTGGCTGGAGCGTGAGGTGTTCGACATGTACGGCGTGCTGTTCGCCGGCAACACCGACCTGCGCCGCATCCTCACCGACTATGGCTTTCGCGGCCATCCGCAGCGCAAGGACTTCCCGCTCTCGGGCTATGTCGAGATGCGCTATTCGGAAGAGCACAAGCGCGTGGTGTACGAGCCCGTCAGCCTCGCCCAGGATTTCCGCACCTTCGATTTCATGAGTCCGTGGGAAGGCGCCGAATATGTGCTGCCGGGCGACGAGAAGGCGCCGCAGGCGCCGGGCGCGCCGACCCCGCTCAAGGCCGACGAGGTGAAGAAGTGAGCGACCGCCTCGAAACCCTGGTCACCGACGAGAAGCCGAGCGTCGGCGATGTCGAGATCCAGAATTACACGATCAATTTCGGGCCTCAGCATCCGGCCGCGCACGGCGTTCTGCGCCTCGTGCTGGAGCTGGACGGCGAGATCGTCGAGCGCGTCGATCCGCATGTCGGCCTGCTCCATCGCGGCACCGAGAAGCTGATCGAGTACAAGACCTATTTGCAGGCGCTGCCCTATTTCGACCGGCTCGATTATTGCTCGCCGATGTGCATGGAGCACAGCTATGTGCTCGCCATCGAGCGGCTGCTCGGCCTCGAAGTGCCGCTGCGCGCGCAATATCTGCGCGTGCTGTTCGCCGAGATCACGCGCATCTCCAACCACATGCTGAACCTCGGCAGCCACGTCATGGACGTCGGCGCGATGACGCCGAACCTGTGGCTGTTCGAAATTCGCGAGGACACGCTCGGCTTCTACGAGCGGGCCTCTGGCGCGCGCATGCACGCGGCGTGGTTCCGGCCGGGCGGCGTCCATCAGGACGTGCCGCTGAAGCTGCTCGCCGATATCGGCGACTGGGTCGACAATCGCTGCCCGCAGCTGTTCGAGGATGCGATCAGCCTCGTCGCCGACAATCGCATCTTCAAGCAGCGCAATGTCGATATCGCCGTGGTGCCGAAGGATGATGCGGTGGCGTGGGGCTTTTCCGGCCCGATGATCCGCGGTTCCGGCATCCCGTGGGACATCCGCAAGTCGCAGCCCTACGACGTCTATGATCGCATGGACTTCGACGTGCCGGTCGGCACGCGCGGCGATTGCTATGATCGCTTCATGGTGCGCGTCGAGGAAGTCCGCCAGTCGATGCGGATCATCCGCCAGTGCCTTGCCCAGATGCCGGAAGGGCCGATCTCCAGCCTCGACCGCAAGGTGGTGCCGCCCAAGCGCGGCGAGATGAAGCAGTCGATGGAAGCGCTCATCCACCACTTCAAGCTCTACACCGAGGGGTTCCATGTCCCGGCCGGCGACATCTATGTCGCCACCGAGAGCCCCAAGGGCGAGTTCGGCGTCTATCTGGTGTCGGACGGCACCAACAAGCCCTATCGCTGTAAGATCCGGCCGACCGCGTTCAGCCATCTTCAGGCGATGGACTATATGTCCCGTGGCCATATGCTCGCCGACACCACCGCCATCCTCGGCGCGATGGATATCGTGTTCGGGGAGTGCGACCGGTGAGCCGGGATCGCCTGGCCGTCGCCGAGGCCATGATCGAGGCCTATAACGCGCAGGACGCCGACGCCTATGTCGCGTTCATGACCGACGACGCCTGCGAGGCGGCCTATCGCGGTGCCGTGGTGCGGGAAGGCAAGGAAGGCACGCGCGCCGGGCTCAAGGCGATGTTCGCGCAATTCCCCCAAAACCGCGCCGAGATCGTCGGCAGCTGGCTGCTCGGCGAAACCGTGGTGCTGCACGAGAAGGTCTCGCGCGCGCCGGATGGCGACAAGTTCGAGGTCATGTCCGTTTATTCGTTCGAGGGCGGGAAATGCTCTCGCGTGGAGTTCATCCGCTGATGGCTGAAGCAGCCCATATCCCTGACGAAGCCGAGACGCGCGCCCGCTGGGGCGGCTTTGCCTGGACGGCCGAGAACGCCGACAGGGCCAAGGTGGTGATTGCCCGTTATCCGGCCGGCCGCCAGCATTCGGCGATCCTGCCGCTGCTCGATCTTGCCCAGCGCCAGGTCGGCGCCGAGACGCAGACCCAGGGCTGGCTGCCGGTGCCGGTGATCGAATATGTCGCCGCCCAGCTCGACATGCCGTACATCCGGGCATTCGAGGTCGCGACCTTCTACACCATGTTCAATCTCGCGCCGGTCGGCCGCTATCATGTGCAGGTATGCGGCACGACGCCGTGCATGCTGCGCGGCTCCGACGACGTGCTTGACGCCTGCTACAAGAAGGGCCTGAAGAAGGGGCACACCACCCCCGACGGCCTGTTCACGCTGACCGAGGTGGAATGCCTCGGCGCCTGCGCCAACGCGCCGATGGTCCAGATCAACGACGATAATTACGAGGACCTGACCTTCGACAGCACGACTGCGCTGCTCGAGGCGCTGGCCCGCGGCGAGACGCCGAAGCCCGGGCCGCAGATCGCCCGGCAGACGAGCTGCCCCGAAGGCGGCCCGACCTCGCTTGCCGAGATGGTCGACGCCAATGTCGATTATCGGAGCCGCTGGTGATGAGTTTCGCCATCGCCCTCGTCATCGGCATCGTCGCCGCGGTGCTGCTGTTCAAGCTGGCGCTGGGGCTGATCGCGCTCGCCATCGGGCTGGCGCTGGCCGTGGGCGCCTATTTCCTCGCCGAGAAGCTGATAGGGGCGGGTCGCTGATGCTCGACGACAAGGACCGGATCTTCACCAATGTCTATGGCTTCCAGGATTGGGGCATAGACGCGGCGATCAAGCGCGGCGACTGGGACGATACCAAGGCGCTGATGGCGCGCGGCCAGGACGCGATCATCGACGAGATCAAGGCCTCGGGGCTGCGCGGCCGCGGCGGCGCCGGCTTCCCGACCGGCATGAAGTGGAGCTTCATGCCCAAGGAATCCAAGGACGGGCGGCCGAGCTTCCTGGTCATCAACGCCGACGAATCCGAGCCCGGTTCGTGCAAGGATCGCGAGATCATCCGCCACGATCCGCACAAGCTGATCGAGGGCGCGCTGATCGCCGGCTATGCGATGCGCGCGCGCGCCGCCTATATCTATATTCGCGGCGAGTTCATCCGCGAGGCGGAGACGTTGTTCGCCGCCGTCGCCCAGGCCTATGACCGCGGCTTCCTCGGCAAGAACGCGGCCGGCTCCGGCTATGATTTCGACGTGTTCGTGCATCGCGGCGCCGGCGCCTATATCTGCGGCGAAGAGACCGCGATGATCGAGAGCCTGGAGGGCAAGAAGGGCCAGCCGCGCCTCAAGCCGCCTTTCCCTGCCGGCGCCGGCCTCTATGGCTGCCCGACCACCGTCAACAATGTCGAGAGCATCACCGTTGGGCCGACCATCCTGCGGCGCGGCGCCTCCTGGTTCACCCAGTTCGGGCGGGACAACAACAAGGGCACCAAGCTCTTCCAGATTTCGGGCCATGTGAACAAGCCCTGCGTGGTCGAGGACGCGATGAGCGTCCCCTTCCGCGAGCTGATCGAAAAGCATGCCGGCGGGATCCGCGGCGGCTGGGACAATCTGCTGGCGGTGATTCCGGGCGGCTCGTCGGTGCCGCTGGTGCCGGCCGCCGAGATCATTGACGCGCCGATGGATTTCGATGGCCTGCGTGCGCTCGGCTCCGGCCTCGGCACGGCGGCGGTGATCGTCATGGACAAGTCAACCGACATCGTCCGCGCGATCAGCCGCCTGTCCTATTTCTACAAGCATGAGAGCTGCGGCCAGTGCACGCCGTGCCGCGAGGGCACCGGCTGGATGTGGCGGGTGATGGAGCGGCTGCGCACCGGCGAGGCCGACATTTCCGAGATCGACATGCTGCAGGAAGTGACCAAGCAGGTCGAGGGCCACACCATCTGCGCGCTGGGCGACGCGGCGGCGTGGCCGATCCAGGGCTTGATCCGCCATTTCCGTCCGGAGATCGAGCGCCGGATCAATGTACGCCGCGGCAGCGACCTGGCGGTGGCGGCCGAGTGATGATCGCTGCCCGCCTTCCTCTCCTGTCGCTTGCCAGCGTGGCGGCGCTGCTCGCAGCCCCGGCCGTGGCGCAGCGCATGGAGTCGGAGACAGGCAGCCATATCCCGCAGGCGAAGTCCGCATCCATTCCTCAGCCCGGCACGATGTCCGATCAGACCCGCGCCAGGGCCACCGCCGTCGAGTTCGGTGAATGTGTGGTCGGCCGTTTTCGCGCGAAGGCGATAGCCGCCGTCAAACCCTTCCCGAATTCGCCCGAGGAAGCCAGGGCGCTGCACGGCGTCGCTGAACCGGAATGCCTCAATGGTGGACGGCTGAAGATGGCCGGCCCGGTGATGCGCGGCGCCATCGATATCGCTCTCTACCGCCACGCCTTTGGCAACGCGGCTCCGGCAATGATCGCGCAAGCGCCGGATTTTTCGGAAGGCGCCGGCCAGCCGTCGGGGACTGCTGCGGAGCAAGCGGTCGCGCTGCGCCAGTTCGGCGATTGCGTCGCGCGCCGCAATCCGGCGAACACGTGCGCCGTCGTGCTCGCGCCGGTCGGCAGCGCTGCGGAAAATGCAGGCTATGCCGCGCTGGCGGCGCAGTTCAATGCGTGCGTGCCGCAGGGTGCAAACCTGACCTTCACCAAGGCGCTGCTTGGTGGCCTGTTCGCCGAAATCCTGTATCGCGAGGCGGCTTCGGCCGCTCCCGTCGTAACTGCAGAGAAGAATAATGCCTAAACTCACCGTCGACGGGATCGAGGTCGAAGTCCCTGCGGGCGCTACCGTGCTGCAGGCTTGCGAGGCCGCCGGCAAGGAAATCCCGCGCTTCTGCTATCATGAGCGGCTGTCGATCGCCGGCAATTGCCGCATGTGCCTTGTCGAGGTGAAGCCCGGGCCGCCCAAGCCGCAGGCGAGCTGCGCGCTGCCGGCTGCCGACGGCCAGGAAATCCAGACCATGTCGCCGATGGTCAAGAAGGCCCGCGAGGGCGTGATGGAATTCCTGCTCATCAACCACCCGCTCGATTGCCCGATCTGCGATCAGGGCGGGGAGTGCGACCTGCAGGACCAGTCCGTCGCCTATGGCCGCGGCCAGAGCCGCTTCCACGAGAACAAGCGGGCGGTGACCGAGAAGTACATGGGTCCGATCGTGAAGACGGTGATGACCCGCTGTATCCAGTGCACGCGCTGCGTGCGCTTCGCCGAGGAAGTGGCCGGCGTCGAGGAGATCGGCGCGATCGGCCGCGGCGAGAATATGCAGATCACCTCCTATCTGGAGAAGGCGATCACGTCGGAGCTTTCGGGCAATGTCGTCGATCTCTGCCCGGTGGGCGCGCTCACCTCCAAGCCCTACGCCTTCGAGGCGCGGCCGTGGGAGCTGAAGAAGACGCCGGCGATCGACGTGATGGACGCGGTCGGCACCAATATCCGCCTCGACAGCCGCGGCCGTCAGGTGCTGCGCGCGCTGCCGCGCATCAACGATGACGTCAACGAGGAATGGGCGTCGGACAAGACGCGCCATGCCGTCGACGGGCTGGTGCGCAGCCGGCTGGACAAGCCCTTCGTGCGCAAGAACGGCCGGCTCGTCGCCGCCAGCTGGGACGAGGCGTTCGCGGCGATCCGCGCGGCGAATGCGGGCGCGAGCGCGGCCGCGATCGCCGGCGATCTCGTCGATGCCGAGACGATGTTCGCTGCCAAGGCGCTGGTGCGGGCGATGGGCTCGACGATGCTGGAGGGCCGGCAGACCGGCCTCGCTTATGACGTGTCGAGCCTGTCGGCGGTCAATTTCAACACCACCATCGCCGGCATCGAGACGGCGGACGCGATCCTCATCCTGGGCTCGAACGTCCGCTGGGAAGCGCCGCTCGTCAACACGCGCATCCGCAAGGCGGTGAAGCGCGGCGCCAGGGTATGGGCGATCGGGCCGGAGGTGGATCTCACCTACAAGGTGACGTGGCTCGGCAATGACCTGTCGCTGCTCGGTGATCTGCCGAAGGAGCTGGTCGAGGCGTTCGGCAAGGCGCAGCGCCCGGCGCTGATCGTCGGCGGCGCGGCGCTGAAGCCGGAGGGCGCGCAGGCCGCCAGCCTCGGGCTGATCGACACGCTCGGCCTGATCCGCGACGGGTGGAACGGCTATAACGTGCTGCACTTCTCGGCGGCGCGGATGGCGGGCCTGATGCTCGGCTATGCGCAGGCCGGCGGCATCGCCGACATCGTCGCGCAGGCGCCCAGGCTGGTCTTCTTCCTGGCCGCCGACGAGGTGGATTTCAGCCGCTTCGAGCAGAGCTTCAAGGTCTATGTCGGTCATCACGGCGATGCCGGCGCGGCGGCGGCGGACGTGGTGCTGCCGGGGGCGGCCTATACCGAAAAGTCGGGCACCTGGGTCAATCTCGAGGGCCGGGTGCAGCGTGGCGAGCGAGCGGTGTTCGCGCCCGGCGACGCGCGCGAGGACTGGACGATCTTCCGCGCGCTGGCCGACGTGCTGGGCCTGACGCTGGGTTTCGACACGTTCGAGCAGCTGCGTGCCGCGATGGCGCGCGAAGTGCCGGCGCTTGGCCAGCTCGGCCTCGCCGATATCGCCTGGCAGCGCCCGTCGCTGTCCGGCCCGGCGCCGACCGGCCCGATCGGGGCGGCGATCAAGGACTTTTATCTGACCAACGCGATCTGCCGGGCGAGCCCGACCATGCAGCGCTGCTCGGCCGAAATCCTCCACGGCGAGACCTTCCTGGAGGCCGCAGAATGACCGCGCTGTTCCAGGATTATCTCGGCTATGGTTTCGGCTGGTTCCTCGCCACGCTGATCCTGATCCTGATCATCGCGCTGCCGCTGATGCTGGCGGTAGCGATGATCATCTATGCCGATCGCAAGATCTGGGCAGCGATGGCGCTGCGCAAGGGGCCGAACGTGGTCGGCCCGTTCGGGCTGCTCCAGTCCTTCGCGGACGGCCTCAAGGTCTTCCTGCAGGAGACGATCATCCCGTCGGCGGCCAATCGCGGCCTGTTCCTGATCGCGCCGATCATCACCTTCACGGTGGCCTTGATCACCTGGGCGGTGATCCCGTTCGGGGCGGGCATGGTGCTGGCGGACATCAATGTCGGCCTGCTCTATATCCTCGCGGCGTCGTCGCTCGGCGTCTACGGCATCATCCTTGCCGGCTGGGCATCCAATTCCAAATATCCGTTCTTCTCGGCGATCCGCGCCGCGGCGCAGATGGTCAGCTACGAAGTTTCGATCGGCTTCGTGCTGATCACGGTCGTGCTGTGGGCGGGCACGTTCAACCTGTCCGGCATCGTGCTGGCGCAGAAGGGACATATCCTCGGCCTCGTCAACGGCTTCGGCTTCAACCCGCTGCTGTTCCCGATGGCGGTGGTGTTCCTGATCTCGGCGATGGCCGAGACGCAACGCGCGCCGTTCGACCTGACCGAGGCTGAGAGCGAACTCGTCGCCGGCTATCAGACCGAATATTCATCGATGTCGTTCGCGCTGTTCTGGCTGGGCGAATATGGCAACGTGCTGCTGATGTGCGCGCTGAATGCCACGCTGTTCTGGGGCGGGTGGCTGCCGCCGATCGACTGGGCGCCACTTTATGTCGTGCCGGGCATCATCTGGCTGTTCATCAAGATCTTCGCCTTCTTCTTCATCTTCTCCTGGGTGAAGGCGACGGTGCCGAGGTATCGCTATGACCAGCTGATGCGGCTCGGCTGGAAGGTATTCCTGCCGTTCTCGCTGATCTGGGTGTTCCTGGTCTCCGGCTATCTCATGCTGACGAGGTATGGCGCATGAGCGTCGCACATTTCATCAAGTCCTTCACTCTCTGGGAGTTCGTGAAGGCGCACGCGCTGACCTTGAAGTATTTCTTCAAGCCGAAAGCGACGATCAACTATCCGTTCGAGAAGAACCCGCTGAGCCCTCGCTTCCGCGGCGAGCACGCGCTCAGGCGCTATCCGAACGGGGAGGAGCGGTGCATCGCCTGCAAGCTATGCGAGGCGGTGTGTCCGGCGCAGGCGATCACCATCGAGGCCGAGCCCCGCGCCGACGGCTCGCGCCGCACGACGCGCTACGACATCGACATGACCAAGTGCATCTTCTGCGGCTTCTGCCAGGAAGCCTGCCCTGTGGATGCGATCGTCGAGGGCCCGAACCTCGAATATTCGACCGAAACCCGCGAGGAGCTGATCTATGACAAGGCCAAGCTCCTCTCGAACGGCGATCGATGGGAACCTGCGCTCGCGGCGAACCTTGCCGCCGACGCACCCTATCGTTAAGCCGCGCCGCAATACGTAACGCCGCACTGTCACAGGGGGCACCCGCGAGACCGTGATCCAGACGATCGCCTTTTATCTGTTCGCCATCCTGGTGATCGCCGCCGGTGCGCTCACCGTGACGGCGCGCAACCCGGTGCACTCGGTGCTCTGGCTGATTCTCGCCTTCTTCAACGCGGCGGGGCTGATGCTGCTGGTCGGCGCGGAGTTCATCGCGATGCTGCTCGTCATCGTCTATGTGGGCGCGGTCGCGGTGCTGTTCCTGTTCGTGGTGATGATGCTCGACATCGACTTCGCCGAGCTGCGCGCCGGATTCGCCCGCTATCTGCCGTTCGGCCTGATGGTCGCAGCGGTGCTGCTCGCGGAGATGATCTTCGCCGTCGGCGCATGGCAGGCGGGCGGCCTCGCGCTCACCCAGCGCGCCGGGCCGGCGCCGAGCGATCTGCCCAACATCCATGCGATGGGGGCGCTGCTCTACACCCGCTATCTCTACGTGTTCGAGGCGGCGGGGCTGGTGCTGCTGGTGGCGATGATCGGCGCGATCGTGCTCACCCATCGCGGCCGCGCTGGCACCCGCTCGCAGAATATCACGCGCCAGAACATGCGCCGCCCGGAAGACGCGGTGCGCAACGTCAACCAGCCGGTTGGTGAGGGAGTGGAGCTGTGATCGGCATCCAGCATTTCCTGATCGTCTCGGCGATCCTGTTCGTGACCGGCGTGCTCGGCATCTTCCTCAACCGGAAGAACGTGATCATCATCCTGATGGCGATCGAGCTGATCCTGCTCAGCGTGAACATCAACCTCGTCGCCTTCTCCGCCTATCTCGGCGATCTGGTGGGACAGGTGTTCGCGATGTTCGTGCTGACGGTGGCGGCCGGCGAGGCGGCCATCGGGCTCGCCATCCTCGTCATCTATTTCCGCGGCCGCGGCACCATCGCGGTCGACGACATCAACCGGATGAAGGGCTGACAATCCCGTGATCCAGCTCCTCGTCTTCCTCCCCCTTCTCGCGGCGATCGTCGCCGGCCTGGGCGGGCGCATCATCGGCAATGTGCCGGCGAAGGCCGTCACCACGGCTTCGCTGTTCATCTCCTGCGCGCTCGCCTGGCCGATCTTCCTCGGCTATCTGTCGGGCAGCAGCGAGGCGCAGGTCGCCCATGTGCTGACCTGGATCGTGTCCGGCGACCTCAAGGTCGACTGGGCGTTGCGCGTCGACACGCTGACGGCGGTGATGCTGGTGGTGGTGACGACCGTTTCGGCGCTCGTCCACCTCTACAGCTGGGGCTATATGGCGGAGGATCCGTCGCAGCCGCGCTTCTTCGCTTATCTGTCGCTGTTCACCTTCGCGATGCTGATGCTGGTGACGTCGGACAACCTCGTCCAGATGTTCTTCGGCTGGGAAGGGGTGGGCCTCGCTTCCTACCTGCTGATCGGCTTCTGGTATCACAAGCCATCGGCGAACGCGGCGGCAATCAAGGCGTTCGTGGTCAATCGCGTCGGCGATTTCGGCTTCTCGCTCGGCATTTTCGGGACGTTCCTGGTGTTCGGCACCGTTTCGATCCCGGCGATCCTGGAGGCGGCGCCGGGCATGGCGGGCTCGACCATCGGCTTCCTCGGCTATCGCGTCGACACGATGACGCTGCTCTGCCTGCTGCTGTTCGTCGGCGCGATGGGCAAGTCGGCCCAGCTCGGCCTGCACACCTGGTTGCCGGATGCGATGGAAGGCCCGACGCCGGTGTCGGCGCTGATCCACGCCGCGACGATGGTGACGGCGGGCGTGTTCATGGTCTGCCGGCTGTCGCCAATGTTCGAGACGAGCCATGCCGCGCTCACTGTCGTCACCTATGTCGGCGCGGCGACCGCGCTGTTCGCCGCGACCGTCGGCACGACGCAGACCGACATCAAGCGGGTCATCGCCTATTCGACCTGCTCGCAGCTCGGCTACATGTTCTTTGCGGCAGGCGTCGGCGCCTATGGCGCGGCGATGTTCCACCTGTTCACCCACGCCTTCTTCAAGGCGCTGCTGTTCCTTGGCGCGGGCTCGGTGATCCATGCCATGCACCATGAGCAGGACATGCGCTTCTATGGCGGGCTGCGTAAGTCGATCCCGTGGACGTTCGCGGCGATGACCGCGGGCACGCTGGCGATCACCGGCGTCGGCATCATCGACGTGTTCGGCTTTGCCGGTTTCTATTCGAAGGACGCGATCATCGAGAGCGCCTATGCCAGCGCGACGCAGGCGGGCGGCATCGCGTTCTTCGTCGGCATCTTCGCGGCGCTGCTGACCAGCTTCTATTCCTGGCGGCTGGTGTTCCTGACCTTCTTCGGCACGCCGCGCTGGGCGGCGAGCGAGCACATCCAGCATGCCGTGCACGACGCCCACGGGCACGGGCACGACCATGACCATGATCACGGCCACGCGCAGCATCAGCAGGACGCGGACCATGTCGCGCCGGACGAGGGCGCCGGCCATGAGCCGACCGCGCATGATCCGGGCGCCGAGGATGTGGTGCATGGCACCGCCGGCTATCACCCGCACGAGAGCCCGATCCCGATGATGATCCCGCTCGGCGTGCTGTCGCTGGGCGCGATCTTCGCCGGTTTCGTCTTCGCCGGCGCCTTCGTCGGCGCGGACGCCGGCGAGCATTTCTGGAAGGGCGCGATCGCCTTCAACGAGCATCTCGTCCACGCCAGCCACGAAGTGCCCTTGTGGGTGAAGCTGTCGCCGGGCATCGTCATGCTGATCGGCCTGCTCACGGCGTGGATGGCCTATATCCGCGATCCTTCGATCCCGGGCCGCTTCACGGCGACGTTCCGCGGTCTGTACAGCTTCCTGCTCCACAAATGGTATTGGGACGAGCTGTATGATTTCGTGTTCGTGAAGCCTGCCTTCGCCATCGGCCGCTTCCTGTGGAAGCGCGGCGACCAGGGCACGATCGACCGCTTCGGCCCGGACGGTATTTCCTGGGTCGTCTCCGCCACCGGCGCGGCCGCTCGTCGGCTCCAGTCCGGCTATGTCTACACTTATGCGCTGGTGATGCTGCTCGGCCTCGCCGGTCTCGCGACCTGGGCGATGGTGCGCTGATCCGATGAGCTTCCCGATCCTCTCTCTTCTGCTCGCCGTTCCCGTGCTCGGCGCCATCGCCTGCCTGTTCGTGGACGACGCGACGGCGCGGCGCGTGGCGTTGATCACCACGCTGGTCGATCTCGCGCTGGGCGTGGTGCTGTGGGTCGGCTACGACCCGGCCGGCGCCCAGTGGCAGTTCGTCGAGAATGCCCCGGTTTTCGGCCGCTTCGCCTGGGCGCTCGGCATCGACGGCATCGCCATGCTGCTGATCGTGCTGACGGTGTTCCTGATGCCGATCTGCATCCTCGCCAGCTGGGAATCGATCACCAAGCGCGTGCCGGAATATATGGCGTGCTTCCTGGTGATGGAGACGCTGCTGCTGGGCGTGTTCATGGCGCAGGATATCTTCCTGTTCTACCTGTTCTTCGAAGCCGGCCTGATCCCGATGTACCTGATCATCGGCATCTGGGGCGGCGCGCGGCGCATCTACGCCAGCTACAAATTCTTCCTCTACACGCTGCTCGGCTCGATCCTGATGCTGATCGCGATGCTGTGGATGGTGAACGAGGCGGGCACCACCTACGTGCCCGAGCTGATGGCGCATGATTTCCCGGTCCATGCCCAGACCTGGCTGTTCCTCGCCTTCTTCGCGTCTTTCGCGGTGAAGATGCCGATGTGGCCGGTCCACACCTGGCTGCCCGACGCGCACGTCGAGGCGCCGACCGCGGGCTCGGTGATCCTGGCGGGCGTGATGCTGAAGCTCGCCGGCTATGGCTTCATCCGCTATTCGCTGCCGATGTTTCCGGAGGCGTCCAGCCAGTTCTTCTGGCTGGTGATGGGCCTTTCGATGATCGCCGTGGTCTACACCTCGCTGGTCGCGCTGGTGCAGACCGACATGAAGAAGCTGATCGCCTATTCGTCGGTGGCGCACATGGCGTTCGTGACGATCGGCCTGTTCACCTTCAATCGCCAGGGCCTGGAGGGCGCGATGATGGTGATGCTGGGCCATGGCCTGGTGTCGGGCGCGCTCTTCCTGTGCGTCGGCGTGGTTTATGACCGGCTGCACACGCGCGAGATCGCCCGCTATGGCGGCCTCGTCGAGAACATGCCGAAATACGCCTTCTTCTTCCTGCTGTTCACCATGGCGTCGGTCGGCCTGCCGGGCACGTCCAACTTCGTCGGCGAGTTCCTCAGCCTGCTCGGCGCCTATCACGCCAATAGCTGGGTGGCGTTCGTCGCCACCACCGGCGTGATCCTCGGTGCGACCTACGCGCTCTATCTCTACGCCCGCGTCGTCTATGGCCCGCTCGACAAGCCCGACGTGGCGGCGATGCTGGACCTTAGCCCGCGCGAAGTGGCGATGCTGCTGCCGATCGGCATCATCGTGATCTGGATGGGCGTCTATCCGGAAAGCTTCATCGCGCCGATGCGCGCCGATGTCGGGCGGGTGATCGCCCGGATCGAGCGGGCGGCGCCGCCATCCGATGCCCGGCCCACCGCCGGCCATCCCGCGCCGGCCGGTCATGCCGCCAATAATGTAGCCGCGCACGGGGAGGCGCACTGATGTCCGCCTCGCTCCTGCTCGCACTTCCGGAGCTGATCCTTTCGATCGGCGCCATCCTGCTCATGCTCGCCGCCGCGTGGGGCGGCGACGGCTCCTCGCGCGGCATCACGCTGGCCGCGGTGGCGTTGCTGGTCGTCGCCGGCGCGGTCGCGCTGATCGCGCCGGGCGGCCATGGCGACGGCTTTGGCGGCCTTTACCGCGCCGACGCCTTCTCCGACTTCGCCAAGCTGCTCATCTATGCGGCGACGGCGGTCGCGCTGCTGATCGCGCCCAATTATTTCGAGCGCAACGGCGAGATGCGCGCCGAGTATCCGGTGCTGATCCTGTTCTCGGCGGTCGGCATGGGGATGATGGTCTCGGCGCTCGACCTGCTCACCCTTTATGTCGGCCTCGAGCTGCAGAGCCTCGCCGCCTATGTGCTGGCGAGTTTCACCCGGCGTGACACCCGCGCTGCCGAAGCCGGCCTCAAATATTTCGTGCTGGGCGCGCTCGCCTCGGGCATCCTGCTCTACGGCATCTCGTTGCTGTACGGCTTCTCGGGCACGACCAGCTATGGCGGCGTCGCCCAGGCGATGGGCGGAGAATTCTCGGCCGGCCTGCTGTTCGGCATCGTCTTCGTGCTGGCGGGCCTCGCCTTCAAGATCTCGGCGGTGCCGTTCCACATGTGGACGCCGGACGTCTATGAAGGCGCGCCGACGCCGGTCACCGCCTTCTTCGCCTCCGCGCCGAAAGTGGCGGCGATGGGCCTGCTCGTCCGCGTCGCTGTCGAGGCGATGGGCCCGGCCTATGATGCGTGGCGGCAGATCATCATCTTCACCGCGCTAGCCTCGATCGTGCTTGGCGCGGTGGCGGCGATCGGCCAGACCAGCATGAAGCGGCTGCTCGCCTATTCCTCGATCAACAATGTCGGCTTCGCGCTGATCGGCCTCGCCGCCGGCACCGAGGCGGGCGTGGCGGCGACGATGACCTATATGGCGGTCTATATCGTCATGACGCTGGGCGCCTTCCTCTGCATCCTTCAGATGCGCGACGCCGACGGCAATCTGCGCGAGGGCATCGCCGACCTTTCCGGTCTCGCCCGGACCCGGCCGATGCTGGCCGGCGCGCTGATGATGTTCATGTTCAGCCTCGCCGGCATCCCGCCGCTGTTCGGTTTCTGGCCGAAATTCCTGGTGTTCGACGCGGCGACCCGCGCCGGCCTGTTCCCGCTGGCGGTGGCCGGCGCGGTCGGCTCGGTGGTCGGCGCCTATTATTATCTGAAGATCGTCAAGACGATGTACTTCGACGAGCCGGCGCCGGCCTTTGCCCCGTCCGAATCTCCGCTTGAAGGCGGCCTGATCGCGGTGACGGCGGCGCTGATCTCGCCGTTCGGTTATCTCGCCATCCCCGTGCTCGGCGGGATCAGCCTGGCGGCGGCGCACGCGCTTTTCTAAGAGCTGATGACGGCGCGCATCCTGACGGTCGCCGTCACCGGATCGACCAACGCCGACATGCTGGCGCTGGCCGCTGCCGGTGAGCCGGAGGGCCTGTGGCTGCGCGCCGAGCGGCAGGAAGCGGGGCGGGGCCGCCACGGCCGCCGCTGGGTGAGCGAGGGGGGCAATCTCTACGTCTCCACGCTCGTCCGCCTGCGCGAGACGGATCCGGCCCCCGGCACCCTGTCGCTGGTCGCGGCGGTCGCGCTGGATCAGGTGCTGAGCCCGCGGCTGCCCGAGGCGGACCTGCGCATCAAATGGCCGAACGACCTGCTCGTCGGCGGCGCCAAGATCGCCGGCATCCTGATGGAGCGCGAGGGCGGCGGCGTCGTCATCGGCATGGGCGTCAATCTCGCCCATCATCCGGGCGATCTCGGCCGCGCCACGACCAGCGTCGCTGCGCTCACCGGCAGCGCGCCCGATCCGGCCGACCTGCTCGCCGACCTTGCCGACAGCTTCGCCTATTGGCTGGGCCGCTGGCGGAGCGGGGCCCGGCATGATCCGGTGCGCGCCCGCTGGCTGGAGCGCGCCCATCCGCTGGGCTCGGCGCTGGCCGTGCGTATCGCCGAGGGGCCAGCGATCGAAGGGCTGTTCGACGGTCTGGATACGTCGGGCGCGCTCCGCCTGCGCTTGGCGGACGGCGCCGTGCGTGTCATCCACGCCGGTGACGTGTTCCTGGTCTGAGAGGTTCTCGCGATGCTGCTCGCCATCGATGCCGGCAACACCAACATCGTTTTCGCCATGGTCGAGACCGACGGCGAGCGCGCCGGGGAAATCCGCGCCCGCTGGCGCATCGCCACCGATCCGCGCCGCACCGCGGACGAATATGCGGTGTGGCTCCACCAGCTGCTCCAGCTCGAAGGGCTGAGGCGGGATCGCGTGGAGGCGGTGATCATCGCCACCGTGGTGCCGCGCGCGCTCCACAATCTGGAGGTGCTGGCCAGCAAATATTTCGGCCAGCGCGCGCTGGTCGCCGGCCGGCCGCCGCTCGACTGGCCGATCCGCCTCGACGTCGACGAGCCCAACAATGTCGGCGCCGATCGTGTCGTCAACGCCATCGCCGCCCATGCCAAGCATCCCGGCGACCTGATCATCGTCGATTTCGGCACCGCCACCACCTTCGATGTCATCGACGGGGAGGGCACCTATCATGGCGGCATCATCGCGCCCGGCCTCAACCTGTCGCTCGATGCGCTGGTGTCGGCGGCAGCCAAGCTGCCGCGCATCGCCATCGCCGAGCCGACCACCGACGCGGTGATCGGCCGCACCACCGAAAGCCAGATGCTGACCGGCATCTATTGGGGCTATGTGGCGATGATCGAGGGCCTGGTAGATCGTTTGCGCCGCGAAATCGGCCGGCCGGCAACGCTTGTATCCACGGGCGGGCTCGCCACATTGTTCCAGGGGCGGACCCGCGTTTTCGATGTCATCGAGCCGGACCTGACCATACAGGGGCTATGGCTGTTCTATGCGCGCCACCGCGCCGCCTGACGCCCGACGAATCTTGTACGAAAGATAACATAAACAGTGACAAAGCCCGGAAATGAGCTGCTCTTCCTCGCCCTTGGCGGGTCAGGCGAGATCGGCATGAACGTCAACCTCTACGGCTGCCAGGGCAAATGGGTGATGGTCGATCTCGGCCTCACCTTCGCCGATCCGGCCTATCCGGGGATCGACCTCATCCTGCCCGACCTCGAGTTCATCGAGGAGCGGCGCGGCGACCTGCTCGGCATCGTCCTCACCCATGGGCATGAGGATCATATCGGCGCCATCCCCTATCTCGCCGCCGATCTCGGCGTGCCGCTCTATGCGACGCCGTTCACCGCCGGGCTCATCCAGGGCAAGCTGGACGAGGAGGGGCTGGGCGGACAGGTGAAGCTCAACATCATCGAGAATGAGGGCAGCTTCCGCCTGGGGCCGTTCGGCTTCACCTATGTGCCGCTCGCCCATTCGATCCCGGAGGGCAATGCCGTCCTGATCGAGACGCCCTATGGCCGCGTCTTCCACACCGGCGACTGGAAGCTGGACGAGCAGCCGCTGCTCGGCACGCCCTCCACCGCCGCCGAGCTGGAGGCGATCGGCGACAAGGGCGTGCTGGCGCTGGTCGGCGATTCCACCAACGTCTTCAACGAGGATGCCTCCGGCTCAGAGGCGGCGGTGCGCGAGGGGCTGGACGGGGTCATCTCCGCTGCCAGGGGCCGCGTGCTCGTCACCACCTTCGCATCGAACGCCGCACGCCTGCAGACGCTGGGCGAGGTGGCGCGCGATACCGGACGGCAGCTCTGCGTCGCCGGCCGCTCGCTGGATCGCATCCTGAAGGTCGCCAAAGCGACCGGCTATCTCCGTGATTTCCCCGAGACGATTGATTTCGACACGGCGATGCGCCTGCCGCCGCGCGACGTGATGATCGTCGCCACCGGCGGGCAGGGGGAATCCCGCGCCGCCCTCGCCCGCATCGCCTTCGACAGCCACAAGATCAAGCTCAGCGAGGGTGACCTTGTCGTCTTCTCGTCCAAGCAGATCCCCGGCAACGAGATGGCGATCGGCCGCATCCAGAATGCGCTCGCCGCGAAGAACATCCAGATGATCACCGACCGGCAGGCCCATGTCCACGTCTCGGGTCACCCGGGGCGGCCCGAGCTGGAGCTGATGTATCGCTGGATCAGGCCGGAGATCGTGCTGCCCGTGCATGGCGAGCGGCGCCATATGGCTGAGCAGGCCCGCTTCGCGCTGGAGAAGGGCGTGCCCAAGGCGATCGTGCAGGAAAACGGCACGTTGCTCCGCCTCGCGCCTGACGGCCCGCTGGCGATCGGCCATGAGCGGGCCGGGCGGCTGGTGCTCGACGGGGACGTGATCCTGCCCGCCGATGGCGGCACCATGAACGAGCGGCGCAAGCTCGCGCTGAACGGTCTCGTCGCCGTGGGCGTCGCGCTGGACGGCAGGGGCCGGCTGGCCGGCACGCCCGCCATCTCCATCCAGGGCCTGCCCGTGGAGGAGGACCGCGCCGACTTCCTCGCCGATGCCGAGGAGGCAGCGGCTGAAGCCGCAGCGGGCGGCGGCCGCGATCGCGAGAAGCTGCGCGAGGCCATCCGCCTTGCCGTGCGCCGTTGCGCGACGCGCTGGACCGGCAAGAAGCCGGTTGTCGACGTGATGCTGCTGAACGTCTGAGGAGGGCGAGCCCATGCGGTGGACATCGGCGCTGGCGATCTATTTTCTGTTCTGGTCGCTGTGCGTGTTCTTCGTTCTGCCCATGGGCGTGCGCACCACCGACGAGACCGGCGGGGACCGTATCCCCGGCCAGGCCGATTCAGCGCCGCATCGATATGATGCGAAAAAGGTCGTGATCCGCACCACGATTGTCTCGACCGTGATGTTCTTTGCCTTCTATCTGAATTATGTCTATGGCTGGATCACGCCCGACATGCTGGACTTTTTCTCCCCGCCGAACCGGCTGACCTGATCGGGTAAGCCGGCGACGCTGCGTCGTATCGCCTGCGTGATCCTGTTTCAATGGCGGCCCATGATACTGGCCGCCGAGGCGCGCCCGTCGCCACGCCCCCCTCCCAAGGCTTCGTCACCCCTGACCTGACCCCGGCTCAGCCAGCCCGGACGCTACCGCCCTGGGCGCACGCCCTGCTGCGGCCGGATGAGCATGGGCGCGGGTAGAACTCACTTTTCGACGGCGCCGGAACGCATTACCCGCCGGCTGCGTGCGGATCAAGTCGATCGCAATCTCTATACGATACGCAGCTGTATTGACTTGACCATCATATATGGCGCAAAGGGGGTCTCGGAACCGGGATCGATTGAGCCCGCAGTCCGTGCACCGCGGAGGCCGGCGGTGCACGTGCCGCTTGGGCATCCGGTCCCAGACCTGTTTGCAGTCGATTGGAGAGATTCCCAGATGGCTACCTTTATCTTCGAGAACATGACTCAGGACGACGCGGCCGGACTCACGGCCGGGGAGAACACGATTCAGTTCTTCGACACCACGGTCAGCGCCATCGATGTCGGCGTGTCCGCTGCGGCGGGCACGTCCCTCACCAGCGCGTCCACGACGCTGACCGTTAATGGCAAGGCGCTGATCTTCCCGTCTAACGCCCTGATCGGCGCGGACCTCATTTTCGGTGATAAGTCGTCACTGATCCTCGGTGACGGTGGCGTCAACACGCTGGCCGGCACTGACGGCGATGACGTGATCTATGGCCTCGGCGGCGGTGACGGCATCGATGGCGGTGCCGGCCATGACTATGTCTTTGGTGGCGTCGGCAACGACACGATCGTTGGCGGTCTCGGCAACGATCACCTCTACGGCAACTCCAACGTCTCCGATGTCGGCGTGACGGACGGCAATGACGTCATTAGCGGCGGCGCTGGCAATGATTATATCCAGGGCAATGTCGGCACTGACTCGCTGGATGGTGGCCTGGGCGATGACGTCATCCGCGGCGGCCAGGACGCCGACACCATCAATGGTGGCGGGGGCAATGACGTCGTCAACGGCAACCTCGGCAACGATGTGATCCACGGGAATGAAGGCAACGACATTCTGCGTGGCGGCCAGAACAACGACCTCATCACGGGTGATGAAGGCAACGACATCATCTATGGCGATCTCGGCGCGGACACCATCTTGGGTGGCGTGGGCCTTGATGTGCTCTTCGGTGGCGACGGCGCCGACGTCTTCTCGTTCGCGGCGGGTGACGCGGCCGTTGGTGCCGGCACTCTCGCCAACGTTGTCGACATCATCGCCGACTTCGTCGACGGCGAAGACAAGATCCTTCTCCCGCAGGTTCTGTCTGAATCAGAGGAAGGTGCCGACGATGCGGTTGACGCGGTGGTTCTGACCGACAACAGCGGCACCAGCTTCGGTACGCTGATCGCGGCGCGGAATTACGCGCAGCAGCTGCTCAATACCTATGACGCGGGCACTGGCACGGACCACGCTGTGGCCGCGCTGGAGTTTGGCGGCCACACCTATCTGTTCTCGCATGAGGGCGCGGCCGGCAGCACGGTGATCGACACCGTGATCAAGGTCGAGAATGTCGCCGCGTCGGCCTTCGACGCGACTGACTTCGCCGCCGGCGGGGTCGCCGTGCCTGTCTGATCCGAGCAACTCATCCCTGAATGCCTGAAGAAGGGCCGGTCCTGCGGGGCCGGCCCTTTTTTATTCCTCCCCGAGCGAGTCCGGGGCGGAATCGGGGTGCGACCGCCCGCCTACCGGCGTCATGCTGAACTTGATTCAGCATCCACTCATCACCTTGCGCAAAGCCATGGATCGCCACCCTTGCGTCTACATCCTCGCCAGCAAACGGAACGGCACGCTCCATGTCGGGGTGACGTCGGACCTTGCGAGGCGTCTCCACCAGCATAGCACCGGCACGGGAAGGGTTCGCCGCCCGTTACGACGTGCGGCGGCTGGTCCATTTCGAGATGTATGAAGACATGCCCACCGCGATCGCGCGGGAGAAGCATCTCAAGGGCTGGCGGCGGGAATGGAAGATCGCGCTGATCGAGACGCAAACCCGCAATGGGCGGATTTGGCGCCCTCGCTGGGATTGGCGAGCCCAACCGCTGTCCGCGCCGCGCCGAGGGATGGACCGTGAATCACGTTCAGGGTGACGGGTTGGAAGCGCGCAGCCACCCGCCAGCCCCCGCCAACCTCCGCCATGCTGAACTTGATTTAGCATCCGCGCCGCCACAAGCGGCTGCGCGCGAGGTTGGATGGACCCCGGATCAAGTCCGGGGTGACGGCTTCGGGTCGTGCGCCACCGCCGGCCCCCGTCCACGTCCGTCATGCTGAACTTGATTCAGCATCCACGCGGCCACAAGCGGCTGCGCGCGAGGATGGATGGACCCCGGATCAAGTCCGGGGTGACGGCTTCGGGTCGTGCGCCACCGCCAGCCCCCGCCCACCCCCGTCATGCTGAACTTGATTCAGCATCCGCGCTGCCACAAGCGCCTGCGCATGCGGATGGATGGACCCCGGATCAAGTCCGGGGTGACGGTTGGGGTCGTGCAGCCACCCGCCAGCCCCCGCCAACCTCGTCATGCTGAACTTGATTCAGTATCCATGCCGGCACAAGGGGCTGCGCGCGAGGATGGATGGACCCCGGATCAAGCCGGGTGACGGTGACGAGGACGGCGGCCGCAGGCCGGCGCCGCCTAATTCCGCAGCCGGCTGATCGCCTGGGCCAGCGCCACGTACAGCTTGCCCATGTCGGAGCCGAGCAGGGTTACGGCCAGCGGGGCGCCGTCGCGGCCGGCCATGATCGGGCGGAGCAGCGCCTCGAAGTCGTGGACATAGCGGTTCACCTGATCACGGAACTCGGCATCCTCGGCGTAGAGGCGGTTGATATCGCGAGCGTCGCCGGACTCCAGCAGGCGCACGGCGCGGCGGGTGAACACGCCACGGTCGCCCTTGAGATAGGCGGCCCACACCGTGTCGGTGACTTCGCTGGACAGGATCTTGGCGACGTCGATCGACGCCGAGTTGAGCGCGTCGATAAGGTGCGCGGCGCGACGCGGGAAGTTGTCGAGGTGCGCAGCCTGCGCCTTTTCCTCAGCCGAGGCGATGCGTTGCTCGACGGCGGCAGTGGTTTCGGCGAGGTGCAGCATCTGCCCGGCCAGCCGGTCGGCGGCATGGCGGGCGGCGGCGGTGGCCTCTTCGGATGCGGACTGAAGCCGCGCGATCTGCCCTTCCACCGCGCGGGTGACGCCATCGGCCAGCGCCTGCTCCCCGGCGCGGGCGAGCGCTTCCGCGCTGTCCGGGATAACCGCGGCGATCACTTCGCGGGCGCGCTCGGCCGCCTGGGCGGCGGTGGAGCGCACGCGCACCATGGCGTCGACCAGCGCCGCGACCGAGCCATCCGCGACGCGCTTCGCCGATGCATCCGCTTCGCCGATCGCCCCGTCGAGGGTGCGGGCGTGATCGGTGGCGACGGCGAGCTGCCGGTCGATCTCGGCGACGAGGCCGGTGCTCGCCTCGACCTGCGCGGCGAGCGCGGCGGCGACGCCGTCCAGCCGCCCGCCGATGCCGGCCATCGCCTCGTCGAGCCGGGCAAGCTGCGGCGCCATCTCGACGACCGTGGAGAGACCGCGCCGCGCCTGCTGCTCGAGGCGCTGCATGGCCTCGGGCATCACCTCGTGAAGCTGGCGCGCGGGCGCCTCCAGCCGTTCGGAAAGCAGGGTGGCGCGGGTGATCAGCGCATCGGCGACATCGCCGCCCACCACCAGCCCGTCGCGCACCTGCTCGGCATAGGAAACCACGGACTGGACGGCGGCGGCGAGCCGCTGGCTTTCGGCAAAGCCGCTCTCGCCGAGCCGCGCGAACCGATCCTCAAGCGCGTCGATATTGCCGCCGAGCCCGCCGAGCACGGCGTCATGCGCCCCGAGCCTGTCACCGATCATGTCGACCTGGGCGAGGAGGGCGGAGAGCCGGCCGGCGGCACTGTCATGCGCCTCGGTTCCGGCCTGGGCGAGCGCGGAGCGCGCCTGTTCGAGCAGGGCGCGCATCGCCGCGGCCTGCTCGTCAATCCCGGCGCGGCTGCGCTCCAGCGCCTCCGCGGCGTTGACCAGCGCCTCGTCGACGACGGTGGCGAGGCGGCGAGCGGCGTCATCCATGCGCTGCGCGGCAAGCTCCCCGGCGCTGTCGAGGCGGCCGATCTGCGTCGTCAGCCGTTCGGCGGCGCCGCCGGCCGTCGCGTCCACGGCGCGCCCCTGCTCGACGAGGGTGGCGAGCGCGGCGCCCAGCGCCTGCAGCTTGTCCGTCGCCTGTGCCCCGGAATCGCGCAGCGCCGCGGCCACGGCGCGCGCCTCCTGCTCGACGCGGGGCATGGATTCCATGAGCACGGCGAGGTCGGTGCGGGCGGCGGCGGCGGCATATTCCAGCGTCCGCCCCTCGCGCGACAGCAAGGCGGCGTCGGCCTGCATGGTGGCGCTCGTCTCGGCGAGCCTGCCGCTCGCCTCGCTGCCAGCGGCGGCGATGGCGCGGGCATGATCGGCGAGCGCCGCGCGGTCGGCGGCGAGGCGGCGCCCCAGCGACTCGAGCTGCCCGTCCAGCGCGCGCGCCTGCGCCTCGATCGCCGCGGCATTGCCGCCGAAGCGCAGCGCATTGCCGCCGCGCAGCACCACGAACAGCGCGGCGAGCAGGGTGAGCGGCACGCAGGCGAGCGCGGCATCGCGTGCATAGGGGGCGAACGCGGCGCCGCTACCGAGCATGATCCAGGCGAGGGCGGCCAGCCAGGCCAGCGCCGCCAGCGCGATCACGACCCCGGCAACGGTGCGCAGCGGGCTCGCCGAGGTGGATTCGGCCACCGCCGCGTCCCAGTTCGGGGCGGCTGGGACGGGCGAATCTTCTGGCGCCTCCGCGTGGATCGTTTCAGGCACGGACGCGTTGTCCCAGCTTCCCGTTTTTTGAGCCCCGGTGTTCATGCCGTTCTGGTATCATCTTTCGGCCCGCGGGAAAGGGTCTTCGCAGCAACCTCTGCTCAACCTTTTCCTGCCAGGATCCCGCACCATGAAGCATGACGCCCTTTCGCTCGAGGAAGCGCTCGCCGCCGCTGGTGGTGACGATGCTGATTTGCGGGCGGAATTGCGCGCCGCTTTCCTGGAAAGCCTCGGCCGTCACGGGCTGGCGCTGGCCAGCGCCGCGACGGTCACCGAGTGGCGCAACGCCGCATGGCGGCTGAAGGGCTGCGCGGCGAGCTTCGGCGCCACTGATCTGATGGCCGCCGCAGACAGCGCCGCCTGTTCCCGCGTCGGCGATGCCGATGCGCTGGCAGCCGTCGGCCGCGCGACGGAGGCACTCGCCGCCTGAGGGCCGTTGCCCCTTGGCGGCCGGCCCCGTTCGGGCCTATCCCTGTCGCGTAACGATCGGGACGACCGCTTGCCGCTCACCGCGCTCATTGCCGCCGTTCGCGAGGATGCCGCCCGTCCCGGCGGCCTGCGCGCGCTCCTGCCCGTCGCCGGCCGGCCGCTGATCGAGCATCAGGCGCGGCGCGCGGCGCGGGTCGGGGCGCAGGATCTTCTTGTCGTCGTCGATCGCCTGCCGCCGGAACTGGCCGCAGTGCTGGATCGGCTGCGTGCCGACGGGATCACCGCCCGGGTCGCGCTGGGCGCCGCGGACGCCTCCGGAAAATTGCCGGATGGCGCGACGCCGCTCCTGATCGCGGACGGCGTGCTGCCCTCGCTCGAGGCCCTTGAGGAGGTGGCCGGGGCAGCGGCGCCGGCGATGCTCGTCTTCGCCGATGCGCCGGGTCGCGAGGATTGGGAGCGGATCGACGCGGTGACGCGCTGGGCCGGCGTGGCGCTGATGGATGCCGGGGCGCTGGCCGAAACCGCGGCGATGCTGGGCGACTGGGATCTGGAGCTGACCTTGCTGCGCGCGCGTGTCGGCGTGGCGGCGCGCATTCCGGCCGAGCCCGGGGATGTGCAGCGCATCGCCGACGCGGGCGCGGCGGCGGGGCTCGCCGATGTGCTGCTCCAGAACGAGGGCTCGGCCGTGGAGCGGGCGGTTATCGCCTGGACGATGGATCGCCCGATCGAGGCGCGATGGCTCCGCATCGGGGCGGTGGCGGTGGCGGTGGCAGGCGCGCTGACGCTGGGGTTCGGGCCGGTCGGGGCGGGGCTGGCCGCGCTGATTGCGTCCGCGCCGATGGATCGGCTGGGCCGGCGGCTGGCGACGATCCGGCTGGAGGCGACGCGGATCGGCCCGCGCTGGCGACAGGTGAGGCTGGGCGCGATGGCGGCGGGGCTGATGCTCTATGGCTGGCGCCATTCCGGCCAGCCGGGCTGGGAGCCGCTGATGCTCGGCGGCGTCACGCTCGCCTTCCTGCTCGCCGCGCGCAACGAGGGGCGGATCGCCCGGTTGCGGCCGGAACGCTGGTCGGCCGCGCCGGAGCCCATGCTGTGGGCGGCGGCGCCGGTCGTGCTGGCGGGCTATGGCCGCTGGGCGCTGGCCGGGCTGGCGCTATGGGCGGCGGGCAGCTTCTTCCGCCTGCAGTGGCGGGCGTTGAAAGGCTAGGGGGAGCCGCGGCTCCCCCCGGACCACCTAGCGCTTGTCGACCGAGACGTAATCGCGCTGCGTCGCACCCGAATAGAGCTGACGCGGGCGGCCGATCTTCTGGGCCGGATCGGAGATCATCTCGTTCCACTGCGCCACCCAGCCGACCGTACGGGCCAGCGCGAACAGCACCGTGAACATCGTCGTCGGGAAGCCGATCGCCGACAGGATCACGCCCGAGTAGAAATCGACGTTGGGGTAGAGCTTCTTCTCGATGAAATAGGGGTCGTTGAGCGCGACCTGCTCCAGCTCGCGGGCGGTGTTGAGGACCGGGTCGTCGATGCCGAGCTTGTCGAGCACGTCGGTTGCCGCCTTGGACAACACCTTCGCGCGCGGATCAAAATTCTTGTAGACGCGGTGGCCGAAGCCCATCAGCCGGAACGGATCGTCCTTGTTCTTGGCGCGAGCGATATATTCCGGAATGCGATCGGGCGTGCCGATCTCGCGCAGCATGTTGAGCGCGGCTTCGTTGGCGCCACCATGGGCCGGGCCCCACAGGCAGGCGATGCCCGCAGCGATGCACGCGAACGGATTGGCGCCCGAGGATCCGGCCAGGCGCACCGTGGAGGTGGAGGCGTTCTGCTCGTGATCGGCGTGGAGGATGAAGATCTTGTCCATCGCGTCCACGATCACCGGATCGGGCTCATACTCCTCGGCCGGGACCGAGAAGGTCATGCGCAGGAAGTTGGCGGTGTAGCTGAGGTCGTTCTTCGGATAAACGAACGGCTGGCCCAGCGAATATTTATAGGCCATCGCCGCGATCGTCGGCATCTTGGCGATCAGCCGGTAGCTGGCGATGACGCGCTGCTGCGGATCCTCGATGTCGGTCGAATCATGGTAGAAGGCGGACAGCGCGCCGACCACGCCGCACAGGATCGCCATCGGATGGGCATCGCGGCGGAAACCGCGGAAGAAGGTGCTGAGCTGCTCATGCACCATGGTGTGGCGGGTGATGGTGGTGACGAACTTGTCCAGCTCGCTCTGGCTGGGCAGCTCGCCGTTCAGAAGGAGGTAGGCCACCTCCATGAAGCTGGACTGCTCGGCCAGCTGGTCGATCGGATAGCCGCGGTGGAGCAGGATGCCCTGATCGCCGTCGATATAGGTGATCTTGGATTCGCAGCTCGCCGTCGAGGTGAAGCCAGGGTCGTAGGTGAAGGCACCGCTGTCGCCATACAGCTTGCGGATGTCGATCACGTCGGGGCCGACCGAGCCGGACAACACCTTGTAATCAAAGTTCCTGTCGCCCAGCGTCAATTTGGCCGTCTGATCCGCCATCGGTCTTCCTTTCGCCTTTGCCGCCTTAGCCTGACGGCATTATCCTGGTCCTGTTCAAGCCGACGCGTGCGCCAGCCCATCGTCTAGGCGCCCCAGCCCCTCGGCGCGGCCGAGCAGCAGAAGCACGTCATATATGCCGGGCGATACCGCCCGTCCGGTTAACGCCGCGCGCAGGGGCTGCGCCACCTTGCCGAGGCCAACCCCCGCCGCCTCGGCGACGCCGGCCAGCGCCGTTTCGAGCGCCGGGGCGTCCCACGTCTCGACCGCGCCGAGCGCCGCCCGTGCCTGCGCCAGCAGCGCCAGGCCAGGCTCGTCGAGCAGCGCGGCGGCGCGATCGTCCAAATCTAGCGGGCGGGTGCGAAAAAGGAAGAGCGCTCCTTCGGCCAGCTCATTCAAATTGCGGGCTCGCGGCTTTAGCGAGGCCATGCTGCGGCGCAGGAGATCAGTCTCGTCTTCGCCCAGCGCACGGCCGATCAGAGCCGCGACGCGCGGCGCGACCAGGCCGGCGAGGCGCGCATCGTCGGCCTCGCGCAGATAATGGCCGTTCAGGTTCTCCAGTTTCTTCATGTCGAAGCGCGACGGCGAGCGGCCGACACCCGAAAGATCGAACAGCTCGACGGCGCGCTCGCGCGGGATGAACTCCTCGTCGCCATGGCCCCAGCCGAGGCGGAGAAGGTAATTGTCCAGCGCCTCGGGCAGGATGCCGAGCTCGTCGCGATAGGCGTCGACGCCCAGCGCGCCATGCCGCTTGGAAAGCTTGGCTCCGTCGGCGCCGTGGATCAGCGGGATATGGGCGTAGACCGGCTCGGGCCAGCCCATCGCCCGCACGATACCGAGCTGCCGGAAGGCGTTGTTGAGGTGATCGTCGCCGCGGATGACGTGGGTGACGCCCATGTCGTGATCGTCGACCACCACCGCCAGCATATAGGTGGGCGTGCCGTCCGAGCGGAGCAGCACCATGTCATCCAGCTCGGCATTGCGCACCGTCACCGCGCCCTGCACCTGATCGTGGATCGTGGTCTCGCCGTCCTGCTCGGCGCGCAGGCGGATCACGAACGGGGCGCCTGCCGGCGCGTCCGAGGGATCGCGATCCCGCCAGCGGCCGTCGTAGCGCAGCGGCAGCTTGTTCGCGCGTTGTTCGGCGCGCATCGCCTCAAGTTCGTCGGCGGTGGCGAAGCACTTATAGGCATGGCCCGAGGCGAGCATCTGGTGCGCGACCTCGGCGTGGCGGGCGGCGCGCTCGAACTGGAACACGGCCTCGCCGTCCCAGTCGAGCCCGAGCCAGCGCAGCCCGTCGAGGATCGCTTCGATCGCCGGCTGGGTGGAGCGCGCCCGGTCGGTATCCTCGATGCGCAACAGGTAACGGCCGCCATGGCGGCGGGCGTAAAGCCAGTTGAACAAGGCGGTGCGGGCGCCGCCGATATGCAGGAATCCGGTGGGCGAGGGGGCGAAGCGCGTAACAACTTCAGAAGAAGCAATTTTGTCGTCGAAACTTGCGCCCACGCGCTCTTTCTCCAAGGATCGGGCGAATGCCCCAGGAAACGGCGCCCGCCCCTAGCATGGAGTTATCTCCCGGACAAACCGGGGCGGCGGGCCGTGCCCGGGCCGCGCTGGGCCGAGTTGCAGGCGATGTCGAATCGTTGCTGGAGGCCGAACGCGAACAGCTGCCGCTGTGGATTCCGGCGGCGCTGGGCGCGGGGATCGCCGCGTGGTTCGCGCTGCCGCGGGCGGTGGAGTGGGCGGCGCTGATTCTCGCCTCGGCGGGGATTTCCCTGGCGGCGCTGGCGATGGGCCGCGGCGGGCGCGCGGCGCGGGCGGCCGCAATCGCCGCGGGCTGCGTTGCCCTCGGCGCGGCGCTTATCTGGGCGCGGGCGGAGCGTGTCGCCGCACCGGTGCTGGGCCGGCCAATGGTGGCGACGTTTACGGCGCGGGTGGTGGATCTCGATCGGCTGCCGGCGCGCGGCGCCGTGCGGCTGGTGCTGGCTCCGGAACGGGGGGAGGGCGGGCTCCCGCCCCGGTTCCGCTTGTCGGTAGACGAGGAGAACATGGCCGACGGCGTCGCGCCGGGCGCGCGCATCAGGGTGCGGGCCCGGCTGGTTCCGCCGCCGACCGCCGCCGTGCCGGGCGCCTATGATTTCGCGCCGGTCGCATGGTTCCAGCGCATCGGCGCGACGGGCAGGGCGCTCGATCCGGTCGTGCTCGAGGCGCCCGCCGTCGCCGACTGGCGGACGCGGCTGGCCAGCTGGCGCATCGGCCTGTCGCGCCACATTCAGGCGGCCTTGCCGGATGCCGAAGGGGGCATCGCCGCCGCGCTCGCCACCGGCGACACCGGCGCCATCCCGGAAGACGATAACGAGGCGATGCGCCGCGCCGGCCTCGCGCACCTCCTCTCGGTGAGCGGGCTGCACCTGACGGCGGTGGTCGGCGCGACGATGGTGATGGCGCTCAGGCTGCTGGCATTATGGCCGGGGCTGGCGCTGCGCGCGCCGCTGGTGCTGATCGCGGCGGCGGCGGGCGCGCTCGCCGGCATCGCCTATACGCTGATGACCGGCGCCGAGGTGCCGACGGTGCGCTCCTGCGTGGCGGCCTTGCTCGTCCTGCTCGGCATCGCCCTCGGGCGCGACGCGATGACGCTGCGGCTGGTCGCGGCGGGCGCGCTGGTCGTCATGCTGCTCTGGCCGGAGGCGGTGATCGGGCCGAGCTTCCAGCTCAGTTTTGCAGCGATCATCGCCATCGTCGCGCTCGGCGATCAGCCGCTGGTCCGCGCCCGGCTTGCCGCGCGCGAGGGGGAAGGGCGCGGCCGCAGGATCGCCCGCGCGCTTGCCGGCCTGCTGCTCACCGGGCTCGTGGTGGAGGCCGCGCTGGCGCCTATCGCGCTTTATCATTTCCACCGCGCCGGGCTGTACGGAGCACTTGCCAACATCGTCGCCATCCCGCTCACCACCTTCGTGGTGATGCCATTGGAGGCGGGTGCGCTGTTGCTCGATGCGATCGGGCTGGGCGGCCCGCTGTGGTGGCTGGCGGGGCAGGGGCTGCGGTTGCTGCTCGGCCTCGCCCATCTGGTGGCGGCGATGCCGGGTGCGTCGGCGATGCTGCCGGCGATGCCTGGCGGCGCCTTCGCGCTGGTCGTGGGCGGCGGCCTGTGGCTGGCGCTGTGGCGGACGCGGCTCAGGCGTTGGGGACTGGCGCCGCTCATCCTCGGCATGGCGTGGGCGGCGGTGGCGCCGGTGCCGGCCCTGCTCGTCACCGGCGACGGCCGGCATATGGCGATGCGCACGGCGGACGGCCGCGTCGCGCTGCTGCGCGCGCGGGTCGGTGATTATGTGCAGGACATGTTCGGTGAGCTCGCCGGCACCGACGAGACGGCGCTCGCTTTTGAGACGCTGCCCGGCGCGCTATGCAACGCCGATCTCTGCGCGGCGACGATCAGGCGGGGCGGGCGAAACTGGCGTCTCCTTGCCACACGCAGCGCCTATCCGGTGGCGATCGGCGCGCTGGTCAGGGCCTGTCGGGAGGCCGACATCGTCGTGTCCGATCGCCGCCTGCCGCGCACCTGCACGCCGCGCTGGCTGAAGGCCGACCGGCCGTTCCTTGCCCGCACCGGCGGCCTCGCCATCGATCTGGATCGGGGCCTAGTTCGCACCGTCGCCGAGCGGGCCGGCGAACACCCCTGGACAGCGACCAATCCGGAAAATGAAATGACGGCCGCCCGGCTTCCCGCGCGGCCATCAGCGCATCAATGATAGCGACGCAACAGGCCGGCGAGCTTGCCCTGCACGCGCACCTGATCCGGGCGATAACGCTGCGGATCATAGGAGCGGTTCGCCGGGTCGAGGCGGACCATCTGCCCTTCGCGCCGGAAATATTTGAGCGTCGCCTCGCTGTCGTCGATGAGCGCGACGACGATCTCGCCCTCGCGGGCCGATTCGGTGCGGCGGATCAGCGCATAATCGCCGTCGAGGATTCCGGCCTCGACCATCGAATCGCCTGACACTTCAAGCGCATAATGTTCGCCGGGGCCGAGCAGGGCGGCGGGCACGGGCAGCGCCGACTGGCCCTCCAGCGCCTCGATCGGGGCGCCGGCGGCGATGCGGCCATGCAGCGGCACCTCGATCACATTCTCGTTGGCGGGTCGCGGCGGCGCGACGATCGCCGGCGCCGGCCTGGGAGCCGCCGCCGTGGCGCCGTCCCGGTCGGGCATGCGCATCACTTCCAGCGCGCGGGCCCGGTTGGGCAGGCGGCGGATGAAATTCCGCTCCTCCAGCGCGCTGATCAGGCGATGGACGCCAGACTTGGATTTGAGGTCCAGCGCCTCCTTCATCTCCTCGAACGACGGCGAGATGCCGGTGGCGCGCAACCGCGCATCAATGAAGCAGAGCAGGTCATGTTGCTTGGCGGTCAGCATCGTCACACCCCATCCGGGAACGAACGGGGAACAATTATTCCGGTTCCGTTCGCATGTCAAGCAAGCGTCGGAATTGTCGCGAGTCGTTTTTCAGCGCGTGCCGAGCAAGGTCCGCGTCGCCGCCGTCACGTCGTCCTGTCGCATCAGCGATTCCCCGACCAGGAAGCAACGCACGCCGGCCTTCGCCAGCCGCGCGACATCGGTGGGGCCGGCGATCCCGCTCTCGGCGACGAGGGTGGCGCCGGCAGGGGCCAGCCTCGCCAGTTCCTCGCTGCGGGCGAGATCGACGGAGAAATCGCGCAGGTTGCGGTTGTTGACGCCGATCAGGCGGGATCGGAGGTGATGGGCGCGCTCCATCTCGGCGGCGTCATGCACCTCGACGAGCACGTCCATGCCATGTTCGATCGAGGCGGCCTCGATCTCGGCCATGGCGCCGTCATCAAGGGCGGCGACGATGATCAGGATCGCATCCGCTCCGAGCGCTCGCGCCTCGGTCACCTGCCACGGGTCGACCATGAAGTCCTTGCGCAGCGCCGGCAACGATACCGCCGCGCGCGCCGCGACGAGATAGTCGTCCGCCCCCTGGAAGTAAGGCGCGTCGGTCAGCACCGACAGGCAGGCGGCGCCGCCCGCTTCATAGGCGCGGGCATGGGCGGGGGGATCGAAATCGGCGCGGATCAGCCCTTTGGACGGCGAGGCCTTCTTGATCTCGGCGATCAGGCCATGGCCGCCGGCGGCGACCCTGGCGTCAAGGGCGGCGCGGAAGCCACGCGGCGGCGAGGCGGCCGCCGCCGCCGCGGACAGGTCCGTGAAGGAAATGGCCGCCTTGCGCGCGGCGACATGGGCGCGCTTGGCGGCGTTGATCTCGGCCAGCTTGTCGCTCATCGGAACGCGATCCAGCGGGCGAGCAGGTCGCGGGCGGCGCCGCCGTCGATCGCGTCTGCGGCAAGCGCGACGCCCTCCGGCCAGTCGTCCGCCCGCCCGGCAACGTTGAGCGCGGCAGCCGCGTTCAGCAGCACGGCGTCGCGATAGGGGCTCTTCTCGCCCGCCAGCAGCGCCGTCAGCGCGGCCGCATTATAGCCCGCATCCCCGCCCCGGATCGCGTCGAGCCCGTGGCGATCGAGCCCGGCATCCTCCGGCGTTACCCGCGTCTCGCCGGAACCGCAGGCGCCGAGGCGCACCACGCGGCTCGGCCCGGCGATGGAGAGTTCATCAAGGCTCTCCTCGCCCGAGACGAGCATCGCTGCCTCGGTGCCGAGCAGCTCGAGCGCGCCCGCCACCGTCTCGAGATAGTTGACGCGGGCGATGCCCATCAGCTGCCGCGTCACCCGCGCCGGGTTGGCGAGCGGCCCGATCAGGTTGAAGATCGTCCGCCGTCCGATCGCGCGCCGCACCGCCGCGAGCCGGCCAAGCGCCGGGTGATGGGTCTGCGCGAACAGGAAGCAGAGGCCGATCGCGTTCAGGCTGTCCTCGGCATTGGCGGCGGCGCGATCAAGGTCGAGGCCGAGCGCCTCGAGCGTGTCGGCGGCACCCGCCCTGGACGAGGCGGCGCGATTGCCGTGCTTGGCCACCGGCACCCCGCACGCCGCGACGACGATCGCGACGGCGGTGGAGATATTGAGGCTGTGCGCGCCGTCGCCGCCGGTGCCGCACACGTCGATGGCGCCGGCCGGCGCGCTGATCTCGACCATCCGCTCGCGCATCGCCTGGGCGGCGGCGGCGATCTCGATCGCGGTCTCGTCGCGCTCCGCCATCGCTGTCAGGAAGGCGGCGACGGCGGCGTCGGGTACGCGCCCGTCGAGCATGTCCTCGAACGCGGTGCGCGCGGTGACGAACTCCAGCGGGCTCGCCGGATCGGGCAGCAGGGCGAGTTCGGTCACGCCGGCACCTTGTGGGCGATCCCCGCCAGATCAAGGAAGTTGGCGAGCATCTGATGGCCGTGCTCGGTGGCGATGCTCTCGGGGTGGAACTGTACGCCGTGGATCGGCAGGCTTTCGTGACGGAAGCCCATGATGATGCCGTCCCCGGTGCGGGCGTTGACGACCAGCCCTGCCGGCAGATCTTCTGCCGCGACGATCAGCGAATGATAGCGCGTCGCCGTGAAGGGCGAAGGCAGGCCCGCGAACAGGCCGGTGCCGTCATGATCGATGAGGCTGGTCTTGCCGTGCATCAGCTCGGGCGCGCGCACCACCCGGCCGCCGAACGACTGGCCGATCGCCTGATGGCCGAGGCATACGCCGAGCAGCGGTCGCCCGGCCTCCGCGCAGGCGGCGACCATGTCGAGGCTGACCCCCGCCTCGTTCGGCGTGCACGGCCCGGGCGACAGCAGGAACGCCTCGGCCCCTGAGGAAAGCGCCTGCCCGGCGCTCATCGCGTCGTTGCGCACCACCTCGACGGCCACGCCCAGCTCCTGAAGATACTGGACGAGGTTCCAGGTGAAGCTGTCGTAATTGTCGATGACGAGGATCATGATGCTGCGGATTTAGCCGTTGCCCGCCCTTCCGCAAGCGCAAAAGCCTTAGTCGGAGACAGGCCCCGGCCCGGATCGGGCGCGCGCCGCCGAACCGATGAAGCCGAATGCCGTCATCAGGACGGTCCACGGCAGGATTTCCCACGTCCAGCCTGGGTCGATCGCCGCGAGGCCGGCCGACAGGGAAATAGCGAGCAACGTTAGCCGCATGAGATACGCTCCCTGATTACCGGCCGACCCCATGGGACGGCGGCGGCCATCAGGGAAATGGCGAAGCGACGGGCACTGCCGTCGCCACGACGAAACGGCGCGGCCGGATCGGGCGGCCGCGCCATTCACTCTTCCCGTCGTGCGGCGCGCGTCAGGCGGCGGCGGCGATGGCGGCGCGGCGGCGCCCGCTCCGCATCACGCCGCCCGCCACGCCGAAGCCGAGCAGCATCGTCGCCCAGGTCGCCGGCTCGGGCACGGCGCCACCGGTCACGGCGACATTGTCAAGCAGCACCACTGGCGGCCCGCCGGCGAGCGACGCGACGAACCGCAGCAGGATGCCATTGGCGGCGCAGGCGGCGTCGCACGTCACGTCCGTGCTGAAGCTGGACCAGCCGGTGAAGCTGCCGTCATCATTGCGGCCGGAGACGGTGCCGACGAGATCGTCGCCCCAAAAGGCGCTGAGCGTGTAGCTGAAGCCCGCCCCGCTGTTGACGGTGTTCATTTGCGCGCCGCCATAATCGAACGACAGCGAATAGATGCCCTCGGTCAGATCGGTCAGGAATTGCGAGATGCCGGAGCTTTTCTCCAGCGCGACGAAATTGCCGTGATCGGCAAAGGTGGCGGCGCTGTTCATGTTGCTGTTCTTGCAGTCCGGGCAGGATTCATCATTGGTGCCGCCATAGGTCACATTGCCGCCCGGCTTGGTGAACAGGAAGGCGATGCCCCTCGGCGATGCGTCCGCGACATGGGCGGTCTTCCATCCCGGAAGCATGTCGGAATCGGCCCGGGTGCCGGAGTTGGGAACTTCGACGTTCTCGAGTTCGAGGCGAGGCATGTTGACCCTCTCGAAATCGCCGTTCTTCACGACATTCTGGGCGCCGGCGGGCTGGGCCGCGCAGGCGGCGGCCGCGCATAAGGTCAGGAAGGTGATTTTGCGCATTCTCGTCCGTCCCCGTTTATTGGTTAAACATAAGCAAAGGCATTAACCAAGTTCTTCGATTCTTCGGATGAGGCGGATTCTTCCACGCTATTGCCGATCGTTTCGCGATTGGTTACGGCTTGTCAATGAATGCGGGCCATACAAGAATCCAATGTGCTATTTTGGATCATCGAATGAACAAGCCGAGGTTTCTGTATCATACTGGCGATGGGGTGCCGTCTTGACTGGGCCATCGGGTCGCGCGTCGAGCCTGAGCCAGCGATGGATGCTCTGCGATGTTAAGGATAATATTTGAAAGCGCGGCGTATCAGGCGGCCTGGCTGTTCCTGCTGTTCGCGATCATCACCCCGCTGGAATATTGGTTCGCGATTCGGCCGCGCGCCCGCTTCACGCGCGAGGGGCTGACCAACCTCGCGTGGTTCGGGTTCAACAATATGTGCACGCTGGCGCTGTTCGCGCCGATGAGCGGGCTGATCGCGGCGCTCGTCCACGCGCTGCTGCCCGCCGGGCTGACCGGCGCGGCGGCGGGCCTGCCGATCGGTGCGAAGCTGGTCGCGGCGCTGCTGGTCAGCGATTTCGGCACCTATTGGGGGCATCGCTGGTGTCACCGCAGCAATCTGCTCTGGCGGTTCCACGCGGTGCATCACAGCGCCCAGGACATGACCTTCCTCGTCGCCTCGCGCTCGCACCCGTTCGACATGCTGTTCACGCGATTTTGCGGGCTGGTGCCGCTCTATGCGGTCGGTCTCGCCTCGGCGGGCAGCGCGGGGGCGAACATGCCGGTGCTGTTCGTGATCTTCGTGGCGACGTTCTGGACCTTCTTCGTCCACGCCAACGTCAAATGGCGGTGGGGGGCGATGAGCTGGCTGATCGCGACGCCGGGCTTCCACCATTGGCATCACAGTGACGGCGCCAACGGCCACAAGAATTTCGCCGCCCTGTTCGCGCTTTATGACCGGCTGTTCGGAAGCTTCGTGCTGCCGGCGGAATGGCCGGAACGCTATGGCACCACCACGCCGGTGCCGCGCCGCTGGCTGGACCAGCTTCTGTTTCCGCTGACCTGTCGCGCGCGCTCGGGCGAGGCGGCGGATGCCGCGGACCGGGTGGCGGCGGAGTAGGGGCTGGCGGGCCGGGCAACGCAGGCCAGCGTCCACCCCCTCGCGTGGCAACGGCGGTTTGTTACGTATGGCCAATGACATGGGCGCGACTCGCCGGAACGCCCTATTCTCAGATCATCGTTGGCGATCGGCGTGGCGGCCGGGCTGAGCGTGTCGCTCCGCGATGCGACCGTGCCGATGTTCGGATCGGGGCCGGCCCTCGCCGCGGTGGCGATCAGCGCCCTCGCCCTGATCCGCAAATGGCGCGCCGCACGCTGATCACTGCCTGCTGATCACTGGCCGAAGCCGCTTTCTCCGGCGATCCTGACGGCCTCGCGCGCGGCGGCGATGAGGGCGCCGGCCTTGGCCTCGCATTCGCGCTGCTCATAGGCGGGATCGCTGTCCGCGACGATGCCGGCGCCGGCCTGCACATGCATCATGCCGTCCTTCACCACGGCGGTGCGTAGCACGATGCAGCTGTCCATCGACCCATCCGGCGCGAAATAGCCGACGCCGCCGGCATAGGCGCCGCGCGTTTCGGGCTCCAGCTCGGCGATGATCTCACAGGCGCGGACCTTGGGCGCGCCCGAGACGGTGCCCGCCGGAAAGCCCGCGAACAGCGCGTCGATCGCGTCATGCCGCGCGTCGAGCCGGCCGGTGACGTTGGAGACGATGTGCATGACATGGCTGTAGAATTCGACCATGTAGCTGTCCGTCACCTTCACCGTGCCGGCCTCGGCGACGTGGCCGACATCGTTCCGGCCGAGATCGAGCAGCATGAGATGCTCGGCGCGCTCCTTTGGGTCGGCGAGCAGGCTCTGGCGATTGGCTTCGTCCTCGGCGGCGGTCTTGCCGCGGGGCCGGGTGCCGGCAATCGGGCGAATCGTGACCTGTCCGTCGCGGACGCGGACGAGGATCTCGGGGCTCGATCCGGTCAGCGCGAAGCCGGGCAGGTCGAGATGATAGAGGAAGGGCGACGGATTGATCCGCCGCAGCGCCCGGTAGAGATCGAAAGGCGGCAGCGGGAAAGGCGTGGTGAAGCGCTGTGCCAGCACCACCTGGAAGATGTCGCCGGCAGCGATATACTCCCTGGCGGCACGCACCATCTCGCCATAGCGGCCCGGGGCCAGCACGGACGTCGGCGCCACCTCCGGCAGCGGCGCGGCGTCGCGGGCCGGGGCGGGGAGCGGCGCGGCCAGCCGGGCCTGCGCCGTCTCGATCCGTTCCAGCGCGTCGGCCACCGTCTCGCCGCGTTCCGGCCAGAGCGGCGCGACGAGGTGCAGTTCGTCGGTCAGCCTGTCGAAGACGAGGAGCAGGGTCGGGCGCACGAACAGCATGTCCGGCAGCGCCAGCGGGTTGGGCGCCGGCCGCGGCAATGTTTCGACCAGCCCGACCGTTTCATAGGCGAAATAGCCCACCAGACAGGCGAGCGCGCGCGGCAGGCCGGCGGGCACGTCTGCGCGGCAGCGCGCGACGAGATCGCGCAACGCCGTCAGCGGCCCGGTGTCGAGCGGCTCGAACGCCGCGCGATCCTCCAGCCAGCGCCGGTTGATCGCGGCGCCGCGTTCGTCCGCGCGAAACACGAGGTCGGGGGCGAGGCCGAGCAGGCTGTGCCGCCCGCGCGTCGCCCCGCCCTCGACGGATTCGAGCAGGAAGTCGCCGCGGCCCGGCTCGATCAGCTTGAGGGCGGCGGCGACCGGCGTGTCGACGTCGGCGATCTGCCGGCGCCAGACCAGAGCCGGCCGGCCGGCGGCGAGCGCGGCGGCGGCGATCGCGTCCTGTTCCGGTGTCACGGCTGGGCCGCGCCCCCGGCCAGTTCACCCTTCAGCCGGGCGATGGCAGCGGTGTCGACCTTCATGCCCAGCGCGGCGCGCGCGGCATTGGCGAACTGGCTGACATATTCGTCGCCGACAACGCGGGAGAACTGGCCGCGCGTCGCCTCGACGAGGCTCGGCATGCTCCGCGCGTCGCCCGGCTTGATCGAGTCCAGCTTGACGACGAACCAGCCCTGATTGCCGGGCGCGGCGAGTACCCGCGCCTGCCCCGGCGCGAGCGAGAAGAGCAGCTGTAGCGGCGGCGGCACCGGCTTGCCCTGCTGGGTGAGGTCGGCGCGGCGCCCGCCGGCGCGCAGCGGCACGCCCAGCTTCACGGGCGCGGCGGCGAAGGCGGCCGCCAGCGTCTGGCCGCCGCCGGCCTTGGCGGCGATCGCCTCGGCGACGGCGCGGGCGCGCTTCTGGCCGCGATCGGCGATGATGTCGGCAACCACCTTGTCGCGCACCTGGGCGAGCGGCCGGGCGGCGGCGGGCACCACGCTGGTCACCGCGAGCACCGCGAAGCGCTCCGACGGCACGATCGTCGCGACGACCGGATCATCGTCCGCAGTCATGTCGAAGGCGCGGGGGAGCAAGGGCCGCACATCGGCGGGCACCTGATAGTCCGGCTGATCCGGGGCATCCCCATTGGCGGTCAGGGCAGGGGTGGTGACGGCGACCAGCTTCTGCGCGCGGAGAAGCTCGTCGAAATTGGCGCCCTTCTCGATGCCGTCGTCGATCTTCTGCGCGGCCTCGGTGATCAGCGTGCGGGTCTTTTCGGCGGCGAGCTTGGCGGTCAGCTCGCCGCGCACCTGATCGAGGGTGCGGCCGGCGATCTGGGCGATGGCGTCGACGCGCGCCACATGCCAGCCAAAGGCCGAACGGGCCGGCGCGGTGACGCCGCCCTTGGCCGCGCCGAACACGGCGTTGGCGACATCGGGGGAGGCGAGGTCCGTCAGCTCCGCCTTGGTCTTGGCGGCGACCCGGGAGGGCGTCAGCCTCGCGGCGGCGGCCGCCTTCTCGAACGGGGTGCCGGCCTTGATGGCGGCGGCGAACGCCTGGGCCTTGGCCTCGCTGTCGGCGACGATCTGCGTGATGTCGCGCTTCTCGGCGGGGGCATAGCTGGCCGCGGCCGCCTTGTAGGCGGCGGCAAGCTCGGCCTCGGTCGGCCTGGCCTGCTCGGCAACCTGTTCGGTGCCGACCACCGCGTAACGCATCACCCGCCGCTCGGGCACGGTGTAGGCGGCCTGGTGAGCGCGATACCAGGCGTCGATCTCCTGCTGGCTCGGGGCATCGCCTCCGGCCATGGCGGCGGCAGGAACGATGCCGACCCAGCCCTGCCGCTCTTCGAGCAGCAGCGAGGCATAGGGGAGGACGAGGCTGCCCGGGACGTGCGAGGCGGCGTTGATCGGCACCAGCAACTGGCGGCGGACCCCGTCGGAGGCGACATCCTGGCGCAGCTGCTGCTCGGTAATGCCCTGCTCGCGCAGGACGGCGCGCATCGCATTCTCGTCGAACTGGCCGGTCAGGCCGCGGAAGCCGGGGATGCTGGCGATCTCGCCGTCGACCATGCGCCGGCTGGCGGTGAGGCCCTGCTTGCGGCCGAACTGCTCGACGGCGGTGCCGGCAAGCATCGTCTCCACCACCTGCTCAAAGCCGCCGCCATTGATGAACTGCGCCATGGTGAGGCCGTTCTGGTCCTGCTGGGCGCGGCGGAAGGCCGCCTGGACGCGCTGTTGCAGCTCAAGGCTGCCGACCTTCTGCCGGCCGATGGTGGCGATGGTCGTGCCGCCGGCGCGGACCTCGCCTTCGCCCAGCCCGCGATTGCTCACGCCCGTGATGATGAAGGCGATCATGATCAGGCCGAGCAGGCCGAGCACCAGCCAGGACGACAGGGCCTTACGAAAGAATGAGATCATCAAAAAGCGTCCGTCGCGAGGAATGGCGTTGATCTGTCGCCATAGAGGCCGCGCCGGGGGGCTTCAAGCGCGCGGCGTCGGCTGTTACGGGATGCCGCAAAGCAGCAAAGCAACTTTAGGGGGCATGACATGGCACGGCGCAAGCTGGTTGCGGGCAACTGGAAAATGAATGGCAGCCTCGCGGCGCTCGCGGAGCTGGACGGAATCGACGCGGCGGCGCGCGCCAATCCGGGGGTCGACGTGGCGATCTGCCCGCCGTTCACGCTCATCGCGCCGGCGGTGGCGCGCGCGCCCGGCCTGCCGATCGGCGGCCAGGATTGCCACGCCGCGCGCTGTGGCGCGCACACCGGCTGCACCTCCGTCGAGCTTCTCAGGGAGGCCGGCGCCGCCCTCGTCATCGTCGGCCATAGCGAGCGGCGTGCCGACCAGCACGAGACCAGCGAAGAGGTGCGGGGCAAGGCCGGGGCGGCGATCGCCGGCGGCCTCGTCGCCATCGTCTGCGTCGGCGAAACCGAGGCGGAGCGCGACGCCGGGCAGGCGCTGGCAGTGGTCGAGCGCCAGCTTGCCGAATCGCTGCCGGCCGGCGCCGACGCGGCGACCCTCGTCGTCGCTTACGAGCCGGTATGGGCGATCGGCACCGGCCGCACCCCGTCCTGCGACGACATCGCCTGCGTCCATGCGGCGCTCCGCGCGCGGCTCCGGACGTTGATCGGCGGCGAGGCGGACGGGGTACGCATTCTCTATGGCGGCTCGGTCAAGCCGGACAATGCCGCAGAGATCCTCAACCTGCCCGATGTGGATGGCGCGCTGGTCGGCGGCGCGAGCCTTACCGCAGCACAATTCGCGCCGATCATAGCGGCCTGTATCTGATTTCCACAGAAATCCGATCGGATTTCCCCAAATGTAAGGACGATGTTAACCGAGCAGGTCAATAGCCGACGCCATCAGTAGCGTTTGGAGTTGGCATGACCCACGGTAGCGGAAGCTTCGCGAATCGCCTCGCGGTATTTGGTTTCGGCAGCAGGAATTTCGACGTCTTCCCGGCTCTCAAGCGCTTCGTTGAGCGCTTTGCCGGGGCGGCGTTGAGCGATCTTTACGTGCATATCCGCGCCACGCCCGAGGCACGGGGGAAATTCTCCTCGGACGCGGGCATGGATCGCGCCCAGGGATTGCAGCAGCAGCATTGGAGCGAGATGTTCGCGCGTCCGCTCGACCAGGATTATTACAAGCGCGCCGAGAAGATCGGCCATATCCATGCCCGCATCGGCCTGTCACCCACCCTCTATATCAGCAGTTACGCCCGGCTGATGGAGGGCATGGTGACGCGCATGCTCGGCGCGCCGCTGGCGCGTCTCGGCGTCGGTCGCCCGTCGCCGCGTGTGATCGGCACCTTCATCAAGACCGCGTTGCTCGACATGGAGATCGCGCTGTCCAACTATTTCGAGGCGGAGCAGGCCGGCCGCCAGGCCGTGCTCGAGAAGATCGGCGCGGCACTGGATCGGCTGGCCAATGGCGATTTCACAGCGGTGCTGGATGATCTGCCGCCCGGCTATGAGCGGCTCGTCGCGGATTTCGAATCCGCCCGCCAGCGCATCGCCGACACGCTCGCCGAGGTCTCCGCCACCGCCGCCAGCATCAACACCGGTTCGGCGGAGATCAACGCGGCGGCAACCGATCTTTCCCACCGCACCGAGCAGCAGGCGGCCAGCCTGGAAGAAACGGCGGCGGCGATGAAGGAGGTGACGGACGGCGTCAGCGCCACGGCGCGCGATGCCGCCAACGTCGCCCGGACGGTGCACACCGCGCGCGCCGACGCCGCCGAGGGCGGCCGCGTCGCCGCCGAGGCAGTGACGGCGATGGCCGGCATCGAGCAGGCGTCCCACCAGATCAACCAGATCATCTCCGTGATCGACGGCATCGCCTTCCAGACCAACCTCCTCGCCCTTAATGCCGGCGTCGAGGCGGCGCGGGCAGGGGATGCCGGCAAGGGCTTCGCGGTGGGCGCATCCGAGGTGCGTGCGCTTGCCCAGCGCTCCGCCGACGCGGCGCGCGACGTCAAGCAGCTCATCGAGGACAGTTCGCGTCAGGTCGAGGCCGGGGCGATGCTGGTCGGCGAGACGGGCAAGGCGCTGGAGCGGATCGTCGCCGGCGTCGGGGAGGTGTCGACGCTGGTCGAGCGCATCTCGTCCTCCGCCGACGCGCAGGCGAGCAGCCTCCATCAGGTCAACACCGCCGTCGCCGAGATGGACGGCATGACCCAGCAGAATGCGGCGATGGTCGAGCAATCGACCGCCTCCTCGGCCAGCCTTGCCGGCGAGGCGAACCGGCTGGCGACGCTGGTCGGCGGCTTCCGCTTCTCGGCCGATAGCGGGCAGGCGGGACCGGTGCGCGCCGCGCCCGCGCCGGCGCCGGCGCCGCGCGCCCCGCGCCCGCCGCGTCTGGCGGCGAGCGGCGGCCGGATCGCTGTCGCTGATGCCGGCGAGGATTGGTCCAGCTTCTGAGGCCGCCCGGCCAAGCACCTGAAATCGTGCGATTCCGGAGAGGCATCGTTAACTTCGCTTGACCATAACGGATCCGCAACAATGGAAGGACCGTGCGAGATGAGCCAAGAGAGCGATGATCGGGCGTTCGCGGAGCGCCTGGCGATGTACGGCTTCGACGGCGAGGGAGGCTTTCGCGCCTTCCCCGCTGTCAAGCGTGCCGTCGATCGCTTCGCGCCGCGCGCACTGAAAAACCTCTATGCGTTCATCCGCGCGACACCGGCCACCAGCCGCTTCTTCCGCTCGGATGCGGTGATGGACGTCGCGGCCGGCAAGCAGCTCGATCATTGGCGGGGGCTGTTCGCGCATAATCTCGACAGGGAATATCGGGCCAGCGCCGCGCGAATCGGCAAGATCCACGCCGATATCGGCCTGCCCTACAGCCTCTACATCGCAGCCTATGCGCGGGTGATGGGTGACATGATCCCGGCGATGCTGGGTAATCGCATCCAGCGCACGCTCGGCCTCGGCGCCTCGCCGCGGACCATCACTACATTCATCAAGGCCGCCCTGTTCGACATGGACATGGCGATGAGCGTCTATTTCGACGTCGTCACCGATCGCCGCGATCTCGTCGTCGACGAGGTCGGCAGCACCTTCGCACGTCTGGCCGACGGCGATTTCCTCGCCGAGCTTTCGCTGCCGGAAGGCTATGAGCGCCTCGTCACCGACTTCTCGTCGATGCGCGCGCGAATGGTCGACACGCTGTCCCAGGTGGCGTCGGCGTCGGACAGCATCCGCACCGGCTCCAGCGAGATCAACGCCGCGGCGCTCGACCTCTCGCGGCGGACCGAGCAGCAGGCCGCCAGCCTCGAGGAGACCAACGCGGCGATGCGCGACGTCACCGAGGGCGTGACCGCCACCGCGCGCGATGCCGCCAATGTCGCGCGGGCGGTGGTCGGCGCCCGCACCGACGCCGCCGAGGGCGGCCGGGTCGCCGGCGAGGCGGTCGCGGCGATGAAGCGGATCGAGCATTCCTCGGAGCAGATCAACCAGATCATCTCGGTGATCGACGGCATCGCCTTCCAGACCAATTTGCTCGCGCTCAATGCCGGCGTCGAGGCAGCGCGGGCAGGCGATGCCGGCAAGGGCTTCGCGGTGGTCGCCTCAGAAGTGCGCGCGCTGGCCCAGCGATCCGCGGACGCCGCGCACGACGTGAAGCGCCTCATCGAAGAGAGTTCGCGGGAAGTGGCGACGGGCGCCGAGCTGGTCGGCCGTACCGGCGAGGCGCTGGAGCGGATCGTCGCCGGGGTGCGCGAGGTGTCGACGCTGATCGAGCGCATCTCGGTCTCGGTGGAGGCGCAGGCTTCCGGCCTGGGCGAGGTCAGCGCCGCGATCGTCGGAATGGACGCGGTCACCCAGCAGAATGCGGCGATGGTCGAGCAATCCTCCGCCGCCTCGAGCAGCCTCGCCACCGAGGCGAACCGGCTGGCGGAGCTGGTCGGCGGCTTTCGGCTGCGCAAGGGGGGCGCCGTGGCGGCCGTGTCGGCACCGGGGCGGGCCGGTCGCCCGGTGAAGCTCGCCGCATCCGGCGGCGGACGGGCGGTGGTGACGCAGGAGACGGACGACTGGTCGAGCTTCTAACCGCGCATCTCTTTGCCACCCGTTTGTCCTGAGGAGGCATCGGGCCCCTAGACGGGCTCAGCCTCGGCTCGGGGCGAACGGGCTCAGCGCATGAAGGCGTTGCTCAGGCTGGACTTGTTAACCTCATTGCGTCCAAAGGCCCCGCAGACAAGGAAAAATCCGGAAGCCATCGCGTGAACAGCTCTTCTGCCGCCGCTGCAGGCAGCCAGCGTATCCATGGGATCGATGCGTGGCGGGGCCTCGTCCTCGCCATGCTGGGCATCGCCTTTCATTCCGTGGACGCGCTCGGTTCGGGCATGGGCTGGACGCTGATCAAGGAAGGCATCCACGTCTTCCGGATGGAGACGTTCTTCGCCATCGCCGGCTTCCTGGCCTTCCTCGCCAATGATCGGCCGGGATGGGTGAAGAAGCGGGCGGCGCTGCTGCTGGTGCCCTTCGCCTTCACCGCGCTCGCGGTAATCGGGGTGAGGACGATGTTCAGCGAGCCGGCGCGCTGGTGGGCGGAGACCGATCATCTGTGGTTCCTGCCGGTGCTGATGCTCTGCGCCTTCCTGCCGCGCCGCGCGCTGCCGCTGTGGCAGATCGGCGTCGCCGCGATCCTGCTCTCGCCTTTCATGCTGATCCATGTGCCGGTGTGGAAGGCGGCGATCTACCCGCTGTGGATCACCGGCCTGATCACCGCGCCCTATTATGCCGTCTTCTATCTGGCCGGGCAGGCCATCGCCGCCGGCACGATCAGGCTCGGCCGCGTTCACATGTGGCTGGCGATCGCCGCCTTCGCCGCCTGGATCGCGCTGCTGATCGTGGCGCCGGGGGTGCTCGACGATCCGGCCGCCTCGATCGTCGTCCAGCTCGTCCGCACCACCGTGGCGCTGCTGGTGATGCTCGGCATCTTCCAGCAGGCGCTCGGCGTGCGCCGGATCAGCTGGCCGGTGCCGGAATTGTCGCGCGCCTCCTACACCATCTATCTGGTCCATTATCCGGTGACGGTGGGCCTCCAGAACGCGGTGATGATGCTGGCGCCGGGCTATCGCGGCTGGGCGGGGTTCGCGCTGATCTGCGGCGCGACGCTGGCCATCTGCCTGATCGTTCATTTCGGCATGGTGGCGCGCCGGCCGCTCGCCGCCTTCCTGCTCAATGGCCGGCCGCTGCCGCGACCGGTGTTCGCGCCGATCGGCTGGCCGCGCCCGGCAGCGCAGGAATGAGGGGGGCGTGCCGCTCCGCCTTGCCGGATCGGCCCGCATCCACTATGTCGCGCCCCTTGTCCGTATCCCCACGAAAGCCGCCATGTTCACCTTCCTGCTGATAGTCCATGCCCTCATCGCCGCCGCGCTGGTCGGCGTGATCCTGATGCAGCGGTCGGAAGGCGGCGGGCTCGGCATGGGGCAGGGGCCGGCCGGCCTGATGACGGCGCGCGGCGCCGCCGACTTCCTCACCCGCGCGACGACGATTCTCGCCGCCCTGTTCGTGCTGATGTCGATCGGGCTGGCGGCGCTGGCCAGCGTTCACAACCGGCCGGCCAGCATCGACACGTCGCTCGCGCGGCAGGCGCCGGTGGTGCCGGACGCGGGCGCGCCCGCACCTGCGCCGACGGATCCGATCGCGGCCGCCGTGGGCGCGGCACCCACCGCCAATGCTCAGGCGCCCGCCGCCGCGGCGCCGGCACCCGCGCCCGCCCCGGCCCCGGCCCAGGGCAACGCCGCCGTTCCGATGGAACGCTGAGCGCCCGCGGCGGGCCCGGTTTTTTCGTCACAAGGCGGCCCCCCCCCGGGAACATTCGGGGGCTTGAAAGGCGCCGGATGATCCCATCCGGTCGCTTAATGTGATTCGCTGCCTTGCCCTTTCTGCACCCCCTTCGCTAAGCGGTGATTCCCATGGCGCGGTTCATTTTCATCACCGGCGGCGTGGTCTCCTCGCTCGGCAAGGGCCTCATGGCGGCCTCCCTCGCGGCGCTCCTTCAGGCGCGTGGCTATCGGGTCCGCATCCGCAAGTTCGACCCCTATCTGAATGTCGATCCGGGCACGATGAGCCCGTATCAGCATGGCGAGGTTTACGTCACCGACGACGGCGCGGAGACGGACCTCGATCTCGGCCATTATGAGCGGTTCACCGGCGTGCCCTCGCGCCAGTCGGACAATGTCACCTCGGGCCGCATCTATCAGACGATCATCGCCAAGGAGCGGCGCGGCGACTATCTCGGCGCCACCGTGCAGGTGATTCCCCACGTCACCGACGCGATCAAGGCGTTCGCGCGCACCGATGTCGAGGATCTCGATTTCGTGCTGTGCGAGATCGGCGGCACCGTCGGCGACATCGAGAGCCTGCCGTTCATGGAGGCGATCCGCCAGATGCGGAACGACCTCGGGCGGGACATGACGCTGTTCATCCACGTCACGCTGGTTCCCTATATCGCCGCAGCCGGCGAGCTGAAGACCAAGCCCACCCAGCACAGCGTGCGCGACCTTACCGCGCTCGGCATCCAGCCGGACATCCTCGTCTGCCGCTGCGAGCGGCCGCTGCCGGCGTCCGAGCGGGCGAAGATCGCCCTGTTCTGCAATGTGCGGCCCGAGGCGGTGGTGCCCGCGCTCGACGCGGCCAGCATCTATGGCGTGCCGCTCAACTATCATGGTGAGGGGCTGGACACGGAGGTGCTGCGCGCCTTCCGCATCGAGCCGGGCACCGCGCCCAATCTCTCCCGCTGGGAGACGATCATGGATCGCCTCACCAATCCGGAAGGCGAGGTGACGATCGGCGTCGTCGGCAAATATGTCGGCCTGCCGGACGCCTACAAGTCGCTGTCCGAGGCCTTGGTGCACGGCGGCATCGCCAATCGCGTCAAGGTCAATCTGCGCTGGCTGGATGCCGAGCTGTTCGAGCAGGAAGGCTCGGACGTCGCCGCGCAGCTGGAGCCGATGCACGGCATCCTCGTCCCGGGCGGCTTCGGCGAGCGCGGGTCAGAGGGCAAGATCGCGTCCGTGCGCTTCGCCCGCGAGAAGAACGTGCCGTTCTTCGGCATCTGCCTCGGCATGCAGATGGCGTGTATCGAAGGCGCGCGGAATACCGCCGGCATCGCCGGTGCCTCGACCACCGAGTTCGGCCCGACCGAAGAGCCGGTGGTCGGCCTGATCACCGAATGGATGACCGCCGACGGTCTGCAGAAGCGCGAGGAGGGTGGCGACCTCGGCGGCACGATGCGGCTCGGCGCCTATCCGGCGATGCTCGCCGGCAACTCGCACGTCTCGACGATCTACGGATCGGCGGAGATTTCCGAGCGGCATCGCCACCGCTACGAAGTGAACGTCCATTATCGCGACGCGCTGGAGAAAGGCGGGCTGGTCTTCTCCGGCATGTCGCCCGATGGAACGTTGCCCGAAATCGTCGAGCGGCCGGATCATCCCTGGTTCGTCGGCGTGCAGTTCCACCCCGAGCTGAAATCCAAGCCGTTCGATCCGCACCCGCTGTTCGCCAGCTTCATCGCCGCCGCCGTGAGGCACAGCCGGCTGGTGTGAGCCGGCGCGCCTGACGGGTGGAACGATGGCGGCGCCTGGCCTTGTGCGATCCTCAATCCGGCGGCGTGGGCTGGGTCGGCACCGGATCACTGGGCGTGGGCGGGATCGGATCGGTGGGGGTCGTCGGCATCGGATCGACCGGGGTCGGGATCGGGTCGCCGGGGGGCTGGCTGGCCATGCGCATTCTCCTGTCTCGCCCGACCGGAACGTTCAGGCGCAGGAAAGGCTCAACGGCCGATATCGATCCACGATGAGGCCCAGATACACAAACGCCCGGGCCGATTTCTCGACCCGGGCGCCCGCGTGACGAATGCTCGCCAGCCCCCTTTGGGGCTTGGGCTCGACGCGCTTGTTGGATCGCCCCCTTTCGACGATCCTGGCGGAGCCCTTGCCTCCCCGAACCACGGCCATCGACCTGCGTTTCGTGAGAGCTTGGCTACGCTGGATTCGCAGTTCTGTCATGAGCCAAACCTAGGGTATGTTGAGATAATGCCCTGCTTGTGGCGTTTGCGCCACAGATCGCGCGGGCAGGCTGATGCTTGTCGATTGCCGGCGCGCGCCCTACAGCCTCAAGCCGATCATTCCTCCGGCCGATAAAGAGACCGATGCGCCTCACCCGTTATTTCCTGCCCGTCACCAAGGAAACGCCTGCCGATGCGCAGATCATCAGCCACAAGCTGATGCTTCGCGCCGGCCTCGTCCGGCAGACCGCCGCGGGCATCTATGCCTGGCTGCCGCTCGGCTATCGCGTGCTGCGCAAGATCGAGCAGATCGTGCGGGAAGAACAGGATCGATCCGGCGCGATCGAGCTGCTGATGCCGACGCTGCAATCCGCCGACTTGTGGCGCGAATCCGGGCGCTACGATGCCTATGGCCCGGAGATGCTGCGCATCACCGACCGGCATGATCGTGAGATGCTGTACGGGCCGACGAATGAGGAGATGATCACCGCCATCTTCCGCGACAATGCCCGCAGCTATCGCGACCTGCCGCGCTCGCTCTACCACATCCAGTGGAAGTTCCGCGATGAGGTGCGCCCCCGCTTCGGCGTGATGCGCGGCCGCGAATTCCTGATGAAGGACGCCTATTCCTTCGACATGGACGAGGCCGGCGCGCGGGCCAGCTACAACCGCATGTTCGTCGCCTATCTCAACACCTTCGCGCGGATGGGCCTGCGCGCCATCCCGATGCAGGCCGATACCGGCCCGATCGGCGGCGACCTCAGCCACGAGTTCATCATCCTCGCGCCGTCGGGCGAAAGCGATGTGTTCTATCATGCCAACTGGGAGCGGCCGGCGGATCTGAGCTCGGTCGACTTCGATGATGCCGCCGCCCTCCAGGCGATCGTCTCGGGCCACACCGCCGACTATGCCGCCACCGACGAGAAGCGCGATCCGGCCCGCGAGGCGGAGGCCGGCGAGGCGTTGCGTCAATCGCGCGGCATCGAGGTCGGTCATATCTTCTATTTCGGCACCAAATATTCGGGCGCGATGGGCCTCAAGCTGCAGGGCCCGGACGGCGCCGAGGTGGTGCCGCACATGGGCAGCTATGGCGTTGGCGTGTCGCGCCTGATGGGCGCGATCATCGAGGCGAGCCACGACGACAAGGGCATCATCTGGCCCGACGCGGTGGCGCCCTATGCGGTCGGCATCGTCAATATGCGCGACAATGACCCGGCCTGCACGGCGGCGGCGGACGCGCTCTACGCGAAACTGAACGCCGCCGGCGTCGAGACGCTCTACGACGATCGTTCGCTGTCGGGCGGCCAGAAGCTGGCGACGATGGACGTGATCGGCCTGCCCTGGCAGATCGTCATCGGCCCGAAGGGGCTGGAGCGCGGCGTCGTCGAGCTCAAGCGCCGCGCCACCGGCGAGACGATCGAGCTTGCTCCGGACGAGGCCGTGGCGAGGCTCGCGGCGAAGTGATTCTCAACCGCTATGAGCGGATGATCGCCCGGCGTTATCTGCTGCCGGGCAAGGGCGAGGCGTTCATCTTCCTGGTGGCGGGCATCAGCCTGTTCGCGGTCACGCTGGGCGTGGCGGCGCTGGTCATCGTCATGTCGGTGATGAACGGCTTCCGTGTCGAGCTCTTCGACAAGGTGATCGGCCTCAACGGCCACGCCGTGGTGCAGGGCTATGGCAACCGCCTCGACAACTGGCGCGACATCGTGGCGCAGGCCAAGGCGACCCCCGGCGTGACCAGCGCCGTGCCGCTGATCGAGCAGCCGCTGATGGCGAGCTATGAGGGCCGTGTCGAAGGGGTGGTGACGCGCGGCATGCGGGTGGAGGATATCCGCGACAATGCCGTGCTGAACGGCAAGGTGACGGCGGGCAGCCTCAAGGCGCTGACCCCGGGCTCGGGCAATGTCGCGATCGGCGCGCGCCTCGCCGAGGAACTTGGCGCGAGCGTCGGCGGCGAGGTCAGCCTGATCAGCCCGCAGGGACAGACGACGCCGTTCGGCACGGTGCCGCGCATCGTCTCCTATCGGGTGGCGGCGATCTTCGAGGTCGGCGTCTATGATTATGACAAGGCGTTCGTGATCATGCCGATGGAGGACGCGCAGACGCTGCTGATGCTCGACGATGCCGTCGGCATGATCGAGGTGCAGACCGCCGATGCCGACCGGGTGGCCGAGATCCTTGCCCCGCTCGCCGACAAGGTGAGGCGCAAGGGCGTGATCTCCGACTGGCGACAGATGAACTCGGCGCTGTTCGAAGCGCTGGCGGTGGAGCGCGTGGCGATGTTCGTCGTGCTGTCGCTGATCATCCTGGTGGCGGTGTTCAACATCCTGTCGTCACTGATCATGCTGGTCCGCGCCAAGACCCGCGACATCGCCATTCTGCGCACCATGGGCGCCACGCGGCGCGGCCTGATGAAGGTGTTCATCACCGTCGGCCTGACGATCGGCACGCTGGGTACGGTGTCAGGGCTGATCCTGGCGCAGATCTTCCTTTATTTCCGCCAGTCGGTGGTCGGGTTCGTGCAGTTCGTGACCGGGCAGAATCTGTGGGATCCGTCGATCCGCTTCCTCACCGAATTGCCAGCCAAGACCAATCCGGTCGAGGTCGTGGCGGTGACGGTGATGGCGCTCGGCCTGTCCTTCCTCGCCACGCTCTATCCGGCGTGGAAGGCGGCCAGCACGGACCCGGTGCAGGTGCTGCGCTATGAGTGAGCCGGTCCTCGACGTGCGCGACCTGCGCCGCAGCTTCGAGCAGGGCGGCGTGCGTATCGACGTGCTGCGTGGCGTCTCGCTGGCGGTGGCGCCGGGCGAGATCGTGGCGCTGCTCGGACCCTCGGGCTCGGGCAAGTCGACGCTGCTGCAGGCGGTCGGCCTTCTGGAGGGCGGTTTCGAGGGCGTGATCCGCATCGCCGGCACCGAGGCCTCCCGGCTCGACGATGGCGGGCGCACCCGTCTGCGCCGCGACGCGCTCGGCTTTGTCTATCAGTTCCACCATCTGCTTCCGGATTTCTCGGCGGTGGAGAATGTCGTGCTGCCCCAGCTCATTCACGGGGCGGACCGGCCGGCAGCCAACGCCCGGGCGGCGGACCTGCTCACCACCCTCGGCCTGGGCAACCGACTGACGCATCGTCCGTCCCAGCTGTCCGGCGGCGAGCAGCAGCGGGTCGCCGTGGCCCGCGCCCTTGCCAACCGACCGGCGCTGGTGCTGGCCGACGAGCCGACCGGCAATCTCGACGAGGCCACCGCCGATGTCGTGCTGGCCGAGTTCCTGCGGCTGGTGCGCGGCCAGGGGGCGGCGGCGCTGGTCGCCACCCATAATGAGCGCCTGGCGGCGAAGATGGATCGCCTCGTCCGCCTGCACGAGGGCGTGCTCGCCTGATCGGCAGGCTTTAACCGTCCGGTAACCATCTCGTCATCGCTCGCCTTCATGGTCTTCCCCGAGCCCTCTTCCCGACGGGATGACGGCCGTCTGCATTCGTGAACCAAGGGGGAATGCCATGAAGACCGCTCTTTTGCGCGCCGGCGTCGCCGCGCTCGTCCTCACCACCGCCGTCTCCGCCAGTGCCGCGGGGCTGCTCGACCATTATACCACCGCCTGGTCGGTGGCGATCGCGACGCCGGAGGCCAGCGCCGTCGCCTATAACTGGGATACCCACCGGCTGATGGTCACCAATGACGAAGAGGATGGCAATTTCGCCCGCTTCGGCGAGTATGACATGAACGGCGCCAAGGTTGCCGACATCAACCTGCCGGGCTGCCTGTCGCTCGGCAGCAGCCAGTGCGACCCCGAGGGCCTCACCTATGTCGGCAACGGCCAATATGTCGTTGGCGAGGAGCGCTATCAGGATATCGCGCGCATCAGCCAGACAGCCGTCAACGGCACCACGCGCACCTACACCGATCTCTCTGCCGCGCCGACGATCAGCGTCGGCCCGAACGCCGGCAATACCGGCCTCGAGGGTGTCGCCTACGACCGCACCTCCGGCGACTTCTACGCCGTGAAGGAGACCGGCCCCCAGACGATCTGGAAGATCACCAACGCCGATTTCGGCAATGAGACCGCGACCATCAGCGCGCTCTTCGATATCGGCAGCCTCGGCCTCGACCGGCTGTCGGACATCGCGGTGCTTTCCAATGGCCTGTTCGCCGGCACGGCTTTCGGCGACAATCTGCTGATCCTCAGCGGCCGTTCGCAGGTCATCTACGAGCTTAGCCAGACCGGCCAGCTGATCAGCCAGTTCGACCTGTCGGGTTTCGACGCCCTGATCAACCCGCTGGACGAGGGCGGCAAGTTCGAGGGCATGACGCTGGACGAGGACGGCAATATCTATCTCGTCAGCGACGACGGCGACGGACGTAACCAGTCCTATTTGGTGAAGCTCCAGTACAACGCTCTCGCCGCCGTGCCGGAGCCGGCCAGCTGGGCGATGATGGTCGGCGGCTTCAGCCTGGTCGGCGTCGCCGCCCGCCGCAGGCGCCGCGTCGTCGTCGCCTGATCGCCGGAGGCGGAAGAATGGGATGCCGCTCGCCGCGTGGCGGGCGGCATCTTCGTTTCCGGCGCTTGATGACGGGAGGCGGACCATGCATCCTGCCCGCACAGAACAGACAGGGAGAGGGATCATGGAAACCAGGCGCATTCTCGCGACGCTCGGGGCGGCGCTGATCGGGACGGCGATGGCGGGCGCCGCGTTCGCCCAGGCGCCCGCAGCAGCAACGCCGCTGCCGTTGGCCATTTCGGCGGCGGAGATCGCCGCGGTCGCGGCGAAGGCCAAGGCGACGATCAAGCCCGGTCAGCCGACCTTTTCGCAGAACCTCATCTCGGCCGAGCCCTATACGGCGCATCTCGAATATCGCCCGCTCGTCGGCCCGGCGGCGATCCATGCGGCGCAGGCCGAATTCTTCTACGTGATCGACGGCGCCGGCACGGTGACCACCGGCGGCACGCTGACCGAGGCGGGCGCGCCGAACGGCGGCGGGACCACCATGGGCAAGGCGATCGCCGGCGGCCAGACCCGGGCGGTCGGCAAGGGTGACATGTTCATCGTGCCGGAAAAGACGCCGCACTGGTTCGGGACCATCACCAGCCCGCTGGTGCTGATCTCGATGTACGTGCCACGCGGCGGGTGAGCGGGGGGGGGGGATAGCACCCCTTTCCAGAATCGGCCCGCGCTCCCATAGTCCGGAGATGACGTCCCCGATCTTCGTGCCGCTGCGTGTCTTCTCCAGCTACACCATGCTGGAGGGGGCGATCGATCCCAAGCTGATCGCCAGGCACGCTCGCGCGCTCGGCTTTCCGGCGGCCGCGATCACGGACCGCAACGGCCTTTACGGAGCGATGGCCTTCTCCGCGGCGTGCAAGGCGGAAGGGGTGCAGCCGATCGTCGGGACGATGCTCGCGGTGGCGCGGCCTGACGGCATTGGCGGGGCGGAGGCCGGCAAGCCGCCGGTGATCGACTGGCTGGCCCTCTATGCGCAGGATGCGGCCGGCTATGACAATCTTTGCGCGCTCGTCTCGGCCGCCCATCTCGACCGCCCGGCGCATGATGATCCGCACGTCCCCATGGAGGCGCTGGCCGGCCGCACCGACGGGCTGATCGCGCTCACCGCCGTCGGCGAGGGCGCGCTCACCCGGCTGATCGCCGCCGAACAGCAGGCGGACGCGGAGGCCTATGTCCGCCGGCTGGAGACGCTGTTCCCTGACCGGCTCTATATCGAGCTGGCGCGGCGCGGCGACGCGGACGAGACGAAGGCCGAGCCGGCGCTGGTCGACTTGGCCTATGCGCGCGACCTGCCGCTGGTCGCGACCAACCCGGCCTGCTTCGCGGTACCCGAGTTCCACGCCGCCCACGACACCATGCTGTGCATCGCCCAATCCACCTATGTGGAGACGGACGACCGCCGCCGCTCGTCGCCGGAGACGTGGCTGAAGCCGGCGGCGGAGATGGCGCGCCTGTTCGCCGATCTGCCGGAGGCGATCGCCAATAGCGCCGTCGTGGCCCAGCGCACCGCCTTCGCCGCGCCCAAGCGCAAGCCGATCCTGCCCAGCCTCGCCGGCGATCGCGAGGCGGAGGCGGAGATGCTGCGCGAGGACGCCCGTGCTGGCCTGGAGGCGCGCCTTGCTCTCTACAATGACGGCGTCGATCGCGACGCCTATTTCAGCCGGCTCGAATTCGAGATCGACGTCATCATCCAGATGGGTTTTCCGGGCTATTTCCTGATCGTCGCGGACTTCATCAAATGGGCCAAGGCGCATGACATCCCGGTCGGGCCGGGCCGTGGATCGGGCGCGGGATCGGTGGTGGCCTGGGCGCTGACCATCACCGATCTCGATCCGCTCAAGCTGGGCCTGCTGTTCGAGCGCTTCCTGAACCCCGAGCGCGTGTCGATGCCGGACTTCGACGTCGATTTCTGCGAAACGCGGCGGAGCGAGGTGATCCGCTATGTGCAGGAGAAATATGGTCGCGATCACGTCGCCCAGATCATCACCTTCGGAAAGCTGAAGGCCCGCGCCGTCCTCAAGGATACCGGCCGCGTGCTGCAGATGAGCTATGGCCAGGTCGATCGCCTCGCCAAGCTGGTGCCCAATCACCCGACCGATCCGTGGACGCTGGAGCGCGCGCTAAACGGCGTGTCCGAGCTTGCGACCGAGTATAAGCGCGATCCGGACGTGAAGCGCCTGTTCGATCTCGCCAAGGAGTTGGAGGGCCTGCCGCGCCACAGCTCAACCCACGCTGCCGGCGTGGTGATCGGGGATCGGCCGCTCGACAAGCTGGTGCCGCTTTATCGCGATCCACGCTCGGATTTCCCCGTCACCCAGTTCGACATGAAGCATGTCGAGGACGCGGGGCTGGTGAAGTTCGACTTTCTCGGCCTGAAGACATTGTCGGTGCTGAAGAAGGCGCAGTCGCTGCTCGCTCAAAGCGGCGTGACGGTCGATTTCGATCGCCTCGCCTGGGACGATCCGGCGGTCTACGCGCTGTTGCAGTCCGGCCAGACGGTGGGCGTGTTCCAGCTCGAATCGGAAGGCATGCGCCGGACGCTGGCCGCGGTGAAGCCGACCTGTTTCGAGGACATCATCGCGCTCGTCTCGCTCTATCGGCCGGGGCCGATGGACAACATCCCGAGCTTCGGCGCGCGCAAGAACGGACGGGAGGAGATCGACTATCCCCATCCGTTGCTGGAAGGCATCCTCAAGGAAACCTACGGCATCTTCGTCTATCAGGAACAGGTGATGCAGGCCGCGCAGGTGCTGGCCGGCTACACGCTCGGCGGCGCCGACCTGCTGCGCCGCGCGATGGGCAAGAAGATCAAGGCCGAGATGGATGCGCAGCGCGCGATCTTCGTCGAGGGTTGCGAGAAGACCAACCAGATCCCCTCCGCCAAGGCCAATGAGCTGTTCGACCTGATCGACAAGTTTGCCGGTTATGGCTTCAACAAGAGCCATGCCGCGGCCTATGCGCTGGTCGCCTATCAGACGGCGTGGCTGAAGGCGCATCACAAGGCCGAATTCTTCGCCGCCTCGATGTGCTACGACATGAGCCAGACCGACAAGCTGGCCATCTTCATCGAGGATATGCGCAGGCTGGGCGTGGCGTGCCTGCCGCCCTGCATCAACCGGAGCGGCGCCGAGTTCGGCGTGGAGGATGGCGCGGTGCGCTATGCCCTCGGCGCGCTCAAGGGCGTCGGCGAGAAGGCGATGGAAACGCTCTGCGCCGAACGTGATGCCGGTGGCGCGTTCAAATCGCTGGCCGATTTTTCCGATCGCATCGACCCTCGCCTGCTCAACCGCCGCCAGCTTGAGAGCCTCGCCGCTGCCGGCGCGCTCGACGCCCTCGAGCCGGACCGCGCCACCGCCTTCGCCGCGGTGGAGACGGTGCTCGCCCATGCCGCCAGCGCCGCCGATGCACGCGAAAGCGGACAGGGCGGCCTGTTCGGGGAAACGGCGGGCAGCGTCGCCCCGCTCCACCTGCCGCGTGCCGAGCCGTGGACGCTGGCGCACCGCATGGGCCAGGAGAAGGAGGCGTTCGGCTTCTATTTCTCGGCGCACCCGACCGATCGCTATCGCCATCTCGCCGCCGCCAATCGCGCGCGCACCTTCGCCCAGCTGGCGGCGATGCCGGTGTCGGCCGATCCCGAGCCGCGCTTCGTCGACGGCCAGCGGGTCGCCGCGCCCAAATCGGCGATGGCGGTGCTGGTCGAGGATGCGCGCTGGCGGGTGTCGGCGCGCGGGCGACGCTACCTTCTCGCCACCTGCTCGGACAGTTCCGGCCAGTTCATGGCCTCATGCTTCGACGATGATATCGCCGAGACCGTCGAGGCGGCGGCCAAATCGGGGGCGTGCGGACTGATGACGGTGGAGCTGGATCGCCGCCCGGGCGAGGAGACGCCACGCATCACCGTGCGCCGCATCCAGCCATTCGAGGAAATGTCCGGCACGATCCGCCTGCGCCTGTCAGTGGAAACGGGTAGCGCGGAGGCGGTGCGCCGCATCGCCGCGGTGGCGGGCGCCGCCGGTGGCGGGCGCGGCGAGCTGGAGCTGCTCGCGCGGCTTTCCGATGGACGGGTGCTGCCGATGCGGCTGATGCGCGATCTCGCCGCCGACGCAGAGCTGGCAGCGCGGATCGAGCAGGTACCGGGCGTGATCGCGGTGACGCTCGACACGATCGGGCCGATGCTGGCGCTGGTCGGGTAGATCAGGCCGGAAGACGCAGGCGACCGGCGCCGCCAGGATTTCTGTTCCTGATTTGTTCTCGGCATGCTAATGCGGGGGAATGTCACAAGCTGGCAAGACACGGCCGACGCGCGGCGCCACCGACAACGCATTGAGCGGGCGGTTCAATCTGCCGACTCACGAGGCTGATGGGGACTGGCTCGATGCCCGGGATGTCGTCGACGGCGCGGTCGCGCCAGCGAGGACGGACATCCAGGTCGTCCATCCGAAGACGGCGATAACCTATAACAAGTCACCCGACATCGCCTTCGACCGCAGCATCAATACGATCCAGGGCTGCGAGCATGGCTGCATCTACTGCTTTGCACGGCCGACCCATGCCTATCATGACCTTTCTCCGGGCCTGGATTTCGAGACGAAGCTGTTCGTGAAGCCTGATCTGCCGGCGTTGCTGCGGGCCGAGCTGGCCAAACCCGGCTATCGGGTTAGCCCGATCGCCATGGGTACCAACACCGATCCCTATCAGCCGGCCGAGAGCCGGTGGCGGATCACGCGCGGGGTGATCGAGGTGCTGGCGGAGCATGATCATCCGCTGGTGATCACCACCAAATCCGACCGTGTGCTACGCGATCTCGATCTGCTTGCGCCGATGGCCGCCAAGGGACTGGTTGCGGTGGCCATATCCGTCACCTCTCTGACGCCGCGCGTCGCGATGACGCTGGAGCCGCGCGCCCCGCATCCGGAGAAAAGGCTGGCGGCGGTCAGGGCGCTGGCTGACGCCGGCGTGCCGGCATTCGTCAATATCGCGCCGATCATCCCGGCGATCACCGACAGCGAGGTGGAGGCGATCATCGCCCGCGCGGCGGAAGCGGGCGCAACCAATATATCCTATATTCCGGTGCGTCTTCCCTGGGAGGTGGCGCCGTTGTTCCGCGCCTGGCTGGACGCGCATTTTCCCGAGCGTGCCGGCAAGGTGATGGCGATCATCCAGTCGCTGCGCGGCGGCCGGGACAATGATCCGGGTTTCTTTTCGCGGATGCGCGGCCAGGGGCCATGGGCCGAGCTGATGCGCACCCGGTTCCAGATCGCCAAGGCGCGTCACGGTTTCCCGCAGGAGCGGCGGAAGCTGGATATGCGCTGCGACCTGTTTCGGCCGCCGGCGGGGGCGCAGGGGGAATTGTTCTGATGGGGCGCGATCGGCCTCTTGCCGCCTGATCCAAAGGCCGACCCCGGCGCGATGCGGCATTGGCGCCGCCGAGCCGGGCGGCGGACGCTTTGGCTTCAGGCGTTTTGCGGCTATGCGATCATGTAAATTCGGATAAACCTAGCCCGTTGCTGCGAGAATCAACCAGTATCGTAGTTCATATGAGCCAAAATGCCGCGTTTTTTCGCCCCATTTTGGAATTACATCTCTACCGCGATGATGCATATTAAAAATGTCACGAGTCGGGGAGATCGTTGCCGCTTTCAATCGCAAAGCCGGCGAAGTGTGGCTGATAATAAGAAGCATTCGCTAGAAGCGTTCGCGAGGAAAATAACTGTCCGAAGACGGCAGGATTGCGCGCGCGGCACGGTGACGATGATCTTGCGAATTGCAATATTTCTAAATCGGGAGAGTCCGCTCCAAAAAAGTTGCACACGAAAAGGGGGTTCTGATGAAGCTTGCTGCCAATAAAACTCGCCAAGTGTTATCTTTTCGTATCGCCCTGGCTTGCTCTTCCGCATTGGGTTTCATGGCGCCGGCTCATGCACAGCAGGCGGCCGCGCCCGCCGCGCCAGCCGATGATACGGAGATCGTCGTCACCGCGCTGAAGCGCGCGACGAGCATCCAGGAAACGCCGCTGGCGATTTCGGCGGTGGGCGCCGGCACGCTGACCAATCAGAACATCACCGATTCGACGCAGCTGACGCGGGTTACCCCGAACCTGCGCATCGAGGAGGGCAATGCCGGCAGCCGCATCACCATCCGCAACCTCCGCGCGACGGGCGAATCGCTTGTCGGCCTTTATTACGATGAAGTCCCGCTGACCGGGACGGGCGGCGTCAGCAACGATGCCGGCGCCAATTCGCCGGCCGTGCGCCTGTTCGACGTCGAGCGCGCCGAGGTGCTGCGCGGGCCGCAGGGCACGCTCTACGGCGCCAGCTCGATGGCCGGCACGATGCGCATCATCTTCAACAAGCCCAACCTCGTCGATGTCGAAGGGGCGGTGAACGGGCAGGTGACCACCGTCTACAAGGCGGGCAAGACCGGCCAGATCTTTGATGCGATGGTCAATGTCCCGGTCGTCACCGACAAGCTGGCGGTGCGTGTCGTCGGCTATTATGATTATACGCCCGGCTACATCGACAATTCGGTGCTCGGGCTGAAGGATATCAATGATGGACAGGGCTATGGCGGTCGCCTGCTGGTGCGTTTCCGCCCGATCGAGGACCTGACCATCGACGGCATGGCGGTTTATCAGAACCGCAGCAGCTATGGCTCGGCCTGGAACAATACCGAGAACCGCCTCACCGGCCGCAAGTTCGACCAAACGCTGACCATCCAGCAGCCACAAAAGGACGCGATGGAGCTGTACAGCGGCACGGCGAACTGGGACTTCGGCTTCGCGACGCTGACCGCGGTCGGTTCCTATGCCAAGCGCGACGTCAAATATAATTTCGATTATACGCCCTATTTCGCACGCTATTACAACGGCACGTACAAGGGCGATCCTGCGCGGATTCCGGGCTATGCGGCCTTCGCCTCGGACTGCCGCGCCGGCATCATCGGCGGCGTGACCGGATGTAGCGGGCCAGACTATCAGAACTTCGTCAGCGCCTGGGGCAGCATGACCGCCTACCAGCCGCAATCGACCAAGGCTTCGACCGAGGAAGTGCGGCTGGCCAATGCGGACCACGCGCTGAAGTGGACGGTGGGGCTCTATCACAGCTTCCGCAAGAACACGACCCAGAGCCTCCTCAACACCGTCGATCCGGTGACCGGCCTGCAGGATTATCCGAACGGCTATACCTTCCCCTATGCCTATGGCGCCAAGACGAACCTCAATCGCGTCATCGACGACACGCTGGAGCAGACGGCTGGATTCGGCGAGCTGACCTGGGACATCACCCGCAAGCTCAGCCTGACCGGGGGCTTCCGCTATTTCGACTACAAGAAGGTCACCGGCTCCGAGGTGATCATCCCCAACTATGTCGCCGGCAACACGATCACGCCCTTTTCCGAGCTGAAAGGGTCGGAGAACGGCACCCTGCTCAAGTTCAGCGCCAGCTACAAACTGACGCCCGACGTGATGCTGTTCGCCTCCGCCTCGCAAGGCTATCGCCCGGGCGGCGTCAACCAGACGCTCGGCCTGCCCAGCTACGCGGCGACCTACAAGTCGGACAAATTGTGGGATTATGAGCTGGGCTTGAAGAGCACCTGGTTCGATCGCAAGCTCGTCATGAACGTCAGCCTGTTCCAGATGGACTGGAGCAGCATGATGGTTTCGGCGTCCTATCAGGGCGCGTTCGGCTTCATCACCAACAGCCCCGGTGGCGCGCGCATCCGCGGCGTCGAGGTGGAAAGCACGATCATGCCGCTGCAGGGCCTGACGCTGCGCGCGTCCGGCAGCTACACCTCGGCGAAGCTGCAGGACGACATCAAGCTGCCCGACGGCATCAATATCTGCACCAACACCTCGCCGCCCTATGTCAATTGCACGGTGTTCCGCGGTCTTGGCGTCGCCGGCAACACCTTGCCGAACACGCCCAAGTGGACGCTGCAAGGCTCCGCCGACTATATCCAGCCGCTCGGCGACGACTTCCAGATCCTCTATCACGCCGATGCCAATTACCGCAGCGGCTATTGGTCGATCTATGATCCGAACGCTGCCAATGTAATCCCGGAAAACGATCATCTTGCCGGCTATGCTCAGGTCAATGCCCGCATCGGGTTCGAAAAGCAGGACGGGCAGTGGGGTGTCTATGCTTTCGTCAACAATATGTTCAACAAGCTGGCCATTCTCGGCAAATCGTCGAGCGCGACCAGCTCGACGATCGCGCAGACTGTCATCAACGGCCAATCCTATGCCACCCAGAACATCACCACCGTCATGCCGAGGACGATCGGTCTCAGCTTCAGGACGAAGTTCTAGGGCAGGAATTTTCGTTTATGAACAATAGTGACAAATATTTTCCTTGAACCCGATTTGGCCCGGCGCGACTGTCGTTCGCGCCGGGCCGCTGATCTTCCCGGCCTGCCCGAATCTGCCGTGATGCCAAGCTTTGAAAGGACGAACGATGCGTGCGCGTAGCATGACTTTGGTGGCGTTGCTGATCGGCACCGCGATCGCGGGGATGCCCATCACCCTGTCGGCGGCGTCAGCCGCGATCACCGATACCGGGCCGCTCTCGATGGAGGGCATGAAGTATCGCATGATCGGGCCGTTCCGCGGCGGGCGCGCCACCGGGGTCGCCGGCGTGCCGGGGGATCCGACCGTCTATTATGCCGGCATGTCCTCGGGCGGGCTGTGGAAGACGACGGATGCCGGGCGCAGCTGGGCGCCGCTATGGGACAAATTCCCCGAAGCGTCGCCGGCGGTGGGCGCGGTGGTGGTGTCGCCGTCCGACCCGAACGTCATCTATGCCGGCACCGGTGAGGGCGGCGCCCCGCGCGGCAATGTCGTCGGCGGCAACGGCGTGTTCAAATCGACCGACGGCGGCAAGAGCTGGGCCTATGCCGGCCTGCGCACGTCGGAATTCATCGGTCGGATGGCGATCAGCAGCACCGATCCCAACCTCGTCTTCGTGGCGGCGGGCGGCTCGCTGTTCCGCGACGGCGGCGAGCGCGGCGTCTACCGCACCCGCGACGGTGGCAAGACCTGGCAGCGCGTGCTCTTCGTCGACGACAAGACCGGTGCCGTCGACGTGCAGATCGACCCCACCAATCCCAACATCGTCTGGGCAGCGATGTGGCAGGTCCATCGCAAGCCCTGGATCATGGAAAGCGGCGGCCCGGGCAGCGGCCTTTATCGGTCGACCGACGGCGGCACCACCTGGCAGAAGCAGACCGGCAAGGGCCTGCCCGCCGGCATCCTCGGCAAGATCGGCGTGGCGCCGGCCGCCGACGGCAAGCGCGTCTATGCACTCATCGAGGCGGAGAAGGGTGGGCTCTATCGCACCGACGACGGCGGCGCCTCGTGGCAGCTGATCAACGCCGACAACGCCTATAAGCAGCGCGCTTGGTATTACACCAACATCTTCGCCGATCCGAAGGATGCCAACAAGGTGTTCGTGATGAACACCGGCGCCTATCGCTCCACCGATGGCGGCAAGTCGTTCAAGTCGATGCCGACGTTCCACGGCGACAATCACCAGCTGTGGATCAATCCGGCCGATCCGCGTTACATGGTGAACAGTAATGACGGCGCCGTGAACGTCTCCGTCAATGGCGGCGACAGCTGGACCCAGGGCGATAATCAGCCGACCGGCCAGATCTATCATATCGCCGTCGACAATCAGGTGCCGTACAACATCTATGGCGCGCAGCAGGATAACACCACGGTGCGCATCGCCTCGGCCAGCGTCAGCGGCGGCATCACCATGCGCGACTGGCAGCCCGTCGGCGGCGGCGAGAGCGGCTATGTCGTCCCCGATCCCAAGGATCCGCACGTCGTCATCGCCGGCAGCTATTGGGGCGAGGTGTCCCGCTATGACGACCGCACCGGCCAGGCGATCCCGATCAAGCCGTGGCCGCACGAGACGATGGGCTGGGCGCCGAAAGACGTGCAGCATCGCGGCCAGTGGACCGAGCCGCTGCTCTTCTCGCCGCACGATCCGAACACCCTCTACAACGCCAATGAAGTGGTGTTCAAATCGACCAATAACGGCCAGTCCTGGGACATCATCTCACCGGACCTGACCCGCAACGACAAGACGAAGCAGCAATCCTCGGGCGGCCCGCTGACCAAGGACAATACCAGCGTCGAACTATTCGGCGTGGTGTTCTCGCTCGCGGAATCGCCGGTGCAGAAGGATCTGATCTGGGCCGGTACCGACGATGGGCTGATCCAGGTCACCAGCAATGGCGGCAAGGCATGGGCCAACGTCACCCCGAAGGACATGCCGGAATGGGGCACGGTCGACATGGTCGAGCCGCACCCCAAAAAGGCCGGCACCGCTTATATCGCGGTCGAGCGCCACAAGCTCGGCGACCTCAAGCCCTATGCCTTCCGCACGGATGATTTCGGCAAGAGCTGGGTGCCGATCACCAATGGCCTGCCGGCGGATGCCTATGTCCATGTCGTGCGCGCCGACCCGGCCCGCGACGGCCTGCTCTATGCCGGCACCGAGAACGGCATCTTCGTCTCGCTCGACGACGGCGCGCACTGGAAGCCGCTCAGCCTCAACATGCCGCGCGTGCCGGTGCATGATCTCGCCGTTCACCCGACCGGCGATCTGGCGGTGGCGACGCATGGCCGCGCTTTCTGGGTGCTGGATGATCTGACGCCGCTGCGGCAATGGTCGGACGCCATCGCGCAGGAGCCGGTTCATCTGTTCACGCCGCGTCCGACCTTGCGGATGCTCTATTCGGGCCGCGGCGATTCGATGACCAAGTTCACCGGCGAGAATCCCCCGACGGGCGCCATCCTTTATTATAATCTCGGCAAGGATGTCGCGCCCGACGCCATCAAGCTCGAAATTCTGGATGCCTCCGATACCGTCATCCGCAGCTTCAAGCCCTCGGCGCGGCCGGCGGCGCGGCCCTCCGGCGACGAGGACGAGGATGAGGCGCCCCGCGCCCCGGCGCCCTCGCTCGGCACCAAGGCGGGGCTCAACCGCTTTGCCTGGGATATGCGCGTGCAGGGGCCGGTGCAGGTGCCGAAGTCGGCGATGTGGCATGCATCGACGCTCGGCCCGATCGCCATCCCCGGCCAGTACAAGGCGCGGCTGACGGTCAATGGCCAGGTACAGACCCAGCCGATCGAGATTGTCGCCAACCCCAATGTCAAGGTGACCCAGGCCGAACTCAAGGAGCAGTTCGATCTCGCTCTGGCGATCAACCGCGAGCTGAGCATGGTGCAGGACGCGGTGCTGGAGATCCGCGAGCTGCACGCCAAGCTGGCCGAAACCCGCAAGGCGGCAGGCGGAAAGCGGGCGGTGATCAAGGCCGCCGACACGCTTGAGGCCAAGGTCAATGCCGTTGAGGACAAGCTGATCCAGAAGCTGTCGATCGCCAATGAAGATCCGCTGAACTTCCCGGTCCGGCTGAACAACCAGCTCGCTTCCCTAGCGTTGACCGTCGGCACCGGCGACAACAAGCCGACCAAGCAGGCTTATGCGGAGTTCGACATCCTCAAGGCGCAGGCCACCGCCTATCTCGCCGAATGGAGCAAGCTGAAAACCGGCGAACTGGCCGGCTTCAACAGCCAGATCGGCAAGGCGAGGCTGGAGCCCGTGTCGATCACGCCACAGACCGCGATCTGACGTTGGGGCGAGGGGCGCCGGCCATTGCGCTCCTCGCCGGCTGCCGACAGGTTGGCGTCAGGCAAGCCTGTTAACTCTGATCTTTCGCCTCGGGAGACTCCCATCATGGTCGATAAACGCCTCTTCTCCCGCCGCGAGGCCAGCGGCCTGTTGCTGGCGGCGGGTGCGGCGGCGTTGCCGGGCCGGGCACTGGCGGCGGGGCCGGGCAACCGGGTGGTGTGCGTTTCCAAGCAGATCAACGAGTTCATCTACGACATCGGCGCGCAGGGCCACCTCGTCGCGCGCGATCTCACCTCGATCTCGCCGCCGCAGATCACGCGGCTGCCCAATGTCGGCTACCACCGGGCGCTGAGCGCCGAGGGCATCATCTCGATGCGGCCCAGCGTGCTGCTGACCGATGGCAATGTCGGCCCGGACCCGGTGCTGGCGCAGGTGAAGAGCGTCGGCGTGCCGGTGGAAACGATGGCGCCCGGCAGCTCGATGGCCGATGCGCAGGCGCTGATGCTGAAGCTCGGCACCTATTTCGGGCGAGAAGCGCAGGCGAGGGCAGTGGTGTCCCGCTGGCAGGCGGATATCAAGGCGGCGCTGGCGGCGATGGCCCCCTATGCACGCGGCCCGCGACCGAAGGTGCTGATGATCCATTTCGGCCAGATCGGGAACAGCTATCTCGGATTGTCGCGGGGCGGCGCTGCCGACCAGATCATCGCCTGGGCGGGCGGGGTCAACGCGCTCGACCAGGTCGGTGGCATGGCGCGGCTGACGCCCGAGACCATCGCGCGCGCCGCGCCGGACATCATCATCGCCACCGATGTCGGCTTCGACCGCTATGGCTCGGCAGCGAAGTTCCGCGACCTGCCCGGTGTCGCGCTGACGCCCGCTGCCAGGACGCTCAACATTCACCGCGTGCTGGAAAGCGAGATCATGTACTTCACGCCGCGCACCGCAGCCTCGCTGCGCAAGGTCGCCGCCTGGCTGCATCCGCCGGCACGTCGAGGCGCATGAGGCGGCTGTCCTGGATCCAGGTCAATGTGCTGCTGGCCTGCCTGCTCGCCGGATGCGTGCTGCTCGCGCTCTCCGCGGGCTCTTTTTATTTCGCGCCGGCGCAGATTGCCCGCTTCCTCGCCCACGGCCTCGGCCTCGGCGCGATCGCTCCCGAAGAAACGCTCGACCTTAACGTGTTCACCACGCTGCGGCTGCCGCGCGTGCTGCTCTGCGGGGTGACCGGCGCTACGCTCGGCCTGTCGGGCACGCTGATGCAGGGCCTGTTCCGCAACCCGATCGTCGAGCCCGGGCTGGCCGGCACCTCGGCCGGCGCCGCGCTGGGCGCGTCGAGTGTGTTCGTGCTCGGCAATAGCGCGCTCAGCTTCACCGCCCCACTCGGCACGGCAGCGGTGCCGGTGATGGCATTCGCCGGCGGCATGCTGGCGACGCTCGTCGTCTTCCGCATCGCGACCCTGTTTGGCCACACCGACGTGCTGGCGCTGCTGCTGGCGGGCATCGCCGTCAACGCGATGTGCAATGCGGGCACCGGCTTCCTCTCCTACATCGCCCGCGACCCGCAGGCGCGCAACATCACCTTCTGGAATCTGGGCACCTTCACGACCGCCGACTGGCGCGGCAGCCTGCTCGTCACCGCGATCTTCCTGCCCTGCCTGATCCTCATCCTGCGGCGCGGGAAAGACCTCAACGCGCTGATGCTGGGCGAGGACGACGCCGCCTATCTCGGCTTCGATCCGGAGCGGCTGGTGTGGCGTCTGCTCGTGCTCAACACGCTGATCGTGTCGGTGGCGACGGCGATGGTCGGCGTCATCGCCTTTGTCGGGCTGATCGTGCCACACATGATGCGGCTGTTGCGCTCGTCCGACTACCGCTTCCTGCTGCCCGCCTCGGCGCTGGGCGGCGCGTTGCTGATGGAAGCGATCGACGTCGTCGCCCGCCTCGTCATCCGCCCGGCGGAACTGCCGGTGGGGATCATCACCGCGCTGATCGGCGCGCCCATCTTCCTGTGGATCCTGCTCGCCCATCGGCGGCGGATCGCCAGCGCATGACCATTCGCCTGGAGGCAGTGCGCTGGGCGACCGGCGGCACGACGATCATCGAGACGATGACCCTCGCCTTCGCCGCCAACCGCGTGAACGTCATCCTCGGCCCGAACGGCGCCGGCAAATCGACCCTGATGAAGCTGGCGGCCGGCCGGCTGCGCCCGACAGGCGGGCGGGTGTTGCTGGGCGAGAGCGACATGCTGACGCTGGACGGCCGGGCGCTCGCCCGGACGCGCGCCTTCCTCTCCCAGCATGTCGAGATCGACTTCGCGATCAGCGTCGAGGAGGTGGTGCTGATGGGGCGCTACCCGCATTTTTCGCGTGCGCCGGGGCGGGAGGATCGGCGCATCGTCGCGGCCGCGCTCGAACTGGTCGGCATGGCGGAGCGGCGCCATCGCATTTACCCGACGCTGTCCGGCGGGGAGCAGCAGCGCGTGCAGCTCGCCCGCGTGCTGGCCCAGCTATGGAGCGACGAGGCCGACCCGCCGGCCCGCATCCTGTTTCTTGACGAGCCGATCGCGAGCCTCGACGTCCATCACCAGCTCCACATCCTCGAGACGGTGCGCGCGCTGGCCGCGCAAGGCTGCACCGTCATCGTTACGCTGCACGACCTCAACCTGGCTCTGGCCTATGGCGACCGCCTGATCTTCCTGCGCGACGGCAGGCTCCAGGCGATCGAGGAGCCGGGCGGAGTCACGCCTGCGCTTGTCCAGCGCATCTTCGACGTTCGCGCGACCGCCCTCGGCGACGCCGACGGGCGCGTGCTGCGCTTCCACCTTTAAGCCAACGACCGATCAAGCGACCAATATAAGGGGAAACGACAATGAGAATGAGAACGCGTCTGGTTAGCACTGCCGCGGCCGGCCTGCTCGCCGTCGCTGTCGGCGCCACGCCGGTGATCGCCGAGGCCCCCGGCGAGGCGAGCATCACCGTCACCGCGCCTTCGACGACGCCGTTCGATCAGGCGCCGTCGCTCGACAAGGCCGGCGCCACCCTGTTCGACAATCCGCGCAGCATCCAGGTGATGCCGCGCGAACTGCTCGACCAGCAGGGCGCGACCCAGCTGCGCGACACGCTTCGCAACGTCAGCGGCCTCGTGCAGGGCGGGCAATTCTCGTTCGGCTTCTACGACCGGTTCGTGTCGCGCGGGCTCAACGTCACCTTCCTCAATGATGGGCTGCCCGATACCACGTCCGATCTCGGCGGTTATGTCCACGCCCTGACCGGCGTCGAGCGCGTCGAGGTGCTGAAGGGACCCGGCTCGGCACTGTTCGGCACGACCGCCCCCGGCGGCACGATCAACCTCGTCCATTACCGCCCCGACGACACGCTCTCGGCCGGTGGCAGCATCCAATATGGTTCGTTCGACACGATCACCGCCAGCGCTTCGCTCAACGCCCCGCTCAGCGACGGGCTCGCAGCGCGGGTCGATGGCCAGTTCCAGCATTCGGACGGCCTGCGCGGTGCCCGCAACAAGACCGGCGAGGTCTATGGCTCGCTCGGCTTCCACCCCGAGGGCCACGATATCCTGGCGCGGCTGGAATATCACCGCATCGAGGTGCGGCCGGACTCGATCGGCCTCCCGTTCACGCCGCCGACCGGCACCGGGCTTCCCGCCGACGTCGATCGCGACAACCGTTACTACACGCCGTTCGCCTATGCCGATCAGACCATCAAGCGCGCCTTCCTGAGCGATGCGTGGTCGCTTAGCGATGCGCTGACACTCAACCTGCGCGGCGCCTATACCGATCGCGACGTCGATCTCGCGCGCAATGCCGGCGGGCGGCTGACGGCGTCGGCTGGCACATTCTCGTTGACGGGGCGTCAGCTGCGCCAGCAGGCCGACCGCGTCCATGACCTCGTGCTACAGGCCGAGCCGACATGGAAATTCACCGCAGGGTCGATGCCGGTGACGCTGCTGGCCGGGTTCGAATATCGCAACATCAGCGCGCGCACGCGGCGGGCGACGGCCGACCTGCCCAGCATCGCCGACATCTATAACCCGGTGACGCCGGAGACGAGCCTGTCGGGGCTCACCTTCCTGTGCAACAGCAGCCATAGCTGCAACGACGCTGACGTCGACGGCCGCTTCTATGGGCTTTATGGCACTGCCCAGATCGACGTTACCGAGCGCCTCAAGCTGCGCCTGTCGGGCCGCGAGGACTGGTTCAAGACCTCCGCCGAGGGCCGCTCGGTGATCCCGACCAACCCCGGTTCGGAGCATCCGTGCAGCCCGCCCCAGGCGACGACCTGCCCGTTCGTGCCCGGCCAGCCGGTGATCCGCAAGGACGACCGGTTCGAATGGGATGTCGGCGCGGTCTATCAGCTCGCCGACGCCTTTGCGCTGTTCGGCGGCTATTCCAGCAACTCCTATCCGATCTTCAACACCGAAGAGCCGCAGAGCATCGGCCAGGTGCCGGAAAAGGGCACCCAGATCGAGGCCGGCCTGCGCGTGCGGCAGGGCAATTGGCTGTCGCTGTCGTCGTCGCTGTTCCGAACGACGCGGCGGAACGTCTACACCATCCTGCTTGATCCCACGACCGGTCTCGATGTGTCGCAGGTCTTCTCCTACCGGGTGAAGGGCTGGGAGACGGACCTGACGCTGCGGCCGGTGCCGGCGTGGAATATCATCGCCAATTTCACGCTGCAGGATCCCGTGCTCATGGATTATCCGCAGAACCCCGGCCAGATCGGCAATCGCGTGCCGAGCGTGCCGAAGCGGATCGGCAATATCTGGACGAGCTACGATCTCGCCCTGCCGGACGAGACCGGGACGCTCCAGCTGGCCGCCGGCCTGCGCTATCGCAGCGCTTATTTCGGCGACACCGGCGAAACCCGCGTCCTGCCCGGCGCCACGATGGTCGATCTGTCGGCGGCGTGGCTGCGCGGGCCGTGGACGCTCCGCGCGGGTGTCTCCAATATCGGCGACAAGCGCAATTACAGCTACGCCGCGGGCGTCGGCAGCGGCGCCATTCCGGGGCTGGGACGGACATTCTTCGTAAGCCTCGGCGTCAAGGCGTTCTGACAGCGGGGGAGGGTCCGCAACGGACCCTCCCTCCGATCATGACGGGTGATCGAAACGACAAGAACGGCGCGTTGGATCAACGGCCCCGCGGTTCGTAAGCACCACGGCGAAAGGAACGCGCCGTGGCAAGCTTCGCCCGTCACCGGAGAGCATCGCCGGCCCGCGGCCTCCAGTGCGGCACGTCTCTGGTCCCGGGCGTGGGCCTGTGCCTCGCGATCGCCGCCGCGGCGGTCGCCGTCGAAGCGGTCGAGCGAGTCCTGACCGGCAAGGCGTGGCTGGAGGGTCTCGTCCTCGCCATCCTGATCGGCGTGGCCGTCCGCAGCCTGTGGACGCCGGGCAGGCGATGGCAGCCGGGCATCGCCTTCAGCGGCAAATATCTGCTGGAGGTGGCCGTGGTGCTGCTCGGGGCGTCGGTCAGCACGGCGACGATCCTGGCGGTGCGCCCGGCACTGCTGCTCGGCATCGTCGGCGTGGTCGGCGCGGCAATTCCTCTGGCCTTCGGCATCGGTCGCATGTTCGGCTTGCCGACCCGGCTGGCCTTGCTGGTGGCATGCGGGAACGCGATCTGCGGCAATTCGGCGATCGCCGCCGTCGCCCCGGTGATCGGCGCCGACGGCGACGATGTCGCGGCTTCGATCGCCTTCACGGCGGTACTCGGCATCATCGTCGTGCTGCTGCTGCCATTGCTTGGCGCGGCGTTCGGCATGAACGCCATCGCAGCCGGGACGCTGGCCGGGCTTACCGTCTACGCCGTGCCGCAGGTGATCGCGGCAGTCTCCCCGCTCGGGGTGGTGGCGGTGCAGATAGGCACGCTGGTGAAGCTGGTCCGCGTGCTGATGCTCGGGCCGATATGCCTTATCCTGTCGTTGATCGCGCCGCATCTCGCCCCGGCCGGCGACGCCAGGGGCGAGGGCAGGCGGGCCGATCTCGCCCACCTTCTTCCATGGTTCATCATCGGCTTTCTGGCGCTCCTCGGCTGCCGCTCGCTGGGCCTCGTGCCGCAAGCCGCGATCGGACCCATCCGCGAGGCGGCGACGGTGCTGACGATCGTCTCCATGGCCGCTCTCGGAATTGGCGTCGATCTCGGCGCGCTGGCGCGATCGGGTGCGCGGGTGACGATGACGGTGGTCCTGTCGCTGATCGTCCTCGGGCTGCTCAGTCTGGCGTTGATTCGCCTGCTGGGGATGGCGTGATCGCTCGCCCGCGAGTGACAGCTTCATGACAGCTAGGCGACCTATGACCGAACCCCATGGTTCGCGGGCACGGCGCGGCCGCGTCCGCCGGCAACCCGCGTCGCACCGGGGTGGCTTCTTTTCGCAAGGGGATGGACATGAAGTTTGGCCGTTGGCTTGTCGCGCTCGGCGCCGGCACCATGCTCGCCGCCCCGATCCATGCCGCCTACGACAAGAGCCAATGGTCCGGCCTCCATTATCGCCAGGTCGGCCCGTGGCGCGGCGGGCGCGTCACCACCGTCACCGGCGTGCCGACGCAGCCCTTCACCTTCTACATGGGAACGGTGGGCGGCGGCGTGTGGAAGACGACGGACGCCGGCCATAATTGGGTGAATACCACGGACGGGCAGATTTCGGTCGGCTCGATGGGCGCCGTGGCCGTCGCGGACAGCAATCCGGACGTCATCTATGCCGGCACGGGCTCGTCCAAGATCCGCAGCAATGTGTCGATCGGGCGCGGCCTCTACAAATCCGTCGACGGTGCCAGGAGCTGGACCTTCATGGGCCTGCGCGACGTGGGCCAGATCGCCACGATACGCATCAATCCGACCAACCCGGACGAAGTGTTCGTCGCCTCGATCGGCAATCCGTTCAAGAACAACAAGGAGCGCGGCGTTTATCGCACCCGCGACGGCGGCCGGACGTGGCAGCAGGTGCTGTTCCTCACCGACGAACTGGGCGCGGCCGATATCGAGTTTCAGCCGGGCAACCCGCAAGTGCTTTACGCGGCGATGTGGCATGGGCTGCGCCGGCCCTGGTCGATCATCTCGGGCAGCAAGGATGGCGGCCTCTACAAGTCGACCGACGGCGGCGATCACTGGGCGAAACTTGGCGGCGGCCTGCCCACCGGGCTCTTCGGGCGCGCCAATATCGGCGTGAGCGCCGCTTCGCCGAACCGCGTCTACGCGCTGATCGAGGCCAAGCCCGGCCAGGGCCTCTATCGCTCCGAGGACGCCGGCGCGACGTGGACGCTCGTCAACGGCGAGACGCGGCTCACCACGCGCCCCTTCTACTACACCACGCTCGGGATCGATCCGAACAATGCCGATCTGGTGTTCGTCGGCGACGAGGGCTGGTTCAAGTCGACCGATGGCGGCAAGAGCTTCAAGAGCCAGCGCACCCCCCATGGCGACAATCACGACATCTGGATCAACCCGCGCAATTCCAGCTATCTGATCCAGTCCAACGACGGCGGCGCCAACGTGTCGCTGGACGGCGGTACGACGTGGAGCACGCAGGCCAACCAGCCGACCGCCGAAATCTATCAGGTCGCCGTCGACAACCAGTTTCCGTATCGCCTCTATGGCGCGCAGCAGGACAATACGACGGTCATCATCCCCTCTCTCCCGCTCGGCGACGGACAGGAGTTCAAGGTCGGGCCCGGCTGCGAGACCGGGCCGATCATCCCGAAGCTCGGCGATCCGAATGTCGTCTGGGGCGGCTGCAAGGGCCAGTTCAGCCGCATGGACATGCGCGCCAATGGCAATGAGGAGCGCTACTGGATCGGCGCCGAATCGCTCTACGGCAACGACCCCAAGGTGCTGCGCTATCGCTTTCAGCGCGTGGCACCGATGGAGATTTCGCCCACCAAGCCCAATACCGTCTATTACGGATCGCAATATGTGCACCGGTCGCGCGACGGTGGCGTTTCCTGGGAAAAGATCAGCCCGGACCTGACCGCCAATCCGCCCGACAAGCAATATGGTTCGGGCGAGCCGATCACCCGCGACGCCACCGGCGAGGAGGTCTATTCAGTCGTCTACGCCATCCGCGAGAGCGCGGTGAAGCCGGGAGTGATCTGGGCCGGCTCCAACGACGGCCTCGTCTGGGTGACACAGGATGACGGCAAGAGCTGGCAGAATGTCACGCCCAAGGATCTGCCGCCGGGCGGCCGCGTGCAGAATATCGAAGCGGGGGTCCGCGCGCCGGGCACCGCCTATGTCGCCATCTATCGCTATCTGCTCGGCGATTTCGCACCCTATCTCTATCGCACCGACGATTACGGCAAGAGCTGGACGAGGATCACCAAGGGCATCGCCGCGGATGAGCCGACCCGCGTGATCCGCGAGGATCCGGAGCGGCCGGGGCTGCTCTATGCCGGCACCGAGTTCGGCATGTATCTGTCCTTCGACAATGGTGCGAACTGGCAGACCTTCCAGCTCAACCTGCCGGCGGTGCCGGTGACGGACATCCGCCTCGCCCATGGCGACCTCGTCTTCTCGACGCAGGGACGGGGATTTTATGTCCTCGACAATCTCGGCGTGCTGCGCCAGCTCCCCGGCGAGGCGGATGCGGTCAGGGCGAGCCGGCTCTACACGCCGGCCACCGCGATCCGCATCAATGCCGGCGCGGACAAGGGACCCAATCCGGGTACCGGCCCGGAATATATCCTGCCCGGCGCGCAGATCGATTATTATGTCGCACCAGGCCAGAGCGGGCCGCTGACGCTCACCATTTTCGACAAGTCCGGCGCGGTCGTACGCCGCTTCACGGGCGATGGCCCGGCCGAGCGCGGTGAGGCCGGGGAGGGCGGCGGCGAGGACGGCCTTGGCACCTATCGTCCCACCTATCCGACCAAGCTAGACACGGCCCCCGGCATGCATCGCTTCATCTGGGACCTGCGCTATTCGGGCGAACCGCAAGTGTCCGCGCCCGCGGCCGCGACGGCTGGCGGCGGGCGTTCGCGCTTTCCGGCGGGGCCGGTGGCGGCACCGGGCGGCTATACTGTCGAGCTGTCGGTCGGCGGCACCGCCATGCGCCAGCCGCTGACCATCGTCGAGGATCCGCGCGTGCTGGCAAGCGGCGTCACCGATGCCGACCTCGTCGCCCAGTTCGAGCATAATGTGCGCGTGCTCAAGCTGGTGAACGACACGAATCTCGATGTCTCGCGCCTCAATCAGGCGCTTGCCGCGCTGAAGCAGCATCCGAACCCGGCGCGCGAGAAGGCGCTCAGGTCGATCGCGGACCGGCTGCTGACCCCGCCGATCCGCTACAGCCAGCCGGGGCTGCAGACCCATGTCACCTATCTTTATAGCCTCACCAACGTGACCGACCAGAAGGTCAGCCACGACGCGATCGAGCGTTATCAGGAGCTTCGCCCGAAGATCGACGCGATCACCGCCGAGCTCAACCGCATTCTGGGCCCGGTGCAGACGGCCGAGCTCCGCGAATTTCTGAAAGGCGACTATGTTGTCCGCGCCGATGACGACGACGAAGAGGAAGAGAACGAAAACAACTGATCAGTTGCCGGCCTCCACCATGCAGCGGAGATGACAATGCGCCGTCACGTTCCGAGCGTCCTCATCCTTTTGATGGCGGGCACGTCCGTCCAGGCACAGGCGCCCGCAGCCCGGGCCGTCGCCGAGATCCGGCGCATCGAGGCGACGCCCGCCTTCCGCAAGGCAGTCGCCGCGCTCGATGCCGGGCACCCGCAATGGGTGGAGGACATCATCAGGCTCACCGAAATCCCCTCGCCGCCGTTCAAGGAAGCGGCACGAGCCAGAACCTATCTGGAGATGTTTCGCGCGCGCGGGCTCGCCGATACGGAAACCGACGAGGAAGGAAACGTCCTCGGCCTGCGCCGGGGCACGGGCGGCGGCGGGTTGATCGTCGTCTCCGCCCATATGGACACGGTGTTTCCGGAAGGCACGCCGGTCAAGGTCAGGCGTGAGGGCGACAAGCTGTTCGCGCCGGGCGTCGGGGACGACACGACGGGCCTCGCGACACTGCTCAAGCTGATCGACGCGATGAACGCCGGCGGCATCCAGACCCGCGACGACATCCTGTTCATGGGCACGGTCGGCGAGGAAGGCGCAGGCGATCTACGCGGCGTGCGCTACCTGTTCACCAAGGGCAAGTACAAGGGCCGGATCAAGGCCTTCTACTCGCTGGACGGCGGCGGGCTGGATTCGATCACTACCGGCGGCGCCGGCTCGAAGCGCTATCGCGTCACCTTCAAGGGGCCGGGCGGCCACAGCTACGGCGCCTTCGGGCTCGTCAACCCGATGGTGGCGATGTCGCAGGCAGTGGTGGACTTCTACAAGATCCCGGTGCCGCAGGGCATCAAGACCACTTATAGCGCCAGCGTGGTCGGCGGGGGCACCTCGGTCAACGCCATTCCGCGCGAGGTGTGGATGGAATTCGACATGCGTTCCGAAAGCGCGGCCGAGCTGGCGAAGGTCGAAAAGCGCTTTCTCGAGATTCTGCCCCAGGCGGCGGCCGGCGAGAATGCGGCGCGCTCCACCAAGGAGGGGCCGATCACGGTCGACATCAAGCTGATCGGGGATCGCCCCGCCGGGCAGACGGACAGGTCGTCCGATATCGTCCAGTTCGCATCCGCCGCTTATGCGGCCGAAGGGATTCCGCTGCGCTTCAGCTCCAGCTCGACGGATTCCAACATCGCGATCAGCCTCGGTATCCCCGCCATCACCATCGGCCGGGTCGCGAACAGCGGACGGGGCCATTCGCTCGACGAATGGATCGGCACCGAGAAGGAGCCGAATGTCCGCCTGCAAAAGATGGATCTCGCCATGATCCTGGCCATGGCCGGCATGAAATAGGCCCAGGTCAGGGGTTTTCCGGCGCGTCTTCGCGCGCGCCGGTGTAGCGTGTGATGGCGACGGCGATGGTGAGGTCGCCGACGACATTGAGGCTTGTGCGGCACATGTCGAGCAGCCGGTCGACGCCGATCACCAGCCCGATGCCTTCCGGCGGCACGCCGATCATGCCGAGCGTGGCTGAAACCACCGGCAAGGCGCCCGCCGGCACGCCGACGGTGCCGATGCCGCTCAGCACGCAGATCGCGAAGACGGTGAGCTGGCCGGTGAGGCCGAGCTGGATGCCGAAGAATTGGGCGAGGAACAGGATGGTCACGGCCTCGTAGATGGCGGTGCCGTTCTGGTTGGCGACCGCGCCGATACCGAGCACGAACCGCGTCACCTGCGAGGGCAGGCCGAGATTCTCATCGGCCACCTTGAGCGCCGTCGGCAGGGTGGCGTTGGACGACGAGGTGCTGAAGCCGATGAAGGCGGCCTCCTGCACGGCCTTGAAGAAAATCAGCGGCCTTATGCCGCCGACGATCCACACGAACGACGAGAACACGACGCCGACATGCAAGGCGAAAGCAACGAGCATGACGCCGACATAGGCGCTCAGATGGGCGAGCAGCGGCCAGCCGAACATCACCGTCAGGTCGAACATGAAGCAGGCGACGGCGACCGGGGCCAGCCGGATGACGATGCCGATCAGCCGCACGCCGACATCGAACAGCCCCTCGATCACCAGCAGCAGCTGCTTGCTCCCCTCTGTCCGGACCAGCATCAGCCCGACGCCGAACAACAGCGCGAAAAAGACGACGCCCAGGAGATTGCCCTGTGACGCGGCCGAGATGATGTTGGCCGGGACGAGCTGGACGACGGTGCCGAGCATCGTCGGCGTGTTGCCGGCAAGGATGCCGCCGGTCTTGTCGGCCGAGTTGAGCAGGATGTCGGCCGTCGCCGGATCAATGCCCTCGCCCGGCTGGAACAGGTTGACGGTTGCCAGCCCGATCAACGTCGCCAGCGTCGAGGCCACGAACATGAAGCTCAGCATCCAGCCGCCAAGCCGGCGAAACGCCTTGAGGTCGCGCAGCCCCGCAATGCCCGTCACCAGCGCGGAGAAAAGCAGTGGCAGGACGAGGACGAACAACAGCCGCAGGAACAGATTTTCGATCGGGCGGGTGACGTTGGCGGTGAAATCGCTCACCCAGTCGGCGCGGCCGGTGGTGATATTCACCAGCAGACCCCCGCCAAGCCCAGCCGCCAGCCCGATCAGAACCGAGAAATGCGGCGACAGACTTGACCAGCGACCTGTTCTGGAGACTGACACGGCGCCCTACCGGGGGACCGGGGTGGTGATCGTCATAGTGCCTCGCATCGTTTCAAACGCGGTCAGGCTGCTTCCTGGAATTCGACCCGTGCGCACAGGCCGCAGCCGTTCGCCCCATTGTTCAGCGACACGCTGGCCCCCATGCGCTCGGCCAATGATCGGACGATAGAGAGGCCGAGGCCGCTGCCGACCTGATCGTTCTCGGCGGCGCCGCGATAGAAGCGTTCCCACACCCTGTCCCGATGCTCCTCGGGGATGCCGGGGCCGTCATCCTCGATCTCGATCCGGCCGCGCCCGCCGCCGCGCCCGAGGCGAATGACCACCGAGCCCCCCGGCCGGTTGTAGCGGACGGCGTTGTCGAGAAGATTGGTGATCAACTCGGCGGCGAGCAGTGGATGGCCCTTGACGGCGATCGCCCCTTCCTCGTCCTGCTCATAGATGAGATCGATATCGAAGGTGGAGAGGTGGCCCAGCCGTTCGTCCAGCACATTCGTCGCCGTCGCCACCAGGTCGAACGACATCGCCGGATCGATCGCCTGCTCACTGGTCCGGGCCAGCGAGATGAGCTGTTGGAGCAGCCGCTCGAGAGACTGGACGGCATGCGAAATGTCTTGGAGTGCCGTCCTGCCTTGCGGCGAGTCCGGGCCGAAGCGGTCGAGCAGCCCGAGATGCATGCGCGCGATGGCCAGCGGCGTGCGCATCTGGTGGGAGGCATTGGTGGTGAACTGGCGCAGGGATTCGGTGGCATTTTCCATCCGCGCCATCAGTGCGTTGAAGGCGACGATGAAGGACATGGCCTCCCGCGGCGTTTCCGGTGATTGCGCCAGCCGAAAATGGGCTGGAGGATCCAGGCGCGCCTTTTCGACCTGCTCGGTGAGCGCGGAGAACGGCTTGAGGCCCCACGTAATCGCTTCGTAGAACAGCAGGACGGCGATCATCAGGATCAATATGCCGCCGCCGATCACCTGCAGGCACTGGCTGAAGATATAGGCGCGGCGATCGTCGTCATAGTCGGCAACCTGCACGATGGTGGGCGTGCGGTCCCCCTTCAGCAGCCTGATCTCGGTGGCGATGCGCGCCGACTTGCCGGCGAGCTTGCCGTCCCAGAGATAAGCCGCCTGGAGAACGGTGTCGGCATCCTTGGGGTCGACATAACCGCGATAGAGGCGGGTCTTGCGATAGGTGTCGGGGAAGGTCGCCGGCGGATGGCGGTCGATCACCCGGCCGGACGGATCATAATCCGGAGGCGGCGTGAGCGCGGCCGATCCCGCCACCAGCGCCCCACCGTGGTGGACGCTGTAGAAGGTGATCGGCTGCGAGCGCTGCTGCAGCTGGACGGCCAGCGGAACGAGGCGGGAGCGCATGTCCGGCTCGGCATCGAGCGCGACGCTCAGCGTCCGCACCGATCCGATCAGCATGCGGTCAGATGACATGCTGGCCGTCTTGAAGATCACCCAGCAGGCAATGCCGCCGAAGATCACCACGAGGGCGGCGAGAGGAAGCATGACGGCGCCGGTAAGACGTGCCCGGAGCGATCGTAACATCCTCCTCACCTGCTCTCCATCACGGTCACTTGACCTCGATCATGTAGCCCAGGCCCCGCACGGTGCGGATCACGGGACCATCGGGAATGAGTTTGCGGCGGAGCCGCGCCACATAGACCTCGAGGGCGTTGGGCGCGACTGCGTCGTTGAAATTGAACACCTCCGCGGCCAGCCGTTCCTTGGTCACGATCTTGCCCGGACGGCCCATCAGCGTCTCGAGGACGGCAAGCTCGCGCCGTCGCAGCTCCAGCGTGATCTCGTTGAGGCATACCGTGCGGCTCGACCTGTCGAGGGTAAGCGAGCCGACCTTCAGCACCGGATCCGGCGTTCCCTGGCCGCGCCGCGCAAGTGCCCGCACCCGCGATTCCAGTTCTCGCAGGTGAAACGGCTTGGCGAGATAGTCATCGGCGCCCTTGTCGAGGCCATCGACACGATCAGCCAGCGAATCCCGGGCGGTGGAGATCAGGATAGGCGTGCTCACGCTTCGCCTCCTGAGCTGCTGGAGGACTTCGAGACCGTCCAGATCAGGCAGGCCGAGGTCGAGTATGATCGCGGCATAAGGCACGCTTTCGGCGATATGCAATGCCTCCTCTCCGGATGACAGAATATCCACGGAAAACCCCGCGGCATTCAACAAGGCCTCCATCCCATGCGCGAGACGGGGGTCGTCTTCTACGATCATGACCCGCAACTATCCCTCCCTCTAGATGTTGCGGCACCCTTTCCTTACTAACTTTTATATCAGGAGCCTCAAAAGCAAATGGGTGCCTGCCACCGCCCCATTGCAAATAGGGTTTCAGCTAAGCAGCAGAGGTGTGTGCATAAAGTCAGTGCATAACGCTTTTGGAGTCAAATGATTCTTTTGAGATTATGACAGGACGAGCAATTTTCCTGGCCGCCTATTTGTTTTTGCGCCGGATAAGCTCCGCAAATCCCGGATAGTGACAGCTTCGTGACAGGAAGCGGCCATATGCTGGCCTGGCTACACGGTTCGGTGGACGGGGAACGGCAAAGCCGCCCGATCAAGCCCCGACGAAGATGGCCGTTAGAGTCGATGGAGGAGAGGGGGCCAGGCGGCGCCTGCCGTGCATCCTTTTAAAAAAAGGGGGAACTCGATGTCAATCATTCAACCTCGTCGATCCGATCATCCATGCGCCCGCCTGTCCCTCCTCGGCACCAGCGGTATCGCGCTTGCCATGGCGATGCAGCTTGGCGCGGTTGCGCCGGCTCATGCGCAGGAAGCGCCGCCGCCGGGCCAGCCCTCGGCCGCGGCCCAGGCCGTCTCGGAAGAAATCACCGTCACCGGATCGCGCATCGTGCGCAACGGCTATGACATGCCGACGCCGGTGACGGTGATCAGCACCAAGGACCTGCAGGCCTCGGCGCCGGCCAATATCGCCGACTATGTCAACCAGCTCCCGGCCGTTTCCGGCAGCGGCACGCCGGCTACCAACATTCGCGGCCTGACGAGCGGGGCCGCCGGCCTCAACACCGTCAACCTGCGCAACCTCGGCAGCAATCGCACGCTGGTGCTCATCGACGGGCACCGCACCGTCGCCTCCACGCTCGCCGGCGCCGTCGACACGAATCTTGTCCCGCAGGGCCTGATCAAGAGCGTCGAAATCGTCACTGGCGGCGCATCGGCGGTTTATGGTTCGGACGCCGTCGCCGGCGTCATCAACTATATTCTCGACCGCGATTATACCGGCATCAAGGGCGATCTGAGCTATGGCCAGACCACCTATGGCGACGATAATACTTATCGTGCGACCCTGACGGCGGGCTTCAAATTCGCAGGAGGGCGCGGTCATATCCTGCTCAACGGCACCATCGTTCAGCGCAACGGCATTTATGGTGTGCCGCGCGATTGGGCGAGAAACGGCTATTACATGACCCAGAACCCGGCCTACGCGCCGGGTAACGGCCAGCCGCAATATATGCCCTCTGCCCATGCCGGCCTGAACAGCGTGACCGCGGGCGGGATCGTCGTCAACGGCCCGGCGCGCGGCACCTATTTCGGCCAGGGCGGCGTGATCAACCATTACAACTATGGCGAGAACTATACCGCCAACAGCGAATGGACGATCGGCGGCGACTGGCAAGTCAATCAGCACATCAACGGCACCTCGCTCCAGCCGGCGGAGCGCATGCGCGGCGCCTATGGGCGGCTGAGCTACGACATAACGGACGGCATCAACGTCTATGCCGAGGCGTCCTACAACCGAAGCCTCGGCCTGAGCTGGGGCGGGTACCAGACCGACCGCGGCAATATCGCGATCAAGGGCGACAATGCCTTCATCCCGGCGGCGTTGCTCGCCCAATATCCGGGCATAGCGACCGCGGGCCTTACGCTTGGCTCCTACAATCTCGATTATCCCACCCGGTCGAGCGCCAATCTGCGCCAGGTGCAGCGCTATGTCGTCGGCGCCGAGGGCAGTTTCGACCTGCTGAGCACCGATTGGCATTGGGACACCTATTATCAGCACGGCGTCTCCAAGAACCACGTGTCGCTGATCTCGCCGAACCGCGTGACGCTGGGCTATGCGCGCGATGCGGTGTGGAACGCGGACCACACCCAGATCGTCTGTCGCGTGACGCGCGACGGCAGCGCCGATCCGCTGGCCAAGGGGTGCGTGCCGTGGAACAGCTTCGGCGTCGGCGTGAATTCGCCGGCGGCGGTGGACTATGCGATGGGCAATCCCTGGACGAACCAGAGGCTCCAGCAGGATGTCGAGGCGCTCAACTTCAGCACCAACATCGCCAATCCGTGGCTGAAGCCGATCGGACTTGCCTTCGGTGTCGAGCATCGCCGGGAGGCGACCTCGGGATATACTCCGGACTTCGCGAAGACGGGTTGGTACAGCGGCAATTTCTCGGACACGTTCGGGCATTACAACGTCACCGAAGGCTATGTGGAAACGGACGTCTCGCTGCCGTTCAACATCGATTTCAACGGCGCCGTGCGCCTGACCAGTTACAGCCAGTCCGGCCGCGTCGTGACGTGGAAGACCGGCTTCACCTGGAATCCGATCAGCGACCTGCGCCTGCGCGTCGTGCGGTCCCGCGACATCCGGGCGCCAAGCCTTTCGGAAATGTTCGTGACCGGCGGCGGCAACACCAATGCGCTCGCCAATCCGTGGGCGGGCGGCGCCAGCGCGCGCTTCCGCGGCGTGCCGCAGGGCAATCTCAACCTCAAGCCGGAAAAGGCCGACACATGGGATTTCGGCCTGGTTTACCGGCCGTCCTTCCTGCCGGGCCTCGGCCTGTCGATTGATTATTACGACATCAAAGTCAATGGCGAGATTGCGTCGCTGAGCGCGCAGAACATCGTCGACCGTTGCTACGAGGGCAACGAAGATCTTTGTAAGCAGATCGCGCTTTCGATGCCGTCCAACCTCGCGGCGCCCGCTTACAGCTATGGCAATAACTGGAATCGCACGACCGGCCCGGTGCCGGGATTCGCGGATTTCTGGGTTTATACCATCCCCTACAATTATGTTTCGGAGCGCGCGCGCGGCATCGACTTCGAAGTCAGTTATCTCACGCCGCTCGACCGCATTGCGGAAAGCCTGCCTGGCACGCTTTCCCTGCGGGGGCTCGCCACCCGGGCGATCGAGGACACGACGAACAACGGCACACAGGCCCCGACCGATATCGTCGGCCAGAATTCGGGTTCGCTGACGAAGTGGAAATATCGCGTCACTGCGAACTACACTCTCGACGAGTGGACGATGCAGCTTACCGGCCGCGGCTTCAGTGCCGGTGTCTACGACAATACATATGTCCAGTGCACCTCGGGTTGCCCGGCATCGACGGCGCTCCATCGCACGATCTCGGACAATCATTTGCCGGGCGCATTCTACGTGGACGCCTATCTCGCACGAAGGCTGAAGCTTGGCGGTGTCGAGGGCGAGGTATATTTCCAGGCGACCAATCTGTTCAACCGTGATCCGGCCCCCTTCGCCTTTGGCCCGTCCGATACGTCCAGCCCGGAGCCTTCCGCCAATCGCGGGCTGTACGATTATCTCGGCCGTGCCTTCAGGATCGGCCTCCGCTTCAGCCTCGGCGGCTGATCCCGCGTGCCGGCTCCCCAGGCGGAGCCGGACCTCATCCGGGTGCCTCGCCAGGGGGCGGGGCACCCACAGGATAACGGCCGCGATGGTGGCCATCCGAGAAGGACATGACATGCGTGGAATGCTGCTGACCACCACCATGCTGGCCGCGCTGGCGATCACGCCCGTGCAGGCACAGCTCGCGCCGGCGACCAGCGCGCGCATCACCGATCCCAAGGATATGGTGGGCGGAGTGCCGGGCTCGGACTATTTCCTGGCGAATTACTCGAATATCGGAAAGTGGCTCCAGAAGATCGCGACCGAAAGCGATCGGATGAAACTGGTCTCGATCGGCAAGACCGCCGAGGGCCGCGAGCAATATATGGCGATCATCTCGTCGCCTGAAAATATCCGCAATCTCGAACATTATCGGGATATTTCGCGCAAGCTGGCGCTGGCCAAGGGATTGAACGACGATCAGGCCCATGCCCTGGCCCGCGAGGGCAAGGCGGTGGTCTGGATCGATGCCGGCCTGCACGCAACTGAGGTGGTCAACGCGCAGACGCATATCCAGATCATCCATGAGATGCTGACCAAGAACGATCCCGAGACGCTGCGCCTGCTGAACGACGACATCATGCTGTTCGTCTTCGCCAACCCCGACGGGCTGGAGCTGGTCGCCGACTGGTACATGCGTCCCAGCGACCCGAAGAAACGGAGCACGGAAAGCATTCCGGTGCTTTACCAGAAGTATATCGGCCACGACGACAACCGCGACAGCTTCGCCTCCACTCAGCCCGAGACGACGAACATGAACCGGGCGGGCTATCGCGAGTGGTTCCCGCAAATTCTCTACAACGAACATCAGACCGGCCCGGTCGGAACAGTCGTGTTCATCCCGCCTTTCCGCGATCCTTATAACTTCAACAATGAGCCGCTCGTCATCAATCAGACGGACGTGGTCGGCGGAATGATGCATGCCCGGCTCGTGTCGCAGGGCAAGGGCGGGTCGGTGATGCGTTCCGGCGCGCCTTATTCGACCTGGTTCAATGGCGGCATCCGCACCATCGGCTATTTCCACAACCAGATCGGCATTCTGACCGAGATCATCGGCAATCCCACGCCGATGGAAATCCCGCTCGTGCCAAGCAACCAGCTCGCCCGCGAAGACGAGGTGATGCCGATCGCACCGCAGCCCTGGCACTTCCAGCAGTCGATCGACTATGTGAAGGAAATGGATCGCGCGGTGCTGGACTATGCGTCGCGCTACCGCGAAATCGTGCTCTACAACCGCTACGTGATGGGCCGGAACCAGATCCAGAAGGGCAGCGAGGACAGCTGGGTCATCACGCCGAAGCGGGTCGACGCCGTCAAGGCCGAGGCCGCCAAGATCGACCAGAAGCGGGAGGGCAGTCCGCTCGACGGACTGACTGGCTACAATACCCGCGACATCGTGCCGTCCAGCCTCTACAAATCCGTCCTGCAGGACCCGGCGCAACGCGCCCCGCGGGCTTATATCATTCCCGCCGACAGCCAGCCGGACATGCCGACGACGGTGAAGTTCCTGAACGCCCTCATCAAGGCCGGCATCGAGGTGGAACGCGCGCCGGCGTCGTTCAGCGCGGGCGGCAAGACCTATCCCGCCGGCAGCTTCGTCGTGCGGACCGACCAGGCGTTCCGCCCGCACGTCCTCGACATGTTCGAGCCGCAGGATCATCCGCAGGACTTCGCCTATCCCGGCGGGCCGCCGATCAAGCCCTATGACGTGACCGGCTACACGCTCGCGTTGCAGATGAACGTGGCTTTCGATCGCATGCTCGATGCAGCCCCGCAGCATTTCCAGATGATCGACGACGTTATGGAGGCGCCGCCCCCAGGGCGAGTGACGGGCGCCGGCTCCGCCGGTTATCTCGTCAGCCACGCCACCGACAACAGCTTCATTCTCACCAACCGGCTTCTGAAGGCGAAGCTTCCGGTCTACTGGCTGAAGACGCCGGTCACGACGGGCGGGCAGACGCTGGCGCCCGGCGCGCTCTGGATCCCTGCGTCAGCCAGGGCGAAGGCGATCGTCGCCGAGAGCGTCGGGCCGCTCGGCATCGACGCCCATGCCGTCGGCGCGAAACCAGCCGGCGAGCTGATGGCGGTCAAGCCGGCGCGCATCGGCCTCGTCGACATCTATGGCGGCTCGATGGCGTCGGGCTGGACCCGGTGGATCTTCGAGAATTTCGAATTTCCCTACACCCTCGTCTTTCCACAGGAACTCGACCGGGGCGGGCTGGACAAGAAATATGACGTGCTGATCTTCCAGAGCGACCTGATCGGCCGCGCCCGCCGGCAACCCAGGGCCGAGGATCTTCCCGAGCAGTATCGGGCCAGGCTCGGCAACATCACCAAGCAGACGACCTATCCGCAGATCGCCGCCTTCGCCAAGGCGGGTGGCACGGTGATCGCTGTCGGCAATGCTACAGAGATGGGTGCCGATCTCGGCGTGCCGGTGACGAACATCCTCAATCCCACCGGCCCCGACGGCAAGCCGGCGCCGGTTTCCTCGACCAAATTCTACGTGCCCGGCTCGATCCTCACCACCCGCGTCAACCCCGCCGACCCGCTGGCCTATGGCATGCCCGAGACGGTCAATGTGTTTTACAACAACAACCCGGTGTTTGCCGGCGCGGGCGACAGCAATCCTGCGGCGCGCACGGTGGGCGCTTTCTACAATGACGATCCGCTCGTCTCCGGCTGGGCGTGGGGGCAGAAGATGCTGAATGGCCATGCCGCGATCGTCGATGCGACACTCGGCCGTGGCCATGTCTTCCTGCTCGGCCCGGAAGTCACGCAGCGCGGCCAGCCCTACGCAACCTTCAAGTTCCTGTTCAACGGGATCTTCTACGGCCCCAGCATGAAAGGACAGGTCACGGCCTCGTCGAACAGCGCCGCCTCCACCCGGCGCGCCGACTGAAGGTCGGGGAGGGGGCGGTTTCCCCAGCGCCGCTCCCTCCTGCCCCCTTGCGCTATGCCCATGAAACGATCGCTGACCCCCTTCATCCTCGCCGGGCTCGTCCTGGGCCTCGCTGCCGGCTTTGCCGCCCATGCCGCGCTCGCGCCGGACGGGCGGGCGGCCCTGGCGGCCGGCCTGTCGACGGTCACGGGTCTGTTCCTGCGGCTCATCAAGATGATCATCGCGCCGCTTGTGCTCGCGACCCTCATCGGCGGCATCGCCAAGATGGATAACGCCGCCAGCCTCGGCCGGATCGGGTTGCGCACGATGGGCTGGTTCATCGGCGCCAGCCTCGTCTCGCTGTCGCTCGGCCTGGTACTCGTCACGGTACTCCAGCCGGGACGAGGGGCGAATCTGGTCGTGGCGGTGGCGGCGGGGCCTTCGCCGGTCGAAGCTTTTTCGATGAACGGCTTTCTCGATCATCTCGTGCCGACGTCCATCGTGGCGGCGATGGCGCAGAACGAGGTCTTGCAGATCGTGCTGTTCTCGGTGCTTGCCGGGGTCGGGCTGCTCTCGATGGGTTCGGCGGCGCTGCCCCTGCTTGACGCCGTCGATGCCCTCGCGACCCTGATGCTGCGGTTGACCGGTTATGTGATGTGGCTGTCGCCGCTGGCGGTGTTTGCTGCCGTCGCCGCGGCGATCGCGGTGGAGGGGCCGGGGATCGTGCTGGTCTACGGCCGGTTTCTCGGCGGCTTCTATCTCGGCATTGCGCTGTTGTGGCTGCTGCTGTTCGCGGCGGGCGCCGCAATGGCGGGTCGCCGCATCCTGGGGCTGCCCGCCGTGCTCCGCGCGCCGCTGATGCTGGCCTTCTCGACTGCCTCCTCGGAAGCGGCGCTGGCGCCGACGCTCGCCGCCCTGGAGCGGTTCGGCGTGCGGCCGCGGGTGGCCGGGTTCGTGCTGCCGCTGGGCTATTCCTTCAACCTCGACGGCACGATGATGTACTGCACCTTCGCGGCGATCTTCATCGCGCAGGCCTATGACGTGCCGCTCAGTCTCTGGCAGCAGCTGTCGATGCTGCTGACGCTGATGGTCACCTCCAAGGGGATTGCCGGCGTGCCGCGTGCCGCCATCGTCGTGCTGGCCGCGACGCTGCCGCGCTTCGGCATTCCCGAGGCGGGATTGCTCGCGCTGCTCGGGATCGACCATTTCGTCGACATGGGCCGCACCGCGACAAACGTCGTCGGCAATTCGATCGCCGCCGTGGTGGTCGACCGTGCCGAGCGCCGCGCCGAGCAGGCGAGCGCGGAAACGCCGCCGTTGGAAGCGGCGGCCATCCCCTGGAACAGCTTATCCACGCCCAGCCAGATGTGAGAACGACATGACCAGCCTGTCCCGTTTCCCCCGCCGCCGCTACACGCTGGCGCCGACCGCGATCGAACGCATGGATCGCCTTTCTGCCCATCTCGGCGGGCCGACGCTGTGGATCAAGCGCGACGACCAGACCGGGCTGACCGGTGGCGGCAACAAGACGCGCAAGCTCGAATATCTCGTCGCCGATGCGCTGGCGCAGGGCGCCGACACGCTGATCACGGTCGGCGCCGTCCAGTCCAACCATTGCCGCCTCACCGCTGCCGCGGCGGTGCGCGAGGGGCTGAAATGCCGGCTGGTGCTGGAGGAGCGCGTGCCCGGCTCGTTCAGTCCGGACGGCACCGGCAATAATTTCCTGTTCGACCTGCTCGGCGTCGAGCAAGTGACGGTTGTCTCGTCAGGCAGCGACCTTGCCGGGGCGATGGCGACGGTCGCTTCCGATCTCGCCGCCGAAGGCCGGCGCGGCTATGTCATCCCCGGCGGCGGCTCCAACGCGCTCGGCGCATTGGGCTATGTCACCTGTGCCGAGGAACTGCTCTGGCAG
>NZ_JAHKRT010000004.1 GCF_018863195.1 Sphingomonas quercus | reverse complement strand
TCGCCCAGCGCACTCCCAATCCCCCACACCATCCCCCCAACACATTGCGAATGCGCCGTCTTCCCGTTCAGCACACGACCAACTCCAAACGTCCCCGCAAACCGATACAACCGCACCTCGCCGGTGAGCATGCTCATGGCGCTGGGATGGATCGCGAGGGGCGAATAAACCCGTGGCTGGTTCGATCGAGCGGCGCATTGCCGGCGATCCCGGCGATCCCGGCGGCCGACGTTCAACATTTCTCTGTCGCAAGCACTCCCCTCCAACCCGGCCAAAAGGCGCGCCGTGCGCCTCCTCGTGCGAGGCCAGCGCCAGCTCCCAAGGCTTGATGCGGCGCCCCAATGGCGCGCTCCTCGCCGGGTCATGACGAACCTGTCGGCCACAGAAGCAATTGTGAAGCTCGGCTCCGGCGGCGCACCTTGGGAGCAGGGCGGGGTCCGGACGCCTTTATGCGGCCGCCGTGGCCGCGCAGTATTCAATCAGCGGGGATTGTATACTAGATTAGGCCTGCAGCGCGACCCGATCGGCAAATAGAACACGCTGCGACCAAGATGTTTCGCGCAGCGGACAAGCCGTGTTGACAGCTCCTGCATACAGTGTACACGCAGCACAACGAAGGTCTGGCGTTGGGGATGGCGCTCAGTCCGATCCGGTGGATTGCCTGGCGCCTCCCGGCCGATGCTGGCCGACGAAAACAAGCCGTAAATCGGCACGGCCCTTCCAAAAGGGGGCCGGTTGTAGGGGAGCCAGGAAAGGAATTCACACTCGGAATCCGAGTCCGGCCGCCATCATGATCCGCAATCGGATGCATGGACGGCGCCGGCTTGCCTCTCGCGACTCCGGCCGCCCCTAGCGGGCCGTGCCGGCCAATCCGCTTCGGGGAAGCGAAGACCGGCGTCGCGCGTGCGGCGCGCGGGGCCTCGCGCTCGCCCACGGCCCATTCAATTGTTTGCGGTATTCTAGGGGAGAGAAAATGACGAACACCAATGACGTGCGGTCGTGTGCAGCCAGTGCCCGGAAGGCGCTGCTCACCTCGACTGCTCTGTTCGCGACGCTGGGCATCTGCGCCCCGGCCTTCGCCCAGGACCAGGCCGCCCAGGGCGCCACCGTCCAGAACGCGGGCCCCGCAGCGCCCGGCGCCGGTTCGCCGGTCGCGGCCCAGCTCGCGGCGGATAGCGGCACCGGCCTCGACGAGATCGTCGTCACCGGCTCGAGCATCCGCGGCGTGGCCCCGGTCGGCTCGCAGCTGATCGGCGTGACCCGCGACGCGATCCAGGCGCAGGCACCGTCCAACACCAAGGAGCTGCTCGCCAACGTGCCGCAGCTCGGCAATTTCGGCACCAATGCCGAACAATCCACCTCCAACCGCTTCCGCACCGCCGGCTTTCAGCCGAACATCCACAATGTCGGCATCTACGCCACGCTGACCCTGTTCAACGGTCATCGCTTCGCGCCGGTCGGCGGCGAGGCGGTGTTCCCCGATCCCTCGATCATCCCGGTGATCGCGCTGCAGCGCGTCGAGGTCGTCGCGGACGGCGGCTCGGCGGTATATGGTTCGGACGCCGTCGCCGGCGTGGTCAACTTCATCTATCGCAAGAATGTCGAAGGGGTCGAGGCCACCGGCACGATCGGCTTCAACAGCAGCCGCTACAAGAAGTATGACGGCGCCGTCATCGCCGGCCACCAGTGGGGCACCGGTGGCGTGATGCTGGCCTACGAATATTCGGCCAACAAGTCGCCGCTCAATACCGATATTGATTTCCTGGCCCGCGGCGGCAACCAGCTCGGCTATGGCACGGACAAATATCCGGGTCGTGACCTGCGCGGCACCAACTGCCTGCTGCCGAACATCAACATCGCCACGCCGGGCGGCGATCCGCGCGGCACCAACTATGCCTATAACGCCGATGGTTCGGTGACGGCGGGCCAGAACAAGTGCGGCGTCCTGACGCCGGCGACGATCATCCCCGACGCGCACCGCCACTCCGTCCTGCTCACCGCGCATCAGGAGCTGGGCGAGCATGTCGACCTGTGGACCGAGGTCAACTATTCCAACTATCAGACGACGACGTTCGGCGGCCAGTCCAACCTGACGCTGCGCATCCCGACCAACAATCCCTATTTCGCGCGCGGGCTGCCGCCGGGCCTCAGCCCGTCCGATGTCGCCAACGGCTTCTACATCGTCCGCCGCAGCGGCCTCGGCCTGTTCAATTCGCGTGATCCCTCGTCGATCCAGTCGTCCAAGGTGTGGGGCGTCACGGTCGGCGCGGACATCGATCTGGGCGGCGACTGGCGCCTGACCCCGATGGTCCACGCCTCCAAGACCAACGATTATAACAGCGACCCCGAGATCGACCCGGTGACGATGGAGGCCGCGGCCAATCTCTCCACGGCCAACGCGCTCAATCCGTTCGGTCAGGCGGCGCAGAACGACCCGGCGATCCTGAAGAGCATCGACGACAATTATCGTCGTGACAACACCACCAGCCAGCGCCTCCGCGAGATCCAGATCAAGGCCGACGGCCCGCTGTTCACGATCCCGGGCGGCGAGGTCCGCGCCGCGCTTGGTGCCGACATGCGCGACGAGCAGGCGGTGCAGCTGCAGACCTCCGGCACGCCGACGCGCGCCGCCGACATGTTCGTGGTCCGCGACGACAACATCACGCGCACCGTGTTCGCCGGCTTCGGCGAGTTGAACGTGCCGTTCATCAGCAGCCAGAACGCCCTGTCCTGGATGCAGCGTGTCACGCTCTCGCTGGCCGGCCGCGTCGATTATTACGAGCAATATGGCGCCAAGTTTAACCCGAAGATCGGCCTCGTGCTCGAGCCGATCCAGGGTTATTCGATCCACGGCAGCTACGGCACTTCCTTCGTCGCCCCGAACATGGGCCTGCTCGGCCACAAGTTCGGCTATGTCGGCTCGATCAACTCGACGGGTGCCTATACCTACACCTTCCCGGCCGGCGGGCCGCGTGCTGGCGAGACGATCAAGATCGGCAACCAGGCGGGCAGCGTCGCGCCGGTCTACAACATCTACAATTCGGGTGGCGGCAATCCGGACCTTCAGCCTGAGAAGGCCAATACCTGGTCGATCGGCGTCGATCTCGCCCCGCCGCAGGTCCGCGGCCTGCGCCTGAGCGTCAGCTATTACAACGTCGACTATAAGAACACGATCTACAAGGCGACGATGCAGGACGTCATGACGAACCCTGCGTTCGCCCCCTATGTCTACGTCAACCCGACGATCGGCTCGAACAATGCCAATCCGCTGATGAATGCGGAGATGGCCAAGGAGACGGCGGTGTCGCCGCCGGAAATGGATGTGCCGTCCTACATCGTGTGGGACATCATCTTCCGCTCCTTCGCGATCAACCTCGGCGAGCGCAAATATGCCGGCCTGGACTTTGACGGCGGCTATGACATCGAGACCGGCATCGGCCACTTCACCCTGGCCGCCAACGCCAACCTCAAGCTGACCGACAAGCAGCAGGTTCTGCCCGGCACGCCGTGGAGCGATCGTCTCGGCACCGACCAGGCGCCGCGCTGGAAGGGCCGCGCAGCGCTGAACTGGGAGCTTAACCCGGTCACCGTCAATCTGGCGATGAACTATACCGGCGGCTTCAAGTACATCACCGGCGTCACCGCCTATGGCGGCACCCAGAAGGTGAAGCCGTGGACGACCTTCGACTTGGTCGGCCGCTACTCGCTGGAGAATGTCGCCAAGGGCCTGTCGCTGCAGGCTCGCGTGGTCAATCTGTTCAACAAGAATCCGCCGTGGGTGGATGTCGCCAATGGCTATCTGCCGGCGCTGGCCTCGCCGTTCGGCCGCCAGTTCGAGGTGACGCTGCGCGCCGCTTTCTGACCTGTCTACATGCTTGAGAGGCGCCGGGGGCAATCCCGGCGCCTTTTTTTTGCGCCCAGATCGGGAACCCTGCACCCGCGGTAGCGTTAACAACGGCGCCAAATCGCGATTCCGTCGGGCTCCTGAAGGATGGGGCGTTCGGCGACGATGCGGCATGCCTCCGTTTCCGATTGCACCACGCGCCAATTCGGATCGAAATCACGATGGAAGGAAACTTCCATTCGGGCCCTCCGCCGAACAGAAGTTGACAGCACTTGCATACAGTGTACACACCCTCGACCAAGGTCTGGGGTAAGACCGGGCGTCCGTCAGAGCGCTGATGAACCGACCGCCTGCCCCGGCTGGGAAGAAATCGAGCCCTGGAAGAGGGCCGCATCCAGGAGAGGCAGGAAAGGAATTCACACCCGAAATCCGTCTTCCGGCCACCTCTGATCGTCGATCGGAGGCCCATATGGGCCGGCATGATCCCCGCGCGCCCGGCTGCCTTCAGGACCAACCGGCGATCCGCTTCGTCAGCATGAAACGCCGCCGCGTCCCCCGCGGTGCGCGGGGGAAGTCGCTCGGCCTACGCAGATCCACGTTCCGGACAACAGGGGAGAGACCATGATCGACTGCATTTCCGCGCGTGTCTACGAAGCCGGTGCCAGAAGGGCGCTTTTCGCCACCACCGCGCTCGCGCTCAGCCTGGGGCTGGCCGCGCCGGCCTTCGCCCAGGATCAGGCGCCGGCCCCCGCCAATGCCGAACCGACGTCGCCACCGGCCTCCGCGCCGCTGTCCGCCGCTCCGGCGCAGGACGAGATCGTCGTCACCGGCTCCAGCATCCGCGGCGTCGCCCCGGTCGGCTCGGCGCTGATCGGCGTAACCCGCGATACCATTCAGGCGACGGCGCCGGCCAATACCAAGGAACTGCTGTCCAACGTGCCGCAGCTCGGCAATTTCGGCGCGAACGCCGAACAGTCCACGCCGAACCGCTACCGCACCCCGGGTTTCCAGCCGAACATCCACAACCTCGGCATGTATGCCACGCTGACGCTCGCGAACGGCCACCGTATCGCTCCGGTCGGCACCGAGGCGGTGCTGCCCGATCCCTCGATCATCCCGGTCATCGCCGTGCAGCGCGTCGAGATCATCGCCGACGGCGCCTCCTCGGTCTATGGGTCGGACGCCGTCGCCGGCGTCGTGAACTTCATCTACCGCAAGAATGTCGAGGGCATCGAAGCCTCCGGCACCTTCGGCTGGAACGACACCCGCTACCGCAAATATGACGCATCGATCCTCGCCGGCCACAGCTGGGGCACCGGCAGCATCATGGCCGCCTACGAATATTCGCAGAACAAGTCGCCGCTGACCCGGGATATCGACTTCCTCGCGCTCGGCGGGGACCAGCGCTCGCGCGGCGGGCGTGACCTGCGCCCGACAACCTGCCTGCTGCCGAACGTCACCGCCAGCGGCACCGTCTATGCCTATCAGGCAAACGGGACCTTCCGGCCAGGCCGCAACCAGTGCGGCCTGCTCGACGAGAAGCAGACGATCATCCCCGACGCGCATCGCCATGCCGTGCTGGTCACCGCCCGCCAGGAGGCCGGGGACAAGGTCGAGCTGTGGACCGAGCTGAATTATTCCAACTACAAGACCTTCCGCTGGGGAGGCCGGCCGTCGCTGACCCTCAACGTGCCGAGCACCAACCCCTATTTCCGCCTGCCGGACGGCGTCACCGCCGACCGCATCACCGTGGTGCGCAGCGGCCTCGGGCTGTTCCCGTCCGGCGCGCAGCCGCAAAGCTCCAAATTCTGGGGCGTGACGGCGGGCGCCGACATCCATCTCGGCGGCAACTGGGTGGCCAACATCATGGGCCACGTCTCCAAGACCAACGACTGGAACCAGGAGGCCCCGGAACTCGACCAGCTCGCCGCGACGCGGCTCGCGGCGGGGACGACGCTGTCCACCGCGCTCAATCCCTTCGGCCAGGCGGCGGACAATGATCCCGCCGTGCTCGCCCAGATCAACAACGACTATGCGCAGATCAACGTCGCCAGCCAGCGGCTGCGCGAATTGCAGGCCAAGGCCGATGGCCCGCTCTTCGCCATTCCGGGTGGCGATGTCCGCATGGCGATCGGCGCCGATTTCCGGGTGGAGCAGCTGGTCCAGCGGCAGACCGCCGGCGCCCCCGGGGTCGACCTGCTGACGGTGCGCGACGACAATATCAGCCGCACCGTGACCTCCGCCTTCGCCGAATTCAACGTGCCGCTGTTCAGCGAGCTGAACGCGCGCCCCTTCTTCCAGGCGCTGACCCTCTCCATCTCGGGCCGGCTCGACTATTACGACAAATACGGCACCATCTTTAATCCGAAATATGGCGCCAACTGGTCGCCGGTGCGCGGCGTCACCGTGCATGGCTCCTACAGCACCTCGTTTGCGGCGCCGAACATGGGCATGATCACCAGCACCTTCACGGTGCCGCGCCCGAACAGCGCCATCAACCTCACCGACGTCACCACCGGCGAGTTCCTCGGCACCATCAACCAGCTCAATCCGGGCGGCGGCAATCCCAACCTCCAGCCGGAGAAGGCGACGAGCTGGTCGATGGGCGTCGATTTCGTACCGCAGTTCGTGCCGGGCCTGCGCTTGTCGGCGACCTATTACGAGGTCGAATATCGCAACACCGTCTACCAGCCGACGACCGCGGACGTGCTGACCAACCCGCAATTCGCGATGTTCCGCATCCTCCATCCGACGCAGGCGCAGATCGACGACATGTTGCGGATGATGCCGCCGCAGGGGCCGATCACCACCGGCTTCGATGCGCTGATCTACTACAACGCCCAGAATCTCGGGGTGAAGCAGGTGGCGGGCGTCGATATCGACGGCTCGTACCGCATCGACACGGCGTCGTTGGGCTCGTTCAACCTCGGCATCATCGCCAACCGCCAGACCCGCTACAAGCAGCAGACCGGGCCCGGAGCGGCCTTCGTATCGCGGCTCGGCACCAATGACGCGCCCAAGTGGAAGACCCGCTTCCAGGCCGGCTGGAGCCTCGACCCGGTGGTCGTCAATCTCTTCGCCAACTATGTCGGCAGCTATCGCTACACCGCGGTCAATCCGGCGCAGAAGGTCGATTCCTGGCTGACCTTCGATCTCACCGCGGCGCTCGACCTGTCGAAGATGATCCATGACGGCGTGTCGCTGCAGGCGCGCGTGGTCAACCTGTTCGACAAGGACCCGCCCTTTGTCGACAACGCCAACGGCTATCTCCCGGCGCTGGCCTCTCCCTTCGGCCGTCAGTTCGAAGTGACGCTGCGCGCCAAATTCTGATCGGACGCGGGTGTGGAAACGGGCGCCGGGAGTGATCCCGGCGCCCGTTTTCCATATTCGAGGAAGAGCGGGGAGCGGCGAACCGCCCCCCCTGCCGCCGGCCTAGAATGCCGCCCTGACCGTCACCTCGAACATGCGGCCATAAGCGTTGGAGTTGGAGCTGGAATAGCCGGCACCGGAGTCGACCCATGGCGGGTCCTTGTCGAACAGGTTGACGACGCGACCCTGGATCGAGAATCCCTTGATCAGCTGATCGAGCGAATAGCGGACGCCAAGATCGAAGGTCGTCCACGCCTTGACCTTCTGGACTGTCGTCCCGTCAGAATAGCGGACCCCGGTAGCGAGCTTGTAGCTGCCGACATAGTTCATCGCGAGATTGACGTTCGCCGGCCCATAGGCCCAGTTCAGCGAGCCGCGGCCCTTCCATTTCACCGCCTGGTCGGAACCGAGGCGAGACACATAGGGGTCGGTCGGCAGTACCTTCTGCGTATCGACCAGCTTCAGATTGGCATTGCCGGCCACGGAGAACCGCCCGAAGTTCGTCTCGAAGTCATAAGCGCCATCGAAATCGAGGCCCTCGAACTTACGCGAGCCGATGTTGACCGCATAGGAACGGAAGATGACGTCCCACACCGTGTAGGTCGCAAGATCCATTTCCGGGGGAGATTCGGCATATTCGGCGGCCACCGCTGCATCCATATAGGCGTTGGACACGCCCTGGCCGATGGTCGGGCTCACGGTCAGCAGATATTCGAAACCGGGCTTGTAGAACACATCGTTCATCGTCGCCTTGTAGATCGTATTTTGGTAGAGAACATTGTAGTAGCCGACGCTGAGACGCAGGCCCGGCACCTGCGGCGGCGCGATGTCGAGCCCGAGCGACCAGGTCGTCGCCTTTTCCGGCTTGAGATCCGGGTTGCCGCCGCCGGAGTTGTAGACATTGTAGGTCGCCGCTTCGGTGCCGGCCGTGTTGCCGATGCTGATCGTCTCCCCGGCCCGCGGGCTGTCAGCCGGGAAGGTATATGTATAGAAACCCGAGGAATTCTGCGAGCCGACGAAGCCGAACTTGTGAGTGATCATGCCGACGTTGGGCGCGACAAACGACTTGCCGTAGCTGGCATGGAGCGAAAAGCCGGCGATCGGCTCGACCACGATACCCAGCTTCGGGTTGAAGCGGGTGCCGTAGGCCGCGTAATAATCGGCACGGCCGGCCAGCGACAGAGTGAGGCGCTGCATCCAGGGCAGCGCGTTCTGGCTGCTGATGAACGGCACGTTCAGCTCGGCGAAGCCCGCGAACACGTCACGCGAGATATTATCGTCGCGCACGATAAACATGTCCGCAGCGCGCGCCGGGGTGCCGGAGGTCTGGAGCTGCACCGCTTGCTCGTTCCGCAGGTCGACGCCAACGGCGATCCGCGCCTCGCCGCCGCCCACCGAGAAGAGCGGACCATCACCCTTCACCTGCACCTCGCGCAGCCGCTGGCTGGACGTGTTGTCGCGGCGATAATTATTGTCGATGCTGCCCAGCGTCGCGGCGCTGTTTCCGGCGGCGTTGACAAAGGGGTTCAGCGCGGTGGCCGGATTGCTGTCCTCCATGGCGCGCTGCAACATCAGGGATCGAGTTCGGGATCGCTGTTGTAATCGTTGGTCCTGGAGATGTGGACGGTGGGCGTGATCTGCCATTCGCCGCCGACATCGATATCGAGGCCGGCCGTGACCGCCAGCATCTTGGCATATTGGATGGATGATGGATCGCGCGGCGCCCACAGGCCCAGGCCGCTGCGGCGGATCATGTAATATTTACGGCCCTCGGTATCCGTACTGATCACGTCGTCGGGGGTCATCCCCGCCGGCAGGCCGAGGCCGAAATAGGGATTGCTGTCGACCATGCGCACCGCGATATTCGACGTGCCGCCGAAGCTGCTGGTGTTATATTTCGACCAGTTGACCTCGGTCCAAAGGTTGACGCGCTCGCCGAGCTGCTGATTGGCGGTGAGCAATACAGCGTGGCGACGGCTGTCGCCGATCACCGGGCTGGTCACCGGCTCGCCCTCATATTCCTGGATGCCGCAGCGATTGGTGCCCGCCGTTACAGTGCCGTCGGCATTATACGCATAGCCGGTGCCGCGCAGATCGGTGACGCCGTTGGAAACATTGCGGGTGGACACGATGTTGAGGTTCGGCAACTGGCAGTTGGTGCCGCGCTGGTCGCGGCCCGGATAAAGCTCGGTGCCGAAGCCACGCTGGTCCCCGCCGCGCGCTGAAAGCTCGATCTCGGTGTTCAACGGGTGCTTGTTCTTCGAGAATTCATAGGCGAGCATCACGCCGCCCGTCGCCCAGCGATGGCCGCCGAGGATTGCGGCATTCGCCTTCAGATAGCGCGAGTCGTTAAAGCCGTAGGTGGCCTGAGCCTCGATGCCCTCGACATTCTTGCGATAGATGAAGTTGACGACGCCGGCGACCGCGTCCGAGCCGTAAATTGCCGAGCCGCCGTCGGCGACGATCTCGACGCGCTGCAGGGCGATCGTCGGCACGATCGAGGGATCGGGGAACACGGCTTCGCCGCCGGTCGGAGCGATGCGGTGGCCGTTGATCAGGGTCAGCGTGGCATAGATGCCGACATTGTGGATGTTCGGATAAAAGCCGGCGGTGCGGAAGCGGTTCGACGTCGATTGCTCGGCATTGGTGCCGAAATTGCCGAGCTGCGGCACCGTGGCCATCAGGTCCTTGGTGTTGGCCGGCGCGTTGTTCTGGATGGTGTCGCGGGTCACACCGATCATCTGCGAGCCGACCGGCGCGACCCCGCGGATGCTGGAGCCGGTGACGACGATCTCGTCCTGCGGCACGGAGGCATCCGCGCTGTCCTGGGCGAAGCCGGGGGTGGAGATACCCATGGTCGCGAAAAGCGCCGTGGAGGCGAGCAGCGTCTTCCTCGCTCTGTCCTCGAAAGATTCGGAACGGATCTTGGTCATTTAAATCCTCCCCTGTGTCGTGATTGGTCTGCACGGCCACGCGCGAGCCCCCGCGCGCCGCGCAGCGACGTCGTTCACCTTGTTGTTGATGGCCTGGTGCGCCGGGCCTTCGCGCGTGGTTGGCCCATGGCGCACACGGCGCGGCTAGGCGGGCGCCGGATTCCGGATTTGCATTGCCCTCTCCTCCGTTGCTCCGAGCACTGTGCCGATTGGCGGCTCGTTATTTTTTACGCGGACAAGGGGACGGGTCGGCAGGCGGACCGACGGATCGCCCGTACGCGCCTTCCACGTCCAACACCGTCCCGACCTGTAGATTGTATTCAGATCATGTCAATATATGATGAAAGACATGACACGCTTCAATGCATGAGTCGGGTCCCCGGGGGGCGCCACGCAAACGGGTATAAAAAACGGGCGCCGGGAGTGATCCCGGCGCCCGCTTGATCCCGCCGCGGCGGTCCGGCTCAATTGGCCTTGGGATAGGTCTTCGAAAAATTGTTGCGCGGGTTGGTGACGGTGATCGCTCCGCTCTTGTCGACGGCGATGTGGAGCGGATGAAAGGCGTCCGGTCCGTCGGCAAGGTTGGCGATCTGGTCGGCCGGCGCGTTCTTGTCGGGTGAGCGGGTGGCGTAGTGGAGCTGCCACATGCCCTTGATGCGCGGCGAGGCCATCGCCCGTTCCAGGCTGATGCCGGCGCCGCCCTTGGTGGCACCGTTGCCGAATATGATCACGCTCGGCTTCACCGTGTTGGTGAGCTGGGGGCTGCCGCTGTTGTCGGTGCCGTGATTGTCCGCGAACATCAGGTCGACAGGGCCGATCAGGTCGATCGGGCAGACAAGCTTGTTCTCGATCTCCCAGGCGGTGTCGGCGAGCGAGAGGATGCGCGCCTTGCCCCAGGTGGCGACGATGCCGAGCGAGCGCGGGTTCTCCTCCTCGACGAAGCGGGTGTCGACGGTCTGCGCGGCGCAGTTCCAGCCGGGCTTGCCGCCGCCCGGCAACGGCTTCGACAGGATCTCGCGGTCGCTGTCGACCGCGGTGATGACGAGATCGTCGATGCGCAGCGTATCGCCCGGCTTCATCACGCGATGCGGCTTGCCCGCGATCGCCGCCAGATATTTCGGGTAGATGGTCGCCGGCGCGTAGCTCAGCTGGCGCTCGTTGAGATCGGGCGAGGCCCCCTCGCGATTGGGGCCGTGATCGATGATGTTGTCGACCGGGAACATGCCGATCAGGTCCGGCACGCCGCCGACATGATCGACGTGGTAATGGGTGACGAGAAGATAATCGATGCGGCTGAGCCCGGCCTCCTTGGCCGCCTTGACGATGCGCTCGGCGCTGCTCGGCGGCGGCGGTGATCCCGGCGTCGCGCGGCCACCCATGCCGGAGGGCCAGCCCGCGTCGATGAGCAGCGAATGGCCCTGCGGCGTCACATAGAGCACGGCGGTGCCGCCGTCGACGTCCACGGGGATGATGCGCAGCGGCGCTCCGGCGGGGGCGGCGGCCGGCGCCGTCGTGCTGGCCAGCATTGCAACGAGGCCCGCCGTTGCGCTCAATAGTCTCCGCATCCTCATGTCTTTGCTTCCTATTTTACCGGGTCCAGCCGGATGACCATGCCCGGTGTCGAGGCGGAGAGCGATATGCCCGTGCCGCCACCCGTTGGGTTCTGCAACAGGATGTAGAGCAGCCCGTCCGGCCCGGTATAGACCGCGCGGGTCCGTCCGAACTGGGCAAAGACCACCTCCTGATGCGTCACCTGCCTGCCGTTGATCTCGAGCCGACGGAGCTGCTGGCCGGCGAGGCCCGCGACGAACAGATTGTTCTTCCAGCCCGGATAATGATTGCCGGCATAGAAGCCGATGCCGCTCGGCGCGATCGTCGGTGTGTAATAGACGATCGGCTGTTCCATGCCGGGCGCCTCGCGCTTGGTGATGCCGGGCTGGATTCCCATGGAAATGGCGCCCCAGCCGTAATTCCTGCCCTTCTCGATGATGTTGATCTCATCGCCGCCGGTCGGTCCGTGCTCGCTTTCCCACAGCAGGCCGGTCGCCGGGTCCCAGGCGAGGCCCTCCGGGTTGCGGTGGCCGTAGCTCCAGATCGATTTCACGGCGCCGGGCGTGTTGACGAAGGGGTTGTCCGCCGGAATCGAGCCGTCGTCATTGACGCGGTGAATCTTGCCGAGCGGCGTATCCAGCCGCTGGGCGTTGGTCATGTCGCCGCGCTCGCCGATCGAGAAGAACACATGGCCCTTCCCGTCGAACAGGAAGCGCGACCCGTAATGCTCGCCGCGCACCGTGTAGAGATCGGCGGGCGCGCGGAAGATCACCTGATTGTCGACCCACTCGTTGCGGGCGTTGATGCGCCCGCGCACCATCACCGTCATCGTCGGCGGGAAGATCGGCCGGCCGTTCGGCCCGACCGCCGGCGTCGCCGGCTTGACGAAGCCGGGCTTAAGCTCGGTGTAGGACAGATAGACCCAGCCATTCCGGGCATAATCGGGATGAATCGCGACATCGAGCATGCCGCCGTCCTGATTGGCCTCGACCAGCGGCGTGCCCTTCACCGCATCGGGCAGCAGCTTGCCGGCCTTGTCGATGATGCGCAGCCGCCCCGGTCGCTCGGTCACCAGCTTGCGGCCGTCGGGAAGGAACGCCATCGCCCACGGCGTTTCGATGCCGCTGGTCACGACATGGGTGCGGAAGGTCTGCTTCTCGGTCCTGACGAGCTGGTTGTCGGGATTGGGGACGAAGACCGGCTTGCCCTTCAGATCCTCGGCATGGGTGCGCAGATAGGCGATGATCTGCCAGATCTGCGTATCGTCGTAACTGTCCTTGAACGCCGGCATCTCGGCGCCCTGGATGCCGTTGGCGATGGTGTCGTGGAGCTGCTGGTCGGTACGCTGCGAGAGAAGGCGGAGGTCGAACAGGCTCGGCCCCCGGCCGCCGCCGGCGAGATCCTTGCCATGGCAGCCCGCGCAGACATTGTCATAGGTCTCGGCGGCGAAGCGGTTGGGATTGAAGCCGCCGGGCCGCGGCGCCGCGGCCGGCTGTGTGCCCTGCGATCCGGCGATACCCGGGGCGAGGACCGCCAGCGCCAGGGCGGCGGTGGCGGACAGGGTCGAAAGGGCGAGCCGGTTCATCGCGTACGTTCCATCAACTGGGGGTCAATGGCGGACAATATCGCCTCCGCCCGGCGGAGCCCGGCCGGCTATTTCGCCTCGGCCAGGCCCTTCATGACGTCGAGCAGGCCGGCGAAGCGCTTGGTCAGCCGCTCATGCTCCGAAGCGCGCACCGCGTCGGAGGGCATTGCCGCCTGATCGTAGAACAGGGTGTAGGACAGCCGGGTGCGGCCGGGGCCGTCCGGCTCGGCGGCGAGCGTGCCGTGATAGCCCGCGCCCGCCAGATTCCCCTGCGTCTGCCAATAGGTGTAGGAATGGGCGGTCCGCGCCACCATCGCCTCCCATGTGGCGCCGTTCATCAGGCGCCGCACCGTGCCGACGTCGCCGTTGCCCGAGGCGTAGTCGCACGACACCTTCATCCATTCGGAAATGGCGCAATAGTCGCCGATGCGCTTCCACGTCGCATCGGCGGATTTCTGCACCACCACTTCGTTGCGGATCATCACATAGTCGGCGGCGTGGGCGCTGCCCGCCGCCATGGCCGAAAGGCCGATGGCGGCGCACAGGCGGAGGCGACGGGGACGCGGCACGGCTGCTCCTCCCTGTCCGGTCAGTTCGCGCGCGGCGCGCGCGCCGGGGCGGGCGGCTGCTTGTAATCGACCAGCTCGTCAACCGGATGCTTCGCCGCCCAGGAGATGCCACGCAGCAGCATGTCGCGGACCTGCGGGTTGGAGAAGCTGGCATAGGTATGGCCCTGCATGAACACGAAGGCGCGGGCCGGCTGGCCGCCCGCGACGGTGTGCTCATAAGTCCAGATCTGCGGCACGGTCTGGCCGACGCCGCCGCCCTGGCGCGCGGCGGGGGTATCGTCGATCACGGTGGTGGCGAGGACGTGAATCTTGGGGTTCTCGGCCCAGGTCATCTTGTAGAAGGCTTCCTCGGGGTTGAGGACGAGATTGTCGACGCCCTTCATGATCGGCGAGGCCTTGTCGACGACCGTGTAGGGGACGTTGGAATCAAGGGTGTAATTGACCTCGCCATGCTTCTTGCCGGCGCCGACCCAGCCCGCCATCTCGACCGGATCCGGACCGCACATCGCGTCGTGCAGGATGACGATGCCGCCGCCGCGCTTCACGTAGGCGTTGAGTGCCGCCCTCTCTTCGGGCGTCAGGAAGCCCATGTCGCCCTTGTAGACGATCATCACGTCGGTCTTGGCCAGTTCGTCGGCCAGCGGCTGGTGGAGGGAGCCGTCGACGACCGCGCCGTGCTGGGTGAGCAGCTTGCTCCAGTCGGCGAGGAATTGCGGATAATCATGCTGGCCGGCATTGTGGGTCTTCAGGCCGGCGCGCAGATAGATGTGCATGCCGTTCAGGTTCTGGCCCGGAATGCGCGGCTTCTGCGTGCCCGTCGGCACGCCATTGGCATCGACCTGCGCCGACGACGGCGACGCGAGTGCCAGGGAAGCCGCGGCGAGCGCCACGGCCGGCATCCAATGCTTCATGCTCTTCATGATGATCTCTCTCCAATCCCACCAATGCTTGGCGCCTGTCCGGCGCATCCCCCCGCGGCCGCCCGTCACCCCGCGGGGCGGCCCCAGGCAAATTCGGTCAGCGTACCGTCCAGCCGCCGTCGATCATGATGTCGGTGCCGGTGACGAAGCCGGCGAGGTCCGAGCAGAGGTAGCAGGCGAGCGCGCCGATCTCCTCCACCTTGCCCCAGCGGCCGACCGGCAGGCTGGCCAGGAATTGCTGGTTGGCCACCGGATCGTTCATCACCGGCGCGTTCAGCTCGGTGCCGAACGGCCCCGGGCTCATCGCGTTGACGGTGATGCCCTCGGCGGCGAGCTCCAGCGCCAGCGCGCGGGTCAGGCCGAGCAGCGCCGCCTTTGACGAGGAATAGGCCGTGCGCCCGGGCAGCGAGATATGCGCCATGATCGAGGCAAGGTTGATGATCCGGCCATAGCCCGTGCCCATCATGCCCGGCACGAAGGCGCGGCAGGCGAGGAAAGTGCTGATCAGGCTGGAATCGATGACGCTGCGGAACTCCTCGAGCGTGAAATCGACGAGGTTCTTGCGGATGTTGGTGCCGGCGCTGTTGATGAGGATCTGCGGCGCGCGGAAGCGGGCGTTCACCGCCTCCTTCAGCTTCGCCACATCCTCCTCGCTGGTAAGGTCGGCGGTGAAGATGTCCGCGGTGCCGCCCTTGGCGGTGAGCGCTGTCGCCAGCGTCTCCAGCTTCTGGGCATTGCGCGCTACCAGCGCGATTTCGGCGCCCGCCTCGGACAGGGTGTGGGCCATCGCCTCGCCGAGGCCGCCGCTGGCGCCCACGATCACTGCCGTCTTGCCCGTCAGATCAATCTTCACGCTCGATATCCCTTATATTGCGATTGCCGATACCGGGTTTTGCCCGGCCGGCGTCCATAGACCTTAGGCGGGGGTGCGGGCCGGCAGCGCCTCGCGCTCGCCGGTCGGATCGAGGAACAGCCAGCACACCGCGCCGACCGATGCCACGCCCACCATCATGTAAAGCATCAGGTTCCAGTTATTGCCGGTGCGCTGCAGGATGATGCCGCCGACCACCGGGGCGACGAAGCCCGAGAAATTGGCGAACATGTTCATCGCTGCGGCGACGGTGGCGGTGTAGCGCTTGCCGATCTCGACGCAGCTGTTCCACGAGATCGGCGTGGTGAGGTCGCCCGAGAAGCTGCCCAGCGCCAGCAGCATGATGACGATGCCGACATTGTGGACCTGGGTGACGGCGAACATCAGCGCGGCAAGCGCGATGAACGCGAACAGGGCCACGCGACGGCGCGGCACCCAGCTCGGCAGCGCGCCGCTGATCAGCGAGCCGAGACCGCCGAGGAACAGCGGCAGCACGGCGAGGCCGGCGACGGCGGCGGGGGACTGCTGATATTCCTCGGCGAGGAAGGTCGGCATCCACGTCACGAAAAAATACCAGACGTAGGACCAGCAGAAATATTGCGCGATCAGCAGGAACACCTGCGGTTGCAGCAGGATCCGCGTCCACCCGCCCTCGTGATGGCTGACGAGCGCCTGCGAGTCCTTGAGCAGCTCCAGCTCGGCGGCGTTGACCTTCGGGTGGTCGGCCGGATTCTCCTTGAAGAAGGCGAGGAAGAACACCGCCCACACCACGCCGAGCATCGCGAAGGCGACGAAGCTCCAGCGCCAGCCGAACAGGTTGATGCCGACCAGCACCAGCGGCGGCGTCACCGCGCCGCCCCAGCGCGTGAACGCCCACATCAGCGCCTGCGCGCGGATTCGTTCGCTGCGCGGCAGCCACTGGCTGAGCATGCGGGTGAGGTTCGGGAAACAGCCCGCTTCGCCCGCGCCGAACAGGAAGCGGATGATCCACATCGAGGTGAGGCTCCACGCCGCACCGGTCAGCGCCGTGAAGAAGGACCACAGCAGGACGATCTGGGTCAGCACCCGCCGCACGCCCAGCTTGTCGCCGAGCAGGCCCATCGGGATCTCGAACAGCGCGTAGGAAAGGCCGAAGGCGCCGAGCACCAGGCCCATCTGCTGCTTGTCCAGGCCGAGATCGGCCGAGATCGGGCCGGCCGCCTGCGAGATGGCGACGCGCTGGATATAGGCGAGAATGGCAAGCGTCAGCGCGAAGCCGACAACCCCGTAACGAACCCGCGTCGGCCTCATGCCGCGCCCTCGACGGCCAGCATGTGGCACATTAGGCAGTGTTTCATCCAAGGGTCTCCCCGTATACCGCCGGTTTGCCCGGCCGGGCGCGACAAAACGTCCGCCGGGGACGGCCTTTGCCACATTCGATCTGTATACTAAATATGCAATGAAGCTTGTCAATCCGCGCGGGGCGGGGCATGGGAATGGCACTGGAGACCCGGTCAGGCTGAGAGAGAAAGCCATAATCGGCCGGTGATTCGCTGTATTCAAAGGGGTAGGGATGATCGAGCGAGACATCGCGGCCGCCCAGGCCGTGGACATGGCGGGCAGCCTCTCGGGATCCGTCGCGCTCGTGACAGGTTCGGGCCGCGGACTGGGCCGTACGATCGCGGAGCGGCTGATCGCGATGGGCGCCGACGTCGCCATTCATGACATCAGCCAGGAAGCGCCCGCCCAATATGGCGAGGACGCCAATCTCGACGCGGTGGCGACGCGCCTCGCCGGCAGCGGCCCGCGCACCACGGCGGTGACCGGCGACATCAGCCAGGAAGCGGCGGTGGCGGCGATGGTCGCCAAGGTGGAAGCCGATCTCGGCCCGATCTCGATCCTGATCAACGTCGCCGGTGGCGACATCGGTGCCCACGGCACCAAGCCCAGCCCCAATGGCGCGCTCGACATCAGCCTCGAGGACGCTCTCGCCGTCATCCAGCGCAACTTCATCGGCACGATGCTGATGTGCCGCGCGGTGGCGCCGGGCATGGCCGAGCGCCAGAAGGGCTCGATCGTCAATTTCGGCTCGCTCAACGGCCATCAGGGCGTGTCGCCCGAGGTCGTCTATGGCTGCTCCAAGGCGGCGATCGTGCATTACACGCGCTGCCTGGCGCTGGAGATGCGGCCGGCGGGCGTGCGCGTCAACGTCGTCAGCCCCGGCCCGACCAAGACCGCGCGCTTCCTCGCCACGCGGCAGACCGATCCGAAGATGATGCTCGATGGCCCGTCGCTGGATCGCTATGCCAACCCCTCGGAGATCGCCGGCGTGGTCGGCTTCCTCGCCTCGCCGCAGAGCAGCTTCGTCAGCGGCCAGGTGATCCGTATCGACGGCGGCATCGGCCTTTACGCGGCCTGATCGCGGCGCAAGATTTTCAGGAAAGACCCCCCATGGCGAACAGACTGAGCAACAAGACGTGCCTGATCACGGGCGCGGCGCAGGGCATTGGCCTCGCCGTCGCCGAAGCCTTCCTGCGCGAGGGCGCGACGGTGATCGGCACCGACCTGCAGCAGGATCGGCTCGACGCGGTGTTCGGCCCGCGCGGCGTGAAGACGGCGCGCATGGACGTCACCGACGCCGCCGCCATCCAGGCGGTCGCCGCCGACAATCCGGACGTCAACGTGCTGGTCAATTGCGCCGGCTGGGTGGCCAATGGCGCGATCCTCGACGGCGATCCGGCCGATCTGGAGCGCAGCTTCCTGATCAACGTCATGTCGATGACCCATACCATCCGCGCCTTCCTGCCGGCGATGCGCGAGCGGCGCGACGGGGCGATCGTCAACATCGCGTCCGTCGTATCCTCGGTGATGGCGGCGCCGAATCGCTTCGCCTACGGCACCAGCAAGGCGGCGGTGATCGGGCTGACCATGTCGGTGGCGCGCGATTACATCGGCGACGGCATACGCTGCAACGCGATCAGCCCCGGCACGGTCGACAGCCCCTCGCTCGGCGAGCGGATGCGCGCGCAGGGCGACGAGGCCGCGGCCCGTGCCGCCTTCATCGCCCGCCAGCCGATGGGCCGCATCGGCACGCCGGAGGAGATCGCCGAGGTCGCCGTCCTCCTCGCCTCCGACGAGGCCGGCTTCATGACCGGCTCAAACATCATCATCGACGGCGGCATGAGCCTGTAGGGGCGGGTTCGCCTGCCCGCATGGACTCCGCCACGCCAAACGCGTTTCAGCATCCGCAAAGCCACGATCCCCGCAATTCGCGGAGGCGTGGGCCCTGAGCCCATGTTCAGGGTGACGACGAAAAAAGAAGGGGCGGCTCCGGACCGGGAGCCGCCCCTTCTGCTTTCAGCCAATCGTCACAGGCTGGTGCGATGGACCTGCTGGCGCTGCTCGCCGAGCCCGTCGATGCCGAGGGTGATGACGTCGCCTTCGTTCAGGAACACCGGCGGCTTCATGCCCATGCCGACGCCCGGGGGCGTGCCGGTGCTGATCACGTCGCCCGGCTGAAGGCTCATGAACTGGCTCACATAGTGCACCAGATAGGGCACGTCGAAGATCAGGCTGGCGGTGTTGCCGGTCTGCATGCGCTTGCCGTTGACTTCCAGCCACAGGCCGAGATTGTCGAGCTGCCCGGCCTCGTCGAGCGTCACCAGATAGGGGCCGAACGGGCCGAACGTGTCGCAGCCCTTGCCCTTGTCCCACTGGCCGCCGCGCTCGAGCTGATATTCGCGCTCCGACAGATCGTTGACGACGCACAGGCCGGCGACGTGATCCAGCGCATTGTCGAGCTCGACATAGCGCGCCTCCTTGCCGATGACGACGCCGAGCTCGACTTCCCAGTCCGACTTCACCGACTTGGGCGGCAGGTAGACATCGTCGTTCGGGCCGATGATCGCCGAAGTCGCCTTGGTGAAGATGATCGGCTCGCTCGGGATCGGCATGCCAGCCTCGTGGGCATGGTCGCTGTAGTTAAGGCCGATGCAGATGAACTTGCCGACGCGGGCCACCGGCTCGGCGATGCGCACGCCGTCCTCGACGACCGGCAGCGATGCGATGTCGAGGCCCTTCAGCGCGTCGAGGCCGGTGGCGAGCAGCGCGCCGTCGATGTCGGCGATGGAGCCGGCGAGGCTGCGGATCTTGCCCTCGCCATCCAGCAGGCCCGGCTTCTCCTGGCCCTTGGGCCCGTAACGCAACAGCTTCATCGTCGAATTCCCTTATGCTGTGAACAGGGTCGCGACGCGGCGGGATGCCGGCCGCGTCGCGTGAGGGGCCGGCGGGCGCCGTTCGCGCCCGCGCCCCGATACTAGGATTCCAGCCCGCCCAGCGCGCCGGAAACGGCGAGGCTGGAGAAGCGCTCCGGCTCGGTATAGGCCATGCGCAGATGGGTCAGCATCGCCATCTGCGGGTCGCCCGGGCCGCCCGACACATAATCGAGCAGCTCGCGATGATGATTGAGTCGCCAGCGGCGGATCTCGCTGCTGACATGCTCCAGCGCCTTGTGCGCGAACAGCGAGGTGGTGAGCAGCACCAGCGTGCGCTCCAGATAGGGATTGCCCGACGCCTGCCAGATCACCGCGTGGAACTTGCGGTCGAGCGCGGCGGCATCGAGCAGCGGGCCTTCCCAGGCCTCCATCTGCTCGACCAGCGCGGTGAGCTCCGCCAGCACGTCCGGCGTCATGCGCGCGCGAGCGAGGCGCATCGCCTCGGCCTCCAGCACCATGCGCAGGCTGTTGATCTGCTGCACCTCGTCATTGCTGAGCTGGACGACGAACATGCCGCGCCGCTCATGGTTCATCACCAACCCCTGCTCCTGGAGCTGGGACAATGCCTCGCGCACGGGGATGCGGCTGATGTTGAATTCCCGTGCGATCTGGCTTTCGTTGAGGCGATCGCCCGGGCGATATTTGCCGCCGAGGATCTGCGAACGCAGCACCTTGACGAGATGGGTGCGCAGTGTCGACGGCGTGTTGTCGACGACGGGCGCCTCCTCGTAAACGGGCGCGGTCATCGAGCTGTTCAACGGTTGCATAAGTGCGCCTCGGCCAATGTGCCTGCCCCGGAAATCCTGCCGGAAGCCGCCGTACTAGGATAACGGACGGCTTCAAAGCATCAACAATTCTGATTGCGCGAACGGGCGATGTCCCGCTTCATGTCTCATTCCGAGACCCGGCCCGCCACGCCAAGCACCCCTCATCGTCGATCCGCGGATATCCTCATCGATCCGCCTTGGCTTCCCGCCGTGACCTGTATACTAAGTGCAGTTGCACCCCTGTCAATTGGGGGCCAATCTTGGGACGAGCCGGCGTCGGTCGGTTGAACTGGATGCGACCGCGATGTTGATGCCGGTGCCCGACAAGGCCGTGATGGAAGGCCGCGACGCGTTCGTCGCCGGCCTGCGCGTGCTCATCGACGATGGCCTGATCGAGGATCCGGCCGAGCTATCCGCCTATTCCTGCGACGGGCTGACCGCCTATCAGCAGCTGCCCCTTGCCGTCGTGCTGCCGCGCACCGTCGAGGAGGTGTCGCGCATCCTGCGCTATTGCCATGAGCGCGATGTGAAGGTGGTGGCGCGCGGATCGGGCACCTCCCTGTCGGGCGGGGCGTTGCCGCTGGCGGACGGCATCGTCATGGCCATGGGCCGGTTCAACCGCATCCTCGAGATCGATTATGACGATCGCGTCGCCGTGGTCCAGCCCGGCGTCACCAACCTCGCAATCTCCAACGCGGTGGCGCATCGCGACTTCTATTATGCGCCCGATCCCTCGAGCCAGATCGCCTGCTCGATCGGCGGCAATGTCGCGGAGAATGCCGGCGGGGTGCACTGCCTGAAATATGGCATGACCAGCAACAATCTGCTCGGGCTGGAGATGGTGCTGATCGACGGCACGGTGGTGCGGCTCGGCGGGCGCGGGCTGGACACGCCGGGCTATGACCTGCTTGGCGTGGTCTGCGGATCGGAAGGGATGCTCGGCGTCGTTACCGAGGTGACCGTGCGCATCCTGCCGCGTCCGCAGGTGCAGCGCGCGCTGCTGCTCGGCTTCGCGACGGTGGAGGCGGCGGGCAATTGCGTCGCGTCGATCATCGGCGAGGGCATCATCCCGGCGGCGCTCGAGATCATGGACCGGCCGGCGATTCACGCCGCCGAGGATTTCGTCCATGCCGGCTATCCGCTCGATGTCGAGGCGCTGATGATCGCCGAACTGGACGGCACGCCGGAGGAGGTCGATCACCTCATCGCCGAGGTCGAGGCGATCGCGCTCGCCGCCGGCGCCAGCTACGCCAAGGCGTCGACCAGCGAGGCGGAGCGCGTGCTGTTCTGGACGGGGCGCAAGGCCGCCTTCCCGGCGGTGGGCCGTATCTCCCCCGATTATTACTGCGTCGACGGGACGATTCCGCGCCGCACGCTGGGCGAGGTGCTCAACCGCATCACCGAGATCGGCGGACGCCATGGCCTGAAGGTCGCCAATGTCTTCCATGCCGGCGACGGCAACCTTCACCCGATGGTGCTCTACGACAGCAACATCCCCGGCCAGCTCGAGGCGGCCGAGGCGGTGGGTGCCCAGATTCTGGAGACCTGCGTCGAGGTGGGCGGCGTGCTGAGCGGCGAGCATGGCGTCGGCATCGAGAAACGCGATCTGATGCACCGACAGTTCGGCCCTGCCGATCTGGAGCAGCAGACACGCCTCAAATGCGCCTTTGACGAGAAGAATCTGCTCAACCCGGGCAAGGTCTTTCCCGAGCTCTGCCGCTGTGCCGAGATGGGCAAGATCCACGTCCATCGCGGCGCGCTGCGTTTTCCGGAGCTGCCGCGTTTCTGAAATGACCAACATCCTCGCTCCCGAGAACAGCAGCCAGCTTGTCGACGCCGTGCGCAGCGCGCGCGCCGACGGCACGACGCTGGAGGTGATCGCCGGCGGCACGCGGCGCGGTTATGGCCGGCCGGTCGATGCCGACGCGGTGCTGGACGTGTCCGGCCTTACCGGCGTGATCGACTATGATCCTGCCGAGCTGGTGCTGACGGCGCGGCCGGGGACTCCGATGCGCGAGATCGCCAGCCTGCTCGCCAGTCGCGGCCAGCACCTCGCCTTCGAGCCGACGGATCAGGCGCCGCTATGGGGCGGCGCCGGCGGGGCGGGCACGCTCGGCGGCGCGCTGTCCGTCGGCCTGGGTGGCCCGCGCCGGCCGATGGCCGGAGGCGCGCGCGATCATTTCCTCGGCTTCGAGGCGGTGAACGGCTTCGGCCACCTCTTCTCGGCCGGCGGCAAGGTGATCAAGAACGTCACTGGCTACGACCTGCCCAAGCTCGCCGCCGGCGCGCTCGGCACGCTGTGCGTGCTGAGCGAGGTGACGGTGAAGGTGCTGCCGGCACCTGCGGATGTCGCGACGCTGGCGCTCGAAGGGCTCGACGACGCGGTGGCGCTCCGCGCGCTGGCGATGGCGCTGGGCAGCCCGGCGGCGGTCAGCGGCGCTGTGCACCTGCCCTATGGGGCCGATGGCCTCGGCGACGGCCCGCTGACCTTGCTGCGCCTCGAAGGGGTGCCGGTTTCGGTGGCCGGACGGGCGGCGTCGCTGCAAACGCTGCTCACCGAGGTGGCGCCGCGGGCAAGGCTGATCGGCGGCGAGGAATCGCGCCGACTGTGGCGTGACGTGGGCGACCTCCATCCGCTGCAAGGCAGTGCCGAAGACGTCATCTGGCGCGTATCGCTCGCCCCCAGCGCAGGCGCGGCGTTCGTCGCGGCGCTTCCCGAAGGGCTGGGAGGGCGCCATTTTTATGATTGGGGCGGGGGCCTGGTGTGGCTGTTCCTGCCGGCCGCAGAGGACGGCCATGCCGCGGCGGTACGCACGACGCTGGCCGGTGTCTCGCGCGACGGCCATGCGACGCTGTTTCGCGCGGCCGAGGCGGTGCGCCGCGCCCAGCCGGTGTTCCAGCCGCTTGAGCCTGGCCTCGCCGCGCTCAGCGATCGGGTGAAGGAGCGGTTCGATCCGGACCGCATCCTCAATCCCGGCCGATTTTACGGGAAAGTGTGACGGGCATGCAGACGAGTTTCACCGACGCCCAGCTCAAGGACGCCGATACCGCCTCGTCGAACGCGGTGCTGCGCAAATGCGTGCATTGCGGTTTCTGCACCGCCACCTGCCCGACCTATCTGCTGCTCGGCGACGAGCTGGATAGCCCGCGCGGCCGCATCTATCTGATGAAGGACATGCTGGAGCAGGGCGGCGCCCCGGCCCCGTCGACCGTCAAGCATATCGATCGCTGCCTGAGCTGCCTGAGCTGCATGACGACCTGCCCGTCGGGCGTGAACTATATGCATCTCGTCGATCATGCCCGCGCGCATATCGAGGACCATTATACCCGGCCGCTGCCCGAACGGATGCTGCGCAGCCTGCTCGCGACGGTGCTGCCCAACCGCGCCCTGTTCCGCGTCGCGGCGGCGCTGGGGCGTCTCGCCCGCCCGCTGGCACCGCTGATGCCCGGCCGGCTCAAGGGCATGCTGACGATGGCGCCGGCGAGGCTGCCGGCCCGCGGGCGCGTCTCGGGGCCGGGCACCTATGCGGCCGAGGGCGCCCGCACGGCACGCATGGCGCTGCTCTACGGGTGTGTGCAGCCGGTGCTGCGGCCGTCGATCGACGATGCGGCGGTGCGCCTGCTCAATCGGCACGGAGTCGAGGTGGTGGTGGCGTCCGGCGGCGGCTGCTGCGGCGCCTTGCCCCACCATATGGGCAAGTCCGCCGACGCTCACGCGCTCGCCAAGGTCAATATCGCCGCCTGGGAGGCGGAGATGGCGCGCGGGCTGGACGCGATCATCATCACCGCCTCGGGCTGCGGCACCACCGTCAAGGACTATGGCTTCATGTTCCGCGACGATCCGGAATGGGCAGAGCGGGCGGCGCGGGTCTCGGCACTGGCCCGGGATATCAGCGAGGTGCTCGCCGATCTCGACCTGCTGCCGCCGGTGATTGAGCCGGGCATGCCGGTCGCCTATCATTCGGCATGCTCGATGCAGCACGGCCAGCAGATCCGCACCCAGCCGCGCGCGCTGCTGGCCCGCGCCGGCTTCGCCGTGCGCGAGGTCGGCGAGGGGCATATCTGCTGCGGCTCGGCCGGCACCTACAGCATCCTCCAGCCCGAGCTTTCCCAGCAGCTGCGCGCCCGCAAACTCGGCAACATCGCGGCGACCGGCGCCGAGATCGTCGCCACCGGCAATATCGGCTGCATCACTCATCTCGAGGGCGGTGGCGCGCGGATGATCCATACTGTCGAGCTGCTCGACTGGGCCACCGGCGGGCCCCGCCCGGCCGGGGTTTGAGAGAGCCCATCCGTTCGTGACCTCCACCACCCGGGCGCCCCCCGGGGGGTTGAGCTGGTCGATGGCCGGTATCGACGGGGCTGGCGGGCGCCCCCTCCCGATGTGCCGCCCGACAGGCTCGACAACCCGTCACCACGAGCGGCACCGGCGCACCGGCCTCACCCGCTGAAACCCGCTTGCGATTACGCATGTAGTCATGTACGACTACGAGCGTAATCGGAAGTGAGGTCGACATGGCGGCAGAGCGGATCAGCGAAGGCGAAGCGGTGGTGATGGAAGTGTTGTGGCGCGAGTCGCCGCTCACCGCCGCCGAAGTCGCCGAGCGGGTCGAGCCGGAACGCGCGTGGAGCGAGCGCACCGTCAAGACGATGCTGTCGCGCCTCGTCGCCAAGGGCGCGCTGTCGTTCGACGAGGAGGGCCGACGCTATCTTTATCGCCCGGCCGTATCGCGCGAGGATTATGTCGGCGGTGAATCGCGCCGGCTGGTCGACCGGCTGTTCGGCGGCCGCGCCGCGCCGCTGGTCGCCCAGCTCGCGGAATCGGGCGAACTCACTTCGGATGACATCGTCGAGATCGAAGCCCTGCTGAAGGAGCTGCGCAAATGAACCCCGAGGTCATGCAAAGCTGGGCGGTCGAGGCGCTGATCGCCTCGTCGTTCCTGATCCTCTTCGTCCTGCTGCTGCGCGGGACGGCGCAGCGGCTGTTCGGCGCGCGCATCGCCTATGCGCTATGGGCGTTGCCGCTGCTGCGCATGATGCTGCCGCGCGTGCCGGGGCTCGACGCGGCGCGCCTGCGCCCCGATGTGGAGCTGGGCGGAGTGGCCCATATGGTTGTCGCCAGCCTCGACAGCGCGCCTGCCATCGCCGCGCCGGCGGCGGCGGCGGCGACGATCGTGCCCGGCGCCGCGCGCCTCGCCGGCGCGCCCGCCCTGGTCGAGGCGGCGCCGCACGCCATCGACTGGCCGGCCTTGCTGTTGTTCGTGTGGCTGGGCGGCGCGGTGCTCCATCTCGGCTGGCACATGCTCGCCCATCGCCGCTTCCTGCGCCGGATCAAGGCCGATGCGGTGCTGCTGCGGCGCGATTGCGGCATCTCGATCTGGACGGGGCCGGCGGTGCCCGGCCCGCTCGCCACCGGTCTCCTCGATCGCGCGATCCTGCTGCCCGCCGACTTCACCGATCGCTACGCCCCGCGCGAGCGCCGGCTGGTGCTGGCGCACGAGGTCGCGCATCACTGCCGCGGCGATCTGTTCGCCAACGCCGCCGCGCTCGTGCTGCTGTCGCTCCACTGGTTCAACCCGCTCGCCCACCGCGCCTATCGCCTGTTTCGCGCCGACCAGGAGCTGGCCTGCGATGAGACGGTGCTGTCCGACGAGCCGGAGGATGCGCGCTTCCATTACGGCCAGGCGATCGTCAAGTCGGTGGCGCCGCGCTTCCCGGCCGCCGCCTGTGCCATGCACAGTGCCGGCCTGCTCAAGCAGCGCCTGCGGATGATGACGCGGATGTCGCGCAGCATGCTGCGCCTCGCCGCCGGTGCGCTGCTCGGCGTCGGCATCACGGCCGGCGGGTTGGCGCTTACCGCTTCCGGTGCCGCCGCCGCCACCGACCTGATTGCCGATATGCCCGTCCCGCCGCTGCCGCCCGTCCCGCCGCAGCCGCCGGTGCCCGGCGCGCCGCGGGTGACGCCGCCAGCGCCGCCGGCGCCGCCGGCGCCGCCCGCATCGTTCAAGGGCCACCACCATGTCATGATCTCCGATCGCTCGATCATCGTCGACGGCCGCGCGATCGATCCGGCTTCGGATGAGGGCCGCGAAATCCGCCGCCAGGCCGAAGAGGCGCGCCGCGACGCCGAGCGCGCCGCCCGCGAGGCAGCGCGTGAAGCCGCCCGGGCAACCCGCGAGGCGCAGCGCGACGCCGCCTATGCGACCCGTGACGCCCGGCGCGAGGCGCTGGCCGACGCGGCCGAGGCTCGCCGCGCCGGGCTCGAGGCGGCGCGCGCGGCCCGTGAGATGGCGGCGCATGTCGATACGTCGGGGATCGTTCGCGCCTCGCTGCGGTCCACCCGCGCCTCGCTGGAGGCGGATTGCCCCAATGGCCGCCGGGCGGCGAGCGCGATCGTCGACGACCGCGCCGCGATCAAGGCGATCGCCGCCGGCTGCGTGGACCGGGAAGCGATCCGGGCCGAGGTGCGCCGGGGCCTGATCCGGGCCAAGGCCGGGATCGCCGAGGCAGAGCTGCATATCAACGATTTCTGACCGGCGGGCGCGATCTCTCTGTTTCCGGGCCTTTCCACGTCTAGTCCCCCTTGCTATCGGCACCCCGAAATATCGCCTTGCATAAGGGACCGCCCATGACCGCCGTCGGACAGGACACGCTGAACACTCGCACCAAGCTCGAGGTCGCCGGCAAGACGGTCGAATATTATTCGCTGCCCAAGGCGGCCGAGACGCTCGGCGACATCTCCCGCCTGCCTTTCTCGATGAAGGTCCTGCTGGAGAATCTGCTCCGCTTCGAAGACGGGGTCACCGTCACCCAGGATGATCTCAAGGCGATGGCGGCCTGGGTCGCCGAGCGCCGGTCGGAGCGGGAGATCCAGTATCGCCCGGCGCGCGTGCTGATGCAGGATTTCACCGGCGTGCCCTGCGTCGTCGATCTCGCCGCGATGCGCGACGCGATCACGCGCCTCGGCGGCGATGCCCAGAAGATCAATCCGCAGGTGCCCGTCCACCTCGTCATCGACCATTCGGTGATGGTCGACGAGTTCGGCACGCCCAAGGCGTTCGAGGAGAACGTCGATCTCGAATATGCCCGCAACATGGAGCGCTACGAGTTCCTGAAATGGGGCTCCAAGGCACTCGACAATTTCAAGGTGGTCCCGCCGGGTACCGGCATCTGCCATCAGGTGAATCTCGAAAATCTGGCGCAGAGCATCTGGACATCCGTGGCCGCCGACGGCGCCACCATCGCCTATCCGGACACGCTGGTCGGCACCGACAGCCATACCACGATGGTGAACGGCCTCGGCGTGCTCGGCTGGGGCGTCGGCGGCATCGAGGCTGAGGCGGCGATGCTCGGTCAGCCGGTGTCGATGCTGATCCCGGAAGTGGTCGGCTTCAAGCTCACCGGCACGCTGGCCGAGGGCATCACCGCCACCGATCTGGTGCTGACGGTGACGCAGATGCTGCGCGCCAAGGGCGTGGTCGGCCGCTTCGTGGAGTTTTACGGCCCCGGCCTCGACGCGCTCAGCCTCGCCGATCGCGCGACGATCGCCAACATGGCGCCGGAATATGGCGCGACCTGCGGCTTCTTCCCGATCGACACCGCGACGCTCAACTATATGCGTCTCACCGGCCGCGAGGATTGGCAGATCGAGCTGGTCGAGGCTTATGCCAAGGCGCAGGGCCTGTGGCGCGACGCCAACGCCGCCGATCCGGTGTTCACCGACACGCTGGCGCTGGACATGGCGACCGTGCAGCCCTCGCTCGCCGGCCCGAAGCGCCCGCAGGACCGGGTGCTGCTCACCAATGTCGACGACAATTTCAACAATGAGCTGGCCACCGGTTACAAGAAGACCGGGGAGAGCGACCAGCGCGTCGCCGTCGACGGCGCGGATTTCCAGGTCGGCCATGGCGACGTCGTGATCGCCGCCATCACCAGCTGCACCAACACCTCCAACCCGAACGTGCTGGTCGCCGCCGGCCTCGTCGCCCGCAAGGCGCACGCCCTCGGCCTCAAGCCCAAGCCCTGGGTGAAGACCAGCCTCGCGCCCGGCAGCCAGGTGGTCACGGATTACCTCACCAAGTCCAAGCTGCAGGACGATCTCGACGCGCTTGGCTTCAACCTGGTCGGCTATGGCTGCACCACCTGCATCGGCAATTCCGGCCCGCTGCCGGCGCCGATCAGCAAGGCGATCAACGAGAATGATCTCGTCGCCGCCTCGGTGCTGTCCGGCAACCGCAATTTCGAGGGCCGCGTCAGCCCGGACGTGCGGGCGAACTTCCTCGCCTCGCCGCCGCTGGTCGTCGCCTATGCCCTCAAGGGCACGGTGCGCGAGGACATCACCACCACGCCGATCGGCGAGAGCGCGGACGGCAAGCCCGTCTACCTCAAGGACATCTGGCCGACCAACACCGAGGTGACCGACGTCATCACCTCGTTCATCGACAGCGAGATGTACCGGACCCGCTACGCCAACGTGTTCGAGGGCGATCGCAAGTGGCGCGGCATCACCATCGAGGGCGGCGACACCTATAGCTGGAACCCGTCCTCCACCTATGTCGCCAACCCGCCCTATTTCGAGGGCATGGAGATGACGCCCAAGGCCGTCACCGACATCATCGACGCGCGGCCGATGGCGATCTTCGCGGACTCGATCACCACCGACCACATCTCGCCCGCCGGCTCGATCAAGGCGGACAGCCCGGCCGGCAAATATCTGCTCGACCATGGCGTCACCCGGGCGGACTTCAACTCCTATGGCGCGCGCCGCGGCCATCACGAGGTGATGATGCGCGGCACCTTCGCCAACATCCGCATCCGCAACGAGATGATCCCCGGCATCGAAGGCGGCATGACCAAGTACATCCCGTCCGGCGAGGTGATGGCGATCTATGACGCGGCGATGCGCTACAAGGCGGACGGCACGCCGCTCGTCGTCGTCGCCGGCAAGGAATATGGCACCGGCTCGTCGCGCGACTGGGCGGCCAAGGGGACCAACCTGCTCGGCGTGCGCGCCGTCATCGCCGAGAGCTTCGAGCGCATCCACCGCTCGAATCTCGTCGGCATGGGTGTGCTGCCGCTGCAGTTCGCGGATGGCGTCGACCGCAAGAGCCTGAGGCTCGACGGCAGCGAGACCTTCACCATCGTCAATGTCGCGGACCTGCGCCCGCGCCAGACGGTGAGCGTCCGCCTGAAGCGCGCCGACGGCAGCGAGGAGACGTTCGAGACGCGCTGCCGCATCGATACCGTCAACGAGCTCGAATATTTCCTGAACGGCGGCATCCTGCATTACGTGCTGCGCAAGCTCGCCGCCTGAGGCGCCGGCGCCGGATCCGGCAGGCCCGGATCCGGCACGCCTGCGCAACAAATGGTTAAAATCGTTTGACCTGTCCCAATATTGGGCTGAATTTCCCCAGATGCGGCCACTCCTGATGAGTGACCACGCAACAGGGGTGCAGACATGATCCGATTCGCAACCGGGGTCCTTCTGACTGCATGTGTATCGACCATCGCCGCGACGCCGGCCTCGGCGCTCGACATCCGGCTTAATCCCGATTCGAGCTTCCTTTCCTCGCCCAATGGCGCTGCCGCGCTGCTCGGCTTCCAGAAGGCGGCGAATTACTGGAACAAGACCATCTCAACGGACGTCACGTTGCGCTTCGATGTCCATTTCGATGCGCTCGACGAGGGCGTGCTCGGCTCGACGCTCAGCAACGGCCTCGATACCTCCACGGCGCTCGTCTATCAGCAGCTCGGCGCGACCAGGAGCAGCGCGCTCGACGACATCGCCGTCGCCAATCTTCGCCCGCTGAGCGCGGCCGGCGGCCTCGGCATGCGCGTGCCGGGCGCGCAGGGCGGCGCGTTGAGCACCATCCCGGGCAGCGTCTACGACGATAATGACAGCTATAATAACCGCTTCATGTTCACCAATACGTCCGTGACCAAAGGTCTCGGCATCGGGGTGAACTATGGCAACAGCCTGTTCCAGGCGATCAACGACCAGGTCGGGGCCAACCTCTATAACGCCACGTCGGACGCGGACATCACCTTCAGCTCGAACTTCGCGTTTGATTTCAACCCGTCCGACGGCGTCGATATCGGCACCTATGACTTCGTCGGCGTCGCCATTCACGAGATGGGCCACGCGCTCGGCTTCGTCAGCGGCACCGACGATTATGACTATTATTCGCTGCCCGGTGGTCCGGGTGCGCCGCTTTCCGCGGCGGTCGCGGATGATGTCGCCTTCGCCACCACGCTCGATCTGTTTCGCTACGCGACCAATGGCTTCGACGAGACCGGGCTCAATCGCGCGTTGCAGCTCGATCCGGGCCGGGAGGCGTTCTTCTCGATCGACGGGCAATTGCCGTTCAACTTCAACGCCGAGCTGGGCGACGCCTCCTCATCCTTCTTCGCCACGGGTGCCTATAATGGCGATGGCGGCCAGGCCTCGCACTGGAAGGACGCGCTGGCCATCCTGCTGCCTAATGGCTGCTACACCGACGCGCGGCAGGTCGGCATCATGGACCCGACCTCCAGCAATTGCAGCAACGGCATCGTCACCAGCAACGATCTGGCGGCGTTCGACGCGATGGGCTGGAATCTCAACCTCGATGTGCTGACCGATCGCGGCTACGCCTTCGACACCGCGCAGGCCTTCCGGCTCCCCGGGCTGGCGGCGCTTGCCGGGGTGCCGGAGCCGCAGACCTGGGCGATGATGCTGATTGGTTTCGGAGTGATCGGCGGCGTCCAGCGGGCCCGGCGGCGGGCGCCGGCACTCGCCTGATCAGGCCTCGGCGTCGGCGGCGATCGCGTCCTTCAGCCATTCCGGCAGGATCGCCGCCGACGCCAGGATCGCCTCGACCCGCAGCCGCGCCACGGCGAGGCCGAGCGCGGGGTAATGCACATTGGCCGCCTCGCCCGGATCCTCGCCCGTGCGCAGCACCACCAGCCGCCGCGACACCTTGGCGCGATGATGCATGCGCGCGGTATTCTCCTGCCCGACATAGCAGCCCTTGGTGAAGCTGACTCCACCCAGCTCGCGGGCATTGGCCTCCAGCCACAGCGTGCGATCCTGGCCAAGCTCGGCCGCGCCCTCGGTGACGCCCAGCGCCAGGCGGTGCGTTCGCCACGCCGCGGCGGCGTCGCCCTCCTCGGCAGGTGCCAGCCAGCGCCGGCCGAGGCCGGGCAGGCGCGGATCGGCGACGCCGGCATCGCCCCCGGGCGCCCAATGCACCGCCAGCGCCGGCTCGCGCGCGATGACGATGCGCCGGCGCAGGCGGTAAAGGGTCAGCCGGCGCACCAGCGCATCTGCCTGATCGGCCTCGCAATCGACGAGGATGTCGTCACCCTCGGCCCAGAGCAGGAAATCGAACAGCACCTTGCCCTGCGGCGTGAGCAGCGCCCCCCACGCCGGCAGCGGCGCGTTCATGTCGGCCGTCACCAGCCCCTGCAGGAAGCCGCGGACATCCTCCCCCGACAGGCGGATCAGGGCACGGTCGCGAAGGGTGGTGGCGTTCATGCCGGCAAGGTAGGGAGGGCACATAGTTTAGGAAAGGCATGCCCCATGGCCGAGACGTTCGATCTGATCCTGACCGGCGGCACGATCCACACCCCCGGCGGCGCCGCGCGCGCGGATATCGGCGTGCGCGACGGGCGCATCGCGGCGATCGGCACCGGCCTCGGCGATGCCGGGGAGCGCATCGACTGCACCGGGCTCGACGTGCTGCCCGGCGTCATCGACAGCCAGGTTCATTTCCGCGAGCCGGGCCTGGAGGCCAAGGAGGATCTCGAATCCGGCAGCCGCGCCGCCGTGCTGGGCGGCGTCACCGCCGTGTTCGAGATGCCGAACACCAAGCCCAACACCGATTCCGCCGAGGCGATCGCCGACAAGCTCGCCCGCGCCCGCGATCGCATGTGGTGTGATCACGCCTTCTACGTCGGCGCGACGGCCGCCAACGCCACGCAGCTCGGCGAGCTGGAAATGCTGCCCGGCACGGCCGGCGTGAAAATCTTCATGGGCGCGTCGACCGGCGACCTGCTCGTCGCCGAGGACGAGCCTCTGGCGCGCGTCCTGGCCCATGGCCGCCGTCGCGTCGCCATCCATGCCGAGGACGAATCGCGCATGCAGGCGCGGCTCGGCGAGCGGGTGACCGGCGATCCGGCCAGCCATCCGGTGTGGCGTGACGACGAAAGCGCGCTGATCGCGACGCGCCGCATCCTCGCGCTGGCCCGCGCGGCGGCGCGGCCGATCCACATCCTCCACGTCACCACGCCGGCGGAGCTGGCGCTGATCGCCCAGCACAAGGACATCGCCACCTGCGAGGTGACGCCCCAGCACCTGACGCTGGCCGCGGAGGATGCCTATCCCCGGCTCGGCACCTGGGCGCAGATGAACCCGCCGATCCGCTCCGCCGCGCACCGCGACGGGCTGTGGCATTGGCTCAACCAGGGCGTGCCCGACGTGCTCGGCTCCGATCACGCGCCGCACACCCGGGAGGAAAAGGCGCAGGCCTATCCCGCCTCGCCCTCGGGCATGCCCGGGGTGCAGACCATCCTGCCGCTGATGCTCGATCATGTCGCCGCCGGCCGGCTGACTCTCGAACGGCTGATCGAGCTGACCAGCGCCGGCCCGCAGCGTGTGTTCGGACTGGTCGGCAAGGGGCGCATCGCCGCCGGCTACGACGCCGACTTCACCATCGTGGACCTCAAGGCCCGCTGGACGGTGGAGGAGAGCTGGCTGGCGTGGCGCTGCGGCTGGTCGCCGTTCACCGGCATGCAGCTCACCGGCCGGCCGCTGGGCACGGTGATCCGCGGCCGGCAGGTGATGTGGGAGGGCGAGCTCGCCCCGCAGGCGACGGGCCGGCCGGTGCGCTTCCAGGCCACCTACCGGCCCTGATCCGGGCCCCCCGTCCGGTTCGCGCCTGTCGGGAAGCAGCCCCCTTGTCGCGGCAGGCGCGAAGCGAAAGGGCGCCACGCCAAGGCCCTTCGATGCGGCATCCCGACAAGCCAATGCCGGCTCGGCGCGGACGGGCCGGGGGCAGTCGCGCGCGGGCGGCAAGTCGATCCGGCCCGATCCATCGACGAAGCCGACGAGTCGGGCGACCAAGAAGCCGTCCGCGCTGGTGATCCCGCGCCCGCCCTCTGCGATAAGCAGGATCGGAGGGACGGGCATTTGACACGATGACGGCAATGGACATCCGCGACCGCTCCGGGCGACGGCAGAGCGCCTGGCTGACGATCGGCTTGTGGTGCTTCACCTACCTTACCTTCCTGATGCCGAGCTTCGCCGACCGCGCCGTGCTCGCCTGGTATGATTATCCGATCATCGCCGCGGCGGTGGCGCCGGGCGTGCTGCTGTCGGTGCCGGTCTATCTGCTGCTCTGGTCGATGCGACGGCGTCATTTCGTGCCGCGCATGATGGCGGCGGGGGTCGCCGCGGTGCTGGCGGCGTGGCTGCATTCGATGCTGGACGTATCGATCACCATGCTGCTGCGCGGCATGTTCGTCGCCGACGCGCCGGTCACGGTGGAGCGGCTGATGACCAGGTTCCTGACCTATGTCTGGATCTACGAGCTTTATGCCACTGCGATCGGCCTGATCCTGTCGGCGGCCACCAGCCAGGTGCGCGAACGCCAGCTGGTCGCGGCCCGCATCGCCCGCCATCAGGCGGAGCTGGCCGCGCTCAGATTCCAGATCAATCCGCATTTCCTGTTCAACACGCTGAACGCCATTTCGAGCCTGATCGTCACCGGCAAGCCGGGCAAGGCCGATGAGATGCTGGGCCGGCTGTCGGGCTTCCTGCGCGCATCGCTGGCCGGCGGGCCGTCCGACACGGTGGTGCTGGCCGACGAGCTCGACACGCTGTCCGCCTATCTGGACATCGAGGGCGTGCGATTCGGCGAGCGGCTGCGCTTCGATCTCGAATGCCCGCCGGAGCTTGAGGACGCGCTGGTGCCGGGCTTCATCCTGCAGCCGCTGGTCGAGAATGCGGTGAAATACGCGGTCGGCCCGTCGCGGCGCGGCGCCACCATCAGGCTCGCCGTGTCCGCGGAGGAGGGGCAGCTCGCCATGCAGGTCAGCGACGACGGCGCGGACTTGACCTCTGATCGTCCGCACGGCACCGGAACCGGTCTGGAGAATATACGCAATCGGCTCGACATACTTTATGGTCGCGCTGCGGAGCTGGAGGCGGGGCCGACTGGGAAAGGCTATGCCGCCACCATCCGGTTGCCGCTGCACAGGGATGGCGACCTGCGCCATCCGATATGAGGGTTGAGGGGCCCAACTTCCATGCGCGTGCTGATTGTTGATGACGAGCCTCTGGCGCTGGATCGCCTGGAGGTGCTGTTCGGCGATATCCCGGAGGTCGAGCTGATCGGCCGGGCCGCCGATGGGCAGGAAGCGGTCGAGGCGGTCGCCCGGCTGTTGCCCGATCTGGTGCTGCTCGATGTCGAGATGCCGGGCCGCAACGGGCTGCGCACCGCGCACGAGTTGAATGTCGAGCCGCGGCCGGAGCTGATCTTCGTCACCGCCCACGAACATTACGCGCCCGACGCGTTCGAGGTCGACGCAGCCGACTATCTGCTGAAGCCGGTGCGCTTCGATCGTCTGCGTCAGGCGGTGGAGCGGGCGCGCCGCCGTCGCGCGCTGCGCGATCAGGCGGGCCGCGTCGATGCGCTCGAAACCGAGATGGCGCAGATGCGCGCCAACGCCCCCGGCGTCGAGCCGGGGCTGGAGGATGACGGCTTCTGGGTGCCGGAGCGGCACGGCCAGCGGCGCGTGCCGCTCGACGCGATCAGCTGGATCGAGGCGGCCAAGGATTATGTGCTGCTCCACACGCCGACGCGCAGCCACATGGTCCGCACGACGATGGGCGCGCTGGAGGAAAGGCTCACCGGCACGCGGCTGATGCGCGTGCATCGCTCGGCGATCGTGCGGCCGGATCGCGTTGCCGAGGTGCGCCGGCAAGGCCGCAACGTAACGTTGGTGCTGGAAGACGGCGCGCAGGTGCAGGTCGGCCCCAATTATCTGAAGCGGCTCGAACAGGTGCTCGGGCTCTGAGCGAAGGGGCACCCCATTACGACGTGCTGATCGTCGGCGCCGGCCATGGTGGTGCGCAGGCCGCGCTGGCGCTCAGGCAGGCGAAGTTTGCCGGCTCGATCGCGATCGTCGGGGACGAGCCCGAGCCGCCCTATGAGCGACCGCCGCTGTCGAAGGATTATCTCGCCGGCGACAAGCCGTTCGAGCGTATCCTGATCCGGCCGGCCGGGTTCTGGGGGGAGCGCGACGTCGCGTTGCTGCTCGGCCGCCGCGTCACCGCGATCGACCCCGAGGCGCGTCGCGTCACCACCGCCGACGGCGCGACGATCGGCTATGGCCGGCTGATCTGGGCCGGGGGCGGGGCGCCGCGGCGGCTGTCCTGCGCGGGCGGCGATCTCGCCGGCGTGCATGCCATCCGCACCCGCGCCGATGTCGATCGACTGATCGCCGAGCTGCCCGCGACACGCCGCGTGGTCGTCGTCGGCGGCGGCTATATCGGGCTGGAGGCGGCGGCGGTGCTGACCAAATCCGGCAAGCAGGTGACGCTGGTCGAGGCCCTCGACCGGGTTCTGGCGCGGGTCGCCGGGCCGGCATTGTCGCGCTTCTACGAGGAGGAGCATCGCCGCCACGGCGTCGATCTGCGCCTGTCGGCGGCGGTTGCCGGCATCGAGGGCGCGGACGGCCGGGCCACCGGCGTGCGGCTGGCCGACGGCGCGGTGCTGCCGGCGGAGATGGTCATCGTCGGCATCGGCATCGTGCCGGCGGTGGCGCCGTTGCTGGCGGCGGGCGCGGCCGGCGGCGACGGCGTGACGGTGGACGATCATTGCCGCACCAGCCTCCCCGACATCTTTGCAGTCGGCGATTGCGCGGCGCATGCCAATCGCTTCGCGGATGGCGCGGTGATCCGGCTGGAATCGGTGCAGAACGCCAATGATCAGGCGACGACCGCGGCCCGCTTCATCGCCGGCCAACCGCAACCCTATGACGCCATCCCGTGGTTCTGGTCCAACCAGTATGACCTCAGGCTGCAGACGGTGGGGCTGTCCGGCGGGCATGACGCGGCGGTGCTGCGTGGCGACCCGGCAACTCGCGCCTTTTCGCTGGTCTATCTGAAAGAGGGCCGGGTGATCGCGCTCGACTGCGTCAACGCCACGCGGGATTATGTGCAGGGTCGCGCGCTGATCCTCGGCCGGGTGCACCCCGATCCGGCGGCGCTCGCCGACGCGCAGGTGCCGCTCAAGTCGCTGGTCTAGGGCGCCGCCCTCGGCGGGGTCGCCTCGGCGAGGATCAGGGCGAACAGGCCGTCCGGGTCGGTCCATTCCCTGGCGACCGTCCAGCCGCCGGCGCGCAGCAGCAGGCGCGCATCGCGGGGGCCGTATTTGTGGCTGTTCTCGGTGTGGATCGTCTCGCCCGCGGCCATGCGGAAAGCGCGGCCGGAGACGGTGAACGCCACGTCCCGCAGCGCCTCCAGATGCATCTCGATGCGCGCCTCTCCCTCGTTCCACAGCGCGCGGTGGCGGAAGGCCTCGACCGGAATATCGCCCCCCAGCTCGCGGTTGATGCGGTGGAGCAGGTTGAGGTTGAAGGCGGCGGTGACGCCGGCTGCATCGTCATAGGCGGGAACGAGGATGTCCTCGCTCTTGATGCGGTCGATGCCGATCAGCAGCATCGCGCCATTGCCGCCGAGCGTGTCGGCCATGGCGCGCAGCAGGTCGACGGCGGTCGGCGGCACCATGTTGCCGATCGTCGAGCCGGGGAAGAAGCCGAGCTTTGGCAGCCGCGACACCGGCCCCGGCAACGCGATCGGCCGCATGAAATCGGCCTCCACCGGCAGCACCGGCAGATCGGGAAAGCGCTGTGAAAGGGCCTCGGCCGAGCTGCGCAGGAAGTCGCCGGAAATGTCGATCGGCACATAGGCCGCCGGCTGGATCGCGCGCAGCAGGTGCGGCGTCTTCGTAGAAGAGCCCGAACCGAACTCGATCACGGCGCGGTTGGCGCCGATCAGCGAGGCGAATTCCAGGCCCTTGCTGGCGAGGATGCCGGTTTCGGTGCGGGTGGGGTAATATTCGGGCAGGTGGGTGATCCGCTCGAACAGCTCCGAGCCCGCCTGATCGTAGAACCACCGGGCTGGGATCGCCCTTGGGGTGGCGGCGAGGCCGGCCAGAACGTCACGGCGAAAGGCGGGGTCGGCGGCGGCCGTCGCGGTGTCGGCGCGGGATTCCTCCAGCAGCATCAGGCATCCTTGGCGAGGCGCAGGCCGGTGAACTGCCAGCGCTGGTGGGGATAGAAGAAATTGCGGTAGCTGGCCCGCGAATGGCCGCGCGGTGTGGCGCAGCTCGCGCCGCGCAACACGGCCTGCCCGGACATGAACTTGCCATTATATTCGCCGACCGCACCTTCGGCGGGGCGGAAGCCCGGATAGGGAAGATAGGCCGAGGCGGTCCATTCCCAGACGTCGCCGAACATTTGATGCAGGCCGACGCGGTGCACGCCCTCGGCCTTGGCGCGGACCGGGCCCGCGGCGTCGAGCTGGTTGCCCGAGGCCGGATCCTGCCCGGCGGCGGCGACTTCCCATTCCGCCTCGGTCGGCAGGCGGGCGCCGGCCCAGCGGGCATAGGCGTCGGCCTCGTAATAGCTGATGTGGCTCACCGGGGCCGCCGGCCGCAGCGGATGCAGCCCGTCCAGCGCGAACTGATGCCACTTGCCGTCGATGCGGCGCCAGTAGAGCGGCGCCTCGATCCGCTCCCGGCAGACCCACGCCCAGCCGTCCGCCAGCCACAGCTCGGGGCGGCCGTAGCCGCCGTCGGCGATGAACGCCTCCCATTCGGCATTGATCACCGGCCGGTCGGCGAGGGCATGCGGATGAAGCAGCACGGCGTGGCGCGGCCCTTCGCAATCGAACGCGAAGCCGGCGCCGTCATGGCCGATCTCGGCCAGCCCGTCGCGCCCCTCGATCCAGCGGATCGGGTCAGGGACCGGGGTCGGCCGGTTGCGGGGCGCGTCCCATATCGCCGGCGCCAGCGGATTCTCGGCGAACAGCGCGAGGATGTCGGTCTGGAGCAGTTCCTGATGCTGCTGCTCATGGTTGAGGCCGAGCGTGACGAGGTCGCGCGCGGCGGGCGGGAGCCGATCCAGCGCGGCCAGCAAGGCGGCGTCGACATGCTCGCGCCAGCCGATCACCTCGGCCAGCGAAGGCCGGGTGATCATGCCGCGCCGGCCGCGTGGATGGCGCGCGCCCTCGGCCTCGTAATAGCTGTTGAACAGGAACGGCCATCGCTCGTCATGAAGGCGGTAGCCGGGAAGGTGATCGCGCAGCACGAAGGTTTCGAAGAACCAGGTGGTGTGGGCGAGATGCCATTTGGCGGGAGAGGCGTCGTCCATCGGCTGGACGGTGGCGTCGGCGTCGCTGAGCGGCGCGGCGAGCGCCGTGCTGAGGGCGCGCACGGCCGCGAACTGGGCCGCCAGCGGGTCGGTGGCGGGGGTCGCCCGCGCTGCCATGTCGTCCATCTCCGGCCCCTTCCGCCGGAAAAACCGGCCGGCCCGAACTTAGGTTCCGCCGGGGCTGTCGCAAGGGGCGCGTGTGGCGCCCGGCCGCCACAACACCTCATGATCGCCCGCGACGACGCGCGCGAGCACGAACAGATGATCGGACAGCCGGTTGAGATAGGCGAGCGCGGCCGGGTTGAGCGTTTCGGCAGCCGCCGCCTCGGTAGCGGCGCGCTCGGCCCGGCGCACGGCAGCGCGGGCGACATGGGTGTGCGCCGCGGCCGGTGTGCCGCCCGGCAGGATGAAGCTCTTCAGCGGGGCCAGCCCCGCATTCATCGCGTCGATCTCCGCCTCCAGCCGCGCCACCTGGGCCGGCACGACGCGCAACGTCATCTCGTCTGGCGTGAACTCCGTGCCCGGCGTGGCGAGGTCGGCGCCGAGGTCGAACAACTCGTTCTGGATGCGCGACAGCATCGCCGCCTGGCCCTCGTCGAGCGGCTGGAGCAGGGCGACGCCGATCGCGCAATTGGCTTCGTCCACCGCCCCGATCGCGGCCATGCGCGGGGCGTGCTTGGCCGTGCGCGAGCCGTCGACGAGCCCGGTGGTGCCGTCGTCGCCGGTGCGGGTATAAATCCTGTTGAGGCGGACCACCGCGCTAGCGGCGCAGCATCAGCAACAGCACCACGATCAACACCGCCAGCGCCTGGAACATGATGCGCGCGCGCATCGCCTTGTTCTGCTGAAGGCCGGAATGGGTGGGGCCGGTGCCCGACATCAGCTCGTGCTCCTTGGTCTTGAGCAGGATGACGACGCCGCGGACCAGCGCTCCGACGGTGGCGATCATCGCCAGCACGAGCAGGATGACGAGGAGTGTATTCATTGCCGCAATGTAGGCCCTTCGCCGTCAGATGCCAACGATATTGCCCGCGCGCGCAGCTCCGCCACCAGCGCCGCCGGATCGGCGCCGGCGGCGCGCATCCCGGCGAGGGAGGGGGCGCCATCGCGCTTGGCGAGGCGGCGTCCGTCCGCCCCGGCGAGCAGCCGGTGGTGGTGATAGCGCGGGGTCGGCAGGCCGAGCAGCGCCTGTAGCAGGCGGTGGACGTGGGTCGCCTCGACCAGGTCCTCGCCGCGCACGACGTCCGTCACCCCCGTCCACGCATCGTCGAGCGTGGCCGCGAGATGATAGGAGGACGGCGCATCCTTGCGGGCGAGGACGATGTCGCCCTGCCGCTCGGGCCGCGCCTCGATGCGGCCGAGGCGGCCATCGTCGAAGAACAGTCGCGCGGGCGCGGCGGCGCGGGCGGCGGCGATGTCCAGCCGCCAGGCATGCGGCTCGCCCAGCCTCGCGGCGCGGGCGTCGGGTGCCAGCGCGCGGCAGGTGCCGGGATAGAGGGCGCCGGCCGGGCCGTGGGGCGCGCTGGCAGCGGCGGCGATGTCGCTGCGCGTGCAGAAGCAGGGATAGACGAGACCCGCGGCCCTGAGCCGGCCGAGCGCTTCGGCATAGGCGGCGAGCCGCTCCGTCTGCCGCAGCACGGACTCGTCCCAGCGCAAGCCGAGCCACGCCAGATCCTCGACGATCCCGTCGATATGCTCGGGCCGCGAGCGCGTGCCGTCGATATCCTCGATGCGCAGCAGGAAGCGGCCGCCCGCCGCGCGCGCGAAATCATGGGCGAGGAGGGCGGAAAAGGCGTGGCCGAGGTGCAGCCGCCCGGTCGGGCTCGGCGCGAAGCGCGTGGTGACCGGCGCGCGCGAAGCGGGCTCTTGACCGCGAGTCGCGGTCCATGCTGTCATGCCCCCGTCACGCACCTCCGTCATAGGGCGCGACGACAGGGAACGCGGCCGGCCTCCGGCATCTGCGTCCTGAGTGCGACAGGGGCGGGCTTCGGCGGCACGGGCGGGTTTCCCGCTTTGAAAGGCCGTTTCGAGCGATGTACCATCCCGACGTCATCCGGCATCCCGACAGCTGCCCCACGCTGGTGCTGAATGCGGACTATACCCCGCTCAGCTATTATCCGCTGAGCCTGTGGCCGTGGCAGACCGCGGTCAAGGCAGTGTTCCTGGAGCGCGTCGACATCGTCGCCACCTATGAGCGCGAGGTGCACAGCCCGTCGGCGCGCATGCGCCTGCCCTCGGTGATCGCGCTCAGGCAATTCGTGCGGCCAAGCGCCTTTCCGGCCTTCACCCGCTTCAACCTGTTCCTGCGCGACAGCTTCACCTGCCAATATTGCGGCAGCGGGCATGAGCTGACCTTCGACCATGTCGTGCCGCGCGCGCAGGGTGGGCGCACGACATGGGAGAATGTCGCCACCGCCTGCGCGCCCTGCAATTTGCGCAAGGGAGGGCGCACCCCGCGTCAGGCGCACATGGCGCTCTACACCAACCCCCACCGCCCGACGAGCTGGCAGCTGCAGGACAATGGCCGGCGGTTCCCGCCCAATTATCTGCACGAGAGCTGGCGGGACTGGCTTTATTGGGACGTGCCGCTGGAGGCGTGAGGCCGCGCGGCGTCCGCTCAGCGGCGGTAGGTGCCGCGCGCCAGCTTGAGCGTGGCGATGAGGAACAACGCCGCGACCACCGCGTGGACCGGGCCGATCGTGTCCGCCCACTGCACCGAGGCCATGGCGTTGGTACCGGCGTCGGCATCGGTACCGAGACAGGCAAAGCCCGCGGCCAGCAAGGGAAGAAAAGGCAACAGGGCCAAGGCGGGCTCCACCAGCGGTGTTGTCAGAAATATGTAACAGGACATGAACGTACCGGCGAGGCCGTTTCTCCCTCGATTGTACGTTTTTGACGGAGCCGCGCTTGACCAGTTTCTTGCCGCAATGCAGCGTCGAAACCATGGCATCACGATCTATCGCGCAAAACCCCGACATCCGTTTCCTTGGCCGCCTGCTCGGCGACGTCATCCGCCAGGAGGGCGGCGAAGCGCTGTTCCGCCGCACCGAATATATCCGCTCGACCTCGGTTGATCGCGCCCGTGGCATCGCCGATGCCGATGCGATCGACCCGGGCCTCGACGCGCTGAGCCTCGAGGAGACCCTCGCCTTCACCCGCGGCTTCATGCTGTTCTCGATGCTCGCCAACCTCGCCGAGGATCGCCAGGGCGTCGCCGCCGAGAGCGGTGCGGATGTCGCCCACGCCGTCAGCCGACTGGAACAGCAGGGCATCGGGCGCGATCGGGTGATGGCGCTGCTCGATCATGCGCTGGTCGTGCCGGTGCTCACGGCGCACCCGACCGAGGTGCGGCGCAAGAGCGTGATCGATCATCGCAACCTGATCGCCCAACTGATGGCACTGCGCGATACGGGCGCCACCGAGACGCCGGACGGCGATCTTGTCGAGGAAGCGATCGCGCGCCAGATCGCGCTGCTCTGGCGCACCCGGCCGCTGCGGCGTGAGCGGCTCTACGTCGTCGACGAGATCGAGACCGCGCTCGCCTATATGCGCGACAGCCTCCTGCCGGCGCTGCCGGCGCTCTACACGCGCTGGGAGCGGGCGCTGAACGCGCGGCCGCCCAGCTTCGTGCGGCTCGGCAACTGGATCGGCGGCGATCGCGACGGCAATCCCAACGTGCTCGCCGATTCGCTGCGTCACGTGCTCGCGCGCTCGGCGGAGACGGTGCTCGGCCATTATCTGCGCGAACTGCACGCGCTCGGCGCGGAACTCTCCATCTCCACCGAGCTCGGGCCGGCGGACGAGGCGGTGGAGGCGCTCGCCGTCGCCAGCCACGACGAATCCCCGGCGCGGGCGGACGAACCCTATCGCCGCGCCATCACCGGCATCTATGCGCGTACCGCGGCCACCTATCAGGCGATCGTCGGTCGTGCGCCGCCGCGTCCTGCCGCGACGGTAGCGGAGCGTTATCAATCCCCGCAGGCGCTGCGCGCGGATCTCGTCGCGCTGGCCCGTGGCCTCGCCCGCGGCGGCGGTGCTGCGGCCGGCGGCGGCGCGCTCGGCCGGCTGATCCGCGCCGTCGAGACGTTCGGCTTCCATCTCGCCACGCTGGACCTGCGCCAGAATGCCGATGTCCACCAGCGCGTGGTGGCGGAACTGCTCAAGGTCGCCGGCGTCGAGGCGGATTATCTCGCGCTGGACGAGGCGGGGCGCGTCGCCCTGCTGCGCCGCGAGCTGGCCGGCCCGCGCCCGCTTTCCTTCCCCGGGGCCGAATATTCGGAAGAGACGCGCTCGGAGCTGGACATCATCCACGCCGCTGCCGAGGCCCATCGCACCTATGGCCGGGCGGCGATCACCGTCTATCTCATCTCCAAGGCCGAAAGCGTGTCGGACATGCTCGAGGTCCACATCCTGCTGCGCGAGGCGGGGCTGTATCGGCCGGGCGAGGGCGCGGCGATCATGGCGGTGCCGCTGTTCGAGACGATCGGCGACCTCGAAAACGCGCCGGCAGTGATGCGCGAATGGTTCGGCCTTCCGGAAGTGGCCAAGGCCGCGCGCGCCACCGGCTGGCAGGAAGTGATGGTCGGCTATTCGGATTCGAACAAGGATGGCGGCTACCTCACCTCGGTGTGGTCGCTGCATCAGGCCGGCCGCGCGCTGGCGCCGGTGTTCGAGGAAGCCGGCGTGCGCATGCAGCTGTTCCACGGCCGCGGCGGCGCGGTGGGCCGCGGCGGCGGTTCCTCCTTCGCGGCGATTCTCGCGCAACCGCCGGGCACGGTCAACGGCCGCATCCGCATCACCGAGCAGGGCGAGGTGATCGCCGCCAAATATGGCACGCGCGAGAGCGCCGCCGCCAACCTCGAGGCGATGGCGTCCGCCACCCTGCTCGCCAGCCTGGAGCCGCCGGCCCTGTCGCCGGCCGACCAGGCGCGCTTCGCCGAGGCGATGGACGCCATCTCCGGGACGGCCTTCACCGCCTATCGCGATCTCGTCTACGGCACCGAAGGCTTCCGCACCTTCTTCCGCCAGATGACGCCGCTGCCGGAGATTGCCGGGCTGAAGATCGGCTCGCGCCCGGCCAGCCGCACCAAGTCCGATCGCATCGAGGACCTGCGCGCCATCCCCTGGGTGTTCTCCTGGGCGCAGGCGCGGGTGATGCTGCCGGGCTGGTATGGCGTCGGTCAGGCGCTGAAGAGCTTCGGCGACATGGCGCTGCTGCGCGAGATGGTCGAGGCGTGGCCGTTCCTGCAGGCGACGCTCGCCAACCTCGAGATGGTGCTCGCCAAGTCGGACATGGGGCTGGCCAAGCTCTATGCCGGGCTGGTCGAGGATCAGGAGATGGCCGGCGCGATCTTCGGCCGCATCCGCGATGCCTGGCACGTCACCCACGACAGCCTGCTCAGCGTCACCCGCCAGACCCGGCTGCTCGAGAAGAATCCGGTGCTGGAGAACTCGATCCTGCTGCGGCTGCCCTATATCGAGCCGCTCAACCACCTCCAGATCGCGCTGCTCCGCCGTCACCGCGCCGGCGAGGATAATCCGCACATCCGCGAGGGCATCGAGCTGTCGATCAACGCCATTGCCACGGCGCTGCGCAACAGCGGCTGAGGCGGACGATGCGGATCCGCGCGGATCAGCGCTTTTTCGCCTTTTTCGCCGCGTCGGCGGCGCACTGGAGCATCGTCTCCTGCGCCGGCGTCGGCTTCAGCGCGGCCAGCGTGAGGGCGCCGTCCACCGGCCCGAGCAGCTGGAAACGCCGGGCGGCGACGGTGCGCCATTCGTCGCGCGACACGCCGCGATTGAAATCCAGGTCGGCCGACGCGATCGGCTGCGGGATGTTGAGCTGGGCATAGCGGCCGGCGCCGAGCGCGCCGCCATAGCGCGCGGCCTCCTTGCGCTCGCGCCCATTGGCAGGCAGCCGCTGGCCACGCTGATAAAGGCTGATCTCGGGGACGTCGCCCTCATAGGCGGTCATCTCAGTGGGATCGATCTCGCCGTCGTGATTGAGATCGAAGCGGGCGAAGCTCGCCTCCGCATCGGCGAGGAACTCGGCGAGCGTCAGCCGCCCGTCACGATCGGCGTCGGCGGCGGCGAACCATATCGCCGAGGGATAGGCCGCGTCGGCCGGCGCGCGAAACACCGCCCCCATCGGCGCGATATAGAGTTGAGGCCGTGCCGCACAGGGATCGGGCCGAGCCTCCCGCTCGCGCTGGGCGAAGAGCGCGGCGGGCAGGAGCAGCAGGGCGACGGCGGCCATGCGGGCGAAGCGGGTCATCGCAACGGCTTAGCCGAGGAAGGCCGCCAAGTCCCAGCGCCTATTCGACGTCGCCGCGCTCCACCGCCAATATCTCCAGCGTCCGCCCCGCGAACGGCACCAGATCGCCTTCCGCCACGCCGGTCAGCGCGCGGGCCAGCGGGGCGGTGAAGGCGATACGGCCGGCGGCGGGCTCGGCCTCGTCATGGCCGACGATGGTCACCGCATTCTCCTTCCTGCCGTCGCGATAGCGCACGCGCGCGCCGAAATCGGCCTCCTCGCCGGCGAAGGGGGGCATCAGTTCGGCGGTGGCGCCGCGGGTCCGCCAATAGCGCAGGTCGCGGCGCAGCGCCTTCAGCTCCTCCTCGCTGCCGCCGGCTGAAACCGCCGCCTCCAGCGCCGCGATCTTCCCCTCGATCAGCGCGAGGCCGCGCGGGGTGACGCGATTGGGGCCGGGCGGGATCGGCAACTCGAAGCGGGGCTCGAGATGCTCGTCATCGCTTTCGCGGCGAAAGGCGACGCTCATCAGCGCCGCTTCGGCATGGAAAAGAAGCACATCCGGCCATCATGCCCCGGAAGGCGGAGGCAGGTCGAGCCCGATTTGCGCCGCCTCGGCGGCTTCGCCGAAGCCGGAAAGGGTGAGCCCGATCAGCCGGACGCCACGCTCCACCGGGCACAGGCCGGAGAGCAGGGCGCGTCCCACCGCCTCGAAGCCCGCCCGGTCCACCGGCCCGGCGAAGCTGCGCGCGCGGGTGACGATGCGGAAGTCGCTATATTTCAGCTTGAGCGTGACGGTGCGCGCATGGGCGTCCGCCTTTTCGGCGCGCGTCCAGACCTCCTCGATGATGCCGGTCAGCCGGTTCTGCAATCCGGCCTCTTCGGCGATATCCTCGAAGAAGGTGGTTTCCGCGCCCAGCGACTTGCGGATGCCATCGGCGCGCACCGGCCGATCATCCTCGCCATGGGCGGCGCGGTGATAATAGGCGCCGGATTTGCCGAACTGTTCGGTGAGGAAGGCGAGGCTCTGTGCGCAAAGGTCGGCGCCGGTGTGGATGCCGAGGCGGGCCATCTTCTCCGCGGTGCGCGGTCCGACGCCGTGGAAGCGCGCCACCGGCAGCGCGGCGACGAACGCCGGTCCTCTCGCCGGGGTGATCACGCACAGCCCGTCCGGCTTGTTCTGGTCGGAGGCGAGCTTGGCGAGGAACTTGTTGTAGGAGACGCCGGCCGAGGCGGTGAGGCCGGTCTGCTCGCGGATGCGGGCGCGGATTTCTTCGGCGATGGCGGTGGCCGAGCCGACGCCGCGCTTGTCGAGGCTGACGTCGAGATAGGCCTCGTCCAGCGAAAGCGGCTCCACCGCATCCGCATAGTCGCGGAATATGGCGCGGATCTGCTGCGACACGGCGCGATAGACTTCGAAGCGCGGCTTGACGAACACGAGGTCCGGGCAGCGCCGCTGCGCCGTCACCGACGGCATCGCCGAACGTACGCCGAAGCGGCGCGCCTCATAGCTCGCCGCCGCGACGACGCCCCGCGCCCGCGATCCGCCGACCGCCACCGGGCGGCCGCGCAGCGACGGATCGTCGCGCTGCTCCACCGACGCGTAAAAGGCGTCCATATCGACATGGATGATCTTGCGCGGCCCCATGTGCCCGGAACATAGCAGGAACCGAAACGGCTTGCCACAGGAAGACAGTTGGGCCGCCCGCGCAAATCACTTATGAGGCGGACCATGCCTTTGCTGAGCCTCGGGTCGAAGCCCTTTTTCGACGACAAGAACCGGGCCTTCTGGGTGCTGCAGTCGCTCGGCTGGGGCGGCTATTTCGTGCTGCGCTCGCTGGGCGGCCTCGCCAACAACATGGGCTGGCTGTTCGTGGTGCCGTCGGCGCTGTCCACCGCCACCGGCTATTCGCTGACGCTCCTGATGGCCGCTTCCTTTCGCCGGCTGATCAACATGCGGCCGTTCATCACCTGGACGGTGTCGATCGCGATCCTGTGCGCGGCCTCCTTCGCCTTCTCGACGATCGAGGTGTGGGCCCATGCCACCTTCTACCGGCCCGGCTCGCGGCCGGAGGGCGTGCAGTTCCTCGGCGCCATCCTGCTCGATTTCGCGCTGCTGGCGGCGTGGTCTTCGCTCTATTACGCGATCAATTTCTACATCCAGCTGGAACAGCAATCCCACCAGCTGCTGCGGCTGGAGACGCAGGCCTCGTCGGCGCAGCTCGCCATGCTGCGCTACCAGCTCAACCCGCATTTCCTGTTCAACACGCTCAACTCGATCTCGACGCTGGTGCTGTTGAAGCAGACCGATCGGGCCAATGCGATGCTGTCGCGCCTGTCCTCCTTCCTGCGCTACACCATCGTGAACGAGCCGAGCGCGGAGGTGACGCTGGCGCAGGAGGTGGAGACGCTGAAACTCTATCTCGAGATCGAGAAGATGCGCTTCGAGGAGCGGCTGCGCGCCCATTTCGAGATCGACCCGCGGGTCGAGCGCGCCCGCCTGCCGTCGCTGCTGCTGCAGCCTCTGGTCGAAAATGCGATCAAATATGCCGTCACCCCCCAGGAAGAAGGCGCCGACATCTCGGTTTCGGCGCGGCTCGCCGGGGGCTGGGTGCGGATCACCGTGTCCGATACGGGCCCGGGGTTGCCTCCGGGCAACAGTGCGCCCAGTTATGGTGGGTCGCAGCCGAGCGATGCGGGCCGGGGCGGGAATGTCCAGTCAACGGGGGTTGGACTGGCCAATATCCGCGACCGGCTGGCCCAGGCCTATGGCCCGGACCACCGTTTCGACGTGCGCGCGACCGCCGCGGGGGGCTTCGGCGTCACCATCGAGATACCTTTGACGGAAAGTCCCAGAGAAGCCGCATGACCATCCGCACCATCCTCGTCGATGATGAGACGCTGGCCATCCAGGGCCTGCAACTCCGCCTGGAAGCGCATGAGGATGTCGAGATCATCGACACCTGCACCAACGGGCGGGAGGCGATCCGCTCGATCAAGACCAACAAGCCGGACCTCGTCTTCCTCGACATCCAGATGCCCGGCTTCGATGGCTTCTCGGTGGTGCAGGGGCTGATGGAGGTCGAGCCGCCGCTGTTCGTCTTCGTCACCGCCTATACGGATCACGCGCTGCGTGCCTTCGAGGCGGACGCGGTGGATTATCTGCTGAAGCCGGTCGAGGAGGAGCGGCTCGCCGACACGCTCGACCGCGTCCGCCAGCGGCTCGCCGCCAAGCGATCGAGCGAGGAGGCGGAACGGCTGAAGGAGGCGCTCGCCGAGCATGCGCCGGAGGCCGCCGAGGCGATCGTCGCCGAATCCGGGGATCAGCATTCGGCCAGCCGCTTCGAGAAGCTTATCAACATCAAGGATCGCGGCCAGATCTTCCGCGTCGATGTCGATACGATCGAGCGCATCGACGCCGCCGGCGATTACATGTGCATCTATACCGGCGACAACACGCTGATCCTGCGCGAGACGATGAAGGATCTCGAAAAGCGCCTCGATCCGCGCCGTTTCCAGCGGGTGCACCGCTCCACCATCGTCAATCTCGACCTCGTCAAGGAAGTGAAGCCGCACACCAACGGCGAATGTTTCCTGGTTCTGGACTCAGGCGCGCAAGTGAAGGTCAGCCGTTCCTACCGCGATGTGGTGGCGCGCTTCGTGCACTGAGGCCGCGGGCGGTCATTGACCCTGTCGATGCGGGGCGCCGGGTATCGGCGAGGGGCCACCCGGCACCCGCCTTTTCAGCCCTTCACCGTCCAGCACTGATTGCCCTCCAGCCCGATCATCTCGCCGCGGATCACGCGATGGCCGGCATGGAGCTGCCCGTCGGCCAGCGCATAGCCGCCGAGTCGCGCGGTCGCCGGGCGACGCAGCAGCCAGTGATGCACAGTCAGCGGCACCGCCTCACGCAGCAGCGCCACCCGCTCGCGCCCATGCACCCCGGCCATCCGCCATGGGGTGACGCCCCAGCCGGCCGCCAGCGTGTCCGGGACGTGATCGGCGGCGGCGTCATCGCCTTCCAGCGCGGCGAGCAGCGCCGTCTCCGGCGGCCCGCGCAGGATGGCCAGCGCCGCGAAGGGCTCGTCGAGCCGCATCGCGCGCAGGATCACCCCGGCGCTTTCGAGACCGCCGATCAGATCCCCATTGATGATGAGATGGGTGGGCAGCTCCGCCCGCCGGCCCATGTCCGCGACGATACGGTTGATCCGCTCGGCCATCAGCATGGCGTCGCCATGGATGCCGGTCAGCACATAGGCGCGCATGCCCGCCGGGATCGCAGGCCGGGCGGGCCAGTGGATCACGCCGCCTGGCCGGCCGTGAAGCGTAGCGCCACCCCGTTCATGCAGTAACGCAGGCCGGTCGGCTGCGGCCCGTCGTTGAAGACATGGCCGAGATGCCCGCCGCAGCGGGCGCAATGGACGGCGGTGCGCTCCATGCCGAAGCTCCTGTCATGGGTTTCGCCCACGGCCTTGGGCAGCGGCTTCCAGAAGCTCGGCCAGCCCGTGCCGCTCTCGAACTTGGTGCGCGACGAGAAGAGCGGCTGGGCGCAGCCGGCGCATCCGAAGGTGCCGGCGCGATGCTCCTTGAGTAGGGGGCTGGTGCCGGCGCGCTCGGTCGCCTCGCGGCGCAGCACATTGTAGGCGTCCGGGCTCAGCATCGCGCGCCATTCGGCGTCGCTGTGGGTCACCGGGAAATTCCCCTGCGCCGCTTCGCCCTCGCCGGCGAAGAGGCCGCCGACCCCGAACAGTGCGAGCGCGGCCGCCGCCGTCCCGCCCGCCAAAATCGCCTCGCGTCTGGTGAAGTTCATGGCTTTATCCTCTTGGGATGCGACGTTTAGCGCATTGCAGCTTTCGCGGAAATGACTGGCGCGGGCTATAGGGACGGGGTGACCATGGATGGAGACCTCGCCGCCGCGATCAGGGCGGAAGCGGCCGCGCTCGGCTTTGCCGAGTGCCGCGTGGCGTCGGCAGACGGCGCCATCCCGCTTTCCGCCGGGCGTCTCCGGCAATGGCTCGAGGCCGGCGCTCATGGCGCGATGGACTGGATGGAGACCACCGCCGAGCGACGCGGCAGCCCGCAGGCGCTGTGGCCGGAGGCGCGATCGGTGATTATGCTCGGCATGAGCTATGCGCCGGCGACGAGCCCGCTGGCGCTGGCCGACGAGGGTGGCGTCGGGCGCATTTCCGTCTACGCGCAGGGCGCCGATTATCATGACGTGATGAAGCGCGCCCTGAAGGCGCTGGCGCGCTGGCTGGTGGCGCGCGCCGGCGGCGATCTCAAGGTCTTCGTCGACACCGCGCCGGTGATGGAAAAGCCGCTGGCCGAGGCGGCCGGGCTCGGCTGGCAGGGCAAGCACACCAATCTCGTCAGCCGCGATCATGGCAGCTGGCTGCTCCTCGGCGCGATCTACACGACGCTGGCGCTGCCCGCGGACGGGCGGTCGGGCGGCGACTGCGGCAGCTGTACCGCCTGCCTCGCGGCCTGCCCGACCAATGCGTTTCCGGCGCCCTACCGGCTCGATGCGCGGCGCTGCGTCTCCTATCTGACCATCGAGCATAAGGGGCCCATCCCGACGGAGTTTCGCGCCGCGATCGGCAACCGTGTCTATGGCTGCGACGACTGCCTGGCGGTCTGCCCGTGGAACAAGTTCGCGAGCGCCGCCCATGCCCATCTCGCCCTCGCCCCCCGTGCCGAGCTGACCGCGCCGGAGGTTGCCGACCTGCTGGCGCTGGACGACGCGGCCTTCCGTCAGGTGTTCGCGGGCTCGCCGATCAAGCGTATCGGGCGCGACCGGATGGTGCGCAACGCACTGATCTGCGCCGGCAATGGCGGCGAGGCGGCGCTGGTGTCACGGGTGGTCGCGCTGCTCGACGATGCCGCGCCGGTGGTGCGCGGGGCGGCGGTGTGGGCGCTCGGACGGCTCGACCCGGCGCGTTTCGCGGCCGAGGCCGGGCGCCGGCGGGAGGGCGAGAGGGATCCGGCCGTCCGCGCCGAATGGGAGAGCGTGGCTATCGCCGCCTGACGAGGGCGGCGATGCAGGCCGCGCGATCGGTGCTGGCGCCGTTGGACAGGCGGGCGTCGACATGCGTCACCACCGCCTCGCCGCCGCGCGGCGGGGGATAAAGATAGGCGTCGAGCACGCACGCCCCGGTGAACTGGAGGCGCCGCGCGGTGCGCTCCCGCAGATCCTGCTCCGGATTGCCGAACAGCTGGACGAGTTGGGTCGCGGTGCGGCCCATCACCCGATCGAGGCCGACGACCGGCGCCGGCGTGCCCGTCGGGGCAGGGGTGGGGGCGGAAGCGGCGGGCGGGGGACGGCGCGGCGGCCCGCTCACGCAGGCACCGAGGGCGAAGGATAGGGCCAGACCGCCGATGCGCCACAACAGCTTCATGCCCCTTCCCAAGCATGGACGGGCGCAGCGGGCAAGCCGGCGCCCGCTACCTTCGCCGCCGGTTGCGCACCCATTGCCGCGCGTATAGGCGCCGGATCGACCATTTTCCCGGGAGTCTCCACCTTGTCCGAACCCACGCTCGACATTCTCGCGATCGGCAACGCCATCGTCGACGTCCTCGCCCAGGCCGACGAGGCCTTTCTCGCCGCCGAGGGGCTGGAGAAGGGCGCGATGCGGCTGATCGACGCCGAGCAGGCGACCGCGCTCTATGCCCGGATGGGCGCGGGCCGCGAGATCAGCGGCGGCTCCGCGGCGAACACACTGGCCGGCTTCGCCGCGCTGGGCGGCCGCTGCGCCTTTATCGGTCAGGTGGCCGACGATCAGCTCGGCGAGGTGTTCGCCCATGACATTCGCGCCCAGGGCGTCGCCTTCGACATGCCGGCGCTGGCCGGTGGCGACGTGCCGACCGCGCGCTGCCTGATCCTCGTCACCCCGGACGGCCAACGCACGATGAACACCTATCTCGGCGCCGCCCAGTATCTGCCGGCGGCGGCGGTTGACGAGGCGCTGGTGGCGAGCGCCTCGATCCTGCTGCTCGAAGGCTATCTGTGGGATCCGCTGGAGCCGCGCGCGGCGATGCAGCGCGCCGTACGCGCCGCGCGCGCGGCCGGCCGCAAGATCGCGCTCGGCGTGTCGGCGGTGTTCTGCATCCTCAGTCATCGCGCCGACTTCATCGACCTGATCGAGCGCGGCGATGTCGACATCCTCTTCGCCAATGAGGAGGAGGTGCTGGCACTGGCCGGCGTCGACGATTTCGAGGCGGCGGTGGCGTGGACGGCGGCCCGGGTGCCGCTGCTCGTCACCACGCGCGGCGCCGACGGCGCGATCGCCGTGCAGGGCAAGGAGCGGGTCGCGGTGAAGGCCGAGCCGATCGACCGCGTCGTCGACACCACCGGCGCCGGCGACCTGTTCTCGGCGGGGTTCCTTGCCGGCTATGTGGAGGGGCGAAACCTCGAGGATTGCCTGGTCATGGGCGCGGTCGCCGCTGCCGAGGTGATCAGCCATTATGGCGCCCGGCCCGAGGCGGACCTCAAGGCGCTGGTCGCCGCCCGGCTGGGCTGAACGACGCAGGGGAGGGCCTGGGCCCTCCCCCCGGCGGATTTAGAAAGCCCCCGGGACGTGGGGCTCGGGCGGGGGGCTCGCCTCCGGAACGTCGAACATGCCGCGGCCGACATGGCTGTGCCGGCGGCTATAGCCGAAATAGATGACCAGCCCGATCGCGCCCCACACCGGCAGCACCAGGATCGCCAGCAGCGGCAGCGAGAGATAGAGGCTGATGCAGCCGATGATCGCCAGCGGCGCGATGACCCACACCGCCGGCGTGCGGAACGGCCGGTGCCGGTCGGGATCGACCTTGCGCAGCACCATCACCGACACTGCCACCATGAAGAAGGCGAACAGCGTGCCGGAGTTGGAATAATCGGCGAGCTTGCCGACCGGCAGGAAGGCGGCGGCGATCGTCGCCGCGGTGCCGGTGACCACCGTCACCACATGCGGCGTGCGCCATTTGGGATGCACCGAGGCGAGCTTCTCCGGCAGCAGGCCGTCGCGCGCCATGGTGAAGAAGACGCGGGTCTGGCCGAACATCATCATCAGCACCACCGAGGGCAGCGCGATGGTGGCGGCGAGGCCGAGCAGGTTGCCGATATTCACATGGCCGATGACGCGCAGCACATGCGCCAGCGCTTCCTTCGAGCAGGGCAGGGGCTCCAGCCCGCCGCCGGCGACGATCGCCTGGCACTGCGCGGCGAGCGCGGTCGAGCCCGGCGCCAGCACCTCGCCATTGGGGCCGGCGACCGGCTGGGCGCCGAGCGGGGAGCCGATCGCGCCGGCGGCGACCAGCAGGTAGAAGAGGGTGCAGACGGCGAGCGAGGCGATCAGGCCGATCGGCACGTTGCGCTGCGGATTCTTGGTCTCTTCCGCGGCGGTGGAGACGGCGTCGAAGCCGACATAGGCGAAGAAGATCGACGCCGCGGCGCCGAACACGCCGACCGTGCCGAGCGGCATGAACGGCTCGAAATGGTCCGCGTTCATCACCGGGATCGCCAGCACGATGAACAGGATGAGCGCCGCGATCTTCACCGCGACGAGCACCGCGTTGACCTTGGCGCTCTCGCTGGTGCCGATCATCAGCAGCCAGGTGACCATCGCCGAGATGAACACCGCCGGCAGGTTGATGATGCCGCCGGCATAGGGTCCGGCGACCAGCGCCAGGGGCAGGTCGATTCCCAGCCATCCCTTGAGCTGGCCGACCACATAGCCCGACCAGCCGACCGCGACGGCGCTGGCGCCGACCGCATATTCGAGGATCAGCGCCCAGCCGACCATCCAGGCAAGCAGCTCGCCCATCACCGCATAGGTGTAGGTATAGGCCGAGCCCGACACCGGCACCATCGACGCCAGCTCGGAGTAGCAGAGCGCCGCCACCGCGCAGACGAAGCCGGCGATGACGAAGCTCAGCATCATGCCGGGCCCCGCCTTCTGCGCGGCCTCGGAGGTGAGCACGAAGATACCCGTGCCGATCACGGCGCCGATGCCGAGCATGGTGAGCTGGAAGGCGCCGAGGGTGCGATGAAGCCCCTTCTTCTCTGCGGTCGCGAGAATGGCGTCGAGTGGCTTGACGCGCCCGAATATCATGTCTGGCAGGACCCCCGAATGACGCACGCCGCGGCGCCGCCGTTTGATCAATCGCGCGAACCTAGCCGCTCAAGGCTGCTTGGCAAGCGGGTTGTGGCCAAGCCTCGGGCAGGACGCAGGATCGCGGCGCGAAGCCCGGTTTGCACGCCGGATTCGGTCAGATCGGTGCCATCCCGCTGTTATAGTGGTGCCAGGCAAGGATCGCTGCCGCCCCGCGATGCGGCCGCCATCGCTCGGCGAGCGCGCGCACCTGCTTTTCGCCCGGGCGTTCGTCGAGGCCGAGCAGCCGGCCGACCGCGATCTGCACGGCAAGGTCGCCGGCCGGCCAGATGTCCGGCCGCCCTTCCGCGAACAGCAGGTAGATCTCCGCCGACCAGCGGCCGATGCCCTTGACCGCGACCAGCCGGGCGATCGCCTCCTCGTCATCGGCCGGCAGCGCGGCGAGATCGAGCGTGCCGGCGAGCACGAGGTCGGCGAGGCTGCGGGCATAGCCCATTTTCTGGCGGGACATGCCGGCGCCGCGCAATGTCTCGTCACTGGCCGTGGCGAGGCGCGCCGGATCGCCGGCGTCGCCGCCGAGCGCGGCCTCCAGCTTGCGCCACATCGCCGCAGCCGAGGCTACCGACACCTGCTGGCCGACGATCGTGCGCAACAGCGTGACATAGCCGCGTTCCGAGATGCGCGGGGCGGGCGGGCCGGCCGCGGCGACGACGCGCCCGAAGGCGGGCTCGATCTCGCCGAGCGCCGCCACCGATGCCGCGAGCTGTTCCGCCGACAGGCCCATATCCCTCGTTCGCCTTGATTCCCTTCGACGGCGCGGACATAGCCGCTCGCGCCTTACCTTGTCCAAGCCGATGGAGACCGCAATCATGCCGCAGCTTATCGTCGTCACCCGCGACGGCACCGAGCACGTCATCGAAGGCGAGACCGGCCTGTCGGTGATGGAAGTGATCCGCGACGCCGGTTTCGATGAACTTCTCGCGCTGTGCGGCGGCTGCTGTTCCTGCGCCACCTGCCACGTCCAGGTGGACGAGGCGTTCGCTGGCGCGCTGCCCGCGATCAGCGTCGACGAGGACGACCTGCTGGACAGTTCCAGCCACCGCGCCGCCACCTCGCGCCTGTCCTGCCAGCTCCCTTTCGGCCCGGCGCTGGATGGCCTCAAGGTGCGGATCGCGCCGGAAGACTAGGGCGGCCATTGCCGGAAACCCGCTCGCCGGACCTCGGCTCAGGGCGAACGGGGGGAAATCTCCCGACGCCCCGGCTTGGCCTTAGCGCGTCACCGCCGCATAAAGCGCAATCGCGGCGGCGTTCGACACGTTGAGGCTTTCCACCCGCTCGCTGATCGGCAGGCGGGCGAGCTCGTCGCAATGCGTCTCGGTGTTCTGGCGCATCCCCTCGCCCTCCGCGCCGAGCACCAGCGCCACCGGATGCATGCCCATCGCCTCGCCCAGAGTCGAATTCGCCTCGCCGGTCAGGCCGACCCGCCAGAAGCCGGCCTCGGCGATCTCGTCGAGCGCGCGGGCGAGGTTGACCACCCGCACCCACGGCACCAGCTCCAGCGCGCCGGAGGCGGCGCGGGCCAGTGCCCCCGATTCGGGCGGCGCATGGCGATCCTGGGTGATGACGCCGACGGCGTCGAACGCGGCGGCCGAGCGCAGGATCGCGCCGACATTATGCGGATCGGTGACCTGGTCGAGCACGATCAGCGGCCGGCGCATGTCGCGCTCGCCGACCAGCACGTCACCCAGCCACAGCTCGGGCAGCGGATCGACCTCGGCGACAAGCCCCTGGTGCGGCGCGTCCGATGGCACCAGCCGGCCGAGATCCGCGACGTCGGCGATCGTCACCGGCAGGCTGGCGGGCAGCGTCAGCGGGGCCAGTGCCTCGCGCGTGCCCCAGATGCGGCGCACGGTGCGCGCCTCGTTGGCAAGTGCGGCGGTGACGGCGTGACGGCCCCAGAAACGGGGACGGCCGGGCGCGGCGACGGATGGGCGATGACCTTTACGCATGCACCCGCATTTCCACGACCCTAAGTTGACACGCAAGACCGCTTTCGCCATGAGCGCGCCTCGCATCTCAGGCGGACCCATGGAGGGGTGGCCGAGTGGTTAAAGGCAGCAGACTGTAAATCTGCCCGTGCAAGCGTACGCTGGTTCGAATCCAGCCCCCTCCACCATCTCTCGTCCGCCAGGCAGCTTCGCCCGATTTTTCCGTAGCTTGTGCCGCGCTTAGCGCGAATCGGTAACACTTTGGCAGTTACAGCGGCCTGATGGACTTGGATCGGGCGGAAGGCTATTCGTCGCTGCAAGACCGAAACGTCCGGGGTCGCCGTGACAATTGGAGGTTGGGGAATGTCTCACAAGATTAAGGCGCTGCTGGTCTGCTCCGGCATGGCGCTGGCGCTCGCTGCGTGCGGCAGCAAGGAAGGGGCCCCGACGGGCCAGGTCGTGGCGACGGTCAACGGCCAGGAAGTCACCTTGCAGGAGGTGAATGCGGAGCTTGCCGGCGTGCAGCTGCCGCAAAATGCCGACCGCAAGGCCGTGCAGCGCGACGCGTTGCAGCGGGTCATCGACCGCAAGCTCCTCGTCGATGAGGCGAAGAAGCAGGAGCTGGACAAGACGCCGGAATATGTCGCCCAGCGCATGCGCGTTGACGAAACCCTGCTCGCCCAGCAGCTCGTCCGCAAGCAGGCGTCGGCGATCGCGCAGCCCACTCAGGCCGATCTCGACGGCTTCATGCGCGATAATCCCAACATGTTCGCCCAGCGCGAGCAGCTCGCCGTGGACCAGATCCGGTTCCGTCCGCCGTCGGACAACAGCATCCTGAAGGGCCTCGAAGCGGTCCACACCCAGGACGGCGTCGCCGCCGCCCTCAAGGAGCGCAACGTCCCGTTCGAGCGCGGCCGGTCGGTCATCGACACCGCCCAGCTGCCCGAGGCGGTGGTCAAGAAGATCGCCGACCTGCCCTCGACGGAGCCGTTCGTGCTGCCGGCCCGGGGCTTCCTGACGATCAATGTCATTGTCGCTCGCCAGGCCGTGCCGGTGCCTGCGGATCAGGCGAGGCAGGTCGCCACCAATGGCTGGCGCGAGAAGCAGTTCAACCAGATGATCAGCGGCCGCATGAAGACGCTCAAGGAAACCGCCAAGATCACCTATCAGGAAGGCTTCGCGCCGGCCGCCGGGGCTGCCGGCGCCACTGGCGCGGCGCCCGCCGCGGCTGGCGCCGCCAAGCCGGCCGCCGCTGCCGGCACCGGGGGCTGATCTGCCGGTCCTTCCACATTTCCGGTAAAAGTGCCGGAATATCTTACAGACGCGCCCCGGTCCCGACCGGCGGCGCGTTTGTTTTCCGGGCTTTTTCCGGATTTGGTACGGAAATTGCTTGGTAAATAGCAGGGGCGGCGCCGGTGAGGGGAAAGCCGGCGCCACCTCCTCTGCGACGACACGGGCTGCTGGGTCCAGCCTCCCGAGCGCCCGATGGTCGCAAACGCCGCCGGCTCCCGAGGGTGAGCCGGCGGCGTTGCTCCTTCAGGCGGCGGCGAGCGGGAGCTGGGTGGTGCGCAACCTGTCGCGCTCACTTCCCCGAGCGGCTGATCTCGCGCCCGGTGCGCGCATCGACGTCGATCCAGATCACCTGACCGCCGCGCATGAACTTCAACCGATAGGTTGCCGAACCGGGATCGAATTCCGGGCCGAGATAGGTCGCGCCCTGCATATGGGCGATGACCCGGGCCTCGATCTCGCGCAGCGGCATGATCGCGCCGTTGCGCTGCGCCTGATAGGCCTCGTCCTGATCCCGGCGGCGCTGCGCGTCGGCCGGGACGTGAAGGGCGAGCGCAATCAGCGCGATGGCAGGGAGGGCCTTCATGTCGGGCATGGCTCGTGGCATGGCGACGAAGCCTTTAATAGGCCCTGAATAGTTCTTCACCCGCCATCCCCTCCCTTCATCGGATCAGTGTTGCACCATGTCCGCACCCATTCTCTCGCTTCAGGGCACCGGCCTCGTCCAGGGCGCCGGCTGGCTATTCCGCGGCCTCGATCTTTATGTCGGCGAACGGGATCGGCTGGCCCTGATCGGGCGCAATGGCGCCGGCAAGACGACCCTGCTCAAGATCCTCGCCAATCGTATCGAGGCGGATGAAGGATTGCGCACGATCGTCCCCGGCACCCGCGTCGTGCTGCTGGAGCAGGAGCCGGCGATGAGCGGCTGCGCCACCCTGCGCGACTTCGCGCTCGCCGAGCCCGAGGCGCCGGCCGCGCACGAGGTCGACGCCATCGCCGACCAGCTCGGCATCGACCTCTCGCGCGAGGCGGCAACGGCGAGCGGCGGCGAGCGGCGGCGGGCCGCCATCGCCCGCGCCCTGGCCCAGTCGCCGGACGTGCTGCTGCTCGACGAGCCGACCAACCATCTCGACCTTGCCGCGATCGAATTCCTCGAGGGGTGGCTCGGCCGCTTCAACGGCGCCTTCATCGTCATCAGCCACGACCGCACCTTCCTCACCCGCCTGACCCGCTCCACGCTCTGGCTGGATCGCGGGATGGTGCGCCGCGCCGAGGTCGGCTTCGGCGGGTTCGAGGCGTGGACGGAGCGGGTTGCGGCCGAGGAGTCGCGCAACGCCGAGCGGCTGGACGCGCGGCTGAAGATCGAGGAGCATTGGCTGCTGCGCGGCGTCACGGCGCGGCGGCGGCGCAACCAGGGGCGGCTCGCCAAGCTCGTCGAGATGCGCGCCCAGCGCAAGGCGATGCTCGGCCCGGCGGGCACCGCCGCGATCGGCCTCGTCTCGGACGATGTGCGCACCAAGGTCGTCATCGATGCCGAGCATGTCACCAAGAGCTTCGGCGACCGGGTGGTGATCCGCGACCTCAGTTTCCGCGTCACCCGCGGCGACCGGGTCGGCATCGTCGGTGCCAACGGCGCGGGCAAGACGACATTGCTCAAGCTGCTGACCGGCGAGCTGGCGCCGGATTCGGGCATGGTGAAGCTCGCCAAGACGCTGGACGGCATCGTCATCGACCAGCAGCGCAGCCTGATGGCCCCCGAGAAACGGGTCCGCGACGTGCTCGCCGACGGCGGCGACTGGATCGAGGTGCGCGGGGTCAAGAAGCATGTCGCCGGCTATCTGAAGGAATTCCTGTTCGATCCGTCGATCGCCGAGGCGCGCATCGGCTCGCTGTCGGGCGGCGAGCGTTCGCGCCTGCTGCTCGCGCGCGAATTCGCAAGACCTTCCAACCTGCTGGTGCTGGACGAGCCGACCAACGATCTCGACCTTGAGACGCTCGACCTGCTGCAGGAGGTGATCGCAGACTATGACGGCACGGTGTTGATCGTCAGCCACGATCGCGACTTCCTCGATCGCACGGTGACGGTGACGCTCGGGCTCGACGGCTCGGGGCAGGTCGATATCGTCCCCGGCGGCTATGAGGATTGGGCGGCGCGGCGGGCGGAGCCGAGGCGCGCCGCGCCGGCGAGGCCCGCCGCCGCAGCCCCTCCGCCGCCGCGCACCCGCACCAAGCTCAGCTACAAGGATCAGCGGGATCTCGACATGCTGCCCGCCGAGATCGAGAAGATCGAGGCCGGGATCGCCCGCGACGAGGCGGCATTGGCCGATCCCGACCTTTATGCGCGCGATCCCTCGCGCTTCGCGCTGCTCTCCGCCGCGATCGACGATGCCCGCGCGAAGCGCGATGCCGCCGAGGAGCGCTGGCTGGCCCTCGCCGAAATGGCCGAGGGGCTGGGCTAGGGCTGGCTTCGAGCCGATAGGCCGCGCTCGGCCGCGGCCGTCGTGTCGACGCGGCGGCCCGGCCGGCGTGCCGGCGCAGAGGGGTGCCGATCGTTAGCATTTATCCGGTAGAGCCCCGGGGGTCGGACGGGGCGACGAACTGGACGATGCAGCACGCAGCAATGCCGCACCGCTATCCCATACTCGACGAGCTGCGCGGGATCGCTGCGCTGTGCGTACTGCTGCTCCATGCCTTCCGGCCGCTCATGCCGCATGCTTATCTGGCAGTGGATTTCTTTTTCCTGCTGAGCGGATTCGTGATCGGGCTTGCCTATGAGGAGCGGCTGGCGGACGGCCGGCTGTCGCCCGCCGGGTTCATCCTGGCGCGGCTGCGGCGGCTTTATCCGATGCTGCTGGCCGGCCTGGCATTCGGCCTCGCGCTGATGGCGTGCAGCCCGGCCCGGCCGACGCTGAGCCCGCTGCTGCTGCTCAACCTTCTGGTCATCCCGATCTTCGGCGATGTCGACGCGTTTCCGCCCGATGCGCCGGTCTGGTCGCTGTTCATGGAGCTCGCCGCCTGCGTCGGCTACGGGCTGGCGCTGCCGTGGCTGACGACGCGGCGGCTGGCGGGGCTGATCGCCGTGAGCGGGCTGGCGCTGATCGGCATCGCATGGGCGATGGGCGATCTCAGTCTCGGCTGGCAGGGAAGCGCGAGGGAGTTTTTCGGCGCCTTTCCCCGGGTCGGATGGAGCTTCGGCCTGGGCCTGCTGACCTTCCGCCTTATCCGGGAGGGCGCGCTCCGCCCGCCGCCAGTCGCCGCCGGGGTGGCGCCGCTGCTGCTGGTGCTGGCGCTCGCGGCGCCGCTGCCGGCGATGGCGGGCAGCCTGCTCTGCGTCGGTATCGTCTTCCCGCTCGTGCTGCTCGCCGGCATCGGGGCGGGCGAGCAGAGGTGGAGCGGCCCGGCGGCGTGGCTCGGCCGCATTTCCTACCCGCTCTACATCCTGCACGGGCCGGCAACCAAATTCGTCGGCCAGCTCGCCCTGCCCTGGCCGGACTTCGTTCTCTGGCAGACGCTGGTGGTGCTCGCGTCGCTGGCCTGCGCGGCGTTCGCCGAACGCTATTATGAACGGCCGCTGCGCGCCTGGCTGGCGCGGCGACCGGATCGCTCCGGAGCGGTCCGGGCCGGGGCTTGAAAGCCCCGAGGCTTTGGTGCTTCTGCCTGCCCATGCACATCATGGCTCCTGCTCCACCTGCCGCCGCCGGCGGTACCCCACGCCGCTGGTACGGCCATCTCTATGCCCAGGTGCTGGTGGCGATCGTGCTCGGCACGATCATCGGCCATGTCTGGCCGGAGCTTGGCGAGGCGCTGAAGCCGCTCGGCGATGGCTTCATCAAGCTGGTGAAGATGATCATCGCCCCGGTCATCTTCCTGACGGTGGTGACCGGCGTCGCCGGCATGCGCGAGCTGGGCTCGGTCGGCCGGGTGGCGGGCAAGGCCTTCGCCTATTTCCTCGTCTTCTCGACGCTGGCGCTGATCGTCGGGCTGGTCGTCGCCAATGTCGTCCAGCCGGGCGTCGGGCTGCACATCGATCCGGCCACGCTCGATGCCAAGGCGGTGGCGGACTATGCCCACAAGGCGCATGAGACCTCGCTCACCGGCTTCCTGATCGGCATCATCCCCGACACGCTCGTCTCCGCCTTCGTCGACGGCAACATCCTGCAGGTGCTGATGGTGGCGATCCTGTTCGGCATCGCCATGTCGCTGGTCGGGCGGACGGCCGATCCGGTGCTCGATCTGCTCGATCGGCTGGGCATGATCGTGTTCCGGCTGGTCGGCATCCTGATGCGCGCGGCGCCGGTCGGCGCGTTCGGCGCGATCGCTTTCACCATCGGCAAATATGGCGTCGGCAGCCTCGTCAATCTCGCCGCGCTGGTGGCCACCTTCTACCTGACGTCGATCCTGTTCGTACTGGTCGTTCTCGGCGCGGTGGCGCGGGCGATGGGCTTCTCGATCCTGAAGCTGATCCGCTATCTCAAGGCGGAGCTGCTGCTGGTGCTCGGCACCTCTTCGTCGGAGGCGGCGCTGCCCAGCCTGATGGACCGCATGGAACAGGCCGGCTGCGCCAAGCCCGTCGTCGGGCTGGTCGTGCCGATGGGCTATTCGTTCAACCTCGACGGCACCAACATCTACATGACGCTCGCCGCCCTGTTCATCGCCCAGGCCTGCGACGTCCACCTCACGCTCGGCCAGGAATTGTTGCTGCTGGCCGTGGCGATGCTGTCGTCAAAGGGCGCGGCGGGAGTGACCGGCGCCGGTTTCATCACATTGGCGGCGACGCTGTCGATCGTGCCGACCGTGCCCGTGGCGGGCATGGCCCTGATCCTGGGCGTCGACCGCTTCATGAGCGAATGCCGCAGCCTCACCAATTTCATCGGCAATGCAGTAGCGACGGTGGTGGTGGCGCGGTGGGAAGGTGCGCTCGATCACGCCGCGCTCGATCGCGCGCTGAACCGCGCTGCCGCCCCCGCCGAGCTGGGGGCGGCCTGACCCTCGGCGTGCCGGGGCGGGGGGACCCTGCCACCCGTCTTGTCGCGCCGAACCCGGCCTCCACGCCGCCACAAGCTTCCGGGAGGATGCTGAAACAGGTTCAGCATGACGATTGGTGGCTAGGGCGCCGGCGTAGCGGCGGACGGCACCGGCCGCGGATCGACCAGCGCCGCCGTCTCCAGCGTGTCGAGCGCGTTGCGCACGGCGATATAGCGGCGGGCCTTGGCGATCCACGCTGCCGCCCCGTCGCGGCCGGGCATGCGGGAGACCTCGGCCAGCGCCATGTCGACCTGCCCGAATTCCATCGCCTTGGTGGCGCGATCGAAGCGATCGACCGGGGCCGGCGAATCCGTGCCGGTGCGGCGGAGCACGAGCAGGTTGGAAAGCTCCCGCCTGAACGAGGTCCAGGCGGATTCGGCGGGCCCACCCTGGGTCAGCGCCGCCTCGGCATCCGCAAGTCCGGTGCGCAGCTCGGCCAGGGTCACCGGCGCGCGTGAGCCGGAAATGACGGTGGCGACGGCCTGCGGCTGGGTGGCGGCGAAATGCTCGCGGATCAGCCCCTCGATATAGCCGAGATCGACGCCGCGCTCGATCGCGCGTCGCGCGGCAAAGGCGACGAGCAGCCCCTCGGCGCGATCCGCCCCGCCGACCGCTTCGCGCGCGCGCGCGTCGATGGCATCGAGCTTGGCATCGATCGCGCTGACCTGCCGGGCAAGTGCCGGATCGACCGCGTCCGTCTTTCCGGCGGCGGTCGCCACCGGCACCCGCACCACCCGCACGACCGGCGCGGCGGCCGGAGGGGGCGGGGCGAGATAGCGCGCGGCCGGCGCCCAATGGCGCAGCGCCCAGCCGGTCGCGGCAATGCCGGCCGCGAAGGCGAGCAGCAGCAGGATGAACTGGCCGAGCCAGCCGCGGCGGCGCGGCGGCGGTGGGACAAAAGCGGACGCGGGCGGAGCCTCCCCCGGTCCGTCTTCGAACACGCTCGCCATCAGGCCTCCCGATCCGTTTCCCGGCAATGGTCTAGCGGCAATTGGCGGCCCGGAACAGCGCCTCGTCGTCCGGGGCCCCGGCGATGGCGCAGCGTCGCCAGCCGATGCCCGCGGCGGCGGCGACGGCGGGGCTGAGCGCGGCGACGGCGATGCCGGCGCGGCTGAGCCCGGCCGTCTCGACGAGAGCGGCGAACGTCGCCGCCGCCCGTGCCGAGTGGAGCAGGGCGATGGCGCCGCCGGCCAGCGCCTCGCGCGCCGCGTCGGGGAGGGCCGTCACCGGGTCGGCGGCATAGACGATGCGGCGCAGGCCCTGTGCAGGGAGCGCCGGGCGATGCTCCCGCCCGGCGAGATGGAGCACGCGCAACCCGTCGGGCAGCGCGGCGACGAGGCCGGCGGCATCACCCGGCCCGATCCGCACGTCGCGAAACCCGGCGGCGCTGGCGATGGCGGCGGTCTCGATGCCGACGGCGTGCACTGGCAGGTCGTGAAACAGCGCCAGCGCCGGGCCGCCGTGGCGCACCGCGTTGGCACTGGTCAGCATCAGCGCGTCGACCGGCTCCGTCGGCGGTGCCCAGTCGACCGGCGCGATGGTGAAGAGGGGCGCCGTCACGGCGCGAAACCCGGCGGCCTCCGCCCGCGCGGCGCTGGCGGTGGCGCCGGGCTCGGGCCGCAGCACCAGGACTGTCGTCATCCCCGGAACAGGGCGGCGAGCGCCGGCGGGGCGGAATCGAGCAACGCCGCGGCGAGGCGGGCGGGCGCGGCACCATCATCGGCCGGGAAGCGCGCCTCCGCGGATCGGGCGAGGGCGCCATCCTCCGACAGGATTTCGGCACGCAGCCACAGTCCGTCCGCCTCCGCCACCGCCAGCGCACCCACCGGCGAGCGGCAGTCGGCGCCGAGGGCGGCGAGCAGCGCACGCTCGGCCATCACGCAGGCGCGGGTCGGGGCGTGATCGATCGCGCCGATCAGGTCGCGAAGCTCGCGCCGCGCCGCCAGCGTCTCGACGCCGACCGCGCCCTGCGCCGGGGCCGGCAGCATCGTCTCGACCGGGATGGCGTGGCCGATTTCCGGATGGCCAAGCCGGTCCAGCCCGGCGGCGGCGAGCAGCGTCGCCTCCGCCTCGCCGGCCTCGAGCCGGGCGAGGCGGGTGGCGACATTGCCGCGGAACAGGGTGGTGGCGAGGTCCGGGCGCAGCCGGCGGAGCTGGGCGGCGCGGCGGGGCGAGGAGGTGCCGATGCGCGCGCCGTGCGGCAGGTCCGCGATGCGCTCGGCGCCGATCAGCCGATCGCGCACATCGGCCCGCGGCAGCAGCGCGGCGATGACGATCTCGGCCGGGCGGATCGTCTCGATGTCCTTCATCGAATGCACCGCGAAGTCGATCGCGCCGTCGTCGAGCGCGCGGTCGAGCTCGCGCGTCCACAGCGCCTTGCCGCCAACCTCCGCCAGCGCGCGATCCTGAATGCGATCGCCGCTGGTGCGGATCGGCACGATGGCGATTGCATCCGCCGCCCAGCCATGAGCGCGGGCGAGCGCATCGGCCACCATATGGGCCTGGACCAGGGCGAGCGGCGAGCCGCGCGTGCCGAGACGAAGGGGTTGGGTCATGGCCGATCCCTAAAGACGGCCCCGACCCGCTTTCAAGCTAATTCCCCCGCGCCGTCCGCCCGCAGGGGCCGAGGCCCTTCAGCACCAGGGCATAATCGGCGCGCGCCGCGTCGACGTCGCCGCCCGAAAGATTGGCGGTGCTCTGCGCCGGCAGCGACGGCGGCAACGCGCAGGCGAGCCGATACCAGAGCAGCGTGTCGGGTGCCGGCGGCTTGGCCGATTCGTCGACGATCTCGCCCAGCGCCACCGCCCAGCGCGGCGCTTCGCCCGGCCGGCGCAGCACGTTGAGGGAGATCGGGCGCTTGTCCGCCGTATCCAGGAAGATCTGCGTCTCGCTCTCGCCCGGCAGCGCCCCGGGGACATGAAAGGCGTTGCGCACGCCGGTGATGATCGGCGGCGCATCGGCGGCGGCTGCGGCGGTGAGGATGTCGCGCAGCTTCTGTTCGAGCGGGGCGCTCCACACCATATGCCCCTCCGGCGCGACCAGGCGCAGCTCGGCGTCGCGGCCGGGCACGCGGTCGGCGAGCAGCAGGAAGCGCATCCCCTTCGGCTTGGGCGGCCGGGCTTTCGCATCGGCGTCCAGATCGACGAGATAGCTCACCTGGCCGGTGAGGCCGCCGCTGCCCTTGATCAGCGAATCGACCGTCGCCGTGACGTAGAAGCGGAACTGACCCGGCGCGACGCCGACGGCCTGTTCCTTCTTGAGGCGGATGGCATCGACGACCGTCACCACCGCGGCCACCGGCGCGCGGAAAGCCAGGTCGGCAAGGTCCGCATAGCCGGGAAGCACCGGCGCCGCCGCGGCTGATGCCGGCCCGGCGTCAGCCGCGGCGCGCGTTTGCGACACCGCCGGTGCGGCGTTGGCAACACCCAGGGCGATCAACAAAGACAGGGCCCGCACGCTAATCTCCAAAATTATTCACGCCGGATTATAACGCAGATGCAGCATTTTAAGCCGCATCCCGGCATATTGACCGTGATCATGTCGCATGCCGGGACATTGTCCTGCAAGCGACCGACAAACAGTTTGCGCCGGCCGGAAACGGGCGATAGACATCGCGTTCGTCGATGATACTATGTCGCCGACCCCCACGCATGTCTCAGTCGGCGACTCCGGTCGGCAGGGCGGGCTCGCGTGCGGCGTATAAGCGTACACAGGGCTTCGCGTCCGGCTTAGGGAGAGACCATCTTTAATGGCCTACGCAGATCAACAGGTAAGCACACGTAAGATCGTGTCGCTCACGCTCGTCGTGCTCCTGCACGCCGCGCTCGGCTATGCGTTCATATCTGGGCTCGCCTACAACGTCGTCAAGAAGGTCGCCCAAGACCTTAATACTTTTGACGTGGAAGACGAGCCGCCGCCCCCGCCGGAGGCCCCGCCGCCGCCGCCGCCTCAGCCTCAGCAGGTCCAGCCGCCGCCCGTCGTGGCGCCGCCGCCGATCGTGCAGGTGCAGACGGCCGCGCCGCCGCCGATGCTGGCTCCGCCGCCCCCGCCGGTGGTGATCCACCAGGAGGCGCCGCCGGCTCCGCCCCCGCCGCCGCCCCCGCCGCAGCCTTCCAAGGCCGCCGAAGCGCGCGGTAACCCGGGCTCCTGGGTGACGACCGACGACTATCCGCCGTCCGCCATCCGTGACGGCATCCAGGGCACCAGCCAGCTCACTTTCGACATCAATCCGCAGGGACGCATCGAGAATTGCCGCGTGACCGCCAGCAGCGGCTCGCCTCTCCTCGATGACACCGCCTGCAAGCTTGTCGTCCGTCGCGGCCGCTATTCGCCGGCGCTCGACCAGGCCGGCAACCCGATGTCCGGCGGCACCAAGACGCTGCGGTTCACCTGGAGGCTCCCGGAGTAAGCCTCAATCCCATTGACGCCACCGGCGGCCCCTTTTCGGCCGCCGGTTCAGAAGACAGCTCTATACAAGAGGATCGACGAATCATGGCTACCCCCGCTGCCGCTGCCGGCGCCAATTCCAACCCGTATGGCCTGATGGCCGCCCTTGAGCAGGGTGGTATCATCGCGCAGTCGGTGTTCGCTATTCTGGTGATCATGTCCGCCGTGTCGTGGTACATCATGTTCACCAAGCTCCTCGAGCAGCAGAAGATCTTCAATCAGGCGAAGCGCGCCCGCGCCAGCTTCTGGTCCGCGCCGAACCTGCGCGAAGGCGCCAACAAGCTGGAGAAGAACTCCGCTTACCGCCAGCTCGTCGATGACGGCATCCTCGCCCAGGAGCAGCACACCAAGCTCGACGATCCGATCGATCGCCACGAGTGGATGCACACCTCGCTGCGTCGCTCCGAAGCCGCCATCGGTTCGAAGCTCGGCAACGGCCTGGCCTTCCTCGCCACCGTCGGTTCGACCTCGCCGTTCGTCGGTCTGTTCGGTACCGTGATCGGCATCTATCGCGCCCTCATCAAGATCGGCGCTGCCGGTCAGGCTTCGATCGACGCCGTCGCCGGCCCGGTCGGTGAGGCGCTGATCATGACCGCCCTCGGTCTGGCCGTGGCCGTTCCGGCCGTGCTCGGCTTCAACTGGCTGCAGCGCCGCAACAAGGCCGCGCTCGAGCAGCTGTCGGCCTTCGGTTCGGACCTGCACGCCTACATGGTCTCCAACGGCGCGGTCCGCCCGGTGACCTCCGCTCCGAAGCTCGCTGCTGCCCCGGCCGTGAAGGCCCCGGCTCCGGCGACCAAGGCCTGAAGACGGCAATGGCCGGCACCCGGGCTGTTCCCGGGTGCCGGCATCGCCCAACCCTTCGCGCCACAAGGATAGGATAGCGACGATATGGCCATGAGCGTGGGCGCCGAAGGCGGCGACGATGCGCCGATGTCCGACATCAACACGACGCCCCTCGTGGACGTCATGCTGGTGCTCCTCATCATCTTCCTGATTACCGTTCCCGTCGTGGTGCAGACCGTGCCGGTGAAGCTGCCGAACGTCCGCCACGAGCCGACCACCACCAAGCCCGAGAACGTCTCGCTCTCGATCAAGGCCGAATCGGATGGCTCTTGCGGCGTCTATTGGGGCCTGACCCGCGTCAACGCGCAGGAACTGGTCGACCGTGCAGTCGCCAAGCTGAAGCTGGAGATCGACAAGCAGGGCGGGCCGAACGCCCCCGGCCTCGAGCTTCCCGAGGCGCACCTGCGCGGTGACATCAACACGCCTTACCGCTGCATCGGCGGTGCGCTGTTCAACCTGCAGCGCGCCGGTTTCGCCCGGGTCGGCTTCATCTCCGAGCCGCCGCCCGGTGGCAACGAGCGCATGTAATTAGATCGGGGCGCGCCCTTGGCGGCGCGCCCAGCAGGAGTAGACGATCATGGCAATGAGCGCTGGTGGCGCCGCCGAAGGCGAGCCCATGATGGACATCAACACGACGCCGCTTATCGACGTCATGCTGGTGCTCCTCATCATGTTCATCATCACCATTCCGATCCAGACGCATGCGGTGAAGCTCGACCTGCCGCAGAACAATAATGATCAGACGCCGCCCCCCGTCGATCCGGTGAAGAACAAGATCACCATCGACCCGGCCGGCATCATCTATTGGAACGGCACGCCGGTCGACCTGGTGACGCTGCGCCAGTATCTGGATCTGACCAAGAACATGAACCCGGAGCCCGAGCTGCACCTGCAGCCGGATGCCCAGGCCCGCTACGATACGGTGGACCGGGTGCTTTCGGTGACGAAGAAGGCCCAGATCACGAAGATGGGCTTTGTCGGCAACGAGGCCTATGGCGCCTTCTGATCGCCGACGCGCGATCTGCTGATCCGAGGGGCGGTCCGGTGCGGGCCGCCCTTTGTTTTTTGGCCCGGTTGCCGGCGCCGTCCTCCCGCATGAACCGTCCGATGCGCAGCTTTCGCCTCCTTTCCCGCCTGTCAGCCTTGCTCGCCGCGGCGACCAGCGCGGTATCGCCCGCGGTCCTGCCGGTGCAGCGCGTGTCGGTGGTGCGCGCCTATCCGCACGCCACCGATGCCTTCACCGAAGGTCTGTTCTGGAAGGATGGCCGGTTGTTCGAGAGCACCGGCCTCAACGGCAAATCATCGCTCCGCGAAGTGCGGTTGAGCGACGGTGCGGTGCTGCGCCGCCGCGATCTGCCCGCCAGCGTGTTCGGCGAGGGGATCATCGAGTGGGGCAATCGGCTGGTCGCGCTGGAATGGCAGAGCGGGCGCGGCACCACCTGGTCCTTCCCCGGCCTCCAGCCGCTCGGCAGCTTCCGCTACACGGGCGAGGGCTGGGGCCTTACCAAGGACGCCCGGCGCATCATCATGAGCGACGGCACGCCGCAGCTTCGCTTCCTCGATCCGAAGACGCTCAAGGAGACCGGCCGCATCACCGTTCGCGCCGAGGGCCGGCCGATCGCCAACCTCAATGAGCTCGAATATATTGACGGCGAGGTGTGGGCGAACATCTGGCAGACCGAGATCATCGCGCGCATCGATCCCGCCACCGGCGACGTCAAGGGTTGGGTGGATATTCGCGGCCTGCTGCCGGATGCCGAGCGGGTGTGGGGCGTGACCGACGTCGCCAACGGCATCGCCTGGGACGCGAAGGGGCGCCGCCTGTTCCTGACCGGCAAGAACTGGCCGAAGCTCTACGAGGTGCGGCTGGAGCCGGCCGGGAAGTAGCGACCTCCGGGCGGGTGGCTCACCCCCGCCCGACGTCATGCTGAACTTGATTCAGCATCCATTCGCCACGTGCGACAGTGCTCCTGGTGAGATGGACCCCGGATCAGGTCCGGGGTGACGTAGTGGACGGTGCGGGCGGGGTGGCTCCCCCCGCTCGACGTCATGCTGAACTTGATCCAGCATCCATGTCGTCGCTCGCTGGGGAATGCGTACGCGACGCCTCAGCTCAGCGCACCTGCCGCGAAGGTGTCGCACTGCGCCGGATCGCCGCTGTCGAGGCCGCGCTTCAGCCAGCTCATGCGCTGGGCAGACGTGCCGTGGGTGAAGCTCTCCGGGACGACGCGGCCCTGCGCCTGCTTCTGCAGCGTATCGTCGCCGATCGCCTGGGCGGCGCGCATGCCTTCCTCAACATCACCGGGCTCGATGCGGTCGCGGTTATGCGCCGCCCAGACGCCGGCATAGCAATCCGCCTGCAACTCCATGCGCACCTGGATGGCATTGCCTTCGGTGGACGAGGCGCGCGCCTGGGCCTGCTGCACCTTGTCGGCGACACCGGTCAGGAACTGGATATGATGGCCGACCTCATGCGCCACGACATAGGCCTGGGCGAAATCGCCGGCGGCGTGGAAGCGACTGGCCAGCTCGTCGAAAAAGCTGGTGTCGAGATAGATGCGGTTATCCGACGGGCAATAGAATGGCCCCATCGCCGACTGCGCCACGCCGCAGCCCGAACTGCCCGTGCCGCCGTAGAAGATCAGCCCGGCCGGCTGGTAACGCTGGCCGGATTGCTGGAAGATCTTGCCCCACGTGTCCTCCGTCGAGGCGAGCACGCGGCAGGAAAAGGTGCTGGCGTCGTTGACGGCGCAGGCCTTGGCCGCGCCGGCCTGGGTCACCTGCGTACGCTGCTGCGGCGACACCGCGGTGCCGCCACCACCCACCAGCGACAGCGGGTTCATGCCGAACAGCATCATGCCGATGGCCACGACGATGATGCCGCCAATGCCGAATCGGCTGCCGATCATGAACGCGATCGGCCCCAGCCCACCGCCCAGCCCGCCGCCGCCGCCGAAGCTCTGGCCCCGCTGGTCGCCGACATTCTCGCTTTCCCGATAATCGTCGAGACGCATCGCTTCCGCTCCCATTGGACCTTTCGACAGAATGCACCCCGAACGGGTCGGTTGCAAAGCACGCGCTTGAAGCCGCCCTCGTTGCGGCGCACAATCGTTGCATGTCCGAGGTCGATCCCAGGCGGCACCGCAGCCATGCCCGCATGCCGCTCCCCGATCAGGTCGCGCTGGTGTTGCAGGGTGGCGGCGCGCTCGGCGCCTATCAGGCCGGCGTCTACGAGGCGCTGGCAGAGGCGGGGATCGAGGTCGATCATGTCGCCGGCATCTCCATCGGCGCCGTCAACGCCGCGCTGATCGCGGGCAATCCGCCCGAGCGCCGCGTCGAGCGGCTGCGCACTTTCTGGGACCGGTTGGGCGCGTGGCTGCCGAGCTTTCCGATCTGGCATGGCGATCAGGTGCGCGAGGCGATGCACGGCTGGTCGGCGGGATTCGTCTCGCTGTTCGGCGTACCGGGATTTTTCGGGCCGCGCCCCGTATCGCCCTTTTTCGCCGTGCCGGGCAGCTGCGAGGCGATGAGCTTCTATGACCCCACGCCGCTCGCAAAGACGCTCGACGAGCTGGTCGACTGGGATCGCGTGAACAATGGCCCGGTGCGCCTGTCGGTCGGCGCGGTGGAGCTGGAGAGCGGCAATTTCCGCTTCTTCGACACCGCCAGCGATCGCATCGACGCTCGCCACGTCATGGCCTCGGGTGCGCTGCCGCCGGGCCTGCCGCCGGTCGAGATCGACGGCAAATATTGGTGGGATGGCGGCCTCGTCTCCAACACGCCGCTCAGCCATGTGCTGGACACCCAGACGACCGACCTGCTGATCTTCCAGGTCGACCTCTTCTCCGCCTCCAGCGGCCTGCCGAAGACCATCCTCGACGTCATGGCGCGGGCCAAGGAAATCCAGTTCTCCAGCCGCACGCGGCAGGTATCGGATACCTATCTCAAGCGCCGTCAGGAGCGCGAGCTGGTGCGTCGCGTGCTCGCCAGGCTGCCCGAGGGGCTGCGCGACGATCCCGAGGTGCAGGCGCTGGAGGCACAATCGCGCGAGAACGCGGTCAACCTCGTCCAGCTCATCTATCGCGCCAATGCCTGGGAGGGCGGCCAGCGCGACTATGAATTCTCGGCCCGTGCCGCGGAAGAGCATATGGCCGCCGGCCGCGCCGCGGTGGCGGCGACGATGGACAGCTCGGCGCTGCTCGCCCGCAACATCCTCGACGGGCGCACGGCCGCCTTCGATCTCACCCCGCGTTAGGGAGTTCCCATGTTCCTCAAAGGCAAGACCGCACTCGTCACCGGCTCCACCTCCGGCATCGGCCTCGCCTATGCCAAGGCGCTGGCGGCCGAAGGCGCGAACCTCGTCATCAACGGCTTCGGCGACGCCGTCGCCATCGAGACCGAGCGCGCCGCCCTGGAGGCAACCAGCGGAGGCCGGGCGATCTACAGCGGCCATGATCTCACCAAGGTGGCGGAGATCGAGGCGATGATGGCGCAGGCCGCCGACGCCCTCGGCGGTGTCGACATCCTCATCAACAATGCCGGCATCCAGCATGTCGCGCCGGTCGAGCAATTCCCGATCGACAAATGGGACCTGATCATCGCCCTCAACCTCAACGCCGCGTTCCATACGACGCGGCTGGCGGTGCCCCATATGAAGGGGAAAAAATGGGGCCGTATCATCCAGACGGCCTCCGCCCATTCGCTCGTCGCCTCGCCGTTCAAGTCGGCCTATGTCACCGCCAAGCACGGCATCGCCGGCTTCACCAAGACCATCGCGCTGGAGCTGGCGACGTTCGGCGTCACCGCCAACTGCATCTCGCCCGGCTATGTGTGGACGCCGCTGGTCGAGAAGCAGATCCCCGACACCATGGCGGCGCGCAACCTGACCCGCGATCAGGTGATCAACGACGTGCTGCTCGACAGCCAGCCGACCAAGCAGTTCGTGACGCCGGAGCAGGTCGCGGCGCTGGCCCTGTTCCTCTGCCGCGACGAGGCGAGCCAGATCACCGGCGCCAACCTCTCGGTCGACGGGGGCTGGACGGCAGAGTAGAAATAAGCGGTGGATGAGCGGCGGCAGCGCGCTCAGATCAGCCCCATTCCCGACAACTCGCTGGCCAGTTCCGGCGGCAGGGCGGCGATGTCCGCGTCGCCGCCGGCGAGGTCGGGCGGCGCATCCTTGTCCTCGAGATAGCGCCATCCCTGATGCGCCCGCCGCGGCTGGGCGCGCACCGCGACGATGTCGTTGGCCAGCCGGATCACGCAGCAGGGCCGGCCTTCCCCATTCTTGCCCTCGGCGAAACCGAGGATCTCGGCGCGCGCGATCAGCCGGTGCCTGATGATCCAGAAGAGCGAGCCGCCGACCAGCGTCTCGGCGCGGGTCGGCTTGTAGCGGGTGGTGATGTAGGTCTCGCCGTCGCGGGCGCGGCCGCCGAGCGCGCTGCGCAGCGCCTCGATCGAATCGGCGCCGACCGCGACCTTTGTCAGATGAAGCGCGCTCACCCGGTCAGCCCCGACAGGGTGGCGAGGCCGAGGAAGGCCAGAAAGCCCATTGAATCGGTGGTCATCGTCACGAACACCGAGGAGGCGACGGCCGGGTCCGCGCCGAAGCGGTCGAGCGTCACCGGCAGCAGCACGCCGGCGAGCCCGGCGATGAAGATGTTGGTCATCATCGCCGCGGCGATGACCATGCCCAGCGTCGGGTTGTGGAACACGATGGTCACGCCGACGCCGATCACCGCCGCCACCGTCGCGCCGTTGAGCAAGGCGACCCGGATTTCGCGGACGATGGTGCGCAGGGTGTTCGATTGGGTGAGCTGGTTGGTGGCGATGGCGCGCACCGCCACCGCCATCGTCTGGGTGCCGGCATTGCCGCCGACGCCGGCGACGATCGGCATCAGCGTCGCCAGCGCCACCATCCGCGCGATAGTGCCCTCGAACAGGGCGATGACGGACGAGGCGACGAGCGCGGTAAGCAGGTTGGCGAGCAGCCACCGCACCCGGCTCTTATAGCTGTCGACGACCGGCTCGTTGATATCGCCGTCGCCGGCGCCGGACATGCGCAGAATGTCCTCGCTGGCCTCTTCCTGGATGATGTGGACGATGTCGTCGACGGTGATCACGCCGACCAGCCGCCCCGCCGGATCGACCACCGCGGCGGAGATCAGCGCGTATTTCTGGAAGCGGAGCGCCACTTCCTCCTGATCCATGTCGACCGGGATCAGCGTCTGCTCGCGCTGCATGACATCGGAGATGGCGATGTCGCGCGGCGTGCGCAGCACCCAGGACAGCTTGCAGGTGCCGATCGGATGATGGGCGTGATCGACGACGAAGATTTCCCAGAAATCCGTGGCGAGATCGGGATTGTCGCGCAGATACTGAATGATCTGGCCGACCGTCCAATGCTCGGGCACGGCGATCAGCTCGCGCTGCATCAGGCGGCCGGCGGATTCCTCGGGGTAGGAGAGCGCTTCCTCGATGGCGGCGCGATCGTCGGGATCGAGCGCGCGCAGCACGGCGCGCTGATCGTCCTCCTCCATGTCGGCGATGATCGCCACCGCGTCATCGGTGTCGAGCTGGCCGGCGAGCTCGGCGACCTGATTGGCGTTGAGTTCGCCGATCAGCTCGTCGCGCACCCAGTCGTTCATCTCGGCGAGCACCTCGCCGTCGAGTCGGTCGGCCATCGCCTCGGCGAGCGCGCGGCGCGCCGTGCTCGGCGCCAGCTCGAACAGATCGGCGATGTCGGCGGGATGCAGCGGGTCGACCAGCGCGCGCGCGCCCTCGACATCGCCGGCCTCGACGCGCTCGATGACGGCGTCGACGAAGCCCGGGGTAAGCCGATCATCCTCGTCGTGGCTGGCCTCGGGCGCGGGCGCGTCGAACGCGGCGGTGGCGGCGTCGCCAAGGGGATGGCTGTCCGGATCGGTCTCGCCCATCGCCCTCTCCCTGCCGGTTGATTCGCCGGGGGAAAACGCTTCGGCCCGGCAGGGGCGCCCTTTGTCAGAAGCCTCGCGCGAGGGGAAGCGTAAAGCCGGCGCTTGGCTTTGCCGGCGCATCCGCGCTAGGGACCGGCGCGAAGCAGAGAGCGAGAGCCCCATGTCCGACGTTACCGCCGTTCCCCTCCGTCCAATCCGCGCGGGCTCGATCACCAGGCTGTGGGTGGGCGTCGCGGCGCTGGTGCTGATCGGGACCGGGCTGGCCTGGGCCGGCACGCGCGGCGCGGTGATGGCGGCGATGACGCCGGCCGAGATCCTCACCGCGAACGCCGGCAAGCCGGGCGTGATCACCACGCCGTCGGGCCTCCAGTACAAGGTGCTGGAGCCGGGCAAGGGCGCCAGGCCGACGGCGATGGATACCGCGCTGGTCGAATATGAGGGGCGTCTCGCCGCCACCGGCAAGACCTTCGACAGCACCGCCGAGCATGGCGGCGGCCCGGCGCCGATGCCGGTCGGGCAGATGATCCCCGGCTTCTCCGAGGCGCTGCAGGTGATGCAGCCGGGCGGCAAGTATCGCGTGTGGATCAAGCCGGAGCTCGGCTATGGCGAGCGCGACATTCCCGATCCGCGCACCGGCCAGGTGGCGATCCCCGGCAATTCCGTGCTGGTCTTCGACGTGACGCTGCTCGGCGTGGTGCCGGCCGGCGCGATGGGCGGCATGCCCGGCGGCGGCGCGCCAGGCGGGATGTGATCCGCGGAGAGGCCGGTCAGGCCTCTCCCGCCCCGTCTGCAGCCAGCGCGGCCGAGCGGCGCTCCAGCGCGACCTTGATCATCGCCACGATCGGGTCGGCGAGCGCCAGCCCCAATATGCCGAACAGCGCGCCGAACAGCAGCTGCGCGCCCAGCACCAGCGCCGGGGCGAGATCGACCGAGCGCCGCGCCACCGTCGGCACGACGATATAACCGTCGAAAATCTGCACCGCGAGATAGGCGCCGATCGCCCACAGCCCGGTATCGGTGCCGGCTGAAAAGCCGACCAGCACCACCAGCACGCCCGACACGATCGCCCCGATATTGGGCAGGAAGGCAAGGATGCCGGTGAGGAAGCCGAGCGCCAGCGCCATCGGCACGCCGATGAAGCTGAGCGCGACCCACATGAACACGCCCTCGAACGCCATGCCGAGCAGGCGCCCGGCCATCAGCCGGCGCAGCGTGAAGGCCATTTCGTCGATGGTGCGATAGAAACGCTGGCGGTTGGCCAGCGGCACCATCCAGGCGAGCCCGCGCTCGTAGAGCCGCGGCTCCACGGCGATGAACAGGCCAAGCACGACGATCATCGCCAGGCTTGAGATCGCGCCCAGGGCGGTGCCGACGGCGTTGGTGAGCTGGCCCAACGAGCCCATCAGCTGGCGGGAGATCGCCTCGGCGCCGCCGCCCGCCGGCACCAGCCCGAGCGAGCCCGCCCAGCGGCCCATCTGCTCCAGCTGGCCCTGAACCACCGTCTTCAGCGCCTCGAACTGGTTGACCAGCTCGAGGCCGGTCATCCAGAAGGCGCCGGCGATGAACGCGAGCGCGCCGATGGCGACGATCGCCAGCCGCCAGCCGCGCGCGACCGGCAGCGCGCGGCCGAGCAGCCGGGTGCCGCCGTCGAGCATCGTCGCGAACACCAGCCCGCCGACGATCAGCAGGATCGGCTGGGCGAGAAACCATATCAGCACGATCGTGGTGGCGAGCCCCAGCCACACCGCCGCGCGCTTGATCTCGTCCCGGACCAGAGGATCCTGAACCTCGGTCGGCCCGACCTTCTCGCCTGGCCGCTTCACGCTCATCGTGCCGGCTGCGCCGCCACGGTGGGATCGCGGGACGGGTGGAGGCTGGTGCCGGCCCGGCCGGAGCGCAGCGCCGTGATCCAGCTGACCGGGTTCCAGATTTGCGAGGTGCCGTCGAGCGAGAAGGTGATGAACTCGGCGCGCCCGCCGACATTCTCGAACGGCACCGGCCCGCCCAGGCCGAGCGCGACGAGCGGGAAGCGGCTGTCCGCCGACTGATCGCGATTGTCGCCCATCAGGAAGACATGGTCGGCCGGCACCGTGATCGGGCCGTAATCGTCGCCCTGCGGCATGTAGCCGAAATCGATGGTGTCGTAGCTGCGGCCGTTGGGCAGCGTCTCGCGGAACACGGTCAGCTGGCAATAGAGCTTGCCGTCCTTGCCGGTGACCTGATGGCCGGCCTGCGGGCCTTCATCGCAAGGTATGTTGGCGTCGACCGGGATCATCGCCGGCTGGGCGAGCACCCGCTTCACCGGCTTGCCGTTCAGATAGAGCTGGCCGCCGCGCATCTCCACCGTGTCGCCCGGGAGACCGATGACGCGCTTGATATAGTCGGAAGACTGGCCGGGCGGGGTCACGATAACGATGTCGCCGCGCTCGGGCATATGGCCGAAGATGCGGCCCTTGATCGGCGGCAGCACATGGAAGCTCGGCGACACCCAGGACCAGCCGAACGGGAATTTGGTGACAACCAGCCGGTCGCCCTTGAGCAGCGTCGGCATCATCGATTCGGACGGGATGTAGAAAGGCTTGGCGATCAGGCTGTGGAAGGCGAGCACGGCCACCACCAGCCACAATATGCCCTTGATCTCGGCCCACCAGTCTGTGCCCTTGCGCGCGGCCGGGCTTTGCGTCGTCTGCGATGTCGCCACGGGAGGCTGCGGGTCGTTCAAAATCTCTGTCCTTGGATGGGGCGGGCCTCGATCACGACGAAGGCCTGCGCCCAGGGGTGATCGTCAGTCATGGTGAGATGAATGTGGGCGGCGTGGCCCTCCGGGATCAGCGCGTCAAGCCTTTGCCGTGCCCCCCCGGTCAGCGCCAGCGTCGGCGCGCCGGAGGGCAGGTTCACGACTCCGATGTCGCGCATGAACACGCCCGCCTTGAAGCCGGTTCCGAGCGCCTTGGAACAGGCCTCCTTGGCGGCGAATCGCTTGGCATAGGTGCCGGCGCGGGTGAACGGACGGCGCTCCGCACGGGCGCGCTCGACATCGGTGAACACGCGCGCGAGGAATCGCTCGCCGAAGCGATCCAGCGACTGCTGGATACGCTCGATCGAGCAGAGGTCGGAGCCGAGGCCGATGATCAACGCGCCGCGTCCATCAGCGCGCGCATCTGCCGGACGCTCTCAGCCAGCCCGACGAACACCGCCTCGCCGATCAGGAAATGGCCGATATTGAGTTCGCGCACCTGCGGGATCGCCGCGATCGGCGCGACATTCTCATAGGTGAGGCCGTGGCCGGCATGGACCTCGATGCCGTTCCTGGCGGCGAGCGCGGCGGCGTCGGACAGTCGGCGCAGCTCGGCGGCGCGGCCCGCGCCGTCCAGTTCGGCATAGCGGCCGGTGTGCAGCTCGACCACCGGTGCGCCGAGGCGCATCGCCGCCTCGATCTGGCGCGGATCTGGCTCTATGAACAGCGACACGCGGATGCCGGCTCCGCTCAACGCCGCGACGAGCGGGGCGAGATGCTCATATTGGCCGGCGGCGTCGAGCCCGCCCTCGGTGGTGCGCTCCTCGCGCTTCTCGGGCACGATGCAGGCGGCGTGCGGCCGGTGGCTGAGCGCGATCGCCAGCATTTCGTCGGTCGCCGCCATCTCCAGGTTCAGCGGCACGGTCAGCTCGGTCGTCAACCGGTCGATGTCGCCGTCGGTGATGTGGCGGCGATCCTCGCGGAGATGGGCGGTGATGCCGTCCGCGCCATTCGCCGCGGCGAGCAGCGCGGCACGCACCGGATCGGGATAGGCGCCGCCGCGCGCGTTGCGCACGGTGGCGACATGATCGATGTTCACGCCGAGGCGCAGGCCGGCGCTCATGCCGCGGCCCGGCTGCCCGGCTTCACGGCGGGAATCGCCGCCAGCTCCGGCGGCAGCGCGTCGGGCGGGTAGGTCGGCACGGCGAGTCGGGTGAGCGAGGTCAGCGGCACGCCGACATCGGCCTTGCCGTCGGAGCGATCGACCAGGCAGGCCGCGGCGATCACCTCGCCGCCAGCGGCGCCGATCGCAGCGATCGCCTCGCGCGAGGACAGGCCGGTGGTAACGACATCCTCGACCATCAGCACGGCTTCGCCCGGCGCCAGCGCGAAGCCGCGCCTCAGCTCGAACGTGCCGGACGGCCGCTCGACGAACAGGGAGCGCGCGCCGAGCGCGCGGGCCACCTCATGGCCGATGATCACCCCGCCCATCGCCGGCGCGACCACCGCCGTCACCCGCGCGCGCACCGCCTCGGGCAGTCTGGCGACAAGCGCCGTCGCCAGCCGCTCGGCCCGCCTGGTATCCATCAGCACGCGCGCGCACTGCAGATAGGCGGCGCTGCGCAGGCCCGAGGACAGGATGAAATGCCCCTCCAGCAACGCGCCCGCGGCGCGGAATTCGTCCAGCACTTCCTCATTGGTCATTTCAGCAACCCCGATTGCCAGCCCGGCGGCCACCTGATAGGCGCGCGGCCGCGACCTCACAACCGCGCGATTTTATAGGCATTGGCCCGCTTGAGACGCGGGAATCATCTGCCTATAGGGTTGACCAAGCTCAAACACGGCGCACCGATTCCAACGTTCCCGCAAGCGGCGCCGACGGGGGTAAGATGAAGCATCTGAAGACGATCCTTGTGGCGGGCATGATGGCGATGACGATCGCCGCGCTCCCCGCTTCGGCCAGCCCCGGCGCCCATGCGGCCGCCGCTGCCGCCGGCGCCACCACGCCGACGCCTGGCGATGCCGCGATCAATCCCCCGGCCGCCGGCGCCGCCGCCGCTCCGGCCGGCGCCGCTGCGCCCGCGGGTGGCGAAGCCGCCGCCAAGCCGGCCGCGCCCGCCACGCCGCAATTCTTCAAGCCGACCCCCGGCATCGGCCAGCCCGATGGCGGCATCCACATCCAGCCCCAGGTTACCGCCATCGGGCAGGACGCGCGCTGGATGCATGACGTCGTGCTGATGCCGATCATCACCGTGATCTGCCTGTTCGTGCTGGCGCTGCTGCTGTGGGTCGTCGCGCGCTTCCGCCGCGGCGCCAACCCGGTGCCGTCGCGGACGTCGCACAACACCGTCATCGAGGTGATCTGGACGCTCGTTCCGGTGCTCATCCTGGTGGTGATCGCGGTGCCCTCGATCAAGCTTCTCGCCGCGCAATATGCCCCGCCCAAGGCGGACCTGACGGTGAAGGTGATCGGCCACCAATGGTATTGGTCCTACCAGTATCCGGACAATGGCGACTTCGAGATCGTCTCCAACATCCTGAAGGACGATCAGGACAAGGCACGCGGCGAGCCGCGCATGCTCGGCGTCGACGAGCGCATGGTGGTGCCGGTGGGCGCGGTGGTGAAGCTCATCGTCACCTCCGACGACGTCATCCACTCTTTCGCCGTCCCGGCCTTCTGGACCAAGATGGACGCGGTCCCCGGCCGGCTGAATGAGACCTGGTTCAAGGTCGATCGTCCGGGCCTCTATTACGGCCAGTGCTCCGAGCTCTGCGGCGCCCGCCACGCCTATATGCCGATCGCGGTCGAGGTGGTCAGCCAGGAGCAGTTCGCCCAGTGGGTCGCTGCCAAGGGCGGCACCATCGGCGGCGCTACGGGCAGCACGGACGCCACCGCCGCCCAGCCCGCCTCCACTCCCACGGCAGACACGGCCGGCGCCGCCAGCAACGAGATGGCGACGCCCGCCCCGGCCGAGAACGCGACCGGCACGGCCGCACCCACGGCGCAGGGCGCCACTGGCAACCAGGGTAATTGAGCCATGACGGATATCGCCGCAACGCCTTCGGCCTTCCACGCCGATCACGGCCACGAGCATCATCATGATGCGGACCATAAGCCGGGCTTCTTCGCCCGCTGGTTCATGTCCACCAATCACAAGGACATCGGCACCCTCTATCTGATCTTCGCGATCATCGCCGGCATCATCGGCGGCGCGATTTCGGGCATCATGCGCGCCGAGCTGGCCGAGCCGGGTATCCAGATCCTGACCAAGGCCTGGCCGATCGGCGTCGGCAGCGTCGCCACGCTCGACGAGGCGCTGCATCACTGGAACGTGCTGATCACCGCCCATGGCCTGATCATGGTGTTCTTCATGGTCATGCCGGCGATGATCGGCGGCTTCGGCAACTGGTTCGTGCCGATCATGATCGGGGCGCCCGACATGGCGTTCCCGCGCATGAACAACATCTCCTTCTGGCTGCTGATCCCCGCCTTCACCCTGCTGCTCGGCTCGACCTTCGTGTCCGGCGGCACCGGTCTCGGCGCGGGCACGGGCTGGACGGTCTACGCACCGCTGTCGACCAGCGGCTCGGCCGGCCCCTCGGTGGACATGGCGATCCTCTCGCTCCACCTCGCGGGCGCTTCGTCGATCCTCGGCGCGATCAACTTCATCACCACCATCTTCAACATGCGCGCGCCGGGCATGACGCTGCACAAGATGCCGCTGTTCGTGTGGTCGGTGCTGGTCACCGCCTTCCTGCTGCTGCTCGCGCTGCCGGTGCTGGCCGCGGCGATCACGATGCTGCTCACCGACCGTAACTTCGGCACGACCTTCTTCGATGCCTCGGGCGGCGGCGACCCGGTGCTTTACCAGCACCTGTTCTGGTTCTTTGGCCACCCCGAAGTGTACATCATGATCCTGCCGGGCTTCGGCATCGTCAGCCAGATCGTGGCGACGTTCAGCCGCAAGCCGGTGTTCGGTTATCTCGGCATGGCCTATGCCATGGTCGCGATCGGCGTGGTCGGCTTCATCGTGTGGGCCCACCACATGTTCACCACCGGCCTCGACGTGAACACCAAGATGTACTTCACCGCGGCGACGATGGTGATCGCGGTGCCGACCGGCATCAAGATCTTCTCCTGGATCGCGACGATGTGGGGCGGATCCATGTCGTTCAAGACCCCGATGGTCTGGGCGCTGGGCTTCATCTTCATGTTCACCGTCGGCGGCGTGACCGGCGTGGTGCTCGCCAATGGCGGCATCGATAACTACATGCACGACACCTACTATGTGGTGGCGCACTTCCACTATGTGCTGTCGCTGGGTGCGGTGTTCGGGCTGTTCGCCGGCTTCTACTATTGGTTCCCGAAGATCACCGGCAAGATGTACAGCGAGGTCCTCGGCCAGCTGCACTTCTGGATCTTCTTCATCGGCGTGAACATCCTGTTCTTCCCGATGCACTTCCTCGGCCTCGACGGCATGCCGCGCCGTATCCCGGATTATCCGGATGCGTTCGCCAAGTGGAACGGCGTCGCTACCCACGGCTATGAGGTGATGGTCGTCGGCCTGGCCTTCTTCTTCATCAACGTGATCTGGTCGCTGGTGGCCGGTCCGAAGGCGCCGGACAATCCCTGGGGTGATGGCGCGACGACGCTGGAATGGACCCTGTCGAGCCCGCCGCCCTACCACCAGTTCGAGACGCTCCCCCGCATAGACTGATGTCGGCGGGCGGCGTATCGGCCGGAAGGAAATCGGGGCTCCGGAGCGATCCGGGGCCCCTTTCCCTTGGTGCTCGGCGTGGCGCTGTGGCCCATTGCCAACGCATCGTCCGGAAGCGGAACAGACCATTTCCCATGGCTTTCCCGACTCCGTGCGCTCGGCTATAGGCCGCGCCATGGCATCCCATCCCATCGCCCGCTCCCCCGTCGATCGGCTGCCCGCCGACTGGCGCGACTTCCTGGCGCTGACCAAGCCGCGCGTGATGACGCTGGTCGTCTTCACCGCGCTCTGCGGCCTGCTCGCGGCGCGCGTGCCGATCCATCCGGTCATCGCCTTCACCGCCATCCTCTGCGTGGCGCTGGGTGCCGGCGCCGCCGGCGCGCTCAACCAATGGTATGAGGCCGATCTCGACGCCGCGATGCGCCGCACCGCGCGCCGGCCGCTGCCCGCCGGCCGCATGGACCGGCAGGCAGCGCTCCATTTCGGCGTCGGCCTCGCCGCCTTCTCGGTGCTGCTGATGGGGCTGGCGGTGAACGTGCTTGCCGCCGCGATCCTCGCCGTCAGCATCCTCTTCTACGTGATGATCTACACCGTGTGGCTGAAGCGCCGCACGCCGCAGAACATCGTCATCGGCGGCGCCGCCGGCGCCTTCCCGCCGCTGATCGGCTGGGCAGCGGCGACGGGCCGCGTCGAGGCGCTGCCGGTGCTGCTGTTCGCGTTGATCTTCCTGTGGACGCCGCCGCATTTCTGGGCGCTCTCACTGTTCGTGCGCAGCGACTATGCCAATGCCGGCGTGCCGATGATGCCGGTGGTCGCCGGCACCCGCGCCACCCGCATCCAGGTGTTCCTCTACAGCCTGCCGATGGCCGCCGCGGCGGTGGCGCCCTGGGCGCTCGGCCTTACCGGCGTGCTGTACGGCGTGACGGCGGTGGCGCTGACCGCGGCGTTCCTCGCCCTCGCCGCGCAGGTGTCGCTGAGCCGGGAGACGGATCCTGCGCTGATGCGGCCGGAGCGCCGGCTGTTCGGCTATTCCGTCTTCTACCTGTTCGCGATGTTCGCGGTGCTGGTGGTCGATCGCATGGTGATCGCATGACCGCGCCGCTGCCGGACGGCCCGATCACCGACGCCGAGATCCGCAAGCGCCAGCGCAGCCGGGCGCTGGCCATGGCGCTGGTGCTGGGGGGGCTGGTGATCCTGTTCTACGCCATCTCGATCGCGAAGATGGCGTGATGGGCCACGCGATCGACCGCAACGCCCGCACCGGGCTGATCTTCGCCGCCGTCGCCGCCGGCATGGTCGGCCTCGGTTTCGCCGCGGTGCCCTTCTACCGCATGTTCTGCCAGGCCACCGGCTATGACGGGACCGCGCGCATCGACGTCAATGCCCATGCGCCGGGCGCGGTCGGCAAGATCATCAACGTCCGGTTCGACAGCAATGTCTCGCCCAAGCTCAAATGGCGATTCGCGCCCGAAGAGGGCGTCGAGCGGGTCGCTGTCGGCGCGCGCAAGATGGCCTTTTTCAATGCCACCAACCTTTCCGACCACACCGTCACCGGCACCGCCGCGTTCAACGTGACGCCGGATCAGGCAGGCCAGTATTTCGTCAAGATCCAGTGCTTCTGCTTCACCAAGCAGACGCTGAAGCCGGGCGAGACGGTGCGCATGCCGGTGGTCTATTATGTCGACCCGGCGCTGCTGAAGGACGAGGATGCGAAGGATATCAGCGAAATCACGCTGTCCTACACCTTCTACCCAGTGGACCAGACGGATTCGGCCGGCTAAGGCAAGCCGGAATCAAAGACCGAGCTAACAGGGGCTGAGTGCATATGGCAGGCGCCAAGAACCACGATTACCACATCCTGGCGCCGAGCCCGTGGCCGCTGGTCGGCTCGATGGCGGCGCTCGTCATGGCGTCGGGCGCCATCATGTGGATGCACGGTGCGGCCTATGGCGGCTGGGTGTTCTTCGCCGGCCTGGCGGGCGTGCTCTTCACGATGTTCTCCTGGTGGTCCGACGTGATTCGCGAGGCGCACCAGGGCGATCACACGCCGGTGGTGCAGCTGCACCTGCGCTACGGCATGATCCTGTTCATCGCCTCCGAGGTGATGTTCTTCGTCGGCTGGTTCTGGGCCTATTTCGATGCTTCGCTGTTCCCCAAGGCGGTCGAGGCCGTCGGCGGGGTGTGGCCGCCCAAGGGCATCGAGGTGATCGATCCCTTCGCCTTCCCGCTGCTCAACACGCTGATCCTGCTCTGCTCGGGCACGACGGTGACCTGGGCGCACCATGCGCTGATCCATGGCGATCGCGACGGGCTGAAGAAGGGGCTGTGGCTGACGATCCTGCTCGGCCTGCTGTTCACCTCGATCCAGGCCTTCGAATACGCCCACGCGCCGTTCGCCTTCAAAGGCAACATCTTCGGCGCGACCTTCTTCATGGCGACCGGTTTCCACGGCTTCCACGTGATCGTCGGCACGCTGTTCCTGATCGTGAACCTGATTCGCGCCTACAAAGGCGATTTCACGCCGCGCCAGCATTTCGGCTTCGAAGCCGCTGCCTGGTACTGGCACTTCGTCGACGTGGTGTGGCTGTTCCTCTTCGTCACCATCTATGTGTGGGGCGGCTGGGGCGCGCCGGTTCACGCCGGCTGATCCCTTCGGATCGCAAACAGATGAAAGGGGGCGGGGACGGCGACGTTTCCGCCCTTCTTCTTTGAGGCTCCCGGGGCCTATAAGCCGGCCGTGCCCGACTCTCCCGCCTCTGCCGCCGTCGGCCTCAAGGGGCTGTGCCCGCGCTGCGGCGCGCACGGCCTTTTCGCCGGCATGGTCCGCTTCGCGCCTGCCTGCCGGGCCTGCGGGCTCGATTTCTCCGCCTTCAACGTCGGCGACGGGCCGGCGGCTTTCCTCACCTTCGGCATCGGCGGGCTGGTCACCGCCGGCGCGATTACGCTGGAGCTGGCCGGCCATCCGCCCTTCTGGCTGCACTTCCTGATCTGGCCGCCGCTCACCGCGCTCGCCGTGATCGGCGCGCTGCGCTTTTCCAAGGGGTGGCTGGCGGCGCAGGAATATCGCAATCGCGCCGCCGAGGCGCGGACGGGCCGACAGTGATTCGCCGCATCCCCATCCTGCCGACGCTGCTCGTGCTCGCCGCGGTCGCCGCCATGATCGCGCTCGGCGTGTGGCAGCTTCACCGGCGGCAATGGAAGGAAGGGCTGCTCGCCAGCTGGTCGGCGGCGCGGACCATGCCGCCGGTCGCCTGGCCGACGGTGCCCCCCGCCGATGATTCGCTGATCTATCGCCGCGCCGACGGCTTCTGCCTTGCCGTTACCGGGTTCAGCGCGCGCGCCGGCGAGGATCGGCGCGGCAATCCCGGCTGGCGCCACCTCGCCGCCTGCCGCACCGGCGCCGAGGGGCCGGGCATGCTCGTCGATATCGGCTGGTCGCGCACCCCGGACGCGCCGCCCAGATGGATCGGCGGCAAGGTCTCCGGCATCATCGGCCGCGACCGTGATCGCCGTATCCTGCTCGTCGCCGACCAGGCTGCACCGGGCCTCGCCCCCAGCGCCTATCCGGACCCGAATGAGGAGCCGAACAACCACCTCACTTATGCGGTACAGTGGTTCAGCTTCGCGGCGATCGCGCTGATCATCTACGTCATCGCGCTCATTCAGCGCTGGAAGCGCGAGGACGCCGGGAAGACGGGTTGATTGCCCGATCGCCCTGCGCCCGCTAAGTCCCCCGCCACCATGCGCTACATCAGCACCCGCGGGGCCGCCCCCGCGCTCGATTTCGAGGGGGTCACCCTCGCCGGACTGGCCAATGATGGCGGGCTCTACGTGCCCGAGGCCTGGCCGAGCCTGTCGCGCGACGACATCGCGGGCCTGGCGGGCCTTTCCTACGCCGAGACGGCGGTGCGCATCATGGCCCCGTTCGTCGGCGATTCGCTGACCAGCGACGAATTGCGCGCGCTGTGCGAGGAGGCCTATGGCCGCTTCGATCATGCCGCGGTGACGCCGCTCACCCAGCTCGACGGCCAGCATTGGCTGATGGAGCTGTTCCACGGGCCGACGCTCGCCTTCAAGGATGTGGCGCTGCAACTGCTCGGCCTGTTGTTCGAGCGGTTCCTGAGCAATCGCGACACCCACCTGACCGTGGTCGGCGCGACGTCCGGCGACACCGGCTCCGCGGCGATCGACGCGCTCGCGGGTCGCGCCAAGGTGGACGTGTTCATGCTCCACCCGCTGGGTCGCGTGTCCGACGTGCAGCGCCGGCAGATGACGACGGTGCTCTCGCCCAACGTCCACAACATCGCCATCCAGGGCAGCTTCGACGATGCGCAGGCGATCGTGAAGGGCCTGTTCGCCGACCGCGATTTCGCCACCCGATTCGATCTGTCGGCCGTCAACTCGATCAACTGGGCGCGGCTGATGGCCCAGATCGTCTATTATTTCTACGCTGCCGTCCGCCTCGGCGCGCCGGAGCGGGCGGTGGCCTTCTCGGTGCCCACGGGCAATTTCGGCGACGTGTTCGCGGGCTATGCCGCGGCGCGCATGGGCTTGCCGGTGGCGCGCCTGATCGTGGCGACCAACGTCAACGACATCCTCCATCGCGCGATCGCCGAGGGCGATTATTCGGTCGGGCAGGTGACGCCAACCGCCGCGCCGTCGATGGACATCCAGGTCAGCTCCAATTTCGAGCGGCTGCTGTTCGAGCTGCACGCCCGCGACGGTGCCGCGCTGGCGGCGACGATGGGCGGCTTCGAGACGAGCCGCGCCCTGCGCCTCACCGACGCGATGCGCGGGCAGGCGTCGGGCCTCTTCTCCAGCGCCCGCATCGACGAGGACGGCATGGCGATGGCGATGCGCTGGGCGTTCGAGCGGGCGGCAGAGCTGATCGATCCGCACACCGCCATCGGCCTCGCCGCCGCGCGCGAGGCGGGGCTCGCCCGCAATGTGCCGGTGGTGACCCTTGCCACCGCCCATCCCGCCAAGTTCCGCGACGCAGTGGAGCGCGCCACCGGCGTGCGGCCGAGCCTGCCGGCGCGCTTCGCCGGCCTGTTCGACCGCGAGGAGCGCTTCACCACGCTGCCGGCGACCCGCGAGGCAATCCGCGATTACGTCGCGGGCCACGCTGTGGAGAGGGTGTGACGGCGAGGCTGCACCGGCTCGCCAACGGCCTCACCGTGGCCGTCGAGCCGATGGCCGGGGTCGAGACGCTGGCGGTCGGCCTCTATGCCGATGCGGGTGCGCGCTCCGAGCCGGCGGGATTGTCCGGTCTCGCCCATCTCGTCGAGCATATGGTGTTCAAGGGCGCCGGCGGTCGCGACGCGCGCGGCATCGCGGAAGCGATCGAGGATGTCGGCGGCTCGATCAACGCGTGGACGGCGCGCGACCATACCGTGTTTCACGCCCGTCTGCTCGCCGGCGACCTTGCCCTCGGCGTCGACATCATCGCCGATCTCGCCCGCGCGCCGCGCTTTGCCGAGGATGAGCTGGAGCGCGAGAAGGGCGTGGTGCTGGCGGAGCTCGGCGAGGCCCGGGATACGCCCGACGACATTATTTTCGATCATCTCCAGATCACCGCATTTCCCGGCCAGCCGCTCGGCCTGCCGGTGCTCGGCGACGAGGCGAGCATCGCTGCCGTCACCACCGCCGACCTGCGCGGCTGGACGGAGACGCAATATCGGCCGGAGGGGCTGGTGCTGGCCGCGGCCGGCAAGATCGACGAGGATGCGCTGCTTCGCCTTGCCGAGGCGCGCTTCGGGGACCTCGCGCCCGGCGCTCCGGAGCGGCCGGCGCCGGCCAGCTTCACCGGCGGCGGCGCCCATCAGGATGCCCGCCGTTTCGATCAGGTCCATCTCGCCCTCGCCTGGCCGGGCGTCGGCCACACCGATGCCGACCAGCATGCCCTTTCGCTGTTCGCGCAGGCCGCGGGCGGGGGCATGTCCTCCCGCCTGTTCCAGGAGCTGCGCGAGGCGCGCGGCCTCGCCTATTCCATCTATAGCTGGGTGCAGTCCTTCGCCGAAACGGGGCTGCTCGGCGTCTATCTCGCCGCGGCGAAGGCGGACGCGTCCCGCGCGCTGGCGCTCGCGCGCGAGACGATGGCGGCGGTTGCCGACGGGCTGACACCTGAGGAGCTGGATCGCGCCCGCGCCCAATCCCGCGCCGGTCTGCTGATGGGCCTCGAATCGGTGCAGGGCCGCTGCGATCATCTCGCCCGCCAGATCCAGATCCACGGCCGCATCGTGCCGGCGACCGAGACGGTGGCGCAGATCGATGCGGTGACGCTGGATCAGGCGCGCGCCGCCGGCCGCCGCGCCCTCGACGGCGGAGAAGTGCTGGCGACGGTGGGCGGCAGGCTCGCCAAGGCGGCATGAACCCGCTCGTCACCATCGTCGGCGAACCCTGGGCAGACTATGGCCTCGTCGATTCGGGGCACGGCCGCAAGCTCGAGCGCTACGGCCGTTTCCGCTTCATCCGGCCCGAGCCGCAGGCGATGTGGGCGCCGGCCTCGGCAGATTGGAAGGCGGACGGCGAGTTCATCGGCGCATCCGACGAGGAGGGCGGCGGCCGCTGGCACCTGTCCCGCGACGTGCCGCACGAAGGCTGGCCGCTCGGCTGGGAAGAGCTGCGTTTCACCGCGCAGAACACGCCGTTCCGCCACCTCGCCTTCTTTCCGGACATGGCGCCGGTCTGGGCGTGGATGCGCGAGCGGGTGGGCGACGGGTCGGAGGCGCTCAACCTGTTCGGTTATACCGGCGTCGGCAGCCTCGCGCTGGCCGGCAAGGGGGCGCGCGTCACCCATGTCGACGCGTCGAAGAAATCGGTCGAGGCCGGCAAGGCCAATGCCCGCCTCGCCGGCATGGACGACCGCCCAATTCGCTGGATGATCGACGACGCGACGAAGTTCGCCGCGCGCGAGGTGCGCCGCGGCCGGCGCTATGACGGCATCATCCTCGATCCGCCCAAGTTCGGCCGTGGCCCGGAGGGCGAGCTGTGGCGGCTTGAGGATGGCCTGCCCGGCCTCGTCGCCGATTGCCGTCGCCTGCTCGACGAGCGCTCCCGCTTCCTGTTCCTGACGGTCTATGCGGTGCGCATGTCCGCGCTCGCGATCGGCGAGCTGCTCGCCCAGGCGATGGCCGGCCTGCCCGGCCGTGTGGAATGCGGCGAACTGGCGATCCGGGAGGAGGCGCGCGGGCTGCTGCTGCCGACCGCGATCTTCGCGCGCTGGGTCAATGACGCCGCCTAGGAGCGTTCCGACGCGCTCCTTCGTCGTCATGCTGAACTTGTTTCGGCATCCAGCCGGCCACGAACTGCGGCGCTTGTGGAGGAGTGGACCCTGAGACAAGTTCAGGGTGACGGTCGGGACCTGGGCCAGGCGGCTTCGCCGAGAACCACGGCAACTCAAACACCCATTCAGGGACGGCTGTTCGCTGCCAATTCAATCCCGCGTCGCGCGGAGTGCCGCGCCGGCCGCGAACGGTGCGCCGGCCAGCATGATCAGGCTGGTCGCGGCGAGCAGCCTGAGCGCGGTGGGCTGGGCGGCGCCAGCCCCGAAGATCAGCAGCGGCACCGCCAGCGGCAGCATCATCAGCCCCGCCAGCGCGCCGCCGCCGCGCAGGCCCGCCGTCAGCGCGCTCACCGTCACCGCGAGCGCGGCCAGCGCCGGGGTGCCCAGCGCCAGCCCGGCCTCGGTCAGCGCCAGCGTCGGTCCGTCCAGCCGGAGCAGCGCGGCGGCCGGCAGCGCCGCCAGCATCAGGGGTGGTCCGAAGCCCAGCCAATGGGCGGCGATCTTGGCGGCGGCGACGCCTTCGTCGCTGATCCCGCGCGCGGCATATTGATCCAGCGTGCCGGCGGCGAGATCGGGCTCCACCAGGCGGTCGACCGGCAGCAGCGCGGCGAGCAGCGCCGCCATCCACATCACGCCGCCGCCGGCCCGGCCGAGCAGCTGCGTGTCCGGCCCGATCGCGAACGGGAACAGCGTCGCCACCAGCAGGAAGAAGGCGAGCGGCAGCACGCCGCCGCCCCGCCAGCCGGCGGCGAGATCGCGGAGCATGATGCGGATGAGGATCATGCCAGCACCAGCTCCGCCGCCGGGCCGAGGCCGAGCGGCTGGTGGGTGGCGACGACGACGATGCCGCCGGACGCGCGATGCCCCTCGATCACGGCGGCGAGGCGATCCAGCGAGGCGTCGTCGAGGCCGTTGCCCGGCTCGTCGAGCAGCCACAGCGGCTGGCCGCCGGCGATCAGCCGGGCGAGGGTGGCACGCTTGCGCTGGCCGGTGGAGAGCATGCGCACCGGCACCGCGCCGATGTGGCCGAGGTCCATCGCCGCCAGCGCATCGGCGACGGCATCCGCGCCGCGTCCGTCGAGATGCGCCCAATAGCCGAGCGCGCCGGCCAGCGGCAGGCGCGGGTCGAGCGCGCTGCGTTCGTCCGCCAGCGCCACCCCGCCGTCGCGCGTCACGCTCCCCGCCGCCGGCCGGAGCAGCCCGGCGAGGATGCGCAGCAGGCTCGACTTGCCGACGCCATTCGGCCCGCGCACGAGCAGCGCCTCGCCCGGGCCGAGCCGGCCGTCCAGCCCTTCGAACAGGATGCGGCCGCCGCGCAGGCAACCGAGGCCGGACCAGCCGAGCGACGGGCTCACTCCGCCATCCGCTCCAGCGCGTGCATGTCGGCGTCCGACAGGCCGAAATGATGGCCGACCTCGTGGATCAGCACATGGGAGACGAGCGCCTCCAGCGTCTCGCCGCCCTCGGCCCATTCGTCGAGCAGCGGCCGGCGATAGAGGTGGATCATGTCGGGCAGCGCGCCCGAATCCTGCGAGCTTTTCTCGCCCACCGGCCGGCCGGTGTAGAGGCCGGAGAGGTCGAAGGGATCGTCGATGCCGAGCGCCGCCAGCGTCTCCTCGTCCGCGAAATCCTCGACGCGCAGCACGATGTCGCCGAGATGGCGGCGGAAAGGCTCGGGCAGCCGTTCGAGCGCGTCGCGCGCGATCGCCTCGATCGCGGTCGCGTCCGGCGCGGTGCCGATGGTTTGACGGATCGTCATAGGAAGGCGACATAAACCGGCCGAGGCGTGAAAGGCCAGCCACGTTGGACATTGCGATCGAAGGTCTGACGCACAGCTATGGCGGCCACGCCGCGCTCGTCGACGTGTCGCTGCGCATCGCCGGGGGCAGCTTCGTGGCGCTGGTCGGCGCGTCCGGCTCCGGCAAGTCGACCCTGCTGCGCGCGATCAACGGGCTGGTGCGGCCCGACGCGGGCATCGTCCGCGTCGGAGGGCGGGATGTCACCGCGGAGGAGCCGGCGCGGCTGCGGCGCTCGATCGGCTATGTCTTCCAGAATATCGGCCTGTTCCCGCACATGAGCGTGGCCGAGAACATCGCCATCGGCCCGCGCCTGTCGGGCCGATCCGTGGACGTGGCGGCGATGCTCAGGCTGGTCGGCCTGCCCGAGGACTATGGCACGCGCCGTCCGGCCGAGCTTTCCGGCGGGGAGCAGCAGCGCGTCGGGGTGGCGCGCGCGCTCGCCACCGAGGCGCGGCTGGTGCTGCTTGACGAGCCGTTCGGCGCCCTCGATCCGGTGACCCGCGACGCGCTCGGCCGGGCCTATCGCGCGCTGCACGACCGGCTGGGCCTCACCAGCGTGATGGTCACGCACGACATGGCCGAGGCGCTGCTGCTCGCCGATCGCGTGCTGGTGATGGCGGCCGGGCGCATCGTCGCCGACGCCACCCCTGCCGGGATGCTGGCCGGCGAGGCCGGGCCGGAAGCGGCGGCGCTGGTGGCGGTGCCGGCGCGGCAGGCGGCGGCGCTGGCGGCGCTCGCCCGATGAGCGATCCGCGCTGGATCGCGGCCTTTGCGCAGGTGCCGGGGCTGGCCGCCCAGCACGTGCTGCTCGCCGCCGCAGCGCTTGGCCTCGCCCTGTTCATCAGCCTGCCGCTGGCCCTCGCCGCGCGCCGCCGGCCGCGGCTGCGCGCGACGGCACTGGCGGCGGCGGGGCTGGTGCAGACCATTCCCGGCCTCGCGCTGCTCGCGCTGTTCTACCCGTTGCTGCTCGCCCTGTCGGCGCTGCTCGGCGGCGGCGTGCCGGCATTGGGCTTCCTGCCCTCGCTGCTCGCGCTCACCGTCTATGCGGTGCTGCCGATCCTGCGCAACGCGCTGGCCGCGCTGGCCGGCCTCGATCCGGCCGTGCTGCAGGCGGCCGACGGCATGGGCATGACGGCGGCCCAGAAATTGCGGCTGGTCGAAGCGCCGCTCGCCGCGCCGGTGGCGATGGCCGGGGTGCGCACCGCGGCGGTGTGGACGATCGGGACGGCGACGCTCGCCACCACTGTCGGCCAGCCGAGCCTCGGCAATCTCATCTTTGCCGGCCTCCAGACCGAGAATTGGGTGCTGGTCGTCGCCGGCTGCGTCGCCGCGGCCGGGCTGGCGCTGGCGGCGGACGGATTGCTCGCCCTGATCGAGCGTGGGCTGGCGGCGCGGCGGCGTCTGCCGCTGTGGCTCGGCCTTGCCGGCATCGCGTTCGGGTTGGCCGGCGCCGCGCTGCCGCTCGCCCCGCGCGGCGACCGACCGACGATCACCGTGGGCGCCAAGAATTTCTCGGAGCAGTTCATCCTCGCCCGCGTCATCGGCGCGCGGCTGGAGCGGGCCGGATATCGCGTGCGCTATAGCGAGGGGCTGGGCTCGGGTGTCGCCTGGCGGGCGCTGGGGCAGGGGGATATCGACGTCTATGTCGATTATTCCGGTACGCTCTGGGCCAACGCCATGGGCCGGCGGGACACGCCGCCGGCGGCGCGCATGAATGAAGAGATCGGCCGCTGGGCATGGACGACGGCCGGCGTGACGGTGCTCGGGTCGCTCGGCTTCGAAAATGCCTATGCGCTGGCGATGCGGGGGGATCGCGCCCGCGCGCTCGGCATCGCCTCGATGGCCGACCTCGCCCGCGCGGCGCCGCAGCTGACATTGGGCGCCGATCTCGAATTTCTCGACCGGCCGGAATGGGCGGCGATCCGCTCCGCCTATCGCCTGCGCTTCGCCGCCACCCGCGCCTATGCGCCGAGCTTCATGTACCGCGCGCTCGCCAGCGGGCAGGCGGACGTCATCTCGGCCTTTTCCTCGGATGGGCGGATCGCGGCGGACGGGCTCATCGTCCTCGCCGATCCGGCGCATGCCGTGCCCGCCTACGACGCGCTGCTGCTGGTCGGCCACCGCGCCGGCGGCGATCCAGCGATTCGCGCCGCCCTCGGGCCGCTGATCGGCGCGATCCCGGTCGCGCGGATGCGGACCGCCAACTATCTGGTCGATCGCGACGCCGACAAGAAGAGCCCGGCCGAGGCGGCCGGCTGGCTGCTGCCCGAATAGCGCTTTCCCGCGAGCCGCGGGGATTCACCTCTTCATCGCACGGCGCGTCGGATTCGTCGTGCCGACCAAGCGCCCGTCGCAGGGAAGCTTATGCCGGTCGTGAGGAGAGCGACCGGTAAGCCGCGCAGGGCTAGGCGATGGTGAGCCGAAGGGGAATATCCGTGACCACGATCAGCTTCAGCCGACAGCTCGCCACGGGCGTCGCAGCTTTCTTTGTAACCGCGCTGCTCGTGCTTTCCGCGTCGCCGGCGGAGCGCCAGGAACGGGGGCTCCGCCTCCAGCGCGACCAGGTTTCAGCCCAGATCTTCACCGCGCTGCCGCAACGGCACGGCTGAGGAACTGCCGGTCGGGTGCCTTTCCCCGGGGGCAGCCGGCCGGCAGTCAAGTATAGCGTAGCGTAGCTTAGCTCTGCCTCCTCGATGGGGAGCGCGTCGGGAGCCGGCGGCGATGGGCGTGGGTAGCCCTCATCGTCGCCGGCTTCGCTGCTGACAAGCAGCGCTCATCCGCCTATCCGCATCGCATGACCAGCTTCACGGTGAACGGCCAGCCGGTGCACTACCGGCTCGATCCGCGGACGCCGCTCCTCTGGGCGCTGCGCGATGCGTCCAACCTCACCGGCACCAAATATGGCTGCGGCATGGGCCAGTGCGGCGCCTGCACCGTGCATATCGACGGGCTCGCCCGGCGCGCCTGTCAGGTGCCGATCGGAACCATCGAGGGCGCCTTCGTCACCACCATCGAAGGGCTGTCGCGCGATCGCGGCCATCCGGTGCAGCAGGCCTGGGTGGCCGAGGCGGTGCCGCAATGCGGCTTCTGCCAGCCGGGCATGATCATGGCCGCCGCCGCGCTCCTCGAGCGCAACGCCAACCCCAGCGATGCCGACATCGACGCGGCGATCACCAATCTCTGCCGCTGCGGCACCTATCCGCGCATCCGCCGCGCCATCGCCCATGCCGGCCGCGTCATCCGCGGCGAGCCGCTCGCCGCCGCGCCGCCGCCGGGCATCGATCCCGCCGATGCCGCCGCCGCGGTGCCGGCGCTGAGCCCGCCGCCCAAGCTTTCGGATCGCTGACTGACGGGTTCAGCATTCGCTCAAACGCCGCGCCGCATACCATCGCCACGTTCGGCGAAGTTGGCGCCGTGTGAGAGCAAAGGACAAAGCCATGCGTCAGGCCCTTTCCGCCCTGATCCTCGCCGCTTCGGCGGCCATCTCCGTCCCCGCCTTCGCCCAGGCGGGCCCCGGCGAGATCCGCCAGGACCAGCGTGACGTGCGCCGCGAATCGCGCGAATATCGGCAGGACCTGCGCCAGGGCGATTATCGCGAGGCCAATCGCGATCGTCGCGAGGTGCAGGGCGCCCAGCGCGAGCTGCGCCAGGACATGCGCCGCGACGACTGGAACGACAATGGTCGCCGGCCGGGCTGGAATGGCGGCCGTCCGGGTGGCCCCGATGGCCGGCCCGGCTGGAACAATGGCCGCCCCGGCCAGGGCGCCTGGAACGATCGCTGGCGCGACGACCGCCGCTTTGACTGGCAGCGCTACCGCGACACCAATCGCCGCTTCTATACGCTGCCGCGCTATTACGGGCCGAGCGGCTATGCCTATCGCCGCTACGGCGTCGGCGTGAGGATCGGCGCGCCGTTCTTCGCGCAGCGCTACTGGATCGCGGACCCGTGGGCCTATCGCCTGCCGCCGGTCTACGGCCCCTATCGCTGGGTGCGCTATTACAACGACGTGCTGCTGGTCGATATCTACACCGGCCAGATCCGCGACGCGATCTACGGCTTCTTCTATTGATTTAAGCGGCTTTGCCCGGGGCGCCCGTCTGGCGCTCCGGGCGGCTTGCGCTCATAGAGCCTCGCATCCGTTTCGAGGTTTCCGTGATGCGTATTCGCCTGGTTCTTGCCGCTCTGCTGATGACCTCCGCCGCCCCCGCTCTCGCCCAGGCCCTGCCGCCGCCTTCGCGCTTGCCCGGCGACACCGCCGAGGACATGGCGCTCAAGCGCCTGTTCTACGACAGCGACGAGGCGAGCCTGCGCCGCAATCCGCTGAACGGCCTGTTCCGCGGCGACATGCGCTACGCCGATCATATCGGCGAGCCCTTCTCCGACGCCTATATTGCTGCCGAGCGCCAGGCGGCGGAAGATGACCTCGCCCGCCTTCACGCCATCGACCGTGCCAAGCTCAGCCATGTCGACCAGATCGCCTATGACGTGTTCGACTGGCAGCGCCGCATCGACCTGCGCGGCTATTCGCCGGAGATCGTCGCGCTGACGATTGTCCGCCCCTTCGATCATTTCAACGGCTTCCACGTCTATTATCCGGACATCGCCTCCGGTCAGGGCGCGGCGCCCTTCCGCACCCAGGCCGATTATGAGAACAACCTGAAGCGGCATGCCGATTATGTGCGCATGCTGGATGCCGGCATCGCACGTTTCCGGGAGGGAATGAAGACCGGCGTCGTTCAGCCGAAGCTGGTCGTCAACAACATGATCGCCCAGTTCGACAATCTCATCGGCGAGGGCGTCGAGGGCTCGACCTTCTATGCGCCGGTGACGCAATTCCCCGACGGCATCGCCCCCGGCGTGCAGGCGCGGCTGCGCGCCGACTATGCCGCGATGATCCGCGACCGGATCATCCCCGCGGAGACGCGGATGCGCGATTTCCTCAGGAACGACTATCTGCCGGCGGCGCGCGACAGCATCGGGCTGTCCGGCATGCCGGGCGGAGCAAGGCTCTACGCGTATCTGATCGAGCAGAACACGACCCTGCCGCTCACCGCCGACGCCGTCCACAAGCTCGGCCTGTCCGAGGTGGCGCGCATCCGCACGGCGATGGAGGTGCAGCGGCAGGCGGTCGGCTTCAAGGGCAGCCTCGCGGACTTCTTCACCTTCCTGCGCACCGATCCGCGCTTCCAGCCGAAGAGCAAGGAGCAGCTGCGCGACGGCTATTTCGCGATCGGCAAACGCGTCGATGCGCGCGTGCGCGAGCAATTCTCGCTGATCCCGAAGACGGCGCTCGAGATCCGCCCGGTCCCCGCCTACAAGGAGAAGACCGACGCCGGCGGCTCCTATCAGGGGGGCACGCCGGACAGCACGCGGCCGGGCGTATTCTACTATAACAGCTATGATCTCCCATCCCGCTACATGTGGGAGATGGAGACGCTCTATCTCCATGAAGGCGTACCGGGGCATCATTTCCAGATCAGCCTCGCCCAGGAGGATCCGGCGCTGCCCGCCTTCATGCGTTTCGGCGGCAATACCGCCTATGTCGAGGGCTGGGGCCTCTATGCCGAGACGCTGTGGAAGGAGCTCGGCATGGAGACCGACCCCTATCAGCGCATGGGCGGCCTCAACGACGAGATGCTGCGCGCGATGCGGCTGGTCGTCGACACCGGCATCCACGCCAAGGGCTGGAGCCGCCAGCGGGCCATCGACTATATGCTCGACAATTCGCCGATGTCGCGCACCGATGTCGTCGCCGAGGTGGAGCGCTACATCGCCATTCCCGGCCAGGCGCTCGCCTACAAGATCGGCCAGCTGACCATTTCGCGCACCAAGGCCGGGGCGATGAAGACGCTCGGCGCGAAGTTCGACCCGCGCGCCTTCCACGCCCAGGTGCTCGACACCGGCGCGTTGCCGATGCCGGTGCTCGAGAAGAAGATCGCGGAGTGGGCCAAGGCCGGTGGCCGATAACCTGCCGCAGGCGGCCGGCTAGTTCAATCGCCCGAACGGCAGCAGTCGCTCGGCCATCGCCTGGGCGGTACGGCCGTCATTCTGGCGCAGCGGTGGCAGCAGCGTCGCCGCCGCCTTTTGCAGCACGCGATCGACCACCGTCGGCGTCTCGGCGGTCGTCGCGCGAGCGGCCAGCGCGCGGGCGGCGACGACGTCGCCACGGTCGACCTGGATGCGGGTCAGCGCCGCCATCGCGGGGAACAGCGCGCGGTTGCCGCCGAGGCGGAGCGCGGTGTCCAGCTCGGCGAGGCCATCGTCCTTCTTCGCGCCGAGCATCGTCCGCGCCACGAAATTGCCGAGCTGCGCCACCGCGTCGAGATGCCAGCCGGCGAGCGCGGCATGTGCCTCGGCGTTGTTCGGATCCTGCGCGATCAGCACTTCCATCAGCCGTCGCGCCTCCTTGGCGTCGGCGAAGCCGTGCTTCAGCTTGGCGCGATAGCCGATCGCGATCGCCTGCTGGAGCTGCGCCTCGCGATCATGTGGATCGCGGGCGAGGGCGGCGAGGGAGAGCTGCAGCGCGCTGTCGATCTGGGCCAGCGCCTGGGCCTTGTCCTGCGTCACGAACGCGGCGTTGGTGAGGATCTCCCGCGAGGTGGCGGCGCCGGCGGGGGCGGTGGCGATGAAGCCGGCGACCGCGAGGCCAAGGATGAGCCGTGCAGCGCCGCGCATCAGATTGCGAATCCTCTCATATCCATTCGATGGGACGAACGTCCTATGTGTCCGCAGGTTGCCCGATGGTTCACGCCGCCAGCGATTCGGCGATCAGACGGCGGCTGTTCGCCAGTCCGTAGAGGCGGAAGAAGCTGCCCATGCGCGGCCCCTGCGCCGAGCCCAGCAACGTCTCGTAGAGCGCGCGGAACCAGTCGCGCAGCTGCTCATAGCCGGCCGCCTTGCCGGCCTCGTAGACTTCGTTCTGGATCGCCTCGGCATCGGCGTCCTCCGGCAGGGACTCCAGCCGGCGCTGGAGATCGCGCAGCGCTGCGGCCTCCTTCTCGTCCGGCGCGCGGCGGCGCAGCGAGGCGGCGACGAAATCGCGGAAATAGGCGAGCGCCAGATCGATCAGCTGGTCCAGCTCCGGATGGGTCTCGCGCGCCGCCTCCGGCGCGTAGCGGCGCACGAAGCCCCACACCACGTCGCGATCGTCGGTGCCGGCGACGCCGACGAGGTTGAGCAGCATCGCGAAGCTGAGCGGCATCGAGGGCGTCGGGGGATGGCCCTCATGGACGTGATGCACCGGGTTGCCGAGCTTCTCCTTCACCTCCTGCCCCGGATAGGCGGCGAGGAACTGGTTATACTCGTCCACCGCCTTGGGGATGACCGAGAAGCTCAGCACCCGCGCCTTGCGCGGCTCGCGATAAATATAGAAAGCGAGGCTCTCGGCGGGTGCGTATTTCAGCCATTCCTCGATGGTCAGCCCATTGCCCTTGGACTTGGAGATCTTGGTGCCGTCCTCGTCGAGGAACAGCTCGTAGTTGAAGCCCTCGGGCGGCCGCGCGCCGAGGATGCGGGCAATCTTGGAGGATTGGGTGGCGCTGTCGATGAGGTCCTTGCCGTACATCTCGTAATCGACGCCGAACGCCACCCAGCGCTGCGCCCAGTCGACCTTCCATTGCAGCTTGGCCTGGCCGCCGAGGATCGACTGCTCGCGCCGCCCGCCGGTCTCCGGATCGAGATAGGCGACGATGCCGGCCTCCGCGTCGACCACCTCGACCGCGACCTGTAGCACCTTGCCGGTCTCGGGATGGATCGGGAAGACCGGGGAATAGGTCTTGCGACGCTCCTCGCCGAGGGTCGGCAGCATCACGTCCATGATCGCGCCATAGTGGCGCAGCACCGCCTTCATGGTGCCGTCGAAGCCGCCCTCGGCATAGACTTTGCTCGCCGCGCGGAATTCATAGTCGAAGCCGAAGCGGTCGAGGAAATTGCGCAGCAGCGCGTTGTTGTGGGCCGCGAAGCTGTCATGCGTGCCGAACGGATCGGGCACCCGGCACAGGGGCTCGTCGAGATGCTCCAGCATCATGTCGTGGTTGGGCAGGTTGGCCGGCACCTTGCGCATGCCGTCCATGTCGTCGGAGAAGCACACCAGTCGGGTCGGCAGGTCGCTCATCGTCTCGAAGGCGCGGCGCACCATCGTCGTGCGCGCCACCTCCTGGAAGGTGCCGATATGCGGCAGGCCGGAGGGGCCGTAGCCGGTCTGGAACAGGACATAGCCCTTGTCGGGCGGCGCCGTTTCATAGCGCTTGAGGAGCTTGCGCGCCTCCTCGAAAGGCCATGCCTTGCTGGCGAGTCCGGCGGCACGCATCGCGTCGTTTTCCATATGTTCCGAATTTCTGCTGGATTTCCTGCGCTCCTTAGCCTCAAATGGGCCACGACATGAAGGCCCCAGGCGATTCCCGACTGCCCGCCGTGCGCGCGACCACGGCCGAGCGGCGCTATGCCGTGCGCACGCCGGAGGAGGTGGCCTATGCCCGGCGTCCCGGATTGGGCGCCCTGCCGGAGGGCGGCGGCGCGGTGCTCGGCTTTGCGGGCCTGCAACTGGTGCCGATCGGCGTGCTGCTGTGGGCGATCTGGTGGCCGGCGCCGCGCACCACCAGCGGGGAGCTGTTCGCGATCGGCTGCACCGTGCTCATCGCGGTGCTGGCGCTGACGGTGCTGTGGTTCCTCGTCCGCCAGCGCATGGAATTCATCCGCCAGCTGTTCCTCATCCCGTTCATCCGCCTGACCGTGACGGACCGGCGGGTGATGTGGACCCTGCCTTGGCGGGCCGAGCCGTTGCTGGAGATTGACGGCATGCGCGTGCGCGGCGGCCTGCTCGGCGAGCCAAGCCCGCGCGGCTGGGCACCGGCCGCGATCCTGCTCTTTCCCGGCGATCCGGCCGGCGACGAGCATGGCATGATCCATTTCGACCGGTTGCCGGACGCCGCCCGCTTCGTCGACGCGCTCGCCCGTTTTGCCTGAGCCCGTCATGTCCGCGCTGCCCGTGCCCGCGCTTCACGCCACCCATGGCGGCATCTGGATCGCCGGGGCCGACGGCGAGACCGGCGCGTTGTCGCGCGGCGAGGCGATCGCGCGGGCGGCGGACACCCCGGTGATCCTCCTCAACGCGCCGCTGGTGGCGCAGCGGCTCGGCTATCCGGAGCTGTCCGGCCTCGACCTGCTGGAGCTGTTCGCCTTCGTCCATCCGGCGCGCTTCTGCGTGCCGACGCCGGCCGGCCTTGCCCGCGCGCTCGATCTCGTGCCGCCGGCAAGCGATGCCGACGCGCCGGCCTTCCTGCGCGCTGCCGCCGCCGCCCTGCTCGCGCGCATGGAGGCGGAGGACTGGCCGGAGCGGGAAGGGGCGTGGTCCAGCCTCCAGGCGCTGGCCCGCCTGCGCTGGCCATGGGCGATGCTTGCCGGGCGCCATATCCGCCGGCCCGCCGAGGCCGAACGCTGGCTGTTCTCGCGCCTGCCGGAATGGGAAGAAGCGGCGCCGCGTCCGCCCGCGCGCCCGATCCGGCTGGCGGGCGAGGCGGTGGCCGAGCGACTGTCGACGCTGGTCGGCAGCGCCGCCGAGACCCGCCAGGGCCAGCGCGACTATGCCGCCGCCGCCGCCCACGTCTTCGCCCCTCGCCTCACCGAAGGCCGGCCCAATCTGCTTCTCGCCGAGGCGGGGACGGGCATCGGCAAGACGCTCGGCTATCTCGCGCCGGCATCGCTATGGGCCGAGCAGGCCGGCGGCACGGTGTGGATCTCCACCTACACCAAGGCGCTGCAACGCCAGCTGGATCGCGAGACGATGCGCGTCTTTCCCGATCCGGCGGTGCGCCGCGCGCGGGTGGCGGTACGCAAGGGGCGGGAGAATTATCTCTGCCTGCTCAATCTCGAGGACGCGCTGCAGGGCGGCTTTCAGGGGCGCGCGGCGGTTCTTGCCCAGCTCGCGGCGCGCTGGGCGGCCTATAGCCGCGACGGCGACATGGTCGGCGGGGACCTGCCCGGCTGGCTGCCCACGCTGTTCCGCCGGGCCGGGTCGACCGCGCTCACTGACCGCCGTGGCGAATGCATCTATGCCGGCTGCCCCCATTATCGCCGCTGCTTCATCGAGCGTTCGGTGCGCGGCGCTGATGGGGCGGACCTCGTCATCGCCAATCACGCGCTGATCATGCTGCTCGCCGCGCGGAGACGGGACGAGGGCGCACCGCTCGCCCGCCTCGTCTTCGACGAGGGGCATCATCTGTTCGACGCCGCCGATTCGACCTTCGCCACGGCGCTTACCGGCCAGGAGACGATCGAGCTGCGCCGCTGGATCGTCGGCCCCGAATCGCGGGCGCGCGGGCGGCGGCGGGGGCTGGCGGCGCGCCTTTCCGACGTCGCTTCCTATGACGAGGCCGGCGCGTTGGCGATCGAGGCGGCGATCGCCGCCGCGCGCGAGCTGCCGGCCGACAGCTGGCTGGGCCGGCTCGCCGAAGGGCTGCCGCTCGGCGCTGTGGAGCGGCTGCTGGCGGCGGTGCGTGACACGGTGCTCGCCCGCGCCACCACCCAGGACGCCGGCTATTCGCTGGAGACCGAGATCGCCGAGCCGGACGGCGCGCTGGTCGAGGCGGCCGGCGCCGCCGCGCAGGCGCTCGAGGCGCTCCGCCGCCCGCTCGCCCGCCTCCGCCAGCGGCTGCAGGCGGTGATGGAGGACGCACCTGACTGGCTGGACGGCGCCGCCCGTGCCCGCGTCGAGGGTGCCATTGCCGGCCTCGCGCTGCGCACCGAGACGCTGACGGCGTGGATCGCGTTGCTCGCCCGCGTCGGCGGGCCGGCCGACCCGGATTTCGTCGACTGGCTGGCCGTCGACCGGGTGGACGGGCGCGAATATGATATCGGCCTGCACCGCCACTGGCTGGATCCTGCCCGCCCGCTCGCTGCCGCGGTGCTGGAGCCGGCACATGGCGTGCTCGTCACCTCCGCGACGCTGCGCGGCCAGGAGGATTGGGCGCGGGCCGAGGCGCGGGCCGGCGCCGCCCATCTCGGCCAGACCCCCGCTCATTTCGCCGCCGCCTCGCCCTTCGCCTATCCCGACAATGCCGAAGTGCTGGTCGTCACCGACGTGAAGAAAGGCGATCTCGGCCAGCTCGCCGGCGCCTATGCCCGGCTGATCCGCGCAGCCGGCGGCGGCACGCTCGGCCTGTTCACCGCCATCGCCCGGCTGAAGGCGGTGCATGCCCGCATCGCGGACCGGCTGGCGCGCGAGGGGTTGCCGCTCTACGCCCAGCATGTCGACCCGATCGACACCGGCACCCTGATCGACATCTTCCGCGACGAAGCTGGCGCCTCGCTGCTCGGCACGGACGCGTTGCGCGATGGCGTCGACGTCCCCGGCCATTCGCTCAGGCTGGTGGTGATGGAAGCGGTGCCGTGGCCGCGGCCGACCGTGCTCCACGCCGCCCGCCGTGCCGCCGGCGGCGGATCGGCTTATGACGATCAGGTGGTGCGCGCCCGCCTTGCCCAGGCGTTCGGCCGGCTGATCCGGCGGGCCGACGACAAGGGCTGTTTCGTGCTGCTCTCCGCCGCCACGCCGTCGCGGCTGCTCAACGCCTTCCCGCCCGGCGTGGCGGTGACGCGGGTGACGCTGGACGAGGCGGTGGCGCGGGTCGCCGGGCGGCTTTCCAGCGCCGGGCGGATCGGGCATCAGGTCTCGGCATGAAGCGCCTCACCCTTTTTCGCCACGCCAAGTCCGGCTGGGACGATCCTGCCGCGCGGGATTTCGATCGCCCGTTGAACGAGAAGGGCCGCCGTGCCGCCCGCATCATGGGCCGGATGATGCGCGACGAGCGCATGCGCTTCGACCGCGTCATCGCCTCGCCGGCGGTGCGCGTCGCCGAGACGCTGGACGCCATGGCCGAGGGTTTCGGCCAGCGGCTGTCGGTGGCGTGGGACCAGCGCATCTATCTCGCCGCCGCCGAAACGCTGCTCGAGCTGGTCCGCGAAACCCCGGCGGACGTGGAGGAGCTGCTGCTTTCCGGCCATAATCCGGGGCTTGAGGATCTGATCCTGCTGCTCGTGCCCGATACCGGCGATGCGATGCGCGAGGCGGTGGAGGAGAAATTCCCGACCGCCGCCCTCGCCACCATCGCGCTGCCGTTGAGTGACTGGCGGCACATCCGCCGTGGTGAAGGCACGCTGGCCCGCTTCGTCCGGCCCCGCGACATCGACCCGGCGCTGGGACCGGGAGGATAGGCCAGGACTGCCAACCAGGCCGAGCAGGCGCCGGGCGCGCGCTACGCCTGATCCGCCGCCAGCGCCCTCGCCAGTCGCTCGCGAATTTCGCTGAGCGCGGGCAGCCTTTCCGGCACCGGCGCCCTTGCCGCCAGTAACTGCTGCACGCCGCGCACCGTATAGCCCTCGCTGTCGAGCAGCCGGTGGATCTGGCGGGCGAGGGCCACGTCCTCCGGCCGATAATAGCGACGGCGCCCGGCGCGCTGCATCGGGCGCAACTGGGGGAAGCGCGTTTCCCAATAGCGCAGCACATGCTGGGGCACGCCCAGCTCGTCGGATAGCTCGCTGATCGTGCGCAGAGCCGATTCGGCCTTGGGTGGACGTTCCGGCACGGCTCCGCCTGCCTCAGCCCGCCTTGACGATGCGGTCGCGCATCATGTGGCTGGCGCGGAAGGTGAGCACGCGGCGCGGCGCGATCGGCACCTCGACGCCGGTCTTGGGGTTGCGGCCGATCCGCTCGCCCTTGTCGCGGAGCACGAAGCTGCCAAAGCCCGAGATCTTCACGTTTTCGCCGCGTTCGAGGGCATCCGACATATGGCCGAGCACCTGCTCCACCATGCGCGAGGATTCCGAGCGTGGCAGTCCGGTCGCGGCGTGGATCGCCTCGCACAGGTCGGCGCGCGTAAGCGTGCCAAGACTCTCTTCGCCATCGAGGCCGTCACCAGCCATACCCTAATCTCCCCCCTAAAGCCGACCTGACGAGCGAGAGCCCGCCACCGTGCACAATTCCGGGAGAACAGAGGGTCTTGTCAACAGGCGGTCGCGCGAAACTACCAGCGAACGACGGCAGCGCCCCAGGTAAAGCCGCCGCCCATCGCTTCCAGCACGAGCAGATCGCCCCGTTTGATGCGCCCGTCGCGCACGGCGACGTCCAGCGCCAGTGGCACCGAGGCGGCCGAGGTGTTGGCATGTTCGTCGACGGTGATCACCACGCGCTCGGCCGGCAGGTCGAGCTTGCGCGCGGTCGCCTCGAGGATTCGGCGGTTGGCCTGGTGGGGCACCACCCAGTCGACGTCGGCGGCGGTGAGGCCGACCGCGGCGAGCGATTCGGTCATCACCTCGGCGAGGTTGACGACGGCGTGACGGAACACCTCACGGCCCTTCATGCGCAGCTTGCCGACCGTGCCCGTCGTCGACGGGCCGCCATCGACGTAGAGAAGCTGGTTGTGACGGCCATCGGCGTGGAGCTTGGTGGTGAGCACGCCACGCGCCTGCGGGGAGGCGGGGTCGGCTTCGGTCTCCTCGGCATGAAGGACGACCGCGCCGGCGCCGTCGCCGAACAGCACGCAGGTGGCCCGATCCTCCCAGTCGAGGATGCGGCTGAATGTCTCGGCGCCGATCACCAGCGCGGTGTCGGCGGCGCCGGTGCGCACCATGCTCTCGGCCACCGACAGCGCGTAGAGAAAGCCCGAACACACCGCCGCGAGATCGAACGCGATGCAGTCGTCGATGCCGAGCATCGTCTGCACGCGCGTCGCCGCGGCCGGGAAGGTCTGGTCCGGCGTCGCCGTGGCGAGGACGATCAGGCCGACCGCCTGCGGCGCCACTCCGGCGGCCTCCAGCGCGCGCCGTGCGGCCTCCGCGGCGAGCGTCGCGGTGGTCTCCTCGGGCGCCGCGATGTGGCGGGCGCGGATGCCGGTGCGCTCGACGATCCATTCGTCGGAGGTGTCGACCGTTTCGGCCAGCTCGGCATTGCTGACCCGGCGCGCCGGCAGCGCGGCGCCGGTGCCGGCGATGACGGCACGGCGCATCGTCACGCGACCGCTCCCGGCGCGGCCTGGGCGGGGGCATGGGCCTGCATATGGGCGAGATCCTCGGCGATACGGCGGGTGATGTCGGCGTTGGCGAGCTTCGCGGCGACGTGGATCGCGTTCGCCACGCCCTTGGCGTCGGCCGAGCCGTGGCTCTTCACGATGATGCCCTGCAGGCCGAGGAAGACGGCGCCATTGTGATTATTGGGGTCGAGATGATGGCGCAGCATGTGCAGCGCCGGCCGCGACAGCAGGAAGCCCATCTTCGAACGGAAAGAGGAGGTGAAGGAGCGGCGCAGCAGGTCGGTGACGAAGCGGGCCGTGCCCTCCGCCGTCTTGAGCGCGATGTTGCCGGAGAAGCCGTCGGAGACGACGACGTCGATGTCGCCGCGCGAGGTCCGGTCACCCTCGATGAAGCCGCAAAACTCCATCGGCAGATAGTCGGCGGCGCGGAGCATGGCGGCGGCGTCGCGGATGCCGTCGGTGCCCTTCAGCTCCTCGGTGCCGATGTTGAGCAGCGCGACGCGCGGCCGCGCAATATCCAGCGCGACACGGGAATAGGCCGCGCCCATCACCGCGAACTGGACGAGATTCTGCGCGTCGCACTCGGTATTGGCGCCGAGGTCGAGCATGACGACGTCATTGTCGCCGAGGGTCGGCAGCATCGCCGCCAGCGCCGGGCGATCAATGCCTTTCATCGTGCGCAGCGCCAGCTTGGCCATCGCCATCAGCGCGCCGGTATTGCCGGCGGAGACGGCGGCTCCCGCCTCGCCGGCCTTCACGGCGGCAATGGCGCGGCCCATCGAGCTGGTCTTGGCGCGGCGGATCGCCTGGCTGGGCTTGTCGGCGCCGGCGATGACGTCGTCGGTGTGGACGATCTCAACGCCCTCACGCAGCGCCGGGTGCCGCGCGACCTGGGCGCGAATCGCCGCTTCGTCGCCGAAGACGAGAAAGCCGAGTTCGGGCCAGCGCACGCGCGCACTGGCGGCGCCGGCTAGCATCACCTCGGCCCCCTGGTCGCCACCCATCGCATCGATGGCGATTCGCGGCGCCTGGCCCACTCTTGCCGTCTCCCCGCTCCGGGCCTGTAGCATCAGGACCCGTCCGACCCTGTTGGAATCAGGCCTCGACCGCCACGATCTCGCGGCCGTTATAATGGCCGCAGGCATTGCACAGATTGTGCGGGCGCTTCAGCTCACCGCAGTTCGAGCATTCCTGGAACGAGTCGACGCTCAGCGCATGATGGCTGCGGCGCATGTTCCGCCGCGAGGGCGAGGTTTTTCTCTTAGGGACGGCCATGTCGGCACCTTATCTCATCTGGTGTTCGGTTTGCGACATCGCCGCGAACGCAGGATAACGACGGCCTAGAATCAGGCCGCGGACCCCAGCGGCCGGGCTCGTCGCGAGCGGACGGGCCTATAGCGATATCCGGTAAAGTTGCAAGCTTCTCTACCGCATGCGAGATGGCCGACACTGCTTCGCCGGAGAAGACCATGCTGCCGATCACGCTCACCATCGCCGCGGCGTGCGCGCTGATCAACCTGTGGCTCGCCTCGCGGGTGGTGCGACTGCGCGCGGCGAAGCGGGTCGAGGTCGGCGACGGTGGCGATCCGGTGATGACGAGGCGCATGCGCGCGCACGCCAATTTCACCGAATATGCGCCGTTCGTGCTGATCCTGCTCGGCCTCATCGAAATGGCCAAGGGCAGCCAGACCTGGCTGTGGGCGGCGTCCTTCGTCTTCGTGTTCGGGCGGATCGCCCACGCCTTCGGCATGGACCGCTCGGCGCCGAGCGTGCTGCGCGCCGGCGGCATCCTGGCGACCTGGCTGGTGCTGCTCGCGCTTGCCGGCTACGGCCTGGCCATCGCCTATGGCGCGCCGGCGCTGACGACGACGCTGCCGGGCTAGTCCCGTCGGGCGGTCAGGCCGCTCCGCCCAATGCGCGATCGCCCACAAAGGGATTGCTCGCACGTTCGTGAGCGAAGCTCGACATCGGGCCGTGACCGGGCACGAATCGCGTGTCTCCGCCCATCGGCCACAGCCGCTCGGTGATCGAGCGGATCAGGTCGTCGTGATTGCCGAGCGGAAAGTCGGTCCGTCCGATCGATCCCTGGAACAGCACGTCGCCGACCAGCGCCAGCTTCGACGCCGCATGGTGGAACACGACATGGCCGGGCGTGTGGCCGGGGCAATGGCGCACCGCAAAGGTCAGCGCGCCGACCGTCACGCTGTCGCCATCCTCGAGCCAGCGGTCCGGCTCGAACGGCGTGCCGGGTATGCCGAAGCCGCGCGAATCGTCGCCGAGCCGGGCGATCCAGAAGCGATCGGCCTCGTGCGGGCCCTCGATCGGCACGCCCAGCTCCTGCGCGAGCACGCCGGTGGCGCCGCAATGATCGATATGGCCATGGGTGACGAGCAGCTTCTCGATGGTCACGCCATGCTCCTCGGCGGCGGCGCGCAACCTGGGCAGGTCCCCGCCGGCATCGACGAACGCGCCGCGCATCGTCTGCGTGCACCACAGGAGCGTGCAATTCTGCTGGAAGGCGGTGACCGGGATGATCACCGCGCGCAGCGGCGGCTCGGGCGTGTTGCTCATCGGCCGATGCTGTGACGATGGTCGCGCTTCCACGCAAGGGCGTCAGACCCTAGGGGGTTCGCCATGGCGTTCGATCGCGAAAATCCCTTCGTGCTGCTCGACGATGCGCGGGCCGGCGGCGCGGGCGCCACCCTCTATCACGCCCCGCATGCGCTGATCGTGGCGCGCGAGCCGGGGGAGGTCGCACCCGCGCTGGCGCGGCTGCGCGCGGCGGTGGCCGGCGGCGCGCGGGCGGCGGGGTTTCTCTCATACGAGGCGGGCGCGGCGCTGGAACCGCGCCTTGCCGGCATCGCCCGGGCGCCGGCGGCGGACGCGCCGCCGTTGCTGTGGTTCGGCCTGTTCGACGCGGTCGAGGGGCTCGATCCGGACGCCCTCGATGCGCTGCTCGGCGATCCGGCCGGCGCCCATCTCGGCGAGCCGCGGCCGCGCATCGGCTATACCGATTATGCCGCCGCCGTCGCCCGGGTGCAGGCGCTGATCGCGGCGGGCGACATCTATCAGGCGAACCTCACCTTCCAGTGCGACGTGACGGTGGCGGGCGATCCGCTGGCCGCCTATGCGCGGCTGCGCGGCCAGCAGGCGGGATGGGGCGGGGTGGCCTTCACCGGCGCCCATTGGCTGCTCTCCGCCTCGCCGGAACTGTTCTTCACCGTGACCGCGGGCGTGGCGACGGCGCGGCCGATGAAGGGCACGGCGGCGCGCCACGCCGATCCGGAGATGGATGCCGCGGCGGCGGCGGCGCTGCGCGCCAACGCCAAGCAACGCGCCGAGAATCTGATGATCGTCGACCTGTTGCGCAACGATCTCGCCCATGTCGCGCGGCCCGGCGGCGTCGCCGTGCCGGAGCTGTTCACGGTCGAGACCTATCCAACCGTCCACCACATGACCTCGACGGTGACCGCCGCGCTCGCCGAGGGCCGTGACGCGGTCGACCTGCTCGGCCATCTCTTCCCCTGCGGCTCGATCACCGGCGCGCCGAAGATCCGCGCCATCGAGGTGATCGACGCCGTCGAGGGATGGCCGCGCGGCCCCTATACCGGCGCGATCGGGCGCATCGACGCGCCGGGGGAGGCGGCGTTCAACGTCGCCATCCGCACCCTCGTTGTGGCGGAGGGCGCGTCCGATGCTAGTCTCGGCCTCGGGTCCGCGATCGTCGCCGATTCGTCGGCGAGCGCGGAGTGGGCCGAATGTGCCGCGAAAGGGGTGTTCGTGACCGCCGGACAACAGGCTTTCGACCTCATCGAGACGATGCGCTTCGAGGCGCTCGACGGCTTTGTCGAGCTGGAGCGGCATCTCAAGCGGATCAAGGAGTCCGCCGAGGCTCTCGGCTTCAGCTTTGACCGTCATCAGGTGCGTAACGAGCTGCAGGCGGCGAGCTTCCCGGTGCGCCACGATGCGCGGGTGCGGCTGCGCCTCGGCCGTTCCGGCGCCACCGCCATCGCCATCGACCGGCTGCCGCCGGAGCCGGACTGGCCGGTGTCGGTGCGGCTGATGCCACGCGCCGTCGACCGCGACGATTTCCGGCTCTACCACAAGACCAGCGATCGCGAATTCTACGATCGCCCGCGCCAGGCCGCGGGCGTGTTCGAGGCGGTGTTCTACGACGCCGATGGGTTCATCACCGAAGGCAGCTTCACCAGCGTGTTCCTGGAGCGCGACGGGCTGCTCGTCACCCCGCCGGCGGCGCGCGGGCTGCTGCCGGGGACGCTGCGCGGCCGGCTGCTCGACGAGGGGCGGGCGATCGAAGCCGATCTGCGCCCTGCCGACCTGGAGCGCGGCTTCCTCATCGGCAACACCCTGCGCGGGCTGATGCCGGCACGGCTGGTTGCGGACGCGGGATAGTCTTCCTATAGCGCCCCCGCCGCAGGAAAAGGGGCATATCTCGCCATGAACCGCACGTCCGCCGCGCTCGGCCGCATCCAGCCGTCCGCCACCCTCGCCATGACCTCCCGCGTGATCGCGCTCCAGGCGAAGGGGATCGATGTCATCGGTCTCGCCGCCGGCGAGCCGGATTTCGACACGCCGGATTTCGTGAAAGAGGCGGCGATCGCGGCGATTCGCGCCGGCAAGACCAAGTACACGGTCGTCGACGGCACCGCCGAGCTGAAGGCGGCCATCGCCACCAAGTTCAAGCGCGACAACAGCCTCGCCTATGAGACGGCGCAGATCAGCGTCAATTCCGGCGGCAAGCACACCCTGTTCAACGCGCTGGTCGCGACCATCGACGCCGGCGACGAGGTGGTGATCCCGGCCCCCTATTGGGTGAGCTATCCGGACATCGTCGAGTTCGCCGGCGGCACACCGGTGATCGTCGCCGCCGGCGCCGACCAGAATTACAAGATCACGCCCGCCCAGCTCGACGCCGCGATCACACCGAAGACGCGCTGGGTAATCCTCAATTCGCCGTCCAACCCGACCGGCGCCGCCTATACCGCCGCCGAGCTGAAGGCGCTGGGCGAGGTGCTGGAGCGGCATCCCGACGTGATGATCATGGCCGACGATATGTACGAGCATATCGTCTATGACGGCTTCCGCTTCGCCACCATCGCGGAGGTCTGCCCGTCGCTCTACGAGCGGACGCTGACCGTCAATGGTTGCTCCAAGGCCTATTCGATGACCGGGTGGCGCATCGGTTTCGCCGGCGGACCGGCGTGGCTGATCAAGGCGATGGCCAAGCTCCAGTCCCAGTCCACCTCCAACCCCTGCTCGATCAGCCAGGCGGCGGCGACAGCGGCGCTGACCGGCGATCAGAGCTTCCTGATCGAGCGGCAGGCGGCCTTCCAGAAGCGGCGCGACCTCGTCGTCGGCCGGCTGAACGCGGTGCCCGGGATCAACTGCCCGACGCCGGAGGGCGCGTTCTACGTCTATCCGGACGTCTCCGGCCTGATCGGCAAGGCGACGCCCAAGGGCGCCGTGATCACCGACGACGAGGCGCTGGTCGGCTATCTGCTCGACGAGGCGCAGGTCGCCCCGGTGCAGGGCGCCGCCTTCGGCCTCTCCCCGGCGTTCCGCATCAGCTACGCGACCTCGGAAGCGATCCTCACGGAAGCGTGCGATCGCATCGAACAGGCCTGCGCCGCGCTCAAATAAGTGCCGCTTGCCGCGCCGGCCGCGCCGTCCCACATTCCGTTTTCAGCGGGGGCGGATGGAGGCATGGCATGAAGCGGCGCGAATGGTTTCAGGGCGGGCGGATCGGCGCGGCGGCGCTGGCGGGCGTGCTCGCCTTTGGCCTGGGCTCGACGGTGATGTTCCACGCGGTGCCGGCGGTGGCGGCAGACCAGGCGGTGCGCGTTCCGGCGCCCGCGCTCGACATGCCGGGCGCGGCGCGCACCACCGAGACGGCGGTGTTCGCCGGCGGCTGCTTCTGGGGCGTGCAGGGCGTGTTCCAGCATGTGAAGGGCGTGAAGAGCGCCGTTTCCGGCTATGCCGGCGGGCCGGTGGCCAAGGCCAATTACGACGCGGTGTCGGGTGGCGATACCGGCCATGCCGAATCGGTGCAGGTCACCTATGACCCGCGCGTCGTCAGCTATGGCCGGCTGTTGCAGATCTATTTCTCGGTGGTCGCCGATCCGACGACGCTGAACTATCAGGGTCCCGACCACGGCAGCCAGTATCGCACCGCCTTCTTTCCGCAGAGCGAGGACCAGCGCCGCGTGGCGATCGCCTATATCGCCCAGCTCGAACGCGCTCATATCTGGGGCAGGCCCATCGTGACGCGGATCGAGCCGGCGCGCGGTTTCTACCCGGCCGAGGCGCATCACCAGGACTATCTCTACCGCAACCCGCGCGTCCCCTATATCGCCATCAACGACATGCCGAAGGTCGAGGCGCTGAAGCGCCTCTTCCCGCAGGATTGGCAGGTGAAGCCGGTGCTGGTCGGAGCGTGACGAGTCCTTCTTCCCCGCTTGCCGGGCGAAACTAGAGCGGAAAGCGCAGCAGCCGGTCGGCCACCGGCACCAGCGCCCGCGCCGGGCCGGGGCCGAGCGCGCGGCGGATGGCGCGGTCGCCCGCGTCCATGCCGCCGGTGAGCGCGCCGAAGGCCGGCAGGATCAGCTTGGCCGGCCCCTCCACGAAGCAGCGCCGCGCCACCCGCCGGCCGCGCAGCGACAGATAGAGTCGCGGGTGGAAATGGCCGGACAGCTCCGGGCGAACCTCGCCCGGCTCCGCTTCGTGGCGCAGCACCAGCCCGTCCACCTCGGCCTCCTCGACGATGGTGCCGCCGCAATGGTCGGCCCAGTCGCCGCGTGCCGTCTTCGCGTCGTGATTGCCGGTGATCCAGTGCCAGCCGGTGCGCGCCGTCAGCCCGCGCAGCCGGGTGCGCGCCTCGGGCGCCAGCCGCTCGCAGCCCGCCGCGTCATGGAAACTGTCGCCGAGACACCAGATCTCGCGCGCCGCCGTGCGCTCGACCAGCGCGGTGAGGGCGGCCAGCGTCGCCAGCGTATCATAAGGCGGCAGCATCTGGCCGGCGGCGGCGAAGAAGCTCGCTTTTTCGAAATGCAGGTCAGCGACGATCAGCGCCTGGCGCCGCTCCCAATAAAGCGCGCCTTCGCCGAGCGCGGTGAGCGCCTGTCCCGCGAACGAAAAGGGAACCATGGCCGTCGCGCTACACGGCCGCACGCGACCGCGCAATATTTTGCGGCGGGCCTGTCGAATCCGCGCCGGTCCGTTCGTCGTCCGAATAGAGGCCAGTCCCGGCCTCTCCGAGAAGGAGACGGGCAATGCGTGTGATGGTGTTCGTGAAGGCGACCGAGGATAGCGAGCGCGGCGTCATGCCGGAGGTCGAGCTGTTCGAGGCGATGGGCAAGTTCAACGAAGAGCTGACCAACGCCGGCATCATGGTCAGTGGCGATGGGCTGAAGCCCTCGTCCCACGGCAAGAGGATCGCGTTCGACGGGCCGAATCGCACCGTCATCGACGGCCCCTTCGCCGAGACGCGCGAGCTGGTCGCCGGCTATTGGCTGTGGGAGGTCAAGGACATGGACGAGGCGGTGGCCTGGGCCAAGCGCTGCCCCAATCCCATGCCCGGGCCGAGCGAGCTGGAAATCCGTCCCCATTACGAGATGGCCGACTTCGCCGAAGTGCTGACCCCGGAATTGAAGGAGCGTTTCGAGCAGAACCGCGAGGCGCTCGAGGGGCGGTAAGCTCTCGCCGCTTGTCTCGTCCGCTGCCATCGCCGACAAGGCGGCATGGCGGCGGACGAGACCAACCGGGCGATCGAGGCGGTGTTCCGGATCGAGCGGGCGAGGCTGATCGCCGGCCTCGCCCGGCTGGTCCGCGATGTCGACCGCGCCGAGGAGCTGGCGCAGGACGCGCTGATCACGGCGCTTGCCGAATGGCCGAAGAGGGGCGTGCCCGACCGGCCCGGCGCGTGGCTGATGACCGCCGCCCGGCGCCGCGCCCTCGACCTCATGCGCCGGGATCGCATGCGCGCGCGCAAGCACGCGGAAATCGCCCACACGCTCGAGGAGAGCGACCGCTCGGCCGCGGTCGCGGAGATCGAGGCCGCCATGGATGACGATCTCGGCGACGAGCTGCTCGGCCTGATCTTCGCCGCCTGCCACCCGGTGATCTCGGCCGAGGCGCGCGCCGCGCTGACGCTGCGGCTGGTCGGCGGGCTGACCACCGGCGAGATCGCCCGCGCATTCCTGTCCAGCGAGCCGACCATCGCCCAGCGTATCGTCCGTGCCAAGAAGACGATCGGCAACGCCGGCATCGCCTTCGCGGTGCCGCGCGGCGGGGAGCGCGCCGAGCGGCTCGCCTCTGTGCTGGAGGTGATCTACCTGATCTTCAACGAGGGCTATGCGGTGACGGCGGGCGAGGATGCGATCCGCCCGTCGCTGTGCATGGAGGCGCAGCGGCTCGGCCGCATCCTCGCCGGGCTGATGCCGGAGGACGCCGAGGTGTTCGGGCTCGTCGCGCTGATGGAGATCCAGGCCTCGCGCCTCGCCGCCCGCGCCGCCCCGGACGGCGCGATCGTGCCGCTTGGCGAGCAGAACCGCGCGCGCTGGGATCAGCTGCTCATCCGCCGGGGCCTCGCCGCGCTCGCCCGCGCCGAGGCCCTTGGCGGGGCGGGGGGCGCCTATGCGCTCCAGGCCGCGCTCGCTGCCTGCCACGCCCGCGCCCGCCGGTTCGAGGACACCGACTGGCCGCGCATCGCCGGCCTTTATGATCGGCTGCGCGAGGCGATGCCGTCGCCGGTGGTCGAGCTCAATCGCGCCGTCGCCCACAGCATGGCCTTCGGCCCGGAGGCCGGGCTCGCTTTGGTCGACGCACTCGCTGAGGCGGCGTTGCTCCGCAATTATGCGCCCCTGCCGGCGGCGCGCGGCGATTTCCTGTTCCGTGCCGGGCGCCTCGCCGAAGCCCGGCCCCAGTTCGAGCGGGCCGCCAGCCTCACCGGCAATGAACGCGAAAGGGCCTTCCTTCTCGCCCGCGCCGCGGCCTGCGGGGTTTGACCGCAAGCGCCGGGAAGCCGCGGTTCACGATCGGCGGCAGGGTGACGGCATGAACTGGACATCGCTCATCGACGAGCTGGACGAACGCGGCTGCGCCGTCCTGCCCGGCCTGCTTTCGCCCGCGCAATGCCGCGCCGCCGCCGCGCTCTATGACGAGGAGGACCGGTTCCGCAGCCATGTGCAAATGGCGCGGCATGGCTTCGGGCGGGGCGAATATCGCTATTTCCGCTATCCGCTGCCCGATCCGGTCGCGGCCTTGCGCAGCGCGCTCTACCCGCGCTTCGCCGGCCTTGCCGACCGGTGGAATGCGCGGATGGGCAACGCCGTACGCTATCCGGCCGACCATGCCGGCTTCCTCGAGCGCTGCCACGCGGCCGGGCAGATGCGGCCGACCCCGCTGCTGCTGCGCTACGGCCCGGGCGACTATAATTGCCTCCATCGGGATCTCTATGGCGAGCATGTCTTCCCCATTCAGGTCGCCATCCTGCTGTCGGTGCCGGGCGAGGACTTCACCGGCGGCGAGTTCGTGCTGACCGAGCAGCGCCCGCGCATGCAGAGCCGCTGCGAGGTGGTGCCGCTCGGGCAGGGGGATGGCGTCGCTTTCGCCGTCAACGACCGGCCGGTGCGCGGCGCGCGCGGCGACTATCGCGTCCACATGCGCCACGGCGTCAGCCGCCTGCGCTCGGGCCGGCGCCACACGCTCGGCATCATCTTCCACGACGCTGCCTGATCGCCGCGCTAATCTGGGCTCGACAGTCGATTCGGAGAGGCAACGAATGAGACGCATCCTTCCCATCCTCGCGCTGCTGGCGGTGCCGGCGGGCGCGCAGACCTTGCCCGACGCGCTCACCCGCGATCCGCCCGCCGTCGCCGGCCACCCCGCCAGGCTCGAGCAGATCCGCTACCCCACCGGCGGGCTGGAGGTGCCGGCGCGGCTGTTCGTCGCCGGCGGGGCGGGAACGCATCCGACGATGCTGCTGCTGCACGGCTTTCCGGGCACCGAGCTGAACCTCGATCTCGCCCGCGTCTTCCAGCGCGCCGGCTGGAACGTGATGGCCGTCCATTATCGCGGCGTGTGGGGCGGGCCGGGACAGTTCAGCTTCGGCCATGTCGTCGAGGATGCCCATGCGGCGCTGGCCTGGCTGCGCTCGCCTGCCGCTGCTGCCCACGGCATTGATCCGAAGCGGATCGTCGTGCTCGGCCACAGCATGGGCGGCTTTGCCACCGTGATGCTCGGCGACGACAGGGCGGTGGCCGGCTATGTGCTGATCTCGGCTGCGAACATGGGGCGCAGCGCCCTGGCACTGGCCGACAATCCCGGCCGGCGCGGCGGCTTTGCCGATGATGCCGGCTACACCAATGCCAGCATCGACAGCCTGATCGCCGATGCCCGCGCTCACGCCGCCGACTGGGATTGGGACAGGCGCGCGGCGCTGATGGCCGGCCGGCCAGTGCTGGTGCTGACCTCGGACGACGGGCTGGCGCCGACCGGCGAGGCGGCCGCCAGGGCCATCGCCGCTGCCGGTGGCCCGAAGCCGGAGACGGTGCATATGACCACCGACCATAGCTACAATGATCACCGCATCGCGCTGGCGGCGACGATCCTGCGCTGGCTGGAGAAGAGCTTTCCCGCGCCCTGAGCTCAGGACGCCGGGTCCTGGTCGATCGGCTGGGCGAGGCGGACGACGGGCGAGGCCTGGAGCCGCGCCACCGCACGCCCCCGTTCGGCGGCGGCGACGCTGAGCAGATAGGCGTTGGCCGCGGTCGGCCCGCCGACCAGCCGGGCATCGGCCGCGCGCAGTGCCGCGCGCATCTCGGTTTCGCGCGCCTCGGGGCGGAACAGGACGATGACGTTGCCGGCGTCGCCCTGCCGGGCAGAGCCGAGCGCGTGATAGGCCGGAGCGGTGTCGATGGCGGCGGGGCGGAAGGCGATGGCCGTCGCGGCGATCAGCGCCGCCGCCTGCGCCGCGATCAGCCAGCCCGGCCGGCGCGGACGGGGCGCCTCGCCGGCGGCGACGCGCGCGCGCAGCGCCGCCCAGCCTGCGCGCGGATCGGAAGGCAGCGCCGCCACCACCCGCTTCAGGCGATGCTCGGCATCAAGCTCGGCGCGGCAGCCTGCGCAGCCCGCAAGGTGCGCCGCCACGCGTGCCGCCTCGGCGCCGTCGAGCGAGCCATTGGCGTACCAGGGCAGAAGCTGCCGCGTCGCCTCGTGGCGGTCATGGAGCGGGATGATGTTGGACACCGGGTCAGAGCCAGTCGGGCAGCTCGCCGGCCAGCGCGCCCCTCAGCCGCCGCCGCGCATAGAACATCCGCGTCTTCACGGTATCGACGGGGCAGCCCATGATTTCCGCGATTTCGCGATAGCCCATGTCATGGAAATAGGTGAGGTCGACGACCAGCCGGTGGTCCGGCGACAATCCCGCCATAGCCTCGGCCAGCGCGCGCTGGATGCGCGCTTTCCCGACGCCCTCGTCGGGCAGGGGATCGGCGCTCTCGCGGGTGGCGGCGGCGGGGTCCTCGATCGGCACGTCCTGCCGGCGGGCGGCCTTCATCGCGGTGCGATAGGCGATGGCGAAGATCCAGGTCGAAAGCTTGCTGGCGCCGTTGAACCCGTCCAGCCGATGCCACACCACCATCATCGTGTCGTTCAGCGCCTCCTCGACGAGATGCGGTCGGCGGACGAGGTTGGTGAGGAAGCGCGACAGGCGTGGATGATAGCGGCGATAAAGCTCCTCGAACGCTTTCAGGTCTCGCGCGCGCACCCGCTCGATCAGCGCCGCCTCGCCGCTGTCGCCTGGGCGCGTCGCGTCACGCCGATCTGCCATGCCCTGTCCAGTCAAGACGACCTCCGCCCGGGATGCCCGTAGGTGGCGCGGCGATGCAAGCCGGTTCAATCGCGTCGGTCAGAAGTTCCAGCTTGCGCCGGCGGTGAGCGCGGTGCGGTCATGGGCGCGGCCGTCATAATATTGCCGCCCGGGCCGGCCGCCGGATAGCGCGGCGTGGACATCGAAGCTGCCGAGCAGGCGGGTGGCCGACAGCCGCCAGTCATAGCGGACGGGCCGGCCCCCGCCGTCGTCGACAAAGGCGAGCGCGCCGACGTGCCCGCCGATACGCCAGTCGCGCGACGGGATCAGCGTCCCCTCCACCTCGCCGTAAAGGGTGGAAGCGTCACGGACGAAGGAATCGGGCGAATAATAGAGGCGCACCACGATCGGCTGCAGGGTCAGGCCTGCATAAAGCTCGGTGTAGCGGCTGGCGCGCCCGCCGGCGTAGCTCGCCCGATACTGGCGGCGGATCACGCCGAGATCGGCGGCGGCGCCGGTGCCGAGCCGCCGCGCATAGCCGATATTGGTATCCCAGCCGAGGAAATGGGCGCGCCCCTGCGCGAACATCGCCACGGCGTAGCCGTCGACATAGAGGCCGGAGGAGTGATCATAGCCGAGCTGGCCGGTCGCCACCGGCCGGCCCGCGCTCAGCGAATAGCCGCGCAGCCGATAGTCGCTTTCGACCCCGATGCCGCCGCCGAGCTGGGCGGGGGCCGCCCCGGTCAGCGGATGCTGGAGGATGAGGACGGCGGCCGCGTGCCAGAGCTGCCGGCGGGCCCTAGCGGGCGGATCGAAGGGCGCCGTCGGCAGCGGCGACGCCGGCAAGGTCGCAGCCGCAGCGGCAGTCGGCCGGCAGGCTGCGGGCGAGCGTGGCGCAGGCGTCGATCGCGCCATTGGCCAGCCGCGCCAGCGCCACCTTGCCGCCGCGGCTGCGCTCCCGGACGATCGCGATGAGGCCGCTGCTATGGGCGGCTGCGAAGGAGGAGCCATTGACGAGAGCCCATTTGCCTCCCGGTTGCGTGGTGGGGACGTCGTCGCCGGGGGCCCTGTAGACCTCCCCGCCCAGCTTCTGCATGCTTTCATTGGTGGCGGCAACAACCCCCGGCAGCGACGCCGGAAAACCGCCCCGCGGCAGGCGCGCATCATAGGCGGCGACGACGCTGATGTCGCGATCAAGGGCGATGGCGATCAGCCGCGCGAGCAATGGATCGGGCGGCCCGCTCAGGCTCATGTTGATGACGCCGGCCTGATGCTCAATGGCGAATTGCAGCGCGCGGGCGAGGGTCAGGCTGCTGCACAGGGTCGGCGCGCGGATGGTCGCCGGGCTCGATTGCCAGCAGGCGCGCAACGCCATCATCCGCGCCCCCGGCGCGATGCCGGCGATGCCGATGCCATTATTGGCCCTGGCGCCGATGATGCCGGCGACGCCGGTGCCATGCCATTCCGGGGCCGCAGCCGTGGTCGACACGAAATCCTCGTCGGCGACGAACTGGCCGGCGAGATCGGGATGGCGGGTCTCGACCTTGCTGTCGATGACGGCGATGCGCACGCCCCGCCCGGTGGCCACCCGATGCAGCGCGTCGAGATGCCACGCGGAGGCGGCGGGCTGGGCGAGGTAGAGCGGGTCGCCGGTGGCGGGCGGATTGCCCCGCGCCTCGTAGGTCTGCATCGGCTGCGCCCAGGCGACATTGGCGTCCCGGGCAATGGCCGCGATCATCGCGTCGACCGGCTTGTCGCGCGGCACGCGCATCACGAAACAGTCGACGCCGAGCATCGGCATCGGCCAGCCGTCGACCAGCGTCAGCCCGTTGCGCCGGGCGATGCCGCGCGCCAGCCGCTTGCGCGCCGCCACCGCCGCGGCATCGCCATAGCTGCCGCCATAGCCGGCGCCCGGCCGCAGGCGCGGCGGGGCGATGCGGAGCATGACAAGGATCTGCGCGTCGCCGGCCGTCGCAACCGTCTCCGCGGCGGCGGCGGCGGCCGGCGGCGTGGGCAGCGCCACGAGCGCGAGCGCCAGCGCCAGCATCAGCGCCGCGCCTCTCAGGAGCCTCGGGATCATGTCAGGGGCCGGGATCGATCGGCTGGGCGAGGGTCACCTCCGGCGCGCCGCCGAGCAGCCTGACCGCCGCCGGCCGGCGTTCGGGGTCGACGCGCAGGACATAGGCCCCGGTCGCCGTCGGCCCGTCGACCAGCCGCGCCCCGGCGGCGCCGATCAGCGCGCGCACCCGCGCCTCCCGGGTGTCGGGCCGGAACTGGAGGAGGAGGTTGCCGGGCCGCGCGGCGGGCGCGGTGCCGAGCGCGATATAGGTGGCGGGTGCCGCCGCCCGTTCCGGCAGGGCGGCGACGATCATCCCCGCCGCGCAGGCCGCGGCGAGCGGGGCGGCGACCACCCAGCCCATCGCCACCCGCCGCTTCAGGAACGGCACCGGCATGTTGCGGCGATCGGCGGCGATGTCGGCAAGATCGTCATCGTCATCGTCATCGCCGGCCGGCGTCTCGCCGGCGGCGATGCGCGCCGCCATCGCCGCCCAGCCATCGCCCGCGACGACCGGAATGTCCTTCACCGCGCCCGCCAGCGCCTGTTCGGCGGCAAGCTCCGCCCGGCATTCGGCGCAGGCGGCGAGATGCGCCTCGACCATCGCGGTTTCCGGCGCCGTCAGCGTGCCGTTGACATACCAGGCGAGCAGCTGCCGGACCTGATCATGCGGCCGCCCGCGCAAGGGAAGGATGCTCACCATTTCGATCTCGCGATAGCCCGGACCATGGGACTATATCAGGTCGACCCTGTCCAGCGCCCGCATGTGAATGCCGCGAAGTCGGCTGGCGGTTCAATTCAGCCGCCAGCCGGCGAGACGATCTTCTCCAGCCGGCCATCGGGCGTGATCAGCGCCACCGCCGGGAAATGGCTGATGCCGAAACGGCGGAAGGCGAGGCCGTCCCGGTCGAAGCCCATCCGCACCGGCCCGTCGAACCCGGCCCGGAAGCGGTTGATCGCATCCGGCGTCGTCCACAGATGGGCGACGACCACGGTCCAGTCCCGCCCGCCTTTCTTCGCCTCGGCCCCGGCCTGTTCGCGGGCCTTGCGGCATTGCGCGGCGTTGGCGGGCTCCGTCTCGGCAAGATAGCTTTCGCACCAGCTCGCGGTGAACAGGATGGCGCGTCCATTGGGTGCGGCGCCGGCCGTCAGCGGCATCGGCCGGTCGTCGGCGTCGCGCAGCATCAGCGCCGGAACGGCGTCGCCCGGCCTGAGCGCCGGCACCGTCTCGACCCGGGCCGAGGCGACCGGTCCGGCTGCCGTCGCCTCGGCGACGAGCTTGCGGATCGCGGCGTTGAGCGGCGCTCCGTCCTGATGGCCGGCATAGGTGATGCGGCCGTCCCGGCCGATCAGCAGGTGCAGCGGCGTCGCCTCCATGTGCAGCCACGCGCCGAGGCTGCCGTCGTCGATCGCCACCGGCATCCGCATCCCCGCCCGGGCGACGAAGGCGCGGACCTTGGCGGCGTCGTCGCCGAACCCGGCATTGACGGCGACGACCTTCATGCGGTCGCCATAATTCTCATAGAGCTTCTCGAAACCCGGCATCTGCACGCGGCATGGGATGCAATAGGTCGCCCACAGCTTCAGATAGACGGGCTGGGTGCCATAGAGGCTGGTGAGGTCGAGGGCGCCGCCGTCGACCGTCCTCAGCGTCATCGCCGGTGCCGGCCGGCCGACCAGCGCGGCAAGCTGCGGATCCTCGGCGACATAGCCATTATCGTCCGGACGCGGCGCCGCGGCCTGTGGATCGGGCATCTGCCGCTCCTCCTGCGCGTGGCACGCGCCGGCGAGCAGGAAGACGAGGCTGGTCAGGATGTGCGCATTCATGGCTTCCCCCCGGCTGTTCGGCATCAGGCCCTGGCCGCCGGCTTGATGCGGAAGCCGACGCCGATCCGGTTATAGGCGTTCATCAGCGCGATCGCGACGGTCAGGTCGGCGAGGTCCTTGTCCCCGAACACCGCCAGCGCCGCCTGATAGGCTTCGTCGGGGATATGGCTCGCGGCGACGTTGGTCACCGTCTCGGCCCAGGCCAGCGCGGCCTGCTCGCGCGCGTCGAACAGCCACGCCGCTTCCCGCCACACGGGGACCAGGAACAGCTTGTCCGCCGATACGCCCTGCTTGATCAGGTCGCGCGAATGCATGTCGATGCAGTAGGCGCAGCCGTTGATCTCCGAGGCGCGCAGGAAGGCGAGGTCGATCAGGGTCTTCGGCAGTGCCGTCTGGGTGGTGAGGTAGCCATGGGTCTGGGCCAGCGCCTTCATCGCGTCGGGCGCGACCTTATAGATGTCGAGACGATCGGTCATTGGAGCCTCCTTCACTTCTTGTCGGGGGTGGTGAGAATGGTGTCGTCGGTGTCGACGACGAACACGGCGAGCAGGCGCGCGGGACGGGTCTTGCTGGCATTGGCCGCGCCGATATGGTGGGCGCCGGGCTTCTCGTCCCAATGCTCGCCGACGCGGAAGATGCGGGCCGGTTCGCCTTCCACCTGGCTGCGGATCGCGCCTTCCAGCACCTGCGCGTAGATGTACGCGCTGCTGGCATGGCGATGCGATCCGTCCACGGCGCCCGGCGCGAAGCTGACTTCGACGACCTTGAGCGACTTGCCCGGGATGTTCGGGATCGCGGCGGCGAAGCTCGGCCGGGCGGAAACTCCGGCGCCTTGCGCTGCGGTGGCGCCGAGCAGCAGGGTGATGGCGGTGATGACGTGTCGCATGACGAAAACTCCTTATCCCGACGGGTCAGACGGTGGCGTAGGTGCCGGGCTCCGCGGCCGCGAAGGCGGCGGTGCGCTCGGCGGCGGGCGGATAGATCCACACCGAATTGATCTGGGTCTTGAGCGCCTTGGCCTCGGCGCCGGCGAGCACGACCTGCCGTTCCCACCCCTGCGTCACCACCGCGCCCCACGGCCCGAGGTCGAGGCAGGTGCCGTAGACCGGCTGCTCATAGATCATCGTCGGCAGACCGAGCAGCTCGGCGGCGGCATTGTGGCCGGCGATGCGGCCGAGCGGCATCGCGTGCTGGCACGACATCAGGGTGCGGTTGCCGGCCTCGTCGGTGGCGGCGTTGGCGGTATCGCCCGCCGCGAATATCGCCGCGACGCCCGGCACGCGCAGCCCGGAGTCGACAATCAGCCGGCCGAGCGCGTCCTTGGGCGCGGCGATATCGGCGTTGAGCGGCGTGGCGCGGAGGCCGCCAGTCCACACCACCGTGGCGCTGTAGATCCGCTCGCCATTGTCGAGGACGACGCCGTCCGCGTCGATCGCCGCCACCGCATGGCCGAGCCGCCGCTCGATGCCGAGCATATCCAGCGCCTCCTCGATCACCGGGCGCGGGCCGGGGCCGAGATCGGGGCCGATCGTGTCGGCCCGCTCGACGATGATCACGCGCGGCCGCGCTTCGGCACCCAGCGCCTCGCGCAGCCAGTGCGGAAATTCGGCCGCTGTCTCGATGCCGGTGAAGCCGCCGCCGGCGATGATCACCGTGTCCCGCGCCTCTGATGCCGGGCGGCCGGCCAGCGACTGGACATGCCGCCACAGCCGGTCGGCGGTGTCGCGCTGGTCGTTGCTGAAGGCATGCTCGGCGAGGCCCGGGATCGGCGGATGCGCCGCGCGGCTGCCGGCGGCGAGCACCAGCCGGTCATAGCCGAGCCGCTCCTCGCCGCTTTCGGTATGGACCATGATCGCCTGCGCCGCGGCGTCGATGCGCGTCACCTCGCCGGCGAGGAAGCCGATGCCGGTCTCGTCGAACAGCGCGCTGAGGTCGGCCTTCATGTCGCCGGGCAGCCGCTCGTAAAGGCGCGGACGCACGGTCAGCACCGGCTCGGGCGACACGACGACGATGTCCAGCGCCTCGTCGGCGACGCCATGGCAGTCGCGTAGCCGCGCCGCGGCGAGCGCGGCATAGAGGCCAGCAAAGCCGCTGCCGACGATGACGATGCGTTGAGACATGGTGAAACCTCCTTGGTGGATTGGGGCATGACGGGTCGCCCGCCGGAGCGCCGCTCCGTCGTTGGTGACCGTTGGTGAGGGGTGGGTCAGGGGGCCGAAGGGCCTCGTCGTCGGCCGGCGCCGGCGCGGATCGCGGTGACCCGCGCGTCTTCGCGGGCGGCGGCGCGTTCGTCGAACCACTCGCTCACCTGCGCCTGGAATTCCGGCGGGTAGCGGACGCTACGCGCCAGCGAGAGCAGCGAGGTACGCTCCATCTCGGCGCGCATCGCGCGTTCGGCACGGAGCATCACGGCGTGGATGCCGCAGGTGCCGCAGCTCGACCAGGCCGGCGGCTCGCCGTCGAACAGCGTGCAGTTGCGGCGCACCTCCCGGCATTCGAACAGCCGCCGCCCGCCTTCCACCGCGTCGACCACGTCGAGCACGGTGATGTCGTCGGCCGGCGAGGCGAGCCGGTAGCCGCCGCCGATGCCGCCGGTCGATTCGACCAGCCCCGCCTTTTCCAGCCGTGGCATGATCTTGGCGAGCAGGCTCGGCGACACCCCCTGCATCGCGGCGAGATCACGCGCGCTCACCGGCTTTTCGCGCGGCCGGATGAGCCACATCATGCAGTGCAGCGCATATTCGACCGAGGCGCCATAGAGGCTGACCGTCGGCCGCGGCTCGACAGGGGGTTCGCTCCGTTCCATAACGCATCTCTTACGAGTCCGCGTTATGGTCGCACAGGACCAAGAGAGGACGAAATGCCTGCACCAACCGCCGGGCTGCCCGATCTGAACCTGGATCGCGCCGGCGCGCTGCCGCTGGCCGAGCAGATCCACCTCTCGCTGCGTGCGGCAATTCTGGAGGGGCGGATCGCGGCCGGCGCGCGGCTGCCGTCATGGCGCGATCTCGCCACACAGCTCGGCGTCGCGCGCGGCACGGTGCGCGCCGCCTATGATCGCCTCGCCGATGAGATGCTGGTGGCGACGGCGGGCGCCGCCGGCACCCGCGTCGCCGCGCCGGCCGCGACCGTCGCGGCCGGCGCCGCCGAGCCGGCGGCGATCCGGCGTCCGCTCGCCGACATGATCCACGGCTTCTCGAAGCCGCCCCTCGCATTCCAGATGGGCGTGCCGGCGCAGGATGGCTTTCCCGCCAAGAGCTGGGCGCGGGCGCGCTTGCGTGCGGTGCGGGCCGATGCGCTGGGCCCGACCAGCTATGCCGATCCGCGCGGCCAGCCGGCGCTACGCGAGCAGCTCGCCGCCTATCTTGCGATGGCGCGCGGCATCGCCTGCGTGCCCGACCAGATCCTGGTCACGGGCGGCTTTCGCGGCGGCCTTGCGCTGGCGTTGCGCGCGCTCGCGCTGCCGGCCGGCGCCGAGGTGTGGACGGAGGAGCCCGGCTTTCCGCTCACCCGGCGCGCGCTGACGCTGGCCGGCCTGGAGGCCGTGCCGGTGCCCGTCGACGGCGAGGGGCTAGACGTCGCGTGCGGCATTGCGAAGGCGCCGGGGGCCGCGCTCGCCATCGTCACGCCGGGCCAGCAGGCGCCGCTCGGCGTTGCGCTTTCGCCCGCGCGCCGTCGCGCCCTTCTGGACTGGGCGGCCGGCGCCGGCGCCTGGGTGATCGAGGACGACTATCTCAGCGAGCTGCAATTGCGCGGCCGCCCGGCGCCCGCCCTCTTCGCCGGGGATCGCCACGGCCGCGTCATCCATATCGGCAGCTTCAGCAAGACGCTGTCGCCGGCGCTGGGCCTCGGCTTCACGGTGTTGCCGCTGGCGCTGGCGGAGCGCTTCGCGGAGGCCGCCGCCCTGCTTGGTCCGGCGCCCGACATCGCCACGCAGATGGCGGTCGCGGCGTTCATCGCGGATGGCCATTATCTGCGCCACCTGCGCCACATGAAGCGCCTTTATGGTGAGCGGCGCCGCGCGCTCGTCGCCCGTCTCGGCCTCGGCGGCGACGAGACGATGATGGCCGGGCTTGCCGTGCTGGTCAGGCTCGCGCCCGACGTCGACGATGTCCGCCTCGCCGCGGCGGCCGTCGCGCGGGGGTTGGCGCCGGCGCCGCTATCGCCCTGGTATGTGGAGCAGGCGGGGGTGCGCGGGCTGCTGCTCGGCGTTACCAATCCGGCGCCGCGGGACCTCGAGCGGGCCGTGCGCGCGCTTCTCGGCCTGCTGGCGGGCGGCTGACGAAACGGAACCGGGAAGCCTCGGCCTCCCGGTCCCTCGAAGGCGCGACACTGCGCCAGTGTCACGTCGGATCAGCGCGGCCGCTTCGCCTTCTTGTTGTGCATATCGTTGGTGGTCGTCGAGTTGGTGGTGCGATCGCCGGCGGCGGTGCTGTCCGGCATCGTCGTGCTGCGGTCGCCCGAGGGGGTCGCCGTGCTCGCGCCCGGCGCCTGGCCGGGCATCATCCGGCCGCTATTGTCCGGCCCGGCAGGCGTCTCGGGCATGGCCGGATTGGCCTGCATCGGGTCGGTCGGCTGCGGCTGCATGCCGCCGGAGCTGGCCGGGTTGCCGGTGGTTGGCGGCGTACCCGGATTCATCGCGCCCTGCGCCAGCACGGCTGCCGAACTCATCGTCGCGAACGCCGCCATTCCTATGACGAAGATACGCATTGTCCTCTCCTTTATCGGTGTGGGGATGAACGCGCGCCAATCGCCGGGATATCCGCTGCCTGAAAATAAAGTCGTTTCATCTCAGTTTCTTATTTATAGCCGTTTTTGCCATCTCGATGATTGACGTGGCGGAAATGGTGCAACGGTGATTGCCGTGCGGCGTTTGCCTTGTTCTGCGAAGGAGCAAGATGATGCGGATGCGACATTTGACGGTGATCCTGTTCGGCGGCCTCGCGCTCGCCGCCTGTGGCAAGAGCCATGATACGGCCGAGGCGCTCGACAACGCTGCCGCGCAAAGCGATCCGGCCGCGGCCGCGGCGCTCAATGATCAGGCCGAGGCGATCCGCAACGACGGCGCCACGGGGGATCTCTCCGCACCCAATTCGACGGCTCAGAACGCCCTCCAGGCGGCCGGCAACGCGGCGGTCGAGAACAGCGTCCGCTAGCGGAGCGCGGCGCGGACCAGCGCCGCGCAGTCGGCATCCTCGGGCGGCGGCGCCTCGCGCCCGGACAGCGCTCGGCCGACCGCCTTGAGGATGTTGCGCACCGATCGCGTGCCCTTGGGGATGACGATATCCGGATCGCGGATCGTGCCCCCGGCGCGCACTGTCCCCGGCAAGCGCAGGGCGGCGCCGTCCTTCGGCGCGCCGCTCAGCGTGATATCGAGGGCCTCGTCCGGAAAGCGGACGGTGCCGCGCCCCTGCGTCTGGCTGATGCCGGTATCGACGAGCAGCGGATCGATCGTGCCGACGCCGTCCCGCATCGCCAGCCGGATGACGCCGCAGCGGAGCGCCACCCCCTTTTCGTCATCGCCGAACAGCCCCTTGCCGATATCGAAGCCGAGCAGCGCCGCGATCGGCTCGGGCAGCATGCCGTCGCGGGCAACGAGCGCCAGCGTGCCGCTCGACCGCCCGACCGCGGCGCGGATCGTGCTGCCGACGCCGCTGATCCGGGCGCGGCCGTCGACCCGCGCATCCACCTTGCCGCCCCCGCTGTCGGCCAGCGCGGCGATGCTGCTGCCGGTCATGTCGAGGGCCAGCGTCACCAGCGGCTCGGCCTGGCCCTGACGCTGGTCGACGACGGCGCGGCCGGTAATGGCGCCGCGCCGCAACTGGATGCGCAACGGATCGGCGGTCAGCAGCCGGTGGTCGAGCGTCAGCACGCCGCTCACCGCGGTGATCGCGCTCGGCCGTCGGCCAGCCAGCACCCGGTCCGCGCGAATGGCGATGCGGCCATCGGTGTGATCGATCCGGCGGATATTGACGCGCGTGTCGGGCACCAGCCTCAGTCCCTGGGCGCGTTCCAGCGCCGCGGCGCTCGCCCGGCCGGCCTCGCTCGCCAGATCGTCGAAATCGAGCTGTCCGAACCGCACTTCGCCATCCAGCCGGGTGCGCCCTTCTTGCTTGCGGACGGTGAGCCGGCCGGTCAGGTCACTGCGGCCGATCGTCCCGGACAATTTGCCGATCGTCCAGGTGTCCGGCGTGTGCCGGACATCGGCGGCCAGCGTCACCGCCCTGGTGCCGAACAGGCCCGCCTCGATCACCCGGTCGATACGCTTCAGGTCATCGGCGCGCGCGGTGACGCGAAAGGCCATGTCGTCGGCGCGGAGCATGCGCGCCATGCTGCCCGTGGCGCGCATGGAGAGGGCGGCGCCATCAAGCGCGGCGTCGAACCCCCAGCGCCCGCCGGCCGCCGGCGCGCCGGCGATGCGGACGGAGATCGGCGCGCCGTCCACCGCGCCGCGGCCGACCGCCGTCAGCCGCGCCTGCGGGTCGATGTCGAGGTCGATCGCGACCCAGCGATTCTGTACGGCATCGCGATAGCGGATGTGCGCGCGCTCGATCCGCACGCCGGTCAGCCCGGCGCCGCCGCCGCCATCTTGCTCGCTCTGCGCCCAGTTGCGCCGGCCGTCGGCGGCACGCACCAGATCGAGGCGGGCATCGCGCACGGCGATCAGATCGGTGTCGAGAAGCCCGACGAGCAACGGGAGCAGGTGCAGCCGGACGCGCAGCGCGCCGATCGCCGCCAGCTCGCCGGTGCCGGCCCAGGGCGCTTGCGCGACATGCACGTCCGCCAGCCGGATCACCGGACGCAATGAGAGGCGGCTCTCGCGTTCCATCGCGCCGATGCGCACCGGCGTACCAAAATGGGCGGAAAGCTGCCGCTCCGCCGCGGCCTTCAGCCAGCCGACCGGAAACGCCACCGCGACGAGGAGCAGCAACGCCGCCACCAGGGCGCCCGCGAGCATGGTGGCGCGGGCAATGCGCGAGGGGGTGGCGGCCATCGCAGCGGGGACGAGCGAGACCGCGCAAGGTTCCGCCCCGGCCTGGCAACCCGCGTCATCCGATGTGTTGCATTGCGACAACAGTTGCCGTCCGGAATGACCTCAAACGGAAACATACCCTCCCCCGCCCGTTAGCTGCCGGACCGTCCAAGGCGGCCATGTATTTGTTGCGTAAGGAGTTCACCATGAAGAGCTTGATGCTGGTTGCGATCGCCGCGGCTGCTATCCCCGCTGCCGCATCTGCGCAGGATAGCGCCCCGGACGGCTCCCGGCCCTTCGGCCTCGAGCCCTATGTCGGCGTGCTCGGCGGCTATCACAGCTTCGATCGTCAGAGCGAGCTCGGCACCTCCGGCTCGCGCGGACGGATGGACGGCGCGCTGATCGAGGGCGTCGCCGGCGTGAACCTGCCGCTCGGCCCGATGTTCGTCGGTGCCGAGGGCAATGTCGCCAAGGGCTTCAAGGATATCGATTGGGAATATGGCGTGTCCGGCCGTGTCGGCGCGCGCGCCGGCGATAGCGGCCTGATCTATGTCTCGGCCGGCTATCAGTGGGAAAAGGGCAAGGGCAGCCGCGGCTATCCCGATCGCAGCTCCTGGATCTACGGCGTCGGCCTGGAGGTCGGCCCCAAGGATATCGGCCTTGGCGGCCTGTTCGGCGGCGCTGCCGGTCCGCGCCTTCGCCTCGAAGCCAAGACCTATGATTTCGACAGCATCCGGCCGATGGCCGGCGTCGTCTTCCACTTCTGACGCTGAACCGGCCGCTCGCTACCCGATGGCGAGCGGCCGCGTTATGCGCAGCGCGTGCAGGAACGCCTCGTCGTGGCTAGCGACGAGCAGCGCGCCGTCATAGCCGGCAAGTCCTGCCTCCACCGCCGCGATCCCCTCGAGATCGAGGTGGTTGGTCGGCTCGTCGAGGATGAGCAGCTGCGGCGCGCGCGTGCCGCCGAGCACGCAGGCGAGGCCGGCGCGGAGCATCTGTCCTCCGCTCAGATCGCCGGTCAGCCGGTCGGCGTCGTCCCCGCGAAATCCAAAGCGGGCCAGCGCCGCGCGGCAGGCATTGCCGCCCATGCCGGGATTGAGGCGCGCGAAATTCGCCGCCACCGAGGCTTCCGGGTCGAGCATCGACATGCCCTGATCGAACCAGGCGAAGGGCACGAGGACGCGGGCGCTGCCCGACCATGGCTTCAGCCGTCCGGCGAGAAGCGCCAGCAGGGTCGACTTGCCCGCGCCGTTCGGACCGCGCAGCGCAATGCGCTCCGGCCCGGTGACGGTCAGGCTGAATTCCCGCAGCATCGCACTGCCGTGAACATGGCCATAAGTGAGCCCGTCCGCGACCAGCACGCGCTGCGCCGGTGACAACCCGCTTGGCGCGATCGTGACGACAAGGGGCTCCAGCCGCTCCACCCGGCTCCGCGCCTCCCTCAGCGAGCGCTCGGCAGCGGACCCCTGCCGTTCGGCGAGCCGGGCATTGTCTCCGCCGCTGTTCTCCGCCTTGTCGCGACGTGCGCCGATCAGAATGCGCGGCATATCGCCGCGGGCGCCCTTGCGTCGGCCGGCGGCGTCGCGCCGCTGCTGCCGTTCGACGGCGGCCTGCGCCCGGCGCTTCACCTCCCCGGCGCGGCGCTCGGCGAGGGCGAGATGCTGCTCGGCGGTAGCAAGCTCCGTCTCCTTGCGCGCGCGATACGCGCTCCAGTTGCCGCCGTGGCGGGTGGCGCCGAGGCTGGTCAGCTCGACAATGGCGTCCATCGTGTCGAGCAGTTCCCGGTCGTGGCTGACGACGATCGCGCCGGCCCGCCAGCCGGCCAGCAGCTCGGCGACGGCGCGGCGCCCATCCCGGTCAAGATCGTTGGTCGGCTCATCCAGCAACAGAAAGTCGGGCGCGGCGAACACCGCCCCGGCCAGCGCCGCCCGGGTCCGTTGCCCGCCTGAAAGCGCGATCAGCGGTGTTTCTGGCGGCAGGCCGAGCCGGACCTGGGCCAGCGCCTCGGCAGCCCGCGCCGCCAGCGTCCAGTCGGCCTCGGCCAGTTCGTCGAGCGAGGCGCGCCCGGTCTCGGCCCGCCGCAGCAGGTCGAGCCCGGGCGCAATGCCCATCAGCCCGGCGATGGTCTCGGTGGGCTCGATCCGAACCAGCTGGCGCATGGTGCTGACCGTGCCGAAGCGGACGACGCGGCCGCGATCGGGGGCCAGCGTGCCGGCGAGCAGCCGCAGCAGCGTGCTCTTGCCGACGCCGTTGCGCCCGACCAGCCCAGCGCGCTCCTGTGTGAAATCGAGCGAAAGTCCGGACAGGACACGGCGTCCATCAGGCGTGGACCAGCAGATATCGGCAACGGAAAGCGAAGGCGCGGACACAAGGATCTCCCGAACGGCAAGGCGGCATGGGCTTTGCGGTCAGGGGCGGATCACATGGCGGCCTTGGTCCTCTCGGGGTCGATCTTCCGGAGCGCCTTCATAGCGGCTAATGCGTCCGCGGTTAAGCTCCGCCCGCCGACACTCGCCATTCGAGGACGGGAACCAACGCCCCCCGCCACCGATTCTCGACGGCGAAGGAGAGAGACGATGTCCGACGACAAGACCAAGGTGGGTGGCGCGGATCGCCGCCAGGTGGCGGGCGGAGAAGGCTATGAGGTCGATTATTTCGCTCGCAAGCACGGCATCACCCGCGCCCAGGCCGAAGAGCTGATCGCGCGCCACGGCAATGACCGCGACGCGCTCGACGCGGCGGCCGGCCGGCTGAAATAGGCAGCCCGGCGATCACACTGCCGCCGGGTTTCTTCGCGGACCGCGCCGAAACGGTCGCCCGCGCGCTGATCGGCGCCACCCTGCTCGTCGACGGCGTCGGCGGCCGCATCGTGGAGACCGAGGCCTATGATGCGATGGACCCGGCGTCGCACAGCTTTCGCGGCCCCACCGCGCGCAACGCCAGCATGTTCGGCCCGGCCGGTCACGCCTATGTCTATCGCATCTACGGCATCCACTGGTGCCTGAACTTCGTCTGTGGCGACGGCATCGGCAGCGCCGTGCTGGTGCGCGCGCTCGAGCCCCTGGCCGGCCTCGACATCATGCAGGCCCGCCGCGGCGGCCTCGAACCGGCGCGGCTCTGCTCGGGGCCGGGCCGCCTCTGTCAGGCGCTGGCCATCGACCGGCGCCTCGACGGATTGCCGCTCGATCGCCCGCCCTTCGCCCTGCTGCCGGCGACCGGCGCGGCGGAAATCGCCATCGGTCCGCGTATCGGCATCACCCGCGGCGTGGAGACGCCATGGCGGTTCTGCCTCAGGGGTTCGCCCTATCTCAGCCGGCCCCACGCCCGCTGAGGCAGGCGATGATGCCGCGTACGACATTGGCGGTCTCCGCCGGATCGCGAACCGCGATCGTGTCGACGCCGGCTTCGCGCACCGGATCGTCGTTGCCGCCCGGATAGATGGCGTCGCCCATGAACAGGATGCCTGCCGCCGTCACGCCGCTCGCCGCTGTCAGCCGGCGAATGGCATAGGCCTTGTCGATGCCCTGGCGAGTGATGTCGATCGAGGTCGAGCCACCGACATTGATCGACAGATCGGGCAGCATCTCGCGCAGCGCCGCCTGCAATTTCGTGCGCCGGGCGCGATCAGGATCCCACGCCGCCTTGGCGTCGAGCGGCGCCTGCTGGCCGAGGCCGGAAAAGGTGATCTGGGTGCCGCGATCCTCGATCGTCTCGCCCCATGTACGGGCCTCGGCGAGGCCGGTCCTGTCGACGGCGGTGCGGATCGCCGCGACGATCCGGTCGCGCTCGGCCGCGTCGAAGCTGTCGGCATAGATTTGCCGCCAGTCGCCACCCTCGAAGCGATAGAGCTTGGTGCCGGTGGTGGGCATGATGAACAGGCCATCCAGCCGGGTCGCGGCGGGCAGCCGTGCCACCACCTGCTTCTGGAACTGCGGCCAGTCCCCGCCGGAGATCACCGCCGCCATCGCCACGCCGAGCAACTCGCCGAGCAGGCCGGCCATCTCCTCGCCAAGCGGCTGCTTGCTCTCCGCGAGCGTGCCGTCGAGGTCGAAGGCGATAAGCTGCTTCATCGGGCCAGCAGCCGGTCGATGGCGCTGGCGACGCCGTCCTCGTCATTGCTGTCGGTCACGTCGGCGGCGGCGCGGCGGACATCCTCCGGCGCCTGCCCCATGGCGATGGCGCGGCCGGCGCGGCGGAACATCGGCAGGTCGTTATACTGGTCGCCGATCACCACCACCTCGTCCAGCGTCACGCCGGCCGCCTCGGCCAGCGCGGCGACGCCGTCGCCCTTGTTGGCGGCCGGTGCGGTGATGTCGAGATAATAGGGCTGGGAGCGCGCGACATTGGCGCCGTCGCCGAGCGTGCCGGCCACCGCGGCCTCCAGCCCGGCCAGCATGGCGTGATCGGCCGACACCGCGACGATCTTGTCGACCCGGTCGAGGAAGCGGCCGAAATCGGTGCACACCACCGGCTCCTGATTGGCTGATCGCCGCTCGCGCGGGGTGTAATGATCGTCGAGCCGGTCGGTGTGCCATTGCCCGTCGGCGAACAGCCATTTGATGACGTCGGGCCGGTCGATCGCGCTGAGCGCGGCGGCGGCGGTGTCAGCGGCAAGCCGCTCGGCGCGCAGGATGGAGCCGTCCCCGCCGAGCAAGGTGCCGCCGTTGAACGCGCCGATCGCGCCCTTGAGGCCGAGCCGCCCGGCGATCCAGCCGATGCCGCTCGGCGGCCGCGCGCTGATCAGCGACATCATGATCCCCGCCGCCTCCAGCCGGCCGGCGGCGGCGATGACGGCGTCGCTCAGCGTCTTGTCGGAGCGGACGAGCGTGCCGTCGACATCGGAGATGAGCAGGCGGATATCGGTCATGCGATCGGGTTCCATGTCCGGCCGTCACGCGCGAGCAGCGCATCGGCCGAGGCGGGGCCGGTGCCGCCGGGCGCATAATCCTCCGGCTCGCCGGTCCTGAAGGCATCGAGCAGCGGCTGCACCGCGCGCCATCCGCCCTCGATCTGGTCGGCGCGCTGGAACAGCGACTGGTCGCCGATCAGCACGTCATAGAGCAATGTCTCATAGCCGGTGCGATGGCCCAGCTCGAAATGCTCGCCATAAGCGAAGTCGAGCGTGGCCGGCGCGGTCTCGATCAGCGGCCCGGGCTTCTTCACCGCCATGTCGAGATGGATGCCCTCGTCCGGCTGGATCTGCAGCACCAGCCGGTTGGGCGGCAGGGTCGGCGCGGCGGTGTCGCGGAACAGCGTCAGCGGCGCCTCGCGGAAGGTGAGCACAATCTCGGTATCGCGCGCCGCCAGCGCCTTGCCGGTGCGCAGGTAGAAGGGCACGCCGTGCCAGCGCCACGTCTCCACCGCGACCTTCATCGCCACATAGGTCTCGGTGCGGCTGTCGGCCGCCACGTCGGCCGTGTCGCGATAGGCGGGCACCGCCTCGCCGCCGGCCTCGCCCCCCAGATAGCGGCCGCGCACCGCATCCTCCGGCGCGATCGGCCGCACGGCGGCGATAACCTTGGCCTTCTCGCTCCGCACCGCCTCGGCATCGAAGCTGTTGGGCGGTTCCATGCCGACCAGCGCCAGCAGCTGGAACAGATGATTGGGCACCATGTCGCGCAGCGCGCCGGTCTCGTCATAGAATTTGCCGCGGGTGCCGACCGCGACGCTCTCGGCGGCGGTGATCTCCACATGATCGACGTAGCGGCTGTTCCACACCGCCTCGATCAGCGGATTGCCGAAGCGGGCGACGGCGATGTTCTGCACCGTCTCCTTGCCGAGGAAATGATCGATCCGGTAGATTTGCGCCTCGCTCGCATGGGCCAGCACGCAACGGTTGAGCGCCTGCGCGGAGGCGAGGTCGGTGCCGAACGGCTTCTCGATGACGACGCGGCGAAACCCGTCCGCCTCGCCGAGCAGCCCGGCCTTGCCGAGCCGCTCGGCCACCGGCGCGAAGAAGGACGGCGCCGTCGCCAGGTAGAAGACGGCGTTGCCCGAAAGCCGCTCCTTCAGCGCGGCGTAGAGCCCGTCCTCCGCGAAATCGCCGCGCAGATAATGGATGCGCCCGGCGAAGCCCTGCCACGCCGCCTTGTCCTCGACCATCGCCGAGAGATGTTCGGCGAGCCGCGCATCGTCCCCCTCGCCATGGCTGATGCCGAGGATGGAGGTGTCGGCGTCGAGCAGGCCGGCCTTTTCGAGATTGAGCAGGGCCGGGGCCAGCAGACGGCGGGCGAGATCGCCCATCGCGCCGAAGATGACGATGGTGGCGGCCGGCGCCCGTGGTGCCTCGCTCATTGCGGCATTTCGACATGCCCGCCGAAGCCGAAGCGCATCGCGGAGAGGAGCTTGTCGCCGAACGTGGTGTCGACACGGCTGCGATAGCGCGCGAACAGCGCCGCCGACAGCGCATAGACCGGCACCGCCTCCTCCATCGCGGCATGGATCGTCCACTGGCCTTCACCGGAATCCGCGACCTTGCCGCTGAAATTTTCGAGCGCCTGGTCCTTGGCCAGCGCCGAGGCGGTGAGATCGAGCAACCAGGACGAGATCACCGAGCCGCGCCGCCACACCTCCGCGATGTCGGTGAGGTTGAGGTCGAACCGCTCGTCTTCGGGCAGCCGCTCCGACGACTTGCTCTTCAGCACGTCGAAGCCCTCGGCATAGGCGGCCATCAGCCCATATTCGATGCCGTTATGGACCATCTTCACGAAATGGCCGGAGCCTGCGTCGCCGCAATGGATATAGCCCTTCTCGGCACGCGGATCGCAGCCCTCCCGGTTCAGCCGGTCGGGCGTGCGCGGGATGGTGCCGAGGCCGGGCGCCAGCGTCTCGAAGATCGGGTCGAGCCGGTCGACCACCGCCTTGTCGCCGCCGATCATCATGCAATAGCCGCGGTCCAGCCCCCACACGCCGCCCGAAGTGCCGACATCGACATAGGCGACCTGCCGCTCCGCGCAGAGCTTCGCGCGGCGGATATCGTCCTTGTAGAAGGTGTTGCCGCCGTCGATGATCACGTCCCCGGGGCCGGCCCGATCGAGCAGCGCGGCGATCGTCGTTTCGGTCGGCTCGCCGGCGGGCAGCATCACCCAGAAGACGCGCGGGCCGTCCAGCATGCCGCTCACCGCGTCCAGCGAGGCGGCGCCGACAGCGCCATCCTTCGCCAGCGCCTCGACCGCTGCATGGTCGCGATCATAGGCGACGATCTCGTGCCCGCCGCGCATCAAGCGCCGCGCGATATTCGCGCCCATGCGGCCGAGGCCGATCATTGCCAAGCGCATGCGCCGGTTTCCTTCCTTGTCTGTGCCAAAAGTCAGTTGTCGCCGAGCCGCTTCGCCAGCGCCCGTGCCTTGTCCACGACCTGATCGACGGTGAAGCCGAATTTCTCCTGCAGCTTGGCGATCGGGGCGGACGCGCCGAAGGTGGACATCGTCACCGTCTCGCCGTCCGTGCCGACATAGCGATCCCACCCCATCGCGCCGCCCTGCTCGACAGCCAGCCGCGCGCGCACGCCTGGCGGCAGCACGGTGTCGCGATAGGCGCGATCCTGCTTTTCGAACAGATACCAGCTCGGCATCGACACCACCCGCGATCGCACCCCGTCGGCGGCCAGCCGCTCATGGGCGGCGACGACCAGCGGCAGCTCCGATCCCGTGCCGATCAGGATGATCTCCGGCGTGCCCGCGCAGTCGCCGAGCACATACCCGCCCTTCTCCAGTCCATCCGCGGGGGCATAGCGTCCCCGATCGAGCGTCGCGATCGGCTGACGCGACAGGATCAGCGCGGTCGGCTCGTGAGTGTGGGTCAGCGCCACCTTCCACGCCACCGCCGTCTCGTTGGCATCGCCGGGGCGGATCGTGTCGAGGCCGGGAATGGCACGCAGCGCCGCCAGCTGCTCGATCGGCTGGTGGGTCGGCCCGTCCTCGCCGACGCCGATCGAATCATGGGTGAAGACGAAGATCACCGGCAATTCCATGATCGCGGCCAGCCGGATGGGCGGGCGCATATAGTCCGAAAAGACCATGAACGTGCCGGTGTAGGGGCGCAGATAGGTCAGCGCCATGCCGTTGGCGATCGAGCCCATCGCATGCTCACGGATGCCGAAATGCATGTTGCGCCCGCCCGGGCTGTCCGCCTCCAGCGAGGGCGCGTCCTTGACGTCGGTCTTGGTCGAGGGCGACAGGTCTGCCGCGCCGCCGACCAGCCACGGCGCCTTGGCGGCGATCGCGTTCAGCACCTTGCCGCTCGCCTCGCGGCTGGCCATGCCCTTGGCATCGGCCGGGAAGCCGGGCAGCGCCGCCGCCCAATCGTCCGGCATGCGGCCGCGGCGCAGCTGGTCGAGCGCCTCCGCCATTTCCGGATGCGCCTCGCGATAGCGCGCGAACATCTCCTCCCACGCCTCGCGCAGCGGCCGGCCGCGCCCGGCGACCGCCTCCGTGAAGGAGCGCTTCGCCTCCTCCGGCACGAGGAACTGAGCGTCCTGCGGCCAGCCATAGGCTTTCTTGGCGCCGCGTATCTCCTCCTCGCCGGGCGCGTCGCTATGCGCCTTGTGGGTGCCGGCGCGGGTCGGGAAGCCATAGCCGATGATCGACTTGACGACGATCAGCGTCGGCCGGTCGTCGGTCGCCCTGAATTGGTCGAGAGCACGGGCGAACGCCTCCACATCCTCGGCATCGTCGAGCACGATCGTCTGCCAGCCATAGGCCGCGAACCGCGCCGGCACGTCCTCGTCGAAGGCGAGTGCGGTGTCGCCCTCGATGGTGATGTGGTTGTCGTCATAGACCCAGCAGAGATTGCCGAGCCTGAGGTGCCCCGCCATCGAGGCCGCCTCGCTGGCCACCCCTTCCATCAGGTCGCCGTCCGAGCAGAAGACGTAGACGTCATTGTCGAACAGGGTGAAGCCGTCGCGGTTGAACCGGCTCGCCAGCCAGCGCGCCGCGATCGCCATGCCGACCGAATTGCCGCAGCCCTGGCCGAGCGGGCCGGTGGTCGTCTCGACGCCGGTTGTGATGCGATATTCGGGATGGCCCGGCGTCTTCGAGCCGAGCTGCCGGAACTGCCTGATGTCGTCGAGGCTCACCGCCGGCTGGCCGGTCTTGTTGCCGTCCGCGTCGATCTCTTCGACCCCTGCCAGGTGGAGTAATGCGTAAAGCAGCATCGAGGCATGGCCGCAGGACAACACGAAACGGTCGCGATTGGGCCAGTCGGGCGCCGCCGGATCGTAGCGCAGGAAGCGCGACCACAAGGTGTGGGCGACCGGCGCCAGCGCCATCGGCGTGCCGGGATGGCCGGAATTGGCCTTCTGCACCGCATCCATGGCGAGCGTGCGAATGGTGTCGATAGCGAGCCGCTCGGGCGAGGGGGCAGCAGTCATGAAGGGATCAATCCTTGCGGGGGCAGGGGCGCAACGCCGGCGTCCCGGGGAAGGATGCACGCCGGCCCGAACTAATTTGGATCAGCCCGGCCGCGCCCGCACCACGATCCCGCCGGGCGTCGCCAGATAGAGCGCGTCGATCTCCGTCACGAACAGGCCGTGGCCGAGAGCGCCCGGGATCGCCGCGAGCCGGTCGGCGAGCGCCGCCGGATCGTCGAGCGCGGCGAAGCGGCAGTCGAGGATGACATTGCCCTGATCGGTGCGCGTGCCCGCCCGCAGCGCCGGATCGCCGCCAAGGGCGCGGATCGCCGCCGCGACATAGCCCTGCGCCAGCGGCAGCACCTCCACCGGCACCGGCCTCTGCCCGAGTCGGTCCACCGCCTTGGAGACGTCGGCGACGGCGATCATCCGGCGGGCGGCGGCGGCGACGATCTTCTCGCGCAGCATCGCCCCGCCGGCACCCTTGATGGCGCGGAGCCGGGCGTCGATCTCGTCGACGCCGTCGATGGCGAGGTCGATCGCGGCCAGTCCGTCCATGTCGATCAGCGTGATGCCTTCCGCCCGCGCCTGGGCGGCGCTGCGCTCCGACGTCGCCACGGCGCGGATGTCGAGCCCGTTGCGCGCCTTTCGTGCCAGCGCCTCGATGGCGAAGGCGGCGGTGCTGCCGGTGCCGAGGCCGACGATCATCCCCGACTTCACCTCGTCGACCGCGGCCTCGGCGGCGGCTCGCTTCAGCGCATCGGAGGGGGAGGGGGCCATGGCCGGCATTTAGGGAGCCCGCCCGCCGGAAGGAAGACCGGCCGTGGGCGCCTATTCGAGAGCGAGCATCTTGATCAGGTTCGGCAGTCCCGATCCCTGCATGTAGCGATCCCGACGCAGGTCGACGCAGCCGTTGAGCAGGATGCGCTTCACCTTGTCGGGCTCGCCGACGAATTCCAGCCGCTGCGACAGGAATGCGGCGAGCAGACCCGAGACATGGGGGGCGGCCATGCTGGTGCCGCTCATCTCCGCATAGAGCGTCTCGACTTCGGGGATCGCCGCGCGGCTGGTCTGCCAGTCGTATCGGGCCGAGATGATGCGTTCGCCCGGCGCCACGAGGTCCGGCTTGGCGCGCCCGTCCGCGGTCGGCCCGCGCGAGGAGAAATAGGAGATGCCGTAGCTGTGCGGATTGGTCTTGTGGACCGATCCGACGGCGATCGCCTCGTCGAGATTGGCGGGATCGCCGATCGACAGGTCCATGTTGGCCTGGATCGCGCCGCTCGCGCCGTCGAGCACGGCATAGCCTTCGTTGCCGGCGGCGACGACGGTGAGCACGCCCTGCCGCCACAGGCGCTTGATCTCCTCGCAGAGCGGCGTGTGGCCGCAGCCATAGACGCTGGGGTCGAACGCGCCGCCGAGGCTGAGGTTGATGCCGTGGATGACCAGCCGCCCGGCGCGCTCATTGATGTCGGCGATCGCGTCCAGCGCCTTGATGATCGCCGAATCGCGGCCGCGGCCGTCATCGTCGAGCACCTTGAAGCCATAAAGCCGCGCCGCCGGCGCCATGCCGCGAAACCAGGTGGCGACGCCGTCGCGCATCGCCTGGCCCTCGCCGGCGATGATGCCGGCGACATGGGTGCCGTGGCCATTGCCGTCGAGGCGGCCGAACGCGGCATCGCCCGGCACCAGCCGCTGCGGCGCGCCGCGCCCGAGGCAATCATATTGGGCGATCACCGCGTTGCGGCCATAGCCGGTGCGCGCGAAATGGGGATGGTCGGCGCAGATGCCGCTGTCGAGCACCGCCCAAGCGATGTCATGGCCGTCGGCGCCATAGCCGAGATTGGCCGGCCTCGCCTGGATGGTGTTGGTCGAATCCGCGATCAGCGCGCGCTTCTCGCTGTCGCGCCACGCCATCTTGATCGACAGGTCGCGATAGGCGGCGCGCAGGCCGTCCATCTCACCGCGCGTCAGCCTCGCGGCGACATAGCGGCGCAGCCGGTCGACCTGCGCATCGTCCGGGTCGCCGCCGCCCGCCGCCACCAGCGCGTGGATCCGCGCCTCGATGCCGGACGCCGCCGCGTCGAGGTCCGCCGCCGTTGCCGAGGTCGCGCTGGCGAGCTGGATCAGCACATTCTGGCGTTCGTCGTGGCGTGCATTCTCCATGAGCTCGACAAGATCCTTGGCGATGACCACCGGCGCGATGATCTGGCCGAACGAGGCGCCGACCGTCTCCATCACCGGCTTCCGTGCGAAGCCGGTGCCGAGATAGCCGGTCGCCGAATGCGGATGGCGGGGAGAATCGGGATTGAGGAAGAAGCGGTTATGGTTCTCGACGCCGCCGGCATAATCTCCCGACAGGTCGGAATCGATCGCGACCGGGTCGAGCATGTCGGCGACATTGACCCAGCGCTGCACGCAGGGCGGGATTTCGCGCGGCACCTTCCACGTCTTGAAGCGATCCTTCACCTCTTCCATGCCGAGCGGCGATCCGATGGTGAGGAACAGCGGCACGTGATATTTCGCCGGATCGAGATCGTGCAGCACGTCGAAGGCGATCATCGTGCCCTGGCTGTGCGCGACCATCGCGTAGGTGCCGCCATCGCCCAGCCGCTCGCGCACGGCCTGCTTCATCGCCTCGCGACGCTCGGGCTTGAACAGGAAATCGTTGACGTCGCGCAGGAACGCCCTCGTCAATTTCCCGGCCATCAGGTCGCGCAACGTGTCCGGCAGCGGGATCAGCCTGGCCGAGACATCGAGCGCGGCGGCGGCCGGCGGATCGCGCCTCGCCTCCAGCTTGGCGGCAATCGCCGCCAGCGTGCGCTTTTGCTTGGGGGTCCTGGCGAGCGCCTCGATCTCGCCGGCGATGGCGCGGGCCTCCGACCCCTCCTCGCCTGACGCGAGCGCGATCACGGCGCGGGTCGATATCTCCGCATCGTCGACCTGGACGACGTCGCTGCCCGCGCAGCTGTCGGTGGCAGGCACCGGGTAATAATCGCGATTGACCCAATAGCACATGCGGCTGCGGTCGCCGATCTCGTTGCCGAACAACGCCCGGTCCCACTGGCATTTCAGCACCGCCGCCGGCGGCTTGTTGCCGATGCCGTGGACGTAGACCACCGTCGGCACCGCCCTGGTGCCGAGGGCGAGGGGCTCGCGCGGGGTGCTGCGGCCGGCTGCGGGCGCGGCGCGGGCATGGCCGGCCGTGGCGATGCTGCGATGGCGGTCGAGATAAGCGCTCCACCCGGTCGCCTTGTCGAACTGCAGCGTGCGGTAGGTGTCGCGATCGCGCGCCAGCGCGGCGGCATCGCGCGGGAACCAGAAGGACAGGCCGGTGGCGCGCGCCACCTGCGATCCGATCGCGACGCTGTCGATCCGCGCCGCCTCGCCCGCCTCGGCGAGCGCCGTCGCCGCAGCCGCGATCGGCCCGGCGCCGAGCTTCACCACGGCGCGCGCGAACTCGATCAGGTCGTAGCTGTCGCGCCCGGCGAAGCTGGTCGCCGCCGCGCGCGCGCGATCGAGCAGGCGAAAGGCGGCATCGCCGCCCGCTTCCGCGGCCTGGACGAGCGCCTTGAAGGCGGTGGCGATCCCGTCCCCGGTGCGGAACGCGCCCAGGGTTATCGGCTGCTGGTCGAGGCGGGTGCGATAACAGGCGCCATAGGCCTCGACCGCGGCGCGACCAAAGGCGGGCGCGTCATAGGGCGCCGCCAGTTGCGTGAGGAAGCCGGTATAGTCCCAGCCGTCGCCGGGCTCGAGCTCCTGCGAGCCGATCACCACCTCGGCGATGTCGCCGAATTCGTGGACCACCTCGACCATGCCGTTGAGGCAGGCGTCCGAGAAGATCGCCGTCACCTTGCGCTTGCCGTCGCGCACGGCGGCGCGCAGCACGGCGCCAGCCTCGCGCGTCGTCAGCAGGCCGCCGCTGCTGTCGTCGTTCAGCATCGCCTCGATGCGGACGTCGCCGGCGCTGCCCCTGGCGCCGCGGCCGAACAGCCTGCCCGACGGCACCAGCCGCCGCGGCGGCCGCGCTGCGGCATCGCGGGCGAGGGACACTAGCTCCCCGTTGCGGTCGCGCTCGTCGAACACGCCGCTGCCGTGATCCCAGAAGCCGATGGCGACCGGCACGTCGGCGGCATAGCTCGCCAGCGCGCGGGCGAGGAAGGTGGCGAGCGTCTTCGCGTCGCCGGTGTCGATCTCGCCGGGCGCCTCGATCCGCCGTGCGCGGCCGTTGGTGATCTCCAGCACCTCGGTCGGCCGCGAGGCATAATCGACCAGCGCCAGCATCGACCCGGCGCTGCCCAGCCCGTTCAGCGCCTCCTGCAGGTCGGGTGCGACGAAGTTGGCGAGGTTATTGTCGCCGGCGAAGATCTCGATGATCGCATAGTCCGGATCGCGCCGCTCGAGCGCGAAGGGGGCGGGTGCGGCGGCCATGGATCAACGCCTTTCATTGGCCCGCGCGCCGCGCGGGACGGTGTCGAAATTCTGCCACCGCGCCGGATCCTGGGCGATCTCGTAGCCGAGCTGGTACAGGCAATCCATGTAGCCGCGGTCGAACTGGTCGCTCGTCGTCGCGCGGCAGCCCTTGGCCGCGATCTGCGCCGGCGCGGCATAGATGAACTTGCTGAGGCCGAGGATGCCCGCCGCCTCCAGCTCGCGCTGCAGGCGATAGAGCGAGTCGAGATAGACCTGGTGGGTCATGATATCGCCGGCCGAGCGCAGCGCGAGGTCGATCAGCTTGTTCTTCACCGCCGGGCAATCCCGCGCCGCGGTGGCCAGCGTCGACCGGTCGCAGGCGAGCGCGGCGGCCGGATCCCGTGCCGGGCTGTTGGCGGTGACCGGATTGTTGAACAGCGCGATCAGGTTCACCCGCACATCGGCATCGGCAAGGGGATCGCCCGGCGCGCGGGTCCGCCGCACCACGCGCTGCACGTCGTTGCCGAGAAACGCGCCGAATCGCACGCCGCCATCGACATAGCCGTGGCCGTCGATGAAGCGCGGCGGGAAGGAGGCCGGCACCGCCGCCGAGGCGAGCAGCCATTCGGTGTAGCAGGCATCGGCGGCAGCGCCGTTGCGCGCCACCTCGCGCATGTCGGCGACGTAGAATTTGCCGTTGGTGAGGTTGGTCGCGCCGATCAGCACCTTATGGCCATCCGGCAGGCGGGCGACATCGTCGCGGAAGGCCGCCACCGAATTGGCGACGCGAATGTCCAGCAGCCCCTTGGGATCGACCAGTCCGTTGGAGGTCAGCGCGGCGAGCATGCCCTTCTTGCGGATCAGGTCGCGGTCGGACGCCTGATAGGCCGCCTGCGCGGCGCGGTCCGCTCGCGCGCGTTCCTGCGGATCGGCCTGATTGCCGGCTGCCGCGAAGCTGGCGAGCAGCGCCCCGGTGCTGATGCCGGTGACGATATCGACCTCTTCGCGCCGGATCGGCACGATCTGGCCGTTGCGTTCCGCCTCTGACCAGCCGGCGAGGAACCCGGCGCCGAACGCGCCATATTTCCCGCCGCCGGACAGCGCGAGGATCGTCACGACCACCTGCCCGCCCGGCGCCGCGCGCCGCTTGATGGCGATGGTGTCGTCGAGCAGGGTGGGGATGCTGGCGGCGGCGGTGGGGTCGACCGGCTCGTGCAGCGGCAGGCGGGCGCCGCATGCCAGACCCGGCGGCCTCGTCAGCGGCGCGACGCACGAGCTGAGGAGTGCCGCCAGTATCGCGCATGAAAATCCGGACAACGCAGCCCCGGCGTCCCGTTGAATCCTTCGCATCGAAAGCTCCCCAGCTTTCAGAACGCCACGGCGTCACCTGCGAAATCTATCACAGGCCTCGATCTGCTCCTAATCATCTTGCGATCGCTCAGTCTCCACGCCGTGCGGCGGCCGCCTGGGCCTTGTGCCCTTCAGTTGAAATGCAAGGACGCGACGGGGTCGCTGGCGGGATAGGATTCGTCCAGCGCCTCATCCAGAAGCTGGTCACGCCGACCTTCTTCGTCCGCAACCTCGATCATTGCGCATCTCCTGTGCCTGAGCCCGCCGACCGCGGCGGGTCGGCGCAAAGGATGGGCGATGCCGCGCTGTCAGGCAAAGGGATCCGATCCCGGCGTTCCTGCCCATGATCCCAGGTTTCAGGTCATCATGGGCATCGTCTTCACCCGGTCGCTGGCGGTACGCGGGACGGCCGGGACGGGGCGAGCCGAAAGCTGCCGCGATATCCGATCGGGCTGACCCCGAGCCGCTTCTGGAAGACGACGCGCATCTGCTCGGCGCTCCCGAACCCGCACTCGAACGCCACGACCTTGAGCGGCTTGTCGGTACCTTCGAGCAGGTTCCGCGCGAGGTCGATGCGCACGCTCTCCACGAACTCGTGCGGCGTCACCGACAATTCGGAGGTGAAGAGGCGCGCGAGGTTCCTGCGGCTGGTGCCGGCGATCTGCGCCAGCCTGTCGATCGGGAACGCCTCCCGGACATGCTCCTGCACATAGGCGCGGACCCGGCCGAGCGGCGATGCGGGCGGCGACTGGGGCAGCAGATAGGGGCTGAATTGCGATTGCCCGCCCTGACGATGGGCGACCACGACGAGGCGCTTCGCGCATGACAGCGCCACGTCCGCGCCATGATCTTCGGCGACCAGCGCGAGCGCGAGATCGATGCCGGCGGTGACACCGGCGGAAGTCACCAGCGGCCCGTCGCGCAGGTGGATTCTGTCCAGCTCGACGCGGGCCCTGGGGAACATCCGTGCCAGCTTCGGCGCGTTCTCCCAGTGCGTGGTGACGTTGCGGTCGTCGAGCAGCCCGGCCTGGCCGAGCGCGAACGCGCCGGTGCAGACCGATCCATATCGCGCCGCGCGCGTCCCCCACTCGGCCAGCCACCGGCTCATCTCCTCGTCGCGAGGACGATCGGGCAGGTCGGGGCCGCCGGCGACGAGAACGGTGTCGAAGACGATGCGGGCGTCGGTGAAATCCATGTCCGGCGTCATCGAAAGGCCGTTCGAGGCGCGCATCGGCCGCTTCCCGGCGCCGACGACGCTGATCTCGTATCCGTCTCCGCGCTCCAGGAAGCCATTGGCCTCGGCGAAGACGTCAAGCGGGCCGGCGACGTCGAGTGCCTGCACGCCATCATGGATGACTATGGCAATTGATCGCATCTTGCCTTTCCGCTGCGCGCCGTTGCGGCATTGTGGCCCAAATCCGGTGCACCGTCCCGGCCGAATCCAAGGGCTGCTTGGCAAGATCGCGGGGATGGCCCGCGTTGCGGGCACGGAGCCATGGCGCCCATATGGCAGGGGTCGGCCGTCGATCCCTGCCCCCTCTCAAGCAGGAGGATCAGGCGACGGCTTTCCGATCCCGCCGCTGCCGGGCCGCACCGTCGCGGCCCAGGCGCGCCAGCCCCTGGAGATTCGCATGGCCACGACCTTCGCTGCTCCCGCTTCCATCGACGGCGTGAGCATCCCCGACAGCAAGCTCGCGCGCGCCGTCACCGAGTTCGTCCGCGACACCGAGACGGACCTGCTCTTCAATCATTCGAGCCGCGTCTACTTTTTCGGCGCACTTGCCGGGAAGCGGCGCGGCCTGCGCTTCGACGCCGAACTTCTCTATGCCTCCGCCATGTTCCACGACGTCGGGCTGACCGCCGCGCACAGCAGCCGCGACCGCCGATTCGAAGTCGACGGCGCCAATGCCGCACGCGACTTCCTGCGCGGGCACGGCATCGACCAGGTCGACCTCGACACGGTATGGGCGGCGATCGCGCTGCACACGACGCCGGGCGTGCCGGAATTCATGCATCCGGTGATCGCGCTCACCACCGCCGGCGTCGAGATGGACGTGCTCGGCCTCGCCTATGATCGCTATTCCGATGAGGTGAGGGAGGCGGTGGTCGCCGCCTTCCCGCGGCCGCCGCACTTCAAGGAGGATATCATCCAGGCCTTCTACGACGGCATCAAGCACAAGCCGGACACCACCTTCGGCAACGTCAAGGGTGACGTCATCGCCGACAAGGAGCCGCATTTCCACAAGGGGAATTTCTGCAGCGTCATTCGCGGGTCGCGCTGGGCCGGCTGAGCTTCCGCGGGCTCGCCGGCGAGCCGGCATGGCGCTTCGTCGCCGGTTCCCAGGTCAGGATGATGCGGCCATTGGCAGGGACGCGATAATCGATGCGGTCGGCCGATGCGCCGTGGGGGCGCAACGCATCGCCGCCGGCGGTGGTGAGATGCGCCTCGGGCAGCCTGGCGCGCTTGCGCCGCACGAGGCTGAACGAGGCCGTGCAGGTCTCGCCGCCGTCAAGGGTCAGGGTCAGGGCGTGGTCGCCGGTGCGCTCGATCGAACGGACGAAGTGGTCGCAATAGATGCGGAAGGCAGCGCCTTCGACATCGTGGAAGGCGCGGGTGGCAAAGACGAAGGCGGCGCCGGCGCCATAGATTTCCTGGCCAACCTGCCCGGCGGGCTGCCCGTCTGCATAAAGGTCCTCCAGCGGGAAGGACAGCTTGCGGTCGATATAGCCGTTCGATTCTCGCTGCTTGGGTGAAATCGCCTCGACTGGCAGGGCATCCGGATAATAATACCAGGCGCGATCAAGCGCATATTTGCAATATTCGGCGATCAACATCCGCGCGGCCGGCTCGAGATCCGGCCCGCTGTCGTCGAGATAGCACTCGAACGCCATATAGGAATCAAAGCATTCGTAGATCGCCATGTAGGGCGCGTCCTGAAGGCAGGTGACGCCGAGGAAGTTACGGTAATGCACCGCATGCCCGAGCCGGCTCTCCCATATTTCGCTGTTGTGGAAGAAACTGCCAAGATAGACATAGCTTTGTTCGAGATAGACGGGCTCGTTGGTGATCCGCCATAGCCGCATGCAGGCGGCGGCGCCCCAGGCGGTAAGATTGGCCTGATAGTTGACGTTGAAGCGCAGCCCCATCGCCGCGTCGATCGCGGCACGGGCCTCGTCGAGGAAGCGCTTGTCGTCAGTGAGCTCGAAGGCCTGGAGCATCACCCAGGCATAGACGCCACCAACGTCCGTCTGGCCGCGCCCGTCCGCCTCCGCGACGTCGGTGATCACCGAGAAATCGGTGACGTCGTACTGGATCGGCCATTTATAGTCGAAATGGTGGGCGGCCTTGATGCCGAAGTCGATGGACTTGAGGAACAGTGCGCGAGCCGACGCATCCCCGTCGAGTGCGAGTTTTCCGAGATTGAGCATCGGATGATAGAGATACCAGCTGTCGACGGCATCCTTGTTCTTGTCGTCGCCGACGTTCGGAAGATAGCGCCGCAGGGTCTTCAGCCTGGGATCGTAGAACTTGCCGACGCCGGCCTGAAGCTCGCCTTTCAGGGGCGGCATCTCGCCCTGCCATTTGCCCCAGTCATGCAGCGCCGAGATGATCGACATCTGGACCATGACGTCGGGATATTCGCTGTCCGTATAGGGATGGACATAAGGGTGGCCATAATGTTCGATCGTCGCCGCCGGCGCTTCGGCGAGATCGCGGAGCGTCCATTCCGCCCGCTTCATCCAGTCGCGATAATCAGTGCGCGGCAGGTCGAGCAGGCGATAGGCGGCGCCGAGCATCTGGAGGAATTGCCGGGCGGACTCGCGCTCCTGCGGCGGCGCCTGGTGCCGGAAGACGAGGATCGCGTCCGAGATGGTCACCGGCCGGCCCGCCGGCAGGGGGTCGCCGGACGGCACGCTGCCCTGCTTCGGCGTCGGCAGCAAATGGCCGAGTTCCGGCCATTCGCCGCCGACCACGTCTTCGGGCGTCGTCCCGGTCAGCCGGTAATAATCATTCATGGCGGTGAGATTCTGGAAATAGAGGATGTTGCCGAACGCCGGCTCCTCCAGACGGAAATAGACGATGCCGCTGTTGAGGCCGCGCTGGCGTGCCTCGACGCATCCTCGTGTTCCCATCGGATCGTCATCCCGATCGAGCGGATACAGGTCGCGCGGCATGAACGGCAGCCGCATCGTCGCCGCCGGCGTGAACTCGACGGTCATGCGCAGCCGCTCCAGCGCCTCCATCGACGTGAAGAACACCACGCGATGCTCGCCGAGAGCGCTGCGGATGCGCAGGCGCACGGCCTCGCCGGGCTCGCGCCGCTCGCGCTCGCAGGTGAAGTCACCGGCAAGATAGGCCGCACGCAGCGCCAGCCCGCCGCGGCCCTCGCGTCGGATCAGCGCCCAGAGCGAATCCGCGCCCGTGACGATGTCGACGGAGAGGTCGCCGACGGCAAACGTCGCGACCGGCGCGCCGCCGCCCTTCCGCAGCATTTCTCGAAGCGCGAGAACATAGGGGGTGGTGATCTCGGGGGTCTGTGCGAGTGTCGCCATCAACATATCCATGACGTTTGGTCGCCCTAAAAACCGGAATGGAGTGGGCGGGTTCCGGCCGTCAGGGCGCAACTTCACATGGATTATGACGATTGGCCGGCGCCCTTGCGCCGGGGCGCCGCGGGGGCTCCGCAAAGGCGCTGCCGCGCGAGGCGGGTGGCGCACGGCCGTCCGCAAGCGATCCGGCTGACAACGCAATTGCAACCGGCCGGCTTTCGGCCATGCTCCCTCGTCAATCATATCGGACCGGGGGTGAGAGGGAATGGGTACGGACCGGGCCAGGCTGCGCGGGTCATGCCTCTGCGGGCATGTCACCTACCGCGTGGAGGATGCGTTCGAATATGCGATGATCTGCCATTGCGCCGACTGCCGCCGGGCGACCGGCTCCGCGTTCAAGCCCTTCGCCGGCATCGCGGCCGACCGCATCGCGGTTCAGGACGACACCCGGCTCCTGCGCTATGGCGGCGACGCCGCCCACGATGCCCATTGTCAGCGTTGCGGCTCGCTCCTCTACTCGCTCGTCCGCGAAGGCAGCTATGTTCACGTTACGCTGGGGACGCTGATTGACGATCCGTCCATTCGGCCGACCGCCCATATCTTCGTCGCATCGAAAGCCTCGTGGGACATGATCTGCGACGACCTGCCGCGCTTCGATCGCTTTCCGTTCGACCAGTAACACCCCCTTGAACTGTGCGCATGCTTACCTAATTCGATGCCGCCGGACGCCGATACCGGGTCCGGTGGGACATAGAGGGCGCCGGCTCTCTCCGGTGCTTCTCATGCCCAGATCGCTTCTGTGGAGGATTTGGAGATGAGAACCAATTTTGACTTCACGCCCTATCGGCGTTCCACGGTCGGCTTTGACCGGCTGTTCAACCTGCTCGAGTCCGGCCTGCATGGCGACGTCGGCGAGGGCTATCCGCCGTTCGACATCGTCAAGGATGACGACGACAGCTATCGCATCACGCTGGCTGTCGCCGGCTTCCGCCCCGACGAGATCGAGGTCGTCGCCCAGCAGAACCTGCTCGTCGTTAGCGGCAAGCATGCCGGCGACGAGGGCAAGGGCGAGTATCTGCATCGCGGCATCGCCACCCGCGCTTTCGAACGGCGCTTCCAGCTTGCCGACTTTGTCGAGGTGGGCGGCGCCAGCTTCGAGAACGGCCTGCTCAGCATCGCGCTGAAGCGCGTCGTACCGGAGGCGATGAAGCCGCGTCGGATCGAGATTGGCGGGGCCGCTAACCCCGATCGCATCGAGGCGACGCGGGAGCGGACCCTCCAGGCCGCCTGATCGCCACGCCGGCCCGCCGGCCGCTTCGGCGGCCGGCGGGCATTTTCCGGCGCCAATCGGAGGACCGTCGTCGCCCCTTCCGCGTCGAGGCCGAGGTCGGGCGCAGCGAGTTCGGCGGAGCCGAATCCAGTCCGCTGAAACCGCCCCGGCTCCGCACCCGGTTGATCGGGGCGGCCGGTTGCGCGGCCTGCGTCGGCGCGGCAGAGGCCGGTGGTCATCGTCTCAATGCGGCGCGGCCGGGCTGACGCTGACGATGCGCAGCATCCTGTCCGGCCGTCGCGATCCGGCCAGCGGATGGAGCGGCCGGCCCGCATCCCGATCAGGGCCGCGCCGATCGGGGTCAGGATCGAGACCCGGCCCTCGCCGATGTCGGCGTCTCCCGGATAGACAAGCTGCACTGTGCGGCGGGCGCCGGTACCCTCGTCGACGAACTCGATCCGCGAGTTCATCACGACGGTCTGTTCCGGCAAGTCTTCCGGGTCGCACAGCTGGGCGCGGTCGAGTTCCGCCAGCAGCATCGCCGAGGCGCGCGGATGCCTGCGTTCGGCGCTGAGCGCGAGCCCGGAGAGCGCGTCGCACTCCGCGGCAATGAGATAGATGGCCGGACGCCCGGCCACTGAGAAGGCGTGCTGTTCCAAAGTATATTTCCGCTTGATCGAGATCGGAAGCGCGCCAGCGCGCGTCCTGAAAGGTCAGTTCGATGAAGGCCCGAACTCAGGCGACGAGACGCCGGCCGGAGTCCGGTCTACAGGCGCGCGGCGAGTTGCCCGGCGTGGTGGCGAAAGCGCCGAAATGTCGCGGGTGCATACATGTGGCAAATGTGATGACGCAGGTGGGTCAAGTCAACCGGGGCAGGCCGCCGCCACCCGGCTGCCTCCGATCTCCGCGGCCGATGCCGCTGCGGTCAAACAGGCGATTGGTTCACTCTATGACGGCCAGACGCATTGCGAGCTGATGCTGCCGATCGGCACTCTGGATGCGGCACTCGCAAAGGAAGAGGAGGCCATTCGGTAGCGTCCGCCCCGGCGCCACCGTCGCCGGGCTCCGCGTGAGCGGATGGCCTCCTCGGGTCGCGCAGCCGCGCCCGGCCGGCGCCTGTGTCAGAAGCCGGCCAGCACCAGCTTGCCGATCGCGCGGCCGCTCTCCGCGATCGCGTGCAGGCGCTTGAGGTTGGCGGCGTCGATCGGCCCGTCCTGCCGGGTCATCGTCGTGCGCAATACGCCCCGGTCGAGCAGCGCGGCGATTTCCTCGAGGATTTCGTGCTGCGCGATCATATCCGGCGTCCGGTAGGCGGCGCGGGTGAACATCCACTCCCAGGCGACGGTGATCGATTTGCGCTTCAGGGGCGCAATGTCGAAATGTTGGGGATCGTCGATCAGCGCCAGGCGCCCCTGGGGGGCGATGATCTTCGGGAAGGTCGACAGATAGCGGTCGCTCCCCGTCAGGCTCGCGACATAATCCACCTCCGCGATGCCGATGCGGGCCAGTTCCTCGTCGAGCGGCTGGTGATGGTCGATCACATGATGAGCGCCCATTTCCTGCACCCAGGCGACGGTTTCCGGGCGCGACGCGGTGGCTATCACCGTCATGCCCGTCAGCTTGCGCGCAAGCTGGATCAGGATCGAACCGACCCCGCCGGCGCCGTTGATGACGAGCAGCGCGCTGTCGCTTCGTTCCTGCCCATAGGGAACGCCGAGCCGGTCGAACAGCAGCTCCCAGGCGGTCAGGGAGGTCAGCGGCATCGCCGCCGCTTCGGCCCAGCCGAGCGACCGCGGCTTGTGGCCCACGACCCGCTCATCGACCGCGTGCAGTTCGGCATTGGTGCCGGGGCGCGTCACGTCGCCGGCATAGAAGACCTCGTCGCCGACCGCGAACAGCGTCACCTCGGGGCCGATCGCCTCGACGATGCCGGCGGCGTCCCAGCCGAGGATGCGCGCCGCGCCGTCGGCCGGCGTCGCGCTGGCGCGGATCTTGGTGTCGGCCGGATTGACCGAGATCGCCTTGACGCGGACGATGATGTCGCGCGGGCCTGGGGTCGGCGCCGGAACGTCCAGGTCGAGCAGGGCGTCCTCGCGATCGATGGCGCCTGCAACATGATAGCCGATGGCCTTCATCTCTGATCTCCTCGCTTTGATGTGACGAAAGCCAGGATCGCCCGTTCAGTTTCGATCGGCCATGGCCAGTATGGCATGGCAACCATGCAGCAACGCATGGCGCTGGTCAGAGCGGATCGCTGACTGTGGCCGATAGATGATCGACCAGCGCGCGCAGCCGTCGCAGTCGCTTGAGGTCGGCATGATAGCCGAGCCAGATGTCCCGGCCGGGCGGCGGCTCATCGGCTTCGAGGGGGATCAGGCCAAGCTGGCGGCCGAGCAGACTGGGCAGCGCTGCGAGCCCCGTGCCGCGGGCGCAGGCCGTTGCCTGCACCTCGCGGCTGTTGCTGCGGATCGCGAAGCGGGCCTGCGGGAAGCGGCGGCGCAGCCAGGCGACGTCGGCAAGCGTGTCGAACTGGCTGTCCATCCCGATCAGCGCGTGTCCCTCGCCGTCGGAAGCCGGCTCCGGCGCCCCCCGCTGGTGCAGATAGTCGGAGGAGGCAAACAGATCGTAGCGTATATGGGTAAAGCGGCGCTGGACGACGTCCGGCGCGTCGAAGGGCAGGAACCGGAATACGAGGTCCGCCTCGCGTCGGTCGAGGCTGAGCAGGCGGAAATCGGCCACGATCTCGATCGTGACCTGCGGATGGTGCACGCAGAACGCAGCCGCGGCGGGGGCGAGCACGACATTGGCGAACCAGTCCGACGAGGAAATGCGGAGCTGGCCCTGGAGCTCGCCGTCATTGCCGGCGAATTGCCGCTGCAGGGCGAGCGCCTCTTCCTCCATGCGTTCGGCGTGACGCAGCATGGCCTCGCCCTCGTCGGTCAGCCTGAACCCGCCGGGCGTGCGCTGGAACAGCGCGCATCCGCACACCTCCTCCAGCGTACGCAGACGCCGCCCGGCGGTCGGCTGGCTGAGGCGGAGCCGCGACGCGGCTGCGGTCAGCGTGCCGGCCCGCGCGATGCCGAGGAACAGGCGCAGGTCATCCCAATCGAGGCGAGCATAGTTCATTCAGCGATGCATAGCCGCTGTTCGGAACTGTCGGTAGTCAATCAGCAATGAAGGGCCGAAAGGCGAGGGACTGAAGGCGATGTCCAGTTTCATGCGGAGATGACCCGATGCGCATTCCCTCTCTCGCCCTGTTGCCGCTCGCCGCCGCGGCTGCGCTGGTGGCGCCCGCCGCCGCCCAGCGGGCGCCGCTCCAGGCCGGCGCGCCGGCGGTCACCGCCGCGCCCGGCCGCGGCGTCATCGCCAGCGTCAGCGGGCACAGCGCCGCCGAACCGCTGCTCTACCGGCTCGATGTGCAGCCGGTCGAGCAGGTCTCGCCGCTGGTCCAGCGCCAATATCTGAGCGGCGGCCAGTCGACGTTCGTTCAATGGACGGTGAAGGCCAGCGGCGTATTCCCGCTCCATCATCACGCCAATGAACAGATTACCTGGATCACCAAGGGGCGCTGTGAGGTCTTCTCGCAGGAGAAGAAGTTCGTGCTCACTGCCGGATCGGTGCTGATCATTCCGCCCAACGTGCCGCACGAGTTCCGCTGCACCGAGGACAGCATCGACATCGATTTCTTCGCGCCCGGCCGGCAGGACTGGGCCGACGGCACGCCGTCGGTCGCCGCCAGGCCCTGACCCGAAATACATTGATCAGCTTTGCTGTCAGGAGACGCCAACATGACCCACGACATGCGTGCCGCCATCGTCGACGAGCAGGACGGTCCCTTCCGCATCGTGCGCCTTCCGTTTCCGGTGCCCCGGCCGGGGCAGGTGCTGGTCCGGATTCACGCCAGCGGCGTCAACCCGCTCGACACCAAGATCCGCGCCGGCAAGGCAGCGCATGCCGCGATGCCGCTGCCGGCGATCCTCGGCATGGATCTCGCCGGGACGGTCGCGGCGGTCGGGCCGGGGGTGACGGCCTTTCGCCCCGGCGACGAGGTGTGGGGAATGACCGGCGGGGTCGGCGGCCATCAGGGCAGCCTCGCCGAGTTCGCGGCGGTGGAGGCCGCGCTGCTCGCGCCGAAGCCGGCGCGCCTGTCGATGCGGGAAGCGGCCGCGGTGCCGCTGGTTTTCATCACGGCCTGGGAAGGTCTGGTCGATCGTGTCGGCGTGCAGCCCGGGCAGACGGTACTCGTCCAGGGCGGGGCCGGCGGCGTCGGTCATATGGCGATCCAGATCGCAGCCGCGCGCGGCGCAAGGGTCTATGCCACCGACCATGCCCGCCGCGCGGCGTTCCTCGAGAGCCTCGGCGCGACAGCGATCGACCGCGCGATGGCCGTTGAGGATTATGTGGCGCTCCACACCGGCGGCAGGGGGTTCGACGTCGTCTATGACACGGTAGGCGGTCCGGTGCTCGATGCTTCCTTCCGCGCCGTCGCGCGCTTCGGGCATGTGGTGAGCGCGCTCGGCTGGGGAACGCATGCGCTTGCCCCATTGTCGTTCCGCGCCGCCACCTATTCGGGAGTGTTCACCCTGTTGCCGCTGCTCACCGGCGAGGGCAGGGCGCATCATGGCGAGATCATGCGCGAGGCGGCGCGCATGGCCGACGCCGGCCTGCTCGTCCCGCGGCTTGATGAACATCGCTACACGCTGGATCATGTCGCGGACGCCCATGCCGCGATCGAGCAGCGGACGGCGCAGGGCAAGCTCGTCATCGAAATCGGAGCGTGATCGGCCTTGGGCCGCGCGATCTCTATGCGCAGCGGCACCCCGGTGACAGCGGCCCGGCGTTCAAAGGTCGAGGCCGTCATCCCAACGGGGCGGATCTCCGAAGGCCAGCTTCAGATGATCGATCAGCGCGCGGAGCCGGGCGGGCGCGCCATGGCCATTGTGATAGGCGATGGTGATCGGCGTGATGTCCGGATCGACGCCGATGTCGAGCAGTTCGAGCGCGCCGCTCCTGATGGCCTGATGGCTATGGAAAGTCGGCAGCCAGGCGATGCCCAGTCCGGCGATCGCCGCATCGCGCATCGCGAAGCAGGAGGTGATCCGCAGCCTCGGCTCGACGCGGGCGACCACCCGCTCGATCTCGGCCCTGAACGTCCAGTCGTCGGGGCCGCGATCCATATAGTGGATGGCCTGGTGCCGCTCCAGATCCGCGACGCTGCCCGGCCGCCCGTGGCGATCGAGATAGGAGGGCGCCGCCACCAGCGTGCGGCGGCTTATCGTCAGTCGCTCGGTGGCCAGCTTCGGCAGCTCGGCGGGCGCGATGCGGACGATCGCGTCGAACGCGCTGCCGAGATCGCTGATCCGATCGTCGAAATCGGCGGTGATCGTGACGTCGGGATGACGCTGCATGAAATCATAGAGGGCCGGGCCGAGGTGCAGGTCCCCGAATGCCCTCGGAACCGCCAGGCGGACATGACCGGAGATCTCCCCGCGGCGACGGGTAAGCTCTTCCTTCGCCTCGTTGGTCTCGCGGACGATGCGGCGCGCGCGCTCGAGCAAGGCGACACCGTCCTCGGTCAGGGCGAAACGACGGCTGTTGCGGCTGACCAGCCTCGCGCCGAGCGAATGTTCCAGTTCGGTCAGCCGCTCGCTGACGGTGGATTTGGACAGGCGCAACTGGCGCGCCGCCTCGTTGACCGAACCGCAGTCGGCGACGGTGACGAAGGCGATTATGCCGTCAAGCTTCATCGTTCGCGATCTCCGAAAAATTGGTTCGGACCTTCCGCCCTACCCTTGTCTGCAGCGGCCTAGCATAAATTCCGGACAGGCCGCGCCTGCCAGCCGACCGCAGGATCGCGATCGGCACGCCCGCGCGACGGGGGAGAGCCAGGATGAGATCATTCCTATGCGCGGCAGCGACCATGATCATGGCGCTTGGCCTCGGTTCGGCGCCAGCCGTCGCGCAGGACTTCGTCTTCCCTCCTGCCTTCCACGTCCAGCATGTCGCGACCAACGGAACCACCCTGCATGTCCGCATCGGCGGGCGCGGGCCGGCCGTGCTGCTGCTTCACGGCTATGGTGAGACCGGCGACATGTGGGCGCCCCTCGCGCGCGAGCTGATGCGCGATCACATGGTGATCGTCCCGGATTTGCGCGGGATGGGGCTCTCTGCCCGCCCGGCGACAGGCTATGACAAGAAGACGCAGGGCGAGGACATGGCCGGCATGCTCGATGCGATCGGCGTCGGCCGCGTCGATCTCGTCACCCACGATATCGGCAACATGGTGGGCTACGCATTCGCGGCCGAACATCGCGATCGGATCAAGCGCTTCGTGCTCATGGACGCGCCGCTTCCCGGCATCGGGCCATGGGAAGAAATCCTCAAAAACCCGCTGCTGTGGCATTTCCGCTTCGGCGGTCCGGACATGGAGCGGCTGGTGGCGGGGCGGGAGCGCATCTATCTGGACCGGTTCTGGAACGAATTCTCGGCAACGCCGGCCCGCTTCAGCGAGGGCTCGCGCCAGCATTATGCCGCGCTCTATGCCGCGCCCGGCGCGATGCACGCCGGCTTTGCGCAGTTCGCGGCGTTCGATCAGGATGCGATCGACAACAGGGCGTTCCTTGCCGCCGGAAAGCTGGAGATGCTGGTGCTGGCCATCGGTGGCGAGAAATCCTTCGGGCAGCAGATGGCGGCGGTGATGCGGTTCGCGGCCACCAACGTGACCGGAGGCATCGTCCCGGACGCCGGCCATTGGCTGATGGAGGAGCAGCCGGCCGCGACGATCAAGCTCGTTCGCGGGTTCCTGGACGAAAATGGGTGAAGCAACGCGGGGGGCTTTGGGCCGCCGACGAACGACCGTTTCCCCGCATCGCCGCGATCCTGGGTGAGAGCAGCTTCTATGCCGCCGGCGCCCGGGGCTGGACCGGCGATCTGGTATATGCGCATCGGCAGGCATGATCTTCACCAAGGGAAACACGGATATGGCTCACCGCACTTTCCTCGTCACCGGCGCCAGCAAGGGGATCGGCCGGGCGATCGCAGACCAGCTCGCCGCGACGGGACATCGCGTGATCGGCATCGCCCGCGGACAGGATGAAAGCTTCCCCGGCACGCTCGTCCCGATCGATCTGGGCGACAGCGCGGCGGCGGCGCGGGCGTTCGCCGATCTCGCCCGCGAGCACGCGGTAGACGGGGTGGTGAACAATGCCGGCGCCGTGCGGTTGCAGGATCTCGGCAGCATCGATCTGGACGCCCTGGATCATCTCGTGCGGATGAATATCTATTCCACGGTGCTCGCCACCCAGGCTTTCCTGCCGGGCATGCGGGAGCGGGGCTGGGGCCGGATCGTCAACGTTACCAGCCTGACGGTGCTCGGCATGCGCCGCCGCTCCGCCTACGGGGCGACCAAGGCTGCCGTCGACAACCTGACCCGGACCTGGGCGCTCGAGCTGGCCGAGACCGGCATCACCGTCAATTCGGTCGCGCCCGGCCCGGTCGCCACCGAACTCTTCCGCCAGAATTCGCCGGAAGGCAGCGAGGCCGAAGCCTCGTTCATCCGCGATATCCCGATGCGCCGCCTGGGCAGGCCGGACGAGATCGCGCCCGCCGTGCTGTTCTTCCTGTCCGACGGAGCCGGCTATGTGACGGGGCAGACCTTGTTCGTCGATGGCGGCGGATCCGTCGGCAAGGCTTCCGGCTGAACGCCATTTGGTCCACCGTCTTTGTCGATTTCTGGTGCCTTGTTCCCAGTGGCGACGAATTTATCTCGGGCCGATCAGGGATTTGACGGAGGCGGTCAGATGATCATCGACGAGATTTCCGGAATCAGGATTCCGGACAGCCAATTGGCGCGTGACGTCACGCAGTTCATTCGCGATACCGAGAGCGACCTGCTGTTCCACCACTCTGCGCGCGTCTATCTCTGGGGCATGTTCGCGGGAATGCGCAAGGGGCTGAGCGTAGACCCGGAGCTTTTCTACACGGCCGCCATGTTCCACGATGTCGGCCTGACCGCGGGCTTTCGCGACAGCCAGATGCGCTTCGAGGTTGACGGCGCCAATGCCGCCCGCGATTTCCTGCGCGGCCGCGGCATCGGCGACGCCGATATCGCGAAAGTGTGGCTTGCCATCGCCATCCACACCACGCCGGGCATCCCGCAGCATCTCGATCCGATCGCGGCGCTCACCGCCGAGGGCGTGATGATGGACATTGTCGGCCTCGGCTTCGGCGACTTCACGGACGACGAGCGGCGGGCCGTCGCCGCGGCTTTCCCGCATCCGCCGCACTTCGTCGAGGATTTCCTGCAGGCTCTCTATGACGGGCTCGCGCATCGTCCGCAGACCACCCAAGGTACCGGCCTTGCCGACGTAATGGTCGACAAGGACCCGCATTTCCATCGTCGCGACTTCTGCGGCCTGATGCGGGCGTCGCCATGGGCCGGCCCCGGACAGGCGGGCGCCGCTTAAGCCCGGTGATGGCGAAGCCGGCGTTCAGCGTCGCATCGGCCGCGATGACAGCGCCGGCATCCCGATCGCGACTGGGATGCCGGCACCATATCGATCCGGTGAGTTGACGGACGCACCTGCCAGAGGGGCACGGCGGCCTCGCCCGAACCGGCTCGCTTCGGATCAGAATTTGAACCGCACGCCGATCCGATACTGGCGCCCGAGCAGGTCGTAGAGCGTGCTCGACGTCGGCGTGCTGGTGTAGATCAGGCCGTTGGTGGGGCCGCCGGCAACATTGGGCGGATCCTGGTTGAGCAGATTATCCACTGTCCCGAACAGCTGGACATTCCTGGTGAGCTGATAGGATCCGCGCAGGTCGATATAGGCGATCGCCGGCACCGAATTGTCGTCCACGTCGACGCCGCTCTTCCACGTATAGACCAGCTTGGCCGCGCCAATGAAGCGGGTCTGCGCGGTCAGCGAGAGCTTGTCCTTGTCCCATGTCGCGCTGGCGGTGACGCGGGCCCGCGGGAAGCCGGTGAACGGCTGGTCCGAACCGATCGCGCCCGCCGCCTTCACCTGCACGCCGAGCTGATCCTGGTTCAGCCGGAGGACGTAGTTGCCGAGCACACGCACCTGCACGTCGCCACCCAGCGCCGGGAAGGTGTAGTCGGTCTGGAAATCCAGGCCCGATGTGCGCTGCGCCGCCAGATTCTGCGGGAAGGTGTTGATCTGGCTCAGCGCGCCGCCCGGTCCGTTGAACACCAGCTGCGGGCAGAACTGCGCGTCGCCGGCGTTGCAGCGGCGCAGCACCTCCTGCGCGTTGATCGACGCGATCACGTCCTTCAACTTGATGTCATAATAATCGAGGCTGATGTTGAAGCGCGGCAGCCAGCTTGGCGACAGCACGATGCCGCCCGAAAGGGTGGTGGCGCGCTCTGGCGTCAGGTTCGGATTGCCGCTGCCGAAGGTGAAGATCAGCACCGACTGGTTGGTCTTCGGGTCGACCGCGGTGGACTGCGTCTGCAAGCCTGTCGAATACAGCTCGTTCAGGTTGGGCGCGCGGATATCGCGACTGAGCGTGGCGCGGACGCGCAGGTCATTGTTGAGCTGGCTGAGCAGCCCGACCTTCCATGTCTCCACCTGGCCGCTGGTGGAATACCAGGTCACGCGGCCGGCAGTGTTGAAGCTCAGCGAGCGGACGAAGCCGTCCTCGATGATCGGCACGTCCAGTTCGACGAAGGCCTCTTCCACATTGTATTTGCCGAAGAACGAGGGGAAGTTCGCCACCGGATAGACGTTGCGGGCCTGGGCGCCGGCGTCGTTCGTGATGGCGCCCTTCTCGGTGCGGCGCTCGGCGCCGAACGCGACGGCGATGTTGCCGGCGGCGAAGCCGAACGGCAACGAACCCTGCATCGAGGCGGCGACGACATTTTCGGTCAGTTTCTGTCGCTGGAAGTTCTGACCCGGCTTGACGTTGACGTAGCGGATCGCCTCCTGGCTCGCATTGCCCTCGCCGATGATGTTCAGCGGCCGGCAGGCCGCATCGTCATTGGTGGTGATCGCATCGGCGTTGACCCGGCAGACGATGGCTCCGGCCGCGTTGCGCACCGCATCCACCGCCTTGTTGTAGTTCGGGATGATGTTGTTGGATTCGGTAGTTTGGTAGAGCTCCACCTCGCCGCGCTGGAAATAGGCGTTCCAGCTCCAGTCGCCGCCCAGGCGGCCCTCCAGCGAGAACACGCCGCGCTTCAGCTTGCGCGTGGTGGTCGCCACCGGCATGCCGATCGAATTCTCGCGCTGCGACTTGTAGGAGAGGCTGTCGGCGTCGATGTTGGTGATGTTGTTCGTGCCGATCTGGATGGTCTGCACGCCCGCCGCGGTCATCGCCGCGACCACCGAGGCGGGCAGATACGGGTTGTCGATGCGGATCGGCACCGCGCCCGTCGCGCCGATGCGGACATAGGGCACCGAATTGTTGCGCGAGAAGGTGCGGCCGTAATTGAGCTGCACCGAAGCCTTCAGCCAATCCGCGAATTCGTAGCTGGTGTAGCCGAACAGCGACGTCGTGTTGTATTGCACGGCAATATTGTTGGTCGCGCCCGGCAGCGTGTCGGTGTTGGCGGCGATCGTGCCCGAAACATTGGTGATGTTGTAGGGCGCCAGCGTCGCTGAACTGCCCTTGAACTGCTGGTTCAGCAGGTTGAAGTTGGCCACGCCCTGGCCCGCCGGGCAGCCGCCCGCGGTGATCGCGACCCGGCAGGCGCCGACGATCAGGCCGCCCGTGGTGGCGCCGGCCATGCCGGCATTGTCGGCGTGGATCAGCCGCGGCCCACCCGCGGCTATCGCTGCCGGGGTGTTATTCACCAGGTTGCGGTAGGTGTTCCAGGAGCGTTCGTTGGCGAATACGCCATTGACCGATTCGAAGTAATTGCCCGCCACGATCACCCGGCCGCGGCCCTCGGCGAAGCCGGTGCCGGCGGCGAACTGCAGGCGATAGGTCTGCCGGTCGAACTGGTAGGTGTCGTTGTATTCGGCCGATCCGCGCAGCCCGTCAAAGCTCTTGTTGATGATCAGGTTGACCACGCCGGACACCGCGTCCGAACCCCACGCCGCGGAGGCGCCGGCGGTCACCACGTCGATACGCTGCACCAGTGCCGTCGGCAGCGTGCCCATGTCGATCTGGCCGGTGACGTTGGACTGCACCACGCGCTGGCCGTCGAACAGCACCAGCGTGCGGGTGACGCCGAGCTGGCGCAGGTTGACGGTGTCGAGGCCGGTGTTGCCGGCGACGATGTTGTTGTTCGCGCCCGATGGCGAGGCGGAGGAGCCGACGGCGGGCAGCTGGCGGATGGAATCGCCGATGGTCGAGCGCGCGTCGCGCTGCAACACCGCCTCGTTGACCACCGTCACCGGCGTCGGCTGCTTGTAGCCCGCGATCGCGATGCGCGAGCCGGTGACGATGATCTCGCCGTCGCCCGGATTAGCGCCCATCACCGGCGCGGATGAGGGGGCTGGCTCGGGCTCGGGCTCGGCGGCCGGGGGCGCCGGCTCGGGTGCGGGCGTCGGGCCGGCGGCCGACTGGGCCTGCGCCTCGACGAAGATCACGCGATGGTCGCCGCTGCGGAAGGTCAGCCCCGACTGCGCCAGCAGGAGCCTGAGCGCGGCGGGCGGGGCATATGCCCCCTTGATCGCGTGCGATTTCTTGCCGCGCGTCAGATCGCCGTTGAAGGCGATGGGCTGCCTCGCCGATTTGCCGAAAGCGCGCAGCGCGATGCCGAGGTCCTGCGCGGGAATATCGAAGAATGCCGAGCCATCCTGCGCCGATGCCGCAGTCGGCGTCGTCAACGCGACTGCGATGGCGGTGAGACCGGCGGAGAAAAAGAAACCGTGGCGCCTCCTGGCGTTCATATCTGCCTCCCCCTTGTGCGCCGAATTTTTCCGGCTGCTGTAGAGGAAGACGCGCATCAACCGCGCAACTGTCACAGGCGCGTCAGATTTATCTACGAATTACGCAGGAATGTACGAACGCCGTCTCGATCCTCGACGTGCACGGGCAGCACGCCGACCACGCCGGCGACGAACGCATCGGTGTCATTGGAGGAATAGACGCCGTTGACGAGAAGTCGTCCGGCGACATCGTCACCCACCGCGAATTTCTGCTGGCTATAGCGGTTCATCCGCTCGACGGCGGCGTAAAGCGGCTCGTCCTCGAATGTCAGAAAACCGGCTTCCCAGGACAGGGTGCTGTTGAGGTCGCCGGGCGCGAGTTCTGCCTCGGAGGCGGCGCGGGCGACGAGTTCCTTGCCCGGAGCGAGCCTGGTCTCGCCGCGGCGCTTCCCGGTCTTGTCGTCGCCGGGCAGCGCGACGGGGACAACGTTCACGGCGCCCTCGTAAAGTATGACGTGGAGGTTGCGCGACAGCAGCTCGACGCTGAACTCGGTTCCCGTCGCCACGACGATCCGGTCGCCTGCCGTCACCGTGAACGGGCGCAGGCTATCCTTCGCCACGTCGAACTTGGCGCGTCCCTTCGCCAGGCGCAGCTCGCGCCGGTCGCCGCGATAGCGCACCCCGATGCTGGTATCGGCGTCGAGTGAGATCCGCGATCCGTCGGGCAGCATCACCAGACGCCGCTCGCCGGTGCCGGTCGCGTAAATGGTGAAGGCGAAATAGCCGTAACCGGCATAGCCGGCATAACCGGCGAGCAGCAGCAGCAACGAGGCCGCCAGCGTCATGAACGGGCGGCCGACGAACAGGCGCGCGGCCCAGCGGCGCCGATTGGCCGAGGCGAGGTCCTTCAGCGCCGCGGAGCGATGGGCAAGCAGGTCCGGCTCAAGGCGCACGCTGTCCAGTTCGCGCCACGTCCTGATCGTGTTGTCGAATGCGCGGCGGTGCTCCGGATCGCGTGCCAGCCAGGCGTCCAGCTGGGCATGCTCGTCCTCGGACATGTCGCCGTCCGCCAGGCGTATGCACCAGAGGCTCGCGGCCTCGAGCACCTCGGACGCCGCCCTGGTGGTCATTGCTCGCCATCTCCGTGCATCAGGCTCGTCAACGACGCCAATGCGCGCGCAAGCTCCCTGTCGATGGTGCTGATGCTGATCCCGTAGGACTCCGCGAGAGTCCGGCGCTCGACATTCTCGAGTCTGGCGAGAATGAAGATGTGCCGGGTGCGCTCGGGGAGCTCGGCGATGGCTCTCCTGATGATGCCGAGCGCCTCTCGGTCGCCGGCGATGCGCAGGGGGTCGAGCGGATCGACCGCGCGGCCTTCCATGCGCGAAAGGTCGTCGCGAAATTCGCTGCGCACGCGGTTGCGACGGCTGCGATCGCGCAGCAGGTTGGTGGCGATCTGAAAGATATAGCCTTCGGGCGCCTGCATCTCGAGCCGCTCCTGCGCCGCGAGGCGGACGAACACCTCCTGGGTGAGGTCCTCCGCCTCCGCGTGATTGCGCAAGCGACGAAACAGATATGCCATCAGCACCGGCCTGAATCGCCGGGTGATCCCGTCCAGTTCCGTGTCCGGCTCAAAGCGCTTCGCCATCCGGAATCCTCGCCCCCCTTGTCTCTATGACGCAGGAGGGCGCGATTCTCATCATCCGGGCGCCAGGAATTTTGATAACGCTATAATTTCGGCACTTTCGGGCGCTCCATCCCCTCGCCACGGCTTGCGTCGCGCGCGCCCGTGACGGGCGTACGGGCCGCTGCATCAATGTCTGCGAATCGTTGCGGCCCGAGGCGTCCGCGTCGCGGATCTGCGCCACTTTCACCGGGTCCGGCGGGCCTGGTGGCGCACCGGCGGCTGGCGGCGCGGGGCTCGGCTCGCCGCCTCGACCCCACGACCCGCCGCAAAGCCTAAGCCGCGTTAACGTTTCGGTCTTCCCGAGCGGCGATTGCCCGGCCATCACACCGCCACTGCCTGACCGGGGGGTCCGCACAGGATCATGACGAACACGACACGCCGCCTTGCCGCTTTGTGCCTGATGTTCGGCATCGCCTTCGGCGCCGCCTCGCCGGCCGCCGCCCAGTCCTGGCAGTGCGCCCCCTTCGCCCGTCTGGTCTCCGGCCTGCAGCTGTTCGGCGCCGCCGCCTCCTGGTGGAATCAGGCGATCGGCAAATATGCCCGCGGCGAATCGCCCAAGATCGGCTCGGTGCTGGTGTTCAAGGCGGTCGGCGCGATGCGTTCCGGCCATGTCGCGACGGTCAGCCAGATCGTCTCGGATCGCATCATCAAGGTCACCCATGCCAACTGGTCGGTGATCAACGGCCATCGCGGTCAGGTCGAGCGTGACGTGACTGTGGTCGATGCCTCCGAGAAGGGCGACTGGTCGAAGGTCCGCGTGTGGTACAAGCCGATCAACGATGTCGGCATCAAATCCTACCCGGTCTACGGCTTCATCTATGCCGGCGCGCAGGCCGCCGCCGCCGCCATCGAGGCGCCCCGCCTCGCGCTCGAGAGCGCCAGCTTCTAATCCTCGCCGTCACGCCGGGCGCCGTCCAGCGTCCGCCTGAGCCGCTCCTGCTCCGCCTGATCGCGCGCCTTGTCGCCGGCCGTGCGGCCGTGGCGCGCGCGGTTCGCCTCGGCCTTCCCGGCGGCCTCGGCGCGCGCCCTGGCCTTGCGCGCCATCCTGAGGTTGATCACCTCGCCCATCGCCCTCTCCTCAATCCTGCGCCATCGCCTCGGCGACGAGTGATTCCGCCTCGATCAGCAGCGCGTCCTCGACATTGCCGGTGGCGACCCGCTCGCGCCCGATGAGCACGAGCACCGGCACCGCCAGCGGCGACACCCGCTTGAGGTCGACATGGACCATGCGCCCGGCCGCCGTGTCCAGCAGGTTGGCGAGCCGCCCGACATCGGTGAGCCGCGCGCGGGCATCGTCCCAGGCCGCGCGCAGCAACAGGTGATCCGGCTCGTAGCGGCGCAGCACGTCGTAGATGAGATCGGTGGAGAAGGTCACCTGCCGCCCGGTCTTGCGCTTGCCGGGATGCTGCCGCTCGACCAGCCCGCCGATCACCGCCACTTCGCGGAACGCCCGCTTGAGCAATGCCGATTCCTGTACCCAGCGGACGAACTCGTCCTCCAATATGTCCGGCGAGAACAACGCCGCCGGATCGGTGACCGGCTGCAGCGAATAGCAGGCCATGGCATAGTCGGAGGCGACGAAGCCGATCGGCTGCAGGCCCGCCGTTTCCATCCGCCGCGTGATCAGCATGCCCAGCGACTGGTGCGCGTTCCAGCCCTCGAAGCTGTAGCAGACGGTGTAATGCCGCCCCTCGCGCGGGAAGGTCTCGACGAGCAGCTTGTCCGGGCTCGGCAGGATCGAGCGGCGGTCCTGCATCTCCAGCCATTCGCGGACATCGTCGGGGAAGCGCGGCCACTGCCCGCGATCGTGCAGATATTCGCGCACCCGATGGGCGAGGTGGGTCGAGATCGGCATGCGCGCGCCGCCATAGGTCGGGATGCGCGCCGGCTTGGCGGTGGCGCGCACGACGAGGTCCTCGGTGTCCATGCGCACCACCTCCAGCGTCATGCCGGCGAAGAAGAAGCTGTCGCCCGGCGCCAGCGTCGCCGCGAAGCTTTCCTCTACCTTGCCTAGCGTGCGGCCATTGCCGAAGCGCACGCTGAGCATCGTCGCCTCGACGATGATGCCGGCGTTGAGGCGATGCTGGGCGACGAATTTGGGGTGGGCGACGCGCCACAGGTCACCCTCCTTCACCAGCCGGCGAAACCGGTCATAGGCCCTGAGCGCATAGCCGCCGCTCTCGATGAAGCCGAGCACGCGGGAGAAGATGTCCTCCGACAGCGCCGAATATGGGAGCGCCGAGCGGACCTCGTCGAGCAGCGCCGCCTCGGTGAAGGGCGCGGCGCAGGCACAGGCCATGACATGCTGGGCCAGCACATCAAGCGCGCCGGGGCGGAAGATATCCTCGTCCAGCTCGCCGGCCTCGACGGCGTCCAGCGCGGCGCGACCTTCCAGATATTCGAAGCGGTTGCCCGGCACCAGCACCGCCTCGGAAGGCTCGTCCAGCCGGTGATTGGCGCGGCCGATGCGCTGGAGCAGGCGCGAGGCGCCCTTGGGCGCCCCCATCTGGATGACGAGATCGACATCGCCCCAGTCGACGCCGAGATCGAGGCTGGCCGTAGCGACCAGCGCGCGCAGCCGTCCGGCCGCCATCGCCGCCTCCACCTTGCGCCGCGCCTCGACCGCGAGGCTGCCATGATGGATGCCGATCGGCAGGTTCAGCGGATTGACCGCCCACAGGTCCTGGAAGATCAGCTCGGCGAGGCTGCGCGTGTTGCAGAAGATGATGGTGGTGCGGTGGGTCTCGACCTCGGCCATCACCTGTTCGGCGGCATAGCGGCCGGAATGGCCGGCCCAGGGGATGCGATCCTCCGGAATGAGGATGCTGATCCGCGCCGGCGCGCCGGGATCGCCGCGGACATGATCGACGGTCGCCATGTCGCCATCCGGCGCCAGCCAAGCCCGATAAGCCTCCGGGTCCGCCACCGTCGCCGACAGCCCCACCCGCCGCATCCCCGGCGCCAGCCGCGCGAGCCGCGCCATGCACAGCGCGAGCAGGTCGCCGCGCTTGCCGGCGGCGAAGGCGTGGATCTCGTCCACCACGATCGTCTTCAGCGTCGAGAACAGCCGGTCGCTTTCCGGATAGGAGAGCAGCAGGCTCAGCGATTCCGGCGTGGTCAGCAGGATCTGCGGCGGCTTGACCCGCTGCCGCGCTTTGCGGTCGGACGGGGTGTCGCCGGTGCGCGTTTCGATGCGGATGTCGAGGCCCATCTCGCCGACCGGATCGAGCAGGTTGCGCTGCACGTCCACCGCCAGCGCCTTGAGCGGCGAGACATAGAGGGTGTGCAGGCCGTCGATCGGCTGCTCGATCAGCTCGGCGAGCGTCGGCAGGAAGCCGGCCATGGTCTTGCCGGCGCCGGTCGGCGCGGTGAGCAAGGCGCTGCGTCCGGCGCGGCCCGCGGCCAGCATGGCGAGCTGGTGCCGCCGAGGCGCCCAGCCGCGCGCCGCGAACCAGCTGGCGAGAACCGGCGGCAGCGCATGGGCGTCGGGCGAGGGGCGAAGGCGGGCGGCCATAGGCTCCTCATATAGCGATCCATTTCCGCCTCGCATCGGGGGGAGGAACGCCCGCTTATGGAACCGGTGCCGCTGCCGGCCTATTTGGCTAGGCGATGGCGCGTGCGACCCTTGGCTCCTGGATCGATCCCCGTCCGGAGGGCATCTATGTGCCCGCCGCCGACGCCTGGATCGACCCCTCCCAGCCCAAGCCGCGGGCGATCATCACCCATGGCCATGCCGATCACGCGCGCGGCGGCCATGGCGCCGTGCTGGCGACCGCCGAGACACTGGCGATCATGCACGCCCGCTATGGACCGCAGAACGGGCAGGCCATTGCCTATGGCGAGACGCTGGCCGTCGGCGACGTCGCCGTGCGGCTGGTGCCGGCCGGCCATGTGCTGGGCTCGGCGCAGGTGGTGATGGATCATGCCGGCGAGCGGGTGGTCGTCTCCGGCGACTACAAGCGCCGCCCCGATCCGACCTGCCCGCCCTTCGAGCCGGTACCGTGCGACGTGTTCGTCACCGAGGCGACGTTCGGCCTGCCGGTGTTCCGCCACCCCGATACCGGGGCGGAGATCGATCGTCTGCTCGCCGCCCTTCATGCCGATCCGGCGCGCTGCGTGCTGGTCGGCGCCTATGCGCTCGGCAAGGCGCAGCGCATCATCATGGAGCTGCGCGGGCGCGGGCACGACGCGCCGATCTTCATCCACGGCGCCCTGCAGCGGGTGTGCGACCTTTATCGCGAGCTGGGCGTGCCGCTCGGCGAACTGATCCCCGCCACCGGCCTGCCGCGCCAGGCGATGGCCGGCCATGTCGTGCTGGCGCCGCCCTCGGCGCTCAACGATCGCTGGTCGCGGCGCCTGCCCGATCCGGTGACGGCGATGGCCTCGGGCTGGATGCGCGTCCGCCAACGCGCGCGCCAGCAGAATATCGAGCTGCCGCTGGTCGTTTCCGACCATGCCGATTGGGACGAGCTGACTGCGACGTTGAAGGAGCTGGCCCCGACCGAGGTGTGGGTTACCCATGGCCGCGAGGAAGCGCTGGTCCACTGGTGCGCCACCCACCAGATGCGCGCCCGCGCCCTCGATCTCGTCGGCTATGAGGACGAGGATGACTAGAATCCGGGCCCATAAACGGCAATGGCCGTGGCGGCCGGCCGGCCGCCACGCCGAGCGCCGACACCCCGGACCTGATCCGGGGTCCATCCATCCACAAGCGCCGGCGGTCGGGGCGACATGGATGCCGGATCAAGTCCGGCGTGACGATGGAATTCGACGAGCCGTCAGGCCTTTACCGCCTCATCGAGCCGGCCAAGCTGCTCCGCCGTCAGCGTGAGGTGCATCGCGGCCGCCAGTTCCTCCATCTGCGCGGCCGAGGTGGCGCTGGCGATCGGCGCCGTCACCGCCGGCTGGGCGGCGAGCCAGGCGAGCGCGATCGCCGCGAGGCTGGTGCCCGTCTCCGCCGCGACCGCGTCCATCGCCGCCAGCACGGCGAGGCCGCGCGCGTCGAGATAGCGTGCGGCGCCGTCGCCCCGGGCACTCTGCCCAAGATCGCCGCGGTCCCGATATTTGCCGGTCAGGAAGCCCGAGGCGAGGCTGTAATAGGGCGTTACCCCGATGCCGCGCGCCACGCACAGCGCCTGCAGCGGGCCTTCGAACTGGCCGCGCTCGACGAGGTTGTAATGGGGCTGGAGCACCTCGTAGCGCGCCAGCCCGCCGGCCTCGGCGACGTCGAGGGCGGCGGCCAGCCGTCCGGCGGTGAAGTTGGAGGCGCCGACCGCGCGTACCTTGCCGGCCTTGACCAGCGCGTCGAACGCCTCGGCGACCACTTCCCGCGGCACCGTCTCATCGTCCTGGTGCGCCAGATAGAGGTCGATGCACTCGACCCCGAGCCGGCGCAGCGAGCCCTCGGCGGCAGCGGCGATGTGGCGCGGCGTCAGCCGCTCGCCATTGTCCCCGGCGAGCATGCCGACCTTGGTGGTGATCATCACCCCCTCCGGCCGACCGCGCGCCTTCAGCCAGAGGCCGATCGCGCGCTCGGATTCACCGCCCTGATGCCCCGGCACCCAGTTGGAATAGAGATCGGCGGTGTCGATCATCCGCCCGCCGGCGGCGACGAAGGCGTCGAGCACCGCCTCGCCCGCCTTTTCGTCCGCCGTCCAGCCGAACACATTGCCGCCAAGGATCAGCGGCGGGGTCAGCAGCCCTGACCCGCCGAGTTCGCGCAACGCCATCATTCCCCCCATTCTGGCCCGGTCAGGCCGGCCGATCCAATGTCACATGCCCGTCGCGCTTGAGCTGCTCCACCGCGCGGCGGACATCCTGGCTGGCCCCGCGCGGCAGGATCAGCACCGCGTCCTTGGTGGCGATGACGATCAGGTCGCTGACGCCGACCGCCGCCACCAGCGGCCCGTCCGAGCGGATCAGGCAACCCGAACTGTCGATCGAGATCACCTCGCCATGATGGGCGTTCTCGCGCCCGTCCTTGGCGGCGAGCGCGTGCAGCGCGTCCCAGCTGCCGACGTCGGACCAGCTCATCTCCACCGGCACGACGGCGACCTTGTCGGCCTTCTCCATCACCGCATAGTCGATCGAGTCGGAGGGCGAGGCGCCGAACGCCGCTGCGTCGGGGGTGAGCCTGCCGCCGTCGCGCGCGGCGCCGTCCATGGCGAGGCCGACGGCGTCGAGGATCGCCGGCTCATGGGCCCTGAGCGCGTCGAGGAAGACGCCTGCCTCGAACAGGAAAATGCCGCCATTCCAGCTATAGCTGCCATCGGCGACATAGGCTTCGGCGGTGGCCCGGTCCGGCTTCTCGACGAAGCGCTCGACGCGATGAACGCCAGGGGCGAGCGCCTCGCCCCGGCGGATATAGCCATAGCCGGTATCCGGCGCCTCGGCCTTGATGCCGAAGGTGGCGAGCCAGCCCTGCTCGACGATCGGCACGGCGCGTTCCACCGCCTCCAGAAAGGCGTCGACATCGCCGATGACATGGTCGCTCGGCATTACCAGCAGCAGCGACGAGGGCTCTGCCGCCAGTGCCGCGAGCGCGATGGCGGGCGCGGTGTTGCGCCCGGCCGGCTCGAGGATCAGCGGCTCGGCGGCCAGGCCGACCTCGGCAAGCTGCGCCTCGATCTGGTCGGCATGGGCGGCATTGGCGACGACGATCGGCGCGGTGAAGCGGGAGGACTGGGCGGTGCGCCCGGCGGTGAGCTGGAGCATGGTCTGCTCATGGGTCAGGCTCAACAGCTGCTTGGGGCGGCCGGTCCGGGACAGCGGCCACAAGCGGGTGCCGGCCCCGCCCGAAAGGATGACGGGTGTGATGCGACGCGGCTCGGTCATGGTTGGATTGGGGTCTCTCTGCGGTCCGGCATCGGGATGAGCCGGCGGCCTTTTGCCCAATCCGCGCGACGAAGAAAAGTTGCCGCGGGGTTGCGCGTGATGGGGCGGTCCGGATCGCGGATCAACTGGCCAGTCGAGCGCTCGCCCGCGCCGGCCTCGGCCATGATGATCGGCGGACGAACGGAAGGGATGATCATGACCAAGGACTATAAGGCGATCACCGCCGATATCGCCGCCTATTCGGGCCAGCTCGCCAAGCTCGCGCCCGAGGCGATGCAGGGCTTCCACGCCCTGGCGCGCGGGGCCGGGGAGGGGGGCGCGGTCGACGCCAGGACGAAGGAGATGATCGCGCTGGCCATCGGCGTCACCCAGCGCTGCGACGGCTGCATCGGCTTTCACGTCAAGGCGCTGGTGAAGATGGGCACGACGCGCGAGGAGGTGGCCGAGATCATGGCGATGTGCGTGTATATGGGCGGCGGCCCGGCGCTGATGTACGCGGCCGACGCGCTGCGCGCCTTCGATCAGTTTGCCCCGCCCGCCTGATCGGCATCGCGGTCGTTAATTCTTTTCATGCCATCAGCCTTTTGGCAGTCTCCGCGCGGGGGAGACCTGGACATGGGCAGGACGGCATCTTGATCGGCATCATCGGCCTCGTCGGCCACGGCGTTGCCGCGTTCATCTATGCGGTGCTCGCCATCTGGCATCTCGGCCGCGGCACGCCGACGGCGCAGCAGCGGGTGTTCGGCGGTGCCTTCGCGGCGACGGCGCTGTGGTGCGTGCTGATGATCGCCGGCACCCTCCAGGGCTTCACCCCGGGTCCGGTGGCGAGCCCGCTCACCGGCTTCGCGGGCGCCGCGGAATGCCTGCGCAACCTGATGTGGCTGACCTTCGTCATCCTGCTGTTCCAGGATAGCGAGGGCGTCGTCCGCCGCCAGACGCTGGTGACGATCTACACGCTGCTGGTGGCGGCGCTGATGCTCGGCGTGCTGCTCGGTTTTGCCCGCGCCCTCGCCGGCATCGACGAGGCGAGCCTGCTCGGCAGCAACCTCCTTTATATCGGGCTGGCGCTGCGCATCCTGATCATGGCGGGCGGCCTGTTGCTGCTCCACAATCTCTACAATGCCACGGTGCGCGCCGCCCGGTGGAGCGTGCGCGGGCCGCTTATCGCCATCGGCATCATGTGGGCGTGGGATCTCAACCTATACACCGTCACCTATCTGTTCGGCCGCTGGCCGGCGACGCTGCTGGCGCTGCGCGGACCGCTGATGCTGGCGCTGGTCGTGCCGTTCGCGCTCGCCAGCCGGCGGCAGGGGCCGTGGCGCCTCAGCCTCAGCCGCATCGCCGCCTTCCAGTCCGTGTCGCTGCTGGCGATCGGCAGCTATCTGATCTTCATGGTGCTGGCGACGCAGGCGATGGCCCTGGTCGGCGGCCAGAATATCCGCCTCGCCCAGTTCGCGCTGGTGATGATCATGTCGGCCGCGGCCGCCCTGCTGCTGCCTTCGGCGCGGGTGCGGGCGTGGCTGAAGGTGAAGATCGCCAAGCATTTCTTCGCCCACCGCTATGATTATCGCGAGGAATGGCTGCGCTTCACCGGCACGCTGGGCCGTGCCGGCGGCAGCGCCGCGCCGCTCGAACAGCGCGTCATCAAGGCCATCGCCGACATCACCGAATCGCCCGGCGGCCTGCTGCTCATCGACAGCGGTGCGGGCGATCTCGTGCTCGGCACGCGCTGGAACTGGCCGACCGCCGAGCCCCCGGCGCTCGCCGGGACCAAGGCGTTCGTCAGCCATCTCGAGCGCACCGGTCGCATCCTCGAACTCGATGTGCTGCGCGGCGACGACCCCGCCGACGATGCCGAACGCGCGCTGATGCCGTCCTGGCTGCTCGCCGAAGGCTCGGCATGGATCGCCGTGCCGCTGCTCCATCTCGACCGGCTGATCGGCGTGGTGGTGACGGAGCGACCGCGTATCGACCGGCTGCTCGACTGGGAGGATTTCGACCTGCTCAAGGTCGCCGGCCGCCAGGTTGCCACCTATCTCGCCGAGGCGCGCACGCAGGAGGCCTTGTCCGAGGCGGCGCGCTTCGACGAGTTCAATCGCCGCTTCGCCTTCATCCTCCACGACATCAAGAACCTGGTCAGCCAGCTGAGCCTCGTCGCCCGCAACGCCGAGCGCCATGCGGACAACCCGGCGTTTCGCGCCGACATGGTGGCGACGCTGCAAAGCTCGGTCGGCAAGATGAATGCGCTGCTCGCCCTGCTGTCCACGCAGAACCGCGTCGAGCCGGCCGCGCCCCGGCCGCTGCCGTTGCTCAATTTCGTCCAGCGCGTCGCCGAGACGCGGCGCGACAGCAATCCGATCCATGTCGAGGGCGAGGCCGAGCTGGTCGCGCTTGCCGATCCGGCGCGGCTCGAACAGGCGCTGGTCCACATCATCCAGAACGCGGTCGACGCCAGCGAGGGCGACCGGCCGGTCAACCTCGTCGTGGGCACCGACGGCGGCCGGGCGACGATCCTCGTCAAGGATCAGGGCAAGGGGATGAGCGCGGATTTCATCCGCTCCGGCCTGTTCAAGCCCTTCTCCTCCACCAAGGCCAACGGCTTCGGCGTGGGCGCCTTCGAGGCGCGGACATTGCTGATGGCGATGGGCGGCGCGCTGGAGGTCGAAAGCCGGCTCGGCGAGGGCAGCCGCTTCACCCTCATCTTGCCGCTGGTCGGGCAAGCGGCCATGGACAAGCCGGCGACGGCCGCCAATGGCTGAGCGAACGCCATCCTTCGGAGTGACAGATGCCCGCTGACAAGGCCGTCCTGCCCAAGCTTCTGATCGTCGAGGATGATCCCGGCCTCCAGCGCCAGCTGCGCTGGGCCTATGAGGATTATGAGGTGATCATCGCCGGCGACCGCCAGTCGGCGATCGACGCGCTGCGCGCCGAGGAGCCGGCGGTGGTGACCCTCGATCTCGGCCTGCCGCCCGATCCGGACGGCACCTCCGAGGGCTTCGCGACGCTGAGCACGATCCTGTCGCTCAAGCCGGACACCAAGGTCATCGTCGCCTCCGGCCATGAGGCGCGGGAAAGCGCGCTCAAGGCGATCGCCGCCGGCGCCTATGATTTCTACGCCAAGCCCGTCGATATCGACGAGCTTGGCCTGATCGTCGCCCGCGCCTTCCAGCTCCACCAGCTCGAGCGCGAGAACCGCCGGCTGGCGAGCGCGGTGGATCAGGATTCCACCGTGCTCGGCGGGCTGATCACCCAGAGCCCGGAGATGCTGAAGGTCGCCCGCACCATCGAGCGCGTCGCCAACACCAGCGCCTCGGTGATGCTGCTCGGCGCGTCCGGCACCGGCAAGGAGCTGCTCGCCCGCGGCGTCCACTTCGCCAGCACGCGGCGCGACGACGCCTTCGTCGCCATCAACTGCGCGGCGATCCCCGAGAATCTGCTCGAGGCCGAGCTGTTCGGCTATGAGAAGGGCGCCTTCACCGGCGCGATCAAGACCACCGAGGGCAAGATCGAGCTTGCCCAGGGCGGCACCCTGTTCCTCGACGAGATCGGCGACATTCCGCTGCCGCTCCAGGTCAAGCTGCTGCGTTTCCTGCAGGAGCGGGTGATCGAGCGCATCGGCGGGCGCAAGCCGATCGCCGTCGACACCCGCATCGTCTGCGCCACCCACCGCCATCTCGAGCAGATGATCGCCGCCGGGACCTTTCGCGAGGACCTTTACTATCGACTCGCCGAGATCGTCGTGCCGGTGCCCCCGCTCAAGGATCGCACCGGCGACGTGACGCTGCTCGCCCGCCATTTCGTCGCCCGCTTCTCGGCCGAGATGAACCCGCAGGTGCGCGGCCTCGCACCGGATGCGCTGGAACTGCTCAACGACTGGCAATGGCCGGGCAATGTCCGCGAGCTTGAAAACCGCATCAAGCGCGCGGTGATCATGGCCGACGGCAAGCTGCTCACCGCCCGCGACATCGATCTCGACGGCACCGGCGGCACCGGCGGCGAGGTGTTGAACCTCAAGGCGGCGCGCGAGCAGGCCGACCGCAAGGCGATCCTCGGCGCGCTGGCGCGTACGGAAAACAACATCTCCGGCGCCGCCAAGCTGCTCGGCATCAGTCGCCCGACGCTCTACGACCTGCTGCGCCAATATGATATCGCCGTCGGCTGACCGGACCGGCATCCGCTCGCCCTGAACAGGCATTGAGCCTGTCGGAATGTGGCATCCAAGGGTCTCGTCGGGCCGGATCCTTCGCCACGGGGAACCAACTGCGCTCGGCCGCCCGCCGGGCGAGCGGATGGGTGAGGGAGCGGACCCTGGCAAGTTACGATCATTCTCATGCTGGACGGGTGGCAGGGAGCAGTTCTATTCCGCTGCCTTCTCCAGCCGGAAGGCCATTGATGTCCCGTTCCCTCCTCGTCGTGGCGGCGCTGCTCGCCTCCGCCGCCATGCCCGTCCAGGCCGAGAATTCGAGGCCCCAGCCGATCCCCTATCCGACGCCGATCGCGGCCCCGCGCGATGTCCCCTATCCCGGCGTCATCAAGCTCGACATCGACGCTACCGACACCAGGCGCGGCATCTTCACGGTCAGGGAAACGATCCCCGTCGCCCATAGCGGCGATACCGTGCTGCTGATGCCGCAGTGGCTGCCGGGCAATCACTCGCCCTCCGGCCAGCTCGACAAGCTCGCCAGCCTGCACATCCGCGCCAACGGCAAGGAGCTCGCCTGGATCCGCGATCCGGTCCAGGTCTATGCCTGGCATGTCGACGTGCCGGCAGGCGCGAAGCAGCTGGACGTGGAGCTGCAGTTCATCTCCGCCACCGACAGCAGCCAGGGCAGCGTGGTGATGTCGCCGTCGATCCTGCGCCTGCAGTGGAATTCGATGAGCCTTTATCCGGCCGGCTATTTCACCCGTCAGATCCAGGTCGATGCTCGGGTGAAATATCCCGATGGATGGACGGCCTATGCCGGACTGCCATCGAAAAAGGTCGGCGACGCCTACGTCTATGAGCGCACCGATTACGATACGCTCGTCGATTCGCCGACGATGGCCGGCCGCTATGCGAAGCAGTGGCAATTGTCCCCGCGCGTCTTCCTTGACGTCGTCGCCGACACGCCCGACCAGCTCGATGCCAAGCCCGAGCAGATCGAAGCGCACAAGCGGCTCGTCGATCAGGCGGTGAAGAATTTCGGCGCGCAGCATTACGACAATTACCATTTCCTGCTGCACATCTCTTCGGTGATGGGCGGCATCGGGCTGGAGCATCACCGCAGCTCCGAAGACGGCTCGCGCCCCGGCTATTTCACCGATTGGGACCAGACGGTGCCGGCACGCAACCTGCTGCCGCACGAATACACCCATAGCTGGGACGGCAAGTTCCGCCGCGGCGCCGATCTGTGGACGCCGAGCTTCAACGTGCCGATGCGCGACTCCCTGTTGTGGGTCTATGAGGGCCAGACGCAATTCTGGGGCTATGTGCTGCAAGCGCGCTCGGGCCTGGTCTCCAAGCAGGACACGCTCGATCAATATGCCATGATCATGGCCAGCTACGACAATACGCCCGGCCGCCAGTGGCGCCCGCTGGTCGACACCACCAATGATCCGATCATCTCGCAGCGCCGGCCCAAGGGCTGGACGAGCTGGCAGCGCTCCGAAGATTATTACAATGAGGGGCTGCTGGTGTGGATGGAGGTGGATTCCATTCTGCGCAAGCAGTCGGGGGGCGCCAAGTCGATCGACGATTTCGCCCGCGCCTTCTTCGGCATCAACGACGGCGACTGGGGCGTCGTGACCTATAATTTCGACGATGTCGCCGCCACCCTCAACCGCATCCAGCCTTATGACTGGGCCGGTTTCCTGCGCAAGCGGGTGACCGAGACGAGCGACCATGCGCCGCTTCAGGGCTTCGTCGATAATGGCTACAAGCTGGTCTATACCGACAAGCCGAGCGCGGTGATGAAGCAGGACATGAAGGCCCGCAAGACGGCGAACTTCAACTATTCGCTCGGCCTCAGCATCGGCGAGGAAGGCAAGCTCACCGCCGTCATCTGGGACAGCCCGGCCTTCAAGGCCGGCCTCACCGTCGGCGGCAAGCTGCTCGCGGTGAATGGCATCACTTATTCGGAGGATGTCCTCACCCGCATCCTTACGGAGGCCAGGACCGGCCGCGAGCCGATCCGCCTGCTCGTCAGCCGCAACGGCCAGTTCGAGACGGTGGCGATCGACTATCATGGCGGCCCGCGCTATCCGCATCTGGAGAAGATCGGCACCGGCGAAGGCGGGCTGGACCGGCTGTTGACGGCGCGGTGACCGGCGCCGGCCCGTATCTCCACAAAATCGGCAACTGAATAAGTCCTGTTCATCACGTCCGGGCCCGCCGTGCTGCCACACGGCGGGCCCAAATCTATAGGGCGCGGGAGCCTGTCAGACCCGCGGTCCCTCGGCTCGGAGCCGTTGCTCGCCCGGCTTCGCCCCTTCCCTTGGCGGCGGCCATGCCATAGGCCGCGGGCGATGACCGACCAGCCCGACACCCTCGCCCGTATCGCCGCCGCGCTGGAACGGCTGGCGCCGCCGCCGCCGCCGTCGGCCGATCCGATGACGCATCCCGCCTATGTCTGGCGTGACGGCGCGCTTGCCGCGGCGCGGGCGTTCGCGCCGCTGCCGCTCGATCTCCTCGCCGGCATCGATGCGCAGAAGGCGGCGCTGGTCGAGACGGTGCGCCGGCTCGCCCGCGGCCATGCCGCGCATGACGTGCTGCTGTGGGGTGCGCGCGGCACCGGCAAGTCGGCGCTGGTCAAGAGCGCGGTGGGCGGCGCGCAGGGCGAGGGGCTGGATGTGGCGTTGGTCGAGCTGGCCGCCGATGCGTTGCCGAGCCTGCCGGCGCTGTTCGCGCGGCTGGCCGAGCTGCCCCGCGCCTATGTGCTGTTCATCGACGATCTCGGCTTCGATGGCCTTGGCGACGGCCCGCGCCTGTTGCGCTCGCTGCTCGAAGGCGGGGCGGAAGCGCGGCCGGCCAATACCCGCCTGTTCGTCACCGCCAATCGCCGCCACATAATACCGCGCGACATCGCCGAGCAGGACAGCGCGATCAACCCGCGCGACGTGGTCGACGACAAGCTGGCGCTGGCCGATCGCTTCGGCCTGTCGCTGGGCTTTCATGTCGTCGATCAGGATCATTATGTCGCGATGATCGAGGGCTATACCCGGCGCCACGGCCTGCCTTTCGACGCTCAGGACGCGATCGCCTGGGCGACGACGCGCGGCAGCCGCTCGGGCCGCGTGGCGTGGCAATATGTGGTGGAGCTGGCCGGCCGTCACGGTCGCAGCCTTTAGGCCCTTGCCGGGGGCCGCATCCGTCAAGGGCGCCCCCCCCTCCTTGTCGGTTTGCCCCGGGTCCGCATGAGAAGGGGCGCGCATAAACGTCAACTTCGTCAGGTTCGACGATGATTGCGCTCAGCCGGGCGGGCAATCGGGCCGTTTCACTTTACGGGATTTTATCCATTCCCACTCAAAACCCCCGCTCAACCGGGGAGGCCAGCTTTGTATCTGTCGAAGATTTCGGACGCTCTTGCCGAGGATGGCGCCTCCTTGGTCGAGGTACAGGCGACGATCAGCACGCTCGCCAGCGGGCTCGATTCGCGCTTCGTCCAGGCCGGTACCGCGCTCGCCACCGTCTTCGATATCATCGAGCGGCTGGTTTCGTCGCTCGAGGGCGTGACCAGCGCCATGGATCGCAAGGCCGCCGATGCTGCCGTCGAGAATATGCGCGCCACCGCCGATCGCCTGACGCGGCTGCCGGCCCTGCAGGCTGAGCGGCAGAAAGATCTCGCCGCCGTTCGCCAGGCCAGCCGCACGCTGCGCGGCCACATCACCCAGATCAACAAGACGCTGAGCTTTCTGCGCATCTGCGGGCTCAACATCAAGATCGCCGCCGCGGGCGCCGAGGAGTTCAACGGCTTCGCCGACAACATGCTCACCCGGCTGGAGCTGGGCGAGACGCAGCTCGCCGGCTTCGAGCAGGAGCTGCGCGAACTCTCCGATCGCATCGCCGGCATGGCCGATGCGGAAAAGCTGCTCGCCGCCGAATGCGCCAAGGTCATCCCGCAGGTGCCGAAGAAGCTCGCCGAGGACGCCATCGCCCTTCAGCAGCATCAGCTCGATCTTGCCCATATCGCGGCGCGGATTGCCGATGTCGCGCGCGAGATCCGCAACAAGGTGGCGACGGCGCTTGGCGCGCTGCAGATCGGCGACATCACCCGCCAGCGGCTGGAACATGTCGCCGACGGCATATTGCTGCTCGGCCGCTTCAGCGCGGAACAGGGCATCACCGATCCCGTCATCTGCCGAACGGTGGAGAGCCATGTGCTCGGCCTGCTCGCCGCCCAGGCCGCCGACACGATCGGCGATTTCCAGCGCGAGGCACGCCTCCTCACCCAGAGCCTGCGCGGCATCGCGCCGGATGCCGGCCGCCTGCTCGCCCTGCGCGACGAGGGCGCCGGCGGCCGCGACGGCCGGGGCGGCGGCCAGTCCTTCCTCCATGTGCTGGAGAAGGGCATCGCCGAGGTCGAGAACGTCACCGGCCAGCTGCGCGCGGCCGACGAATATTCGGACCGCCTCGGCAGCGCCACGTCGGAAACCGCCGAGAGCCTCGAGCGCCGGCTGCGCGCGGTGCGCAACGTGCAGGTCGATGTCGAGCAGATGGCATGGAATACCGGCCTGCGCTGCCGCCGCATGGGCCAGGACGGCCGCGCGCTGGAGGTGATTGCCACCGAAATCCGCGCCTTCGCCAACAATCTCGAGTCCGTGTCGGATCGCATCCACGAGACGTTCAAGGAGCTCGCGAGCGCTGCCGGATCGATGCGCGACCAGCGCGAGCAAGGCGGCGGCACCGATGCCGGCCGCGCGCTCACCGACTCGCTGTCCTCGATCCGGGCCGGTGGGCGCCGCATGGAGGAAAGCCTGTCCAGCCTGGACGGCGACGCCGCCACTGTCGCCACCATCCTGCGCGACACCACCAGTGCCGTCGATTGCGAGGCGGAGATCGGCGAGGCGCTCGCCCAGGCCGCCGGACGCCTCGCGGCGCTGGCGCCGGCGCTGGGCGAGATTCCGGAACCGGCGCTGGAGCCGCTGCGCGACATTATGGGCCGCATCCACCGCAGCTACACCATGGCTCGCGAGCGCGACGTCCACCGCCAGTTCGCGCTGCCCGGCGACGAGGTGGCCGAGGCCGCTACGGGCGATACTGGATCCGGCGAACAAAGCGACGACGACCTGTTCGACGACGCACTGTTCTAGCATCTGCCAATATAGGCGAGGCCGTTATTGCGCGGTAACGTTCGCGCCTTGCGGATGTGCCCTCGCGACGTGCGATGCGTCTCCTGAGGACGCGGAGCCGGGAAATCCTGCTTTTCCGCGTCGATCCGGCTCGATCCGGCGCCTCGCGCTCACAGTCTCCCGTCGACAACGATAAATGAAAATGGCGTTTTTCAGCCAAATCTATAGTTGTAATCGAGTGTACATCTTACGCAACTTGCGAATCATTGTTAGTCATGTTAATGATTCATTGTCATTGAGTCGTAACAGGAGGCAATGATGAGGGGCATAGCATCTTATTTGACGACACCACTTCTTGCCATATGCATGGCAGGTGCGGCGAATGCCGCAACCGTCGTTACTTCGACCAACTTCAATGTCTGGCACGGGAACAGTAGCAATCCGGGGGATATCAGCGATCCCAGCCAGCAGGCTCTGCCAAGCAATCCGGTGACGAGCCAGACATTTGTCGGGTCCTTCAACTACAGCGGGCCGATTGACTTCGCGAACATGAGTCAGGCGACCGATCTGATGAGCAATTTCATCCCCGGCGTGGGCCTGCCCGCCGATCAGATGAGCACGCCGACTTTCGACGCCGTGACCTTGTTCGCGTTCAACTTCACGTTCGCGACGAATCTCGTTGGCGCATCCATCACCCATGATGACGGCATTTCGCTGTTCGACATCACCACGAGCAGCGGCAACCTCATTTCCGGCAATGAAGGGCCGACGGTGGCTGCGACGACGATGCTGCCGACGCTGGAGGCCGGCCACATCTATCAACTGTGGTACATCGCGGCGAACGGCGCCCCTTCGATCCTGCGCTTCGACGACGGCACTCCGGCGGTGCCGGAGCCGGCGACCTGGGCGATGCTGGTCCTCGGCTTCGGAGTGATCGGGGTGACCGCGCGCCGCCGCCGGGCCGGATCGGGCCGCGTCGCCGAAAATCTCGGCTGATCCCCGGTCAGCACGAGGCCGCTGCACGTCGGCGGCCGATCGGGCATGCGCCCTATCGTGCCGTCGCGTGCAGCAGCTCGCGGGCGATATTCTGTAGCGGAATGATCTTGTCCGCGGCACCGCGGGCGATGGCCTCCTTGGGCATGCCGAACACGATCGAGCTGGCCTCGTCCTGCGCGAAGGTGCGGGCGCCGGCCTGCTTCATCTCGAGCAGACCGCGGGCGCCATCGTCGCCCATGCCGGTCATGATGATGCCGACCGCGTTCGAGCCGGCCGAGCGCGCCGCCGAGCGGAACAGCACGTCCACCGATGGGCGATGCCGCGTCACCAGCGGCCCGTCCTTCACTGCGACGACGTAGCGCGCGCCCTGGCGTTCCAGCATCAGGTGCTTGCCGCCCGGTGCGATCAGCACATGGCCGCGCAATACGGGGTCGCCGTCCACGGCTTCCTTCACATCCACCTCGCACAAGGTGTTGAGGCGGCGGGCAAAGGCGTTGGTGAAGCTTTCCGGCATGTGCTGGACGACGACGATACCCGGCGAATTGGCGGGCAGCGCCTCCAGCACCTCGCGCAGCGCCTCGGTGCCGCCGGTCGAAGCGCCGATACACACGATCATCTCGGTGGTGCGGCTCATCGCCCGGCCGCTCGGCGGCGGCAGCACGGCGTCGGCGGTCAGCTTCTTCTCAGGCCCTTCCGGCCGCGCCACCCGGGGAGCCGCCGGCCGGCCCTTGATGCGGGCGCGGGCGGCGGCCTTGACCACGTCACGGATCTGGAGATGCGCCTCGGCCAGATGATCGGCGACGCCGACGCGCGGCTTGAGGATGACGTCGACGGCGCCGGCCTCCATCGCCTGCAGCAACGTCTCCGATCCCTCCTCGGTGAGCGAGGAGCACATCACCACCGGCACCGGACACTGGATCATCAGCTTGCGCAGGAAGGTGATGCCATCCATGCGCGGCATCTCGACGTCGAGGGTGATGACGTCGGGCACTTCCTCATGAATATAGCGAGCCGCGGCGAAGGGATCGGCGGCGGCCGCGATCACCTCCAGCTCGGGGTCTTCTTCCAGAATATGCGTCATCGTCTGGCGCACGCTGGCGGAATCGTCGATGACGAGGACGCGGAACTTCTTCTTGGTAAGCAGTGCCATGGGATCAGCTCCGCTGGAACACGGTGTTGGCGACCTGGGTCAGCGGCAGGTCGAAGCCGGCGATCGATTCCGAATGGCCGAGGAACAGATAGCCCTGCGGCGCCAGGCAATCGACGAGCCGCGAGACGACGCCGCGCTGCGTCGGCTTGTCGAAATAGATCAGCACGTTGCGGCAGAAGATCAGGTGCATCGGCTCGCCGACCGGATAGTGATCGTCCATCAGGTTGAGCCGGCCGAAGCCGATCGCACTGCGCAGATCGGGCGTGATGCGGACGTCGCGGCGGCGCGGATCGCGCGGCTGCATGACGTATTTCTGGGCGATGCGCGCCGGCACCGGCTCGAGCAGTTCCTTCTGGTAGATGCCCTGGCGCGCGGCGGCGAGCACCTCGGTGTCGAGATCCGTGGCGAGGATGCCATAGTCCGGGCCGCCCTTGCTGTCGGCGTAATCATCGAGCTCCATGGCGATGGTATAGGGCTCGGCGCCGATCGAGCAGGCGGCGCTCCACGCCCGCACCCGGCGGATGCCGCGGCCGACCAGCGTCGGCAGCGCCTTTTCGCGCAGATAGACGAAATGCGCCGGCTCGCGGTAGAAGTCCGTCTTGTTGGTGGTCACCGCATTGATCAGGTGCAGCCCTTCCGTGGCGAGATTGTCGCCGTCGAAGACATAGCTGCAATAGTCGTCGATCGAGGCCGTGTCGGTGGCGCGCACGCGGCGGCGCAGCCGGCCTTCAAGCATGGTGAGCTTGCTTTCCGGCATCTTGATGCCGGAATATTCGTAGATATAGGCCGCAAGCCGACTGAAATTACGTTTGCTGAGGCGATCGCCACTCGGGCTGGAAGCCTGGGCCGGGATCTTTTGTGCGGCTGCGGACAAGGGCGCGGCTCCGATGCTGGGGCCCGTCGGGGCCGCCCGGGAAGGGCGACCCCGCGGGGATCTGGTTTGGGAGGGTTGGCGAGTTCAGGCGGCGGCGGCGCGCGGCCCGGCCAGCGTGACGGCTTCTTCGTCCGAGAAGATGCGCGCCACGTTGACCATGACCACGAAGCCCCCGGCCCGGCGGACGACGCCGCCGATATAGTCGGACGACCAGCGCACGCCGATGTCCGGCGCTGCCTCGACCTGATCGGCGCGGAAGGTGCTGACTTCCAGCACCCGATCCACCACCAGGCCGAGCACCAGCACCCGATCGGACAGCGGCACGTCGATCACCAGGATCCGCGTGGCGGGCGTCGGCGTGACAGGGGGCAGGCCGAGCTTGATGCGGAAGTCGATGGTCGAAATGCCCTGACCGCGCATATCCGTGAGGCCGAGCAGATAGTCCGGCCCGTTCGGAATGTGGAAGGCTTCGCGGTAATCGAGGATCTCGCGGACCAGTGCCACCGGCACCGCGAAGATCTCCGCGCCAAGGCCGAAGGTCACGGCCTGGATTTCCTCGGCCTCGCTCATGCTGCCTTCACCCCGAAATCGGCGTCGTCGGCGTCCGGACCGCCATTGGCGAGATCCAGCGCATAGCCGCGGGCGCGGGCCTGCTGGTCGGCGACCGAGCTCGACCGGGCGGCCTTGGGCGCGGCGGCCGGCTTGCGGACAGGCTGGGCCGGACGGCGCGTCTGCACCGCCGCCTTCGGGCCGTTGGAGGCGACGCGGAAATAGGCGATCGAGGTCTGCAGTTCCTCGGCCTGGGCAGCGAGCTCTTCCGAGGTCGTCGAGATCTGCTCGGAGGCGCCGGCATTCTGCTGGGTGACCTGGTCGAGCTGCTGGATCGCCTGGTTGATCTGGGCAGCGCCGATGTCCTGCTCGCGGCAGGCGGAGCTGATCTCCGACACCAGCTCGGCGGTGCGGCGGATGTCGGGGACGAGCTTGGTCAGCATTTCGCCGGCCTCCTGCGCGGCCTTCACCGTGTCGCCGGACACCGAGCTGATCTCGGCAGCCGCGGTCTGGCTGCGCTCGGCGAGCTTGCGTACCTCAGAGGCGACGACCGCAAAGCCCTTGCCATGCTCGCCGGCGCGCGCCGCCTCGACGGCTGCGTTCAGCGCGAGCAGGTCGGTCTGGCGGGCGATCTCCTGGACGATGCCGATCTTCTCGGCGATCGTGCGCATCGCGGTGACGGCACGCTCGACGGCGACGCCGCTCGCTTCGGCGTCCTTGGACGACTGGCGGGCGATCTTCTCGGTGGTGGCGGCGTTGTCGGCGTTCTGCTTGATGTTGGCGGCCATCTGCTCCATCGACGCGGAGGCTTCTTCGGCGGCGGCGGCCTGCTCGGTCGCGCCCTGGCTGACCTGCTCGGAATTGGCCGACAGTTCCTGGCTGCCCGCCGAGACATTCTCGGCAGCGGCAGAAGAATCGCCGACCACGCCGCGCAGGCGCTCGACCATGCGGATCAGCGCGAGGCCCAGCATGTCCTTGTCGGACAGCGCCTTATGCTCGACGGTGAGGTCGCCATCGGCGATCTTGTCGGCGAGGTTGGCGGAGACGCGCAGATTGGCGGTCATGCCGTTGACGGTGTCGACCAGATCCTTGATCTCGTCATTGGAGGTGACCTTCACGTCATTCTCCAGATCGCCGATGGCAACGGCGTTGATCGCCCCGGAGATACGGCGCAGGCCGCCCGACACGATCCGCGAAATCCACACGGCGCCGGCGATCGCCATGATCAGCGCGATCACCGAGGCGGTCAGCACCAGCGCGCGGGCGCTGGCATACATCGCGTCGGTATCGGTATCGACCTGCTTCATCTGCTGCTTCTGCAGCTCGACGATCTTGCTCACCGAGGCGGAAAGCTGGTCGGCGGCCTTGCGCGACTGGTTGAGCGACAGGGCCGAGGCCTCGTCATTCTTCAGCACGAGGGCGAGGGCGCGAACCTTGTTGTTGATCGGCTTGTAGGCGTTCCAGTCGTCGCGCGCCGCGGCCCAAAGCGGCCTGCCGGCTTCCGACGCCTTTTCCTGACCGTTGCGCAGCAGCGTCTCGACCTGGGCCTGGCCCTTGGCGATGTTGCTGTCGAAATCGCGCATCGTCTCCGGATCATTGGTGAGGATGATGTTCTTCTCGTTGCGCAGCAGCGTCTGGATTTCCCCGTTGAGGCTCATCGCCGTCTCGAGCCGCGACGCCGGCCCGTAGATCACTTCGGTGATCGCCGAGTTGAGCACGGACATGCGAGAAATGCCGAGGGCACTGACGATAATCATCATCAGGATGACGAGCCCGAAGGTCACCCCGAGCTTTAGTTTGATGGTTGCACGCATTGCAAGGGTTCCTTGAGGCTTGTCGGACGTATCTGGTGTTATGGATTGCTTTGCTCAGGCAGCCTGGCCGAAATCGGCATCCTCCGCGTCCGGGCCGCCAGTATCGAGATCGAGCGCGAAGCCGCGGGCGCGGGCCTGCTGGTCGGCGATCGAATTGCTCTTGGGCTTCATCGCCGGCGCCTTGCCCTTGGCGGCCGGCCTCGCCGCGGCGGAAGGCTTGCGGGCCGCAGCCACGGCCCGGCGGGCCGGTGCGGCCTTGGCGTCACCGCGGCCGTCGACGCGGAAATAGGCGATCGAGGCCTGCAGTTCCTCGGCCTGGGCAGCGAGTTCTTCCGAAGTGGTCGAGATCTGCTCGGAGGCGCCGGCATTCTGCTGGGTGACCTGATCGAGCTGCTGGATCGCCTCGTTGATCTGGGCAGCGCCGATGTCCTGCTCGCGGCAGGCGGCGCTGATCTCCGACACCAGCTCGGCGGTGCGGCGGATGTCGGGGACGAGCTTGGTCAGCATCTCGCCGGCCTGCTGGGCGGCCTTCACCGTGTCGCCGGACACCGCGCTGATCTCGGCAGCGGCGGTCTGGCTGCGCTCGGCGAGCTTGCGCACCTCAGAGGCGACGACCGCAAAGCCCTTGCCATGCTCGCCGGCGCGCGCCGCCTCGACGGCTGCGTTCAGCGCGAGCAGGTCGGTCTGGCGGGCGATCTCCTGGACGATGCCGATCTTCTCGGCGATCGTGCGCATCGCGGTGACGGCACGCTCGACGGCGACGCCGCTCGCTTCGGCGTCCTTGGACGACTGGCGGGCGATCTTCTCGGTGGTGGCGGCGTTGTCGGCGTTCTGCTTGATGTTGGCGGCCATCTCTTCCATCGACGCGGAGGCCTGCTCGGCGGCGGCGGCCTGCTCGGTCGCGCCTTGGCTGACCTGCTCGGAATTGGCCGACAGTTCCTGGCTGCCCGCCGAGACATTCTCGGCAGCGACAGAGGAATCCCCGACCACGCCGCGCAGGCGCTCGATCATCGCGTTCACATGGCCGAGAAGGTCGCCGATCTCGTCATTATTCCTGATCTGCGCGGTGCGGGTGAGATCGCCCTCGGCGACCTGACGCATCGCGTCGCCGGCGGAAGCGAGGCCACGCGAGATGAGCATCGCCAGATAGAGGGCGGACGCGGCGGTCACCAGGAAGGCGATGACGCCGCTGATGATCATCAGTGAGCGCGCAGAGGTGTAGAGCGCCTCGGTATCGTCGTCGGCGGCCTTCATCATCTCCTGCTGGCTCTTGACGAGCTGCTCGGCGGTCTTGGTCAGCGCATTCGCCTTGTCGCGCGATTCCCCCATGGTCAGCGCTGCCGCGCCGCTCTTGTCGGCAAGGCTGAGCGCGCGGACGCGGTCGTTGATCGGGGTGAAGGCATTCCAGTGATCGCGCAGCTCGGCCCAGGCCGCCCGCGTCTTTTCCGACGGATTGGCATTGGCCTGCTCGATCAGATCATTGGTGCGGCTGCGGAAGCTGCTGATCTGCTCCTCGAAGCCGCGCCGCGCCTGCGGATCATTGGTGAGCACGAGGTTCTTCTCGGCGCGCACCATCATGCTGACGCCGGCATCGATGGCGCGGGCGCGATCGAGCTGGGCGGCGGGGCCGTTGATGACCTGCCCGATCGCGTCGTTAAGGGTCGTCAGGCGCGAAATGCCCATGACGATGACGATGGTCATGATGGCGAGAAGCAGGGCGAACGTGCCTCCCAGCTTCAGTTTGATTGTGGCCCGCATGTCTGCCTCCCGTGTCTCGATGCTCAGTGAATGGTGGAAGCCGGCGCGCCGGCATGGTCGTCCGCTGCGGATAGCGAGCGGAAGATGGAGGGCAGATCCGGCAGGACGATGATGCCGTCCTGGGCCCGCACCAGTTCGCGTACGAAATCGCGTTTCCAGCGCATGCCGACGGCCGGCGGCTCCTCGGCATGGTCACGGGTCAGCGTCGCCACCTCGTGAACCTTGTCGGTGCGGATGCCGATGGCGGTCGGCTCGCCGTGGATGTCCATCTCGATGACGACGATGCGGCTGTCGACGGTGGGCTCGGCCTGCGGCATCCCGAAGGCGAGGCGCAGATCGGCGATCGGGATGATCTTGCCGCGGAAATTGACGACGCTGCCGACCAGCGGTGAGGCGCCGGGCACGATCGTCTCGGGGAGAAGGTCGACGATCTCCTGGACGAGGACCGCCTCCATGGCGAAGGTCTCCTCGTCGAGGTTGAAGGTCAGCACTTCGAGATTGCCGTCGGCATCCCAATGGGTGGGGGTGGATTCGTGCATGGCTTATCCGGCGGCGCGCAGCCGCTCCTCCTGCTGCTGGCCGATGGCGACGAGCTGGGCGACGTCGAGGATCAGGGCGACGCCGCCGTCGCCGAGGATGGTGGCCCCGGCGAAGGTCGCGACGTCACGATGCAGCGACGACATGGATTTGATGACGGTCTGATGGCTGCCGATGATCTGGTCGACGACGAGGCCGACGCGCTCGGCGCCGGTCGCGACGACGACGATCTTCTGGTAGGTATCGGGCTTGCTGCCGGTAGTGAACATCTCGCGCAGCCGCAGGAACGGCACCAGCCGATCACGCAGCGTGATGAAGCTGCGCCCGCGCGAGCGCAGATCCTCCTCGAGGCTCAACTCCAGGCATTCCTCCACCGCCGCCAGCGGGATCACATAGCGGCCGCTGCCGACGCGGATCAGCAGCCCGTCGATGATCGCCAGCGTCAGCGGGATGCGCAGCACCACCGTCGAGCCCTGGCCTGGGGACGAGGTGACGTCGATGGCGCCGCGCAGGCTCTCGATGGTGCGCTTGACAACGTCCATGCCGACGCCGCGGCCGGAGAGGTTGGTGACCTGCGCCGCCGTCGAGAAACCGGGGTGGAAGATCATCTGCAACAGATCCTGGTCGGGCACGACCTGGCCCGGCTGGATCAGCCCCTGCGCTTCCGCCTTGGCGCGGACCCGGTCGCGGTCGATGCCGCGGCCGTCGTCGCGGATGGTGATCACCACCTCGCCGCCCGCCTGATGGGCGGAGAGCAGCACGCGCCCGACCGCGGCCTTGCCGGCGGCGACGCGAACCTCGGGCGTCTCCAGCCCGTGATCGCAGGCGTTGCGGATGAGATGGACGAGCGGATCGGCAAGCCGCTCGATCACGGTCTTGTCGACCTCGGTGCTCTCGCCTTCGGTGGCAAGCTCGATCGACTTGCCCGTCTCGCGGGAAAGATCATGCACGAGGCGGCGGAAACGCCCGAACAGCGACGCCACCGGCACCATGCGCAACACCATCATCGTGTCGCGCAGCTCGCCGGCGAGACGCGCAATCTCCTCCGAGACGGAGCGCAGGATGAGATCGGTGCCGGCGCCGGCCACCTGGCTGAGGCGGCTCTGCGCAATGACCAGCTCGCCGACGCGGTCCATCAGCTCGTCCAGCCGTTCGGCCGGCACGCGCACGCTCTCGCCGGCCGCCTTGGTGGCGGCACGGCCGGCGGCGCCGGCGTCGTTGGCGGGCTGGGCCACCGGCGCCACCGCGCCGGGCGGCGGCGCGATCGCGGCCATGGGAACAGCCGGCGCCGCCTCCGCGACCGGAGCCGGATCGGCCGCGAGCGCTTCGATGGTCAGCACCATGTCGTCCATCACGAAGATGAACACATCCTCGATCGCGCTCTTCGGCTCGGAGGTGCGCAGCGTGACGTCCCAGCCGATATGGCATTCGGTGGGGATGAGGTCAGGAAAAGCCGGCACGGCATCGGTGCGCGCGACGATGTGGCACTCGCCCAGTTCGCGCAGTTCGTCGAGCAGCATCAGCGGGTTGGTGCCGTTGGCCATGGCGTCGGCGGGCAGGCGGAAGGAAATCTGCCAGCCGGCGCCGGTCGCCTCGGGCGTCGCAGCGGCGGCGGCAACGCCAGTCGGCGCGGCATCGCCGGCAGGGGCGCCGCCGGCGGCCTCGATCGCGGCCTGTAGCCGGGCGAGGATCGCCGCGCCCTCGGCCTCCTGGCCGGCGCCATCGCCATCGACCAGCGCGCGCATATGATCCTTGGCCGACAGGATCACGGCGACCAGTTCCTGCGTGGCAGGAACGAGCCCCTTGCGCACGCGATCGAACGCCGTCTCGCAATGATGGGTGAAGGCGGCGAGCGCATCGAAGCCGAACATCGCGCCCGAGCCCTTCAGCGTGTGCAGGCCGCGGAACACTTCGTCGACGAGGTTGCGGTCGTCCAGCCTGTGGCCGAGGTCGAGAAGGCCCTGCTCGACCTGATCGAGCAGCTCGCCCGCTTCGACGCGGAATGCCGCGATCGGATCCTGCTCGCTCACTGGCCCAGCACCTTTCGTGCGATCTTGATCAGCTGATCGGGAACGAAGGGCTTGACCAGCCATCCGGTCGCACCGGCGGCCTTGGCCTGCTGCTTCATCGCATCGTCGGATTCAGTGGTAAGGAAGATGATCGGCGTGCCGGTCTGCACCGTCGACTTGCGGATTTCGCGGATCATCGTCAGCCCATCCATGATCGGCATGTTGAGATCAGTGACGATCATGTCGAACTTCTCGGCATTGGCCTTCATCAGGCCTTCCTGCCCGTCACCGGCCTCGGTGACGTTGTAGCCGGCGCCGGTCAGCGCGATGCGGATCGCCATGCGCAGGCTCGGCGAATCGTCGACGGTGAGGATGGACGCACTCATTGCGGAAGTTCTCCGTGAAACCAGAATTCGATGTCGGCGGGATCGGGCGCGGCGAGGAAGCCGGCGCGGCGCAGCAGCGCGGCCACCGCCGGATTGGCCGGACGGGCGAGGCGCAGCACGCCGCCCTCGCGCTCGACATGCGTGCGGGCCGACAGCACGATCTGCACGAAGCTGAGGTCCAGCTCCTGCAGCGCATCGACGTTGAGCGCGACGTCGCTCCTGCCCTCGATCGCCGTCGCGAGCTGCTGGCCAAATTCGGCGACGGAGCGCACCGTCACCGAGCTCGGCACATCCAGAACACAGCTGCTCATCGCATCCCCAAATATCTGTGAATTCCATGGGGAGCTGATGCGCCCCACTCATTTGTAGAGGGAGCGCAGCCATTTATCGGAGCCTGGCAGAATTTTTTTTCTGGCAATCCAATAATAACTATAACTGGATCAGTTATATCGGATGCGGATCAAGTTGTGCTATGACTAATACTTCATTAACATCTGCAATGGCTGCGAGACTTCCCGCTATCTGGCTTTCTGATCTTCAACGCCACTGACGTGATGACGGAATTATATTGCCCGAGTTATATGATGCATTTGTGGCGCCGCCTGTATCTGATCCGGCGGTCTATTCGATCGGCGCCACGTCCACCGACACCTTGATCGACTGGCCGGACTGGCCGACGAAGATGCCGTCGATCGGCGCGATGTCGGCATAATCGCGGCCGATCGCGGTCAGGATGTGGTCCGCATTCATGCCGACGCCGTTCGTCGGATCGAAGCCGAGCCAGCCGCGCGCCGGCCCGCACCACAGCATCACCCAGGCATGGGTGGCATCCGCGCCGATCAGTCGCGGCTTGCCGGCAGGCGGGATGGTGCGCAGATAGCCCGAGACATAGGCGGCGGGCAGGCCCGCGGCGCGCAGGCCCGCGATCATCACCTGCGCGAAATCCTGGCAGACGCCGGCGCGACGGTCGAACGCCTCGGCCGGCGTGGTATCGGTCTCGGTGGCGGCGCCGTCGTAGCGGAAGGCGGCCTTGATGCGACTGGTCAGCTCATAGGCGGCCTCGACGATGCCGCGTCCGGGCGACAGGCTGTCGGCGCACCAGGCGGCGATGTCCGGGGTCAGCGCGATCATCGGCGAGGGATAGATGTAATTAGCCGGCGACATCACGCCGAGATCGGCGACCGCCACCGCCGCCCGGGCCACCCCCGCGACGCTCGGATCGTCCGGCGCAGGGAGCGCCGCGACGCGATTGACCGACAGGCGGGCGCGGGCGGTGATGACGAGTTCCGTCACCGGCTGCTCCACGACCATCCTCGCGATATGGCCGGCATAGGCGGCGACATGGCTGGGGCTGATCGGCCCCTCGGGCGCGACGTGCAGGCTGAATGAGAGCAGGCTCTGCCCCGGCCAGTCGATCGGTTCGAGCCGCAGATTGCAGCGCGCATAGCGCATCGGCGCGTCGTAATCGAAGGTCGTGCTGTGGGTGACCTCGTAGATCATGCGAGGCGGATCGTCGCGGTCGACCGCACGATCTGGCTGCCCTGAAGGAAATAGCGCGCGCCGATCGCGTCGGACAGGGCATAGAGCCGGTTCTCAAGGCCGAGCATCGCCTCGCTATCCGTGCTCGCGGCATTGGCCACGGCCATCGTCGCGGCGACATGGGTGGCCATCGCCACCTGCTCCTCCGGCATGCCGTCGTCACGCAGCGAAGGCAGCGCCCTCAGATGGCCGACGATGCGATCGACCTGATAGGCGAGGCTGCGCGGGTTCCACGGATCGAGCAGGATCAGGTCGCGCACCGCATCGAGCGCGATGCCTTCCGGATAGCGGGCGCGATAGCTGATCTGGCTGTCGCAGATGTCGAGCAAGGTGGCGAGATCGTCGACGCTGGCCTCGTCGCCGGCGAAAGCGCGCGCCAGCCGGCACGTCTCGGCTGCACGCTCCAGCCTGCGACCGAGATCGTGGAAGCGCCAGCCGGAGGTGCGCGCCATATTCTCGGCGGCGAGCCCGGCCAGCGCCGAGAAACGTTCCTGAAAGGCGGTGGCGCGGTTCAGCATCGTCGCCGCATCGGCCTGGGTCAGCGGCGGCAGGCTGGTGTCGAGCAGCCGCCAGACGTCCGCCGACAGTCGTTCGCGCGTGCCCTCGGCGATGCCGCGCGCGGTGGCGAGCAGCGCGCGCACGCTCGCCGATTCCTCGCCATTGTCGAGCGCCGCGAAGGCGAGCGCGGCAACGTCGCGCTGGGCGCTGCCTCGCTCGGCAGCCCGCGCCGTCTTCGCCGCCGCGCCCGAGGCGACGAGTTGCTCGGCGATGCGATCGATCGTCGCTGGCGCAAGCGCCATGCCGCCGTCCGCATCGATCGTGCCGCCCAGGGCCGCGCGCACCAGCCGGAGATGCGCCTCGCCGCGCTCCAGATAACGGCCCAGCCAGAACAGATTGTCCGCCGCGCGCGACTGCAGCGTGCCGGGATTGCGGCGGATATGGATGGGCAGCCGGCTGCCCGCCGGGTGCGGCTCGGTGAGCGCGCCGGCGACTACGGTCACGTCCGCCGAGGACACGCCCTCGCCCATCACCGTCGCGCGGACATCGGCATCCTCGCCGAGCCGCGCGAAGCCGCCCGGCATCACCTGCCACTGGCCGCGCCCGTTACGCGCGGCGAAGACGCGCAGCGTGAAGGGCCGCGGCGCCATCACTCCGTCGATCACGCTCGGCATGGTCGACAGGCGCACCACCTCCTGCCCGACATAATCCATCGGCCGCGCCCGCATTGCCGCGATCAGGGCGGCGCGGGCATCGGCGTCGAGCGTGGCGCCGATGACGGGGCGGTTGTCCTTCAGGCCGGCGGCGGTCTCGAAGGCGGGCGCGATCAGCAGCCGGTCGAACATCGCCTCGACCTCGGCTGCCTCGCGCGGCTGGCCGCACCACCAGGTGGCGGTGTTCGGCAGCAGCAGCTCGACGTTGAGCAGCCGCCGCGACAGCCGCGGCAAGAAGGCAGCGAGCCCGCGCGCCTCGCCGACGCCGCAGCCCGGCATGTTGGCGACCACGGCGTTGCCGGCGGCCATCGCGTCCATCAGGCCGGGGACACCGATCTGGCTGTGGGAATCGAAGGCGAGCGGATCGACCCAGCGCGAATCCATGCGTCGCCACACCGCATCGACGCGCTTCAGCCCATCGATGGTGCGCACGAACAGCCGATCGTCGTGCACGGCGAGGTCCGAACCCTCGACCAGCAACATGCCCATATAGCGGGCGAGATGGGCCTGCTCCGGATAGCTCTGATTGAAGCGGCCGGGCGTGAGCAGGGCGATGCGCGGCTCGGATCGGCGGCATCCGGCGACCATCCCCTGGCGGAACGCCTCGAAGAAGGGGGCGAGGCGCTGGACGTTCAGCCGATTGAGATGCTCGCCCATCACCCGGCTGAGCGCGAGCCGGTTTTCCAGCGCATAGCCGGCCCCGGTCGGCGCGCGCAGATGATCGCCAAGCACCCGCCACTCGCCGTCCGGCCCGCGGCCGAGATCGGCGGCATAGATATAGAGCCGGTGGCCGCCTGGGGGATCGATGTCGATCATGCCCCGCTGGAAATGCGGCGAGCCCGTCACCGCCGCCGCCGGCAGCAGCCCCTCCTTGACCAGCGCCTGCGGGCCGTAGAGATCGTCGAGCAGCCGCTCGTGCAGCTCGGCGCGCTGGGCGACGCCGGCCTCGATCACTCGCCAGTCGCGCTCGCCGAGGACGAGGGGCAGGGGGGAGAGCGGCCACGGCCGTTCCTCGCTCTCGCCGGGCAGGCGATAAGCCGTGCCGAGTTCGCGCGCCTGGCGATGGACGCGCTCGGCGGCATTGGCGAGGTCGCCGTTGGTGAACGCGGCGACGCCGGCCAGCATCGCGTCCCACATCGTCTCGCCACGCGCGAAGCTGTCGCGCAGGATGTCGCCGGAACCCGCCGTCGAGGCATAGCTCGACACCCAGTCTTCCACCCAGTCGAACAGGGCCGGCTGCACGGCGGCATTGTCCATGGCTCAGCGTGGGCCCGGGGTGCGAAGATCGAGGGTCATCGGAAATTCTCCCGCCCGCTCGTCCGCCGGCATCCCGACCCGGCCGGGCGTGTGGCCGTGATCCTGGAAGCGGGCCCGCCGGCGCGCCTCTGCCTCATAGGCATTGACCGGCACGTCATCGTAGCTGCGTCCACCCGGGTGCGCCACATGATAGACGCAGCCGCCGAGCGAGCGGCCGTTCCAGCGATCGAGCAGGTCGAAGGTCAGGGGCGCGTTGGGGGCGAGGCGGGGATGCAGGCAATTGGCCGGCGCCCACGCCTTGTAGCGCACCCCGCCGACCGCCTCCCCGGGTACGCCTGTCGGCGTCATCGGCACGGCGCGGCCGTTGCAGGCGACGACGTGGCGGCCGGGCACCAGCCCGCTCGCCTTGACTTGCAACCGCTCGGTCGAGCTGTCGACATAGCGGACCGTGCCGCCGATCGCGCCCGTCTCGCCGAGCACGTGCCACGGCTCCAGCGCATGGGCGATTTGCAAGGTGACGCCGCCTGCCGTCACCTCGCCATGCACCGGGAAGCGGAATTGCCGCTGCGCCTCGAACCAGGCCGGATCGAAATCATAGCCGGCGGCGCGCAGGTCGGCGAGCACGCCGAGAAAATCCTCCCACACGAAATGCGGCAGCAGGAAGCGATCGTGGAGCTGCGTGCCCCAGCGTACCAGCGCGCCCTCCTGCGGCTGGCGCCAGAACCAGGCGGTGAGCGCGCGCATCAGCAACTGCTGGGCGAGGCTCATCCGCGCATCCGGCGGCATCTCGAAGCCGCGGAACTCGACGAGGCCGAGCCGGCCGGTCGGCCCATCCGGCGAGAACAGCTTGTCGATGCAGATCTCGGTGCGGTGGGTGTTGCCGGTGACGTCGACGAGCAAGTTGCGGAACAACCTGTCCACCGCCCAGGCCGGCGGCGGATCGCCGGCGCCCGGCGGCGGCACCTGCGCCAGCGCGATCTCCAGCTCGTAAAGCCCGTCATGGCGGGCCTCGTCGATGCGCGGTGCCTGGCTGGTCGGACCGATGAACAGGCCGGAGAAGAGATAGCTGAGCGAGGGGTGGCGCTGCCAGTAGAGGACGAAGCTCTTGAGCAGGTCCGGCCGGCGGATGAAGGGCGAATCGAGCACGGTCGGGCCGCCGAGCACGAGATGGTTGCCACCGCCGGTGCCGACCGACCGCCCGTCGACCATGAACTTGTCGGCGGTGAGCCCCTCCTCGCGCGCCAGATCATAGAGCGTCTCGGTGATGTCGCGCGCCTCCGCCCAGCTCGCCGCGGGCTGGACATTGACCTCGATCACGCCGGGGTCAGGCGTCACCTTCAGCATGGCGAGGCGCGGGTCGGGCGGCGGCGGATAGCCCTCGATGCGCACCGGCACGCCGGTCCGCTCCGCCACCGCCTCGACCTCGGCGATAAGGGCCAGATAATCCTCCAGCGCCTCGGTCGGCGGGATGAAGATGGCAAGATGGCCGTCGCGCGGCTCGGCGGTGATCGCCGTCCGCACGGCGCCCTCGATGATCTGCTGCTCGACGCGCTCCTGCGGGGCGGCGCCCTCGGCCTGCCCGCGCATCGCGATCTGCGCGCGATAGTCGGGCAGCGGATCGCGCGGGGCGGTGGTGTCGCGCGGGTGGATATAGGGGAAGTCTCCCGGCGGCACCCACGGCAGCGCGCCGAGCGGCAGGCGATAGCCGAGCGCGGAATCCCCCGGCACCGCGAACAGATGGCCGCGCCGGACCTGCCATTTCTCGCTCTTCCAGCGGGTCCGCTGGGGCAGGCGCCCGGGTGCCGTCTCCGCCTGCCAGCGCTGGATCGGCAGGACATGGCCGACCGGCCGGGCCAGCCCGCGTTCGAAGGCGCGGACCATGCGCGCGCGGGCCTCGGGATCCTCGATCCGGGGATCGCGCGGATCGGTATTGGGGGGCAGCTCCGCCTCCTTCACCGCCCAGGAGAGGCCGTCCTCATAGGCGGGCTGGACATGATCGGCGCCGACGCCGAGCCCGTCTGCCACCGCGCCGAGAAAATCGCCGGCCGTATCCTCATCCACGATCGCGGCGCCGCCCTCGCCGGCAATCAGGCCCGGGTCACGCCAGATCGGCTCGCCGTCCTTGCGCCAGTAAATGGAAAAGCCCCATCGCGGCAGGCTCTCGCCGGGATACCATTTGCCCTGGCCATGATGGATCAGCCCGCCGGGCGCGAAGCGGGCGCGCAGGCGGCGGATGAGGCGATCGGCATAGTCCGCCTTGGTCGGGCCGACCGCCTCGCCATTCCATTCCGGCGCCTGCGGATCGTCGGCCGCGACGAAAGTCGGCTCGCCGCCGGTGGTAAGGCGCACGTCGCTCGCGGCGAGATCGGCGTCGACCCTGGTGCCGAGCGCGTCAAGCGCGGCCCAGCGGTCGTCGGTAAACGGCCTGGTGATGCGCACCGCCTCGGCGATGCGCTGCACGTCCATGGCGAACTCGAAATCGACATGGGCCGGCTCGAGCAGCGCGCCGACCACCGGCGCCGCCGAGCGATAATGCGGCGTGGCGGCAAGCGGGATATGCCCCTCGCCCGCGAACATGCCGGAGGTGGCATCGAGCCCGATCCAGCCGGCGCCGGGCACGTAAATCTCCGCCCAGGCATGGAGATCGCAGACGTCGCGGGTGACGCCCTTCGGCCCGTCGACCGGCTCGATATCGGCGACGAGCTGGATCGAATAGCCCGACACGAAACGCGCCGCGAGGCCGAGCCGGCGGGCGAGCTGCACCATCAGCCATGCCGAATCGCGGCAGGATCCGGTGCCGGTCTGCAGCGTCTGCTCGGGCGTCTGCACGCCCGGGTCCATGCGGATGACGTAGCCGACCCGGGCGTTGAGCGCCTGGTTGAGATCGACGAGGAAGTCGATGGTCCGCTGCTCACGGTCGGCGAATTCGGCAGCCAGCGCGTCGAACAGCGGCCCTTGCGGCTCCAGCTCGAAATAGGCGGCGAGGTCCGCGGCGAGATCGGGTGCGTAGGCGAACGGGCGGCGCTCGGCATAATCCTCGACGAAGAAGTCGAAGGGATTGATGACGACGAGATCGGCGAGCAGATCGACGGTGATGCGGAACTCGCTGGTCTTTTCGGGGAAGACGATGCGCGCCAGCCAATTGCCGTGCGGATCCTGTTGCCAGTTGATGAAGTGGTTCGCGGGCTGGATCGACAGCGCGTAATTGGGCACGGCGGTGCGGCTGTGCGGCGCCGGGCGGAGCCGGATCACCTGCGGGCCGAGTTGTACCGGTCTGTCATAGCGATAGGCGGTCAGATGATGGAGCGCGGCCTGGATCATCGTGCGGAGTAGGCCACAGAGGATGCTGCAGCGCAATGGCAACGGCGCCCCACTGCCCGGCACGCGGAAACAAGTTCAGCATGACGAAGGCGGCAAAGCGGCGCTAAAGGCGGGGCTATGGCTGATGACCCTCACCTTCTGTTCGACGCCTGGCTGATCGAAGCCACGGATGGCGAGCTCAACGATCCCAACGCCGTCTATCTGGCGACGGCGGATGGGTCGGGGCGGCCGTCGCTGCGCACCGTGCTGCTCAAGGATCATGATGCGCGGGGCTTCGTCTTCTACACCAATCAGGAGAGCCGCAAGGCCGCCGACCTTGCCGCCAATCCCCATGCCGCGCTGCTCTTCCACTGGAAGTCGCTGCGTCGGCAGGTAAGGGTGGAAGGGCCGGTGTCGCCGGTTTCGGATGCGGAGGCCGACGACTATTTCGCGAGCCGCGCGCGGGCATCCCAGCTCGGCGCCTGGGCGTCGGACCAGTCCCGCCCGCTCGATGCCCGCGCCACTTTCGAAGCGCGCTATGCCGAGGCGGCGGCCCGCTATGAGGGGAGGGACGTACCCCGCCCGCCGCACTGGGGCGGCTATCGCGTGGCGCCGGAGCGCATCGAATTCTGGACCGATCGCGCCCATCGCCTGCACGAGCGGCGCCTGTTTGTCCGCGACGGGGCGGGCTGGTTCGAGGGCCTGCTCTACCCGTGAGCGGGCCGAGCGCCAGTCGCGCCGCCGCGGCGAGCGTGGCAACCGCGCTGTTCCTGCTCGGCCTCAAGGCGGTGGCGGCGTGGCGGACGGGATCGGTGGCGATGCTCGGCTCGCTGGCGGATACCGGGCTCGACCTCGTTGCCTCGCTCGTCACCCTGTGGGGAGTACGCGTCGCGGCGACGCCTGCCGATCGCGAGCATCGCTTCGGCCACGGCAAGGCAGAGGCATTGGCGGCGCTGTTCCAGGTGGCGCTGATCAGCGTCTCGGCGATCGGCATTGGCTGGCAGGCGCTGTCTGCGCTGCTCGGCGGGGAGACGAGCCGCGACGCCGGCTATGGCATCGCGGTGTCGGTGGTGGCGATGCTGGCGACGGTGCTGCTGCTCGGCTATCAGCGGCGGGTGATCGCAGCGACGGGATCGCTCGCGATCAGCGCCGACAATGTCCATTACCAGAGCGACTTCGCCCTCAATGGCGCGGTGATCCTGGCCCTTGTGCTGGAGCAATGGCTCGGCCTCGGCGGCGCGGACCCGGTGCTCGGCGTCGCCATCGCGCTGTGGCTGATGTTCGGCGCGTGGCGCGCCGCCTCGGCCGCCGTCGATCAGCTGATGGACAAGGAGTGGCCCGAGGAGAAACGTCGCCGCTTCCTCGAGATCGCCGCCCGCCATCCGGAGCTGGCCGGCATTCACGATCTGCGCACGCGCACCGCCGGCGCGCAGGATTTCGTGCAATTCCATGTCTGGGTCGATCCGCAGATGACGGTGGCGGAGGCGCATCGCGTCATGGACGAGGTCGAGGCGCGGCTGGCGCGGGACTTTCCCGGCGTCGAGATCCTCATCCACGTCGATCCCGAAGGACAGGAGGACAAGGAGGGCGTATTGCCCGCCGCCATTGCCGAGGAGCCGAGCCAATGACCGCTAGCGTGCGTTTCGTCCAGGTGGATGCGTTTGCCGACCGCCCCTTTGCCGGCAATCCCGCCGCCGTGATGCCGCTCGACAGCTGGCTGCCCGACGCGACGCTGCAGGCGATCGCGGCCGAGAACAACCTGTCCGAGACCGCCTTCCTCGTCGCCGACGCCAGCGGGGCCAGCGATTACGAGCTGCGCTGGTTCACGCCGGCCGTCGAGGTGGCGCTGTGCGGTCACGCCACGCTCGCCTCCGGCCATGTGCTGCTCGGCGACGCGCCGGACCGGGACGCGGTGCGCTTCGCCACGCGGCAGGCCGGTATGCTCGAGGTGCGGCGCGCGGGCACCGGCTACACGCTGGAGCTGCCCGCCTGGCCGACCGCTCCGCGTGCGCTGCCGGAACTCGCCGCGCTGGTCGGCGGCGATTGCCTGGAAACGCATTGGCGCGACGGCGGCTACGCCATCCTCCTCTACGGCAGCGCGCGCGAGATCCGCGCGCTCGCGCCCGATTTCGTCGGCCTGCGCACCACCGGCAATATCCTCGTCATCGCCACCGCGCCGGGCGACGACACGGATGTAGTGAGCCGCGTCTTCGCCCCGGGCGCCGGCATCGACGAGGATCCGGTGACCGGCTCGGCCCATGCTGTGATCGCGCCCTATTGGGCGGAACGGCTCGGCCGCCCCAGCTTCACCGCATTCCAGGCGAGCGCGCGCGGCGGCCGGCTCGATTGCCGGCTGGCCGGCGACCGCGTCGTGCTCGGCGGCCAGTGCGTGACGGTGATCGACGGGATGTTCGCGCTTCGGTGAGCGCGGCGGTGTGCGGGCGGAGCGGGTGACCGCCGGTCATTCCGACGGACAAGAGCTCACGCCGCCAGCGCCGCCTCGGCCGGCAGCGTTTCCGTGATCCAGCCGCCGCCGAGCACCCGGTCGTCGGCGTAGAGCACCGCCGCCTGCCCCGGCGCCACGCCATATTCCGGCGCATCGAAGTGCAAGGTGTTGCCGTCCAGCCGGGCGGCCACCGGCTTTGCCATCGAACGCACCTTCGCGGTGAGTGGGCCGGAATGCTCGCCGCCCAGCCAGTTCAGCTCGTCCAGCCTCGCGGCGCGCACCGCCAGCGCCTCGCGCGGGCCGACGACGACGCGGCGGGCGGGGGCGTCGATGCCGATGACGTAGAGCGGCGCCGCCGTGCCGCCGATCTCCAGTCCGCGCCGCTGGCCGACCGTGTAGTGGATGATGCCGCGGTGGCGGCCGAGCACGCGGCCGGCGCGATCGACGATGTCGCCCGGCTCGCCGGCTTCGGGGCGGACGGCGCGGACGACGCGGGCATAATCGCCGTCCGGCACGAAGCAGATGTCCTGGCTGTCCGGCTTGGCGGCGACGGCGAGATCGAGCTCGGCGGCGATGGCGCGGACCCGCGCCTTTTCCATCCCGCCCAGTGGGAAGCGCAGAAAATCGAGCTGCGGCTGAGTGGTGGCGAACAGGAAATAGCTCTGGTCGCGCGCCGGATCGACGGCGCGGTGCAGTTCCGCGCCCGCCGCACCGACGACGCGGCGCACATAATGGCCGGTGGCGAGGCAGTCCGCGCCGAGATCCCGGGCCAGCGCGAACAGATCGGTGAACTTCACGCCCTGATTGCAGCGCACGCACGGGATCGGGGTGCGGCCGGCGGCATATTCGTCCGCGAAGCGATCGATGACGCTGTCGCGGAAGCGCGTCTCATAATCGAACACATAATGCGCGATGCCGAGCCGGTCGGCGACGGCCCTGGCGTCGCGGATGTCGCGGCCCGCGCAGCAGCTGCCGGTGCGCCCGACGGCGGCGCCGTGGTCGTAAAGCTGCAGCGTGACGCCGATCGTCTCGGCGCCGGAGGCCCTGGCGAGGGCCGCCACCACCGAGCTGTCGACGCCGCCGGACATGGCGACGACGATGCGGCGGGCCCCCGGTGCAAGCTGGAAATCACCATCCATGACGGCCGCGCACATACAGGGTCGCGCCGGTCCAGGCAAAAATCTTCCTATGAGGGCGTAAGAACAATCAAAAAAACCGGATAACCATGGACCTGCCGTTTCCACCCCATTCGCCGCCCGCCTTGCAGCAGCCCGCGCCCGCGCAGGAGCATGAGCGGCTGCGCCGCGAACTGGGCGCCGAGCTGCCGAGGGCTCCGCTCGCGACGCCGGAAACGGCGCGGCGGCCGGTCGAGCCGCCGTTTGGCGGGGCGGTGCCGACGGGCAGTTTCCACCAGGGCGCGGCCCGCGCGATGGGCGGCTCGCGGCCCGTCGAACCGAGCCATGACGCCGGGAAGCCATTCACCTTTGCATTTTAGCGATCCTTCAACTCCTTGCGGATATCCTTGCTGCGATGGGGTGCCGATGGGGGTCGGTGACCCGCGGGTGAGGTAGTATGATTGAACACCAGAAGATCAGGCCGGCACAGGTAATCGGGCCGCTCGGCGAGCCGCTCAGCATCGATTCCTTGCCGCATCCGTCGACGACCCGCTGGGTCGTGAGGCGCAAGGCCGAGGTCGTGGCCGCGGTCAATGGCGGGCTGTTGACCGTCGACGAGGTCTGCGACCGCTACGGTCTCACCATCGAGGAATTCGCCGGATGGCAGCGTGCCATCGACCGCTCGGGAATGCCCGGCCTGCGCGTCACCCGCATCCAGCATTACAAGTCATTGTACGAGCGGCAACAGCGCTACTGAACGCCCCCGGAGATGCGGTGCCGGCAGGCGCCGCATTCGTCACGCCGAAACAGGAATCCATCAAGTCACGCAACCTAACCGTTCCTGATGCGTATCAACGTCGCAGGGATGCGGACGACAATTTGCCGCCGCGTCGAAGGTGAGGAGGAAACGGCATGGGTATCATTCTGTGGCTTATCATCGGCGGTGTCATCGGCTGGCTTGCCAGCATTGTGATGCGCACGGATGCACAGCAGGGCGTTCTGCTCAACGTTGTGGTCGGCATCGTCGGCGCTTTTATCGGTGGCCTGATCCTGTCGGGCGGTTCGATCAACAATGCGCCGCTGACGCTGTATTCGTTCCTGGTGTCGCTGCTGGGTGCTATCGTCCTGCTGGCGATCGTCAACCTGGTCCGTCGCGGCACGGTTCGCTAAAATCTGATCCACGGCTTGGAGAGGATGGGCCGCGCCCCTGAAGGCGCGGCCCGAACTCCTATTTCAGCTCGAAGCTTACCGTGACGGTGACCGACAGCTTCTGCTCGCCGGGCTCGATCGCGGTATCGGCCGCTTGCGGCGCCGCGGCGCGCGCCATCATCATCACCGGACGCACCGGCGGGAGTGCGTCGCCGCCCTCGTCGATCGCGACGATCCGCGCCACGCTCAGCCCCGCCGCCCTGGCATAGACCTCTGCCCGGGCGCGTGCGATGCGCACCGCGTCGGCGCGCGCCTCGTCCAGCGCCGTCTCGGGCTGATCGACGGTGAAATCGGGGCCGTTGATCTGGTTGATGCCCTGGGCGACCAGCGCGTCGAGGATCGCGCCCGCCCGCGTCACATCGCGGAAGCGCACCGACAGCTGGTTGCTCGCCTGATAACCGGTCAGCACCGGCGGCTGATTATTGGCATAGCGATATTGCGGCTGAAGGCTGATCGAGGCCGTGCGGATGTCGCGGTCGGCAAGCCCGGCCTTGCGCAGCGCGGCGGTGGCTGCAGCCATGCGCCGGGCATTCTCGGCCATGGCGGCGTCGGCGGTCTGCGCCTGGGTGACGACGCCGGCCGAAATGGTGGCGACGTCCGGCACGCGGTTCACCTGACCTTCGGCGCGCACCGTCAAATGGGTGCCGACGGGCGGCATGGCCGGTTGCGCGGCGGCCGCGGTCGCGCCGGCGGCGACGGCCGCGAGCGCGAGGATGGATGGAGCAACGAGGCTCGGCATGGGCTTCCTCCTGTTGAAGTCGCAAATTGATGTTGCGATGCAGATGACGGAGTGCGGCTGCATCGCCCCTTAATCGCGATCGCGCCTGCCGTTCAGGAACGGCGGCGCAGGATCGCGCGGTAGGCGAGCAGCGTCGCCAGCGCGCCGGCTGCCGCGACCGACAGGCTGGCCGGCCGGCCGGGCGCATAGAGCTCGGTCACCCGGCCGAGGAAACCGGCAAACAGCGCCCCGGCCATGCCGAGCAGCACGGTGACGATCAGTCCGCCAGGGTTGCGCTTGAACAGCAGACGGTGCGCCGCCACGCCGATGACGATGCCGATGGCGATCCAGGCCAGCAGGGCACGTTCCATGATGTCATCTCACGCAAAATAACTCCTGCCCACTCATGTGGCCGACATGGCCCGCATGCAAGGCCCGGCTCTTGTGCCGGGTGACTTATTCCGCTAATACAGTGCCAGGTGGTCCCGGTCTTCCGGGAGGGAATTCGAGGGTAGAGGGCGCAGCGTGATGAATCTGGAGCGTGGCTTCGTCGGGCGCCGGCCCGCCTCCGTGGACGGCGACGGCGTGGACACGGAAGCCCCCGACCGGCGCCGGCTGGTCATCATCCTCGTGATCGTGGCGGTGCTGGTCGCTGGCGCGCTGGCGGTCATGCTGAAGAGCCGCGGTGGCGCGCCCGAGGCGCCGCCCGCCGCCCTGCCGCACATCACCGTGCTCGTGCCCGGCCGGCAGGCGGTCACCACCAGCATCGCCACCACCGGGGTCATCGCCGCCAAGCGCGACATGCCGGTCGGCGTGGCCGGTGAGGGCGGGCTGGTGCGCCGCGTGCTGGTCGATGCCGGGGACTGGGTGAAGGCCGGTCAGGTGCTGGCCATCGTCGATCGCCAGGTGCAGGTCCAGCAGACGGCGCAGATGAGCGCGCAGGTCGCGTCCGCCAAGGCCGATGCGCGCCTTGCCCAGATTGATCTGGAGCGCTCGCAGAAGCTGGTCGCCAACGGCTTCGTCACCCAGGCGACGATTGACCAGAAAACGGCGACCCGCGATGCCGCCAATGCCCGCGTCAAGCTGGCCGAGGCCCAGCTGGGGGAGATGAGCGCGCGGCTCGGCCGCCTCGATATCCGCGCGCCGACCAGCGGGCTGGTGCTGGCGCGCATGGTCGAGCCGGGCCAGATCGTCATGCCAAGCTCCGGCGCCCTGTTTCGCATCGCCATGGACGGGCAGCTCGAGATGCAGGCGCGGCTGGCGGAGGGCGACCTCGCCCGTCTCCATGTCGGTTCGCCGGCGGTGGTGACGCCGGTGGGCGACAGCAAGGGCTTCAAGGGCGAGATCTGGCAGATGGCGCCGGTGATCGATTCCACCAGCCGTCAGGGCACGGCGCGCATCGCCGTCAGCTATGATCCGGCGCTGCGCCCGGGCGGCTTCGCCTCGGCGGTGGTGACGGGCGCGGCGGGTGTCGCGCCGATGCTGCCGGAATCGGCGGTGATGAGCGACCAGACCGGCAATTTCGTGTTCCTCGTCGGCAGCGACGACCGTGTCGAGCGGCGCGCCGTGACCGTCGGCGACGTCAACGACAAGGGTGTCACCATCACCAAGGGCCTGTCCGGCGACGAGCGGGTGGTAGAGTCGGCCGGCGCCTTCCTCAATCCGGGCGATCGGGTGCTGCCGGTGACCAAGCCTGCCGCCCGCGCCGCCGACACGGCGCGCTGAGCCCCAGGCGCGAAGGAACAGTCCGATGAACTTCCGCAACATCTCCGCCTGGTCGATCCGCAATCCGGTGCCGGCGATCGTGCTGTTCGCCGCGCTGACGCTCGCCGGCATGATCTCGTTCATGCGGATGCAGGTGAACCAGAATCCGGAGATCACCTTCCCCGCCGTCTATGTGCAGGTCTCCCAGCCCGGCGCCGCGCCGAGCGAGCTGGAGACGCAGGTGACGCAGCGCGTCGAGGCCGCCGTGCGCAGCCTGGAGGGCGTCGACGAGATCCAGTCCACCGTCGAGGAGGGGTCGAGCGGCACCTTCGTGCAATTCTCCATGGAGACGCCGGTCGACCGCGCCGTCACCGACGTGCGCGACGCCATCTCGCAGATCCGCTCCCAGCTGCCGGACGGCATCATCGAGCCGCGCGTCCAGCGCGTCATCATCAACAATGATTCCATCGCCAATTTCTCGGTCGAGGGGACCGACATGACGATGGAACAGCTGTCCTGGTTCGTGAAGAACGTCGTCTCGCGCCGGCTGCTCGGCATTTCGGGGATGCAGAGCGTCAACGTCAACGGCAGCGTGGATCGCGAGATTCGCGTCATCCTCAATCCCGCGCGCATGCAGGCGCTGGGGGTGACGGCGGTGCAGGTCAACCAGCAGCTGCGCCAGATGAACCTCAACGCCGCCGGCGGCCGCACCGAGGTCGCGGGCTCCGAGCAGTCGCTGCGCGTGCTCGCCAATGCCGAGGACGCCTATACGCTCGGCCAGACGCAGATCGCGCTCGGCAACGGCAATTTCGTGAAGCTGGCCGACATCGCCGACGTGCGCGACCTTTATGGCGAGCAGCGCAGCTTCTCCAAGCAGGACGGCAAGCGCGTCGTCAGCTTCGGCATCCTGCGCGCGCGCGGCGCATCGGACGTCGCCCTCTACGAAGAGACGCTGAAGGCGCTGAAGGATCTCGAGAAGGAAAATCCCAAGATCCACTTCGTGCCGCGCTTCACCAACGTGAAGTACACGATCGACCAGTATCACGCCGCGATGCGCTCGATGATCGAGGGCGCGGTGCTTGCCGTCATCGTCGTCGGCCTGTTCCTGCGTGACTGGCGCGCGACGCTGATCTCGGCGCTGGCCATCCCGCTGTCGGCGATCCCGACCTTCTGGATCATGAGCCTGATGGGCTTCACGCTCAACTTCATGACCCTGCTCGCGCTCAGCCTGGTGGCGGGCGTGCTGGTCGATGACGCGATCGTGGAGATCGAGAATATCGTCCGCCACATGCGCATGGGCAAATCCGCGTGGCAGGCGTCGATCGACGCCGCCGACGAGATCGGCCTCGCGGTGGTGGCGACGACCTTCTCGATCGTGGCGGTGTTCATGCCGGTGGCGCTGATGCCGGGCATCGCCGGCCAGTTCTTCAAGAATTTCGGCTTCACCGTGGTCGTGGCGGTGCTGATGAGCCTCGCCGTCGCGCGTCTCATCACGCCGATGGTCGCGGCCTATTTCCTGAAGGCGCACGGACATGCCGAGCATGGCGGCGGCCGCGGCATGGATTTCTACATGGCCGTGCTGCGCTGGACGCTGGCCAATCGCTGGAAGACGATGGGCATCGGCGTGCTGGCCTTCCTCGCCACCATCGCCGGCTATGCCACCTTGCCGTTCACCTTCCAGCCGGAGCTGAACGTCGACTATAGCCGCGTCAACGTGAAGCTGGCCCCCGGCGCGACGCTCGAGCAGACCGAGGCGGTGGCCGATCACGTCGCCGACGTGCTGCGCGGCCAGCCCGAGGTCGCCACCGTCATCCAGAACGTCAATGTCGGCTCGGCGACGGTGTTCCTGATGCTGAAGGCGGATCGGCCGCGCACCTCCGTGCAATTCGAGCGGGAGACCGCGCCCCTGCTCAACCAGATCCCCGACGCGCGCATCAACTTCCAGTCGCAGAATGGCGGCGGGCCGGGTGGCGGGCGCGACGTCAACGTGATGCTGGCGGGCGACGATCCCGCCGCGCTCAACGCCGCCGCGCAGAAGGTCGTCGAGGAGATGAAGCGGCTGCCCGGCATCCGCGCGCCGCGCGTCGACGGCGATCTGCCGCGGCCGGAGATCGTCATCCGCCCGCGCCTCGATCTCGCCGCCGACCTCGGCGTGACCACGGCGTCGCTCAGCCAGACGATCCGCATCGCCACGCTCGGCGACATCGACCAGAACGTCGCGAAATTCTCGCTGTCGGATCGGCAGATCCCGATCCGCGTCGCCCTGGACGAGGATAGCCGCCGCAGCCTGGCCACCATCCAGAACCTGCCGGTGCCGACCGCGCGCGGCACGACCGTGCCGTTGCGCGTCGTCGCCGATATCGGCTTCGGCGCCGGCCCGTCGGTGATCAGCCGCTATATGCAGGAGCGCCGCATCGTCATCGGCGCCGATCTCGCCCCCGGTGCCGTCGCCGGCGAGCAGCGCGCCAAGGTGCTCGATCTGCCGGCGATGAAGAGCCTGCCGGCCGGCGTCCATTACGCCGCCTCGGGCGACGCCAAATGGCAGGAGGAGATGATCACCAACTTCGTCATCGCCGTGTTCGCTGGCGTGATGCTGGTGCTGGCGGTGCTGATCCTGCTCTATCGCCGGGTTATGCCGCCGTTCGTGAATCTGGGCTCGCTGCTGCTGGCGCCGCTGGGTGGCGCGGTGGCGCTGCATCTGGCCGGCATGGCGGTGTCGCTGCCGGTGCTGATCGGCCTGCTGATGCTGCTCGGCATCGTCGCCAAGAACTCGATCCTGCTCATCGATTTCGCCATCGAGGAAATGCGCAAGGGCGTGCCCTCCTACGAGGCGATCATGGATGCCGGCCACAAGCGCGCCCAGCCGATCGTGATGACCACCGTGGCGATGATCGCCGGCATGATGCCGACGGCGCTGTCCCTCGACGCCGATGGATCGTGGAACCAGCCGATGGCGGTGACGGTGATCGGCGGCCTGCTGCTGTCGACCCTGCTCACCCTGCTGATCGTGCCGGCGGCGTTCAGCCTCGCCGACGGGATCGAGAAGTGGATGGGGCCACGCCTCGGCCGCGCCCTCACCAATGGCGGCGAGCGGGGCCATGGCGGCGACCCGGCGGTGCTCCCCCAGCCGGCGGAATGAACCTTTCGGCCGGTTCATGCCTTTGTCGAGGCATGAACCGGCCGCCTGCTTCGTCTTTCCGCAGAACTGGCGCGAAGCCGCCGCGCCTGCCATCATGCCCGCAATGCCGCGGATGATCGAAGGACAGGCGCGATGCTGAGCCCCGCCCCGGCGGTCCGGCAGAACGGCGCCCAGCGCATGCGCCTCCTCGCGACGCTGATGCTGGTGGCGATGGCGGCGCTCTACGCCGCCGCGCGCACGCTGGAGCCGCGCCACCTCGCCTGGGGCTATGTCCGCGCCTTTGCCGAGGCGGCCATGGTCGGCGGGCTCGCGGACTGGTTCGCGGTGACCGCGCTGTTTCGCCACCCGCTGGGCCTGCCGATCCCCCACACCGCGATCATCCCGCGCAACAAGGATCGCATCGGCGATACGCTCGCCTCATTCCTGCGCGACAATTTCTTGGTGCCGAGGGTGGTGGCACGGCGCATGCGCGGCCTTGACGTGGCCGGGGCGGCCGGGCGCTTCCTGGCCAATCCGGCGGGCGAGGGGCGGCTGCGTCGCGGCGCCTCGCGCATGGTCGCCCACCTCCTCGAATCTCTCGATCAGGAGCGGTTGGGCGGCATGGTCCGCACCGCCGTCGCCAGCCGGCTGGAAAAGCTCGATGCCGCGCCGCTGATCGGCCAGATGCTCGGCGCCGCCATCACCGAGCAGCGCCATGTGCCCCTGCTCGACGCCGCGATTCAGTGGACCGGACAGACGCTGGTCGCCAACGAGCCGATGATCCGCGAGATGGTGCATGAGCGCTCGGGTTCGATCCTGCGCTGGACGGGGCTGGACGAAACGCTGTCCAACCGCATCCTCACCGCGCTTTATCGTCTGCTCGGCGAGATGGCCGACGATCCGCGTCATCCGCTGCGGCAGCGCATCGAGCAGGCGCTGGTCAGCCTCGCGGACGATCTCCAGAATGATCCGGAGACGCGCGCGAAAGTGATGGCTTTCAAGGCCGACATGCTCGCCAATCCGGCGGTGACGGGCTGGCTGTCGCGCCTGTGGGAACAGGCCCGCGCCGGCCTGATCCGCGCCACCCGCGATCCGGAGGCGGCGCTGGCCGGTCGGTTCGGCGAGGCGCTGCGGCAGCTCGGCGCTACGCTGGAGCAGGATGCGCGGCTCAAGGCCGGCATCAACCAGTTCGCGCGGCGCGCCACGGTCGGTGCCGTTTCGGCCTATGGCGGGGGCATCGTGCGGCTGGTGTCGGATACGGTGCGCAGCTGGGACGCGCGCACGGTGACGAGCCGGCTTGAAGCGGCGGTTGGCCGCGATCTGCAATATATCCGCATCAACGGCACGCTGGTCGGCGGACTGGTCGGCCTCGCGCTGCATCTGGTCGACCGGCTGAGCTGAGACGGGGCCTTCGCCCGCCGCCGGTCAGCCGGCGGGGACGAGCTCGATGACGTCGAGCAGCGATTCCCAGCGCGGATAGGGCAGTACCAGCCGCCAGCGAGCCGGACCCAGTCGCTCGAACGCGCCGATCATGTCACGCTCGGGATCGGTGCCGTAATCCCGCGCCTGGCGCTCGTCGGACAGCATCATCGTGCCGAGGAAGATCATGCGTTGCCCGTCGCCGGGAAGCAGCAAGCCGGCGGGCCGCTGCACCCCGTCATTCTTGGCGAAGCTCAGCACGTCCCCCTCGCGCGCGATGGTGCAGGTGAACGGCGGATAGGCTGCGTAATCGAGCAGGCCGGGCGATTGCGCGCCGAGCTTCGTCACCCGGCAGCGATAGGTGCCGGGCTGCGGCTCGGGGCCGGGCAGGGCGGCGTCGGGATTGAACAGCGCGCCGCCGGCGGCCAGCTCCGCGCCATGACCGGAGGCGCGGGCCGCGGCCAGCGCCTTGCCCCAGGCATCGCGCCAGCCACGCAGCCGCTCGCGGTCGGCGGCCGTGGCCAGCGTCCGCCATGCACTTGGCTGGCTGGGCAGCGCGCGCGGTCGCGCCATCGCCCCGCCGGCCATGCCCGACAGGCAAGCCGCGAGGCACGTCGACAGGACGAAGCGCGATCCGAATAGCATGACCGGATCATAGGACGCGCCCGCGTCGGCGCAATGGCGGTGGCAGTCGGCGCGGATCAGCCCCGGCAGCGCACCGCGCCGGAACCGTGCTTGGCGATGTTGCAGCGCGCCGGTCCCGAGATGGTGACGTCGCCCGATCCATTGAGGGTGACGGCGGCGCTGCGCTGGGCGGCGAGCTCGATATTGCCCGATCCGACCAGCGCCACCGCCGCCGTATCGGCGCGCAACGCACCGGCGCGGATGTCACCCGAGCCGCGCGCGCTGGCCTTGGCGGCGCCGACATTGCCGGCGACGGTGAGGTTGCCCGAGCCGGTCAGCTCCAGCGAGGCGTTTTCGGCCTGCAGGCTGCCCAGCGTCAGATCACCGGAGCCGGCGAGGCTGGCGGCAAAGACCCGGCCGCGGCTGTGATCGACGCTGACATTGCCCGAGCCGGTGAGCGCCACGCCGTTCAGGGCCGGCAGGCTCACCGTCACCAACGTCCGCTCGCCCCGGCCGAACCAGCCGCGCCAGTTGGACCCGTCGCGACGGTCGGTTCGGATGACCAGCTGGCCACCCTCGTTGACGATCTCCAGACGATCGAGCACCTCCTGCGGGCCGCTGGCGCGCACCGCGAAGCCGCCGCCGACGCGGACCTGCACGTCGAACGGCCCGGTCGATCGCACCCGGTCGAAGCCGGCGACGTTGAAGCTGCGCTCGGCGCTGAGCGCCGGCGTAGCGGCGGCCGCAGCCGCGACGGCGAAAAAGATCAGGCTCCGCATTTGATGGTTCCCACTCCACTGCGCTTGATGCTGCAATCCTGGGTGCCGGCGATCTCGACATTGCCGACGCCGCTGACATGGCCCGTCACCTTGCCGGTGGCGCGCATCCTGAGGTTGCCGACACCGGAGATCGACAGGTCGACATCGCCTGCGGTCAGCTCCGGGGCGCGAAGATTGCCGGCGCCGCTCATCGCCACGCTGAGCCGCTGCACGCTGCCGACCGCCTCATAGTCGCCGGCGCCGGCGATCGCGAAGCGGGCCGTGCCCGCCTGGATCGCGTTGATGCGGATATGTCCCGATCCGGCGATGGCGCCCTCGAAGCGGTCGCCGGCGACGCGGTCGATGACGATGTTGCCGGCCCCGCTGAGGTTCGCGGCGCTGATTTCCGGCATCGTCACGCGGACATGGACGCGGCCCTGCCTGCGGCCGAACAGCCAGCCAAGCATCGAACCCGATTTGTTGCCGATGGCGAGCTGCCCGTCGGAAACCTTCAGGCGCAGATTGTCGAGGGCGTCTTCGGTGCCCACTGCCTGCACATGGAAAGGAGCGCCGGTATGGACCTCGACATCGGCGATACCGCTTGCGGCGATCTCGTTGAAGCCGGCGAGCGGGAAATCGCGGCTGGCCTGGGTGCCCCCATCCGCGTCGCGGCCGTTGCAGCCGGTGACGAGCACGGCCATGGCCAGGGCGGATGTGATCCTCAGCATGTCCTTGCCTCCGTCACTGTGTTGGTGATGTAATACGGTATTGCGCAGCAGGGTGCAAGCCGCACGAAAAAGGGCGGCCCCGCAGGACCGCCCTTTTTTCTCGTCCGGTGGGCGCGAACGCCCGAAGGATCACTTGTTGTAGATCGCCGCCGCCTTGCGGAGGATATCGAGGATCTTCTCCTGCGCGGTCGGCTCGTCGACCTGCTCCATCGCCGCGAGTTCGCGGGCCAGCCGGCTGCAGGCGGCTTCGAAGATCTGCCGCTCGGAATAGCTCTGCTCGGGCTGATCCTCGGCGCGGAACAGGTCGCGCACCACCTCGGCGATCGAAACGAGATCGCCGGAGTTGATCTTCGCCTCATATTCCTGGGCCCGGCGGGACCACATGGTGCGCTTGATCTTCGGCTTGCCCTTGAGCGTGGCAAGAGCCTCGTTCATCGTCACGTTGGACGACAGCTTGCGCATGCCGACGCTCTCGGCCTTGTTGGTCGGCACGCGGAGCGTCATCCGCTCCTTCTCGAAGCGCAGGACATAGAGCTCGAGCTTGGCACCGGCGATTTCCTGGCTCTGCAGTTCGATCACGCGCCCCACCCCATGCTTGGGATAGACGACGTAATCGCCGACAACGAAGCTCAGCGCCTTTGCAGCCATGATGTACCTTTCATGAGAAACGGCGATGCCCCATCCATCAGGTCCGTCGGACGTCGGGGAAAGACGATCCGATGGCCATTAGCAACGGCACGGCCCACTAGGTCCTTCTTGGCGAATGCGTCACGCATCCGTCTTTGCGCGGGCTTATAGCACAAGAATCGCGCTAAATCCAGCGACGCGGTAGGAGCTTAGCGGCCATTTGCGCCCATCGGCGCGCGGCAAACCGGTTTCAGTCGCCCTGGCCGGGCTCCGGCGAGAAATGCGCTTCATATTTGCCGGAGACGCCCTTCCACTCGTCGGCGTCAGCAGGCGCTTCGCGCTTGCGGGTGATGTTCGGCCATTGCGCCGAGAAAGTGGTGTTCAGCTCCATCCACTTTTCGAGGCCCCCCTCCGTGTCCGGCAGGATCGCCTCGGCCGGGCATTCCGGCTCGCACACGCCGCAGTCGATGCACTCCGACGGGTTGATGACGAGCATGTTGTCGCCTTCGTAGAAGCAGTCCACCGGGCACACTTCCACGCAATCCATATATTTGCAGCGGATGCAGGCGTCGGTGACGACATAAGTCATGGCGCGGGGCCTTCGTGATCTGGTGAGCTGTTCGCCGGCTGCCCTATGCCCCCGGGCGCGGACTCGTCAACCGCTCGCGGTGGAGAGAGATCGGCATAAAGCGCCTGCGCCTCGCTGGCCGGACCCCGCCGCGCCGGCAGGGCCAGCACCCGGAACACCCGCACCCGCCCGTGAAGCGGCAAGGCGAGCACGCTGCCCACGCGCACCGTGGCATGGGCACGATCGGTCGCGCGGCCGTCGAGGCGGAGATGACCCTCGGCGATGATCGCCTGGGCGACGCCCCGGGTTTTCGCCAGTCGCGCGAACCACAGGAACAGATCGAGCCGGATGCCTTCAGCCATCAGCCAGGAACAACGCACCGAGCGCCCCGAAGGCGGCATGGCGCGGCTTGGGCATTGGTCGATCGCGGCTTTCGCGGCGGCCGCGCCACGTCCAGCCGCCCATGCCGGCGACACTGTGGAAGCCGAGCGCGCGCATCAGCCGTTCCACGGAGCCGGACTTCAGCCCGAGCGAGGTGGCCAGCGCCGGATCGGGCACGAACGGCCGGCGTCCTTCGCGTGCGTCATGGGCCTGCCGGGCCAGCCGCTCGACGAGATCGACGCGCAACATCTGCGTGCCGAGCGCGCGATAGCCCGCCCCCGCGAACGGACCCGCCTCCAGCACGACCGCGCCGGGCGGCGGCAGCGGCACCGCATCGCTGCCGGCGCGCGCCGCGATCAGCGCCATGCGCCAGCGCATCGCCTCCGGCTTGAGCAGCGGTTCGGCGAAGACGTCGAGCGCGCCGATCTTGATCCCGAGCCTGGTGGCGGCGCGACGCTGCTCCCGGTCGAGTGCGGCAAGGGCGGTGGCCAGCAGCTCCCGGTCGATGATCCCGCCGGCGTCCACCAGAGGCGCCAGCAACGCGCGCAGTGTCGCCGGCGTCGCCGCATCCTGCGCGGCGGCGGCGATGCGCGGCAGCGGGCGGAGATGGCGCGCCATGCCCTCGTCGAGCCAGCGCCGGAGCCGCGCCGACACCGTCTCGCGATCGGCCAGGGTCAGCGCATCGAGGCTGCGGTGCAGCGTGACCGCCGGCGCCAGCAGGGTGCGCCCCTTGGCCAGCCGCGCCACCACCTCGCCGCGCCAGAAGATCGCCACCGGTCGCCCCGCATCGGTGACGAGCGCGAAGGCCTCGTCCGGATCGGCGGCCAGCGCCTCGGCACGCCGCGCGCGCTCGGGCGCGAGGCGCCGCTCGGCAGCGGCCATCAGCCGCTTGAGATCGGCATGACGGGCGCGATCGTCGGCGACGAAGCGGAAGCCGGACAGCCGGCCGATCGCCTCGCCGCCAACCGACACCTCGCCATCCCCGGCCACCGCCACCGGCAGCGCCTCCGGTCCGCGTGCGGCGAGGTCGCGCATCAGCACGGTGGTGCGCCGGTCGACGAAGCGCTGGGTCAGCCGGTCGTGCAGCGCGTCGGAAAGCTTCTCCTCGAGCGCGCGGGTCCGCTCCGCCCAATGGGCCGGATCGGCCAGCCAGTCGGCGCGGTGGGCGATATAGGACCAGGTACGCGCCGCCGCGATACGATCGGCCAGCGTCTCGACGTCGCCCTGCACCGAGTCGAGGCGGGCGATCTCCTCGGCGAACCAGCGGTCCGGGACGTGGCCCGAGCCTGTCGAAAGATGGCCGTAGAGCCGGCCGACAAGCCGCGAGTGAGTCTCGGCGCCGGTCTTGCGGAAATCGGGCAGGCCGCACGCCGACCAGAGCCGCTCGACCAATACCCGGCCGCGCGTGCGCTCCGTCACCCACGGCTCGCCGGCCAGCCGCTTGAGCACGGCGAGGTCGATCGCCTCGGGCGCGGCGCGCAGCACCTGCTGCTCGGGCCGACGCTCCAGCGCGGCGATGAGGCTGTCGATCGAGCGCGTGTCCGGCAGCCCGTCGCGCCAGTAGAGATGATCGAGCGGTGGGAAATGATGCCCTTCGATGGCCGCCACCTCCTCCGGCTCCAGCACCGGCCCGCCGCCGCCCTCCAGGCCGAGCGTGCCGAAGGTACCGTCGCGCTGGTGGCGGCCGGCGCGGCCGGCGATCTGCGCCATTTCGGCGACGGTCAGCCGGCGCTGGCGCCTGCCGTCGAACTTGCGCAGGGATGCGAAGGCGACATGCGCCACGTCCATGTTGAGGCCCATGCCGATCGCGTCGGTGGCGACCAGATAGTCGACCTCGCCGGCCTGATACATGGCGACCTGCGCATTGCGGGTACGCGGGCTGAGCGCGCCCATCACCACCGCAGAGCCGCCGCGCAGCCGCCGCAGCATCTCGGCCACGGCGTAGACCTCCTCGGCCGAGAAGGCGACGACGACCGAGCGCTTGGGCAGCCGCGACAGTTTCTTCGGCCCGGCATAGCTCAAGGTCGAGAAGCGCGGCCGTGACACGATCTCGATGCCGGGAACGAGCCTGGCCAGCATCGGGCGCAGCGCGTCCGAGCCGAGGATCATCGTCTCGTCGCGGCCGCGCGCGCGCAGCAGCCGGTCGGTGAAGACATGGCCGCGCTCGGGATCGCTGCCCAGCTGCGCCTCGTCCAGCGCGACGAAGGAAAGGTCGCGATCCAGCGGCATCGACTCGGCGGTGCACAGGAACCAGCGCGCCTTTTCCGGCAGGATCTTCTCCTCGCCGGTGATGAGGGCGACTTCGCTGGGCCCCTTGATCGCGACGACGCGCTCATAGACCTCGCGCGCCAGCAGGCGCAGCGGAAAGCCGATCATGCCCGACGCATGGCCGCACAGGCGCTCGATCGCGAGATGCGTCTTGCCGGTGTTGGTCGGCCCGAGCACCGCCTTCACGGATGAACGCGCGAAGCTCTCCATGGCCGTCAACATCGGGTCTCACGCGCGCAGGCGCAAGCGCGCCGACGTGCAAAACTGTCGCCGACCGGGCGACTCGCGAGGAATCAATCGCTTGGCAAGCACGGTTCGGCGCAGTTCTGTACTCGCCACGACCGGCTTAAATTGACTTTAACATCCATTGTCCACAGTCCTCGAGCCTCGCGGGCCGATGACCAGAGCCCGGCGGGAGCGTTTGCGAAAAAGGGGCCGGCCTTGTTCCGGAAGCAGGACATCAGCATTGCCCAGCAGGGGCCGGCCGCCACGGCGGCGCTCAGCCTGCGCGAGATGCTGCCCCAATTCCATAACGGCACGGCGCCGGCGCCGGCGCGGCCGCTCCGCGCCAGGCTCGACGATTTCGACCTGCTCGTCGATCTCGGCGCCGATATCGGCAGCCGGACGTGGTGGCGGGGCTTCGCCACCTGCCTGGGCCTGTGTGGCGCCGCCCTGTCCTTCGCGCCCGGCCTGCCGGCGCTGGAGATGCCCGGCGGCGCGACGCTGGGCGAGGCGCAATATCAGGAGATGCGCGCTGACGGCATCGCCCCGCTCGCCTATGGCGCGGACACCGGCCGGCGCGCCGGCGCGACGCGCGCCGTCGAGCCGCTGGCCGACACGCCCGAGCGGCCGTCGATCGACCTCACCGCCACGCTCGGCCGCGGCGATGGCTTCGCCCGCACGCTGGAGCGGGTCGGCGTCTCCGCCGACGAGGCCAATGCCGTGGTCAAAATGGTCTCCGGCGCCGTCGCGCTCGGCCAGGTCAAGCCGGGCACCCGCGTCGAGCTGACCCTTGGCCGGCGCCCGAACAAGAATGTCGCGCGGCCGCTCGATCACCTCGCCTTCCGCGCCGCCTTCGACATGCGCCTCGGCATCGAGCGGGAGAATGGCGCGCTCGCACTGCGCAAGATGCCGATCGCGGTGGATAACACGCCGCTGCGCGTGCAGGGCCGGGTGGGCAGCTCGCTCTATCGCGCCGCGCGCGCCGCCGGTGCGCCGGCCGGCGCGGTGGAGGCTTATATCAAGGCGCTCGCCAGCCGCGTCAGCATGAACGCAATCGGCGCCGATTCGCGTTTCGACCTGATCGTCGCCCAGCGCCGCGCCGCTACCGGCGAGGTCGAGACCGGCGGCATCCTCATGGCCGGGCTCGACCGCGGCAAGACGACGCTGCGCATGATGAAATGGAATGATGCCGACGGCCGCGAAAGCTGGTTCGACGCGACGGGCACCGGCGAGACCAAGGGTGCGATGAAGATGCCGGTCACCGGCGGCCACACCACCTCCAGCTTCGGCATGCGCCGCCACCCGCTGCTCAAGTTCAGCCGCATGCACAAGGGCATGGACATCGGGGCGCCGATGGGCGCGCCGATCTATGCCGCCACCGACGGGCTGGTGAAGTTCGCCGGCTGGCATGGCGGCCACGGCAATTATGTGATGATCGGACATGCCGACGGCATGGCCACCGCCTATGCCCATATGAGCCGCATCGTCGCCAGGCCCGGCCAGCATGTCCGCATGGGGCAGGTGATCGGCTATGTCGGCTCCACCGGCCTCTCCACCGGCCCGCACCTCCATTACGAGGTCTACAAGGGCGGCGTGGCGATCAACCCGGCGACGATGAAGTTCCAGACGACGCTGCGGCTGGCCGGCGGCGAGCTCGCCCGCTTCAAGGCGCGCCTGTCCGGCCTGCTCGCCACCCGCATCGGTGGCGGCGAGACGAAGTCCGCGGCCAAGGCGAGCGCGGCGGAAGCCGCCGGCGACTAGGTTCCCCGACGCCGGAACAAGGCCGCGCCCGCCCAGCCGAGCACCAGCGACATCGCCACCGCGCTCAGCCCGTAAACCACGGACCAGCGCTGCGCCGCGATCGTCACGAACCGCTCGAAACCGGATTTGTCGATGTCCACCGGCCGCACCGCCGCGGCAACCACCTGCCCGTCCTCGATCAGGAAGGTCTCGGCGGTATATTTGCCGACCGGCACCCGCGCCGGGATGCGGATGCGCGCGCGATAGAGCACGCCCTCGCTGATCTCGACGCCGCGCGGATCCTCCAGATAGAGGCCGGTGCGGCGCCGCAGGTCGACAAGACCCGCCTGGAAGCGGCGCTGATCGCCGATCTCGGCGCCACTCGCCGGGGACATCTGGATATTGTCGAGGCCAAGCTCGTAGATCGCGGCGGTGCGATCGTCGATCATCTCGCGGATCGGCCGCGACGAGGCCACCGCATAATAGCCGGGCGCCGAGCGGAAGCGCGTGGAATCGGCGTTCACCCAGATGCCTGCGACCTTGCGCTTCTCGCGCAGCACGATCGATTCGGTCGGCCCCTTCAGCACCACCGCGATGTCGACCTGCTCGCGCGGCCGGCGCCCGCCCGGGTAGACGATCGCGCCGAACAGCAGCAGCTCCGCGCCCGTGAAGCTGTAGCGGATCTCGATCGCCCGCTCCGACACGTCCGGCACCAGCTCCGGCGAGGGCGCGGCGCCGATCAGCAGCGGCGCGATCAGCGCGATCGCCCGCGCCCTCACGCCGGCTGCACCGTGTAGATCTCCTCCGGCCGCCAGCCGAGGCCGAGCGCCATGCGCAACGCCACCGCCAGCACGATCAGGGCCAGCATCAGCCGCAGCCATTCCGGCTTGATCCGCTGCGCGAAATGGGCGCCGATCTGGGCTCCCGTCACCGATCCGAGCAGCAGCAGCATGCCGAGCACGATGTCGACGGCGCGGGTGGTGGTGGCGTGGATCATCGTCGTCGCGGCGGTGACGAACAGGATCTGGAACAGCGAGGTGCCGACCACCACGCTCGTCGCCATGCCGAGCAGATAGATCATCGCCGGGACGATTACGAAGCCGCCACCGACGCCGAGCAGCACCGTCAGCACGCCGGTGGCGATGCCGAGCAGCAGCGGCGCGAGTGGTGAGATGTAGAGGCCGGAGCGATAGAAACGCCAGCGCATCGGCAGGGCTGCGATCAGCGGATTGTGCCGCCGCATGCCGTGCCGGGGCGCCTGTCCGCGGCGGATGGCCAGGATCGCGCGGATCGATTCATTGGCCATCATGCCGCCGATCGTGCCGAGCAGCAGCACGTAGATCAGCCCGATCACCGTATCGATCTGGCCGGAGGCCTGCAGCAGGCGAAACAGCACCGCGCCCAGCCCCGCACCCAGGATGCCGCCGACCACCAGCACCGCGCCCATCCGGAAATCGACGCCGCCGCGCCGCATATGGGCGAAGACGCCGGACACGCTGGCGCCGGTGACCTGCGTGCTCGCCGACGCCACCGCCACCGCCGGCGGGATGCCGTAGAAGATCAGCAGCGGCGTCGTCAGAAAGCCGCCGCCGACGCCGAACAGCCCGGACAACAGCCCGACCACCACGCCCATGCCGACAATCACCAGCATGTTGACCGAAAGGCCGGCAATGGGGAGATAGATGTCCATGCGCCCCAAGGGCTAGACGATTCAGGGTCCGAACCCAAGAGCGGCGAGGGCGCGGATCGCCGCGCCAGTGGAGCTAGAACGCCGTGGCGAGGGTAAGGGCGAGGCTGTTGCCCGGCGTGGCACCGCCCGCGATGCGGAGGCGGCCGTCGAGCGCGGCGGTGACCCCGTCGGACAGGCGCAGCGTCGCCTGCGGGCCGATGTCGAGGCGGGCGGCGCCGGGCTGGGCCGCGCCCCACAGGCCGGCGCCGATCCGCGCCGCCCCCGTCGCCATGCCGAGGCGCACCGCCCCGTCGGCGAAGCCGTCCCGATGCCGTATGCCGACCACGCCGATCTGGGCATAGGCGTCGAGCCTGAGCGGGCCGATTCGCGCCTCATCTATGCCGCCGGCCGCGAAGATCGACCAGGCGTCGCGACCGGCGGCGTCGAGCGCGACGCGCCGCTCGGCCGACAGGCTTAATCCCCGACCGGCGAGCGGCGCCCAGCGCAGGCCCAGCGCGGCCTCCGCCCCCTTGCCATGCAAGGCGCGCGAGGCCCGCGCCGTCGCCGCGACGCTGCCGATCGCGTAGCTGAGTCGCGCGAACGCCTGTCCGCCGCCGAGCTGCGTGCCGGGCGCCAGCCCCGCGCCCGCGCCGTCGCGAAGGAAGAGATAGGCCTCGCCGCTGATGCGGGCGTGAGCCCATCCGGCCGGCGTCGGCGGGATCGGGGCCGGCGCCACCGGCGCTTCGACGCTCGTCTGCGGTGGCGCTGGTGGTGACGGCGGCAGCGGCGGTGGGGGTGGCGCTTCGGTGGTCGCGGCCCTCGTCGCCTCCCGGATCGCCAGCGGGGCCGCGGCCAGAGTCGCGGGCGCGCTTGCCGCCTGTCGCGCGCGCGGCGGCAAGGGTCGCGGCGAAGCAACGGGCGAGGTGGGCGCGGTGGCGGCGGCGAGGCGGAGCGGCGCGTGCGGGACATGGGGCGGCGCCTGGAGGCGCGGGGCCGTGGGGAACAGCGCGAACACCCGGCCGCCCATCCACAGGATGATCACCGCGGTGAGGAAGCGTAGCGGCGTGACCCTCATTCGTCCGGCACCAATTGCGGGAAGTGATGATCGGTCTTTTCCCAGCGGACCATGCCGTCGCGGCGCGCGCGCAGATAGTCGCGCACCGCGCGCCGCGCCGCGATCATGTCGATGATGTTGCCGACGATCATGCGCGGCATCGCCCGCGCGGCCTCGGCCCAGCCATAGGCCAGCCGGACGAAGGCGAAGCGCGCCGCCATCCGCCAGCCGAGCATCGCGACATTGACCGCAAGCACCAGCCGCCACCCCGGGCCGATCGGCAAAGGCCGGATGCCCAGCGCCAGACACAGGCCCCATAGCAGCAGCGCGGCATAGCCCGCCGCCAGCACCACCGCCGCGAGTGGCGCGCGCCGGTCGCGCAGCCGCATCCAGCGCTCGGCCAGTCCGCCCCGCCAGCCGAGCCGGTCCCAGCCATTCAGCGCAATCCCGGCCATCCACCGCGCCTTTTGACGCACGGCGGCGTCGAGCGTGCCGGGGAAATGCTCGCGCACCGCCACCGTGCCGCGTCTGCCGATGCCGGGCAGGCGCACGAACGCTGCCCGGCCACCGGCCTCGTGGATGCGCAAGCCCAGCTCATAATCCTCGGTGAGGCTGCGCTCGTCGAACGGCCGGCCGTGATTGGCGGCGGCCACCCAGTCCATCGCCCGGCGGGAGAAGGCGCAGCCGACGCCCGCGGAGGGCAGCGCCGCGCCGACCGCCTCGCGCACCACCATCGTCTTGCTGTGCGCTTCGGCAAAGGCGTCTGCATAATGGCCCGCGATCCAGCGCGAGCGCGGGTCGAGCATCGGCAGCACGGGCAGCTGGATGAGGTCGCGCCGCTCGATCAGGCGATCGAAGATGCGCAGCTCGGCGGAATGGACGACGTCTTCTGCATCGTGCAGCACGATCGCCTTGGCGCGCACGCCGTCCTTCGCCTCGTCGGCGAGAAGCGCCCGCCAGAGGTGATTGAGGCAATCGGCCTTGGTGGTCGGGCCGGGCCGGCCGCACACGACCAGCCTCAATAGCGTGGACTGCGCCGCCAGCGCGGCGACCACGCCGGTCGTCGCCGGATCGTTCGGATAGCAGCCGACATAGAGCCGGAAGTCGCCGTCACCGAACCGGCTCAGCGTGGTGCGCAGCATGGCGCCGATCACCGTCGCCTCGTCCCAGGCGGGGATGAACACGGCGATTCGCCCTGGCTGGCGCGGCGGGGCGATGGTTGCCGCGCAGGCGCGCCTGTGTCGCATGAACCAGCGGCGGCGGGTGGTCCGGCAGATCCAGATCAGGTCGACGGCCAGCTCATCCAGCCCGCCGATCAGGAAGCCGGCCGCCGCGAACAACAGCAGTTCGCGCGCGGCAAGGCTGGTCAGCCAGGAGATATCGCCCGTTTCCATGGGCTTGCACTGGCAGAAAGACGTTCCGGATGCGAAACCAATTTCCCCCCTGCCCGGAATTGGGACAGGCCGCGTCCGGGCCTGTCAGCCCTGCCCGGACAGCGTCTTCTGGCGGCGGCGCTGGACCGAAGAGCCGAGCCCGATCGCCTCGCGATATTTGGCGACAGTGCGGCGGGCGATGTCGAACCCGCGCGCCTTGAGCAGGTCGACCAGCGCATCGTCGGAGAGGATCGCGTTGGGCGGCTCCTCGGCGATCAGCCTGGCGATGTGGCTCTTCACCGCCTCGGCGGACACGGCATCGCCGTCGCCGGAGGCAACGCCGCTGGTGAAGAAATATTTGAGCTCGAACAGGCCACGCTCGCACGACAGATATTTGTTCGACGTGACCCGGCTCACCGTCGATTCGTGCATGCTGATGGCGTCGGCAACGGCCTTCAGGGTCAACGGGCGGAGATGCTCGACGCCATGGGCGAAGAATGCCTCCTGCTGCTTCACCAGCTCGGTGGCGACCTTCATGATCGTGCGGGCGCGCTGATCCAACGCCTTGATCAGCCAGTTCGCCGAAGCCAGGCAATCGGCGAGCCACGCCTTGGAGCCGCGATCCTGCGAGCCGGAGGCCAGCTCGGCATAATAGCTGCGGTTGACGAGCACACGCGGCAGCGTCGCCGCGTTGAGCTCGATCGCCCACCCGCTGCGCGTGCGGGCGACGAACAGATCCGGCACCACCGCGGCGGGCGACGAGGCGCCGATGCGCAGGCCGGGCTTGGGATCGTAATTGCGCAGCTCCCGGATCATGTCGGCGAGGTCCTCCTCGTCGACGCCGCACAACCGGCGCAGCTGCGGCAGCGCGCCGCGCGCGAGCAGATCGAGGTTGGCGATCAACCGCGCCATGCACGGATCGTAGCGATCCACCTCGCGCGCCTGGATGGCGAGGCACTCGGCGAGGCCGCGCGCGCCGACTCCGGTCGGATCGAAGCGCTGGATGCCGGTCAGCACCGCTTCCACCCGAGCCGGCGGTACGTTCAGCCGCGCCGCGAGTTCGGGCAGGCTGGCGGTGAGGTAGCCGGCCTCGTCGATCTGATCGATAAGATGTTCCGCGATGAGCAGGTCGAGGCCGGAGAAGGTGGCGCCGGCCTGCGCCATCAGATGCTCCTGGAGGGACATGGCGGCCGCGGCCATCGCGTCCAGATCGGGCGCCTCGCCGCTTGCCGCCGCGCCCGTGGAGGACAGGCCGCCATCCATGCCACGGCCGCCGTCCGGCTGATCGATGGCGCTGTCGTGGTGGAAGGTCTCCGCGCTGTAATCGACGTCGAGCGGGCCATCGCCGATGCCGTCGCCGCCGCTGACGAGCTGGTCGGCCCCGGCCGGCTCCGGCTCCCAGTCCGGCGCCTCGCTGCCGTCCTCGCCGCCGCTGTCGCGCTCGCCCGGCCCGCCGCCGTCGCGATCGGCCGGATCGGGGCGGTCGTCATTGCCGGCCTCGAGCAGCGGGTTGCGCTCGATCTCCTCGGCGATGAAGCCTTCCACCTCGAGGTTGGACAGCGCCAGCAGCTTGATCGCCTGCTGGAGCTGAGGCGTCATCACCAGCGCCTGCGACTGGCGCAGGTCGAGGCGGGGGCCGAGGCTCATTTCAGAGCTCGAATCCTTCGCCGAGATAGAGCCGGCGGACGTCGGGATTGGCCACCAGATCGCGCGGGCTGCCCTGGAACAGCACCTTGCCGTCATAGATGATGCAGGCGCGATCGACGATGTCGAGCGTCTCGCGGACATTATGGTCGGTGATCAGCACGCCGATGTCGCGGCGCTTCAGGTCCTTCACCAGATCGCGGATGTCGGCGATGGAGATCGGGTCGATGCCGGCGAACGGCTCGTCGAGCAGCATGATCGAGGGATTGGCAGCGAGCGCGCGGGCGATCTCGCAGCGCCGCCGCTCGCCGCCGGAAAGCGCCGTCGCCTTGGCGTCGCGCAGCCGCTCGAGATGGAATTCGGCGAGCAGGCCGTCGACCCGCTCCTGCCGCGCGTTGCGATCCGGCTCGGCCATCTCGGCGACGGCGAGGATGTTTTGCTCCACCGTCATGCCGCGGAAAATCGAGGTCTCCTGCGGCAGATAGCCGAGGCCGAGGATCGCGCGCCGATACATGGGCAGGCCGGTAATGTCCTCGCCGTCGAGCAGGATGCGGCCCGCATCGGGCCTGACCAGGCCCATCACCGAATAGAAGCAGGTCGTCTTGCCGGCGCCGTTCGGCCCGAGCAGGCCGACCACCTCGCCGCGCGCGACATCGAGCGAGACGTCGGACAACACTTGCCGGCGATCATAGGATTTGGCGATCGAGACGATCGACAAGCCGGAATTCGCGATCCCCGGACGAGCCGGGTCGCGAAGATCCACTGTGCCGACGTCGTTCATAAACCCTCGCTGCAACGCAACTGCCGCCTACAGCGGCGGAATCTGGCGCGCTTATTGCATAACCTCGTCACAGCCGAAAGATGTCGCACCCGCGAAATGCGCCGGCGCGCCGGCCATTCTATCGGCTTTGCGGCTGGTCCTGGCGTTTCGGCACGGTGAAGCGGCCGGTGACGCGCCCGCCCGCCGCGGCGCTGCCGCCGCCGACCGCCGAGCCATCCATCGTCGCCCGGCCGGAATTGAGATCATAGACCATCCGCCCGCCGCTCACCTTGTTGGTGCCGCGCGTCAGCGTGACGCCGCCGATCATGGTGATGATGCGGCGGTTGAGATCGTAGATGGCGAAGCTGGAGCGCGCCGTCTCGCTCGGCGAGACGAGGGTGACGCCGCCGCTCGCGTCCAGCCGCTGGATCTGCGGATCGCCGCCATTCTGCCCGGGCAGATAGGCCGCCGTCATGCGCGGCGCGGCGAGCGACAGATCGCCCTGCTGGGCGCGGACATTGCCGGTGAGGATGGCGCGATTGGCCTTGTCCTGCACCTCCAGATGATCGGACGAGACATCGACCGGCGCATCGCTGTCATGGCCCTTGAGCGCGCCGATGCCCTGGCCGAGCGCGGGCGCCGCGGCGAGGATCAGGGTACCGAGCAAGGCCAGGCGGCGGATCATCGCGCCGCCCTGCCCCGGCGCTGGGTGATATGCAAGCGCACGTTGCCGTCGAGGTTGAGCGTGCGCGCCTCGAGGTCGCCGGAGAAGCGATTCGAGCTGAACCGGCCGAGCGGGATCACCCCATCCACCGGCGCGGCGCTTTTCAGCTGGCGCGAATCGAGATTCACGGTGACGTCGCGGGTCTGGATGACGGAGCCATCGGCGCGGGTGAAGCGCACCGGTCCATTCACGTCGACCATCTCGGTGTTCATGTCATAGCGGCTGGTCGGCGCAACGAGATTGGCCGGCCCGTCCGACAGCATGATGCGCGCCGACAGGTCGGACAGCTTCACCACCGGATCGGTGGAGGTCGCCTGCACCGCCGAAGCGGCGCGCAGCTGGAAGGGCTGCCCCTTGCGGTCCTCGCCGCGATAGACCGCCTCGGACACCCGCATCCGTTCCTGCGCCACTTCGACGCGATCCTTGGCGAGGACGAAGGACACGTCGCGCCCCGCCGTCAGGGGCGCCACCGCCAGCAGCGCGGCGAGCACGCCGATCGCGGCCGGCAGCGCGATGCGCGCCGCCGAGATCAGCCGATCGTGGCGGCCGCCCGGCGCCGCCCAGCGCCGACGCTCGTCACGCTGGCGGCCCGCCTCGGCGGACATGGGGGTGAGGGCGGACTCGGCCATCGCAGCTCAAACGTGCGCGAAGATGTCTATTTCCGGCCAGCCGGCGAGATCGAGCTCGGCACGGGCCGGCAGGAAATCGAAACAGGCCTGGGCGAGCGCGGTGCGGCCCTCGCGGGCGAGGCGCTGGTCGAGCTCGGTGCGCAGCCGGTGCAGATAACGCACGTCGGAAGCGGCATAGTCCTTCTGCGCGTCGGACAGCTCCGGCGCGCCCCAATCCGACGATTGCTGCTGCTTGGAGATTTCCTGGCCGAGCAGCTCGCGCACCAGCTCCTTGAGGCCGTGGCGATCGGTATAGGTGCGGATCAGCCGCGAGGCGGTCTTGGTGCAATAGACCGGCGCCGCCACCACGCCGAGATAATGGCGGATCGCGGCGATATCGAAGCGCGCGAAATGATAGAGTTTGAGCCGGTCCGGATCGGCGAGCACGGCGCGCAGATTGGGCGCGGCATAGTCCGAACCGGGGCCGAAGCGGACGAGATGCTCGTCCCCCCGCCCGTCGGCGATCTGGACGACGCACAGCCGGTCGCGCGGGGTGATGAGGCCCATGGTCTCGGTGTCGACGGCGACGGGACCGGGCGCCAGCACGTCGGCGGGCAGGTCCTCTTCGTGGAAATGAACGGTCATCCGGCCCGAATAGGCGCGGGGCCGTGTCGCTTCAATGCCCGTTTAGCGTGTTCGCGCTCGCCGCCGCCGCCGCTGGAAGATGTTCAGCGTCTCGACCAGCGCCGAGAAGGCCATTGCCGCGTAGATATATCCCTTTGGCACATGCACGCCGAAGCCGTCCGCGATCAGCACCGCGCCGATCATCAGCAGGAAACCGAGCGCCAGCATCACCACCGTCGGGTTGCGGCCGATGAAATTGGCCAGCGGGTCGGCGGCGATCATCATCAGCCCCACCGCGAGGATCACCGCGGTGATCATGATCGGCAGATGATCCGTCATGCCCACCGCGGTCAGGATCGAATCGATCGAGAAGACCACGTCGAGGGCGAGGATCTGGACGATCGCCGCGGCAAAACCGGTGGTGGCGCCGCCGGACACGACCGGCGTGGCGACCTCGGCGTCATGCTCCATCTGGTGATGGATTTCCTTGGTGGCCTTCCAGACCAGGAACAGGCCACCGGCGACGAGGATCAGGTCGCGCCAGGAAAAGGCCGTCTCGAAGGCCGGCGTGCCATGATCGCCGGGCGGGCCGACGAGGCCGAGATCGAACACCGGCGTGGTCAGCCCGACCAGCCAGGAAATGGCGAAGAGCAGGGCGAGGCGCATCACCAGCGCCATGCTGATGCCCAGTCGGCGCGCCTTGCTGCGCTGGGCTTCGGGCAGCTTGTTCGACAGGATCGAGACGAAGATGAGGTTGTCGATTCCCAGCACCACCTCCATCACCACCAGGGTGAAGAGGGCCGCCCACGCGGCGGGGTCGGCGAGGAGTGTTGTGATCTGGCCCATGGCGTCGTTTCTGCCGGCCGGCCGCCCTGTGCGCAAGCCGGGCCGGGCAGGCCTTGCGGCAAACCCAAAGAATATGTTCTGAAATGCCTCGCGAAGACTGTTATTTTGCGCTATGCCTCGTATTGGCACGTATTCTGTTCCGTGCCGGAAGGATCGCGCGCGGCGCCCGGCGCGTACGTCCTTCGATATGATGGGGCGAGTAGGAATACGACACGGCATGAGTTTTGATCGAGGGCGTCGTGGGCAGCGCGGCGGCAGGGACAAGCGCGACAGTTTCGGAGACGACAACTACTATGGCGGCGGTGGCGGCGGTGACCGTTTCGGCGGTGGCGGCGGCTATGGCGGCGGTGGTGATCGCTTCGGTGGTGGCGGCGGCTATGGCGGCGGCGGCGGTGGCGATCGCTTCGGCGGTGGCGGCGGCGGCGGCTACGGTGGTGGCGGCGGTGGCGGCTTCCGCGGCGGCGGTGGCGGCGGCTTTGGTGGCGGCGGCGGCGGTGGCCGCGGGATGCCCGCCCAGGTCATCGGCGAAGGCAAGGGCGTCGTCAAATTCTTCAACGGCCAGAAGGGCTTCGGCTTCATCGTTCGCGATGATGGCGGCGAGGATGTGTTCGTCCACATCTCCGCCGTCGAGCAGGCGGGCCTGACCGGCCTCGCCGAGGGCCAGCCGCTGGACTTCACCCTCGTCGATCGTGGCGGCCGCGTGTCCGCTACCGATCTGAAGATCGAGGGCGAGCCGCTGCCGGTGACCGATCGCGCCGCGAGCCCGCGTCCTGCCGGTGGCCCCGGCGGCGCAGGTGGCGCCGGCGGTCCGCAGCGCCAGCTCACTGGCGAGCGCGCCACGGGCACGGTGAAGTTCTTCAACGCGATGAAGGGCTTTGGTTTCATCCAGCGCGACGATGGGCAGCCCGATGCCTTCGTCCACATCTCCGCTGTGGAGCGCGCCGGGATGAGCAGCCTCAACGAGGGCGATCGACTCGCCTTCGAACTGGAGGTCGATCGCCGCGGCAAATATGCGGCGGTGAACCTGCAGCAGTCCGAATAGTCCCTCTCGCACTACGGAAAAGCGGCCCGGCCTTCCTTTGAAGGCCGGGCCTTTTTCTATGCCGGGTTCCCGAGTCGGCTCCTAATCGGCCGGCATCTCGACGGCGTGGCCCAGCGTGGCGATCATCGCGGCGAGGCTCGCTTCCTCGGGCCATGGCTCGCCGCGGGCGGCCGCGCACATCCGGTTGACGAAATCGAGCTTCACCACCACCCCGGGCGTCAGGCGGAATGGGTAGAGGTCCGGCTGCCCCATCGACCTGTTGATGGCGTTGAGCGCGAAGGCGAATGGGATCCAGCGCCCGGCCAGGACCGCCGTCTGCGCGCGATAGGGATCGAAATCGACCGCCGGCTCGCCCAGCCCCGGCTCGTCCATTCCCATGCCGAATTCGCCGAGCGTCGCCAGCGTGTCGACGATGTGCAGGAAATGGGCGAAGGTTTCGGCGAAATCCTCCCATGGATGGGCGGTGGCATAGTCGCTGACATGGGTTTCGCTCGCCGTGGCGGCGCCGGCGCCGCGGTGGCGCGCGTGGTGGGCCGAGAGCGCCGCCCGATAATCCTGCCGCTCGTCGCCGAACAGCGCGCGAAACCCTTCCAGCATCGGGCCGCGCTCGATCAGCCGCGACCAATAGTGATGGCCGACCTCGTGGCGGAAATGGCCGAGCAGCGTGCGATAGGGCTCGCCCATCTCGCGGCGGATGCGCTCGCGCGCGACATCGTCCGCCTCGATCAGGTTGAGCGTGACGATGCCGCCCTGATGGCCGGTGGGCAGGACCGGCGGCCGCCCCTGTTCGGCGGACCGATCATAGAGGAAGGCGAAGCCGAGGCCGTCCGCCGGCCGCTCGACGCGGTTTTCGAGCGGAAGGCCGAGTCGGATCAGCGTGCGGATCAGCCTTCGCTTGGCTTCCTCGATCTTGCGCCAGCGCTCGAGCACGCCGGGCACGGCGAGGTCGGGGATGATGCGATTGTGCCGGCAGGCGCGGCAGCGATCCTCCGTCGCGTCCCGTTCGACCAGCCAGTTGCAGGCGCCATAGCGAGCATTGGCGCAGGGCCGCAGCGCCAGGCCGTTGCCGTCCGGACCGCGCCACAACCCCGCCTCGGTGTCGAGGAACAGGAAGGCGTCGGCGTCCGGCCGATAGGCAACGGCATGGCCGCAGCTCTGGCAGGTCCGGGCCTCGAACTGGAGAAGCTGGCGGCAGAAGGGGCAGGGGAAGACGGCCATGTCGCCCCCGGGAACGCGTGCGCGCCGGCTTTGGTGCCGTAAGGCCTTGATCCGCCGCGCGGCCCCCCGCATATCCGGTCGTCATGGATCTCTACCAGAAGCTGGGCGTACCCCGGAACGCCGACGAAGCCGCGATCAAGAAAGCCTATCGCAGCCTCGCCAAGCAGCTCCATCCCGATCGCAACAAGGACAATCCCAAGGCGGCGGAGCGCTTTGCGGACGTCACCCAGGCCTATGACCTGCTCTCCGACAAGGACAAGCGCGCCCGTTACGACCGCGGCGAGATCGATGAGGCCGGCAATCCCAAGGCGCCGTTCGGATTCGGGACCGGTGGCATGGGTGGCGGCATGGGCGGCGGTGGCTTTCGCTCCGGCCGCGGCGACGATGGCGGCGCGGCCTTCGAGTTCGGCACCGGCATGGGCGGCGATTTCAGCGAGATACTGGACGGCATCTTCGGCGGCGGCGGCGGTCGCGGCGGCGGCAACCCGTTTGGCGGCATGGGCGCGGGCGCAGGCGCCTATGGTGGTACCGGGCGCGGTCGCGCGGCGCCCCGCGGGGCGGACGTGTCCTATCGCCTGCCCGTCCCGTTCGAGGAGGCGGTGGCGCTCAAGGAGCAGCGCGTCACCCTGTCCAACGGCAAGACGATCAATCTCAAGCTCACCGCGGATGCCGTCAACGGCACCCCGATGCGGCTCAAGGGGCAGGGAGATGCCGGCCCGGGCGGCACCGGTGACGCGACGGTGACGGTCGACGTGCAGCCGCACCGCTTCTTCACGCGCGATGGCGACAATGTCCGTCTCGATCTGCCGGTGCGGCTGGACGAGGCGGTGCTCGGCGCGCGGGTGAAGGTGCCGACTGCGGAGGGGGCGGTGATGCTGAAGGTGCCGGCGGGGTCGTCCTCCGGCAAGGTGTTCCGCGTGCCGGGCAAGGGCTTCCACACCCGCGACGGCGGACGTGGCGACCTGCTCGTGACCCTCATCATCGATCTGCCGGCGGACGATGCGGCTCTCAAGGCGTTTGTCGAGGGCTGGACGGCGGAGCGCGACCGCAATCCGCGCAGCGCGCTCGGCGTCTGAACGACAACCGTCCGGCAACCCCGTTGCCGCCCGGCGCGTATTGACTGCGGCAACAGGGGGGTTCGGCGCGTCAATGTCACCAGAAAGCCCCGAAGCACGCGCCGAACGGCAGAAGCATGGCGAGGCGCCCCGCGTCACCGAAGCGACCGGCTGGCCGGTCCGGGCCTGGGAGGTGACCCGGCGGGTCGCCATCGGCGTCTATTCGGACGGCTTCATCCACGCCGGCAATCTCGCCTATCTGGCGCTGCTCACGGTATTTCCGTTCTTCATCGTCGCCGGCGTGATCGCCTCGCTGCTCGGGGGCAATGCCGATGTGATCGGCGCCGTCGCCTATTTTCTCGATACGCTGCCCGGCGAGGCGGCCGAACTGTTGCGCCAGCCGATCGGCGACGTGCTGGCCGCGCGCGCCGGCTCGCTGCCGCTGTTCGGCGCGCTGATCGGCATCTGGACGGTTGGCAGCTTCATCGAGACGATCCGCGACATCTTCCGCCGCGCCTACGGCACCCCCTACAGGCGCGCCTTCTGGCGCTATCGCCTGGGGGCAATGGCGGCGACGGTGATGTCGGTGATCCTCGCGCTGATCGCCTTCCTGGTGCAGGGCGTGCTGCTCGGCGTCGAGCAGTTCGTCTATCGCCTGCTCCCCTGGGCGCAGGACGTGGCCGGCTGGATCCGCCTGTCGCGGCTGATCCCCGACGCGGTGATGTTCGGCGCGCTCTACATGCTGTTCTACACCGTCACGCCGTCCCGATATCGCGACGGCGAGTGCCGCAAATGGCCCGGCGCGCTGCTCACCACCTTGTGGTGGGTGGCGGCGACGGCAATCCTTCCCTTGGCGTTGGCCCAGCTTGGCGGCTACAGCCTCACTTATGGAGGATTGGCGGGCGTTATCGTCACCCTCTTCTTCTTCTGGCTCGTGGGGCTGGGCATCGTCGTCGGCGCGCATCTCAATGCGGCGCTGGCGGAAGCGCCCGGCGCGGGCGTAAAGGAACCGCCGGTTCAGGGGTAAGGAGCAAAGATGGCCGGTCTGATGCAGGGAAAACGGGGTCTGATCATGGGCCTCGCCAATGATCGCTCGCTGGCCTGGGGTATTGCCAAGGCGCTTCGCGCGCAGGGTGCCGAGCTCGCCTTCAGCTATCAGGGCGAGTCGCTGGAGCGGCGCGTGCGCCCGCTGGCAGCCGAGCTGGGCTCGGATTTCCTGATCGATTGCGACGTCGCCGACATGGCTCAGCTTGACGGCGCCTTCCAAACCCTCGCCGCGCGCTGGCCGACGATCGATTTCGTCGTCCACGCCATCGGCTTTTCGGACAAGAACGAGCTGCGCGGCCTGTTCGTCGACACCAGCCTGGAAAACTTCCAGATGACGATGAACATCTCCGCCTACAGCCTCGTCGCGGTGACGCGGCGCGCCCGGCCGCTGATGCCGGAGGGCGGCGCGATCCTGACGCTCAGCTATTATGGCGCCGAGAAGGTGGTGCCGCACTACAACGTCATGGGCGTCGCCAAGGCGGCGCTGGAGACGAGCGTCAAATATCTCGCCATGGATCTCGGCCCCGAGAAGATCCGGGTGAACGCCATCTCCGCCGGCCCGATCAAGACGCTGGCCGCCAGCGGCATCGGCGACTTCCGCTATATCCTCAAGTGGAACGAGCTCAACTCGCCCCTGCGTCGCAACGTGACGATCGAGGATGTCGGCGGCGCCGGCCTCTATCTCCTCTCCGATCTGTCCAGCGGCGTCACCGGCGAGGTGCATCATGTCGATGCCGGCTACAATGTCATCGGCATGAAGGCCGAGGACGCCCCCGACATCGCGCTCGCCTGAGATCGCGCAGTCGATGTCCTGGAACAGCTTCGGCCGCGTCTTCCGCTTCACCACCTGGGGGGAGAGCCATGGCCCCGCGCTCGGCGTGGTGGTCGATGGCTGCCCGCCGGGACTGACTCTCGCCGAGGCGGACATCCAGCCCTGGCTGGACAAGCGCCGGCCGGGCACGTCGCGCTTCACCACCCAGCGGCAGGAGCCGGATCAGGTCCGCATCCTGTCCGGGGTGTTCGAGGGCCGCACCACCGGCACGCCGATCAGCCTGATGATCGAGAATGTCGACCAGCGCTCCAAGGACTATTCGGAGGTCGCGCTCGCCTATCGTCCCGGTCATGCCGACTATGCCTATGACGCCAAATATGGCTTTCGCGATTATCGCGGTGGCGGGCGCTCCTCGGCGCGCGAGACGGCGGCGCGGGTGGCGGCGGGCGCGGTGGCGCGGGCCGTGATTCCAGAGGTTTCGATCCGCGCCTATCTGGTCGAGCTCGGCGGCGACGCCATCGACCGCAGCGCATTCGACGACGCCGAGATTGATCGCAATCCCTTCTTCTGCCCCGACGCGGCGGCCGCGCAGCGCTGGGAGGCGATCATGGACCGTACGCGCAAGGCTGGCTCCTCGGTCGGCGCGATCGTGGAATGCGTGGCGACGGGCGTGCCCGCCGGCTGGGGCGCGCCGGTCTATGCCAAGCTGGACAGCGAGCTTGCCGCCGCCGCCATGTCGATCAACGCGGTGAAGGGGGTGGAGATCGGCGACGGTTTCGCCGCGGCGCGGCTCACCGGCGAGCAGAACGCCGATCCGATGCGCCCGGGCGCCGATGGACGTCCGGAATTCCTCGCCAACCACGCCGGCGGCGTGGCCGGCGGCATCGCCACCGGTCAGCCGGTGGTGCTGCGCGTGGCGATGAAGCCTACCTCGTCGATCCTGACCCCGGTGGAGACGATCAGCCGCACCGGCGAGGCGAGCGAAATCCGCACCAAGGGGCGGCATGACCCGTGTGTCGGCATTCGCGCGGCCCCGGTGGTCGAGGCGATGATGGCACTTGTCCTCGCTGACCAGAAGATGCTCCATCGGGGGCAAGTTGAGGGCTGAATCGTCACGTCTTCTGCGACGAGGCGTGCTACTAAGGCGGTATAACCCGCAACCTTCGCCAAGTTGTCATCCATCGTCTCTTTCGTGCAACTTGCCCCGGTGACACTCGTTTTCTCTCCCAGACTTACCATCTCATAAACAAGGCCGCCCGAGCGGCCGTGTAGAGGAGAGACAAAATGCGTATCCTTCTTGGTATTACCGCCGCCGCTCTGGCTTTCCCGCTCGCCGCGCAGGCCCAGCCGGCGGAGCAGGCCGCCCCGGCAATGCCGCAGGACATGCCGATGGCGCAGTCTCCGGCGGATCAGTCTGCCCCGGCGAGCACCCCGGAGACCAATATGCCGTCGGGCCCGGATGCCCAGGCCGCGACCCCTGCGACCAGCAGCACCGGCGCTGCGACGTCGAGCGACACGGCGAAGCCGGGCAAGCACAAGCGCGACAAGACGGCCACTGAGCAGCCGCGCTAACCGATTGATGGCAGACCGGAAATTTTTAGGGCGCCGCCCGCGCAAAGCCGCTGGCGGCGCCCTATCTTTGGGCGGGGGCTTTGGAGATGATGCTCATGCATAGACAGATCATTCTGGCCGGCCTGCTCATCCTGCCGGCAATGGCCTCCGCCCAGCTCAACGGCGCCGGCCGCGTCGGCGGCACGGTTGGCGCCGGCGCCCCTGGCGGGACGGTCGGCTCGGGCGTCCCGGGTGGCAGCATCGCCGGGACCGCCAATGCCGGTGTCGGCGGTGCGGTCAATTCCACCGTCAACGGCACGCGGACGACCACGCCCGACGCGATGTCGCAAGGCGCGGCCGGCAGCGGGCTGCGCGTCGACAACCGCAGCAACCTCGTTCGGCCGGGAGCCAGCGTGGGAACCAATGCCGGCGGCGCCACCGTCACCACCCCGGCCACCGGACAGGGCGCGGACATCAACGCCGCGACAGGCGCCTCCACGCCGAGCGCGCCGCCGCCGCGTTAAGGCGTCAGTCCGCGAAGGGATCGCGGACGAGGATGGTGTCCTCGCGCTCCGGGCTGGTCGAGACCAGGGCCACCGGGCAACGGATCAGCTCCTCGACGCGGCGGATATATTTGATCGCCTGCGAGGGCAGCTCGGCCCAGCTGCGCGCGCCCTGGGTCGATGCGTCCCAGCCTTCGATGGTCTCGTAGATCGGCTCCACCGCGGCCTGATCGGCCGGATGCGGCGGCAGATAGTCATAGTCCCGCCCGTTGAGGTGGTAGCCGGTGCAGATGCGCAGTTCCTCGAGCCCGTCCAGCACGTCCAGCTTGGTAAGCGCGATGCCGGTGACGCCGGACACCGCGACGGCCTGGCGCACCAGCACCGCGTCGAACCAGCCACAGCGGCGCTTGCGGCCGGTGACGGTGCCGAATTCATGGCCTCGCTCGCCCAGCCGCTGCCCGATCTCGTCGGTCAGCTCGGTGGGGAAGGGGCCTGCGCCGACCCGCGTGGTGTAGGCCTTGACGATGCCGAGCACGAAGCCCGCCGCCGACGGCCCCAGCCCAGACCCGCCCGCCGCCGTGCCGGCGATGGTGTTGGACGAGGTGACGAACGGATAAGTGCCGTGATCGACATCCAGCAGCACGCCCTGCGCGCCTTCGAACAGGATGCGGCTGCCCTTGTGGCGGGCGTCGTTGAGCGTCGTCCACACCGGGCGTGCATAGGGCAGCACGGCGGGCGCAATCTCGGCGAGCTCGGCCATCAGCCGCTCGCGGTCGATCGGCGGCTCGCCGAAGCCGGCGCGCAATGCATCATGATGGGCAAGCAGGCGATCGAGTTGCGGCCCGAGCGAATCGAGGTGGGCGAGATCGCACACCCGGATCGCGCGGCGGCCGACCTTGTCCTCATAGGCCGGTCCGATGCCGCGCCGGGTCGTGCCGATCTTGCCGGCGCCGGAAGCATCCTCGCGCAGGCCGTCGAGATCGCGGTGGAAGGGCAGGATCAGCGGGCAGGTCTCGGCGACCTGCAGATTGTCAGGCGTGATCGCCACGCCCTGGGCGGACAGCTTCGCGATCTCGTCGCGCAGATGCCACGGATCGAGCACCACGCCATTGCCGATCACCGACAGCGTGCCGCGCACGATCCCCGAGGGCAGCAGAGACAATTTATAGGTCTGCTCGCCCACCACCAGCGTGTGGCCAGCATTGTGGCCGCCCTGAAACCGCACGACGATATCGGCGCGCGCCGACAGCCAGTCGACGATCTTGCCCTTGCCCTCATCGCCCCACTGGGCGCCGATGACGGTGACGTTGGCCATATGGTCCTTATCTTTCCTGAAGCGCGATGATGCTGGTGCCGTCCCAGCGATGGGTGCAGCCGAGTGCCTCGGCGTCGTCGGCCGTGGAGAGAGCGGCAATGGTGGCGCGGCCCGCGGCCCGGATCGCCGCGCCCGCCGCCTCTGCCGTGCCGAGCGGCAGGAACACGCGATCCCGCCTCACCTCGCCGATGCCGGCGTCGACGATCGTATCGAGATATAGGGAAAATCCTACCGCCGGCTCCTCCCGGCCATCGGCATGGACAATCGAATAGCTCCCGCCACGGCCGATTTCGGCGCGGGCGCGCGTTGTGAACAGGGAAAATCCTATCCAGCTCTGATATTCGAAGCCGTGGCGTTCGGTCGGGTCGAGGGTCACCGTCGCGCGCGGAGCGATCGCCGTGGCGATCTCGCGGATGGCGGCGATACGGCTGGTGAGAAGCTCGTGGCCGGGCAATGTGTCGAGCCGGGCGAGCGCCTCTTCGACGGGGCCGGCGGCGGCGATCAGCGGCAGATAGGCCTCGGCGCCGAGCGCGGGGAGCGCGCCGGCATCCTTGCCGTCAAGCTCCTGCATGAGCGCGTCGACCCGGTCCGCCGGCAGCGGCATCGGGCCGGAGGCGAGCAGCGCCACCAGATCGGGGAGGGTCAGGTCGACGGAAATGCCGGTGACGCCGGCATCCTCCAGCGCATCGAGCGCGACGCGCAGCGTCTCGACGACGGCGGTGACGTGATCCGTGCCGATGATCTCGCAGCCGGCCTGCATCATCTGCCGCTCCGGCCGAAGCTCGGAGCCGCGCACCTTCACCACCGGTCCGGCATAGCCCAGCCGCAGCGGCCGGGCGCGGTGGCCGAGGCGGGTGGCGGCGATGCGGCCGACCTGCGCGGTGATGTCCGGGCGGAGCGCGAGGGTGCGCTGCGATACGGGATCGACGACACGCAGCAGATCCTGCGGCCGTGTTGATTTCAGCCGCCCGACCAGCCCCGCCTCGAACTCGGCAAGCGGCGGCTCGACGAGATTATAGCCGTTGAGCGCGGCGGCGCGCAGCACCGCGGCACGCGCCCGGTCCAGCGCCTCCGCCTCGGGCGGCAGGCGATCACGGAAACCTTCTGGGAGAAGGGCGGGCGGAAAGGTGCTGGCCATTTAAGCCCGCTCCCCCGTCGGGGGAGAGGGTGGCGTGCGGGGGCCTAGCGGCGAGGGGCCAGGGCCCGGTCGGATAACCTGAGCTACCCCCTCGATATTCCCCATCACTTCAGCGTTCGTGAACCGGATCACGCGGTAGCCCATATCTTCCAAAAAGGCGGTATGGGCGGCGTCATAGCGTGTTTGCCGCCCATGTGTATCCCCATCGACCTCGAACACCAGCTTTTCGCTGCGCGCGGGGAAATCGACGATCTTGCAGCCGACGGCATTTGCAGACGAACCTGGCGGCGGCGTAACCTGTGTCGCGCAGCAACGCCGGAACGCTTGCTCACCCATGCCCCGCTCGGTTACCTTCGCCCACCGGGGGGCGTTCCAGTGGAGAGCACCCATGAAGCCATGGTATCTGGCGTCCGCCGCCTTGCTGTCCGCCGCTGCCGCGCAACCGGCCGCCGCGACCGTGCTGGTCTATGAGACGAACCTCGGCGGTGCCGCCGAGGCGCCGCCGAACGCATCGCCCGGGACGGGCTCGGCGATGATCAGCTATGACGATGTCGCCCGGACGATGCGCGTGCAGGTCACGTTCCAGGATCTGCTCGCCACCACCACCGCCTCGCACATCCATGTCCTTGCCAGCCCCGCCGCCGCGACGGGCGCGGTGGTGACGCAGACCCCGACCTTCCCGGACTTTCCCCTCGGCGTGACGGCCGGGAGTTACGACCGCACCTTCGATATGACGCTGGCGAGCTCCTACAATCCGAGCTTCCTCAGCGGGCCGGTTGCGGGCGGTTCGGTCGCGGTGGCCCTCGACTATCTGCTGCAGGGTCTGGCGGACGGCCGCGCCTATCTCAACGTCCACTCCGCGGCGTTTCCGGGGGGCGAGATTCGCGGCACGCTGCTGCCGGCGGGGGCCGGCGCCGTGCCGGAGCCGGCGAGCTGGGCGCTGATGATCGCGGGTTTCGGCGTCGCCGGCGTCGCGCTCCGGCGTGGCCGGCGCGCCCTCGCACTGTAATCGGGCGGGCTTGCAGCCCTCTCCCCCGCCTCGGGAGAGAGGGCCGCAGGCTCAGAACGCCAGCGCCATCGCCGTCTTCACGCCCGGCAGCTGGCGGACCTTGGCGAGCAGCGACTCGTCGAGCGCGGAGTCGACGGAGAGCAGCAGCACTGCTTCGCCGCCGGCCGCACGGCGGCCGAGGTGGAAGGTGCCGATGTTGACGCCCGCCTCGCCCAGCGTCGAGCCGAGACGGCCGATGAAACCGGGCGCGTCCTCGTTGACGATATAGAGCATGTGGCCGGCGAGATCGGCCTCGACCTTGATGCCGAACAGCTCGACGAGACGCGGCGCGGCATTGCCGAACAGCGTGCCCGCCACCGAGCGCTCGCCGTCGCGGGTCGCGACCGACACGCGCACCAGCGTATGGTAATCGCCCTCGCGGTCATGGCGGACCTCGCGCACGTCCAGCCCGCGCTCCTTGGCGAGGAACGGCGCGTTGACCATGTTCACCGTGTCGGAATGGACCCGCATGAACCCGGCCAGGACGGCGCCGGTGATCGGCTTCATGTTCAACTCGGCCGCCGCGCCCTCGGCCTCGACCGAGATGCCCGAGATCGAGCCGTGAGCGAGCTGGCCGACCAGCGAGCCCAGCTTTTCGGCCAGCGCCATGTACGGCTTCAGCTTCGGCGCTTCCTCGGCGGACAGGCTCGGCATGTTGAGCGCGTTGGTGACGCCGCCGGAGACGAGGAAGTCGGCCATCTGCTCGGCCACCTGAATGGCGACATTGACCTGCGCTTCCGTGGTCGACGCGCCGAGGTGCGGCGTCGAGATGAAGTTCGGCGTGTTGAACAGCGGCGAATCCTTGGCCGGCTCCTCGGCGAACACGTCGAGCGCGGCGCCGGCGATGTGGCCGGAGTCGAGCCCGGCCTTCAGCGCCGCCTCGTCGATCAGGCCACCGCGCGCGCAGTTGATGATGCGCACGCCCTTCTTGGTCTTGGCGAGATTCTCGGCGGACAGGATGTTGCGCGTCTGCTCGGTGAGCGGCGTATGCAGCGTGATGAAATCGGCCCGCGCCAGCAGCGTGTCGAGATCGACCTTCTCGACACCCAGCTCGATGGCGCGCTCCGGCGTCAGGAAGGGATCGAACGCGACGACCTTCATGCGCAGGCCCAGCGCGCGATCGGCGACGATCGAGCCGATATTGCCGGCGCCGATCAGGCCGAGCGTCTTGCTGGTCAGCTCGACGCCCATGAAGCGATTCTTCTCCCACTTGCCGGCCTGGGTGGAGGCGTCGGCCTCCGGCAGCTGCCGGGCGAGCGCGAACATCAGCGCGATGGCATGCTCGGCGGTGGTGATCGAATTGCCGAACGGCGTGTTCATGACGACGACGCCGGCGGCGGACGCGGCCGGAATGTCGACATTGTCGACGCCGATGCCGGCGCGGCCGACGACCTTGAGCTTCGTCGCGGCGGCGAGAACGTCCTTGGTCACCTTGGTGGACGAACGGATGGCGAGGCCGTCATAGTCGCCGATGATGGCGATCAGCTCTTCCTTGGTCTTGCCGGTGATCTCATCCACCTCGACCCCGCGCTCACGGAAAATCTGGGCAGCCTTGGGATCCATCTTGTCGGAAATCAGTACCTTGGGCATGGGAAATGTCCTCATGACAGGGGATATCGAATCTCCCTCCCCGTTCGTGCTGAACAGGCATTGAGCCTGTCGAAATGCCGTAGCGAAGAAGTCTTCGATACGAGGCTTCGACTGCGCTCAGCCTCTGCTCGGGGCGAACGGAAGAAGGGAAGGGCGCTCGGCCTCAGCCGCCGCGCGCGGTGTGGAACGCCCAGTCGAGCCAGGGCCCGAGCTTCACCACGTCGTCGGTCTCGATCGTCGAGCCGCACCAGATGCGCAGGCCGGCCGGCGCATCGCGATAGCCGGCGACGTCATAGGCGGCGTCCTCGGCCTCGAGCAGCGAGGCGATCTTCTTGACGAGCGCGGCCTTGGCCTCCTCGTCGAGGGCGATCGAATCGGCGAACTTCAGGCAGACGCTGGTGTTGGAGCGGATCGCCGGATCGGCGGCGAGATGCTCGACCCAGGGCGTCGCCTGCACCCACTGGTCGAGCGCCGCGGCGTTGGCGTCGGCGCGCGCGATCAGGCCGCCGAGGCCGCCTTCCTGCTGCGCCCATTCCAGCGCGAAGATGTAATCCTCGACCGCCAGCATGGAGGGGGTGTTGATCGTCTCGCCCTTGAAGATGCCCTCGATCAGCTTGCCGCCCTTGGTCATGCGGAAGATCTTCGGCAGCGGCCAGGCCGGCGTGTAGCTTTCCAGCCGCTCGACCGCGCGGGGGCCGAGGATCAGCACGCCATGCGCACCCTCGCCGCCGAGCGCCTTCTGCCAGGAGAAGGTGGTGAGATCGAGCTTGTCCCAGGGCAGCGCCTGGGCGAAGCAGCCCGAGGTCGCGTCGGCGAAGGTCAGGCCGCCGCGATCGTCGCTGATCCAGTCGCCGTCCGGCACGCGGACCCCGGACGTGGTGCCGTTCCAGGTGAAGATGACGTCGCTGTCCTGGTCGACCTGGGTCAGGTCCGGCAGCTCGCCATAGGGCGCCTTGATCACGATGGGGTCGAGCTTGAGCTGCTTGACGGCGTCCGTCACCCAGCCTTCGCCGAAGCTTTCCCAGGCAAGGGTCGTCACCTTGCGGGCGCCGAGCATCGACCACATCGCCATCTCGACCGCGCCGGTATCGGAACCGGGGACGATGCCGATGCGGTGGGTGTCGGGAACCTGCAGCACCTTGCGCGTCAGGTCGATCGCATATTGGAGGCGGCTCTTGCCGAGCTTGGAGCGATGCGAGCGGCCGAGCGATCCGGCGGCGAGCTTCTCGGCGGCCCAGCCGGGCGGCTTGGCGCACGGGCCCGACGAAAAATGCGGACGAGCCGGCTTCACGCCGGGGCGGGGGAATTCCGTCATGTAATCTCTCCTCACAGAGAGCGCGCGCTGCGTTGGGACAGCGTGGCCCGCCGACGGCTTTAGCGGCTGGCCCGGCGGCGTCAACCAACGCGAGGTTAATTTTCGGCACGACCATGGCTAGACTGGGAACCGAGTCAGGGCGACCCTCGGCCCGGGCGGGCCTTGCGGAGGAGTTGGATATCGGTGTTGGCGTGCGTTCGTCCGGGTTGATCATTGCCGTTCTGCTCGCGCTGCTGGTGGCGGCGTGCGTCGGGCCGGGCGGCCGCGCGCCGGCGCCGCCGCGCCGCCCGGCACAGCCGGCCAGACCGGTGCCGCCGGTCGCCGACGATCAGGCGATGCGGCAATGTTTCGTCGATCTCGCCCACAAGGACGCGCGTTATACGCGGCTGCCGGACCGCGACTTCGGCAATGGCTGCTCGGCGATCGGCACCGTGAAGCTGCTCGATATGGGCATGCCGACCACCAATCTCGGGGCGATGACCTGCCCGCTTGCCTCCAAGCTGATCGAGTGGACGCAGGAGGCGCTGCAAAAGGCCGCCCAGGCGTGGCTCGATTCGCCGATCGCGCGGGTCGACAGCTTCGGCACCTATAATTGCCGGCCGATCGCCGGCACGACTCACCTGTCGCAGCACGGCCGTTCCAACGCGGTCGACATTTCCGGCTTCGTCCTCGCCAACGGCCGGCGCATCACCGTGCTCAATGACTGGAACGGGCCGGACGAGAATGCCCGCAACTTCCTGCGCGCGGTGCGCGCGGCGGCGCGCCGTCGGTTCAACATCGTGCTCGGTCCCGATGCCAATGCCGACCACCGCAATCATCTCCATTTCGACATGGGGCCGGGGCATGCCTGCCGTTGAGCGGAGCCCGGGCATGGGCTAAGGCCCGCCGCTTTCCTCGGGGTGTTGTGCATGAGCGACAGGATGGACGTGCCGAAGCGGGTGTTCCGCCCGGCAAAGCAGGATGCCGAGACGGCACGGGCCAGCACGCCGCAGCCGGCCACCGTCCATCCCGCCTACAAGCTTGCCTTTCAGGACGACGAATTCCTGCTGCGCGACGATCTGCGGCCGGTGCGCTTCCAGCTCGAGATGCTGAAGCCCGAGCTGCTGATGAACGAGGCGCGGATCGGCTCCACCTTCGTGTTCTATGGCTCGGCGCGAATCCCCGAGCCGTGCAAGGCCGACACCATCGTCGAGGCGGCGCGGACCGACACCCAGCGCGCCATCGCCGAGCGCCTGCGCGGCAACGCCCATTATTATGAGGAGGCGCGCAAGCTCGCCCGCATGGCCAGCCAGGCGCCCGACGACGAAGAGGGACGTCGCCAGTTCGTGGTCTGCTCGGGCGGCGGGCCGTCGATCATGGAGGCGGCGAATCGCGGCGCGGCCGATGTCGGCAAAAGCTCGATCGGGCTCAACATCGTGCTGCCGTTCGAACAGGCGCCGAACCCCTATGTCACGCCGGACCTGTCCTTCCAGTTCCACTATTTCGCGCTCAGGAAGATGCACTTTTTGCTAAGGGCCCGCGCCGTGGCGGTGTTTCCGGGCGGATTCGGCACGTTCGACGAGATGTTCGAGCTGCTGACGCTGGTCCAGACCGGCAAGATGGCGCGTCTGCCGATCCTGCTGTTCGGCCGCGAGTTCTGGGAGCGGGTGGTGAACTGGGAGGCGCTGGCCGAGGAAGGCGTGATCTCGCCTCAGGATCTGCGCCTGTTCCGCTTCTGCGAGACCGCGGAGGAGGGCTGGGCCCGCGTCCAGGGCTATTGGTCCCGCGCGGATGCCGGCACCATGTATCAGGGCACGCGCGGCGCGAAAAAGCAGGTCGAAGGATAAGAAAAAGGCCCCCTCCCCGACGGGGAGAGGGCCTGTCCTTGTCCGGTGCGGACGGCTTACTTCTTGTCGCGTTCCTGCTTGGCGGTGCCGGTGACGGCCGGAGCGCCCTCGCCGCCGATCGTGCCGGCGGGATTGGCTGCGGCCTGGCCCTCGGTGACGACCGGCTGGGTCTTCGCGCCCTCGCCGGCGGTGTTCTCGCCGGGCTTGGCTCCCGCGTCGGTGCCGGCTTCGGCGGCAGGCGCTGCGGCCGGCGCGGCCGGCATCGGCTTCGGCGCATCGCTATGCTGGTTGAGGAAGGCGATGACGTCGGCGCGATCCTCGGGCTTGGAAAGGCCCGCGAAGGTCATCTTGGTGCCGGGCGCGAACGCCTTGGGGCTCTTCAGCCACGCGTTGAGGCTGTCCCAGTCCCAGTTGCCGCCCTTGCTCTTGAGGGCATCGGAGAAGGCGAAGCCGCCCGCACCCTGGCCGATGCCCTCGCCGGGCACGTTCCACAGGTTCGGGCCGAGTGCATTCGGGCCGCCCTTGTCGGCATTGTGGCACGCGGCGCACTTCTTGAAGACCTGCTCGCCCTTCGCCGGATCGGCCTTGGCGAGATAGAAGGCGATCGGCTGCTCCGCCTCGGCGGCGCCGCCGCCTTCACCTTCCTCGACCACGCCTTCGACGACATAGCCCATCTTCTCGGGCCGCTCGGCCCGGAAATACTCGCCCGTCACGATCGAAAGGCCGAGCGCCACGATGCCGCCTGCCAGTGCCCATCCGGCTATCGTGTTCGTCCGGTCGTCCATGCCCAGTCATGCCTCCAGCGGCCCGCTCACCCCCTAAGTGGCGGGAAATCGTCGGCTCCATAGAAGGCGCCGCGCGGTACCGCAAGGCCAAGGAAATGCCGGCGTGGCTTGCGGCCTGCCCTGCGCATCGCCTAACGCCGCTTGCCAATGGAGAGATATCCCCTTCCCGCCCAGGCGCTGGTCGCCGAGTTCGCCGCGCGCGCCGCCGCCGATTCGCCGCGCGCCGTCGCCTTTCAGGGCGCGCCCGGCGCCAATTCGCACATCGCCGTCGCCGAGGCATTCCCGGGCAGCTTGCCGTTGCCCTGCTTCAGTTTCGAGGACGCGCTCGAAGCGGTGAATGACGGGCGGGCAGGCTGCGCCATGATCCCGATCGAAAACTCCCTGCATGGCCGCGTCGCCGACATTCACTTCCTGCTGCCGGAAAGCGGGCTGACCATCATCGGCGAGCATTTTCTGCCGATTCGCTATTGCCTGATGGGCCTGCCCGGGGACGGCGCCATCGCCCAGGCGATGAGCCACCCGCAGGCGCTGGGCCAATGCCGCCGCTGGCTGCGCGGGCGCGGCATCAGCCCGCTCTCCTATCCGGACACCGCCGGTGCCGCCGCGCGCGTCGCGGAGATCGGCGACCCCGGCATCGCCGCCATCGCGCCGCGCCTCGCTGCCGAGCTTTACGGCCTCGAGATCATTGAGGAGGGGCTGGAGGACGACGCGCACAACACGACGCGCTTCGTCGTGCTGGCGCGCAACGGGCCGATGCCCGCGGTCACGGAAGGCCCGATGATGACCAGCTTCATCTTCGCGGTGAAGAACGTGCCGGCCGCGCTCTACAAGGCGCTGGGCGGCTTCGCCACCAACGGCGTCAACATGACCAAGCTGGAAAGCTATCAGGGCGGCGCCAGCTTCTCGGCGACGGAATTCTTCTGCGACGTCGAAGGCCATCCCGAGGAGGCGCATGTCGCCCGCGCCATGGACGAGCTGCGCTTCCATTCCAAATGGGTGCGCGTGCTCGGCACCTATCCGCGCGCCCGGGTGCGGGGCTAGCTCAGCCGTCCAGCCACATCCGGAACAGGCTGTGGGCGATGGCATAGGCGGGCGGCGGATCGAAGGGCGCGCCGGGCAGCTTCGCCAGCGCGGCCTCGACGCCGGCGCGATCGACCCACATCGCGTGATCAAGCTCATGGCGGTCGATGGTGAGCGCGTCGTTGGCGGTGCGCGCCACGCAGGCGATCATCAGCTGCGACGGGAAGGGCCAGGGCTGGCTGGCGAGATAGCGGATGTCCGTGGCGAGGATGCCGGCCTCTTCGTGCAGTTCGCGCGCCACCGCCTCCTCCACCGATTCGCCGGGCTCGACGAAGCCCGCCAGCGCCGAATAACGCCCTGGCTTCCACGACGCCTGACGGCCGACAAGTACGCGGCCACGATGCTCGGCGAGCATGATCACTACCGGGTCGACGCGCGGGAAATGCTCCGTGCGGCAGCGCGGGCAGCTTCGCGCCCAGCCGCCACGGATCGGCGCCGTCTCGGCCCCGCAGCGCGCGCAGAAGGGGTGGCGGGCATGCCAGTCGATCAGGCTGCGCGCGGCGGCATAGGTGGCGGCCTCCTCAGGCGGCCAGGCGTCGAGCAGCTCCATCATCAGCGGCGAGCGCTGCGCGCCGCCGGGGATGCCGCTCAACGCCACGAAGCGCGGGCTCCCGCCGATCAGGCCGAGCAGCGCGAGGAACGCACCCGGCGGCGCTTCGTCGAGTCCGCCCCAGTCGAGCAACCCGTCCGGCCCCACCACCGGATCGATGCCATCCATGCGAAGCAGCCGCGCTCCCGCATCGGCGCGCGCGGCGGCGAGCGCGGCGGGGTCCTGGCGGATCGGATCGGCGCGATCGAGGGCCGAGCCGGTGAAGCCGGGGCGGGTCATGCGATCTCCATCAGCGATCGGGCGCGTTCTGCGGCCTTGGCAAACACGGTGGGCAGGCCGGCCTCGGCCAGCCGCTCGACCGGCCACCATTGACCGGCGATCGTCCGTTCGCCGGTCAATGCGGTGACGACGCGCAGGTCGAGCGCGAAATGGGTGAAGACATGGGCGATATGGCCTGCGTCGCGCCACCCGGCCTCGGCCGGCGCCCCGGCCAGGCCGGGATCGTCTGCGGTCCAGGGCCCGCTCGGCAGCGCCAGCATGCCGCCGAGCAACCCCCTCGCGGGCCGCCGGCAGAGCAGCACCTCGCCGTCCCGCTCCAGCCAGAATGCGGTGCCGCGCCGTTGCGGACGCGCCGCCTTCGGCGCCTTCACCGGAAAGCGCGCCGGATCGCCGGTGGCGCGGCCGGCGCACATCGTCATCAGCGGGCAGATCGCGCAGGCGGGCTGGCGCGGCGTGCAGATGGTCGCGCCGAGATCCATCATCGCCTGGGCGAAATCGCCGGTGCGCCGGGCAGGCGTCAGGCGGTCGGCAAGGGCATGCAGCCGGGGCCGGGCGGCCGGCAGCGCTTCCTCCACCGCGAACAGCCGCGCCACCACCCGCTCGACATTGCCATCGACCACCACCGCGCGCCGGCCGAAGGCGATCGCCGCCACCGCCGCCGCTGTGTAGCGGCCGATGCCGGGCAACGCCCGCAAGCCTTGCTCGCTGTCCGGAAACCGGCCGCCATGGTCTTTCGCCACGGCGCGCGCGCAGGCGAGGAGATTGCGCGCCCGGGCATAATAGCCAAGGCCGGCCCAGGCGGCCATCAGCTCTCCCTCGTCAGCGGTGGCGAGCGCCGCCACATCCGGCCAGCGCTCGGTGAACCGCGCGAAATAGGGGCGCACGGCGGCGACCGTGGTCTGCTGGAGCATGATCTCGGACAGCCACACGCGATAGGGATCGGCCGGCGGCGCGCCCGGAGGGGCACGCCATGGCAGGGCCCGGGCGTGAACGTCATACCAGCTGAGCAGGGCAGGAGCGGCCCCATCGACGGACATGGGGCGCCTATGGCATGGAGGCGGCGATGACGGAACCGGCCCCGCGCAAGACCCGTGTGAAACGTGCCCCCGGCACGACGACCGCCGCCGCGGCCGAGGCGCCGCGCGCGGGCTATGCCCGCGCCGTTGCCGATATCGTGCCGGCGATCGGCGATGCCGCGTTCCGCCGCTTCGGCTTCGTGCAGTCGGCGGTGGTCAGCCGCTGGGGGGAGATCGTCGGCGAGCGCTATGCCGGCGTGTCGACGCCCGAATCGATCCGCTTCCCGGCCGGCAAGCGGCAGGACGGCGTGCTCTCCCTCGTCGTCGAGAGCGCGCATGCGCCGATGATGCAGCACGTCGCCCCGGTGATCGTCGAGCGGGTCAACCGCTTCTTCGGCTATGCCGCGGTCGGTCGCGTCGCCATCCGTCAGGGCGCGGCGGCGAAGCGCCCGGCCCGCCGCCCGGCCCGTCAGCCCGATGGCCCGGTTCCGGCGGAACTCGGCGAAAGCCTGAAGGCGATCGCCGATCCTGAGCTGAAGGCGGTGCTCGAATCACTCGCGCGCGGGCTGGTCGAGGCGCCGCCCGTGGTGCCGCTGAAACTGGGAAAGATTGGATGAAGCTGCGTTTCCTTGCCGTCGCCGCCCTCACCATTGTCGCCGCCGCCCCCGCGGATGCCGCACAGGCGCCGCGCCGGCAGGCCGCTGCCCCCGCCGCGCCCGCGCAGACCGACTGGATGAACCGCGTCACGCTGACCCCACAAGGCGGCTTTCAGCGCGGCAATCCGGCCGCGAAGGTGAAACTGGTCGAATTTGCCTCGTTCACATGCTCGCACTGCGCCGCCTTCCAGGCCGAGTCGCGCGACGGGCTGGGGGCGCTGATCCGCTCCGGTCAGGTCAGCCTCGAGCTGCGCAACGCCATTCGTGATCGCTTCGATCTCGCCGCTGCCCTGCTGGCGCGCTGCCAGGGGCCGGGCGGATTCTTCCGGGCGGCCGACGCGATCTTCGCCAATCAGCCCGAATGGCTGAGCCGCGCCAGCTATTTCCCCGAGCCCACCGAGAGCGCGTCGATGGCCGACGCGCTGACCAGCATCGCGCGCGGCATCGGATTGGACAAGATCGCCGCCCCGGATCTGCCGGCGGCGCGCGTCGCCGCCTGCATCGCCAGCGCGCCCGAGCAATCCCGCCTCGCCCGCATGCGTGACGAGGCGTGGAACGAACTGCGCATTCCCGGCACGCCGGCCTTCCTGCTCAACGGCACGCTCGTCGCCGATGCGGCAAGCTGGCAGGCGTTGGAACCGGCGGTACGCGCTGCGCTCAAATGATTTCGTCCACGAGAGGAAGTGACGTGAAGACATTCGATTATCGCCTTGGCCTCGCCGCCATCGCCCTGATCGTCGCCGGCTGCGACAAGAAGGCGGAGACCCCGGCTGGCGGCACGCCCACCGCGGCGGCGGGCCCGGTCGCGGCCAATGCGCCGGCCGGCGGCTGGACCGAGACGGCGACGACCACCCCCGAGGGCGGCTTCCTGCTGGGCAATCCGGCCGCGCCCGTGAAGCTCGTCGAATATTCCTCGATGACCTGCCCGCACTGCGCCGCCTTCTCGACCGAGGCGATGCCGGCGCTCAAGGCCAATTACATCGCCAGCGGCAAGGTCAGCCTGGAAATGCGCAACTTCGTGCGCGACCCGGTCGACCTCGCCGCGGCGCTGATCGCGCGCTGCAATGGCGCGCCCGCCTATTTCAAGATGACCGAGCAGCTCTACGCCTCGCAGATGGACTGGATCGGCAATTTCCAGAAGCTGACGCCCGCCGATCAGAGCGCGATCGGAAACCTGCCGCAGGACAAGCAATACGCCGCCCTCGCCAAGGCCGGGGGCCTCGATCGCTTCGCCGAGGAGCGCGGGCTTCCCGCCGACAAGGTCGCCCAGTGCCTCGGCAACCTCAAGGAGCGCGACCTGCTCGTCGAGATGAACCGGAAGGCCGTCGAGGACATCAAGCTCGAGGGCACGCCGACCTTCCTGATCAACGGCCAGCTGGTCCAGGGCGCCTATGACTGGGCCTCGCTCGAGCCCAAGCTGAAGGCCGCGGTTGGCTCCTGACGACGGGTCTGAGGATGCGCCCGACGGCGCGCCGCCGCTCCGGCCGAGCGCCTCGCCCGACCGCACGGCGGCGATTGTCGACGGGCGGTCCGGTGGCGGCGGCGCGGAAAGCGGCCCCTCCCGGACAAGCTCGGCGATGCGCATCCGGCGGCTGAAGCTCGCCGGCTTCAAGAGCTTCGTCGATCCCGCCGAACTGCACATCCATCCGGGGCTGACCGGCGTGGTCGGCCCCAATGGCTGCGGCAAATCCAATCTGCTCGAGGCGATTCGCTGGGTGATGGGCGAGGGCTCGGCGCGCTCCCTGCGCGGCGGCGCGATGGACGACGTCATCTTCGCCGGCACAGCCCAGCGCCCCGCGCGCGATTTCGCCGAGGTGTCGTTGCTCGTCGACGGCGCCGGCGACGAGGGCGAGGCGGAGGTCGTCCGCCGCATCGAGCGCGGCGCCGGCTCCGCCTATCGCATCAATGGGCGGGACGTGCGCGCCAAGGACGTGTCCCTGCTCTTCGCCGATGCCGCCACCGGTGCCCACTCGCCGGCGCTGGTCAGCCAGAACCGCATCGGCGCGGTGATCGCCGCCCGCCCCGCCGAGCGGCGCCAGATGCTGGAGGAGGCGGCCGGCATCGCCGGCCTCCATGTCCGCCGCCGCGATGCCGAGCAGAAATTGCGTGCGACCGAGGCCAATCTCAGTCGCGTCGACGAGCTTCTGGGCGAGATGGAAGGCCGCGCCGCCGCCCTCCGCCGCCAGGCCCGCGCCGCCGAACGCTATCGCGCGCTGACCGAGGCGGTGCGCCTTGCCGAGGGACGGTTGTTGTTCGCGCGCTGGCGTGATGCCGCCGCCGCCGCCGACCGCGCGCGTGTCGAAGCGGAACAGGCGACGGCGATCGTCGCCCGCGATGCCGAGGGACAGCGCGCTGCCGCCGCCCATGACGTCGCCGCGCGGGAGGCGCTGGCGCGGGCCAGGGAAGCGGGCGAGGCCGCGCGCGAGCGGGCGAGCGATGCCGCCCATGGTCTCGCCAGCCTCAGGCAGGAGCGGGAAGGACTGGATCGGCGCCTTGCCCAGCTCGGCCAGCTTGCCGAGGCGCTGGCCCGCGATCGTGCCCATGAGATCGCCCAGACGGCCGATGCCGAGGGTTGGCTCGCCCGGCTCGCCGAGGAGGAGGCTCTGCTCGGCCGCCGTCTCGCCGAGGCGGAGGCGGGCAGCATGGCCGCCGCCGAGGCGCTCGCCGCCGCCGCCGCCGCGCTTGGCGATGCGGAGACCGCACACGCCGCCAGCGTCGCCGAGCAAGCTGCCGCGCGTGCCGAGGCGCGGGTCGCCGCCGCCGCCGCCGAGGCCGCGCGGCGCCGCGTCGAGCAGGTGGAGGCGCGGTCGGCGGCGATCGCGCGCGAACTGGCCGCGCTGGAGGACGCCGGCCCGCTGGTCGCCGGCCGCGATGCCGCGCTGGCCCGTCGTGCCGCCGCGCTGGCCGATGGCGAGGCGGCGGCGCGGGCGCTGGCCGAGGCCGAGGCGGCGCAGCAGGCAGCCACGGCCGCGCGGGATGCCGCCACCGCGCGCGCCGCCGCCATCGCCGCCACCCGCGCCGCGCTGGAGGCCGAGGCCCGGGCCGTGGCGCCGCCGCGCGCCGCCGCCGGCCCCGCCCGCGCGCTGGATCAGATTCGCGCCGCCCCCGGCTATGAGCGGGCGCTGGCCGCCGCTCTGGGCGACGATCTCGCCGCCCCGCTCGGCCCCGGCGGCTGGCAGGGTGCCGCCGTCGAGGCTTCCGATCCGGGCTTGCCGGACGGCGTGCCGGCGCTGGCGGCGCACGTCACGGCGCCGCCGGAGCTGGCCCGCCGACTCGCCCAGATCGGCGTCGTCCCGACGGACAAAGGCTGGCGGCTCCGCGCCGGCCAGCGCATCGTCACGCTCGACGGCAGCTTGCGCCGCTGGGACGGGCTGGTCGCCCGGGGCGGCGGCGCTGCGGCAGCCGAGCGGCTGGTCCGCGCCAATCGCCTCGCCGCGATCGAGGCGGAGCTGCCCGGCGTGCGCGCCGAGGCGGAGGCGGCCGCCGCCACCCAGTCGCGCGCCGCCTCGGCGCTGGCCGGCGCCGCGGGCCAGATTCGCGCCGCGCGCGAAGCCGCCGAACGCGCGGCCGAGGTGGCCCGCGCTGCCGGGCTCGATGCCGATCGCGCCACCCTCGCGCTGGAGCGGCTCGCCGCCCGCCGGGACGAGCAGCAGCTCAACGCGGCCCTCGCCGGGGCGGAGCGCGATCAGGCTGCCGCTGCGCTCGATCAGGCGTTGGCCGCCGAGGCGGCGCTGCCCGATCCCGCCGCGCTCGACGTGCGCGTCGCCGCGCTCTCCGCAACCGCCGCCGCGGCGCGGGCGGCGGCCGCCGACCGCCGCGCCGAGGCCGGCATGCGGGCCATGGCCGTAAGTGGCGACCGCGAGCGGCTGACGCGCATCCGCGGCGAGTCGGACGGTTGGCGCAAGCGCGCGGCGAGCGCGGCCAGGCGCGCCGCCGAAATGGCCGAACGGATGGCGAAGGCCGACGCCGAGCGCACCGAGCTCGCCGATCGGCCAGCCGTGCTCGACGCAGCGATCGCCGCCGCCGAGACGGAGGAGGCCGGCGCACGCGCGCTCGCCCAATCGACCGGCGAGGCGATGCTGATCGCCCAGGCGGCCGCCGGCGACGCGGAGCGACGGGCCACCGCCGCCGGCGAGACGCTGGCCGCAGCGCGCGAAGCGCGCGCCGCCGCCGAGGCGCGCCGCGAGGCGACGGAGGCGCGGCGCACGGAGCTGAGCCGGGCGGCCGGGGAGCGGTTCGACTGTCCGGGTCCGGCGGTGCCCGACAAGCTCGGCTTTGCCGGCGCCTCGGTCGGCGTGGCGTCGGACGAGCAGGTGCTGCTCGAACGCGCCACCGCGGAGCGCGAGCGGCTCGGCCCGGTGAACCTCGTGGCCGATCAGGAATTGTCGGAACTGGAGAGCGGTCGCGATCGCATGGCCGCCGAGCGCGACGAGTTGGGCGCCGCCGTCAACCAGTTGCGCGGCTCGATCGGCAGCCTCAATCGCGAGGGGCGCCAGCGCCTGCTCGCCGCGTTCGAGGCGGTCGACGGGCATTTCCGGCGGCTGTTCACCACCCTCTTCGAAGGCGGGCAGGCGCATCTCGAGCTGGTCGATTCGGACGATCCGCTGGAGGCGGGGCTGGAGATCATGGCCCAGCCGCCGGGCAAGAAGCTTGCGGCGCTCACCTTGCTGTCAGGCGGCGAGCAGGCGCTGACCGCAGTGGCGCTGATCTTCGGCCTGTTCCTCACCAATCCGGCGCCGATCTGCGTGCTGGACGAGGTCGATGCACCGCTCGACGATGCCAATATCGAGCGTTTCTGCGGCTTGCTCGATCGCATGGCCCGGGAGACGGACACGCGATACCTGATCGTCACCCACAATGCGGTGACGATGGCGCGGATGCACCGGCTGTTCGGCGTGACGATGGTCGAGCGAGGGGTCAGCCGGCTGGTCTCGGTCGATCTGGGCGGCGCCGCGCGGCTGCTCGCGGCCGAATAGCCTTAGCGGGGGAGGCGCTCGCGGGCCTGGGCGAGGTCGGCGACGAAACGGTCATGCTCGGCTTGCGCGTCGGCCTTGTCGCGGATGCGGAGCAGGTAGCTCGGATGGATCGTCACCCAGCATTCGCCGCCATCGTCCAGCGGGTGGGCGTGGCCGCGGGTGCCGGCGATGGTGACGGCGCGGCCAAGCACCGATCGCGCCGCCGTCGCGCCCATCGCCACGATAAGCGGCGGGCGGATCAGCGCCCGTTCCTGGTCCAGCCACCAGCGGCAGGCCTGGATCTCGCCGGCATTGGGCTTGGCGTGGATGCGCCGGCGGCCGCGCGGCTCGAACTTGAAATGCTTGACCGCATTGGTGACGTAGACTGCGTCGCGGGCGATGCCTGCCGCGGCGAGCGCGCGGTCGAGAACCTGGCCTGCCGGTCCGACGAAGGGATGGCCGGCCTCGTCTTCCTGATCGCCGGGCTGTTCGCCGACCAGCATCATCGCAGCCGTCACCGGGCCTTCGCCGAACACGGTTTGCGTCGCCGGTTTCCAGAGCGGGCAGCGCCGGCAATGCGCGGCTTCGGCGCGTACCTCGTCCCACTGGTCCTGACGGGTCACGCTCAGCTCCGCAGGCGCCAGCCGGAGCGGAAGATCCAGGTGACCACGCCAATGCAGCCGATCAGGAACAGCAGGGTCAGCCCCGCCGAGATGCGGATGTCGACATCGGCCGTTCCGTAAAACGACCAGCGCAGGCCGTTCACCAGATAGACGATCGGATTGAACAGGCTGATCGTCCGCCACGCCGGCGGCAGCATGTTGATCGAATAGAAAGTGCCGCCGAGGAAGGTGAGCGGCGTCACCACCATCAGCGGCACGACCTGCAATTTCTCGAATCCGTCCGCCCAGCAGCCAAGGATGAAGCCGAACAGGCAGAAGCTGACCGCGATCAGCCCGAGGAACACCGCCGCCCATAAGGGGTGGACGATGTGATAGGGCACGAAGAAGCGCGCCGTGATCAGGATGATCGTTGCCAGCACGATCGATTTCGTCGCCGCCGCCCCGACATAGCCGAGCAAGGTTTCCGCCACGCCCACCGGGGCGGAGAGCAGCTCGTAGATGGTGCCGGTGAACCGCGGCAGGTAGATGCCGAAGCTGGCGTTGGCGATGCTCTCGGAGAGGATGGTGAGCAGCATCAGCCCGGGAATGATGAAGGCGCCATAGCTGACCCCCTCGATCTCCTGCATCCGCCCGCCGATCGCCGAACCGAACACCACGAAATAGAGCGAGGTGGTCAGGACCGGCGTGAAAATGCTCTGGAACAGCGTCCGCCAGGTGCGGGCCAGCTCGAACTGATAGATGGCGCGCACCGCGTGGAAATTCATGCCCGGCGCTCCACCAGATCGACGAAAATGTCCTCTAGGCTTGAGCGATGCGTGTCCAGCGCGCGGAATTCGATGCCGAGGCCGTCGAGCCGCTTGAGCAGCAGCGGCAGGCCGCGGGCCTCGGCCTCCTCGGCGGTGACGGTGTAGGTCAGCGTCTCGCCATCGCCGGAAAGCGCCAGCGGCCAGTCGGCCAGCGCCTCGGGGATGGCGGCGAGCGGCGCGGCGAGGCCGATCTCAGCCTCGGTCTTGCCGAGCTGGGCGAGCAGGGCGCGCTTCTCTTCGACGAGGATCAGCTCGCCCTTGTCGATGACGCCGATGCGGTCCGCCATCTCCTCCGCCTCCTCGATATAATGGGTGGTGAGGATGATCGTGACGCCGCCCTCGCGCAGCGCGCCGATCAGCGTCCACATGTCCCGGCGCAGCTCGACGTCCACGCCCGCGGTGGGCTCGTCGAGGAACAGGATGTCGGGCTCGTGCGCCAGCGCCTTGGCGATCAGCACCCGGCGCTTCATGCCGCCGGACAGCTGCATGATCTTGCTGTCGCGCTTATCCCACAGGGACAGGGAGCGCAGCACCCGCTCGACCACCGCGGGATCGCGCGGGCGGCCGAACAGCCCGCGCGAAAAGGCGACGGTATCGGCCACCTTCTCGAACATGTCGGTGGCAAGTTCCTGCGGCACCAGCCCGATGCGCGCACGGGCGGCCCGCCAGTCGTCCGCCACATCCTTGCCGTCGACGCGGATCGTGCCGCCGGTCGGGCGCACGAGGCCGCACACCGCGCCGATCAGCGTCGTCTTGCCGGCGCCGTTGGGGCCGAGCAGCGCGAAGATTTCGCCCCGCCGGATTTCGAGATCGACCGACTTCAGCGCCTGATGGCCGCTGACATAGGTCTTGGAGAGGCCGGAAAGGGCGAGGATGGGCTGCATGTGCCCGAAAGGATGGGGATGATGGCGCAATCCGTCCAGAGGCGCGATCAGGGAATGTCGTTCTTTTCCTGCTGCTCGGCCTCGCGCTCCTCGCGCGCCTGGCGGATGAATTGCTGGAAACAGCCGGTCGCCCCGAACGAGCCGACCACCGAACAGCTATTCGGCCGGCCGACCCGGCTGACATATTCGAGGCTCTCGACCTTGCGGCCCCACGCCACCGATTCGGGCCCCTCCGACGCCTTCTTCCCGCGGAAGCGCTTGGGCAGGCGATAGCGCTCATTCTCCGGCATGCGCGCGCAGACGACCACTTCGGTGTCGCTGCTGCGCGGGCAGGGATCGTCGCCGAACACGACCAGCGTGTTGTAGCGCTGGGGTTCGGGTGCGGACGGCGGCGCGACGGGCGGCTGGGCGGCGGCGAGCAGCAGGGCGGGGAGCAGGATCATGGTGTCGATTCAGGCGCTCGCGCGCCTTGCCGGTGGCTGAACGGGCTCAACGGCGCTGCCGTTCGCCATCCTCGGCGGCGGACTGGGCACGACGCTCGGCGCGGGCGGCGTCGATCATCTGCTTGAGGCAACCGCTGGCCCCGCCGGGGCCGGTCGGCGAGCAGCTGCCGATGCCGCTGGAGCCGACATATTCGATGCTCTTGGCCTTCTCGTTCCAGCTCGGCGGCAGGCCGGAGCCGGAATTGCGCAGCTCTTCCGGGATGCGGAACTGCTCGCTCGCCGGTTTGCGCACGCAGACCACGATCTCCTCGCCATTACTGGTCGGGCAGCGCTCGTCGCCGTAGATGATGAGCACGCGGTCACGCCCCTGGGCGTGCGCCGGGACCGAGGAGACGAGGCTTGCCGCGACGAGCGCGACGGTGGCGAGAACAGTCTTCATGACGCCAACTCCGGCGGGATTGCGTAGCTCAACACATGATGCGGCGTTGAGGTGCCGGCAAGTGACAATCTGTGCAGGGCGCCTCAGCCCGCGATCATGCGGCCGAGCGGCTTGCCGGCGAAGATATGGACATGGAGGTGCGGCACTTCCTGCCCGCCATCCGCGCCGACATTGGATAGCAGCCGATAGCCCGGCGTCACCATTCCCGCCTCGCGCGCGACGCGGCCCACCGCGCGGACGAACCCGGCGATCTCAACATCGCCGGCGCGCGCCGTGAAATCGTCCCACGACACATAGCGGCCCTTCGGAATGACCAGGATATGCTGCGGCGCCTGCGGGGCGATATCGTGGAACGCGAGCGCATATTCGTCTTCGTAGACGCGCTTCGACGGGATTTCGCCGCGCAGGATGCGGGCGAAGATATTGTCGTCGTCATAGGGCAGCGTCGGGTCGATCGGCATGGGAGTCACTCCTTCGGCCGGGCGGCCTTTTCGGTGAGGCCGGATACACCTTCTCGCCTGTCCAGCTCGGCGAGCACGTCGGCCAGCGGCACGCCCGCGTCGCCGAGCAGCACCAGGAGGTGGAACAACAGGTCCGCCGCCTCGCCGGTCAGCCCGGCCGGATCGCCCTGCATGGCGGCGATGACGGTCTCCACCGCCTCTTCGCCCAGCTTCTGCGCGATCTTGGCGCGACCGCGGGCGGCGAGCTTGGCGACGTAGGACGCGGAGGGGTCGGCCCTGCGGCGCTCGGCGATCACCGCCTCGAGGCGGGCGAGGGTGTCGCTCATGCGCTGCGCACCGGCAGGCCGGCGGCGCGCAATGCGGCGCGCGCATCGCCAACGCTATACTGGCCGAAATGGAAGATCGAAGCGGCGAGCACCGCCGAGGCCCCGCCTTGCGCGACGCCGGCGACGAGATGATCGAGATTGCCGACACCCCCGCTGGCGATCACCGGCACGTCGACGGCATCGGCGACGGCACGGGTCAGCGCCAGATCATAGCCGTCACGGGTGCCGTCGCGATCCATGGAGGTCAGCAATATCTCGCCAGCGCCGAGGCTGGCGAGCCTCGCGGCGTGCTGCACGGCGTCGATGCCGGTCGGGCGGCGGCCACCATGGGTGAACACCTCCCACTCGCCCGGTCCGACGCTGCGGGCGTCGACCGCGCCGACCACGCATTGCGCGCCGAACCGCTCGGCGATGTCGCGCACCAGTTCAGGCCGGGCGACGGCGGCGGAATTGACCGCCACCTTGTCCGCGCCGGCGAGCAGCAGGGCGCGGGCATCCTCGGCCGAGCGCACGCCGCCGCCGACGGTGAGCGGCATGAAGCAGACCCTGGCGGTGCGGGCGACGACGTCGAGGATGGTGCCGCGCTCCTCGTGGCTGGCGGTGATGTCGAGGAAGCAGAGCTCGTCGGCGGCCTGCGCGTCGTAAACGCGGGCCTGCTCCACCGGATCGCCGGCATCGGCGAGGTCGACGAAGTTGACGCCCTTGACGACGCGGCCGCCGGCGACATCCAGGCAGGGGATGATGCGGGTGCGGACCGTCATCCCCGCGCCACCGCCAGCGCCTGCGCGAGATCGAGCCGTCCGTCATAGAGCGCGCGCCCGGTGATCACCCCCTCGATGTTGGAATGGGGCAGCAGGGCGTGGATATCCCCGATCCCGGCCACGCCGCCGCTGGCGATCACCGGGATGGAGGAGGCCGCCGCGAGTGCCGCCGTCGCCTCGACATTGACGCCCTTGAGCAATCCGTCGCGGCCGACATCGGTGAACAGCAGGGCGGCGACGCCGGCATCGGCGAAGCGCTCCGCCATCTCGGCGACGGCGACGTCGGACACGTCCGCCCAGCCATGGGTGGCGACCATGCCGTCGCGCGCATCGACGCCGACCACGATGCGGCCGGGGAGATTGCGGGCGGTGGCGCGGACCAGCTCGGGATCAGTGAGCGCCGCGGTGCCGATCACCACCCGCTCGACCCCGAGCGACAACCAGCGATCGATCGCGGCGCGCGTACGGATGCCGCCGCCGAGTTGCAGCTTGCCGGGAAAGGCGCGGACGATCGCCTCGACCGCGCCGGCATTCACGGCCTCGCCGGCGAAGGCGCCGTCGAGATCGACGACGTGAAGATGCGTCGCCCCGGCCTCGGCGAAGGCGCGGGCCTGGGCGGCGGGATCGTCGCCGTAGACGGTGGCGCGCGCCATGTCGCCCTCGGCGAGGCGGACGACCTGGCCCTGCTTGAGGTCGATGGCGGGAAAGACGATGAGGCTCATGGATTCCAGTCGAGAAAGCGGGCGAGGAAGGCGAGGCCATAGGCCTGGCTCTTTTCCGGGTGAAACTGGACGCCGATCATCGTGTCGCGTCCGACGGCGGCGGTGACAGGCCCGCCATGATCGGTCACGGCGAGGATGTCGGCGGGGTCGCTGGCCTCGAAAGCGAAGCCGTGGAGATAATAGGCCTCGCCGGGCTGGATCAGCGCATGCGGCGTGGACGGCGTCACGTCGTTCCAGCCCATGTGCGGCACCTTGAGGCCGGGCGCGGGCGCGATCGCGCGCACCGTGCCGGGGATCCAGCCGAGGCCCGGGGTCGCGCCATATTCCTCGCCGGCGCTGGCCATCAGCTGCATGCCGACGCACACGCCGAGGAAGGGCCGCGCCGCCGGGCCGGTCACGGCCTCGTGAAGCGCGTCGACCATGCCGGGGATGGCGTCCAGCCCGCCCATGCAGGCGGCGAACGCGCCGACGCCGGGCAGCACGATGCGGTCTGCCGCCCGCAGCGCCTCGGGATCGGCGGTGACCAGGACGTCGCTTGCGCCGGCGGCGATCAGCGCGTTCTCCACCGAGCGCAGATTGCCCGCGCCATAATCAATCAGCGCCAGTGTCATCCGCCGAGGCTTCCCTTGGTGGAGGGGATGGCATCGGCCTTGCGCGCGTCGATCTCGACCGCCTGGCGCAACGCACGGGCCATCGCCTTGAACACGCTTTCGACAATATGGTGGTTGTTGCGGCCGTGGAGCGTCTCGACATGCAGGGTCAGGCCGGCATTCTGGGCGAGGCTGAGCGCGAAATGCTCGAACAGCTCGGTGTCCATGTCGCCGAGGCGCGGCTGGCTGAAGCCGGATTTCCAGACGAGATAGGGCCGCCCGGAAATGTCGATGGCGCAGCGCGTCAGCGCCTCGTCCATCGGGGCGTAGGCGGTGCCGTAGCGCATGATGCCGCGGCGGTCGCCCAGAGCCCTGTCGATGGCCTGGCCGATGGCGATGGCGCAGTCCTCGGTGGTGTGGTGCGCGTCGATATGCAGGTCGCCGTCGCAGCGGATCGTGAGGTCGATCAGCGAGTGGCGGCTGAGCTGTTCCAGCATATGGTCGAGGAAGCCGATGCCGGTCTTGACGTCGTAGCGGCCCGTCCCGTCGAGATCGACGGTGACCGAGATGCGGGTCTCGCTGGTATCGCGGCTGATCGTGGCGGTGCGGCTCATGGCGCTTACGGTTCCGAATAGTGCGCGCGTCGCTATAGCGCGTGTAACGCGCTTGACCAGTGCGACAGGGGCGTTCACCAAGCGCGGATGAGCGACACTACGGCCGACAGCCTGATTCCCTATGACGAGATCGTGCAGGAGGCGCTGCGCGCTGTCGTCGGCCGGGTGCTGGGCGAGGTGGAGCGGGCGGGCGGCTTGCCGGGCACGCACCATTTCTACATCACCTTCAAGACGCAGGCCGTCGGGGTCGATATCCCGGCCCATCTGGTCCAGCGCTTCCCGGACGAGATGACGATCGTCATCCAGAATCGCTTCTGGGACCTGAAGGTGCGCGAGGACGGTTTCCAGGTCGGCCTCAGCTTCAACCAGATGCCGGCGATGCTGATCATCCCGTTCGCCGCCGTCACCGGCTTCGTCGATCCGGCGGTGAATTTCGCGCTGCAATTCCAGGCCCAGGCCGAGGAACAGGCCACGGATCACGAGCCGGCGGGCAATGACGCGCCGGTCGCCACGCCCGTCGAGGACGGCTCGAACGTCGTCTCGGTGGATTTCACCCGCAAGAAGTAAGGGCGGCCGGTGCGGTCGTCCCGATGGAGACGACGACATGGCCGAAACGCGCACCGAAACCGACAGCTTCGGCCCGATCGAGGTGCCGGCCGCCGCCTATTGGGGCGCGCAGACCGAGCGTTCCATCCATAATTTCCCGTTCGGGCCGGCCGAGCGCATGCCGATCGCCATCGTCCACGCGCTGGCGATCGTGAAGCAGGCCGCTGCCCGGGTGAACCGCGCACACGGCCTCGCCGCCGAAAAGGCCGACGCCATCGAGCAGGCAGCGGCCGAGGTGGTCGCGGGCAAGCTCGACGACCAGTTCCCGCTCGTCATCTGGCAGACCGGGTCCGGCACCCAGAGCAACATGAACGTCAACGAAGTCATCGCCGGCCGGGCGAACGAGATCCTCACCGGCCAGCGCGGCGGCAAGACTCCCGTCCACCCCAATGACGACGTCAATCGCAGCCAATCCTCGAATGACAGCTTCCCCACCGCGCTGCACATCGCGGCGGCGCGCACCGCCATCGACCGGCTGTTCCCGGCGCTCGAAAGACTGCTCGCCGCGCTCGATGCGAAGGCGAAGGCATGGGGTGACATCGTCAAGATCGGCCGCACCCATTTGCAGGACGCGACGCCGCTGACCCTCGGCCAGGAATTTTCCGGCTATGCCCAGCAGCTCCACCTCTGCCACCAGCGCATCGAGCCGGCCGTGCTCACCGGCATGACCGCGCTGGCCCAGGGCGGCACCGCGGTCGGCACCGGCCTCAACGCCCCGCGCGGCTTCGGCGAGGCGATCGCCCACGAGATCGCGATGTTGACCGGCCTGCCGTTCCGCACCGCCGACAACAAGTTCGAGGCGCTGGCCTCCAACGATCCGCTGGTCCACCTGTCGGGGACGCTCAACGTGCTGGCGGTGGCGCTGACCAAGATCGCCAACGATCTGCGCCTGCTCGGCTCCGGGCCGCGGTCCGGCCTGGGCGAGCTGCACCTGCCCGAGAATGAGCCGGGCAGCTCGATCATGCCGGGCAAGGTCAATCCGACCCAGTGCGAGATGCTGACGATGGTCGCTGCGCAGGTGATCGGCAATCACGCGGCCATCACCATCGGCGGGATGCAGGGCCATATGGAGCTCAACGTGTTCAAGCCGCTGATCGGCGCCGCCGTGCTGCGCTCGATCGATCTGCTTGCGACGGGCATGGACAGTTTCGCGGAGCGCTGCGTCGAGGGGGCGGAGCCGGACCGGCGGCGCATCGCCGAACTGGTCGACCGCTCGCTGATGCTGGTGACCGCGCTGGCGCCGGAGATCGGCTATGACAATGCCGCCAGGATCGCCAAGCACGCCCACGCCGAGGGTCTGACGCTGAAGGAGGCCGGGCTGGAGCTCGGCCTGGTCGACGGCGAGACGTTCGACCGGCTCGTGCGACCCGAAACCATGGTCGGCCGTTGACGGCCAAGGAACCGGAGGCCGGTTGTTTCGCTCTTCTCCCGAACAAGGAGACACGCGAGATGATCGGCAAGCTTATCGGTGCATTGGTCGGCCGCGAGATTGATCGTCGGGATGGCGAGGGCGGCGTCAAGGGCGCGGTCCTCGGCGCGGTCGCCGTCGGCGCGCTGAGGCGGCTCGGGCCGCTCGGCCTCGTGCTCGGCGGCGGCTATCTCGCCAAGAAAGCCTATGATCGCCGCCGCGACGGCCGGACGCGGCCGGCTGTTTGATCAGCGGAGATTGACGGCGCCTGCCGCCTCCGGGCAGATGCGGGCATGACCGAGGCCGTCGACACCGCTGCCGTCCCCCCGCGCCGCCGCCGCCATGCCGTCGAGCATGACCGCCGCGGGCTGCTCTTCGTCCTGTCTTCGCCCTCGGGCGCGGGCAAGTCGACCATCTCGCGCATGCTGCTGGCCGCGGATGAGAGCATCGACATGTCCGTTTCCGCCACCACCCGGCCGATCCGGCCCGGCGAGGTCGACGGCCGCGACTATCATTTCGTCGACGTGCCCGAATTCAAGCGGATGGTCGCCGATGGCGAGTTCCTGGAATGGGCGCACGTCTTCGATCACCGCTACGGTACGCCGCGCAAGCCGGTGGAGGAGATCCTCAAGGGCGGGCGCGACGTTCTGTTCGACATCGACTGGCAGGGCGCGCAGCAGCTCTATCAGCAAGCCGGCGCCGATGTGGTGCGGGTGTTCATCCTGCCGCCGTCGATGGAGGAACTGCAGCGCCGGCTGACGGCGCGCGCCACCGACGATGCGGAGGTGGTGGAGAACCGCATGGCCCGCGCCGCCGCCGAGATCAGCCACTGGGACGGCTATGACTATGTGCTGATCAACGACGATGTCGAACGCTGCTTCGCGCAGGTCCGCCTGGTGCTGCGCGCCGAGCGTCTCAAGCGCCAGCGCCAGCTCGGCCTGATCGGATTCGTACGAACGCTGACGCGGTGATAGCATCCGCGTCCTGAACAGGGAGGGACGCGGGATGATCCGCCTGATAATCGGCAGCTTGCTGGGTGGGCTCGCCCAGTTTCTCGTCGGCTTCGTCTTCTGGGGCACGCCGCTCGGCAAGATCACCTTCCGCGTCGCCAGCGACGCGCAGAATGCCGACGTGCAGGCGGCGCTGGCGCGCAATCTCGCGCCGATCGGCGCCGGCACCTATTACGTGCCCTGGCCCGATACGCCGGCCGGCACGGTGATGATGGGCAAGGGGCCGGTGGCGCTCATCCATTTCAGCCCGGCGGGCGCCGCCCCGATGGATACGGGCGCGCTGATCGCGGGACTGGTGTTGTCGATCCTCACCATTTTCATGATCGGGCTGGCGCTCCACCTGATCGCCGGCCGGGTGGCGTTCTTTGCCGATCGGCTGCGCGTCCTGCTGCTGTTCGCGGCGGCGACAACGCTGTATTTCATCGTCGCCCAGCCGGTGTTCAATTCCTACATGCCGTGGGGCTATTGGATCTACACCGCGCTTGGCGATTTCATCGGGCTGGTCGCCGGCGGCTTCGTGCTGGTGCGCTGGTTCCTGCCGCGCCCGGGCCAGCCGGAGGCCCCATCAACCCTCCAATAGGGCGAGGAAGCGGGCGGCGGCGAGGAAATCCTGCCGCCGGTTTTCACGTGCCTCCAGGGCGAGCGCGTCGTCGCCCCATTGCTCGGCCTGCCACAGCTCGTCGAGCATCGCCGCGGCAAAGCCTTGCTCGGCGGGGATCGCGCCCTCCGCCACCGCCAGGGCGACGACCAGCGATCCGGCGATGGTGACGAGCGGCGACAGGCCGGCCAGCGCGAAGGGCGAGCGTGCCGCCACCGCCTGTCCGAGCCGTTCGAGCGTGCGCGGCGGCTGGGCGATATGGATGATGCCGGCCGTGACGGCGAAGTGCACGTCGTAGCGGCGGCGCGCCCAGTCGAGCAGCGGATCCCACGCCGCCGCCTGCCGCGCGACCAGGCTCCCCGGTCCATCGGCGCGATAGCAAGTGAGGTCGCTCTGCGCATAACCGACAAGGCCGGCGGCGAAGGCCGACGGATCCGGTGCCACCCGGTCGATCGCCGCATTGGCGAGGCCGGTCAGCTTCATCGTCGCCGGCGCGATTTCCTCGCCCTGGCCGGCCCATTCGGCCGCCACTGCCTCGGCAAGCGCGGTGTTGGGCAGCGCCAGCGGCGCGCGCGCCGGCGTGCGCACCGGCCGCCCGTCGAGCAGCACGCCGCCATCGGCGCCGGCTTCAGCCTTCACATAGAAGCGCTTCACGGCTTCGGGCTGCGCCACAGTCGTGCCAGCAGTGCCGGCAGCAGGAAGGAGCAGAAGGCACCGAGCAGGAATGCCGCCGTGCCGAGCCCGCCATGGCCCTGATAGCCGCCCAGCCACACGCCGAGCCCGACCAGCATCGCGATCACGCCCATGGCGCGTACCGTCAGCAGGATGATCAGCCGGGCTTGCGCCTCGCGCTCGGATGGAGGGGTCGGTGTCATGCCATCTCCCTGATGTGTCGAAGGAGGTCGCCCGGCACCAGCGCCACCGCATCCGCGCCCGCGGCAAACAGCTCCTCGGCAGGATGATAGCCCCAGCCGACGCCGATCGCATGGGCGCCGGCCGCCTTGGCCATGGCGATGTCGTAGCTGGTATCGCCGATCATCACCGTCATATGGGGTTCGGCGCCGGCCTCGGCCATGGCTGCGTGCAACATCGCCGGATGCGGCTTTGACGGGTGGCGGTCGGCCGTCTGGAGGGTGACGAAGCGCCGCTCCAGTCCATGCGCCTCGAGCGCGTGACGCAGGCCGCGATCCGATTTGCCGGTGGCGATGCCGAGCAGCCAGCCCTCCCTGTCCAGCGTGTCGATCGCCTCGGCGATGCCGGCGAACAACGGCTCCTCGATCTCGCCGCGCAGGCGCATGGCGTGGAAGGCACGCTTGTAGCTGTCGGTGAGGCGCAGCAGCAGTGCCGGCTCGGCACCGGGCAGCAATACCTGCATCGCCTCCGGCAGCGACAGGCCGACGATCCGGCGCGTCGCCGCCTCACCGGGATCGGGAAGATCGTTGGCGACAAAGCACTGCGCCATCGCGGTGCAGATCATCGCCTGCGAATCGAGCATCGTGCCATCGCAGTCGAACACGGCGAGGCGGTTGCTCACAGCCCGTCCATCAGCTCGGCGATGGCCACGGCGCCCGCGGCGCGCAACCCGGCCGAGGCCCCGGCGCGCTCGGCGGCGTTCTTGTTCTGGCCGAGCTTCGACGTGCCGCGCCAGGCGGGTGTCGCGATCTCGAACCCGAGGATCGCCGGCAGCATCGCCTCGAAGCGGCCCGGGGTCATCTTCTCGCGCGTCCATGGCCGCTTCGGCGCCAGCTTCGCCTCATGCACGGCCGACAGCGCGTCGAGCAGGGCGACCAGCCCGTCGCGGTCAAGCAGCCGGGCCGTGCCCTCCGCCTCCACCGCGACATAGTTCCAGGTCGGCACCTGATCAGCGCTGCCATACCAGTCCGGACTGACATAGGCGTCAGCGCCGGCGATGCTGGCGATCACCCGCGCTCCGTCGAGATGCCTGGTCAGGCGGTTGCCCCGCGCGATGTGGAAGCTGAGCCTGCCGTCGTCCGCGACCACCACGGGCGCATGCGCGACCATCGGCCCCTCTACGGTGTGGCAGAACAGATGGGCGAAGCCCTGCTCGCCGGCAAAGGCGCGCATCGCCCCCTCGTCCGCGAAACGGAAGGCCGCATTGGGATGCATCAGCCGCGTCCGCGCCCGCGCCGCTCGCCCTTGCGCTCGCGGCGACGGGCCTTGGCGGCGGCGGAGACGGCGCGGCGCTTGCCCTCGGCGGTCTCGGCGAACTTGACCTCGTCGAGCGGCAGCGCATCGCCATCGGCCAGCTCGAAGCCCAATGTGGCGAGGCTCTCGGCAAAATGGCCGGGCAGGTCCGCCTTGATGTCGATGCGGTCGCCGTCCGGGTGATCGACGCGCAGGCGGCGGGCATGGAGGTGCATCTTGCGGCTGATGCCGCCGGTCAGGAAGGCGTCCGGCCCGCCATATTTGCCGTCGCCGACGATCGGGTGGCCGATCGCGGCCATGTGCACGCGCAGCTGGTGGGTGCGGCCGGTATAGGGCTGCAGCTCGACCCAGGCGGCGCGATTGCCGGCGCGTTCGATGACGCGATAGCGGGTGCGCGCCGCGCTGCCCTCCTTCTCGTCGACATGCATCTTCTCGCCGCCGGTGCCTGGCTGCTTGGCGATAGGCAGCTCGACCATGCCGTCCTCGATCGAGGGCACGCCGGCGACCAGTGCCCAATAGACCTTGCGCGCCGTGCGCCCGGAAAATGATTTGGCGAAGAACGCCGCCGCCCGCGCCGTGCGCGCCAGCAGGAGGACGCCGGAGGTATCCTTGTCGAGCCGGTGGACCAGCTTCGGCCGGCCCTCCGCATCATAGCGCAATGCGTCGAGCAGTCCGTCGACATGGGTGTCGGTCTTGGTGCCGCCCTGGGTGGCGAGGCCGGGGGGCTTGTTGATGACGATCGCCTGCGCGTCGCGATGGATGACCAGCGACCGGGCGAACGCCTCCTGCTCGGGATCGAGCGGCTTGCGATCGCGCTTGGGGCGGGGCGTCGTCTCGGCCGGTGCGGCCTCGGGCGGGGGCAGGCGCAGCACCTGGCCCTCGGCGATGCGGTCGCCGGGCGCGATACGGCCGCCGTCAACGCGCAGCTGGCCGGTGCGTGCCCAGCGCGACACGACGTTGAAGCTCACGTCCGGCATGTGCCGCTTGAACCAGCGATCCAGGCGGATGCCGTCGTCATCGGCAGCGATGGTGAATTGCCGGACCCCGGCCTCGTTCTCGCTCATGCCGCTACCCTCATCACGCCGATGCCGAGGAACAGCATCAGCACCGCGCCGACCACCGAGGACACCGCATAGGCCGCCGCTCCGAAATGATCGCCACGCGCGATCATCGAAAAAGTCTCCAGCGAGAAAGCGGAGAAGGTGGTGAAGCCGCCGAGCACGCCGACGCCGAGGAACAGGCGAAAGGATTCGCCGCCGTCGCTCGATCGCGCCAGCCAGCCGGCCAGCATCCCCATGAGGAAGCCGCCGGCGAGGTTCACCGCCCAGGTGCCCCATGGATAATCGGGGCCGAGCTGCTGCAGCGCGAAACGGCCGACCTGATAACGGAAACCGGAGCCGATCGCCCCGCCCAGCATGACAAGAAGGAGAGGAGGCATGGGCGTGCTGTAGCGCCTGCCCCCCGGCTGCGCCAGCGTTGCCGCGGCGACGCGCGTTCAGCCGCGGCGGAGCGCCCAGTACATCAGGCGATGCAACAGCGGGGTCGAGCAGCGGCGGTTCCAGATGCGATCCATGAGCGCATGATAGGCGCGGGATCGCGCGATGGCGATGACCCGGCGATGACAATTCGACGAATTGTGGCCAGATTGCGGCATTGTGGCCACAATTGGGGCATGGGCTTGCGGGGCGGCGGGGGGCGCGCCAAATTCGGGCCATGTTCAATCTTCTCTCGATCGCCATTGGCGCCGTCGGCCTCGTGCTGGCGCTGTTCGCATTCCTGCCGCTGCTTGGCTGGGCGAACTGGTTCATCATCCCGCTTGCCGTGCTGGGCCTCGGCGTCGGCCTGTTCTCCTCGCAAAAATCGGGTCGCGCGCTGAACCTGCTGGTCATCGCCGTCGGCGTGCTGCGACTGATACTGGGCGGGGGGATTTTCTGAGCCGCGACCCCCGCGTCGACGCCTATATTGCGGCCCGGCAGCCCTTTGCCCGGCCGATCCTCGAAGAGATTCGCGTCCGCATGGAGGCCGTCAGCGCTGAGATTGGCGAGACGGTCAAATGGTCCTCGCCATTCTTCGAATATCGCTGCCGGCCGCTGGCGATGATGGCCGGGTTCAAGGCGCATGCCGCGTTCGGCTTCTGGCGCCACGCCGAGGTCGCGGGTGACCGCGCGGCTGCGACGGGCGCCATGGGCGAGTTCGGTCGCCTGACGCGGATCGACGATCTGCCGCCGCCGGAGGCGTTCGCCGCCCTGGTTCGCAACGCGATGGCGCTCACGGAGGGTGGCCCGGCACCGCGCGCGAAGACGCATGCCAGGCCCGCACCCGCGACGCCTGCCGAGTTGGTCGCCGCCTTTCCGGCGAACAAGGCGATGGCCGATTTCTGGGAGGGCCTGCCGCCTTCGGCGCAGCGCGATTATGCGCAGTGGATCGAGGGCGCCAAACGGCCGGAAACACGTGCCCGGCGGGTCGAGACGACGCTTGCCCAGCTTGCCGAGGGCAAGAGGCTCAACTGGAAATATGGCGGCTGAGCCCGCCGGCCCGCAGCCGCGGGCCGGCGGTCAACGGACCGGTTCAACGGCAGCGGATGCCGCCCCGATCGATCTCGCGCCCGAGTAGCGCGCCGCCGCCCGCGCCGAGCAGCGTGCCCAAAGTCTGGGATCGACCATGATCGAGCGAGTTGCCGAGCAGTCCGCCCAGCACGCCGCCGATGATCAGGCCGGTGGTGCCGTCCGGACGGCGGCAATAATAGCGACCGTTGGAGCCGCGATAGATGCGGTCGTTTCGTCCCAGCCGGCGCTCCTTGTAATAGCGGCCATCGCGATAATAGCGGCTGGCGTCGTAAGTGTTGCCGTGGCGCGGATCAGGGCGGTTGTAGTCGTAGCGTTTCCAGTTCTGCCAATTGTCGTTGCCGCGCCGGGGTTGGGCGTCAGCCGCGGCGAGCGGCGCGAGCGTGGATGCGAGCAACGACGCGGCCAGGATCAGCTTGCGCATGAACGATCTTCCTCTTCTTCCTCAAGCCGGCCCGACGCGGTGTTGGCCCTGCCCGTTGCATTGGGCAACGAAATTATTTCGGAAGAGTGATGATCGTTATGCGCAAGCGTCTGGTTCAGCAGCCGTTTTTGCGGTTCTGCGCGGCGTCGTGCTTCTTGTCGAGATGCTTGCCGAGCAGCGCGCCGCCGACGCCGCCGGCAACCGTGCCGAGCGTGCCGCCGCCCAGCGCGTTGCCGGCCAGCGCGCCGCCCGCGCCACCGGCGATCAGGCCGGTGGTGCCGCTGCTGCGCTTGCAGCGATCATAGTCGCGGCGGTCGCGATCACGGTCGCGGCGATGCTCGCGATCGTAGCGGCGATCATAATTCTGCGCGACCGCAGCCGGCGGAGTGAGGGCGGGCGCGACGATGGCCAGGGCCAGCGCGGCGAGGGTCAGCTTGGTCTTCATCATGAATCTCCTTCGCCGGTTAAACGAGGAGAAGCCCAAGCGGTTGCCGATTACTCCGCAGCCACCCCCGAGGAGCCGAACAGCCCGCCTTCATTGATGTCCTCGTTTGCCGCTGGCACCCGCTTGGCGGCGGAGCGACGGTCGAAGGCGTCCCACACCTCGTTCCAGTTGCCGCGCGTCGCCGCCTTGGAATATTCGGTGGCGCGGGTCTCGAAGAAATTGGCATGCTCGACGCCGTTGAGCAGCGGGGCGAGCCAGGGCAGCGGATGGTCGTCCACCATGTAGAGCGGCTTCAGCCCGAGCTGGCCGAGGCGCCAGTCGGCGATGTAGCGGATATAGCGCTTGATCTCCTTGGGCGTCATGCCGGGCACCGGGCCCATCTCGAACGCCAGATCGATGAAGGCATCCTCCAGCTCCACCGTATGGTGGCAGGTGTCGCGAATGTCCTTGCGGATCGCCGGGGTCAGGCAGTCCCGCTCCTTCACGAAGGCGTGGAACAGGCGGATGATGCCTTCGCAATGCAGGCTCTCGTCGCGCACCGACCATGAGACGATCTGGCCCATGCCCTTCATCTTGTTGAAGCGCGGGAAGTTCATCAGCATGGCAAAGCTGGCGAACAGCTGCAGCCCCTCGGTGAAGCCGCCGAACATCGCCAGCGTGCGGGCGATGTCCTCGTCCGTATCCACGCCGAAGGTGGCGAGATAATCATGCTTGTCCTTCATTTCCTTGTAGGAAAGGAAGGCGCCATATTCGCTTTCCGGCATGCCGATCGTGTCGAGCAGGTGCGAATAGGCGGCGATGTGCACCGTCTCCATATTGGAGAAGGCGGCGAGCATCATCTTGATCTCGGTCGGCTTGAACACCCGGCCATATTTCTCGTGGTAGCAATCCTGCACCTCGACATCGGCCTGGGTGAAAAAGCGGAAGATCTGGGTGAGCAGGTTGCGCTCGTGATCGGTGAGCTTCTGCGCCCAATCCCGGCAATCCTCGCCCAGCGGCACCTCCTCCGGCATCCAGTGGACCTGTTGCTGGCGCTTCCAATATTCGAACGCCCAGGGATATTCGAAGGGCTTGTACTGGCGGCTGGCCTGGAGGAGGGGCATCGGGAACAGGCTCCTGCGAACAAAACGGAAACTATGCGGTATATAGGGTCAGGCTACGCCCTTTCACCACAAAGTCTAGGCTTGACGGGTGGGTTTTCCACAGTGCTGAGCCGCCCCCGCGGGGCCGCGCGTCAGCTCGTCGCGGGGATCGCGGCCGGGGCTTGCGCGTGGCGGGCGCCGCGGTCCAGCCCGAGCAGCGTGGCGAGGCCGTGGCGCTGGGCAAACCGGCAAACGAGCAACGGCGCGAGCAGCCCGATGATCGTGCTCAGCACCAGCAGCGTCATCGGCTCGCGCAGGTGAAGGCCGTGCATCAGCAGGATGCGCAGCCCCGCCGAGGCGAGGGTGTGCATGACGTAGATCGCCATCGAGGCCTGGCCGAGCAGCTTCAGCATCCGGCCCAGCCCGGCGCGGCCGATCAGCATCGCCAGCGCCACCGTGCCGAGCGTGCCGGCCAGCGCACCGCCATAGTGGGCCAGGGCTCCCGCCAGCCCGGTCGGCCCGGCGAGATGGTAGAGCGCGAACGTCGCCCATGCCGCCAGCGCCATCGCCGCCAGTCGCCGGACCGGCCATTCCGCCGCCCTGCCCAGCGCGCCGCCGCCGAGCATGCCCAGAACGACATAAGGCAGCGAGCCCAGCGAACGCGTGAAGATGTCGCCGGCACCGAAGGCCATGACCGCGACCACCCCGAGCAACGTCACGCCGATCAGCAACCGGCGCCGCGTGAACAGGGCGCAGATGATCATCTGGTCGACGAACAGGGCATAGAGAAACCAGTATTGCTCGATCGGCTGGATGGGGATGCGGGCGATGTCGGAAAGCGACAGCGGCGTGTTGACCCATTGGTCGGCGAGAACCTCGGTCACCCCCGAGATCAGCGACCACAGGAAATAGGGGTAGGCGACGGTCAACAGCTTGTTCTGGATGAACGGCCCGCGTCCGCGGGCGAGGCCGCGCCCGATAAACAGCCCGGACAGCACGAAGAACAGCGGCATGTGGAACGAGTAGATGAGCGTGTCCTGCCACACCGGCCAGCCGGTGTGCGGCGGGGTCGTGGGGTAGAGGCTGCGCAGCGCATGGCCGTAGACGACGAGGACGATGCCGATTCCGCGCGCGATATCAATCCATTCCACGCGCCTGCTTGTTCCGGAAGCGTCTGTTCCCACGCCCAACCAAGTCCTCATGATCACGGACTGGCCCCCGAGATAAATGCCGCCCTGCGGCGTTGCCCGAACGGCGAGCGGTTGACAAGTCGCCTGCCGCCGCGGCATGTCGGGCCGATGATCCGCATCGGGGCCTCGCTTCTTCGACTTTGATGCCGGCCCCGCGCGCGGGGTCGGGTTGGCCCGGGCGCGCCTGTGACGCCCTACAATGGACTGACGGATCATCATCATCGGAGCGGCCAAGATGCTCGCCGACCCTAGCGTAAAATATCGCCCCTTTCCGCAGGTGGACCTGCCCGACCGGCAATGGCCGTCGCGCACCATCACCCGTGCCCCGCGCTGGCTGTCCACCGACCTGCGCGACGGCAACCAGGCGCTGATCGACCCCATGGATGCCGAGAAGAAGCGCCGCATGTTCGACATGCTGGTGCGCATCGGCCTCAAGGAGATCGAGGTCGGCTTCCCGGCCTCCGGCGCGACCGATTTCGACTTCATCCAGGGACTCGTCCGCGCCGGCATTCCGGCGGACGTCTGGCCGCAGGTGCTCACCCAGGCGCGCGAGGACCTGATCGTGCGCACCTTCGACAGCCTCGAGGGCGCCGAGCGCGCCGTCGTCCACATGTACAACGCCGTTTCGCCGGCGTGGCGGCGGATCGTGTTCGGCATGGACCGCGCGCAGGTGAAGAAGATCGCCACCGACGGCGTGGCGCTGCTGGCGCGCGAGGCGAACAGGCGTCCCGGCACCGACTGGCGCTTCGAATATTCGCCGGAGACCTTCTCCACCGCCGAACTGGAGTTCAGCCTCGAGGTCTGCGAGGCGGTGTGCGACGTGCTCGATGCGTCGCCGGACCGGCCGGTGATCCTCAACCTGCCGGCGACGGTGGAGGCGGCCACGGCCAATATCTATGCCGACCAGATCGAATGGTTTTGCCGCAACATCTCGCGGCGGGATTCGGTGGTGATCTCGCTCCATCCGCATAATGATCGCGGCACCGGTGTCGCCGCCGCGGAGCTCGGCGTGATGGCCGGCGCCGACCGGGTGGAAGGCTGCCTGTTCGGCAATGGCGAGCGGACGGGCAATGTCGATCTCGTCACGCTCGGCCTCAACCTCTACACCCAGGGGATCGCGCCCGGCCTCGATTTCTCGGACGTCGACGCGGTGCGCAAGACGGTGGAATATTGCACCAACCTGCCGGTGCATCCGCGTCATCCTTACGCCGGCGACCTCGTCTTCACGGCCTTTTCGGGCAGCCATCAGGACGCCATCAAGAAGGGCTTCGCCGCCCAGGCGCAGCGCAACGACCAGATCTGGGACGTGCCCTATCTGCCGATCGACCCGGCCGATGTCGGGTGCAGCTACGAAGCGGTGATCCGCGTCAATTCCCAGTCCGGCAAGGGCGGCGTGGCCTGGGTGCTGGAACAGGATCAGGGGCTGAAGCTGCCGCGGCGCATGCAAGGCGATTTCAGTCGCGCCGTGCAGGCGCTTGCCGACGAGACCAGTCGCGAGCTCAATGCCGCCGACATCTGGGCGGTATTCCGCAAGGAATATGGACTGGACGGCGGCGGGCGCTTCCAGCTCATCGATTATCACGAGGATTATGGCCCCGGCGGCAACAAGGACCGCCGCTTCGCCGGGCGGATCACGCTCGACGGGCGCGAGCAATCCCTGTCAGGGCGCGGCAACGGCCTCATCTCCTCGGTGCTCGACGCGCTGGGCAGCTGCGGCGTAGCGCTGGAGGTGGTGGATTATCACGAGCACGCCATCGGCGCCGGCACCGATGCGCAGGCGGCCGCCTATGTCGAGGCGCGCCGACCGGACGGATCGCTGGTCTATGGGGCCGGCATCGATCCCGACGTCGCCACCGCGAGCGTGAAGGCGGTGCTCTCCGCCGCCAACGCCGCCTGAGCCTGCGCTGCGCCGCCGGCGATGATCCGGCGGCGCGGGGCGCGACGGAATCCAGCGTTCCGACTGTGGCCGAGGCGCAACAACTCCCGCGCGCCGGCCATTTTTTCGGGAACTGCAACGCCGGCCGGCCATTGGGTGGCCCCACAGGGGTTCATCAGTATGGAGAGTTGCGTTGCGTACCACCCTGATCATTGCCGCCCTCGTCGGCGGCATCGCCGCGCCCGCGCTCGCCCAGGAGCAAGGCGCCACCACCAGCTTTCGCGGCTTCCGCGTCGAGGGGAATGTCGGCCTCGATCGTTTCCAGAGCGAAGGTTCGCATGATGACGGGCTCGGCTATGGCGGCACGGTCGGCTGGGATGGCATGATCGGCGATCGCATCGTGATCGGCCCGGAATTCAGCTACTGGCGCGCCCGTCAGGAGAATATCACGCCGGGCGTCGGCGATCTTGGCACAGTGACGCATAAGAGCTTCAACGAGCTCAACGCCTCGGTGCGTGTCGGCGCCCTGGTCACTCCGCGTTTCCTCGTCTACGCAAAGGGCGGCTATGCAAATAGCGAGCAGCGCAAGGCGTTTATCGCCCCGCCGGGACAGTCCAGCTATTACAATCACTTCCACACTGACGGCTATACCGTGGGCGGCGGCGGCGAATTTTCGCTGACCGACAGATTCTACGTCAACGCCGAATATCGTTACACCAACTACAACACCGACAGTGCGCGGCAGCGTGTAAGCGTGGGCGCCGGCGTGCGTTTCTAACGCGGCTGAACTGGGCGGATTTTGCCGCCAGGAGCCGGGATGATTTGGCTGGACGGCATCGGCCGGGCGGATGGATTTCTGCCCGGCCGATCGCTTTTGATAAAGACTTTGGCAAGTCGGGCGAAATTGCCCTATGAACGCAGGTCGGCGGTCGCGATTCCCCGGCGTCGTCGGCAGGGTGGAGTCACAAGTGCTTGAACCGGGGTATGAATCCGGGATGGGCAATGCTGCACTATCGGCTCTACACTTTGTCAGACGGGGGCGGCGGCATCAGCAGCGGTGCCGATCTCCTCGCGGAAACTGACGAGGAGGCCATCCGCCAGGCCGAACGCGCCGAGCCGATCCGCGCTTATGAGGTGTGGCAGGGCACGCGCCGCGTCCATACCCGGCCCCGCAACGAGGAATAGCCCGCGCGGGTCGATATCAGGCGGCGACGGCGGCTCGCCCGAGCGCCACGGTGACGATGGCGAGCGCCAGCGCCGCGGCCAGGTGCATCGCGAAATCGACCGCGGACATCCCTACCGGATGGCAGAAGCCGAGCAGCCCGAACGACAGGAAGCCGATTCCGCCGCCGGCCAGCGCCAGCGAGCGGAGCGGCGCCAGCGAGCGCGTCCGGCGGAGCGCGAGCAGCACGGCACCGATCATCGGCAGGCCGGCGACAAGGATGAAGGTGAAGCAATAGCTGCCCTGGCCGAGCTTGCCGGCGGGATGCGCCGAGGCGCCGATGGCGAGCGCGGCGCAGACCAGCCACGCCGCGAACGCCGCCATCATCCCGCCGCGCAGGCGCGCCGCGCTGCCCGCCACGCTGACGGTGAAGGCGGCGACGAGGGCGCCGGCGCCCAGCGCCAGCGACAGCAGGATGCCGGCGATGGCGATGCCGGCATTGGGCGCCGACCAGTCGAGCGCGGCGCGGTGCAGCGGGCGGGTGAAGAGATAGCCGAGCAGCAGCGCGACCGGCATCCACATCAGCGCACGCGCCCAGGCCGGGGATATCCGCCGCACGGGCTGGGCGGTCATGGACAGCGCATCGATCAACCTGTCGTGATCAACCATTTGAATGCATCCCGTGTTCGCGAAGTCTTGCATAGGCGCGGTGCAGCAGCGACTTGACGGCACCGACCGACAGGCGGCTTTCATCGGCGGCGGCGTCCAGCGTCATCTCCCTGAGCTTGACCATCTCCACCACCCGGCGCTGCCGCTCCGGCAGCACGCCGAGCAGCCGGCCGAGCGTCTGGTCGGCGCCGGCCGTCTCCAATGTCTCCAGCGCCGCCATGTCGACGGCGGCGGCCAGCGCCACCTCGTCCGCCACTTCGCGCCGGCGTGATCGCCCGTGCCGGCGCAGCGCATCGACTGCGCGGGCCGAGGTGATCGCCGCGATCCAGGGCAGCAGGGGCCGCGCCGGATCATAGGTGTGCCGCAGCCGGTGGATGGTCAGCAGCGTGTCCTGGATCACATCCTCCACCAGTATCTCGTCGAACACGCGACGGCGCGCATAGGCCCGCACCGCCGGCACGACGGCACGCAGCACCACCCGGTAGGCCGCCTGATCTCCGTCCTGCGCCCGGCGCATCAGATCTGGCCACGCCTCCTGCGGAGGCAGTTCGTTCCGCGAGGCGGTGGCTATGGCGACCTCGGCTGATGCGATCCGGCATTGGTCATCGTCTCAGGCCTTCCTGCGCGATGCCGCATCGAGCGCGGCGGCGACGTCCTTCATCGCCAGCAGCTGGGGCAGGACGACGGGCGCGCCGCCCCTGGCCGGATAGACGAGATAGAGCGGCAGGCCGGTGCGCCCGAGCGCTGTCATAGCCTGTTCGATGGCCGGGTCATAGTTGGTCGAGTCGGCGACCATGTAGGTCGCCCCGCTGCGCGCGATCGCGGCCTTGAAGGCATCGGTCGAGAGCACGGCCTTCTCGTTGACCTGACAGGTCAGGCACCAGGCCGCCGAGAAATCGACGAACACCGGTCGGCCGGCGGCGCGCGCCTTCGCGACGCGTTCCGGGGACCAGGCGACGGGGTGCAGTTCGGCGGGGGCGGCGGTGGCCATTTCGGCCGGCTTGCCGGCGGTCAGCGCTCCGCCGGGCAGGGCGATGGCGGCGCCGATCGCGGCCAGCCCCGTGGCGGCGGCAAGGGTCACGCCGCGCGCCGGCTTTCCGGACATGCCGCGCCGCTGGGCGATGCCATACAGCCAGCACACCAGGCCGAGCGCCACCGCGCAGCCGAGCATCAGCGCCAGGCCCGCCGGTCCGGTCTGCTGGGCGAGCACCCACAGCAGCCACGCCGCCGCGCCGAGCATCGGGAAGGCGAGCAACTGCTTGAGGGTGACCATCCATGCGCCCGGCCGCGGCAACCGCCGGGCCAGGGCGGGAATGAAAGAGAGCAGCGTGAACGGCGCCGCCACGCCCGTCGCCAGTGCCGCGAACACCGCCAGCGCCGCCAGTGGCGGCTGGACCAGCGCATAGCCGAGCGCGCCGGCCATGAACGGCCCGGCGCAGGGCGTCGCGACGACCACCGCCAGCGCGCCGGTGAGGGCGGCGCCGGCGAGCCCGTCCCGCCCGTCCAGCTCCTGCCCGGCGCGCTGGAGGCCGATGCCGACCTCGAACAGGCCGGAGAGGTTGAGCGCCGCCGCGATCATCACCAGCACCAGCAAGGCGACGACGACCGGCGACTGGAGCTGGAAGCCCCAGCCGACCGCCTGCCCGCCCGCGCGGAGCAGGATGAGCGTGCCTGCGAGCAGCAGCATCGCCAGCAGGGTGCCGGCAAAGAATGCCGCCCCCTCCCAGCGCAGACGCCGCGGATCGCCCCCGTTGCCGACCAGCCCGAACGCCTTCAGCGAAATGATCGGGAAGACGCATGGCATCAGGTTCAGGATCACCCCGCCGAGAAAGGCGGACAGGATGGCAAGCAACATGGACTGGCCTCGCGAAGGGACAGGATGCGGTCAGGCGTGGATCGGGTGCGGATCAGGCGTGACCGGCCTTCCACGCCCGCACCGCGGCCATCGTCTTCTCGATATGCGCCTGCGGATTGCGGTCGGTGTAGCTGAGCAGGATCTTGCCGTCGGGGGCGATCACGAACGATGTGCGCTCGGAAAGCGTGCCCTTCGGGCCTTGCATCGTCGTCTTGTATTCGGCCGCGATCTTCGCGCCCGGATCGGCCGCCACGGCGAATTTGTCGCGGCATTCCACGCTGGAGAATTCGGCGACGCGCTCGACATTGCCGGCCGTCACGCCGACGATCGTCGCGCCGAGCTGGTGGAATTGGTCGCTCGCCTCGGCGAACAGGTGCGCCTCGATCGTGCAGCCCTGGGTGAAGGCGGCGGGGAAGAAATAGAGCACCACCGGACCCTTCTTCAGGGCGTTCTGGAGCGAGAGGCTGAACGGCTTGCCGCCGAGCGCCGCCTCGAGCTTGAAATCGGGCGCCCGGGCGCCCTCGGGAAGTGCAGCCGAGCCCATGGTCGGCGTGGCGGCGGCGAGGAATCCGACGGCCAGCGCGATCGCGATATTGTTCCGGAACTTCATCTGCTGTGCTCCCACTCGATTAGGCCGAGGGCCGGTCATCGCCGCCCCCTTCAACCACGGGTTCGCCAGCATGCGCCGAAAAGTTGCGGCCGGCTCGCGAAAAAAATCGGAGGAGCTGCGGTTGGCTCGTCCACTTCCGGGTGCGGATCTTGCCTGCTATTGTCGCGCCAGCCCGAAGAAATCGTCAGCCTGTGCGGGCCCGATTCAAACCCTGACTATGGGAGCTTCGATGGCGACGTCCGAAAAGCCGTCCTATGACTGGCAGAAGCACCGGCCGGCACCTTATCCCAAGCCCGCGACCCGCAAGCTGAGAGCCTATGCCTTCGATCCGCAGAGTTCGACGGACTTGGCCACCGCCAATATCAACAACGCGGTGATTTCGCTGCCGTGGGAGCAGCCTTGGGAACATCCGGTAACGCCCGGCCCCTGCGGCGAATATATCGAGGTCATCGATCATGATCCGGCCAGCGGCCTGTTCTACGATCCGGTCGACCTCAACGATCCGGCGCTGTTGCAGGAGGGCCTGCCGGCCTCGGAGGGGCGGCCGCAATTCCATCAGCAGATGGTCTACGCGGTGGCGATGAAGACGGTGCGCAGCTTCGAGCGCGCGCTCGGCCGGACGATCTACTGGGCGCGCGAATTGCCGCCGCCGACGAGGACGGAGACGGTCGAGGCGCGGGCCGAGAAGCGCACCGAGGTCGTCCAGCGGCTGCGCATCTATCCGCACGCGCTGCGGGAGCGGAACGCCTATTACAGCCCCGACAAGACGGCAATCCTGTTCGGCTATTTCCAGCCGCAGGATGTGCAGATGGGTGATCGCTGGGTGTTCACCTGCCTGTCGCAGGACATCATTGCCCACGAAACCACCCACGCCTTGCTGCACGGCGTCCATCGCCGGTCGGTGCAGCGGAGCAATCTCGACACGCTCGCCTTTCACGAGGGCTTCGCCGACATCGTCGCCTTGCTGCAGCATTTCACCATGGTCGACGTGCTGCGCCAGCAGATCGCCCAGAATGCCGGAAGCCTGCGCACGACATCGCTGCTCAACAGCCTGGCCGGGCAATTCGGCAAGGCGCTCGGCCGCCGCTCCGGGGCGTTGCGCACCGCGCTCGATCTCGTTCAGCAGGACGCCCAGGCCGCTGCCAACGCCTCGCCGGAGGAGCGCGCGCGACGTACGGCGGCGACCACCCTTACCGACCGGGTGCGGGAAGCGCATGATCGCGGCGGCTTCCTCGTCGCCGCGGTGTTCGATGCGTTCGTCACCATCTATGAGCGGCGCACCGCCGATCTGATGCGGCTGGCGCGCGATGGCGGGCTGCGCAGCGGCGACGATCTGTCCCCCGACCTTGTCGGGCGGCTCGCCAGCGAGGCCGCCAAGATCGCCGATCATGTGCTGAGGATGTGCGTGCGCGCGCTCGATTATGTCCCGCCGGTCGACATGACGTTCGGCGAGTATCTGCGCGCGATCATCACCGCCGACACCGATCTCGTGCCGGAAGACCCGTTCTGCTACCGCGTCGCCTTCGCGCAGGCGTTCCGCCGCCGCGGGATCGTGCCCGAGGGCAGCCTCTCAATGTCCCCTGACAGCCTGGTGTGGAACCGGCCGGACTCGAATGATCTGCCCACCGGCCAGCAGGGACGCGGCCTGTTCACCAACCTGCTGGAACGCCTCGTCTTCGACAACAGCTTCGGACAGATGAAGGACGAGGACGGGCGCCCGATCGACTTCTCCAAGCCCGGCGGCAATTTCCGCGAGATCAACGCCCGCGTGGTGCGCACCAACCAGATCAATGCCCATCGCTGGCTGAACATCGACAGCGAGGAGGATCATCTCTGGGAACGGCTGCTCGGCGTGAAATTGCAGAGCACCGGGCAGCTCAAGGCCCGCGGCGAACGCCCGCTCGAGACGGTGCATTGGCGGACGCGGCGCAAGGATGGCGAGCGCGAGCCGCTGGTCCAGATCTATTCGGCGCGAGTCGCCCGCCGCTCCGGCCCGGACGGACAGGAGCTGAACCAGCTGGTGCTGCAGGTGGTGCAGAAGCGCGACGGCTATTTCGATCCCGCCCGGCAGGCGCGCGCCGATCGCGGCGAGCCGGTGGAGGGCAGGCCCGATTTCTGGTTCCGCGGCGGCTCGACCCTGCTCATCGACCTGCGCGACGGCCAGCTCCGCCACTCCGTTCGCAAGTCGATCCAGACCGAAGACGATGCCCGGCTGCACCGGCAGCGGCAGTTCGAAATGGGCCGCGATGGCCGGCCGGAACTGCTCTATCCCCATTCCGGCCCGCAGCTCGACAAGGAGCCGTTCGCCATGATCCACCGGGGCTGAGCGATGGCCGATCCCAGGGTCACGGTGCGCATGTATCAGGGGCTGATGGGCGATTGCTTCCTGCTCCGCCTGTTCGACGCGAACGCGGACGGCCGGAACGGTGTCGCCGCCGCCAACATCCTCATCGATTGCGGGGTGCTGCAAAACGTGCCGGACGAAGCGGCGCGGATCGCGAGGGTGACGGCCGACATCGCCGCCATCACCGGCGGCCATATCGATCTGCTGGTCGTCACCCACGAGCATTATGATCATGTCTCCGGCTTCGGCCATGCCCGCTCGCTGTTCCTCGACGGCGGGCTGACGATCGGCACGCTGTGGCTGGCGTGGACCGAGCGGGCCGGCAATGAACAGGCCGACGCGCTCCGCAAGGTCTTCGCCCAGACGCGCAAGGCCGTGCAGGCCGGCGTCCAGCGCATCCGGCTCGCCGGCGAGGAGCTTGCCGGCGGCGGCGAGGGGCTCGAGGATTTCCTCGGCCCGCAGGACGGCCTCGCCGTCAGCACGGCCGGCCTCACCGTCGCCCAGATCATCGACGGCCTCAAGGAGCGGGTACGGCCCGCGCCGGAGGATTATCTGGAGCCCGGCACCGTCCGCACGACGCCCGGCAAGCTCGGCCTGCGCGCCTATGTGCTCGGCCCCCCGCACGACGAGGATTTGCTGTTCCGGGACCGGCCGAGCCGGAAGCTTGGCGAGGGGGAGACCTATTTCGGGGCGTGGATGCGCGAAGCCTTCGAGATCGAGCAGAATTTCGCCCCGGCCAGCGGCAGGAGCCTGCTCAACATGCCGTTCGGCTCCGTCTATGGGCATGTCGCCGACAAGCCGTTCCTTGACGAAGGCAATCCCGGCCCCGCGCCGGAAGATCCGGCGGCAGCGCACGCGCTCTGGCGCGTCCGCCAGAAGTATCTCGACGATCCGGAGCGGATGATCGGGTCGGCGTGGCACGGCGCGGTCAGCCAGCTGGCCATCAAGCTCGACAGCGACACCAACAATGCGAGCCTGGTCCTCGCCTTCGAGCTGTCGCCGGGCGGCGACATCATGCTGTTCGCCGCCGACGCGCAGGTCGGCAACTGGCTGTCATGGCACGAACAGAATTATCCCGCCGACGATCAGGGCACCGGCCTTCGCGTCACTGCCGGTGAGCTGCTCGCCCGCACCACGCTCTACAAGGTCGGGCATCACGGCAGCCACAACGCCACGCTGCGCGCGCTGGGACTGGAGCTGATGACCAGCGACCGGCTGACCGCGCTGGTGCCGGTGATGGAAGAGCTTGCCGAACGGCGCCGCTGGGGGATGCCGTTCTCGGCGATGTATGAGCGGCTGGTCGAGAAATGCCGCGGCCGCGTGCTGCGCGGCGATCGGCCCCCGGACCCCGCCGTGCTTGCCGCCCAGCCCGATTTCGAGGCGCGGATACGCATTGATCCCGCACCCGATGCAAAGCTCGGCCCTGCCTGGATCGAGTACGACGCCAGTTGATTGGCCACTTCCGAAGCATGATTATTTGCGATTGACTCCGGGATCGTCCGGCCTGATTTTCCGTGGACTGCCAGGGGGAAGAAATGGCGACGACCGTCGATAGATTGGCGGATGTTCTATGCACTGCCATTCCCGGCGGGCAAGAAATTCTCGTCAATATCGCCGATGGTCTGGAAGATGGCAGCATCGACGCCGGCCGCCTGCGCCTGTTCGCCGAGGCCTGCCTCGCCCGGCTGGATCGGGTCGATCGCCAGGATGAGGGCTTCGGAGCCATGGCGCGCACCGCCATCGCCTCGGTGGTGTTCACGCCGCCGGCCGGCGAGGACGGGCGGCCGATCGACCTGCAATATGCCGCGCTGATCGAGGCGAGCGACGACCACATCATGACGTTCATGACGCTCGGCAAGCTTCACGACCTGGCCTTCGGTTCGACGAGGCTCGCCGCCGCGCTCAAGGCGGAGCTCGGCCCGTTGTGGCTTGGCACCGACTTCCGCTTCATCCCTGACGAGCAGGGCGAGGCGATCGCCGAGATCATCAATAAGGAAGGCGCGGCGAGCGGCCTGAAGCTTTCCCGCATCGGCGCAAACGCCACGCCGTTCCCGATCTGGATCACGCGCAGCGTCGTCGGCGACACGGTGCTGGGGCAGACCAGCCCCCAGGAACGCGCCACGCGCATGCGGGACTGGCTCGGCCTCGGCCTTGTCGACATCGGCGCGCCGGTCTTCGGCTTCCGCTCCAACCGTCCGCTGCCGCATCTCCACCCCGCCAAGCTCGGCCGGCCGACCGTCTGGGACGGCATCGACCACTGGTGGTTCAAGCATCGTCGCTCGTCGCCGCGGCTCGATGCCTGGGGGCGAACGCTGGACTTCGCGGCGGCCGTCTCGGGATGCAGCGATTGCGATGGCGGTCCCGAGGCGGTGATGCCCGGCCCGGCTTTCGACGAAGGATTCACCTGCTTCTATCTCGGCACCGTGCAGACCTCGCCGATGCCGCCGGGTCCGTCGGTGCTCGGCGCGCTGATCGCCAGCGATCCCCCGCGCGCGATCGAGGCGATCCGCCAGCGCGTTGCCGACGCCCTGTCGGCCGGCGGATGATCGGGCTGGATCAACTCGGCAGCCGCATCGCGGCATGGGGCGACGAGGAGTTGCTGCTGTGGCTGTCCCAGGGCGTGGCGGCGATCCCCGGGCCGGCCGATGCGGAGACGGAGACGCTAGCCTTCCGGCCGCTGATCTTCTCGCGCAGCGAGCCCGCGCTCCAGCAATTGCATTTCGCGCTCGACCGGATCGACCGCGCCGCTTTCGAGCGGGTGCGCATTGCGCTCGCCCGCCTGCTCGGCGCGTGGCGCCCGTCGGACGATCCCGGTTTCACCCGGATGCTGTGGTCGCTGGCCATCTCCCTGAAGCCGGCGGCCGGCGTGATCGAGGCCGCCAACCATCTCGTCAGCCGGATCGACAGCAACGACACGCTGCGCGATCGCTTCGCCGACTGCGTCGAAACCATCGCCGCTGCAGTGCTGGTCTATCCGCGCAGCGACCCGCAGGACCGGTTCATGGCCAGTCTGCGCCGAACCGGGCTGCTGTCGGACGGGATCGCCCTCAACCATGTGCTGCACCTCGTCCGCGACGACGCGCCGCGCTGGCTGGACTGGCTCGGCATGTACGCAGCCGAGCTGGAGCCGCCGAAGGTGCTGCCGAAGAGTTTCGCGCGCCAGCTGGTTCTGGCAGTGGGCGGCGACGTCATATTCCCGGACATCGCTTACATGACCTATGATAATGACCTGTCCTGGGTGCAGACATGGCTGATGCCCCTTCTCAACCCGCAGCATAAATGGAATGGCGTCGAGGTCAGTCTCGGCGGGAAGCTGTGGACGGTGCGAAGCGTCGACAGCGCCGCCCTGTCCCAGGGCGACGCCGACGAGCAATATTTCACCTTCGTCGGCCAGGCCGGGCCCCCGCCGCGCGGCGCGCAGGAACAACAGCTCCGGACGCTCGTCGCCGGCTTCACGAGTGGGCGCGGTCGACGGCAATGATGAGCGACACCGCCGATCCCCTGATCCGCTATCTGCGCGAAGCGGCCGTGCTGCGCCACGCCATCAGGCTCAACGAGAACGACACCGCATTCAGCGCCCGGGGCGGCAGGATCCACTATGTGCTGGATGCCAACGTGATCCGCATGTTCATGGATCCCAGCCAGCACACCCATCATCTCGGCGCATTCGCCCATTGGCTCGATCCGGAGACACGGGTCTCCACCGTCACCATGACGGCGGAATTCCTGCTCTCGGGGGCGCTGCCCGGGCAGCCGAAGGGCGAGCCCGCGCTGATCTCGCCCGATCATTTCAACGAGGTGATCGGCTTCGCGACGCGGCTCGGCCAGCGGCTCGATGCGCTGAGCGACGAGGATTATGATCGCCTCGAACAGGATATGAAGGAACGCGCGAGCGAGCTGGATGCGCTCGCCCAGGCGCTCAGCCAGGCCGATATTCCCGCCCAGGAAAAAATCCACGCGCTGGTCACCACCTTGCCGGAGAAGGTCGCGGAGCTGGTGCGCGGCCCGCTCGCCGAGGCGATCCAGCTGAAGCGCTGCGTCGAGGCGGGGACGATCGCGCGCATCGACTCGCGGTCGTGGTTCAACGCCGACCTGCTCGAATCCAATCCCCGCCTCGAAGCGGGGTGGTTCCGCCGGATCCGGGCGGCGCGCGCCGAACTCGAGAAGCAGCGCGCCGCCGCCGGTCGCGCCGATCCGCATCGCAACGAGTTGACCATCAACCAGCTCAGCGACGCGCGCACGCTGGCGGTGATTTCGCGCATCGTCGATCTCGAAATCGCCGACGACCCGGCCGATCGCTGCCTGCTGGTCACCGCCGACGCCTCGCTGCGGCGCGCGGTGGAGGCCTATGTCGCCGATCAGGACGACGGCGCGCCGAACAGCGCCTATCGCGTCTTCGTCCGCCATCCGCGCGAGTTCGTGCCGCTGCTCAACCTCAGCAACATGAGCGGCGATCGCGCGATGCTGGAGGTGTTCGGGCAACTCAAGGTGGTCCTCGACGAACTGCTCGTCGGCATCGATCTCGGCGAGGAGGGCGAGACGCAGGCGGTTGCCGGCAGCGACGAGATCGCCCGCTCGCTCGCCTTTCGCGGCAGCATCGAGGACGGCAAGGGCGCCGGTCGTCCCGCCCGCCATATCGCCCAGGCCAAGTTCGAGGAGTTCCAGTCGCATTGGTCGCAGGCCTCCGCGCTCGCCTTCAGCATGAACATCGAGCGCATGCAGGCGCGCGACAAGGCGACGTTCGACGCGATCTCGCAGGTGGTCCGCACCGGGGACCTGCGCACCCAGGGCCGTGAGCTCATCATCGGCGGATTGCGCCACCTGCTCAAGGAGCATGCCGAGCTGACCGTGGAAGGCGTGTTCGGCGCGGTGCGTGAGGCGATGGATGTGCGCGCGACGGTGACCGCGCCCGGCCTCATCGAGATGCGCGTCCCGCTCCACCTGTTCGACGACGAGCAGTTCAGCGACATCATCGGCAAGCGGCACCTGCTCGATTATCTGCGCGTGATCGCGAAGGGCAGGCTGGATTTCGATCCGAGCGAGGTCATTGCCCGCCGGGCCGGCGAGGCCCATGTCCAGCTGTTCCTCGCCTGCGTCTGCCTCGCGATCGGGCGGTGGCGGGCGGCGCGGGATTTCGCGAGCCGCGCCTGCGAGGAGTCCGGGGCGGCGGGGCCTCGTGCGGCGGAAGCCTTCGATGCGCGCTATGTCTATGCCATCGCGCTCCGCTTCACGCTCGCCTCGCCCGGCGATCTCCGTCAGGCCGAGGCGCTGCTCCGGTCATGCGCGGACCATCATCTCGCCGCCGGCCAGCGGCGCGAATGGATCCGCGCGACGGTGGAAACTGCCGCGCTGATCGTCGCGGGCGCCTTGCAGACCGAGGCGCTCGGGCTGCAGCCGGTCGGGCGCGACAATCCCGAGCCGCTCCTCGATCCCGCCGCGATCCCCGGCCAGCTCGATCGCGCCGCGGCGCTTCTCAACGAGGCCCAGCGGCTGATCGATGACGAGGCGAATGCCGAGGATGCGGTATGGAACGGCGTGCGGCGGCAGATCGACACCAACCTCGCCGCGATCCTGGTGCTGACGCGGTGGCTGAAACCCGCTCTCGGCTCACCGGGCCTGCTCCGCGCGATCGACATCGAGCGGGTCGCCGCCGGCCTCGACGAGCCACTGACCGCCGGCGAGACGCGCAAATATACCACCGGCATCTACAAGAGGCTGATCCTGACCTTGACCGCCGCGCCCGGGGACAGGCCTGCCGCGCGCCAGCGGGCGCTCGAGGAGCTCGCCATCGTCATGGGTTCGGGGCTGCCGCTCCCGCCCTATGATCAACTGTCCTTCGAGTGGTTTCAGGACCGCCTATCGGCCGATCTGCGGGATGACCAGGACAGGCCGCCTCACTGGCAGGCAAGGCATTCGTCATAGTCCTTGGCCTCGACCTCGATCTGGCGAAGATCGGGCGTGTTGTCGCTCTCCACGCCGCCGGCGAAGGCGGCGCGCTGCACCGACTTCGAGCGTAGATAGTAGAGCGACTTGATGCCCAGCTCCCATGCCCGGAAGTGCAGCATCAGCAGATCCCACTTCTCGACATCCGCCGGGATGAACAGGTTCAGCGAGGCGGACTGGTCGATATAGGGCGTGCGATCGGCGGCCAGTTCGATCAGCCAGCGCTGGTCGATCTCGAAGCTGGTCTTGTAGGTGTCCTTCTCGTCCTGTGTCAGGAAGTCGAGATGCTGGACGGAGCCGCCCTTTTCGAGGATCGTGTTCCACACCGCGTCTGAATTCTTGGACTTCGCGATCAGCAGCTTTTCGAGATAGGGGTTCTTCACCGAGAAGCTGCCGGACAGCGTCTTGTGGGTGTAGATATTGGCCGGGATCGGCTCGATGCAGGCGGACGTGCCGCCGCAGATGATCGAGATCGAGGCCGTCGGCGCGATCGCCATCTTGCACGCGAAACGCTCCATCACGCCCATGTCGGCGGCGTCCGGGCACGGGCCGCGCTCGACGGCCAGCGCCATCGAGGCCTCGTCGACCTGCGCGCGGATATGCTTGAAGATCCTGAGGTTCCACGACTTGGCCATCGCCCCCTCGAAAGGCAGGCCGCGCGCCTGCAGGAAGCTGTGGAAGCCCATCACGCCGAGGCCGACCGAGCGTTCGCGGGCGGCGGAATATTTGGCGCGCTCCATGCCGGGCTCGGCGCGCTCGATATAATCGGTCAGCACATTGTCGAGGAAGCGCATCACATCCTCGATGAAGCGGCGGTCGCCCTGCCACTCGTCCCATGTCTCGAGGTTGAGCGACGACAGGCAGCACACCGCCGTGCGATCGACGCCATATTGGTCGACACCGGTCGGCAGCGTGATCTCCGAGCAGAGATTGGAGGTCGACACCTTGAGCCCCACGTCCCGCTGGAACTTGGGCATGGTGTTGTTCACATGGTCGATGAAGACGATGTAGGGCTCGCCGGTCGCCAGCCTGGTTTCGACCAGCTTCTGGAACAGCGCGCGCGCATCCACCTCGCCGCGCCGGGAGCCGTCCTTGGGGCTGCGCAGCTCGAAGCTGTTGCCGGCGCGCACCGCTTCCATGAACTCGTCGGTGATCAGCACGCCATGGTGCAGGTTGAGCGCCTTGCGGTTGAAATCGCCGGACGGCTTGCGGATCTCGAGGAATTCCTCGATCTCCGGATGCGAGACGTCGAGATAGCAGGCCGCCGAGCCACGGCGCAGCGAGCCTTGCGAGATGGCGAGCGTCAGCGAATCCATCACCCGCACAAATGGGATGATGCCCGAGGTCTTGCCGTTGAGGCCGACCGGCTCGCCGATGCCGCGGACATTGCCCCAATAGGTGCCGATGCCGCCGCCGCGAGAGGCGAGCCAGACATTCTCGTTCCAGGTGTCGACGATGCCGTTCAGGCTGTCCGACACGGAATTGAGGTAGCAGGAGATGGGCAGCCCGCGCCCGGTGCCGCCGTTGGACAGCACCGGCGTCGCCGGCATGAACCACAGGCGTGAGATATAGTCGTAGATGCGCTGGGCGTGGGCGGCATCGTCGGCATAGGCCGAGGCGACGCGCACGAACAGATCCTGATAGCTCTCGCCCGGGAGGAGATAGCGGTCCTTCAGCGTCTCCTTGCCGAAATCGGTGAGCAGGGCGTCGCGGCCGTGGTCGACCTCGACCGGGTAGGGCGGGCGGGCGCCGAATTTCGGCGTCGCGGCGGCGGTCGCTTCCTGCGTGGAAAGATCGAGGGTGGTGCTGTCGGCCATGCTCGCTTCGCTGCTGCCTGAAAGATCCATCATCCCGCTCCCGTTCCTATTCCGTTCGACTCGAGTGCGAGGCCTGGCGAGCCTAGCATCCGCCACAGCGATTGCGACCCGCGCGCGCGCCTCCGCGCCGCGAAGCAGCGTCGGCAAGGGCGGCAACCCCATATGGAGCGCCGGCGGCGAAACTCAATCTTGTGCCGGCCCCCGATCGCCGACACCACAGATTGTGCCGAAAGGGAGTCGCGCTGCCAAGCGCTAAATTCTGTGGATAACGCCCGCTCCGCCCATCTGGCCACTTGAACAGCCCGGTTTCCATGGGGTTCGTCGAGGGGCCGGCACCGCAGGGCCCCCGAAAAAAAGACTTCAAAATTGTCATAACGTTGCCGTAATGACTATTCGCCATGACATTCATGCCCCGCCATGTGGCGTATCTCGCCGCGATGTTCCTGCTTTGCGCACCCGTCGCGGCGCAGGAGAAGACCGGCAGCAAGCCCGGCTTCACCCTCCAGCCGGGCACGGTGCGGATCGTGCTGATGCGGCCCAGCATCCGCGTCGGCGCGCAATCGACCGGCGGCATGAACGAGCCGAATGCGGACTGGACGGACCAGGCCCGCCGGCATCTCACGCAGGCGCTCCACGATGCCCAGTCGCAGCTCGGCAATGTCGTGGTCGACTATGAGGAGGGGGCGAGCGGCGACGGCCCGCTGCTCACCCAATATACCCAGCTGTTCGGCGCGGTCGCGGATTCGGTGATCGAATATCAGTTCTTCCCCGGCAACCGCCTGCCCACCAAAAAGCGCGACAAGGGCTTCGAATGGGGTGTCGGCGCCGATATCGGCAAGCTCCGCTCGCTGAGCGGGGCGAACTATGCCTTGTTCATCAACACTCATGACGAATATGGCTCGACGGGGCGCAAGATGCTCCAGATCGTCGCGGCGATGGGCGGCGTCGGCATCACTTCCGGCGTGCATGTCGGCCATGCCGGACTGATCGACCTCACGACCGGCGAGCTGGTGTGGCTGAACGCGGACCGGCAGATGGGCGGCGATGTCCGCACCGCAGAGGGCGCCGCCAAGCGTGTCGCGCAGTTGCTCGGAGGCTTTCCCGGAAAGGCCGCGCCATGACGCTGGCGCGGCTCGCCGTCCTGGCGCTGCTGGCGCTGGCCCCGCGGCCTGCGCCGGCCCAGCCTTCCGACGCGCTGCCCGCCTACACGCCCGGCTATGAGCCGACCGGCGTCGACGAACGCGGCCTGTGGATGGAATCGGACGAGCGTGAGCGGATGCTGCGCGACAGCCCACGGCGCATCCGCGACGGCAACCTCGAAACCTACGTCCGCGACGTGCTGTGCCGCGAGGTCGGGCGCGCGCGCTGCGAGGGCGTGCGCGTCTACGTCATGGATATTCCCCTCTTCAATGCGATGATGCGGCCCAATGGCTGCATGGAAGTGTGGTCCGGCCTGTTGCTGCGCGCCCGCAGCGAGGCGGAGCTGGCGGCTGTGCTCGGCCATGAATTCGGCCATTTCGAGCTGCGTCACAGCCTCAAGGACTTCAAGATGCGGCGCGGGACCACCGACGCGATGGCCTGGATCGGTGCGCTCGGCGCGGTGGGCGCGGCTTATGGCTATGGTGCCGGCACCAGCGACGCCCAGCTGCTGCTGTCGGGCTCGATCTTCCGCTACGGCCGCGCGCAGGAGACCGAGGCCGACATGATCGGTTTCAAAATATGGCGGCGTCCGGCTATCCGACCGCCGCCGCGTCCGCTGTCTGGCAACAGCTCATGGCCGAGCAGGACGCAACCGCCATCGGCCGCGGCCAGAAGGTCCGCCATGTCTACAGGTCGGGCTTCTTCGACAGCCATCCGACCGAGCTGTCGCGCGCCACCTACCTCGCTGCCGCCGCCGGGAAGACGCCGGGCGGCACGGACGCGCGGGCGGCCGAATATCGCGCCGCACTCGCCCCTTATCTGCCGCGCCTGCTCGCCGCCCAGATCAGGATGAATGATTTCGGCGGCTCGGATTTCATCCTCGGCGCGCTCGCCGACGAACGTGGCTGGACGGGCGAGCTGCTGTTCGCGCGCGGCGAGCTCTATCGGGCGCGGGGCAATCCCCGTGATCTGCAGATGGCGAGCATCTGGTATCGCGACGCAAAGGCCGCCGGCTATGCCGCGCCGGAGCTGGACCGCGGCCTCGGCCTCGCGTTGCTCCGCAACGGCCGGACCGAGGATGCCCGCGAGGCGCTCGCCGCCTATCTCGCCGCCCGGCCGGATGCTTCCGACGCGCGGATGATCCAGGCCTTGCTCGCCAACTGAAGGCATGAAGATGAAGCTCCTCCCGCTCCTGATCGCGCTCGCCGCCGCCACGCCCGCGGTCGCCAATTCGCTCGTTTCGCCCGGTGTGCGGCCCGGCATCGCCAGGTCGAAGCTCGCGGCAACGCCGGTCGGCGAGTGGAACCGGCTGAGCCGCGTCGGTGGCAACAATGTCGAGGTGTGGACGATCGACGGCGACCTGCTCAACAAGATCAGCTTCTACGGCGGCATCGGTCGCGGCAGGACCTTGCTCCGCCAGGTGGACAGGAAGCGCCAGCCCCTGCCGCAAGTGTCGGCGACGATGCTGCTGACGGACATTCCGGCGTTGCTCGAGACGACCTATCGGGCACAGGGCGCGGTCGTTCAGATGAGTATCGACACGCAGCAGCCCGCGACCCTCGGCACCCGCAAGGCGATCCGCTTCACCTACAGCTTCACGCGGTCGACCGACGAGGTACAGCGCAAGGGCGAGGCGATCGGCACGATGGTGGATGGCGCGCTCTACCTCGTCACCTACGAAGCGCCGTCGCTCTATTTCTTCGACCGCGACATCGCGAAATATCGCGCGCTTCTGAACTCGCTCGCGCTGTGACGGCTGGCCATTTTCCTGCTTTGCGATCCCCGGACGCTCGGCGTAATGCCCCCCCGCGGTGCCTAGCGGAAACGGAATAGCATGACGACCATCAAGCCGGACGACCTGATCGAGAGCGTGGCCGACGCGCTCCAGTACATCTCTTACTATCACCCGATGGATTATATCCGCGCGCTGGGTGCCGCCTATGAGGCGGAGCAGGGCCCGGCGGCGAAGGACGCGATCGCGCAGATCCTCACCAACAGCCGCATGTGCGCCGAGGGCCATCGCCCGATCTGCCAGGATACCGGCATCGTCACCGTGTTCGTGAAATGGGGCCAGGAGTGCCGGCTGGACGGCGACCGCTCCTTGCAGGAGGTCGTCGATGAGGGGGTGCGCCGCGCCTATAATCATCCGGAGAACCGTCTGCGCGCCTCGATCGTCGCCGATCCGGCCTTTTCCCGCAAGAACACGAAGGACAACACGCCGTCGGTCCTCAATGTCGAGATGGTGCCCGGCCACCATGTCGAGGTGATCGTCGCGGCCAAGGGCGGCGGCTCGGAGAACAAGAGCAAGTTCGCGATGCTCAACCCCTCCGACAGCATCGTCGACTGGGTGCTGGAGATGATCCCCAAGATGGGCGCCGGCTGGTGCCCGCCGGGCATGCTGGGCATCGGCATCGGCGGCACCGCCGAAAAGGCGATGACGCTCGCCAAGGAATCGCTGATGGGCGATATCGACATGGCCCAGCTCAAGGCGCGCGGGCCCGAGAATGACGTCGAGCGGCTGCGCATCGAGATTTTCGACAAGGTCAACGCGCTCGGCATCGGCGCGCAGGGGCTGGGCGGCCTCGCCACCATCCTCGACGTCAAGATCGAGACGTGGCCGACGCATGCCGCCTCCAAGCCGGTGGCGATGATTCCAAACTGCGCCGCCACCCGCCACGCGCACTTCACGCTGGATGGCTCGGGCCCGGCCTATCTGGAGCCGCCGAGCCTCGATGAATGGCCGAAGGTGGAGTGGACGCCGAGCAAGGAGGCGATCCGCGTCGACCTCGACAGCCTGACGCCTGAGATCGTCGCGAGCTGGCAGCCGGGCGACCGCCTGCTCCTCAACGGCAAGATGCTCACCGGCCGCGATGCCGCGCACAAGCGCATCCAGGACATGCTGGCGAGGGGCGAGCCGCTCCCGGTCGAATTCAAGGGCCGGGTGATCTATTATGTCGGCCCGGTCGATCCGGTGCGTGACGAGGTGGTCGGCCCGGCCGGCCCTACCACGGCGACGCGCATGGACAAGTTCACCGACATGATGCTGGAGCAGGGCCTGCTGGCGATGGTCGGCAAGGCCGAGCGCGGTCCCGTGGCGATCGACAGCATCCGTCGCCACAAATCTGCCTATCTGATGGCGGTGGGCGGCGCCGCATATCTGGTTTCGCGCGCGATCAAGGCGTCACGGGTGGTCGGCTTCGCGGACCTCGGCATGGAGGCGATCTACGAGTTCGAGGTGAAGGACATGCCGGTCACCGTCGCCGTCGACGCCGAAGGCACCAGCGTCCACCATACCGGTCCGCTGGTGTGGCGCGAGAAGATCGCGAAGGAGCGGCTGCTGGAGAACGCCTGACCCGTTCAGCCCGTCATGCTGAACGCGATTCAGCATCCATGCGTCCACAGGCACCTGCGCCCGCGGATGGATGGGCCCCGAATCAAGTCCGGGGTGACGACGGGCTCTGAATGACCGTGAAGCGCTCCAGCGCCGCCATCGCGCCCCGCTCCGCCAGCGTGGTGAGGTGGCGCACCAGCGCCTCCCGGAACACCGCGTCGGCGGCCAGCGCATGCGGGAAGATTGCGTCCACCGACAGAAGCGCCGCCACCTGACCGGCCGGATCGCCGACCCCGGCGAGCCGCGCCGCCAGCATCGCCGCCAGCGGATCGTCCACGGTGAACGCCTCGCCGCGCTCGTCGCGCCCGCCTTGCCAGCGCATCCACGCCGCCACCGCCAGCGCGAGCGCCTCGATCGACTGGTCGCGTGCCCGCCGGGCCGCAATCGGGGCGAGCAGCCGCTGCGGCAGTTTCTGCGAGCCGTCCATGGCGATCTGGCGGGTGCGGTGCTGGAGCGCCGGGTTGGCGAAGCGCGCCATCAGCGCGGCGCAATAGGCGGCCACGTCCAGCCCCGGCGGCGGGACGAGGGTCGCCGCCGCCTCGTCCCACAGGGCCTCGACGAAACGCCGCCCTTCCTCCCGCGCCACGAAACCGTCGACGAACTCAATACCGGCCAGCCCACCGAGATAGGCGATGCCGCTATGTGCGCCGTTGAGCAGGCGCAGCTTGGCCTCCTCCCACGGCGCCACGGATCGCGTGAGCTGCACGCCGAGCGCGGCAAAATCCGGGCGGGGGCCGCAGAAGCGATCCTCGATCACCCATTGCAGATAGGGCTCGGCCTTGACCATGGCGCGATCCTCGACGCCGAGGCGGGCGGCGAGCGCGGTGATGTCCGCCTCGGTCGTCGCGGGCACGATGCGGTCGACCATCGTCTCGGGGAAGGCGCCCTCGGCGGCGATCCACTCCGCCAGCGCCGGGTCATGGGCGCGCGCCAGCGCCTCCACGGCCGCGGCCAGCCGCCGGCCGTTATGCGGCAGATTGTCGCAGGAAATCGCGGTGAACGGCGCCAGCCCGGCCACGCGGCGGGCCTTCAGTCCGGCGACGAGGAAGCCCGGCGCGGTGCGCGGCGCGGCGATATCGTCCTCCGGCTCGAGGCGATAGCCCTTCTCGGTGACGGTAAGGGTAACGATGTGGGTGTCCGGCGCCGCCAGCGCCGCGACGAGCGCGCGCGGGCCCTCCGGCGCCACCAGCACGCGCTGCACGGCGCCGACGACGCGCAGCCGCTCGTCCCCGCCGTCGCGCTCGACGATCATATAAAGGCCGTCCTGCGGGCCGAGCTGATCGCGCACGCCCGCCGAGCGCAGCGAGGCGCCGGTGATGCCCCAGCGCAGGTCGCCGGCGGCGAGCGCGCGCTCGAACACCAGTGCCTGATGGGCACGATGGAAGGCGCCGATGCCGAGATGGACGACGCCCGCCCGCACCTGGCCGCGCTCATAGCCGGGGCGAACCACGTCGGCGGGCAGCGCCGCGAGCGCGGCCTCCGACAGTCTCACAGCTTGTAGGCCTTCTTCGCCAGATCATAGGCGAGGGCATGCGCCAGCTCATGCGCCTCGTCCTCCTCCAGCCGGTGTTCGGCGACGAGGCGGGCGAGGAAGGCGCAGTCCATCCGCCGCGCGACGTCGTGTCGCGCCGGGATGGAGAGGAAGGCGCGGGTATCGTCGTTGAAGCCGACACTGTTGTAGAAGCCGGCCGTCTCGGTCGCCCGCTCGCGGAAGCGGCGCATGCCTTCCGGACTGTCGTGAAACCACCAGGGCGGCCCGAGGCGCAGCGCCGGATAATGGCCGGCGAGCGGCGCCAGCTCGCGGGAATAGACGTCCTCGTCGAGCGTGAACAGGATCAGCGTCAGGCGCGGATCATTGCCGAAGCGATCGAGCAACGGCTTCAGCGCGCGCACGAACTCGCCGGCCACCGGCAGGTCGGCGCCCTTGTCCCGCCCGAAGCGGGCGAGCACCGCCGGATTGTGGCTGCGGTACACCCCCGGATGGAGCTGCATCACCATGCCGTCCTCGATGGACATGCGTGCCATCTCGGTCAGCATGTGGCCGCGGAACAGCTCCGCCTCGGCAGGCCCGACCGGGCCGGCCAGCACGCGCGCGTAGAGCGCCTCGATGTCCGCTCGTGACAGGTCGGCGGTGAAGGCGGAGGGGTGGCCGTGATCCGTCGAGGTGGCGCCCGCCGCGCGGAAATGGGCACGCCGGTTCTCATGCGCGCGCAGATAGCCGGCGAACGTCGCGATATCCTCGCCCGCAATCGCGCCGAAGCGGCGGAGATTGTCGGCGAAGCCCGGTGCCTCCGGGTCCATCACCGGATCGGGGCGATAGGCGGTGACGACCTTGCCCCGCCAGCCGCTCTCGCGGATGACGCGGTGATGGTCCAGCGGATCGAGCGGGCTCTCGGTGGTGGCGATGACCTCGATGCCGAACCGCTCGTAAAGGGCGCGCGGGCGGAAGGCCTCGGTCGCCAGGGCGGCGGCGATGCGATCGTAATAGAGATCGGCGGTAGCCGGCTCGAGCGTCACCTCGATGCCGAACGCCTCGGCGAACACCCAGTCCAGCCACAGCCGCGACGGGGTGCCGCGGAACAGGTGATAATGATCCGCGAACAGGCGCCAGATGGCGCGGGGATCGGCCTCGGTCGGGCTGCCGTCCTCTGTCGGCACGCCGAGCGCATCGAGCGGCACCCCCTGCGAGTAAAGCATGCGGAACACATAATGGTCCGGCACGATCAGCAGCGCGGCGGGATCGGCGAAGGGCTGGTCATAGGCGAACCAGGCCGGATCGGTATGGCCGTGCGGGCTGACGATCGGCAGATCCCTGACGCCGGCGTGGAGCGCGCGCGCGATGTCCCGGGTGCGGGATTCGGCCGGGAACAATCGGTCGGGATGGAGGACGAGGGGGCGGGTCATGCGATCTGCTCCGCGCGCACCGGCGTGTAGCGCGGCACGAGGATGTGGATGACGAGAAGGGCGAGCAGATAGGCGCAGGCAGCGACCGCGAAGATCGGGCCATAGCTGCCCAGCGTCGCGAGGATCACGCCCGCGAACTTGGCCATCAGCATGCCGCCCAGCGCGCCGGACAGGCCGCCGAGGCCGACCACCGATCCCGACCGGCCGCGCGGGAACAGGTCGCCCGGAATGGCATAGACATTCGCGGAAAAGCCCTGATGGCAGGCGCAGGCGAACCCGATCAGCAGCACCGCCCACCACATGTTCGGCACCTGCGTCGCCACGGCGATGGGCAGCGCGAACAGGGCGCAGACGAACAGCGCCGTCTTGCGCGCCCGGTTGGCGCTCCAGCCGCGGCCGAGCAGGCGTGACGACAGCCAGCCCCCGCCGATCGAGCCGACATCGGCCATCAGATAGACGGCGACCAGCGGCGGTCCGAAATCGAGCATCTTCACGCCATATTGGCGGTTGAAGAAGTCCGGCAGCCAGAACAGAAACGTCCACCACACCGGATCGATCAGGAACCGGCCGAGCACATAGGCCCAGGTCTGGCGCAGGCCGAGCAGGGTGCGCCACGGGATCGGGCGCTGCGTTTCGGTCGGCTCGCTCTCGATCCAGGCGAGTTCTTCGGCGGTAAGGCGCGGATGCTCGCGCGGGCGGCGGTAGAAGGCAAGCCACGCCGCCAGCCAGATGACGGTCAGCAGGCCGGTGGCGACGAACGCCATGCGCCAGCCGAAACTGACCGCGATGATCGGCACGATCAGCGGCGTGATGATCGCGCCGACGTTGGAGCCGGCATTGAAGATGCCGATGGCGAAGGCGCGCTCGCGTCGGGGAAACCATTCGGAGGTCGCGGCCAGCGCCGACGGGAAGGCGCCGGCCTCGCCGATCGCCAGCGGCACGCGCGCGATCAACATGCCGCTGGTGGTGGTGAAGGCGGCATGGGCGATATGGCCGATCGTCCATAAGGTGACGGCGATGGCATAGCCGATGCGCGCGCCGACCCGGTCGACCAGTCGCCCGAAGGCGACATAGGCGAGGCCGTAGGCGCCCTGGAACCAGATGGCGAGATCGGCATAGCCGGTCTCGCTCCAGCCATAACGGCTCTGCAATTCCGGCTTGAGCGTCGCCAGCACCAGCCGGTCGACATAGCTCAGCACCACCGCCGCGAAGAGCAGCGCGCAGACGATCCAGCGGACCCTGCCCGCCGGCTTGGGGGGGAGGGCCGCCGCGTCCATGGTCACCAGCTGAACATCGTGCCGTCCTCGAGACGATTCACCGGGAGATAGGCGCGCCTGTACGGATATTTCGCTGCCAGCACCTCGTCGATGTCGACGCCGAGGCCGGGCTTGTCGCCCGGGTGCATCAGGCCGTTGTCGAAGCTGTATGCGTGCGGGAAGACGGCGTCCGTCTCCTCGGCGTGGCGCATATATTCCTGCACGCCGAAATTAGGCACCGACAGGTCGAAGTGGAGCGCGGCGGCCATGCACACCGGCGACAGATCGGTGGCGCCATGGCATCCGGTGCGCACCTGATAGAGATCGGCCAGGGCGGCGATGCGGCGCAGATGGGTGATGCCGCCGGCATGGACCACGGTCGCGCGGATATAGTCGATCAGCTGGTTCTGGATCAGCTCGCGCGCGTCCCAGATGGTGTTGAAGATTTCGCCGACCGCGAGCGGCGTGGTGGTATGCTGGCGGATCAGGCGAAACGCCTCCTGATTCTCGGCCGGGGTCGTGTCCTCCAGCCAGAACAGGCGATAGGGCTCGAGGTCCTTGCCCAGCCGCGCCGCCTCGATCGGGGTCAGCCGGTGGTGCGCGTCGTGCAGCAGGTGCACGTCCCAGCCCAGCGCGTCGCGCGCCTTCTCGAACAGGGGCGGCACGGAGCGCAGATATTTCTCCGTCGACCACACATTCTCGGTCGGCATGTCGGCGTCGGCCGGCTCGTAGAAATAGCGATCCTTGGAGACGCCATAGGTCGAGGCGAGGCCGGGCACGCCGGATTGCAGGCGGATCGCCCGGTAGCCCAGCTCCTTGTAGTGAAGCGCGTTGGCCACCGTCTCCTCGATGGTGGTGCCGTTGGCATGGCCATAGACCATCACCCCTTCGCGGGAGGCGCCGCCGAGCAGCTGATAGACCGGCAGGCCGGCAAGCTTGCCCTTGATGTCCCACAAGGCGGTGTCCACCGCGGCGATCGCCGACATCGTCACCGGGCCACGCCGCCAATAGGCGCCCTTGTAGAGGAATTGCCAGATATCCTCGATGCGGTGCGCATCGCGGCCGATCAGGCAGGGGATGACGTGATCGGTGAGGTAGCTGGCCACCGCCAGCTCGCGCCCGTTCAGCGTCGCGTCGCCGAGACCGTAGACGCCGTCTTCGGTCTCCACCTTCAGCGTCACGAAATTGCGGCCAGGCGACGTCACGATGACGCGCGCTCCGGTAATCTTCGGCATCAGGGGAAACCTCCTCGGGTCGTCTCAACGCAGGCGATCGGCTTTATGCGACCGCTAACATGGTTTAGCTGTACCGCCACTTTCCCCGTTCCGGCAACGCCGATATGCCGCGGCTGGCAAGATCGGCCGCAGATGCGCTAAGGCGCCGGGCGAAAGACCGAGGGGCGCATGGATCAGAAGACCGCACGAAGGCAGAAGAGCGCGCCGACGATCAGCGACGTCGCCGCCCGCGCCGGCGTGTCGCCGATGACCGTGTCCCGCGTCATCAACGGCGAAGCCAATGTCCGCCCGGCGACCCGCGAGGCGGTGAACATCGCCATCGCCGCGCTCAACTATGCGCCCAACGCCGCGGCGCGCAGTCTGGCGGGCGCCGAGCAGATCCGCATCGGCCTGCTCTACAGCAACCCCAGCGCCGCCTATCTGAGCGAATTCCTCGTCGGCGGGCTGGAGCAGGCGAGCCGCAGCAATATCCAGATCGTCGTCGAACAGGTGCCGGTGGATGGCGATGCCGAGGCCGCGGTGCGCCACATCATTCGGGGTGGAGTTGACGGGGTCATCCTGCCGCCGCCGCTGTGCGATTCCGACACGGTGATCGCGATCCTTGCCGAGGCCGGGTTGCCGGCGGTGGCCGTCGCCACCGGTCGCGCGCCGAGCGACGTGCTTGCCGTCAGCATCGACGATTATGAGGCGGCCAAGGCGATGACCCGCCATATCGCCGCCCTCGGCCATCGCCGTATCGGCTTCATCATCGGCAACCCCAACCAGACGGCGAGCGAGCGCCGCCTGCAGGGTTTCCGCGACGCCATGGCCGAAGCCGGGCTGGAGGCGCCCGACGCGCTGATCGGGCAGGGGCTGTTCACATATCGCTCCGGCCTCGATGCCGCCGAGCACCTGCTCGACGCCGCCGAACCGCCGTCGGCGATCTTCGCCAGCAATGACGACATGGCGGCCGCCACCGTCGCCGTCGCCCATCGCCGTGGTCTGGACGTTCCCGGCGACCTAACTGTATGCGGTTTCGACGACACGGCTTTGGCCACGACGATCTGGCCGGAACTGACCACCATTCACCAGCCGATCACCGATATGTCGCGCACCGCGGTCGAACTTCTCGTCCGCCAGATTCGCGGCCGGCGTGCCGGACGGCCCGAGATTTCCTCGCATTTGTTGCTGGACTTCACGCTCGTCCGGCGGCAATCGGATGCGGCTCCCCGGCGGAGGCCACGCGCGACGCTCACCGATCGCGCCTGACGAACGCCCGGCGGGGCGGGCGTCCCCGGGCTTTTCCGGCCGGCGACGACAGGGAGATCGTATACAGTGACTCGGACACCTGCCCGGCCCTTCCGTTCACGAGATTGGTTCGCGGACCCCGCCCGGTCCGACATGACGGCGCTCTATCTGGAGCGTTTCATGAACTACGGCCTGACGCCGGAGGAGCTGCGATCCGGCCGGCCGATCATCGGCATCGCCCAGACCGGCAATGATCTGAGCCCGTGCAACCGCATCCATGTCGACCTGGCCCGGCGCACGCGGGAGGGCATTCGCGATGCCGGCGGCATCCCGATGGAATTCCCGACCGTGCCGATCTTCGAGAATTGCCGGCGGCCTACCGCCGCGCTCGATCGCAACCTGTCCTACATGGCGCTGGTCGAGACGCTGTACGGCTATCCGATCGACGCGGTGGTGCTGACCACCGGCTGCGACAAGACGACGCCGGCCGGCATCATGGCGGCCTCCACCGTCGACATTCCGGCGATCGTGCTGTCCGGCGGCCCGATGCTGGACGGCTGGCACGAGGGGGAGCTGGTCGGTTCCGGCACGGTGATCTGGCGTTCGCGCCGCAAGCTCGCCGCCGGCGAGATCACCGAGGACGAGTTCCTCGACCGCGCCTGCGACAGCGCGCCGTCCGCCGGCCATTGCAACACGATGGGCACGGCCTCGACGATGAACGCCGTCGCCGAGGCGCTGGGGCTGTCGCTCACCGGCTGCGCCGCGATCCCGGCGCCCTATCGCGAGCGCGGGCAGATGGCCTATGAAACCGGCCGCCGCATCGTCGAGATGGCCTATGAGGATCTCCGGCCGTCGAAGATCCTGACGCGGGAAAGCTTCCTCAACGCCATCCGCCTGATCAGCGTCGTCGGCGGCTCCTCCAATGCCCAGCCGCACCTCATGGCGATGGCGCAGCATGCCGGCGTCGCGCTCTCCCCGTCCGACTGGACGGAGCATGGCTATGATCTGCCGCTGATCCTCAACATGCAGCCGGCCGGCAAATATCTCGGCGAGCGTTTCCATCGTGCGGGCGGCGTGCCGGCGGTGCTGTGGGAACTGGCGCAGGGTGGCAAGCTGGATATCGACTGCATGACCGTCACCGGTCGCACGATCGGCGACAATATCGCGGGCCGCGAGACGAAGGATCGGGAGATGATCCGCCCCTTCGCCGACCCGATGCAGGAGCAGGCCGGGTTCCTGGCGCTGACCGGCAATCTGTTCGATTTCGCGATCATGAAGACCAGCGTGATCTCGGCGGAATTCCGGCAGCGCTATCTCAGCCGGCCGGGCGAGGAAGGCGTGTTCGAAGCGCGCGCCGTCGTCTTCGACGGTTCGGGCGACTATCATCACCGCATCAACGATCCGGCGCTCAACATCGACGAAGATTGCATCCTCGTCATGCGCGGCGCCGGCCCGATCGGCTGGCCTGGCTCGGCCGAAGTCGTCAACATGCAGCCGCCGGACGCGCTGATCCGGCGCGGCGTGCAGTGGCTGCCGACGCTCGGCGACGGGCGCCAGTCCGGCACGTCGGACAGCCCGTCGATCCTCAACGCCTCGCCGGAAAGCGCGGCGGGCGGCGGCCTGTCCTGGATCCGCGATGGCGACACCGTCCGCATCGACCTCAACGCCGGCACCTGCAACGCGCTGGTCAGCGACGAGGAAATTGCGCGGCGCAAGGCGGAGGGTCCGCCGCCGATCATCCCCAGCCACACGCCATGGGAAGAGCTGTATCGCGAAAAGGTGGGCCAGCTCGCCGAGGGCGCCGTACTGGAGATGGCGGTGAAGTATCGCCGCGTGTCGGAGGTGACGCCGCGGCATAATCACTGAGAGGCGGGAGGGCGGCCGCTCTCCCCCCGATCCTGTGCCGTCATTCTGAAGCACGTTCGGGCCGGCTCCGAAACGCGTTCAGCATGACGAGCGACGCGCGGGGAGGCCGGTGGCTTCCCCGCGGCTCCTCATCCGGCCATTTCCTCCAGCTCCCGGCCCCGCGTCTCGTGCACCATTGCGCGCACGAACAGGAAGGAGACGGCGGCGAAGAAGGTGTAGCCGAAATAGGTGATGGTCAGCCCCGGCGAGACGGCGAGGCTCGGGAAGCTGACGCTGATCGCGGCGTTGGCGATCCACTGGGCGAAGCCGGCCACCGCCAGCGCCGAGCCGCGGATCTGGTTGGGGAACATCTCGCCGAGCATCACCCACATGATCGGGCCCCAGCTGAGATTGAAGAAGATCACATAGAGATTGGCCGCGATCAGCGCGACCAGCCCGAACGGCTCGGGCAGGGATACGGCGCCGTCCGCGGCGGTGACCGCCGTCGAGAAGGCATAGCCGACAGTGCCCAGCGTCACCGCCATGCCCGCCGAGCCGATCAGCAGCAAAGGCTTGCGCCCGATGCGATCGACCAGCCCCATCGTCACCAGGCAAGCGCCGATCGACAGCACGCCGGAGAGGATGTTGGTCTGTAGCGCGTAGTCCTCGCTGAAGCCGACCGCTTCCCACAGGGTCGCGCCATAATAGAAGACGACGTTGATGCCGACGAGCTGCTGGAACACGGCAAGGCCGATGCCCGTCCACAGGATCGGACGGATGCGGCCGGTGTTGCGGTCGATGAGGTCGGAGAGCTTGGGCTTGTGCCGATCGGCGGCGAGCGAGCCCTTGATCTCGGCGACCTTGCGTTGCGCCTCGCTCGTGCCGAACAGCCGCACGAGCACGGCCTCGGCGTCGGCGGCGCGGCCCTTCACCACCAGATAGCGCGGGCTTTCCGGGATGAAGAGCAGGGCCACGAAATAGATCGCCGCCGGGATCGCCTGCAGCCAGAACATCCAGCGCCACGCCGCCTCGCCCAGCCACAGGCTTGCGGTCGAGCCGCCGGCATAGCGGGCCAGCGCGAAATTGGCCACGAAGGCGCCGGTCAGGCCGGTGATGATCATCACCTGCTGCACGCTGGACAGCCGCCCGCGGATGGCCGCCGGCGTCACTTCCGAGATATAGACCGGCGAGATCACGCTCGCCGCGCCGACGCCGAGGCCGCCGATAATGCGGGCGACGATGAACACCGCGCTGCTGTCCGCGGCGCCGGCGACGACGGCGCTGATCAGGAACAGCACCGCCGACAGCAGCATCACGCTGCGCCGTCCGATCAGGTCGGCCAGCCGGCCGGCCCCGAACGCGCCGATCGACGAGCCGACCAGGATCGCGCCGACATTGACGCCGATGCCGAGCTTGCCGAGATCGAAGGCCGCTTCGAGCCCCTTCTGGGTGCCGTTGATCACCCCGGAATCATATCCGAACATGAAGCCGCCGATCGTCGCCACCGCCACGATCGCGGCGATGAACGCGATGTTGACGCGCCCCGCCTCCGCCTCTGTCATCGAAATCGCCCTCTCTCTCGTCGGTTTTTCTTTGTCCGTATTTCAGATGATCGCCGGCACCACCGGCAGGCCCGCGACATCGGGCTCGAACGCAAATATATCGCCTGCAAAGGGCTGGCTGGCGAGCGCCGCTGCGTCCAGCCCCTTGCGCGCGGTGGTGGCATAGGCGGTGCGAAGACCCTCGCCGCCGAACGCGATCTTGGTGATGTTGGCGACGGGAAAGGGAATGGTGCGCATCAGCCGCCCATCCGGATCATAACGCCTGACCGCCCAGCCGCCGAACAGCCCGGTCCACACGCATCCTTCTGCATCCACGGTGGGGCCGTCCGGATAGCCGGCATCGTCCTCGATCCGCGCGAAGACCGTCGGTCGACCCAGCGTCACGCCGTCGGCGGCGACCGGCACCCGCCAGATGATCCGCCCGAGCGTGTCGGTGTGATAGAGTGTGCCGCCGTCGGGCGAGAAGGCCGGGCCGTTGGTGATCGTCACCGGCGGCAATCCGCTGTCGACGGCGCGCCCGCCGTCCAGCCGATAGAGCCGGCCGGCCGGCTCCGCCTCGCCATCGTCCATCGTGCCGAACCACAGCCGGCCGGCGGGATCGGTCGCGGCGTCGTTCAGCCGGTTGCCGGGTCGGCCCGGCTCCGGATCGACGAGCGGCGTGAAGCTGCCGCGGGTGGGATCGAACAGGTGCACGCCGGTCTTGAGCCCGGCCAGCATCAGGCCGTCCGCCGCCGGCATCACCCAGCCGACCGGCGCCGGCGCCTCCCAGCTCCGCAGCGCTGCGGCGGCCGGGTCGAAACGGTGGATGCGGGCCTGCTTGATGTCGACCAGCCACAGCGCGTCGTCGCCCGCCAGCCACACCGGCCCCTCGCCCAGCGTGGCGCCGAGCCCGCAGATGCTTTCCGGTCGGCCGGCGCGCGCCATCGCTCAGCGCCAGCCCGCGTCGACGAAATAATCATGGCCGGTGCAGACGCGCGCATCGTCGGAGGCGAGGAACAGCACCAGGGCGGCGACGTCCGCCGGCTGGATGCGCGCGTCCAGGCATTGCGCAGCGACAATCTCGGCCTCGCCGTCGGGGGTGTACCATTTCATCTGGCGTGGCGTCTGGACATTGCCCGGCACGATCGTGTTGACGCGGATATTGCTGCGGCCGAGGTCGCGCGCCAGGCTGCGTGTCAGACCCTCGATGGCCGCCTTGGCGGTCTGGTAGAGGACCAGTTCCGGCAGGCCGAGATGCCAGCTGATCGAGCCGAAATTGAGGATCACGCCGCCGCCGGCACGCTGCATCATCGGCACCGCCGCCTGCGCGGTGAAGAACATGTGGCGCAGATTCACGGCGACGCGATCGTCCCAATAATCGGGCGTCACCTCGGCGATGGTATGGCGATCGTCATTGCCGGCATTGTTGATGAGGATATCCAGCCCGCCCAGCGCCCGCTCGGCCTCGGCCATCATCCCGCGCAGCGCGTCCATGTCGGTGAGGTCGCAGCCGATATAGAGCGGGGCGTGCGCGGCCCCGGGGGTCAGCCGCGCGACCAGCGCCCGGCTCGCCTCGTCCGCAATGTCGCAGAAGGCGAGGCGCGCGCCCTGCTCGACGAAGGCCTCGACCAGCCCTTCGCCGATCCCGCTGCCGCCGCCGGTGACGAGGACGCGCTTGCCCGCGAGGCTTGGATAGCGGGCCCGCATGGGCGGGGTGGCGGCAGCGTCGGTCAAGCGGTCGGCTCCTATCTGATAGCGCTATCATTCGAGCCGGACCAAAGTCCTGTCAAGTGTCGCTGCAATCAGCGGCGGCGCGAAGGAGGGTCCTCGCTGCGCAACAGGCCGTCGCCGTGGATCAGGAGCATGGCGCCGCCGCTGGTCAGGACGAAGCTCATCAACGCGAGCAGGAATTCCAGCGCGGTGGCGTCATGCGGCGGACTGTCGATCAGCTCAGCCTTGAGCATCCGGGCGACGAGCAGCGCGAGCACGACCAACACGACCCCGGCCGCTCTAATGGCAAGCGGGCGCAGTCGCAGGAGGGAGGCGAAACGACGACGCATGTGCTGTTGCCTTCCGGCGGACGCTGACGTCCGGCGGGGCGAGTAGGCGCCTGGGGTGGCGGATATCGACCGGCCATCGGGCCGGTGGACAGCGCTTCGCGGTCGCGATAGCGCCCGCCCCGCCGAGATTTCGGCCGAAGTGCCATAGGGTGCGACGAGCGCGCAGGCCCCCTCCTGTCGCGACGCGACGCGATCGATTATTGCGCTCTCGTCACCAGTGAAATGACCAGCCGGCGGATTATCGGGGTCGGTTCGGGCGCGTAAATGCTTCGTCAGCATCCGCCCGGGACCTCTCCCCGTCTCCCGACCGGGCGGATGTTTCCTTTCAGAGCACAGGAGGCTCGCGATGCTGATGCAGAGGATTGGCGTGCCCCGGCTCACGCCCTCGGAATGGAGCGCCGTGTCAATCGCGCTCGGCGATGCCACCCGCCCGGGGGCGATGCCGGCGGAGCAGGGCACGCTCATCGGCGCGCTGCGGCGTCTTTACGGGCTGATCACCGGCAACGTGCCCCCGACGCCGCTGTCCGACCCGCGACTGGAGACGCTGCGCCGCTTCGTCTTCGCGACGCGCCGGTCGCAGCGCATTGCCGAGCAATATGTGCCGGAATTGTTCGCCCATGGCTTCAGCCGCGCCCAGGTGGAGGCGATCGCGCTGCTTTCCGCCTGAGGCTCAGGCGGCGCGCACCCGCGTGATCGTTTCCTCGTAAAGGCGCACCGTGGCCTCCCCGGCATAGGACGCCCAATAGCAATTGGCCATCACCGCCGGGGGCGGGAAGATCACCGGACTGTCGCGGTAATCCGCGCCCATCAGCGCCTTGGCGGCGGCATTGGGGGTGGGGAAGCGGATCGTGCTGGCGATCTCCGCGCCCGCCTTGGCGTCGAGCAGGTAATTGATGAACCGGGTGGCGAACTCCGGGTTGGGGGCGCCCTTCGGAATGCACAGGCAATCCGACTGGAGCTGGCTGCCCTCCTTCGGCACCACGAAATCGAGATCCTTGTCCTCCCGCATGACCTGCGCGATGTCGCCATTATATTCGAGGACGATGTCGATATCGCCGGCCAGGAGCAGGTCCTGGCCATTGTCCTCGTGGAAGACGGCGATGTTCGGCTTCTGCCTGATGAGCAATTGCTGGACGCGGGCGAAATCGGCCGGGTTCCGGCTCTCGGGCGGCAGGCCGAGATATTTGAGGGCGATGCGGCACAGATCGCCGGCCTCGCCAAGCATCCCGATGCGCCCCTTGTAGCGATCGGAGTCGAACAGCCATTTCCAGCTGTCCGGAACACCATCGACCTTCGACTTGCGGTAGCCGATACCGAGTACGAGCCAGGTGTAGGGCATCGAATATTTGCGACCCGGGTCGTAATCGGCGGTGATGAATTCGGGCGCGATGTTGCGGATGTTCGGGATCTTGGCGTGATCGAGCGGCAACAGCATGTCCGCCTGGATCATGCGCTGCACGAAATCATTGGTCGGCACGATCACGTCATAGCCCTGATTGCCGCCGCGCAGCTTGGCGAACAATTCGTCATTGTTCGCGAACAGGCTCATATTGACGTTGATGCCGGTCGCCGCCTTGAAATCCTTCAGGGTGGTGGCGCCGATATAGGTATCCCAGTTGTAGAAATTGAGCGACTTGCCCGGTGATCCACAGCCGGCAAGCCCGCCTGTGAAGCTCAGCCCGACCGCCGCCGCGCCGAGATCGGCGAGGAAGCCGCGTCGCGACGGCTGCAGGATATCCTCGATCATGCTGCGTTCCCCCAATCCCGCGCCGGTCCTCGTCGAACTATGATCACAGAGATTCGAGGCGTCAACGAAGTGCGGCCGGCCTGCCGCCTCGGCCCGCCGCGAGGCCGCGGCAGACGGGCGCGCATGCCGCCCGGCGGATGGCCTCACTCAGCGAGTGCCGCGGCGAGCATGTCGAGCCCTTCGTCAATGATCGCATCCGACGCGGTGAGCGGCACGAGGATGCGGATCGTCTCGCCCTGCACGCCGCAATTGAGCAGGATCAGCCCCTCATTGAGCGCGCGGGCGCAGACCTGCCTCGCGCGCAGGCCGTCGGGCGCTTCCCGCGCGGCGTCCAATATGTCAAAGCCGACCATCGCGCCTAGACCGCGGAGATTGGCGATCGGCGCCATGGCATTGCTGGCGGCATAATCGGCGATGCGCGCGGAAAGCCGCTCCCCGATCGCATCGGCGCGGGCGATCAGCCCTTCCTCCTCGATGACGTCGAGCACCGCCAGCGCCGCGGCGCAGGCGATCGGCGAGCCGCCATAGGTGCCGCCGAGCCCGCCCGGCTCGACCCGGTCCATGATCTCCGCCCGGCCGATCAGCCCGGACAAGGGGAAGCCGCCGGCCAGCGACTTTGCGACGGTGACGAGGTCGGGCTCGACGCCGCTATGCTCGATGCCGAACATCCGGCCGGTGCGCGCGAAGCCCGATTGCACCTCGTCCGCGATCAGCAGGATGCCGTGGCGGTCGCAAAGCGCGCGCAACTCCCGCAACAGGGCGAACGGCGCGACGTGGAAGCCGCCCTCGCCCTGCACCGGCTCGATGATGATCGCCGCCACCCGATTCGCGGGCACATCGGCAGCGAACAGGAAGGCGAGCGCGCGCAGGCTGTCCTCCACCGTCACGCCGAGCGCCGGGGCGGGGAAGGGGACATGATAGATTTCCGGCGGCATCGGCCCGAACGCCGCCTTGTACGGATAGACCTTGCCGGTCAGCGCGGAAGTCATCGCGGTGCGGCCATGGAAGCCGCCGGTGAACGCGATCACGGCGCTGCGGCCGGTAGCGGCGCGGGCAACCTTCACCGCATTCTCCACCGCCTCGGCGCCGGTGGTGAGGAAGATCGTCTTGGCTGGCCCGGAGAAAGGAGCGAGCCCGTTCAGCCGTTCGGCGAGCGCGACATAGGGTTCATAGGCGACGACCTGGAACGCCGTATGCGTGAAGCGCGCCATCTGATCGGCGACCGCGGCGATCACCCGCGGATGGCGATGGCCGACATTCAGCACGGCGATGCCGCCTGCGAAATCGACGAAGCGACGGCCCTCGACATCGTGGAGTTCGGCATTGTCGGCGCGGTCGGCGAAGATCGGTGCCGCGGTAGCGACGCCGCGCGGCACCGCTTCCGCCCGGCGGCGCAACAGGTCCATAGTGTACCTCACAGGCCGAGACTCCTTGGTTGCCGCGATTGCCAAGGATGTTCTGATATGTGATCACAGTTACACTGAGCAAGGGGAGGATTGTGCCATGGTCGATGCGCCAAAGACACCGGCCCGCGATCTCGGCATGGGCTGTCCGATCACCCGGCGAGACATCTTGCACGGCGGCGCCATCGGGCTTGCGGCTGCGATGGCAGGCGGGTTGTCCGGCTGCGGCGGCGGCACCGCCGCGCAACAGGCGGCGGGAGGGGCGGGCGCTTCCTATCCGCCCTTGCGCACCGGCCTGCGCGGATCCCACCCCGGATCCTTCGAAGTCGCGCACGCGCTGCGCGACGGCCAGGCGATGGCGGTTGCGGCGGACGCGCCAGCGGAGGAACACTATGACCTGATCGTGGTCGGCGGCGGCATCAGCGGCCTGTCCGCAGCGATCTTCTATCGCGACGCCAGGCCCGACGCGCGCATCCTCATCCTCGAAAATCACGATGATTTCGGCGGCCACGCCAAGCGCAACGAGTTCGAGCGCGCCGGCCGGATCGAACTGATGAACGGCGGCACGCAGAGCATTGAAAGCCCGTTTCCCTACAGCGCAGTCGCCGACAGGCTGATCCGCCGCATCGGCATCGACGTGCCGGCGCTGGAGGTCATCCAGAAGAAGGATTTCTATCGCAAGCGCGGCATGGGCCGCGCGACCTTTTTCGACAAGGAGACGTTCGGCGCCGACAAGCTCGTCCCCGGCCTGGGCAGCCGGCCCTGGGCCGAGGCACTCGCCGACGCGCCGCTTTCACCGGCGGCGCGGCGCGACATCGAGCGGATCGAGACCGCGCGGATCGATTACATGCCGGGCCTTACCTCCGACCAGAAGAAGGACCGGCTCTCGCGCATCAGCTACGCGGATTATCTGATCAAGGTGGCGAAGGCGGATCCGGCGGTGCTGCCCTATTACCAGCATCGCTCGCTCGGCCTGTGGGGCGTCGGTATCGACGGCGTCTCGGCGCTGGACCTGTGGGGGACGGGCGCTTCGGGCTTCGAGGGGCTCGACCTCGCCAAGGGGGCGATCGAGCGGATGGGCTTCACGCCCAAAGGCTATGCCGCGACCGGCGGCTCCTACGAGCTGCATTTCCCCGACGGCAATGCCACGGTCGCCCGGCTGCTGGTGCGCGCGCTGATCCCCGATGCGCTGCCCGGCAAGACGGCCGCGGACTCCATCCTCGCCCGTGTCGACTATGCCAGGCTCGATCGCGACGGCCAGCCGACGCGGCTGCGGTTGAACAGCACGGTGGTGCACGCCCGCAATGCAGGGGAGGGCGTCGAGATCGTCTACAGCCGCGACGGCAAGCTCCACAAGATCGCCGCGCGCGATTGCGTGATGGCGTGCTGGAACATGATCATCCCTTATCTATGCCCCGATCTTCCGGACAAACAGAAGGCCGCGCTTCACGAGCTGGTCAAGGTGCCGCTCGTCTATACCAGCGTGTCACTGACGAACTGGCAGGCATTCGACATGCTCAAGATATCGAGCCTGTCGTTTCCGGGCGGCTATTTTCAGAACGCCTCGCTCAATCCGATGGCGGAGATCGGCGGCTATGCCGGGCCGGCCAGCCCGAACCTGCCGATCCTCGTCCATATGACCCGCACGCCCTGCTCGCCGGGCCTGTCGGAGCATGACCAATGCCGGGCCGGCCGCGCGGAACTGCTGGCGACGCCGTTCGAGACGTTCGAGCATCATGTCCGTGACCAGCTCGGCCGGGCGTTGGCCGGCGGCGGCTTCGATCCGGCGCGCGACATCGATGCGATCACCGTCAACCGCTGGCCGCACGGCTATGCACCGGAATATAATCCGCTGTGGGATGCAGAGACCACGCCGGATCAGGCGCCCAACGTCATCGGCCGCCAGCGCCACGGCCGCATCGCCATCGCCAATGCCGATTCCGGACGCGCCGCCTACACGGATTCGGCGATCGACCAGGCGCATCGCGCGGTGGGCGAGTTGCTCGGCGCCTGAGCTTGGCCGCCGCCTATCCGTCCTCATGGTATGCGGCGACGGCGGGCCCGCCGCCCGCCGCGGCGCCGTTGGCCGGCGCCCAGACTGCGGACGTCTGCGTCGTCGGCGGCGGCTATGCCGGATTGTCGACGGCGCTGCACCTGGCGCGGGCGGGAATGGCGGTGGTGCTGCTGGAGCAGGCGCAGCTCGGCTGGGGGGCGTCGGGGCGCAACGGCGGGCAGGTGCATGTCGGCATGCGGCGGGATCAGGAATGGCTGGAACGCAGGCTCGGGCCGGAGACGGCGATGGCGCTGTGGCGGATCGCGCTCGACGCGCGGGACCATCTTGACTGGCTGATCACCGGGCAGGGCGCGGACTGCGATTTCGTGCCGGGTCATCTCCATGTCGATCACAAGCCGCGCATCGTCGCGGACACGCGGCGGCACGTCGCGCTGATGAACGAGCGCTATGATCACCGCAGCCTGCGCTTCGTCGATCGCGAGGAGGTGCGGGCGCGCGTCGCCAGCCATGATTATCATGGCGGCATGCTCGACATGCGCGGCGGGCATCTCCACGCGCTGAAGCTCGCTTTCGGCATCGCGCGGGCGGCGCTCGGCGCGGGGGCGCGGCTCCACCCGGCTTCGCCGGCCACCGGCTTCGCCAGACAGGACGGGCGCTGGCGGGTGGAGACGCCCGCCGGCCATGTGCTCGCCGACCGGGTGGTGATCGCCGGCAACGGCTATCTGCGCGGGCTGGTGCCGGCGGTCGAGGCGCGGGTGATGCCGATCGCCAATTACATTGCCGTCACCGAACCATTTGGCGAGGCCGGCGCGCGCGCCCTCATCCGCGATGGCGAGGCGGTGTCGGATTCGCGCTTCGTGGTCTATTATTTCCGCACCACCGCCGATCACCGGCTGCTGTTCGGGGGCGGGGAAAGCTATTCCTATCGTGCGCCCAACGACATCGCCGGGCTGGTGCGCGAGCACATGCTGCGCATCTTCCCGCAGCTGGCCAAGGCACGGATTGATTATGGCTGGCAGGGCATGCTCGCCATCACGCCCAATCGCCTGCCGCTGGTGCGCGAGGTCGCGCCGGGGATCACCAACATCAGCGGCTTCTCCGGACTCGGCGTGGTGCTTGCCCCTTATTTCGGCAAGCTCGTCGCCGATGCGCTGGCCAATGCCGACGGCGCCGCGCTGGATCGGCTGGCGGCGCTGCCGGTGCCGCGCTTCCCCGGCGGGCGGTGGCTGCGCTGGCCGACGCTTGTCGCGGCCATGTCGTTCTTCGCGCTGCGCGATCGGCTTTAGGGCGCGAGGAACAGGTTGGCGGCAGCGTCGATGATGGCGTCCGGATCAAGGCGGTATTCGGCATAGAGGTCGGGCAGGTCGCCGGTCTGGCCGAAGCGGTCGACGCCGAGCGGGCTGACCCGCATGCCGCGCACGCCGCCGAGCCAGGACAGGGTCGAGGGCGATCCGTCGACGACCGTGATCAGGCCGGCGCCGGGATCGAGCGCGCCAAGCAGCGTCTCGGCATGGCTCGGGGCGTGGCTCCCGGTCGTCCAGCGATCGGCCTGCGCGGCCGACCAGCCGCGATGCAGCAGGTCCGGGGAGGTCACGTTGAGCAGGCCGAGGCCGGGCAGATCGGGCAGCAGGCTCTCCCACGCCGCCAGCGCTTCGGGCGCGATCGCGCCGGTGAACAGGATGGCAGCGGCGGCGCCGGGGCCGGGCGGCTTCAGCCAATAGCCGCCCCGCAGCGCATCCGCCTTCCAGCGATCGTCGTCGCGGGCGACCTGATCAATGGCCCGCGTCGTCAGGCGAAGATAGACGGCGCCGCCGTCGGGCGCCTGCATGTGGCCGAACGCCCAGTGCATCATCAGCGCCAGCTCGTCGACGAAGGCCGGCTCGAAATAGGTCAGGCCAGGCTGGCCGATGCCGACCAGCGGCGAGTGGATCGACTGATGGGCGCCGCCTTCCGGCCCCAGCGTGAGGCCGGAGGGCGTCGCCACCAGCAGGAAGCGGGCATTCTGGTAACAGCCATAGTTGAGCGCATCCAGGCCGCGCGCGATGAACGGATCATAGACCGTGCCGATCGGTAGCAGCCGGGTGCCGAAGACCGGGGCCGACAGGCCGAGGGCCGTCAGCATCAGGAACAGATTGCTCTCAGCGATGCCGAGCTCGATATGCTGACCGGCGCTGTGGCCGACCCATTTCTGCGCGGACGGGATGCGGGCGGCGAGGAACACGTCCTTCAATTCCTGCCGGCGGAACAGGCCGCACTGATTCACGAACGCGCCGAGGTTGGTCGACACGGTGACATCCGGCGAGGTGGTGACGAGGCGCTGCGCCAGCGGGTGGCCGGTTTTGGCGAGATCGAGCAGGATGCGTCCGAACGCCGCCTGGGTGGATTGCTCCTTGCCCTCCGGCACCGGCAAGGCGTCGGGCACGGGGACGGCCTCGGCGGCGGGCGCCGCCGGCCCGCGGGCGAGGGGTGATGCGGCGACAAACGCCTGCAGCATAGCCGCAGCATTGTCGCCGAGCCCGCCATAGGCCTCCCACTCCGCGCCCTCGGCGATGCCCATGCTCTGGCGCAGCGCGTCGATCTGGCCGGGGTTCATCAGGCCGGCATGATTGTCCTTGTGGCCGGCCAGCGGCAGGCCGAAGCCCTTGATCGTATAGGCGATGAACAAGGTGGGGCGATCGTCGTCCGCTTCGGCAAAGGCCTGTACCAGGCTTTCCAGGCAATGGCCGCCGAGATTGGTCATCAGGGCGGCGAGCGCGTCGTCGTCATAGCTGTCGACCAGCCTGAGCGCCGGTCCGTCATCGGCGAGATCACGCCGCAGCCGTTCGCGCCATGCCGCGCCGCCCTGATAGGTGAGCGCAGCATAATCCGCGTTGGAGCAATGATCGATCCATGCCGCCAGCGTCGGCCCGCCGCGGCGGCGGAAGGCGGCGCGCTGCAGCTTGCCGTGCTTCAGCGTCACCACCCGCCAGCCGCAGGTGCGGAAGATGTCGTCGAAGCGGCTGAACATACGGTCCGCCGTCGTCGCGTCGAGCGACTGCCGGTTGTAATCCACGATCCACCAGCAATTGCGGATATCGTGCTTGTAGCTCTCGATCAGGCATTCGTAGATATTGCCTTCGTCAAGTTCGGCGTCGCCCATCAGCGCCACCATGCGCCCGGCATCCGCCTCGGCCATCGCCCCGTGCGCGATCAGATAATCCTGCACAAGGCTGGCGAAGGCGGTGACGGCGACGCCCAGGCCGACCGAACCGGTGGAGAAATCGACCGGGATCTTGTCCTTGGTGCGCGACGGATAGCTTTGCGCGCCGCCGAAGCCGCGGAAGCGCTGCAACTGATCGAGCGTCTGGTTGCCGAGGAGATAATGGATGGCGTGCAGCACCGGCCCGGCATGCGGCTTGACCGCCACCTTGTCCTGCGGGCGGAGCGCGTGGAAATAGAGCGCCGCCATCACCGCCGTCATCGACGCGCAGGATGCCTGATGCCCGCCGACCTTCAGCCTGTCGCGGCTGTCGCGCAGGTGATTGGCGTTGTGGATCGTCCACGCCGACAGCCAGCGCAGCCGCGCGTCGAGCGCCTCCAGCGCGGCGATGGTGGCGTCGTCGACCGGATGCAGAGCGGGGCGGGACATCAGGCTACCTGTCGCTGAAGTGTCGGCATCGGCGGCTGCTCGATCATGTCGGCGGCGAAGCCGGCATCGCGCAGCGCGGCGAGGATCTCCTTGCTGCGCTCGCGCTCGGGCAGCTCGATGACGAAGGTCGCCGTCACCGAGCGGGCCGAGGCATCGCCGAACATGCGATCATGATCGACGTCGAGGATGTTGCCGCCACGCTGGCCGATGATCGTCGACACCGTGCCGAGCAGCCCGGCATTGTCGGCCATGACGATGCGGATGCGGATGAACTGGCCGATCCGCGCGAGATGCCGCTGCAACATCGCCGTCAGCACGCGCGTATCGATATTGCCGCCCGACAGGATCAGGCCGACGCGCTTGCCGCGGAATCGCTTGGCATTGTCGAGCACAGCGGCGAGCCCGGCGGCACCCGCGCCCTCGCACAATGTCTTCTCGATCTGGAGGAGCAGGGCCACGCCGTCCTCGATGCGCGGCTCCGGCACGACGATGACATCGTCGACCAGCCGGCGCGCGACCTCCAGCGTCAGCAACCCCGGCTTGGCGACGGCGATGCCCTCGGCGACGGAGGTGCCGCCGATCACCCGGCCATTATGCCGGCCGAGCGCCACCGCCATCGACGGATAGAGTTCGCTCTGCACACCGATCACCTCGGTGTTGGAGGACAGGGTCTTGAACACGGTGGCGACGCCGCCGATCAGCCCGCCGCCGCCGAGCGCCACCAGCACCGCGTCCGGCGCCGGCCCTTGCTCGATCATCTCGAGCGCGACTGTGCCCTGTCCGGCCAGCACCTCAGGATCGTCAAACGGATGGATGAAGGTGAGGCCGGCATCGATGTAGCTGCGCACCGCCGCGCTGGCCTCGGCGAAATCCTGGCCGATCAACTCGACGCGAGCGCCGAAGCTGGCAGTGCGCGCGACCTTCACGCCCGGCGTGCCGCTGGGCATGATGATCGTCGCGGGGATGCCAAGGTTGCGCGCGTGCAGCGCCACGCCCTGGGCATGATTGCCCGCCGACACCGCCACGACGCCGCGCGCCCGCTCCTCCCTGGACAGCGTGAGCAGCTTGTTGAGCGCGCCGCGTTCCTTGAACGAGGCGGTGAACTGGAGGTTTTCGAACTTCAGCCAGATTTCCGCGCCGGCCAGCTCGGAAAGGGTGTGGGATTGAAGGAACGGCGTGCGCGTGACCGCGCCGTTGATCCGCTTCGCCGCCTGCATGATGTCGCCAAGGCTCACGCTCATGGGTTGGGCCTCTCGATCGACGGCCACTTCACCCCGATCTGCTCCAGATAGTTCTTATATTTGGACGGATCATAATAAAGCGGCCGCATGCGAGGCCGGAATTCCGCCATGATATCGGCATTCATTTCTATATATGGCTTCTCGTTGGTGAGAACCGGCTGATATTTCTGATCCTTGGTCTGAATGTTGGTGAAGTAATTCTTGGCGGCGCTGAGCAGTTCGGGCCGGGTGAACAGATCGAGCATGGTCATCGCCATCGCCTTCGCGCCGGCGACGGCACCCTTGTGCGCGATCGGCGTCGCCATCGCGATCGCGTTCGACCAGTTATGGCCCGGCAGCTCGGGAATGTTGGAGGGGTAGCGGATGGTGATCGTCGGCCGCGTCCATGACACGTCGCCGATATCGTCGGAGCCGCCGCTCTTCGGCTCGGGATCGGGCGGGGCCATCGGCTTCAGCGCGGTGTCAAGGCCGATCTCCTTGCCGCCGACCAGCTTCTGCACGGCGCGCGCGAATTGCTGCTCTTCCGCGGTCCAGCTGGGCAGGCCGATCTTGCGGATGTTGGCGTCGGCGGCCTCGGCCATTGGCCGGTTCATATGCTGGGGCGCGGCGGTGCCGATGATGCGGCTGGCGACGCTGGTGTCGGTCATCATCCCGGCCGCATTGGCGATGCGAGTGCCGATCTCGAAATTCTTGCGGATATTATCGAAGGTCTGCTCGCGGAAATAATACCAGACGGTCGCCGTCGAAGGCACGACATTGGGGAAGTCGCCCCCGTCCTTGATGACATAATGCGAGCGCTGTTCGGGACGAAGATGCTCGCGGCGGAAATTCCACCCGACATCCATCAGCTCCACCGCGTCGAGCGCGCTGCGCCCGCGCCACGGGGCGCCGGCGGAATGGGCTGATTCGCCGGTGAAGGTGTACAGCACGGAAATGCCGCCGGTGCCGCCCGGCTGGCCCCAGCTGGTGCCAAGGTTCGAGCCGACATGGGTGAACAGCACCGCATCGACGGCGCTGAACATGCCGTCGCGCACGAAGAACGCCTTGGCGGCTACCGGCTCCTCGGCAACGCCGGGCCATAGCATCAGCGTGCCGGGGATCTTCTCGCGGATCATGATGTCCTTGACGGCGAGTGCGGCGGCGATGTTCACGGCCTGGCCGCTATTATGGCCCTCGCCATGGCCGGGCGCGCCGACGATCATCGGCTCCTTCCATGCGACCCCCGGCTTCTGGTTGGCCTTGGGAATGCCGTCCAGGTCGGAGCCGACGGCGATCACCGGACCGCCGGTGCCGTTGGTCCAGCTTGCCGTCCAGGCGGTCGGAATGCCAGCGACGCCTCGCTTCACGGTGAAGCCGTTCTTCTCGAGGATGGCGGTGATGTACCGTGATGTCTCGACCTCCTGCATGGCGAGTTCGCCGAAGCTGAAGATCGAGTCGATCATCTCCTGGACCAGCTTGGCCCGGCCGTCGACGCCGCGCGCGGCCTCGGCCTTCAGCGCATCGAGCCGGTCGGGGGCGATCTGCGCGGCGCCCGCGCCCGCATCGAGCGCGCCGAACAGGAGGGCGATGGCGCAGGCGCCGGTGGTGAATGAAGTCATGATCGCGTGTCCGCTTGGAGCAAGCCGGGGCTGTCCCCGGCCTGCCGGGCCGGGGGGCGCGCCCTGCAACGATGAGGTGACGGCCCGTGGCGCTTCGCGTCTGGGGGCGCGAAGGCCACGGGCCGGCGGATCAGGAGCCGCTGGCAGCGCCGGGAGCGGCGCCGAAACTGCCCTTGTTCCGCATCGGCATGTCGTAGATCGCGTCGAACACCAGCTTGTAGGTGCCATGCGCCTGGGAGCGATGCTGCGCCCGGAAGCCGAGCATCACGACGTCGCCGCGACCATGCTGGACGGCGACCGCCGCCGCCTTGCCGACGATGATATCCTCGCCGAGCAGCCAGCCGCTGCGCAGTATGTCCTTCTGGGCATAGGAGGCGATGACATCGACCCGTTCATTGTGCATGCTCGGGATCGCTTCGTAGACTTGGCATTCCTGCGTGTAGATCGCCAGCGCCTTGTTCGGCATGCCATAGCCGAGCGGGGTGTCGTTGGCGACGTTGATGTTCAACGTGGAGCCGGGCGACCAGAACTGCTTGGTCGGCAGGCCGGCGACGACATTGCGGACCGGCAGGCGGAACTTCTCGATGGCGAGGTTGCCCGCCTCGCCGAAGGTGACGATGCGGCCGCCCGCCTTGACGAAATCGTCGAGCGCCTTGATGCCCTCCTCGCCGAAACCGCTGCGGAATTCCGGCGGGAAGGCGTCATTGCCGCCGCCGCCAAGGCCGCCGCCGCCGGCGCGACCGCCGCCCTCGCCGGTCATCATTCCGACGGAATCCGACGGCAGCACGATCACATCATATTTCTTGATGAGATTGCCTGCCTTGATCTCGGCATCCATGACCGAATTATACGGGAATTCGTAGGTTTCGAAGAGCAGGCGCGTCCAGCCTTCGTCGATATTGCCGCCGCGCCACCGCTTCAACATGCCGATGCGCGGCATCTTCATTGCGATCGCCCCCGCCCCCGCGGTGCTGTCACCAGCGGCGAAATTGACGCCGGTGGTGGTGGCAATCGACTGGGCCGCCTGCTGCGACAGGCCGGTGACGATGAAATCGCCGGCCTTGGCGTTGCCGCTCGCCCGTTCGACGCGCCGCACCGTCGCCCCCTGCTTCAGCGCGAGATTGGTGGCGTGGAAGCTGTCGTTGAGCGCGCCGTCGAGCAGGTAGGTGCCCCCGGCCGCGACCGTGCCGCGCGGCGTGACCGGCCCGGTGAGCTTCTCCATATTGGCGGTGACGGCGATGCCGGTCGGCGTGGCCTCGACGCCCATGAACTCGTTCTGGGTGTCGGTGGACATGTCATAGGGCCTGATCGGCGTGCCATCCCGCGTCCGCGCATAGAGATCGTCGGGGAAGAAGGTGCGGCCGAGCAGATAGCGGATCAGGCCCATGTTCGGCTGGTTCATCGGCACGACATAGGTACCGGCCGGATAGACCCGATTTTCCTGCACGAACTGGGCCGGCGCACGATACACGTCGACCCCCTGTTCGATGAGCGAGTTGGCGAGCTTCGTCACGGTCAGCGGATCATGCTGGTTGATGTCCAGGATGAACGCCTTGACCTCGCCCGCCGCGCCGCGATCGGTCTGGCGCTGGGCCTTGAGTATGGCGTTGCGCAGCAGCATCTCGCGGTTACGGGCCGCCATGTCGACCACCGACCAGGAGGTAACGAGCTGGCGCTCGACGATGTCGCGCGGGCGCCACCAGCCGCCCTTCCAGGGATCGGGCATGTTCATCTGCGGCCGGTTATCCGGCACGTTGCGCTGGTTGCCGGTATCGGCGATCTGATCCGGGTGGATGTACAGCGGGGAGGCGATGTTGGCGCTCGCCGACTCATCCAGCATGCCGGCGGTGTTGTGGAATGGCGTGATCCAGTGGAAGCCGAAATGGCCCCAGCCGGAATAGATGGCGTTGCCGATCGCCCCCGGCAGCTTGGCCGCGTCCATGTTGGCGGCCATCTCGGCCCCGAACCATTGTTCCTCGCGCCACACCAGCGGATCGGCGTCCGGGCGGATCGGATCGGCATAGGGGGGGATGACGATGCGCGGGCCGTAGGACCCCATCTGGTGATGGTCTATATACGCTTCCGGCTTCCAGTCGACGAACAGCAGCTTGCCGAGCGCCTTGGATTCCGACAGGTTCATCATGAACGCGTCGCGATTGTTATCGTGCCCGACATACTTCTGATAGAGATAGGGAACGGGTCCGCCTTCGAAAGAGGTGCCCTTATACTTCATGTAATATTGCTGGACATATTCATGGCCGTCCGGATTGATCGACGGCAGCATGACGAGGATGACATTGTTGAGCACGTTCATCGTCGCCGCGTCGGTCTTGCTGACCATATTGTAGGTGAATTCCACCGCGGTCAGCGACGAGCCGATCTCGGTCGAATGGAGATCATAGGATTGGGCGATGACCGGCTTGCCTTCGCGCACGATGCGATCCAGCTCGGCCTGCGGCACGCCGCGCGGATCGGCGAGCTTGAGGTTCATTTGCCGATATTCTTCGAGACGGGCGAGATTCTCCGGCGAGGAGATGTACATCGCCAGATAAGGCCGCCCTTCCGTCGATTTGCCGATCTCCACCACCTTGATGCGGTTCGACGACTTCTCGAGCTGGCGGTAATAGGACACCATCTTGTCGTAGGGCTCGAGGAAGCCGTCCGTGCCCATGCGGTGGCCGAACCACGCTTCCGGTGTCGGCAGGGCCTGCTGTGCGATCGCCGCCGTGGTCGGCGCGACCAGCGAAGTCGTCGCCAGCCCGAGCGCGGCGGCGCCCAGCGAGAGGGCGGACACCGACATGCCCAACGCCCGTCCACCCTTTTTCATCATCCGGTTCATCATCGTCTCCGTCAGATCGTCTCAGGAAATGCGGATCAGCCGGGCCTCCCCCGGCCAATCCGTGATAGCTCAGAATTTCTTGGCAAGCGTCATGAAGAAAGTACGCCCGAGGACGTCGTAGGTGGAGGAGTCATAGGTCGCCGGCGTATCCGTGTAGGATGGCGGCGCCTTGTTGAAGATATTTGTCGAGCCGACGCTGATGTCGATGTCGCCCGGCAACGTGTAACCGATGTTGAGATCGAACACGTTGTAGGAAGCGATACCCTTGGTGGTGCTCGACGGATTGGTGACGAGGTTGCTGTGCTTCATCTTGGCGAGGAAGCGCCACGTCAGGCTGAGATCGAGCTTGTCGAGTGAGTAGTTGAGGTTGGTGTTTGCCTTCCAGCGCGGATGGGTGATGCCGGCGCTGCTGTCGATCGACCGGCCGATCGAGCCCGCATAATTATAAGTGGGCTGACCTGGGCGATCCTGAATATCGAACTTGTCGAGATAGCTGACGATGGTGCGCAGCGCGAGCACGCCGCTATGTTCGCCGAGGCCGAAATCCTCGAGCCCGGCGCGCCAGTCGAACTGGACGTCGATGCCCGACACCTCGAACTGGCCGAGGTTGAGCAGCGGCTGGATCGAGGTTGCACCGAGCCGGCCGGTGGTCTGGCGCGTGCCGAGCAGCGTGCAGTAATAATTATTGGCGTCATAATTGGGGTTGGAGACGCCGTCTGCGTTGAAGCAGGCCTGCAGCGAGTTGGCGACGGACAGCGTCCCGATCGCGCCCTTGATCTTGATGTCGTACCAGTCGACTGACATGCGGATCTGGCGCAGCAGCGGGCTTTCGAACGGCGAGGTCAGCACCGCGCCGAACGACAGCGTGTCGGCCGTCTCCTCCTTCAGATCGGGATTGCCGCCGGTGAGCGGGAAGACCTGGGCGGTGCCGGTGTAGCTCGTATAGGTGCCCGCATCCATGCCCTGCGCCAGGCACAATGCGCGGACCCGGCCCTCGTTCGAGCCCCTGCGGAACGACGAATTGACGTCGCAGGGATCGCCGGCGATGCCGGTGGCGGTGGCAGTGCCGATGCTGGTGCTGCCGTTGGAAACCGGCGCGAACAATTCGCCCACGCTCGGCGCGCGGATGGCGCGGTTATAGCCGCCGCGGAAGCGGATCTCGTCGATCGCCCGCCAGTCGAAATCGACCTTGTAGGTGTGGGCACTGCCGATCGAGTTATAGTCCGAATAGCGATAGCCGAAATCAAGGTTGAGCTCCTTGATGAACGGCAGATCCTGGAGAACCGGCACGAACAGCTCGCCGAACAATTCCTTGACCTTCACCTCGCCGGAGGAGTCGCGCAGCGAGGCGAAGCCGATAACGTCACTGCCGCCATCGGCGAAATAGCTCGTGCCCGGCGGCTGATTGAGCGCGCCGTCCGCCTTGTAGAAGAAGGAATTGGACCGGTAATCGGCGCCGACCGCGAAGCGCACGTCGCCGGCCGGCAGCTTGAACAGGCTGCCCTGCACCGTGCCCTGGACGATGTTCTGTTTCATGTGCGTGGTGTTGAGCGTGTCGCGCAGGATGTAATCCTTGCACGCCTGCGAGATCGGCAGGTCCCCGAAGATGTTGAAATTCGTGCAGCCGTTGAAACGGCTGAAATTCCCGTCGGTCACCGATAGCAGGTCGACGAGCCGGGCGGCGCTGAGGCCGCCGGTCTGGCCATTGTAGAAATCCGAGACGCTGGTGCTGCCATAGGCGTCCCAGGTTAGATCGCCGATGCCGAGCTCGCCATTCATGCCGACCATCGCCTGCCAGACGTTATATTTGTAGGTCTGACCGCGATTGCCGACCGCCAGCCACTGCTTCGTATAGTCGAACGGGGCGGTAGGATTGGGGCGGGACGCCAGCACCGCGCGCAGATCGGCGGGCACGAAATAGCTGTTATATGGAATATGCTGGGTATAGAAATTGTTCGACAGCGTCGTGTTGACGATCGAATCCTGATTGTAGGTCGTATAGCTGAACTGGCCATAGGCGTTGATCGCATCGGTCAGCTCATAATCGACCCGGCCCATCGCCATATAGCGGTTCATGTTGGACTGGGTATCGCCGCCACGGAACGCGAACTTGGTCTGAAATGCCGGGCCGTAGATCGAGTTGCCGTTGGGAACGAGGTAGGAATCGTCCGTATCCGTACCCCGGAAGTTGATCACCGGCGCACCGTTGACGGTCCAGAGCGTCCCGTCATTGTTGAAGGACAATTGGCCGATGTAGTTACGGTTGCCGTTGGACGCGGTGAGCGTGCCCTTGCCATATTGGGAAAGCACGCCATTGACGGCGGCCAGGGTGGGCTGATTGTTCGGCGTGAAGATGGCGAGGCCGTACGGCGTTGCCTGGTTGACGTCGCCGACATAGATGCGGGCGAGGTTCCACGGCCGCTCGCGGCTCTTGGCGCGCTCGCGCTTGGAATAATCCAGCGAAACGAAAGCGCGGCCGCGATCGTCGGCAAACTTGCCGCCGGCCGTCGCCGTGATCCGGTAATTGTCGCCGTCGCCGTAATTGGTGATTCCGGTCTGCGCCTTCAGCGACAAGCCGGTAAAATCGCGCTTCAGCCGGAAATTGATCACGCCCGCCGTCGCGTCCGAGCCATAAGTGGTGGAAGCGCCGCCGGTGATGACCTCGACATTGCCGACCAGCGCTTCGGGAATGGTGTTGAGATCGACCGAACCGTCAGGATTGGAAGGCTGCAACCGCTTGCCGTCGAGCAGGATCAGCGCTCGCTTCGATCCGAGGCCGCGCAGCGACGCATAGGATTGGCCGCCGGTAAGACCGGTGCCGGTGCTGCTGGTGTTCGACTGGCCGATGCCGCTTCCCGAGAATTGCGGCATCTGGGCGAGCGCGCGCTCCACCGTGATCTGCCCGGTATTGGCGAGCGCCGCCTCGCCCACCGAGACGATCGGGCTGTTCGCCTGATAATCGGGCCGCGAGATCAGCGAGCCCGTGACGACGATCTCTTCCTGACGTGGGGCCTCGGCGGCGGCCGGCGCCGGCGCGGATTGCGCGAACGCCTGCGATCCGATCAGCAACACCGAACCGCTGGTGGTGGCAAGAAGCCTAAGCCTGCGACGAACTCCGGATGAAGAATCGCGGCACATTATTGCATTTTTCTGCATTGCCCTGTCCCCCTTTTAAAGTCTAGCCAATGCGCAGGAATCCCCTCTCTTTTTTCCAGTCTGTTCTGTAACGCATCCGTATCTGCGAGAACTGGCTATCGTTGCTTCGAGATGTGACGTGACCGTGGTCACAAAGCTCCGCCTGTCCCGAACACGCTGTATGAAAGCGATCCGGGCGTCGCGCATTGCGACACTGCCTGACGTCTCAATCTTGCCGCGACCCGCTGCTCCGCCGGCATTCGTGCCGGAAGGCGAGTAACGACCCGGACTCCACCTGTGTTGGTTCGCTTCGAACCCTGGTCGACGCTGGTCGCCCGGCCTATGCGGCTCGTGGCGTCCATCGGCGATGCCCCCAGACACGAAGAACTTAATTGCCACCCCTGCTGGCTTTTCTCCCCATGCTTGAAGACAGCACGCCGTCGTCTTCGGAATCGTGGTGATTCCAGAGCGTCAGTAAGCCCGATACTAGCTGTCTTTTACAAGTAAAGCCGACGTCTCCACGGAGATGTTCCGTTTGAGTCGCATCTGATGCTGTAATCTGCGCGGCTCTTGTTATAAGTCAAGCGGAATTCCACTGTGGATTCCGATATAATGGATATCCGCAAGAAAGCCGGGCTTTAGCGCACAAATCCGGCCGCCCTACGGCGCCGAAAAGATCAGGACAGGACGACCAGCAGAGCTTCGGCGGGCGAGGCGGTATGGTTGCGGATGGCGTGCGGCACATCGGCCCGATAGCGCGCGATCGCGCCGGTGCCGACCGTGGCGGTGGTGTCCCCGCTCATCACCGTCAGCTCGCCGGCCAGCACCGAGAGATGCTCCTGGCTGCCCTGGGTATGCGCCTCCGAATTGAGTTCGCCGCCGGGCGCGATGGTGAGGTGATACATCTCCGTCTCGCCCACCTTGTCGGCCGGGCTGAGGATGCGCATCACGCATTGCCGGTCCTCCGTGCGGATTTCGGGCACGAAGGAAGCGGCGGTCAGCTCGATGCGGCTGCGCCACTCGACGCGCTGGCCGCCGACGAAGTCCGGCAGATCAATGCCGAGCGCCTGCGACAGCGACCACATGATCGCCAATGTCGGGTTGGCCTGCCCGCGCTCGATTTGCGACAGCATTGAACGCGACACGCCCGAGGCCAGCGCGAGCCCATCGAGCGTCAATCGTCTTTCCTTGCGCAGATGATGCAGGCGCGGGCCGATCATCGGCGGGCTCTGCCGGTCGTTCATGGCATCGTGACCCTTCAGCGATGCATCCAGCATATGCCGGGCTCCCCCCGCGGAAAAGCGGACAATGGGCCAGTGTGGATAATCCCGCGAGGATTGACGCGCTGCTACTCCAGCTTGCCCTCGCGCGAATAGATCACATAATATTTGGTGTAACCAGGCGTGTCCCATGTGCCGCGCCACTCGGCGGGGAGCGTCACCGCGTCGCCGGGCCCGAGCACCGTCTTGGTGCCGTCCAGCGAGGTCAGTGTCACCGATCCTTTCACGAACAGCATGAACTCGTCGACGCCGTAATTGCGGTCCTTCACCTCGAAATGGCTTGGGCCGGCCTCGTACATGCCGCTTTCGAATTTCTTGTCGGTGGACATCATCGCGACGAGATCGCGCGTGCGCTTGCCCTTATTGTCCTTGGTGATCGTCTGCGGCCGGGCGAAGACGGCGCCGCCGGCCTCCGCCCTGGCGATCTTGATCGGATGGACGACCGGCTGCTGGGCGATGAGCGAGCTTGCCGACAAGAGCAGGCCGGTGGCGAGGATGCTGCGCATCTGGAGACTCCTCAATCATGGGATGCAGTGTGATCACAACAACACGAAGCCTTGTCAACCGGACCGGCGAAACCTCGCCAGTGCGATAAGAATTGACCTCACCTCCAAACTGTGATCGCATAACGACTGCGAGACTGCCCTCCGAAGAGGCGTCGCAATCAAAGGGGGTGAGCAGATGACGCTGCACGCGCGCCGGATCGCATTGCTGATCGGCATATCCCTGCCGGGCCTGGCCCAAGCCCAGGCGCCGCAGACCCAGACCAATTCGGTGGCGAGCGATACCAGCGGCGAAATCGTCGTCACCGCCACGCGGTCTGCCGAAGTCTTGTCCCGGGTGCCGATCAGCGTCAGCGCCTTTTCGCAGGAGACGATGGACATCAAGAATGTCCGCTCGATGGAGGATATCGCCCGCTTCACGCCGGGCGTGTCGTTCAATCGCGGCTCTAACGGCATCACCATCCGCGGCATCGCGCCCAATGGCGGCTCGGGCACCACCGGCATCTATATCGACGATACGCCGGTGCAGATGCGTGCGCTCGGCTTCAACGCCGATGATTCCCGCCCCGCCGTCTTCGATCTGGAGCGCGTCGAGATCCTGCGCGGCCCGCAGGGCACATTGTTCGGCGCCGGCTCGGTCGGCGGCACGGTGCGCTACATCACGCCCCAGCCCGGCCTCAAGGACTACAGCGTCTATTCCCGCGCCGAAATCTCGACCATCGCCCATGGCGGCATGAATTACGAGGCAGGCGCCGCGGTCGGCGGCCCGATCATCGAGGACCGGATCGGCTTCCGGATCAGCGCCTATCATCGCCGTGACGGCGGCTATGTCGATCATGTCGACAATCAGTCGGGCGAAGTCGACGACAAGAACATCAATTACGGCGATGTCGACGTGATGCGCGGCGCACTCGCGTTCAAGCCGACCGACGATATCCTCATCACGCCGTCGATTTTCTACCAGCGGCGCACCGGCAACGCCTCGGATACCTGGTTCGAAGGGCTGTCGGATCCGGGCAAGGGCCAGTTCCGCACCAGTTCGCCGGAATATCGCGGCAACAAGGATCGCTTCTATCTGCCGGCGATCAACGTCCAGTGGGATTTCGGGACCACCGCGCGGCTGGTGTCCAATACCTCCTGGTATCACCGCGACAATTACACCGGCTATGACGGCACGATCTACGATCTCGGCTATTATCAGGAGGAGTATAAGTCCTATATGGAGGATCAGGGCCTTGACCCGGTCTTCTATCCTTTCCTGACGCCGACCGGGCCGAACAAGGATCTGCCCTATTATCTGAGCCCGTCACTGGTCACCAATCGCCAGCGTTCCTTCACCCAGGAGGTCCGCCTGCAGTCGAACGACTCCTCGTCGCGGCTGCAATGGGTGGTCGGCCTGTTCTACCAGCGCTCAAGGCAGACCAGCATCGAGGAGCTGATCGATCCGCTTGGCGACACCCTGTTCAACGCGACCTTCGGCATGACCGTCGAAGACTATTTCGAGTGGCCCTATTACGGGCGCGACAGCTATATCAGCTATACCGCCGCAACCGATACGCAGCTCGCCGGCTTCGCCGATCTCACCTACGCGATCACCGATCGCCTGAAGGTGACGGCGGGCGCGCGCTATTCGAAGACGAAATTTTCGTTCAACAATTTCGCCGACGGCTCGCAGAACGCCGAACGCGCCGAGGCGCGGGGCAAATCGTCGGAGAAGCCGTTCACGCCCAAGCTTGGCGTCAATTTCCAGGCCGATCCGAACAATCTCTTCTATGCGAGCTGGGCGAAGGGCTTCCGTCCTGCCGGCGCCAACCCGCCGGTGCCCGTGTCGGTGTGCGAAGCCGGGCTGGAGCGCCTCGGCCTGTCGAGCGCGCCGGCCTCCTATGCGTCCGACAAGGTGCGCAGCATCGAGCTCGGCTCAAAGAACCGCATCGGTGGCAAGCTGTCGATCGCCGCAAGCGTCTATGACATACGCTGGTCGGGCATCCAGTCGCGTCTCACCGTGCCCGTCTGCGCGATCGCCTTCACCGGCAATTTCGGCACGGCGCGCAGCCGCGGTTTCGACCTGCAGGCGACGGTGACGCCATTTCGCGGCCTGACCATCGACAGCGCCTTCGGCTATACCGACGCCCATTATACCGAGACCGTGCAATTCGTGGGCACCCGCACCCGCACCGTCGTCAACAAGGGCAACGCCCTCGGCGTGCCGCCCTGGTCGGCGAGCGTCGGCGCCCAGTATAATTTCACCGCCGCTGCGCATGACTTTTTCCTGCGCGGCGATTTCCAGTATACCGGACCGCTGCATCGGCTGACGCCGAACCGCGATCCAGGCGTCGCCACCTATGATCCGACCAACCTCTACACCGCCTCGCGGACCTTCGTCGGCCTGCGCGCCGGCGTCCAGCTTGGCGACGTCAACGCTGCGTTGTTCGTCGACAATCTCATGGACTCCCATCCGCGGGTCGGGCGCACCGCCGCGGGCGATCAGGATCCGCTGGCGGACGGGCCGGCGCTGTGGGGCACCTATCTCTACACCAGGACCACGGTGCGCCCGCGCACGATGGGGCTGACGCTGACCTATCGGCGCTGATCAGACCTTGAGCAGCAGGTGATCCCGCTCCCACGAGCTGATCACCCCTTCGAAGGCGGACAGCTCGTCGGCCTTGATGAGCAGGAACGCCTTGACGAAGGCCGCGCCCAACAGGTCGATGACGGTGTCGCAGCGGGCGAAGCGATCCAGCGCCTCGTCGAGATTGCGGGGCAGGGTGCGCGCGTGGATATAGGCGTTGCCTTCGACCAGCGGCAGCGGCTCCATCCTGTCGCGCACGCCGACATAGCCGCAGATCAGCGATGCGGCGACCGCCAGATAGGGGTTCGAATCCGCGCCCGGCAGGCGGTTCTCGATGCGCATATTGGCGCGGTCGGCGGTCGGCACGCGCAGGCCGCAGGAGCGATTGTCGAGGCCCCATTGCAGGTTGATCGGAGCGCTGTGCCCGGGCCGCATGCGGCGGAAGGAGTTGACGTTGGGCGCGAACAGCGGCGCCACCTCGGGCAGCAGATGCTGCAGCCCGCCGACGAAATGGCGGAACGCGTCGCTCATGTGGCCGCCGACGGTGGAGAAGAGGTTGGCGCCGGATTGCGCATCCACCGCCGACATGTGGAGATGCATGGCGCTGCCCGGCTGGTTCTCCATGGGCTTGGCCATGAAGGTCGCGTAGACGCCATGCTTCAGCGCCACCTGACGGACGATGCGCTTGAACACCACCACCTGGTCGCACAGGTGGATGGGATCGCCATGGTTGAAATTGATTTCCAGCTGGGCGGTACCGGATTCGTGGATCATCGTGTCGAGGTGGAGCGAGGCGGTCTCGGCCTGCTCGTAGATATCCTCGATGATGTCCTCATATTCGGTGATCGCCTCAAGCCCATAGGGCTGGGGCGAGGTTTCCGAGCGGCCTGAGCGACCGGTCGGCGGCAGCAGCGGCAGGTCGGGATCGGCGTTGACCTGGGTCAGGTAGAATTCGAGCTCCGGCGCGATGACGAAGCGCCAGCCCATCTCCTCGTAACGATCGAGCACGCGGCGCAGCACATGGCGCGGTGCAATCTCGAACGGGGCTCCGTCGCGATGCAGTGCATCCGCGAAGACGAACGCGGTCGGCGTCTTGAAGCCCGGTGCCACGCACATCGAGGCGGGATCGGGACCCAGCGTGATGTCCGGATCGCTGAAGGATTCGCCGGCGGTCTCGTCGTCGGCATATTCGCCGGTGACGGTCACCGAGAAGATGCTGCTCGGCATGCGCAGCGTGCCATTGCCGGTGGATTGCAGGAATTTCTGCGCCGGCCACACCTTGCCGCGGATGACGCCGTTCATGTCGGGCACGAGGCATTCCACCTCGCTGATGCCGTGATCCCTGATCCAATGCGCGAACTTGTCCGCCATAAGCCACCGCCTTTCCTGCCTGGTCCGTTTCCGGGTCGGTGTCGACGCACAGTCTACAACCCCGGCTGCGCGCCCTCCAGCAATTGCGGCGGCGGCAGGCCGGCGAGATGGGCGAGCGTGCCCACCGCCTCATCCAGCGCGGCGCGGATGATTGCGGCCATCCGGTCAATCTCCTCATGGGTGATGACGAAGGGCGGGCACATCACGATCGTGTCGCGGATGGCGCGCACCATCAGGCCGCGCGCGATGCAGGCGTCGCGCACCACCGGCCCGGCGGCGCCGCCCTTGCCGTGGCGGCGATTGGTGCCCTTTTCGGCCACCAGCTCGATCGCGCCGATCAGCCCCAATGTGCGCACCTCGCCGACCAGCGGATGATCGGCGAGCGCGCCGATCGCCTCGGCGAAATGTGGGCCGGCGTCATCGGCGACGCGATCGACCAGGGCCTCGCGCTCCATGATCTCGATGTTGCGCAAGGCGACGGCGGCGGCGACGGGATGGCCCGAATAGGTGTAGCCGTGGACGAAATCATCGTCGGTGGCGCGCAGCGTCTCGACGATCTCGTGGCTCACCGCCGTCGCCGAGATGGGGAGATAGCCGGACGACAATCCCTTGGCCATCGACACGATGTCCGGCGTGAAGCCGAAATGCTGATAGCCGAACCAGCGGCCGAGCCGGCCGAAGCCGCAAATCACCTCGTCCGACACGATCAGCACGCCATATTTGCGGCAGATCGCCTCGATGCGTTGCCAATAGGCGCGGTGCGGGATGATGACCCCGCCCGCCCCCTGTACCGGTTCGCCGATGAACGCCGCCACCTTGTCGGCGCCGATCGCGAGGATGCGCTCCTCCAGCGCGTCGGCGGCGCGCAGCGCGAACTCCTCCGGGTCTTCGCCGAAGCCGTCGCCGAAATGATAGGGCTGCATGATATGCTCGATGCCGGGAATCGGCAGGCCGCCCTGCACATGCATGAAGCTCATGCCTCCCAGGCTGGCGCCGGCGACGGTGGAGCCATGATAGGCGTTGTGGCGGCTGATGATGATGCTGCGCTCGGGCTGGCCCTTGAGCGCCCAGTAATAGCGCACCAGCCGCAGCACCGTGTCGTTCGATTCCGACCCGGAGGTGTTGAAGAAGATATGCTGGAGAGCGCCGCCATGCAGCGAGGCGAGCTTGGCGGCGAGTTCGACGGCCGGCGCCGTCGCCGTGCGGAAGAAGCTGTTGTAATAGGGCAGCTCGAGCATCTGCTCGCGCGCGACGTCGGCCAGTTCGGCGCGGCCATAGCCGATGTCGACGCACCAAAGCCCGGCCATGCCGTCAAGTATCGCATTGCCTTCGGCGTCCCACACCGTCGATCCTTCGGCGCGCGTGATGATGCGACTGCCGCCCATCTGCTGCTGCAGCCGGTAGCTGGACTGGGCCGGAAGATGATGGGCGACGTCCAGCCGCCGAAGCTCGGACACGTTGTAGTTGCGCCTGTTCACGCCTGCTTCTCCATTTTCTCAGCCGGCGCCAGCGCAAGCCCACGAAGGGCCTTGCCCAGCAATCCGAAAAAGCCCTGTGATGCCGCGTCGGCATCCACCTGCCACTCGGGATGCCATTGTACGCCGAGGAGCTGAGCGCCGTTGACGGTGGCGGACACCGCCTCCACCACCCCGTCCGGCGCCCGCGCCTCCACCGCCAGGCCGTCGCCCAGCCGGCCGATGCCCTGGAAATGGACCGACGAGACGCGCAACCTGTCCCGCCCGAGGCCGGCGGCGAGCAGGCCGCCGCGGGTCAGCGCGACATCGTGGAGATGGCCGAACATGCTCGCGAAATCGACATCGGCGGGCGCGTGGTGGGACAAGGCCCGCGCCTCCTCGCCGAGGTCGCGCGCCAGCGTGCCGCCAAAGGCGACGTTCATTTCCTGAAAGCCGCGGCAGATGCCGAACACCGGCCGGCCGCGCGCGATCATCGCCTCGATCAGGCCGAGGCTCATCATGTCGCGGCCGGGATCGAACGGGCCGGACCCCTCCGCGTCCGGCTCGCCATATCGCGACGGCTGGACGTTGGATGGGCTTCCGGTGAGCAGCAGGCCGTCGATCCGCGCCGCCGCCTCCGTCGGCGTCAACAGGTCGGGGCGGGCGGGGATGATCAGCGGGGCGGCATCGCCATAGCGCGCCGCCGCCTCGACATAGCGGTTGACCACCGCCTGGGTGATCTCCTCGCCCGACGGGCGCGAGCAGGCGATGATGCCGAGGATCGGCCGCGCGCTCATGACAGCAGTACCGCCGGCGAACGCGGCGCCCAGCTCAGCCACACCGCGTCGCCTTCGGCAAATTCGCGGTCGACATAGCGGGTGACATTGCTGCGCAGCACGCGCATCTCCGCGCCGCTTTCCAGCGCCACGTCATAGACCGTCTCGCTGCCGAGATAGGCGCCGCGGCGAATCGTGCCGCGCACCAGATTATGCCCCTCCGGCACGCCCACGCGGGCGGGCGGCGCGGCGCCGTTGAGGTGCGCCATCTCGACCTTCTCCGGCCTCAGGCCGGCCCATACGGTGGCGTCCGTTGCCCCGGTGACGCCGTGGTCGACGAAGATCCGCGCGCCGAGCTGGTCCGAGGCGATCACCGCATGGTCCGGCTCGTCCACCACCAGCCGCCCCTCGAACAGGTTCACGCTGCCGATGAAGTCGGCGACGAAGCGGTTGTTCGGATATTCGTAGAGGTCGCTCGGCGTCGCCACCTGTTGCAGCGCGCCCCGGTTCATCAGCGCGCAGCGCGACGCCATCGCCAGGGCTTCGTCCTGATCGTGGGTGACCATCACGAATGTGACGCCGACCGTCTCCTGGATGCGGGTCAGCTCGAAGCGCATCGTCTCGCGCAGCTTGGCGTCCAACGCGGAGAGCGGCTCGTCGAGCAGCAGCACGCGCGGCCGCTTGATCAGCGCGCGGGCGAGCGCGACGCGCTGGCGCTGCCCGCCGGAAAGCTGGTCGGGCTTGCGATCGGCCATGCCCTCCAGCCGGACGAGGGCCAGCGCTTCCATCACGCGATCGGTGCGCTCCGGTTCCGGCACGCCGGCGATTTTCAGGCCGTATGCGACGTTGGCCTTGACGCTCATGTGCGGGAACACCGCATAGGATTGGAACACCATGTTCACCGGCCGGCGATTGGGCGGCACGCTGCTCATGTCCTGCCCGTCGATGAGGATCCGGCCCTCGCTCGGCAGCTCCAGCCCGGCGAGCATGCGCAGCAGCGTGGTCTTGCCGCAGCCGGAAGGCCCGAGCAGGGCGAAGAACTCGCCCTCCATGATGTCCAGCGACACCTGCTCGACGGCGGTGAAGCCGCCGAACCGCTTGGTGAGGTGTTCGATGCGGATGAGCGGGGTAGCGGCCATGTGGTCAATGATTTCCCTGCGTGCTCGCCACCGGCCCGCCCTGCAGGCGCAGGCCAATGGTGGTGAGCAGGATGGTGAGCAGGACGAGCAAGGTCGAGGCGGCATTCACCTCCGGCGTCACCGAGAAACGGACCATGGAATAGACCTTGACCGGGAAGGTCACCGTATCCGGTCCCGCCGTGAAGAAGGTGATGACGAAATCGTCGAGGCTGAGCGTGAAGGCGAGCAGCGCCCCGGCGATCAGCGCCGGTCGCATGTGCGGCACGAGGATATCCATGAAGATACGGAACTCGCCGGCGCCGAGATCGCGCGCTGCTTCCTCCAGCTCGCGGTTGAACGAGGCGAGGCGTGCGCGGACGATCACTGCCACGAACGGGAAGCTGAACGAGATATGGGCGATGATGATCGCGCCGAGATTGGCCGGCCACGGCATCCCGCCGGGCCAGGGGATGACGCGCGAGAAGAACACGAGCATCGCCACGCCCATGCAGATTTCCGGGATGACGATGGGCAGCGCCATCACCCCTTCGAACGCCGGCTTGAATGGAAAACGGAATCGCCACAGCCCGACCGCGACCAGCGCGCCGAGCACGACGCTGACCAGCGTCGAAACGGCGGCGATGGTCAGCGAATTGCCGAACGCCTCGAGCAGCGAGCCATTCTGGAAGACGCGGCCGTACCAGTCGAGCGTGAAGCCCGTCCACACGATGTTGCGCCGGCTCTCGTTGAAGCTGAACGCGATCAGGCAGAGCAGCGGCGCGTAGAGGAAGACCATCGTCGCCGCCAGCCACAGGCGGATCGGCCAGCGCCGGAAATAATCCAGCGGGGCGACCGGCTCGCGGCGCCTCATGCCCCGGCCCTCGCGCGACGGCGGCGGGCGACGATCGCCTGGCCGGCAATGGCGATGAACGTCAGGTACATCAGCATGAACGATAGCGCGGCGCCGAACGGCCAGTCATTCGCCCGCTTGAACTGGCGCTCGATGACATTGGCGATCATCTGGCTGTCCGGCCCGCCGAGCAGATCGGGCGTCAGATAGGCGCCGAGCGCCGGCACGAAGGTGATGAGCAGCCCGGAGAGGATGCCCGGCAGCGCCAGCGGCACGACGATCTCCCTCATCGTGCGCAGGTGCCCGGCACCGAGATCGAGGCTCGCTTCGATCATCGAGCGATCGAGCCGGTCGAGCGCGGCATAGAGCGGCAGGATCAGGAAGGGCAGGTTGACGTAGACCAGCCCCAGCACCACCGCGAAATTATTGTGGAGCAGCGGCAGCGGCTGGAACGCCGACAGCGACAGGCCCATCGCGCGGAGCCCGTCCCAGCCCCAGCCGAGGACGGTGTTCACATAGCCTTCGTTGCGCAGCACCGCCATCAGCGCATAGGTGCGGACCAGCAAATTGGTCCAGAAAGGCAGCATCACCAGCATCAGCAGCCACGCCTTGGCGCGCGGCGGCGCGAAGGTGATCGCCAGCGCCACCGGAAAGCCGATGATCAGGCAGAGCAGCGTGGTCAGCGCCGCCACGCCCAGCGATTTGACGAAGATGTCGAGATAGACCGGGTCCATCACGCGCGCATAATTGTCGAGCGTGCCGGTGATCGCGATGTCGGTGAGGCCCAATGTACGGCCGAAGCTATACGCCCAGACGATCGCCAGCGGCACCAGGAAGAACAGCGCGAGCCAGAAGCCCGGCGGGCCGATGATCGCCGCGAACGGCCGTTTCGCCTGCCGCCATTCCTGTTCCATGCCGGCCATCTCCGTCAGGCGCTCTGGAGATACCAGTCATGGTCGAGCGGGCTGACCACTTCGAAGAAGCGCGCCTGTTCGGTCCGCTTGACGGTGGTGAACATGTCGACGAAGCGCTCGCCGAGATAATCTCGCAAGATTGCCGAGCCGGCGAAGCGCTCGACCGCGTCGAACCAGTTGGTCGGCAGCGACGCTCCCATCTCGCGCGCGGCGGCATAGCCGTCGCCGGTCACCGGCGGGCCCGGGTCGATGCGATTGGTGATGCCGTGATGGACGGCGGCGAGGAGCGCGGCGAGGGCCAGATAAGGATTGGCGTCCGCGCCCGCGACGCGATGCTCGACATGGCGCGTGTGGGGCAGGCCGGCCGGCACGCGCAGCGCCACGGTGCGATTGTTGACGCCCCAGGTCGGCGCCACCGGCGCATAGCTGTTCGGCCGGAAGCGGCGGAAGCTGTTCATGTGCGGGGCGAAGATCGCCATGCTTTCGGCGAGCAGCGCCTTCATCCCGCCGATGGCGTGGCGGAGCATCTCCGTCCCGGCCGGATCCTCGCTGGCAAAGGCGTTCGCCCCGGAGCCATCCTCGATGCTGACATGGAGATGAAGGCCGCTGCCGGCGGCGTCGCTCCACGGTTTGGCCATGAACGTCGCCTCGCAGCCATGGCGACGGGCGACGCCCTTGGCGGCGCGCTTGTAGAACACCGCCTCGTCGGCGGCGCGCAGGGCGTCGGCCTTGTGACGCAAGGTCAGCTCAAGCTGGCCCGGCGCGCATTCGGAGATGACGCCCTCCAGAGGGATGTTCTGCGCATCGCAGGTCTGCCACAGGTCGCGGAGGAATGGCGCGGCATCCTCGATCTCGGGCAGGCCATAGACATGCGTGCCCTCGGCCCGCCGGCCGGTGAGCTCGGACAGCGGCAGGCGCACCGCGCCGTCCGGCCCGCGCTCGGCATCGACGAGGTAGAATTCCAGCTCGCACGCGACGACCGGGGTCAATCCATCCGCCGCGAAGCGATCGAGCACCCGCGACAGGATGACGCGCGGATCGAGTTCGCACGCCGTGCCGTCCAGCTCGTGCAGCGACGTCGCGACCTGCGCAACATCCTCGCCCAGCCACGGCGCCGGCACGATGCCGCCCGGCACCGGGCGCGCCCGGCGATCGGCGTCGCCATCCTCCCAGACAAGTCCGGTTTCCTCCACGTCGCGCCCGGTGATGTCGACGACGAGGATCGAGCCGGGCAGGAAGCGGCCATAGTCATAGACTGCCATCAGCTCATGCCGGCGCAGGCGTTTCCCGCGCGGCACGCCGGACATGTTGGTGAAGAAAACCTCGAAGAACTGGATGTGCGGATGCGCGGCGAGGAAGGCGCGCGCCTCCTCCGCTGAGGCGACGAAACCCGGATGCGGGGGGGATGAGGCTTCGGTCATGCTGTCCTATCGCAGGGTGAAGGTCACGGCCTTGAGGTCGGCATATTTGGCGAGCGCGTGCATGCTCCTGTCCCGCCCGAAGCCGGACTGGCGAAAGCCGCCGAACGGCATGGTGATATCGCAGGCATCCCAGCCATTCACCCATATCAGGCCCGCGCGCAGCCGCCGGGCGGCGCTGTGGGCGCGATTGAGGTCTGCCGTCCATACCCCGGCGGCAAGACCGTAGATGGTGTCGTTGGCGATGGCGAAGGCCTCTTCGTCGTCGGCGAAGTCGAGCACGCCGAGCACCGGGCCGAACACCTCCTCGCGCGCCAGCGACGCGTCGCGGCGGACCTGGTCGTAGATGGTCGGCGCGACATAGAAGCCCCCGGTCTCCTCGCGCGCCCGCACGCCGCCGATCAGCCGCGTCGCCCCCTCGCGCTCGGCGGCATCGATGTGGCGCAAGGCGCTGTGCATCTGCGCCTCGCTGATCATCGCCCCGAAGCGCGTGGCGGGATCGAGTGGGTCGCCGGGGACGATCCTTTCCGCCACGGCGAGCACGCGCGCGATGAAATCCGCCTTGATGTCGCGATGGACGAGCAGGCGGGAGGCGGCGGTGCATACCTCGCCCTGATTGTAGAACACGCCCCAGGCGGCGGCCTCCGCCGCGGCGTCGAGGTCGGGGCAGTCGGGGAATATGATCTGCGGCGATTTGCCGCCCAGTTCCAGGCTGACCCGCTTGAGATTGCTCTCGCCGGCGTAGCGCATCAGCAGCCGCCCGACCGTGCCGGAGCCGGTGAAGGCGATCATGTCGACGTCCATGTGGCGGGCGAGCGCCTGCCCCGCCGTCTCGCCAAGGCCGGGCACGACGTTCAGCACGCCGTCGGGCAGGCCGGCCTCCAGCGCCAGCGCGCCGAGGCGGAGCGCCGACATCGGCGATTGCTCGGCCGGCTTCAGCACCACCGAATTGCCCATGGCGAGCGCGGGGGCCACCTTCCACATCGCCATATGCAACGGGAAATTCCACGGCACGATCGCGCCGACGACGCCCAGCGGCTCATGCACCGCATAGGAAAGCCGGGTCGGGGCCGACGGCGCCACCTCGCCGTACAGCTTGTCCAGCGCCTCGGCGTAATAGCGGGTGGTGTTGATCGCGAGCGGCACGTCGACATTGGCCGCGTCGGAGATCGGCTTGCCGGTATCCAATGATTCCAGCAGCGCCAGCTCGTCGGCATGCTCTTCCATCAACGCGGCCAGGCGATGCAGCACGGCCTTGCGCGCCTTGGGCGGGAGGTCCCGCCAGCGCCCGTCCTCGAAGGCGGTACGGGCGGCGACGACGGCGGCATCGACGTCCGCCGCCTCCCCGGCTGCGACATGATTGAGGATGCGTCCGTCGCGCGGGCCGATATTGGCGAAGGTGGCGCCCGACCTGGCCGCAACCAGATGGCCGTCGATCACCGCCTGTCCGGGCAAAGTCAGTGCCGCGGCCCGGGCCTGAATCTCCGAAAAGCTCTGCACGCCGGCCCTTCCTCGGAACTTCTGTGATCACATCATAGGAGGGGCTCATGGCCTTTGGAAGCGCAAACTTTGCGCCGTCGGGCTTTCGAGATATGTGATAGCAGTTACTCCCGGGGAGGCGATTCATGGCCGAGCGCGAGCGTCCGGAAATCGACCGGCGGGGCCTGTTGAAAGGGGTCGGGTGTGGCCTCGTCGCAGGCGGTCTGGCCGGCCCGGCGGCGGCGGCCGCGCCTGCGCCACAGGAGGCGCCGGGCTATTATCCGCCCGAGCGTCTCGGCATGCGCGGCAGCCATCCGGGCTCGTTCGAGACCGCTCACGCGCTCCGTGACGGCACCCTCAGGATCGGCGACGCCGAGCGCATCGGCGAAGCCTATGATCTTGTGATCGTCGGCGGCGGCATCAGCGGGCTTGCCGCGGCGCATTTCCTGCGCGTCGAGCGGCCGGACGCCCGCATCCTCATCCTCGACAATCACGACGATTTCGGCGGCCATGCCAAGCGCAACGAATTCCACGTCGCCGGCCGCACGCTGCTGATCAATGGCGGCACGATGCTGATCAGCAGCCCGCGGCCCTACAGCGCGGTGGCAGCTGGCCTGCTCGCCACGCTCGGCATCAATGCGGAGGCGCTCGCGGCGCGCTACAAGCCCGGTGGCGCTTTCCGCGCGCTGCGCCCCGCGATATTCTTCGACGCGCCGACATTCGGTCGCGATGCGCTCGTCCCGATGATGCGCGGCGCCGACAGGACGCCGGAGGCACTGGCCAAGGCGCTCGCCGCCTCGCCACTGCCCGAAAAGGCGATCCGCGATATCGTCCGCGTCGAGACCGGCAAGGAGGATTATCTCGCCGGCCTGTCGCAGGACGAGAAACGCGACCGGCTGTCGCGGATGAGCTACCGCGATTATCTGGCTGAGGTGGTGAAAGTCGATCCGCTGGTGATCGCCTATTACCAATGCCGGACCCACGGCGAATGGGGCATCGGCATCGACGGCGAACCGGCTCTGGATTGCTGGGGGCAGGGGCTGCCGGGCTTTGCCGGGCTCGGCCTCGACCCCCGCGACACACGGCGCATGGGCAATACCGCCGCCGGCTATGGCGCCACCGGCGGCTCGGCCAGCTTCCACTTTCCCGACGGCAACGCCACCATCGCCCGCGCACTGGTGCGCAAGCTGGTGCCGGCGGTGGCGCCACCCGGCGATATCGCGGCGCTGGTCGGCGCGCGCTTCGACTATGCCGAGCTCGATCGCGCCGGCCAGCCGGTGCGCATCCGCCTGAACAGTACGGTGGTGAACGTCGCGCGCAAAGGCGCCGGCGCGGAGATCGTCTACCGGGCGGGCGACGGCCTGCGCGCCGTCAGCGCCAGGGCGTGCGTGCTCGCCTGCTACAATATGATCATCCCCTATCTGGTGCCCGACCTGCCGGATGCGCAGAAGGCGGCGCTGCACCAGTTGGTGAAGGTGCCGCTCGTCTATACCAGCGTGGCGCTGACCAACTGGCGCGCCTTCGCGCGGCTCGGCATCAGCGGGGCGGAATGCCCGGGCAGCTATTTCTCCTCCTTCCGCCTGACCCCCGCGCCCGACATGGGCGGCGCCTTCCAGCCGGCCGGGCCGGACGATCCGGCGATGCTGTTCATGCTGCGCACTCCCTGCAAGCCCGGCGCGCCGACGGAGCGCGACCAGCATCGCGCGGGCCGGCAGGAGTTGCTCGCCACCTCGCTCGCGACGTTCGGGGGGCATATCCGCGACCAGCTGGCGAAGGTGCTCGGGCGAGGTGGGTTCGATGCGGCGCGTGACATTGCCGGCATCGCCGTCAATCGCTGGCCGCACGGCTATGCCTATGAATATAATCCGCTTTACGATCCGTGGGACGTGCCGGAGGCGAGCCGTCCGCATGTCGTGGGCCGGCGGCGCTTCGGCCCGATCGCCATCGCCAATTCGGATTCCGGCGCCGCCGCCTATACCGACTCCGCGATCGACCAGGCGCACCGCGCCGTGCACGAGTTGCTTGCCGCCCGCGAGGTGCGCATCTAGCGGTCAGCGCCAGCAAAGCAGGCGACAAGCGTCTGCTATCGCACTATTCTGCGCTTTTGACGGGACGACGGGAGCGGGTTTTGGCGAGGCTGGTGTTGGAATGGCTGGGTGCCAGCGGCGTGCTTCCGGGCCTCGCCTGCATTTCGTCATCACAGCCGCTGATCGTCCGCCATGGTCGCTGAAGTACGGGCGGGCAGCCGCCGCCGCATCGCCGCCACGGTCGCCACCGCCGCGCAGGCGCTCGCCGAGACGGAGACTTCCCCGCTCCATGCCAGCGTCTATGAGGATCTCCGCCAGCGGCTGATCACCGGCAAGATCGCGCCGGGGGTGACGATCTCGACGCGCGGCCTCGCCCAGCAGCTTGGGGTCAGCCAGATGCCGGTGCGTGACGCGCTGAGCCGGCTGGCGGCGGAGGGCGCGGTGGAAATCCGCTCCAAGCGCAAGATCATGGTGCCGCGCATGACGACCGAGCGGCTGGACGAAATCATGCGGTGCCGCATGCTGCTCGAGCCGGAGGCCGCAGTGCAGGCCTTGCCCTATATCGATGCCTCCGTCGTCCGCCAGTTGAAGGCGGCGGATGCAGCGGTCAATGCTGCGCTGGAGACGGGCGACGTCAATGATTACATGGAAAACAACTTCCGTTTCCATTTCCTGATTTATCGCGCCGGTGGTCGCAGCGTCATTCTGCCGCGGCTGATCGAGACATTGTGGCTGCAATTCGGGCCGCTGATGCGGGTCGTCTATGGTCGGGTCGGCACCGTCGCGCTTGTCGACCAGCATGCGCTGGCGATGGAGGCCATTGCGCGCCGCGACGCCGATGGGCTGCGCGCGGCAGTACAGGCGGACATCGCCGACGGCGTCAACCTCGTCGCTGCCGACGCGCAGGGCGGCGCCCTCGACGACTGATCCGCCGCTCAGGCGGTCAGGCGCATCGCCCCGATCGCCGGGTCGGTGCGCCCGGCCCGCCCGGTCTCGACATAGCCGGCGAAGCGGCGGACGAAGTCGGTGCGGCCGGCGATGGTAACGACCAGGTCGTACCAATTATCGCTGGCGGCAAGCGGCCAGCGATCGGCGAGCCGCTGGCCCGGGGCGAGGCGATGGCGCCGGGTCCGCCCGCCGGTTGCCGGATAGGCCGCGTCAAGCGCCACCTCGACCTCGACCGGTGTACTCCCGCCATTGCTGAGGCGCAGTTCCGCGCCGCCGCGGCCATGGACGATCGTCGCCTCCACCGCCGGCGCACCCTGTCCGAGCGGACCGGCATAGCGCTGGTAAAGGCCGTTCGGCCCGCGCACCGCGAGATCGTAGACGCGGAGCGGGCCAGCATCGTGCCACTGGCTGCTCTCGTGTCGATGCCCGGCGCCGATCGTGTAATGCCATGGCGCCTGTGCGTCGCTCTGGTCATGGACGGTGATCACCGCCCCGGTGCGTCCGCGGTTGGCCATGACGAGATCGAAGCGGTGGTCCGCCGTTACCCGCCCGGCCACCTCCAGCGCATAAGGCAGGGGGCGGAACGGGCGTTGACCGGACATTTGCGCGGTCGGGCTCTGCCGCGCGGGGATGGCGTTGGCGACACCGGCCTGGGAGCGGATCACCCGCGCCATGAAGTCGCCGGTGTCGGGCAGCGCCGGCGCGCTGGCGCTGGCGCCGGTGAAATCGAAGGCGGAGGTGAGATCGCCTGCCACCGACCGGCGCCACGCGCCGATATTCGGCTCCTTCACGCCAAAGCGCTGTTCCATGAAGCGAATGACCGAAGTGTGGTCGAACAGCTCCGAGCAGACGAAGCCGCCCCGGCTCCACGGCGACACCACGATCGCCGGCACGCGGATGCCCATGCCGATCGGGTGCCGGCCCGGATTGGCGGCCCTGGCGTCGGCGCCATAGTCCTTGACCTCGCCGTCCACCGGCACGGTGCTGTGGCCCTGTGAAGGGTCGACCGGCGGCGTCGGCGGCAGCGCGTGATCGTAGAAGCCCCCGGCCTCGTCGTAATTGATGATGAAGACGGTGCGTGCGAACACCTCGGGATGATCGACCAGCGCCGCGATCAGCCCCGCGCAGACATGCTCGCCCTTCGCCGGCACGGCGCGCGGATGTTCGGAGAGGTCGGCAGCGGTGACGATCCACGACACCTGCGGCAGCCGCCCCGCCGCGACATCCTCGCGGAAGGCGGCGACGAGCTGCTCGCCGTCGGAGCGGATGCGGTCCGCCCCGGTCTTGTGCTCGCTGACCCAGGAGCGGCCGCGACGGTACAGCTCGGAATCCCTCGCGCAGGGGCGGAAAGCGGGGAAGACGGACAGGAGATTGTCGCCGAAATTGTCATATTCCTGATAGACCTTCCAGCTGATCCCGGCCTGCTGGAGCCGCTCGGCATAGGTCGTCCAGCGATAGGCGTCGGGGCGGAGCGGGTGGTCCATCGCCATGTCCGCGCTCGGGGTTTCATCCTCGCCGTAATTGTTCATCTCCGGATCGCCGCCGAGACCGCCGCCGCCGTTGCAGCCGGTGAACAGATGCAGGCGGTTGGGATAGGTCTGCGTCAATGTCGAGCAATGATAGGCGTCGCAGATCGTGAACGCGTCGGCCAGCGCATAATAAAAGGGGAGGTCGCCGGCTGAATAATGAAGCATGCGCTTGTGCAGCTCGCGCGACTGGCCCCAGCGATCATAACGGCCGCCATTGTAGAGTGTCAGGGACGCCTGATGCCCCTGCGCCGATCCATTGACGGTGAAGGACTGGCTGATCGTCGAATCGCCATGATAGGGCAGGACATGGCCGTCCGGATGCTCGGCGCTCGGCTGGGCCCAGACGCTGGCGCCGCCGGGCAGGCGTAGAGGCCGCGGATCGCCGAAACCGCGCACGCCGTTATACTTGCCGAAATAATGATCGAAGGCACGATTTTCCTGCATGAACACCACGATATGCTCGACATCGTCGATCGAGCCGGTGGCGTTATTGGCAGGGATCGCGGCGGCGCGGCCGATCAGGCCCGGCAGCCATGACGCAATTCCGGACGCGCTCATGATCCGCAGAAAATCCCGCCGGTCGGCAAAAACCACTGGTCTATCCTCTCAGCTCAGGCCGCGCGTTGACGCAGACCGGTCACAAATCTGGTCTAGTCCAGAAACGCTACAAATCGGCGACAGAATCGCGCGTTCGCGGCCTGCCCTGCCGACAAACCGGGGACCATTTGATGACGGTCGATGCGATTTCGGAGATTTTCGCGCTATTTGAGCGATTTGGCGGACTTGGTTATGGCGAGCATGTCAGCCAGTTGTCGCACATGTTGCAGAGCGCCCATTTCGCGCGGGAAGCGGGCGAGGGCGATGCGATGATCGCCGCCGCCCTGCTGCACGATGTGGGACAGTTCATCAACGACGCCGGCGAGGCCGCCGGGCGAAACGGTGTCGACGCGCGCCACGAGGTGCTCGGAGCAGCCTATCTGGCAAGGGCGTTTCCACCGGAAATAACCGAAGCGGTACGGCTCCATGTCGACGCCAAGCGCTATCTGTGCATCGCCGAGCCCGGTTATGAGGATTCGCTGAGCGCGGCCTCCAAACTCAGCCTGAAGCTTCAGGGCGGCCCCTTCACCGCCGACGAAGCCGCTGCCTTCCGAGCGCAGCCCTATGCCGAGGAGGCGATCCGGCTGCGCCGCTATGATGATCTCGGCAAGCAGCCGGACCTCGCGGTGATGCCGCTCGGGGACTATCGGCGGCTCCTCGCAAATCTCATTCGCTAGCCCGAGTCCTTCCGCATCTGTCACAACCGTGTCACGACAAACTGGTTCATACCAGATAAATGGACGTCGGCTGGAAGCGCGGCAGCGAAGACCAGCCTGACGGTTCACAAGAACAATCGCAGTACCTTATGAATCGCTGTTCATAGGCAGGGGATTGCTCAGCTTCATCCGATTGATCCGCGGCGCCTTCGTCGTGGGCTGCGGACGCACGCCAAGTATATTCGGGGAGACAATCATGATCAGTTCGCAGGATATCGTCCGCCGCCGTGGCAAATATGCGGCCTCCGCCGCCTGCCTCGCGCTTGCCTTCGCAATAGCGAGCCCGGCTCGTGCGGCCGACGGTGCCGCCATCGCCGAGGACGCCCCCGGCGATATCGTCGTCACCGGCCAGCGGCTCAGCACCGAAAGCGCGCTGGAGGCCAAGCGTAACTCGCAGAACGTCGTCGACATCATCGCCGCCGACGATCTCGGCAAGCTCCCCGACGCCAATGTCGCCGACGCGCTGGCGCGCATTCCGGGCGTGAGCGTGATCGTCAACCAGGATACCGGCGAAGGCCAATATGTTACGGTGCGCGGTCTGTCGGGCACCTACAATGCGGTGATGATCAACGGCATCCGCGTCGCCCAGACCGACACCAGCAGCCGCGACGTCTCCCTGAACGTGCTGCCGCCGAACGGCCTCGCCGCGATCCGCGTCACCAAGACGCTGACCCCAGATCAGGACGGCGATGCGATCGGCGGCACCATCGATTTCCGTACCCCGACCGCCTTCGACTTCCGCGACCGGACGACGGTGCGCCTCTATGGCTCGGGCGGCTTCAACCAGCAGGCGCTCGACGCGGACGAACCGGCGGCCAATTATCAGGCCCAGGCGGATTTCGCGACGCGCTTGGCCGACGATCGCTTCGGCTTCTTCGTGTCCGGCAATTATGGCGTGTCTCACGGCAACGGCCAGGAGACCGAGAATGACGGCGAGTGGGAGCCCTATAAGTGGCGCAAGGACGCCGAAGAGCCGATCGACGAGACCAACATGCATCTGCCCGGCATCGATCTCGATTATCGCCGGCTGAAGCAGACCCGCTACGGTGGCAATTTTTCCTTCGATTATCACGGCGGGGGCACGCAACTTTATCTGCGTGGCCAATATGCGCGGCAGAAGATGGTGGGCACCAATGACATCACCGATTATCGCAGCCGCCCCACGGCCCGCCTGAGCCAGGTCAATATCGACGACACCAGCCTCGTCCAGCCCGAAAACGCCATCATCGGCACCGGCAGCAAGGGGCGGATCTACAATTACACCACCAGCCAGATCGTCGACGCCGACGGCGACGGGATGATCACCGATGCCGATCGCGGCACCAGGGGCCTGTGGTCGCTCAACGGGCGCTCCGGCGTGTTCGATCCGCAGGCGATGCAGTTCGCGCGCAGCATGAGCACGCTCGACCAGAACCAGACGCTGGCCACAATCGCGCTCGGTGGTCATAGCGATCTCAATCGGCTGAAGCTCGATTATGAACTGAGCTATAGCGGCGGCGTCAACCAGACGCCGGAAAGCTACTCCGTCGGCTATAATTGCGACGCCTGCACCTATCCGCTCAACGCCACCGGCATCAACTGGGTGTCGAACGATCCCCGCTTCCCGCACGCCGCCCTCCCGGCCTTCGCGCAGAATGTGGAGCGGGATGCAGCGCTGCTTCCGTTCGACGGCGCAAGCACCCGTCGCTCGAAGCAGACCGACGATCGTGTCGCCGCCCGGCTTGACGCACGCTACGATTTCGACGGCGTGCTCGACTATGTGAAGGTCGGCGGCAAATATCTTCGCTCGAAGCGCCATTACGACAACACGCCGATCTGGGACGGCGATTTCAGCGGCACGCCGCTCGACGGGCTGAACCTCGCCGACTCCGGCCTGGTCGACAAGGAAGTGGCGAGCATCCTGCGCGGCCAATATTATTATGGCGACGTCTATAGCCGCAAGGCGGTGGTCGCCGCGATCAAGGCGGCGCAGGTGGCCAATCCCGGCGATGCGGCATCGGCCACCGACCTCGTCGCCGACGACAAGCGCAGCACCGAGACCATCTATGCCGGCTATGGCCTTGCCCACCTCACGCTCGACGCGGTGCAGATGATCGGCGGCCTGCGTGTCGAGCGCCGCGAAACCCATAACGAATTCTGGGTCGATGATGGCGACAACAGCCGCGTCGGCAGCACCGATCGCGGCTATACCGTCCTCCTGCCGAGCCTCACCGCGATCTGGCGACCGGCGCAGAACCAAGCCTATCATGCCGCGATCTGGACCGGCTATTCCCCGCCCGAATATGGTTATATTTCGGCCGGCCAGTCCGTCACCCGCGATGCCTCGAACGAGATCATCGCCATCAGCCAGGGCAATCCCGACCTCAAGGCAGCGCGTGCGGTGAATGCCGACGTCTCGGCGGAATATTATCCCGATGCGACGAGCATCATCTCGCTCGGCGCCTATTACAAGCGTATCCGGAACTTCATCTTCACCAACGGCAGCTCGGTGAGCGCCGATACGTTGACCGGCACGATCGAGATCAGCCAGCCCCAGAATGGCAAGACGGCGACGGTCTATGGCATCGAGCTCAATCTCATCAAGAGCCTGCAGGGCCTCCAGTCCCCCTTCGACGGCTTCGGGGTGGAGGGGAACGTCACCGTCCAGCATAGCGAGGCGGACACCGGGCAGCCCTATCGCAACGGCAAGAAGATCCGGCTGATCAACACGCCGCATCTGCTGTACAATGCCTCTTTGACCTATCAAAAATACGGGATCGAGGCCAAGTTATCGTATAATTACCGCGGAAAATACATCGAAAGCCTTCGCGACAACGCCGTCGATAAGTGGGTGCGTCCCAATCGCAGCCTTGATTTCCATTCCCGCTATAATTTCACCAAGCATTTCGCGATGGACTTCGATGTCGCCAACATCCTGAACGCCTATAAATATTACACCACCAAGGGCGACAATCCTTCCTACCAGAAGGATTATATGGAGCCCGGGCGGACCTTCGTGATGCGGGCGAGCTATATCTTCTGAGCCTCGGGCGCGGACGGGGCGGACAGCGCCGGCTCGCCCCGTTCGGCACGTTTCGATGCTTGACCGGCAGGCCGGCAAGCTGCGATGAAATCGACATGAACGCGTGGATCAAGCCCGCCGACAACGCCGGCGGACCGCAATATCTGGTGATCCGCGATCAGATCGCGCTGGGCATCCAGACGGGCGCGCTCTCGGCCGGAGCGAAGCTGCCGTCGGAGCGACAGCTCCAGACCAGCGCCGGCATCGCTCGCGGCACCATTCGCGAGGCGCTGTTCCAGCTCGAGGCGGAAGGGCTGATCTACCGGCGCGACCGCAGCGGCTGGTATGTCTCGCCGCCGGCGATCACCTATGATCCGACCCGCTGGGCCGGCTTCATGACCTATGTCGCCGAGCAGGGCCGCGCCCCTGCCACCGAGACGCTGTCGACCGGAACAGTGCCGGCCTTTGTGCCCGCTGCCGAAGTGTTCGGCATTGCCGAGGGCGCCCCGCTGTACATGATCAACCGCCGCCGCTCGATCGACGGGCGGCCGGTGCTGGTCGAGCGGATCATGGTCGATCCGGCAATGGCGCCCGGCCTGCTCGAGCAATCGCTCGACGGCTCGCTGACCCGCATCCTCACCACTCACTACGACGTCACCGTCACGCGCAACCGTGTCGACATGCAGCCCTGCGCGCTGGTCAAGGACGTCGCCGAGACGCTGGGCGCCAAGCCCGGCACCCCCGGCCTGAAGGTGACGCGGACCAGCTTCGACGCGCGCGGCCGCGTCGTGGAATATGACCGCGAATATTGGCGGCACGATGCCATCCGCATCCATGTCGACCTGGGGGTGCGGGCCTGAGGCTGCGGCCCGGCATTTCTCCGCTCGCCCCGGCAGGGGCGCGAGACGCTGAATAGTGGCCCCGGGGCGAACGGGAAGGCGGTCAGCCGATCGGCAGTTCCGCCAGCGCTGCCGGCAGGTCGGCGACGGTGTCGATGACGAGATGGGCGCCGGCCGCGGTCAGCGCCTTGCGGGCGTCGGCGATTCGGGCGGCCCGGCCCTCCGGATCGAGTGCGGCGAGCGCGTCCGCGGACAGGCCGACGCCATTGCCGCTCGCCGCCACGCCGATCGCCCAGGTGCCCGCGGCGCGGCCCTCGCTGATGCCGACCACGGCGTCATCGACCTTCACGCAGGCCGTTGCCGGCCAGACCCCCAGTTCGGCCATGTTCTTCCACAGCATCAGGGGCGAGGGCCGGCCGGCCGGGGTGTCGCCCGCGCAGACGAGCAGGTCCGGCGCATAGCCTTGTTCGGCGGCGCGCGGCAGGATGTCTTCCATCATGTCGCGTGTATAGCCGGTGCACGAGCCGATGCGCACGCCTGCGGCACGCAGCCCGCCGGCCACCTCGGCGGCGCCGGGGATCAGCGCCGAACAATCGCGCGCCGCCTGACGCATCATCGGACCGATCCGGTCGAACAGCATCGTCACGGCGGCCTCGTCCGGGGGCTTGCCGTAAATGTCCTGCCAGGCGGCGGCGATGCGCGGGCGGGCGAGGATCGCGCGGATATGATCGGCCTTGGCCAGCCCCATGTCGGCGCGCGCCTCCACCTCGCTGAGCGTCACGCCGGCCTCGTCGAACAGCGCGCACAGCGCCACGACCGGCGCGCGGCTGCCGAAGTCGATCATCGTCCCGGCCCAGTCGAACACCACCGCCTTCAGTCCGGCGCGCATCGTCATTCTCCCCAGAGGTCGGCGATCACATCCTCGGCGAGGGCGAAGGCGGTCGAGGCCCCGGTGCCGCTCGTAATCATCACCAGCCGCACGCCCGGCAGCGGCGTGTCCACCAGACTGTGCCGGTCCGCCGAGGCGTAGGTGCCGGTCCATCGTTCCACCACCGGCGGCGGCGGGCCGAGCACGTCGGCGAACTCGCGCAGGATCAGCGCGTCGACCTCGGCCGGCGCGAACGGATCGGGCGTGGCGGCATAGTGGTGGCTGTCCCCGACGATCAGCGTGCCGTCCGCGCTCTGCGTGACGATGAGGTGGACGCCATTGGCCAGCGCCGCGGCCCGCTCGCCGGCGAGCCGCTGCCGCAGCGCCGCCGCTTCGGGAAGCGCCGCATAGCCGAGATAGCGCACCAGTCCGAGATCGGACATCACTGCCGCCGGCAGACGCCACCCCGGGGCGGCAAGGCGCATCATGTGCAGCTTGCACCGGGTAATGCCGGCAAGGCGATCGGCGAACAGGCCGGTGAGATCGTCGCCGGGACAGACGATGATCGCGTCGGCTTCGAATGAACCGGCGCCGGTCTCGACCCGGCCGCTGGCGACCTGGGTGACGGCGGCGCCGCGCAGGAAGGCGACGCCATGGGCCGCCTCCAGCCAGGCGGCGAGACGGGGAATGGCGATGCGCGATTCGACGCGCAGATCGGCGTGGCTGCGCAGCGCGCCGAAACAGCCGGGCGTCACCATCGGATGGGCGCGGGCCAGCGCGTCGGCATCCAGCCACTCGCACGCGGCGCCCGTGTCGGTGGCGCGGAACGCATTGAGCAGCGCCGCCGCTTCGGGGCGGCGGGCGATCATCAGCAGCCCCTCCTGCTCGATGGCGATGTCGGCCGCGACCGCCACCTCGCGCCATGTCGCGGCACTGCGCCGGGCGAGATCCCAGACCCGCCCGCGCTCCTGCCCGGTGACGGTGACGAAGCCGAAATTGCGCACCGACGCGCCATTCGCCTGCGCGTCGCGATCAATGACCAGCACCCGCCGTCCCCGCCGCGCCGCCGCCAGCGCATGGGCGAGGCCGACGATGCCGGCGCCGACGACGATCAGCTCAGGCGCTGAGCGCGGCTGCACGCGGGCGCTCGCGCTGGATGAAGTAAACCGCCGAGGCGAAGGTGAGCAACGTCACGATGACGGCGGTTACATAGGCCCAGTGGATGTAGAAGCCGAGCCAGTCGCTGCCCGGCGCGGCGAGGCTTCGATAAAGCAACAGCGCGACGCTGCCGAGATAGCCGGAGGCATCGGCGATGTAGATCAGGAACCCTGCATTGCCCGCCCTGCCGATCGCCGCCACCATGCGATCGAACAGCATCGCGTTGAACGGCGTATAGGCGAGGTAGAGACCGGCGCCGGTCAGGATCATCCAGGTGAGCGGAGGCAGGAGCCCGGCCTGGAAGGCGAGAGTGGAAAGGCCAAGCAGCGCCGCGCCGCCGATGATCACCATATGCATCGCCAGCAGCGCGCGCATATTGTTGCGCACCGCCATCAGCGAGCCGAGCGCCACCAGCGCGATGGCCGCCACCGGCAGCTCGCTCGCCGAGAACATGGCGGCGACATCGCGATAGCCGAGGCCGGCCCAGATCTCGGCGGCGAAATTGTCGCGAAAATCGCGGATCGCGGTCAGCAGCACATAGCCCAGCACCAGGAGCATCATCGCCAGCCCATGGTCGCGCAGAAAGGCGACGCGATCCGCCTTCAGCATCGGCACGCGCACCGTGCGCTCGGCCTCGTCGGCGGCATCGGGAGGCGGCAGCGCCTCCAGCGCGATCACCGAGGCGATCAGCAGCGGAAAGAACAAAGCTCCCGTTGCCGCCGGCATCCACGTCTCCGTCATCCCGGCCTGCATCATCAGCACCGCCGCCGACTTGACCGCGCCGGAGGACAGGATGAAGCTCGCGCACAGCATCGCGCCGAGCATCTCGGAAGTGCGCCTCCCCTCCAGATAGCTGAACACCAGTCCCCAGATCATGCCGAGCGGCAGGCCGTTCACGAACAGGCAGGCGATCGACCATGGCGCGGGCACCAGCGCGAGCATCAGCAGCGCCGCCCATGCCAGCGCGATCAGCCCGACGATCGCCTGCGCCCGCCCGTGCCGGCCGATCTCGGCGATGACGCGGATGCCGATCAGCTTGGAGAGCGCATAGCCCAGCACCTGCGCGGTCAGCAGCGCCGACTTATAGTCGATCTCATAAGGCCAGCCGGGCAGAAGATAATTGGCCGCCGCGAACGGCTTGCGGAACGCGTACATCGAGAAATAGGCGCAGAACGCCGCCGTGCCGGCAAATGCGGTGAAGACCGGCGGCGGCATTCGGCGGACGAGCGAGCGGAGCGCTCCCATGGTCTGATCCCCATTCGGCAAGGCCGATTTGGTCTGGACCAGTTTTGCTGCTTTATTGTGACGCCCTATCGGTCTGCCGCCGGCCCTGATAGGGTCGCCTGCGATACTCTGGAGGAGGATGCGATGCGACCGATCCTGACCATTATCCTGGCGACCGCCGCCATGGCCCCGGCAATGGCCGCCCCGGTGAAGATGGACACCACGCTGAGCGGCGCTGCCGAAGCGCCCAATCCTGGCGACGCCAAGGGCTCGGGCACGGCAAGCCTGACCTTCGACAGCGACAAGAACCAGGTATGCTACATGCTCCACGCCAGCGGCACCGACACGCCGACCATGGCCCATATCCACAAGGCCGCCGCCGGCAAGGCGGGGCCGGTGGTGGTGCCGCTCGACGCGCCGGCGAACGGCATGTCACAAGGCTGCAAGCCGGTCGCCGCCGACCTGCTCGGTGCCATCCTGGCGAGCCCGGCCGATTATTATGTGAACGTCCACACCGCCGCCTTCCCCGCCGGCGCGATCCGCGGCCAACTGGCCAAGTGATCCGGCCGGCCGCCCGGCGATGACGGCGGCTGCCGGCCGCGGCCGGCTGAAGATGAAGGACGTCGCCCGCGACCTCGGCATGTCGGTCGCCACCGTGTCGCGCGTGCTGTCCCAGCCGGAGCTGGTCAGCGCAGCGACCGCGGCACGGGTCCGCGAGGCGATCGATCGGCTCGGCTATCGTCCGAACCTGACGGCGCGCGATCTGCGCCGTCAGGAGACGCGCATCATCCTCGTCGTCGTGCCGCGATTAAGCCCGTTCTTCCTCGACGTGCTGCGCGGAGCCGAGGCGGCGGCGCACGAGCAGGGCTATACCGTGCTGATGGCCTATTCAGGCGGCAACCCGCATCGGGAGGGCCGTTTCCTCGATCAGGTGCTGAGCCGGCGGGCGGATGGCGCGATCCTCGTCACCAGCGTCGACGCGGCGGCACTCGCGGCGCGAGGACCGGCGCTGCCGCCGGTCGTGGCCGCACTCGAGCCCGTCGACGGACTCGGCCTGCCGACCGTCAGGGTCGACAATGTCGCCGCAGCAATGGCGGCGACCGACTATCTGGTCACGCTTGGCCACCGCCGGATCGCCCATATCTCCGGGCCCGACGACGTGCCGATGGCGCAGCACCGCGCCGAGGGCTTCGGCCTTGCCATCGCCCGCGCCGGCCTCGATGACGGAGCCTGCCACCGCATCGCCGGTGATTTCACCCTTGCCTCGGGCGAGCGGGCGATGGCCCGGCTGCTTACCCGCAACCCACGCCCGACCGCCGTGTTCGTTGCCAATGACGAGATGGCGGTGGGCGCCGTGCAGGTTATCCGCAAGGCCGGATTGACGGTGGGCGACGACATTTCCGTCATCGGCTTCGACGATCAGCGCATTGCCAATCTTTACGAGCCGTCGCTGACCACGGTGCATGTGCCGACCGCCGACCTCGGCCATGAGGCGGTGATGCAGCTGGTCGAGGCGATGGCGGGGCGGCCGGCGGCGCGCGACATCGTCCTCACGACCCGCCTCGTCATCCGCGACACGACGGGACCGGCAAGGACCTGAAATCGTTTTCCCAGTTGTTGCGGCCCGGCGGCGGCGTTAACAGCAAGCGATGATGCGGGCGCCCAGAGCGACATGACCCGGCCCGGCCGCCCCGCCGCGACGAGGCCACCCGCGATCAGGCCGGCCACCATCAGGCCAGCCACCATCAGGCCAGCCACCATCAGGGACGTGGCGCGAGCCGCCGGGCTATCGATCGCCACCGTGTCACGCGCGCTGAACCGGCCGGAGCTGCTCAACGAAGACACGCGCCGCATTGTCAACGAGGCGGTGGCGCGGCTCGACTATCGCCCGAGCGTCGCCGCCAAGCGACTGCGCGGCAACCGCACCGACCTGATCCTGGTCGTCGTGCCCAGCCTCAGTCCCTTCTTCCTCGATATCTTCGCCGGCGTGGAGGCGGCTGCCGAGCGCGCCGGCTTCAGCGTGCTGGTCGGTCACACCGATCGCAATTCGGCGCGCGAGCGGCTGTTCGTCGATCAGGTCGGGGCCAGCCGAGCAGACGGCATCATCCTTGTCACCAGTGTCGACCTGCCGACGCTGACAGGGATGGGCTGGCTACCCCCGACCGTCGTCGCGCTCGATGTCGATGGCGGCGGCGGCCTGCCGATGGTGCGCGTCGATCACGTCGCCGGTGCCGAGGATGCGACCAATATCCTGCTCAATCTCGGCCACACCCGCGTGGCGCATATCCTCGGGCCGGAGCGATCCGGGATGACCCGGCACCGGCTGGAAGGCTATCAGCGTGCGCTCGCCGCCCGTGGCCTCAACGTCAATCCGGACTATTGCGTGCGCGGCGATTTCACCGTCGAGTCCGGAGTGGCGGCGATCAATGCCCTGCTGGCGCTGCCGTCGCCGCCGACAGCGGTTTTCGCCGCGAACGATCAGATGGCGATCGGGGCGATCCGCGGTCTGCGCCGGCGCGGCCTCCAGGTGCCGCGCGACATGTCGATCTTCGGCTTTGACGACGAGCGCATCGCCGCCTTGTGCGATCCGCCGCTCTCGACCGTGCGCATTCCGACATTCGAGATCGGCCGCACTGCCATGGAACAGATGCTGCGCCTGCTGGAGGGGGCGGCGATGGAGCATGATCTGGTATTGCCGACCGAGCTGGTCATCCGCGACACCGCCGCTCCCGCCCCCGATCGCGCTTGACAATCGCGGCCTTCACCGATGATATCGTTTTCACAAAATCTGCTGATGAGGGATGTTTGATGGGACGTATTCTCGCTGCGGCGCTCGCCGTGAGCAGCATCGCCTTTGTCGCCGGCTGCTCGCAGACCGGCGGCGGCGCCGATAACGGCCAGGAGAACGCGCAGGCCGACGCCGCCGAGGCGCAGGCCGAGCAGGGCCCGCACATCGACCGGCTCGACCCCGCGCTCGACGCGATCATCCCCAAGGACGCCAGGCTGGAGAAGATCGGCGAGGGTTTCGGCTTCGCCGAAGGGCCGCTGTGGGTGAATGGCGAGCTGCGTTTCTCGGACCTCATCCGCAACAAGCTGTTCGCCATCGGCCCCGACGGCAAGACGCGGCTGCTGCTCGACAAGTCGGGGGGGCTCGACAGCTTCCCCGAGGGCAAGTTCCAGGGCTCGAACGGCGCCGTCGTCGACAAGGACGGCACGGTGCTGATGGTCCAGCATGGCGCGCGCCGCATCGTCCGCCTCGACGACAAGCTGAACATCAAGCCGTTCATCGAGCGCTTCGAAGGCAAAAGGCTGAACAGCCCGAACGATCTCGTCTTCGCGCCGGACGGTTCGCTGTGGATCACTGATCCGCCCTATGGGCTGGACGGGCAGGACAAGGATCCCGCCAAGGAAGTGAAGTTCAACGCCGTCTATCGTTACAAGGACGGCAAGTTGACAGCGGTGATCACCGATCTGCCGCGTCCCAACGGCATCGGCTTCTCGCCTGACGGCAAGAAGCTCTATATCTCCAATTCCGAGCCGGAGATGTTCGTCAACGTCTATGACGTGAATCCGGACGGCACCGTGGCGAACGGCAAGCGCTTCATCAGCTATCCCGGCCCCAACCCGATCGACGTGCCGGACGGGCTCAAGGTGGACAGCCAGGGCAATGTCTGGACATCCGGCCCCGGGGGCATCCGCATCATCAGCCCGGAAGGCAAGGTGCTCGGCCAGCTCAAGACCTCGGACCGCGCCCAGGCCAATCTCGCCTGGGGCGGGCCGGACTGGAAGACGGCCTACATCATGGGCGCCGGCAACATCTATCGCCTGCAGATCTCCATCCCGGGCGAGAAGCCGCTTTATACCAAGTGAGGAGCGGCACGATGTCGAAGATCAGGATGATGACGGCGATGCTGCTGGCGATGGTCGCCGTGCCGGCGCTCGCCCAGCAGGCCAATCCCGCGCCGGCGCCGGCTCCGCGCGAGCCCCCGTCCAACGAGACGACCGGCATCGCCGTCGGTCGCTTCATCGGCGACGCCAACACCGCCGCGCCGCACGTCACCCATGACGTGATGTTCACGCGCACCATTCTCAGCGCCGGCGATCCGCTGCAGCCGGGCAATCCCGGCGCGGTGCTGCGCTACAACAAGGAAGTCGCGCTGTGGACGCTGCCGGAGCATAACCAGACGCCGATCGCGCAGCAGCCGGAACTCGTCATCCTTTATGTCGAGAGCGGTGAGGGCCGGATCGACGATGGCAAGCAGTTCTGGGATTTGAAGCCCGGCATTGCCGTGATGATCCCGCCGAACCAGGCGCATCGCTTCACCAATACCGGCGACAAGCCGATCCAGATGCTGATGATCTCGCGCATGCTGGAACCTGAGGTGAAGCCGCATGACGGCCTCCTCGTCCGGGACGTCAACCTGCTCGCGCTGACCGAGCGGAACGTCCATTGGAGCAACATGACCAAATATGTGTTCCTGCCGCCGGACGGCTATTACCCGACCGAGCGCTTCTACATCGTCTACATGAATCCGATGACGATCGCCGGCGCGCATGCCCATACCCGCGATCAGGAAGAGATCTGGGTCAAGATCACCGATGCCCCCGCGCTGATGCAGCTCGGCAGCGAGATTCGGCCCTGGGTGGCCAATTCCGGGTTCGTCGCCCCGCCGAACGGCCAAACGGTGCATGCCGCGATCAACATGAGCAACGAGCAGCAGGCGTGGCTCTATTATGGCCGTCTCGCGCCGCCACCCGTGCCGGGGGCGCCGCGCCCGGCGCCGCGCCCGCAGAATCCGGCGATCGTCGAAGGCGTGGAGCGCGCCACCATCGCGGGCCGCCCGCTCTCGCAGCTTCCCGCCACCGCCTGGGAACGCCGCGCGCACTGAGCCGGCCGCCAACAAGGCCGTTCGTCCCGAATAGTTGCGCCGACAGGCACGGCAGCTACTCGGGGCGAACGGGTGTCGCCTGCTGCCCCGTCATCGCCAGCGCCACCGCTTCGGCGACGCGGATGCCGTCCACCGCCGCCGACAGGATGCCCCCGGCATAGCCCGCGCCCTCGCCGGCCGGGTAGAGGCCGAGCGTATTGAGGCTCTGGAAATCGCGCCCGCGGGTGATGCGGAGCGGCGAGGAGGTGCGCGTCTCGACGCCGGTGAGCATCGCGTCCGGGTGATCGTAATTGGGAATTTGCCGCCCGAACGCCGGCAGCGCCTCGCGCATCGCCGCGACCACGAATTCGGGAAGGCACCGGGCAAGATCGGTGAGCGTCACCCCCGGCTTGTAGGATGGCGTCACCTCGCCCAGTGCGGTTGACGGCCGCCCGGCCAGGAAATCCTCCAGCCGCTGGCCCGGCGCCGAATAATCCGAACCCCCGGCGACGAAGGCGCGCTCCTCCCATCGGCGTTGCAGCTCGATGCCGGCCAGCGGATGATCGGGATAGTCGCGCTCCGGGGTGATGCCGACGACGAGGCCTGAATTGGCGTTGAACTCCGCGCGCGAATATTGGCTCATGCCGTTGGTGACGACGCGGCCGGGCTCGGAGGCGGCGGCGACCACCCGACCGCCCGGGCACATGCAGAAGCTGTAGACCGTGCGCCCGTTGCTGCAATGGTGGGAAAGGCTGTAGGCGGCCGCGCCGAGGTCCGGATGGCCGGCGCAGGGGCCGAAGCGGGCGCGGTCGATCCAGCTTTGCGGATGCTCGATGCGCACGCCGAGCGAGAAGGGCTTGGCCTCGATATGCACGCCGCGATCATGGAGCATGCGGAACGTGTCACGCGCGCTGTGGCCGACGGCGAGCACGACATGGTCCGCGTCGATCTGCTCGCCGCTGTGGAGGGTGAGGCCGCGCAGGTGGCGGATGCCGTCCGGCGCCATCTCGATCTCGACATCCTCGACACGCTGCTCGAAGCGATACTCGCCGCCCAGTTCCTGGATCGTCTCGCGCATGCTCTCCACCATCGTCACCAGGCGAAAGGTGCCGATGTGGGGATGGGCCTCGGTGAGGATTTCCGCCGGCGCGCCGGCCTTGACGAACTCGGTGAGCACCTTGCGGCCGAGATGGCGCGGATCCTTGATCTGGCTGTAGAGCTTGCCGTCGGAGAAGGTGCCGGCGCCGCCCTCGCCGAACTGGACGTTGGACTCCGGGTTGAGCTCGCCCCGGCGCCACAGGCCCCATGTGTCCTTGGTCCGCTCGCGCACCACCTTGCCGCGCTCGAGGATGATCGGACGGAAGCCCATCTGCGCGAGGATCAGCCCCGCGAACAGCCCGCACGGCCCGGCGCCAATCACCACCGGCCGGGGCGCGCCTTCCTGCGCGCGGGCGACGAAGCGATAGCCGGTGTCCGGCGTCGGCTGGACATGATGATCGCCGGCGAAGCGCGCCAGTGTCGCGGCCTCGTCGGCAAGTTCGACGTCCACCGAATAGACCATCAGGATGCTCGACCGGCGCCGCGCGTCATTGGCGCGCCGCGCGACACGATGGCTCAGCAGCGCGTCGGGCGCGATATCGAGCCGGGCGACGATCGCGGCGGGCAACGCCTCGGGCGGGTGGCCGAGCGGCAACTTCAATTCGGTAAGACGCAACATGGCGTCACCTTTAGCGGACCGGCCGTGGCGGCGCCACGGTGGGCGGCTTTGACTCCGCCGCAGAACAGTTGATATCAACGTTCCTGGGATGATTCGGGTGAGGGAGAGGATCATGGCGATGAACTATGTCGATGGATTCGTCCTGGCGGTGCCTGCCGACAGGAAGGAGGAATATCGTCGCCACGCTGCCGAGGCGGCGCCGCTGTTCAAGGAGTTCGGCGTGCTGCGCCACGTCGAATGCTGGGGCGACGACGTGCCGGAGGGCAAGGTTACAGACTTCCGCATGGCCGTTAAGGCCGAGGAAGGCGAAGTGGTGGTGTTCAGCTGGTTCGAATATCCGTCCAAGGAGGTACGCGACGCCGCCAACGCGCGGATGATGGAAGATCCGCGCATGAAGGCGATGGGTGAATCGATGCCGTTCGACGGCCGCCGCATGATCTATGGCGGCTTCGTCCCGGTGCTCGACGTCTGAACAGGAGAGCGACCATGGCCGATTCAGAGCTGGTGCCGGCGGGGGAGCTGGCGGCGCGCGCAGGGGTCCGCTTCCCCAATGAGAGCGCCGCCTATCGCGCCGCGCGCACCGCCCTGCTTGCCGAGGAGATCGAGCTGCGCCGCCATATCGAACGGGTGGCGGAGATGCGCCGCGCGCTGCCGCTCGGCGGCGCGGTACCCGACAGCTATCGCTTCATCGACGAGACCGGCGGCGAGCGCGCCCTCGGCGATCTGTTCGGGGGCCATGACACGCTCATCGCCTATAACTGGATGTTCGGGCCACAGCGTCGCCGGCCCTGCCCGATGTGTACGGGGCTGGTCGCCGGCCTCGCGGCTGCAGCGGCCGATCTGATGCAGCGCGTCGGGCTGGTGGTTATCGGCCGCTCGCCGATCGAACGCCAGATCGCCTTCAAGGTCGAGCGCGGCTGGCGCGACCTGCGTTTCGCCGAGGCGCTCGGGGACGCCTTCGCCGCTGATTTCCACGCGCTCGCCCCGGATGGCAGCGAATGGCCCGCCCTCAATGTGTTCGCGAAGCGCGAAGGCGTGGTCTATCATTTCTGGGGCGGCGAAATGAACGGCGAGACGATGGACCCCGGCCAGGATCCGCGCGGGGCGCCCGATCCGATGCTGTTGTGGACGATGCTCGATCTCACCCCGGCCGGGCGCGGAAGGGATTGGTATCCGAAGCTCAGCTACTGAATTGACACCATCCGCCCCGACCCTAGGGTTCCCGTCACCGAGGCGCCGGAGGGGAGCGGGGCGTGCTGAGAAATCTCTGTCTTGCACTCGCGCTCGTTGCCGCGCTGCTCGGGCTGGCCCCGGCTGAGGCGCGATCCCTGCCGGTGGTCGCGCCGCGCATGGCATGTGCGGACCTCGCCCGCATGGTCCTCGCCGACCCGGCCGCGCCGGGACGGGTCGAGACCGCCACCGTCGTTGGCGACAAGGGCGCTGCGCCCTATTGTGAGGTGAAGGGTTATGTCGCGCCGCAGGTGCGCTTCGAGCTGCATCTGCCGATGCGGAGCTGGACGCAGCGGCTGATGTTTCTTGGCTGCGGCGGCTTCTGTGGGGTGGTGCGGCTCGGGCCGCCGCGTGCCGCCGAAGGATGCCGGCCGCTCGATGCCGGCGAGTTCGCGCTGGTCACCAGCGATCTCGGCCATGTCGCCGGCGGCATCATGGACGCGGTGTGGGCCGCGGACCGCCAAGCGCGGGAGGATTTCGGGCATCGCGGCGTCCATGTCGTCACCCTCGCCGCCAAGGAGATCGTCCGCCGCTTCTACGGCGAGCCGCCGGCCTACGCCTATTTCAACGGTTGCAGCGATGGCGGCCGGGAAGGGGTGATGGCCGCCGCCCGCTATCCGGCCGATTTCGACGCGGTGATCGCCGGTGCGCCGGTGGTCAACCTGATCGCCAATCACACCCTCTTTCACGCCTGGGCGCTACAGCATCTGCGCCGCCCGGATGGCAGCTTCGTGTTCAACGATGCCGCCCTCGGCCAGCTGCATCAGGCCGCGCTCGACGCCTGCGATACCGACGGCGGCGATCCGCGTGACGGGGTGATTCCCGATCCGTCGCGCTGCGCCTTCGATCCTGGCCGGCTGGCGTGCGGTGCGGCCCCGTGCCTCTCCGCCGAACAGGTCGCGGTCGCCCGCGCCATTTATGGGGGCGCCCGTGACGAGCGCGGCCGGCCGCTCTACTTCGGCTATCCGGTCGGCACGGAACTCGGCTGGAACCGGCAGGCGGCGAGCGTGGCGCGCTGGGGCGCGGGCAGCTCGGCCGGCTATCTGGCCAGCGATCCCCCCGATCCGAACGCCGAACTTGCCACCCTCCGCTTCACGGCGGCTGCCGTGCGCAAGCTTTATGCCCATGCCGACAGCTTCAACATCACCGATCCGGACCTCGCCGCCTTCCAACGGCGCGGCGGCAAGCTCATCCTCTGGCAAGGCTGGGCGGATTTCAACGTCGCCTCGATGAGCGGGGTGACCTTGTGGAAAGCGATCCGCGCCCGCTCCGGTGCCGGTGCCGATGGCTTCGTCCGGCTCTACATGCTGCCCGGCGTCGCCCATTGCGGCGGCGGCGACGGACCGGACCGCACCGACCTGATGTCGGCGATCATCGCATGGCGGGAGGATGGACAGCCGCCCCGGTCGATCACCGCCAGCAGGCGCGGCGCCGACGGCAGCCTGCTCGCCACCCGAACCGTCGAGCCCTATCGCTGAGCCCTTCAGGGCCGCCGATCCGGCTGCCCTGCGCCCCGCCGACGCGCTTTTCCGGATGCCCTTATCGAGGTCCCGGCGCCTTTGCGCCTTTATCGATGCATATTCGCGCCGGATATTATTGAGATATTCGTAGATATGCATTAAGTGATCCTCCGAGACGCATGAGCTCAAGGGCTAGGAGGAGCTGGCGGGGTGTTCTGGAGCGGGCTTGAGCAGGTCACGGGAACGGTCATCGCCGTCAACCAGGCGGTGGACGAAGCGACGCTGGCCGGCGTGCTGGCCAATGGCTTCCGGGCGCTGGGTTTCGATGCGTTCCGGCTCGGCTGCCACAAGAAGGACTGGCGCGACTGGGTGCAGCACCCGACCCTCTCCTCCGGCGGCGACGCGCCGGAGGCCCGGCCGTGGCACGGCGCCGAGCCCGATCTCGGCGAGACCACCGACATCTCCTGGCCCGGTCCGGACGGGCGCGCCGCCTGGCTGCAGATGCTGTGCCCGCCCGGCGGCAAATCCGCCGTCACCATCGTCCTGCGCAACCGGCCGGGAACGGTGAGCGCGCTGACCGTCGAGCCCGCGTCCGACGCGAATCCCCCGCGCGAGGTGATCGGCGCGCTCGCCATCATCGGCAATGCCGCCCAGCTCAAGGCCGAGGCGCTCGGCTTGTGCGCCGCAGGCCCGGCGCCGGACAGTCCGCTCCTCCGCCTCACCGACAAGCAGCGCGAGATTCTGCTGTGGGCGGCGGAGGGCAAGTCGACCAGCGACATCGCCGGCATCATGGGCGTCAAGGAACGCACCGTGAAATATCATTTCGACGAGATCCTGCGAAAGCTGCAGGTGCGCACACGCACCCAGGCGGTGGCCATGCTCGCGAAGGCGGCGTGAGCGCCAATCCCCGCGCCGTCGACTGGCACGGGGAGGCGGACGCGGAGGCGCCCGCCGCCGTCACCCGCCGCGCCCTGCATGAGGACGCCGAATCGACGCTGTTCGTCTCCGGTGCCATCGACCGGTTGTCCAGCCGCGACTTCCAGGGCTGGAGCGAGATGTTCGCAGCCCGCACTCAGGAACGGCCGCACGCCTCGGAACACGCCACCGGGCCGCTCATCTGGATCAGCATGCCGTTGGCGCCTGCGCATCTCACCCGGCGCATCGGCGCCCGGCTGGAGATCGCCGACCAGGATGCGTTTGCGATCAATATCGCCCCGGTCGAGACCCGCTTCCAGGCCGAGATCGGCGTGCCGCACGAGGCCTTCCACCTGTTCCTGCGCCCATCTCTGCTGACCGAGGTCGGCAGCGAGCTGAGCGGCAAGGATTCGGCGGGCATGGCGCTGCGCCCCGTGTTCGGAGAGAGCGACGCCGGCCTCAGCGCGCTGTTACGGACGATCGAGCGGACCATGGCGGAGCCGGCCGAGCCCTCCCGGCTGAAGATTGATTATCTGGCGCGCGCGCTCAGCGCCGATCTGCTCGCAAAATACGCGGACGGGTCGATCACGCTGCGCTCGGATCACCTCGCGCGGGGCGGCCTCAGCCTGCGCCAGCTCAGCCGCGTGCGCGACTATGTCGAGGCGCATCTGGCCGAGGACATCCATGTCAACGATCTTGCCGCCATCGCCGGTGCGGGGCGAACCGCGTTCACGACACGCTTCCGCGCCTCGACGGGGGTGACACCCTATCAATATGTCATGGCGGCGCGCGTCGAGCGGGCGAAACTGCTGCTGACCACCGCGCGCATGCCGCTTGCCGATATCGCGATCCTGTGCGGTTTCGCCGATCAGGCTCATTTCGCGACCGCCTTCAAGCGTCGGACCGGCCGGCGCCCGCTGGATTACCGCATGCGCTGAGCCGGATCTCGCGCGCCGCGCGAGATCCGGCATGCATCGTATCGCCGGGACTTCGGCGTTGACGCCGCAGGACGGCGCATGCGATTAGGGCGGCGACCCTGTATTCACATCGATCTCATACATGGCTGACACCACGTCGGACATGCATCCTTTGGCCGGGAGAACATCAATGCCGGAACGTTATATCTCGCCCGCGATGCGCGATCTGGATGGCGTGTCCCTTCAGATCGCCCCGCTGGTCGGCGTCGAGGCGAGCATTTACAACGACCTGTGGAACGCGGTGCTCGATCGCGAGCTGCGCCCCGGCACGAAGCTTGAGGAAGCCTCGCTCTGCGAGATCTACAAGGTCAGCCGCACCGTCATTCGCAAGGTGCTGGTGATCATGGAGCAGGAGGGGATCGTCGCCCTGCCGCTCAATCGCGGCGCCTTCGTTGCCTCGCCGAGCTTCCGCGATGCGCATGAGCTGATCGAGGCGGTGTCGATCGTGGTCAGCGAGGTGGCGGCGAGCCTCGCCGCGCAGAAGGACCGTATCACCAAGGAGCAGAAGGCCAAGCTGAAGGCGCATATCGACGCCGCGCGCAAGGCCGCCGACGAAGGCGATCTGCACAATGAGCGGCGCTATTATATCGAGTTCCTGCTGCTGCTGATGCTCGTCTACGGAAATCGCGTGATGGCCGGCACGCTGGAGCGCCAGTCGATCCGCCTCGCCATTGCCATCTCGTCCTATCAGGAAGGCTATGTCGGCGAGAACGGGCCTGCGCATTTCCAGAAGGTGGTCGACGCCATCTATTCGGGCGACAGCGACGAGGCGGCGCGGGTGGTGTTCGATCATCTCCAGTCGATCCGCCGTTCGCTGCGCGCGCCCAACGAGTCGGCGACCCCGGACCTGCGCTCGATACTCGGCAAGCGCCGGGTCGCGGCCTGATCCATTTCCTCCCCGGGCACGCCCCGGGGAGGCGAACAGCCGCGGGCCGGGGGAGCGAGCGCTCCCTCGGCTCCATTTCCACGCTTCGGCACGCAGGCTCCGCGGGGAATGCCCCGTTCGGGCGATTCAGGTTTGCCGGCTGCGGCTTGATGTGCAGGCGCCGCGAAATGTCTTGACCCTATTTCGAGCCGCCGAGGACAGAAAAAGGGCCTTCACGGACTCCGTGAAGGGGCACGCCTCGCAAGGGCGCTCAGATGCACTGAGCTGGGGACCGAGCGCATCGAGTATGCGAACAAGTGATCGAGCCTGCGCTGGTGTGCGGTCAGCCGGGGTGAGGTCAACTATGAACCAGCAACAAGCCCGATCACTTGAGGAGCTGGCTTCGGAAGCCCGTTACCAACTCCGTGATTTGCTTATAGGCGTGGTCGGACGCGGCCTTCGCCTGACCTGTTAGACACTTTTAAACCGGATTGGGGTCTATTAAGCTGGGGCGTCACTGTATCTCCGGCGCGTTTGCCGGCTCCAGGTCAGGCCGCACCTTCACGCGATGACGGCGATACTGCCGCGACGATGATCAGCAGCGTAAATAAGTGATCGAATTCAAAATCGGCCGGCCGATTCTGCAATCCCCCAGGCATCGGCCCGCGTTACGCTGGGCTATCGATCCTGAGCCGGGGGCATAAGAAGGTGACTTTCCACTCCCTTTCGACGGCGCTGTGGGCGCCCTCCGATACGGAACCGCCCCTTGTCGGGCTTGAAGCGAGGATTTTCCGGGAGTTCCTGATCGTGCTCGCCGCGGGCGAGCTTCGGCCCGGCGCCGGCCTGTGCGAGCATGACGTCGCCGACATCTACGGCATCACGCCGGATCGCGTTGGCCATGTCTTCCAGGCGATGCAGCGGGTGGGCCTGCTGTCCTGCTCGCCGACCACGGGCGCCCAGGTCGAGACGATCGCGCCTGAGGATGCGCCCGGCATCATCGAGCGGGCGCGCACCGTCACACGCTATATCGTCGAGCGGCTGGCGACGGCGGGCCTCGATCACGTCGGCCGCGAGACGCTGGCGCGGCACATCGGGCAACAGAGGATGGCCGAGGCGAGCGGCGACTGGCCGCGCACCAATGTCCTTTCCGTTCAGTTCCTCGCCCTGCTCGCCCGCGTCGACCTGCGCCATGACGGATTTCCGGGCTTCGACCGGCAGGCGATGCGGCTGATGCTGCTGCGCGCCAGCTATGATCGTTATGGCGAGCCGGCGCCGTCGGCCTCGACGCAGAGCCTGTTGCTCAACCTGATCGTCGAGCGCCGCACGGACGAGGCGGTGCGCGTGACCGATGCTCTCTATGACGGCATTGTCCAGCGTCTCTGGCTGGACGGCACCGCGGAGGCGGATCTGCGCACGCTGCTCGCCCGATCGCAGCGCGCCGAGCGCGCACCGGATCGGGCGGCGCTGCGCCTCGTCGCCGTCGACGGACGGCGCCTCGATGATTAATGGCGCCGAGACGCCTTTCGACACTGACAGGGCGGCGGCACCCGGGGCGATCGACTTCGCTCTCAGGCGGAATGCGACTGACGCCACGGTGGTGGCCGAGCGGGCCAGCAAGGCGCAACGCATGGCGACGGCCACCGGCGACGAGGTGCGGTTCCTGATCGCGGTGATGCGCAAGATCATGCCGGCGATGGAGATGGCAGAGCGGTCATTGCTCCAGGCCGATCCGATGAAGCAGATGCTCGAAAATGTTGCGGCCACCGCGCATCTGCTCGCCCTCAATACCGAATTGCAGGCCGATCGCGCCGGCGAGGGCGCCCCGGTGCTTGCCGCGCTGGGCGAAGAGATGCGCGCGCTGGCGCGGCAGGCGGCGCGGGCGGGCCAGGCCGTTCCCGAACTGGTCGAGGCGGTGTCGCAGGATATCGCGCTCGGCACGGCGCTGATCACCGCCGCCAACGAGGCTTTGCAGGGTGTAACCGAGCAATTTCAGGCGCTGATCAGCCAACTCGAAGTCACGGCTCAGTCCGCCGGCCGCCACGCCACTGTCCTTCGCGACATGAGCTGACGAACGCGGACGCGCAGCAGATCGTCAATGCTGGCAAAAAGTCGTTACCGACAGATTGGCGCCCAAGCATGAGTGAAGCCGAGCGCGAAATAAAGTGTCTAACAAGACAGGACGCGAGACGGCGAGAATCGATCATAACATTGCTTATGAAGTCGATGAGCGTGCCGGTTAATCCCGGCTTGCAAAACCGGCATCATCAAGTGACCGGAGTGGCATCGGTATTTTAGTCGACCCTGGCCCCGACTAAATGTCGCAACCGGTGTGGCTTCGGTCACTTGTACCTCCTGCCTGGCTCAGCCCAGCCTGCGCTGACCGCGCTCGCGCGTACATTCCAGTCATCCCTGCTAGAATGGCCAACGGCATTCGCCCGCCCGCCCGCCCGCCCGGTTCGGTTCGGTTCGATTCGATTGGTCGCCTGCGCGGTTCGGCGTGCCGGTGGCCAATATGCGCGCGCCCGACTGAATCGGGTTTGATGGCAGACGGCTAGCTCGTCCCCCGGCTTGAAAAGCGCTCGTGCGCTGACGATCGATAATGTGCGGCCGCTCGGCCTCCGGTCACGCTCGACTTGATTCGGCATCCACCCGACCGCCAACGCCGGCGATCGGCGGGGGCGGCCGCCGCCGGGACATCCGCACCGGGGCCTGGCCGTAACGCGCTCCGTCAGGAGCAGGGCTCCTCGTGGCGATGACGGTCGGTTGGCCGGACGTCCGTTGAGCGGCGTCAAAGGGAGGCTCAGCCCCTTTTGTCCTCATGCTCGCTGGCGTGCATCTCGCCATGGCGTGGGCCGGCGAGCGTGAGGCCGATCGCGGTCATCAGCTGGTGCGGCCGGAAGGGCTTGGCGAGAAAGTGGGTGCCGGCGGGCAGTTCATCCGCCTCGGGGCGGCCACCGGACATGAGCAGCACGGCAAGATACGGCCAGCGCGCCGTCACCATCTGCGCAAGTTCGAGCCCGCTGGGGCCTTTGGGCAGATTGACGTCGCTGATGAGCAGATCGATGCTCTCCTCCTGCTCGAGGATGTGGAGCGCGCTCAGCGCATCCTCGGCGCAGCGGACATCCCAGCCTTCGTCGGCGAGTGCGTTGCCAAGCACGGTCAGGACCGCCTTGTTGTCGTCGACAAGCAACAGGCGCCTGCCCGGCCCGAGTGCCTCGCCGGTCTCGGCGGGGGCCTCCGGGGCGGGCAGCTCCGCTTCGGCGGCCGGGATAAGCAGTGTGACGCAGGTGCCCTGGCCCGGAATGCTGGCGAGGCGCGCCATGCCCCCGGCCTGTCGCGCGAAGTTGTAGACTTGCGAGAGGCCGAGCCCGGTGCCCTCACCCGTCCCCTTGGTGGTGAAGAACGGCTCGAACGCCCTGTCGGCGATCTCCGGCGCCATGCCCTGGCCGGTGTCCGCGACTTCGACGCGGATGAAGCGGCCGGGCCCATGGCCGGTCTCGGCCGCGTCCTGTTCGTCAAGCAGGACGAGGGCGGTGCGGATCCTGATCAGACCCGGCTTCCTCATCGCGTCGCGGGCGTTGACGACGAGGTTGATCAGCGCCGACTGGAATTGCGCCACGTCGACCACGGCCCATGCCCGATCGGCCAGCTCCACCTCGAGCGTCGCGCGCCGCTCGATGGTCTGGGCGAGCAGCGGCTGGGCCTGGCGGATCAGGCTGTTGAGGTCGGCGACGACCGGCTGCAACGGCTCGCGACGCGAGAAGGAGAGCAGGTCGGCGATCAGCCGCGAGCCGCCATTGGCCGCCTCCAGCGCCAGGCTGGCGGATGCGCCGATCGGCGAATTCGGGCAGGATTTGCGGATCCTCTCAAGATTGATCAGCACCACCGTCAGCAGATTATTGAAATCATGCGCGATCCCGCTGGTCACCTTGCCGAGCGCGTCCATCTTCTGGGATTGATAAAGGTCGGCGGCAGTCTTGCGATGCTGCTCGATTTCCTCGGAGAGCTGGCGGTTGGAACGATTGAGCTCCTCGCTCTGGCGCTCCAGCGTGAGCTGCATCGCCAGCGTCGTGCCGAACTGCCGGCTGAACTGGCGGGCGCCGCTGCTGGTTACGGCGACGAACGACAGGATCAGCGCGCCGATGGCCACAGCATGCTCCGCCCCGCTCACGAAGACGCTGAGGATGAGCAGCACCGAGCTTGGGTAGATGAAGGCGAGCGCTGTCTTCAGATAGGCCGCATGGAGCGATGCCGCCCCCGCGCAGGCGCCGCCGATGACGAGGCTCCACAGCCATTGATCGGCCGGGTGGCTGGAAATGAGCAGGATCGGGCCCAGCCCCCAGACAATCCCGGCCATCGCCGCGCCGGCAACCGAAACGCCGGCCCACAGGCGATTATGCTCGAGCTTGGCGGGGTCGCGGCGATACCATTGGAGAAAGGCGATCCGCACCGCCATCAGCACCACCAGGCAGACGAGCCACACGAGGATGCCGTTCGGCGACCCGTGGCCGGCCACCACATAGCTGATCAGCCCGGCCGAAAAGAGATGGGCGAGCGCCATGCCCTTCAGCCGGGTGAAGCCGGACGCGATCCGCGCGGACTCGATCAGGGCCAGATCGGAGGGAGCGATCGCCGCATGCGTTTCCAAGCCGGCCCTCCTCGGCCTGCGTCGCCCCCAAACTCGGCGCCGCTTCCGATGCAGTATCGCATAAATATGAATGCGAAATAATATACCAGTTTAGGGAAATACGGCGTGACCTGTCTCAGATCGAGACCGGGCGGGCACGGGCGGCGTGATCGCCGCCCGGCCGAGGGCAGGAGCGTCGTCTCAGAAGCGGGCGGTGATCGACGCGGCCACCTGATTCGCCCGGCCGCTGGTACGGGCCAGCGTCGTCGTGGTGACGGCCGCCGCAGTGCCGCCGTAATAAACGTCGGGCCGCACGATGTCCGCCTTCTTCACGAAAGTATGGGCATAGGAGAGGTTGAGCGTCAGCGCCGGTGAAAAGGACCAGCTCGCCCCCGTCGTCAGCCAGAGACGGTTACCGTCCGGCACGCGCGTGGTGAGCAGGTCGGAATTGGTCGGCGTCTTGTCGTACATCGTGCCGGCACGAAGCGTCAGCTGCTCGCTCAGGTCATGTTCGGCGCCGAGCGCGACGCTGAAGCTGTCGCGGTAGCCCAGTTCCTTGACGGAAGGCGCGGCGCCCTGCGGCGTGATCGCGATCCGCTGGAAGCGCGACCAGTTATACCAGCGCGCGGTGACCATCGCCCGGGTCGTCGGCGTGAAGCTGTGCGCGATGCTGCCGGTGACGATATCGGGCAGGTCGAGGGGGGCGGTGGCCGGAAGATCGGCATTGCCGGCCGCGATCGGGCCGAGCAGCCCCGACACCTGATAGCGGCCCGAGAGATGGTGCTTGATCGCCGAGCGATAATGCAGCCCGAAATGGGTGGCCCCGCTGGTGTAGAAAATGCCGGCGTTCCAGCCGATCGTCCAGTCCTTGCCGCGCACCCGCGCGGCGCCGTCCGGCTGGAGGGGCGAAAGGTTCGGCAACGCATTGGTCAGCGTGACCTTGACGTACTGCACGTCGATGCCGCCGCCGATAGCGAGATTGTCGTTGAGCTTATAAGCCAGAGACGGCTGGATATTATAGGTCTTGAGGTCGGTATAGAGTGAGTCGTAGCGGCCGATGAAATCATCATCATATTTGAGCTTCAGCCCGAACGGCGCATTGACGCCGATCCCCGCCCACAGCCGATCGCTGAGCTGTGCGGTCACATAGGCGCTGGGAATGGGAATGACGCTCTCGAACGCCTGCCCGCCGTCGCCGCCCGTCACCGGCACCGCGGTCGCCACGCCGGGGACGCTGCGCACCGAACCGCGATTGTCCTGCCGCGCCCGCGCCATCAGCGCGTTGATGCCGGCCGACAATTGCACGCCGGGCAGCGCCGTCATCCCCGCCGGATTGTAGAACAGCACGGATGGGTCGTCGGCAGCGGCCGCGCCGCCGGACATCGCGCGCCCCGTCTCCTTGGGCGACTGCTCCTGGAGGTAGAAGCCGCCGGCCAGCGCCGGCGTCGCGGCGAGCAGGGCCAGCGGCGGGATCAGCGCTGCATTGCGCAGGAACAAGGACATTTCCCCTCTCCTCATGATCATCGTCGTTCGCGGCGCGCCAACCCTGCGATGGCTGCACGCCGCCGGTCATGAACATGATATCGCCTGTCTGCCGGCCCCTGTTCCCTCGGCCGGGGCTTTTCGGAGCGACCGTCACATCGCGACAACAGCACCAGGCAAGCATGCATCACATTATGGATATCATATCCCGCGCAGGGACAGTCAAGTCGATGCGAATCGTGAACTGGACGTATCGTACGAGATGCGAGGTGGAAAAATATCGCTGATAGAACCGATGCGGACCTGTCGGCGATGGAGGGAGCCGGGCGCTGGCGCTATCAACGGCGCGTGGTCTTGCCATGACTCACTGATCGACCTGGGCGGTCGCGCCAGCCGGCGCGGCCGCCCATTTGTCGATCAGCCGTCGCACCGCGTCGATTGGGCGGTCTGCCGGCAGGTCCGGCCCCAGCTGTGCAGCGCGCTCTGCTGGCGCTGCAGCGTCTCGGCGATGCTGCCGAACGCGGTTTCCCAGCGTGTGGCGGCGGCAGCCGCGGCAGGCCCATAATAGGAAGCGGCCTCGTGGGCGATCAGGTGGAGCTCGACGGCGGCGCCCTCGTTGAAGGCCTCCATCTCGAACAGCCGGTTCAGGCCGATCACGACATTGAACGGCAGCAGCGCCGGGTCGGAGGCGATCGTCGCCTTGAGGTTCGTTTCGGAAAGGGCGAGGCTCTTCATGCCGCTGTCGAGCGATGCGGCATGATCGGCGAGCCAGGCGAGTGACGCCTTGGCCGACGGCCGGCCCTTCATATGTCCGACCCACGCCGCCAGCATCTGGCGCCGCCCGTCGAGGCCGGCGGCTACCTGCGTCGCGTTGTACACGCCGCCGGTTTCGGCATCGCCGATCGTCGCCCCGCCATCATGGGCGGCCATGAAGGCGCTGGTGGCGCCCTGCGCCGCCCTGTCCAGCTCCGCGAACTGAGCCTGATGGTCCTTCAGCCGCCCGTCCCAGACTTGCTCGATCGCGATATTGCTCCCGAAGGCCGCCGCGCTCGCCACAATGGCAAGGGCGGCAAGGGCTATCAATGGCCGACGCATGAGATCCTCCCCCAGATTTTTCGGCAGCAATAGGACGATCCGCCGTGATCGGACAGGGGATTTGCAACAGGGGGGCCTCAGCGGCGGTTACGATATTCCAGCGGCCGATAGCCGGTGCGCCGCCCGAACACGGTGGTGAAATGGGCTTGGTCCGAAAAGCCGCAGGCGAAGGCGATTTCAGCGATCGACATCCGGCCCTCGCCCAGCAGCCGCTTGGCCTTCTCCAGCCGCAGCTCCATCACATATTGATAGGGAGAGACGCCTTTCGAAACCCGGAAGCGATTCGAGAATGCGGTGCGGCTGACCCCACACAGCGACGCCAGATCGTCGATGCGGATGTCGGTGGCGAGATGGCAATGGAGATAATCCTGGACCAGCGCGATCTGGCGGGCGCTGAGCCCCTCCAGCATCGGCCGGAAGCCGCTGGTGGGTATCGGCTCCATCGCATAGCGGGTGAGAAGATCGACGCACAGCGCGCGCGACAGATAATCCATCTTCAGCCGCGAACCGCCGTGGCCGGCGGCCAGCGTCCGCTTGATCGAGCCGAGCAGTTCACTGAGCTCCGTATCCGCCGCGTTGAAGACGGGGCGCAACGGCACGTCGCGCAGCGTCCGGTCGGCCAGCTCCGAGGCGATCTCGTCGACCAGACCGGGGTTGAGGAAGAAATGCAGCAGCTCCGTCTCGGCGCCGAGCTCGACGACCTTCCGGCTGTTCGGTGCGGCGATATTGATCGCGAAAGCGTTTTGCGCGCCTTCCTGATCCTCGCCGTTCAGTCGCCGCGAGACGATCGACGGGGTCAGCGGCATCGTCACCCAATAGACCGAGGTCACGCCGTAGATTGTGTTGTGCGGCGCTTCCTGGACGCGCGTCGCGAACACGTCGGACCAGCCCAGCCCGCGGCTGTCGACGACGGGCGCGATCGCCTCGGAGACGAACAGGATGCGGCTTGCCACGTCGCCGACGGCATCGTCGTTGGCCGCCTGTCGCGCCGGGGGGCGCCCGACGCCCGCGGTGCCAGCGAGGAAAGCCTCGGCGGTGCCGGGACGTAGGAACGAGGGGTCCTTCTCGTGATCGGACATCTGGAGTCGCTGCACCTCCCCTGAAATGCTGCGCGCTTTGCCGGCCTATCTGCAAAATGCTGCGTGCCTTGCTGCATCATAGCAGGAACGCTCTACCGTCGCGACATAACTCGCGATTTTGTACCGATAATGGAGGCATTTTCCCGTTCGACAAGGTCAGATCGATGGGTCGTTGGTGAAGCAGGCGGGTCGAGCCGCCGGAGCTGCGCGGCGATCGTCAGCCCGGGACGCGCCCGATCGCGGCGGCAATCGCCTTGCCGCATTCCTCGGTAGTGCCGCGCCCGCCGAGATCACGGGTGCGAACCTCCTCGCGTCCGAGCACCGTCTCGATGGCGGCGATGATCGCCGCGGCGGCCTCGGGCTCGCCGAGGTGATCGAGCATCATCGCCCCGCACCAGATTTGCCCGACCGGGTTGGCGATGCCCCGGCCGGCGATATCCGGCGCCGAGCCATGGACCGGCTCGAACAGCGAAGGCACGGAACGGTCGGGATTGATGTTGCCGCACGGCGCGATGCCGATCGTGCCGGTGCAGGCGGGCCCGAGATCGGAAAGGATGTCGCCGAACAGGTTCGAAGCGACGACGACGTCGAACCGCTGCGGATTCATGACGAACTGGGCGGCGAGGATGTCGATATGATATTTGTCGGTGCGGACGTCCGGATAATTGCGCGCCATCGCCTCGACGCGGCCGTCCCACCACGGCATGGTGATTGCGATGCCGTTGGATTTGGTGGCGGAAGTCAGGTGCCTCGCGGGCCGGGTACGGGCCAGATCGAAGGCATAGCGCAGGATGCGATCCGTGCCGGTGCGGGTCATCACTGTCTCCTGGATGACCACCTCGCGATCCGTGTCGGGAAAGGCGATGCCCCCGATCGCCGAATATTCGCCCTCGGTATTCTCGCGGACGATCATCATGTCGATGTCGCCGGGCTGGCGGCCGGCGAGGGGGCAGGGGACGCCGGGCATCAGCCGGACGGGCCGGAGGTTCACATATTGATCATAGGCGCGGCGGAACTGGATCAGCGAGCCCCACAGCGAGACATGATCCGGGACCGCCTCCGGCCAGCCGACCGCGCCGAAGAAGATCGCGTCGGCATCGCCGATCCGCACCTTCCAGTCGTCCGGCATCATCTTGCCGTGGCGAAGATAATAGTCGCAGCTGGCGAATTCATGCCATTCGAACTGGAGCGAGAAATCGAACCTCGCCGCCGCCGCCTCGAGGGCGCGGACGCCCTCCGGAATGACTTCCCTGCCGATGCCGTCACCGGGGATGACGGCGATGCGGTAGGCGTTGACAGCCATCAATGATTCTCCCTGTCAGTCGCCCCCGCCGTGCATCGGCCTGGCGAGGGCTTCCTGACAATCACTAGAGATTTTGGTCCAGTGCTGCACCAGGCATTCCTGCTGCAGCGACTTGCCCGCACAGAGACGGGCGAGGTCCGCAGCGCAGGCGGGGGCGACAGGCCGGGGCGCCCGGCTTGCCGGCGGCGGGGGCGGCGGCGGCTGATCGGGCTGTGCGAAGGCGTCGGTCGCGATCAGCAGGCCGGCAAGGATCGGGAACAACGCCTTCGTCATGCTGCGGTCCTCAGTGCGCGTCGTGCTTCGTCGCGGGCGGCGCGGAGGAGGCCTTCGATATAGCCATAGGAGAAGGCGAAGGCCTGGAGCTTCTTGGGGTCGTCGGGATGGCGTGGGTTGTGATCGGGCAGCAGCGTGCCCT